>JAJHOH010000001.1:2400000-3600000 GCA_021651055.1 Candidatus Manganitrophus morganii
ATCATCAGGCGGAGCTTCATAGCCCCGGTTATTTTACCGTGGAGCTCTTTCCGGGAGAGCCGGTGGCGCTGGTCGCCAGCACCGAGCCGTGGGAGCTGCTCGATCTTCCGCCCGCCGCCGTCTTCGAAGCGGAACGGCGCCGTCACGAGAAGCTCCTGGCGCTGGCGCCCTCGGCGGCGCGCAGCGGGCTGACGGCGCAGCTCGCTCTTGCAGCCGATCAATTCATCGTCCTTCCGGGAAGCCGGCTGGAAGAGCATGCCTTGGCGCGCGCCTCGGGAGATCAGGTGCGGACCGTCATCGCGGGGTATCACTGGTTTACCGATTGGGGGCGGGATACGATGATCAGCCTGGAGGGGCTGACCCTCTGCACCGGGCGTTACCGGGAGGCGGGGGCGATCCTCCGGACCTTCTCGCATTATCTGAAAGACGGCCTGCTGCCGAATCTCTTTCCGGAAGGGGCGCGGACCGCCCTCTATCATACCGTCGATGCCACCTTCTGGTACTTTCACGCCATCGACCGTTACCTGCGGGTGACCGGGGATCAGGAAACATTGCGCGCCCTCTTCCCAGATCTCCAGTCGGTCATCACGCACCATCTTAAGGGGACCCGCTTCGGGATCGGGGTCGATCCGAGCGACGGGTTGGTCCGGGAGGGGGCGCCGGGACTCCAGCTCACCTGGATGGATGCCAAAGTCGGCGATTGGGTCGTCACGCCGCGGCGCGGCAAGCCGGTCGAAATCGAGGCGCTCTGGTACAATGCACTGCGGCTGATGGCCCTTTGGGCGAGCGAGATGGGGGAGCCGCCGCAGGAGTATAACGATTTGGCCGATCGGGTCTATCAATCGTTCAACGCCCGGTTTTGGTATGAGCCGGGCCGGTACCTCTATGATGTCATCGACGGGGAAAACGGGGATGATTTTAGCCTTCGTCCGAACCAGATCTTTGCGATCTCGCTCCGTTTCCCGGTTCTAGAACAAGGACGATGGCAGCCGGTGATCGATATCGTCACCGAGCGGCTCCTCACCCCGGTCGGCCTGCGGACCCTCGATCCGGCCCACAAAGATTACCAGCCCCGCTACTTCGGCGATCTCCGTGCGCGGGACGCCGCCTATCACCAGGGAACGGTCTGGGCCTGGCTGATCGGCCCCTTCTTTGACGCCTGGCGGAAGGTGTATGGAGAAGGGCCGCGGGCGGAGGCGCTGCTGAAGGCGTTCGAGGCTCACCTCTACGACAACGGGGTCGGCACAATCAGCGAGATCTTCGACGCCGAGCCCCCCCACACCGGCCGCGGCTGCATCGCCCAGGCCTGGAGTGTGGCCGAGGTGCTCCGCGCCATGATGGAGAGCAAGACGCCGACCGGCCTTCCGCCGCCGAAAGAGTCATAGAGCCGTCCCGCCGGGACGTCTCTACAGTGTCATCCGAATCGCCCTATAAGTCCGCCCGTTTGAACAACACCAACGCCCGTCCCGGAAGGGAAAAAGATTCGCCGCTTTTAAAACGCTCCGGCTCCCGATCGGGGGCGGCGGTGTCGATGCAGATCTCCCAGAGCTGGGGGGCCGGCTCTTTCGGAAGAGTAAATTCAATCGGCTCGTGATGGGCGTTCATCAAAATGAGAAAGGCGTCGTCGCGGATCGGATCGCCATGCCGGTCGGTTTCATCCAGCTCTTCCCCGATCAGACGAAGTCCCAAGACCTTTACGAAAAAGGTATTCCATTCGGTTTCGGTCATTTCTTCTCCGTCGGGCCGGTACCAGGAGATGTCTTTGACGCCGGCGCCGTGGATCTTCCGCCCGGAGAAATATTTCCTCCGCCGGAAGATCGGGTGCTCATGGCGAAGGCGGATCAGCTTCTTCGTGAATACCAGGAGGTCGCGCTGGCGGCCGCTCCACTCCCAATGGTGCCAGGAGAGGGGGTTGTCCTGGCAGTAGGTGTTGTTGTTCCCCTGTTGGGTCCGGCTCACCTCGTCCCCCCCGAGGAGCATCGGGACCCCCTGGGAGAGGAAGAGGGTCGCCAGAAAGTTCCGCTTCTGCTGCTCCCGCAGCGCAACAACCCCCGGATCGTCGGTCGGCCCCTCCGCCCCGCAATTCCAACTGTCGTTTTCGTTGATCCCGTCCCGGTTCTCCTCTCCGTTGGCGATGTTGTGTTTCTCGTTGTAGCTGACCAGGTCGTTTAACGTGAAGCCGTCGTGCGCGGTGATGAAATTGATGCTGGCATACGGCCGCCGCCCGTTGTGTTGATAGAGATCGCCCGATCCGGCGAGCCGCCATCCCATTTCGGTGATGAGGCTGTCGTCGCCCCGCCAGTAGCGCCGGACGGCGTCGCGGTACTTCCCGTTCCACTCGGTCCAGAGGACCGGGAAGTTGCCGACCTGGTAGCCCCCCTCGCCGACGTCCCACGGCTCGGCGATCAGCTTGACCTGGGAGAGGACCGGGTCTTGATGGATGATGTCGAAGAAGGCGGCGAGCCGATCGACGTCGTGCAGCTCCCGCGCGAGCGTAGAGGCGAGATCGAAACGGAAGCCGTCGACATGCATCTCGTTGACGAAGTAGCGGAGCGAGTCCATGATCAGCTGCAACGTCCGGGGGTGATTCATGTTCATGCTGTTTCCGGTCCCGGTGTAGTCCATGTAGTAGCGCGGCTGGTCGGGAACGGTTTTATAGTAGGCGAGGTTGTCGATGCCGCGGAAGGAGAGGGTCGGGCCGAGATGGTTTCCCTCCGCGGTGTGATTGTAGACGACATCGAGGATCACTTCGATTCCGGCGGCATGAAGGGCTTTTACCATCCGCTTGAATTCTCCGACCTGGCTCCCGCGCTCGTTCGAGGCGGCGTAGCGGACGTCGGGGGCGAAGAAGCCGATGCTGTTGTATCCCCAGTAATTCGAGAGCCCTTTTTCGATCAGATACATATCATCGACATGATGATGGACCGGCAACAGCTCCACCGCCGTGATCCCGAGCTCTTTGAGATAACGGATCGCCGGTTCCGAGGCGAGCCCGGCATAGGTTCCCCGAATCCGCTCGTCGATTTCCGGATGCTGCGCCGTGAACCCTTTGACGTGGACTTCGTAGATAATCGTTTTATGCCACGGGGTCCGAAGCAGGCGGTCGTCGCCCCAATCAAAAGTGGTGTCGATCACGACACTTTTCGGGACGGAAGCCCCGTCGTTCCGATCGTCTTTTTTCAGATCTTGGTCGGGGTTCCCCAACGGATAGGGGAAGAGGAGATCGCTCCATTGAATGTTCCCGGAAATCGCCTTGGCGTAAGGATCGATCAGGAGCTTGGCCGGATTGAATCGGTGTCCCTGTTCCGGCTGGTAGGGTCCATAGACGCGGTATCCGTAAAGCTGTCCCGGGCCGATGCCGGGGAGATAGCCGTGCCAGACCTGATCGGTCTGCTCGCGCAGGCGGATCACGGCGGCGGCTTTCTTCGCGTAGACTTCGTCATACAGGATGAGCTCGACGGCGGTGGCGTTTTCGGAGAAAAGGGCGAAGTTGGTCCCTTCGCCGTCCCAGGTGGCCCCCAGGGGGTAGGGGTGGCCCGGGCAGAGTTTGATTTTCATGGCTGGAATCCTCACGCTGATCAATATCTGATTATGATTATAACGGCTTCGTTCGAGCCGATGCAAAGGGGGGAGGAAGAGAGGGAGAGAAACGTGCTTGCTTTTTGATGCCGTTTCATGCAGCATCGGATTCATGAAATTGACTTCGGTGGAATATATCAAAGGGTGTGTCGCGATCGAGGATTGTCCCAAGGAGCCGCTTCCGGAGATCGCTTTCGTCGGGCGATCGAATGTCGGGAAGTCGTCCTTGATCAATTCTCTGTTGGGGCGGAAGATCGCCTATGTCTCCTCCACGCCGGGGAAGACGCAGCTGATTCATTTTTTCAAGATCAACCGGAATTTTTTTCTCGTCGATCTTCCCGGCTACGGCTACGCCAAGGCGCCGTTGTCGGTGCGGATGCAGTGGGGGCCGATGATCGAGACCTATCTGACGAAGCGGAAGCAGCTGAAGGGGATCGTCCTCTTGATCGACCTCCGCCACCCGACCGTCTTCCTCGATCAGGAGATGAAGAAGTGGCTCGACCACTTTCAGGTGCCGACCCTTTATGCGGCGACGAAGGCCGACAAGATCGGGCGGAATCAGAGAAAGGAGCAGATCGAGGCGGTGAAGGCTTCATTCGGGATTTCCGACGTCATCGTGACCTCGGCGGAAAGTAAAGAAGGGAAGGATCTTCTTTGGAAAGAGGTGGAGCGGGTGGTGTTAGGACAGGGAGAACATTGATTTTGGGAGGACTTTCCTAAATCACGACATCCTCAGACCCATCAAGTGGGTGGTCACCGCGGCCTGACCACTTTCTTAATCTCTGAAAAGTCACCCTCCGTCGGCATGACGAACAAACAGCGTCCGCCGCTCCGCGCCGCCCACACCGCTCCGACGGCACGTTTTTCTTCGGAATCGGCCGTATCGTAGAGATGTTTCCCTTTGTATTCTACCGCGAGGACGCGGCCGTCGATCAATTGGCAGAGAAAGTCCGGATAAAACCAGTCCTTTGAGGTCAGCAGGCGAAACGATGCGGCTTTTCGAGGAAGGTTTCGCACCCAGAATTTTATTTCCGGAAGTTGTTCTATGAACTGCGCGCATCGGAACTCCTCCGTCGACTCGCCGGCCGTTGTCTTTTCGCTCAGTTCACCAGGTTTCAGCCCGAAATAGTGCTTCTTGAATTGAAAGCCCCCTTCGTAGAGCCAACTCGGTTCATAGATCATTGTCTTGAAATTGAGCGCGCGATTGTCGCCGACAGTCAATGGAGATTCGGGCAGCAAGAACAACTGAAACGCGCTCTTCTTCTCGGCTTCCCGATAGTGCTGAATGCGGGCTTCGATTTCGTCGCGCAGGCGAAAGCGATCGAGCGCAAGCGCGCTCACGTCGTCCACGCCAAACTTAGCCATGAGGCCGCGGAGGGCCTTCCTCAAAAATTCCGCCGATTCGCCCATCGGAATGTCTTTGTGATCGATGTGGCTGTCGAGCCATCCAACCAGCCCTTCGATCGTCCAGTCGCCGGCGTCTCCGAGCGCAAACACCTGTTGGTGGAGCGTCGATACGAAATCGGTTTCGCTTTCTGATGCGATGCTCGTCTGCACCTCCCCTTTTTGGCCGACATCGACAACCCCGCCTTCCCCGGCCGGGCGATGCAGGGGGTGATAGCCGACAGGGAGCGAGGCATCCTTCTCACTGAGCTTCCACGAATGCTCCAGCAGAAACGTGCTCTCGAACTCGAACAGCCTCCCGTTCTCGCTGACGCAAAGGAGCGGCACGATGAAGTCGATCTGCCGTTCATAGGGCGACGGCGCGCGTGTTTCCCCGCTTCCGCCGAACGCCTTCTCCGCCTCGCGCACCAGCGTCACGATCTCACGGACTTTGTTCTTGGCTTCGGGCGTCTTCATGCAACTGGCGAGCTTTTCCTCCTCGTCCTGATCGAGCGGCACCAGCACCGTAACTTCGCCTTTTACGGCATCGACCCTCGCCTTCCCATCCAACGCTTCCACCTGCGCCTGCGCCACGGCTGCGTCGATCTCCGCCGGCGAGACCTGTACCGTCTTTGGATAGGCCCCAAGCGGCAGGGTGCCTTGGGCAACGGGGATGATGATCCGCTCCGCCTCGGCCGCGGTGAAGCCGTTGCTCTCCAACGCATCGCGCAACTCGGCAAGCACCTCCACAATCGAATCGGACACAGAGAAGGCATAAGCGCAGTTGAGGTCGGGGTGGCGCTTTTCCTGCGCCTCCGGAAGGCGAAGAATGCGCCCGACGATCTGCTCAATCGCTCTGGCCGAGCGTGTTTCTTTGAGGCTGCACAGAACGTAAGCAAACGGGCAATCCCATCCCTCGCGGAGTTTTTGCACCGTGATGATGACGCGCACCGGGCACTTCGGCGATTTGATCTCATCGGCCGCCGGAAGTTCGTCGAGCGTACCGACGGAGATCTTCACCCGATCTTTTTCAACGCCGAACTCGCTCACCAATCGATCCCGCAGCGGCTCGCACATATCTACACGTTCCGCTTGAATGAGGAGAATCGGCCGTAGGTACTCGCCCGTCATTTGCGCTTCGGCCACTGCCAATCTCTCCAGATCATTGCGAAGGGTGATCGCCTCCGCCAGGAGTTGATCGCGCTGGCTCGGATGTCGAGTGATGACCCGCAGAGGAAGTTTCACCATCTTACCCGCCTTCAACTCCGCCGCCGAGACGTGGTGCAGCACGTTCGACGGGCTGGGTCCCTCCCGAGCGGGGGTTGCGGTAAACTCGACGATGCACGATGGAAGCACGTTGCCGAGCGTGGAGAAAGAAAGCGGGGTGCGCGCATTGTGCGCCTCGTCTACGATGATGATCGGCCGGCGCAGCCGCAGCATGTTCACCAGCGACGGTTTCGGTTTTCCGTCCGCGCCGGGAAACAGGTCGGCCAGCCTGTCGGCGGGCAGATTCAGCAGATGCTCCGAGAACGCGCCGTTCTGGTCGTAGACCTTCCGCCCCGTGGTGTCTTCGACACGGAAGGATTGAATCGTCGCGACGATGACGACCGTCTGTCCCTCTATGGTCGCGCGCGAGAGGTGCAGCGCTTCCTGAATCTTGACGACTTCCACCGGGCCGCAGGCCAACTCCAGCGCGCGGCGGTAGGGGTGGCGCGGGTCGCGCAACGCGTCGGCGGTTTGATCGAGAATCGTGTTGCTCGGCACCAGCCAGAGGATGACGGCTCGGTCGGCGTGCATCAACTCGCGCATCGCGAGCCCTGTCGCATAACAGGCCAGCAATGTTTTCCCCCCGCCCGTCGGCACCCGCAGGCAGACGTAAGGCATTCCCGGCAGAAGACCGGACGCCTGGACCGGAATGTAAGGCGCCGGCGGCCGGCCGTTACGAGCCTGCACCGCCTGGAACGCCGCTTCGGGCCGTCCTTCCTTCGCGCATTGCCGGAAGAAATCCCGAAGGGAGTCGAGGACGCGCTCTTGATACTCTTTCAAGGCGATCATGGGTCATCCTTACGAAAGCCGAGGCGCCGCTTCGGCGGGTCGGGCGGCGGCTGCAAGAGCGGTTGGAGCTTGTGCCAGATCGTGCCGAGGGCATGGTCATGCTCCAGAAGGGTCTTGTCGATTTCCGCCAGCCGCTTGAGAATGGCGGCGTTGGCCGCAATTTGCTCCCGCAGCCGCACGAAAGCGCGCACCACAAAGATGCTCATCTCGACCGCCCGTTTGCTGCGAAGGATGTTCGCCGCCATCAGCGCGCCATGTTCGGTGAAGGCCCAGGGGCGATAAGCCGCGCCACGATGGAGGCTGGAACTCATCGCAATTTGCGATGAGTTCGGAATATCCCCTTGTGAATCTGCAGGTTCCGAACTTGAGATCACAATTTGCGACCTCAAGTTGGCATACTCGGCCTTTGTGAGTTGGAAGGCAAAATCATCCGGGAATCGTTTCCTATTACGTTTAAAAGCTTCGTTAAAACGATACGTCGGCAGGTCATAGAGCCGCGCCAGGTCGGCGTCTAAAATCACCCGCTGTCCGCGGATCGTTAAGATCAGCGGCTCCAGCAGGTCGTTCGTTGGATTCTGTTTTTTTCTGGGCATGAGGTTCAACTCACTTTGATCTCGTAAGGCGTCTGGCGGATGATGATCCGCTCCGCCTGCAACCGGTCGCGGCCGAGCAGGCAGCCGGCGCAGTAGATGACTTTCTGCCCGTCGAACGGCGGAAGCTGCGCGAGGACCGCGCGCGTGAGGACGTTGCCGCCGTTGGCGCTCTGGTCGCCGAGGATGCCGTTGTAGAGCAGGTAAATTCCGACGCCTCGACACGCGCCGAGGAAGGGCGATTTGTTGACGCGCTCTCGCGGCAGCGGCTCGCCCGTCTCGCTGAAGTAGACGTGCCGCGCAAGGTCGGCAAAGCCGACCGTCTCACGAATTTTCCCGTTCTCGTCGAACAACGGCTCGCCTAACTCGCAGTAGCGGAACCCGCCGCCAAGCCCCTCCACGCGCTCGCCTTTTGCATTGGTGTATCCCTCTGTCACACGACGTACACGTTCGGCAGTAACTTCGCTTGCAATCTTCTTTTCCATCTCCACGAGAATGAAGCGGCGTGGGCCCTCATTTAGTGCCAAATGATTAAGGCTCAGGACAGCATGGCCAGTTGTTCCTGATCCAGCAAATGAATCTAGAACAAGGTCGCCTGGATTAGTAGCCAGTTCAATGATTCTACGGATGAGGCGCGATGTTTTTGGGGTTGTAAATGGACAATCAGGCAGAACTTCAAGCAGCTCTGACCGTGCTTCCTGTGTGTGGCCAGTGTCATCATAATGGAAGAACGATCTAGGCACAACATCGCCCATTTCATGTAGGAACCGCTTTAGCCGCGGCATTCTTGCTGTACCGCCCGCACCCCACCAAACTAAGCCACTCAATTCATTCTCTCTATGCCGTGCCGCATCATATTTCCAAACGGCGGTCTTTTTGGGCCAAATAACTTTTCCCGTGTTGGGATTCGTTATACCGTGATAGAGGTTAGGGCGTTCATCGGCGGATTTGTTGCACGTATAAGTGACAGAATTCCAGGGACCTCTTGGATCGTTATCGGGATTTCTGTAGTTTTCCAGTTGTTTCTCGGTACGTGTTAGTTTTTGTGGTCGCCATAGGTCTTTATGTTTCGCGTAAATGACTATGAATTCATGGTCACTGCTGAAGTATTTCGCATCATTCGCAGGAGAAACGCGCTTTATCCAAACGCCTTGAAGCACGCGGTTCTGAATCCCAAAAATCTCATCACAAATCTGGATAAGGTTTGGACTCTCGTTATCATCAATGCTGATGAAGATTGCTCCATCTTCACAAAGGAACTGCCGGAGCAGAGCAAGCCGCGGATACATCATGCAGAGCCAACGGTCGTGCCGGTCGAGCGTTTCACCTTCTTTTCCGACGGTTCTCCCAAGCCATTCGCGGATGACCGGGCTGTTCACATTGTCGTTATAGACCCAGCCCTCGTTCCCCGTGTTGTAAGGAGGATCGATGTAGATGCACTTGACCTGTCCGGCATAGTAGGGGAGAAGCGCCTTGAGCGCGACGAGGTTGTCTCCTTGAACGATGAGATTGCCGTCGCCCGGCTTGCCGCAGGCGAGGTCGGGAACGTCTTTGAGCAGATGAAAGGGAACGTGCCGGTGGTGATTCACCACCGCCTCTTTCCCGATCCAATTTAATGTCGGCATGGCTTCCTTATATGCCCGCCGGATCGATTCGTGGGGCTTGAATCAGGCGGGACATGATTTGTATAGCCCCTCGTTTCTGGTAAGTCAATAGATTATTTCGGGATAGAGATTTGACGGGCGAAAGATTACTTCGAAGGGTTTACCGGCACTGCCGACATTCCAATTTATCGACCCCGACGTTTCGAATGCCCCCGCTCGCCATCAGGTTGTCGGCGTCCGGTTCGTGGTTTCCATGGTCGAGGAGGACGTGGCCGATTTCGTGGGCGAAGGAATCGGTCCGGGCGTTGTTGCCGATCACGACCACCTGATCGCCATGCTGCGCCGGCCAAAAAGCTTGGGCGACCTTCGGTCCGGAGAAGCCGGGGACGTAATAGGTATGGATCGCGCCGGCGCCCCCCGGTTTGTGGCCGGTCATCTCGGTCTCCTCTGTGGTCAGCGGGCGGACGGTGCCGGAGGGGGCGTTCAGAATGCCGGTCGGGGCGTCCCGGTCCAAGACATCGGTTGCCCACGATTCGCCGCCGACCATGTTGATGTTGATCGAGCACTGATGCCAAATGGCGTTGGCGCGGGCGATGTCGGCGGAGGCGTCGCGGGTGGCGCCGGGGAGCTCGACGACGTAGACATCGATCGTGGTCTCCGGGACGCTGGTTTCGCAAACCGGCTGCCGCTGGACAACGCCAGGCTCCGAGGCGGTGTTTTGCTGTATGACATGTGTTAGCTCATGGGCGAGCAGCCGGCGGCCCGCTTCCGTTCCGGGAGCATACTCCCGCGAACCGAAGACGATGTCGCGACCGAGCGTGAAGGCGCGGGCATTTAGCGACGCGGCAGACTGAGCGGCAGTGGCGTCGGTGTGAACGCGGACCGCGCTGAAGTTGTGACCGAATCGGGGTTCAAAAAAGGTCCGAACAGAATCGGGAAGGGGGTGTCCGGCGGAGAGAGACCCGAGGCCCGTTTGTGTTCGGGGGGCTTGGTCCTGTTTCAGACCGGAAGGCGACGCCGGTGTCCGGAGGATTTCTTCTGCAACGCGATCGGCGTCCCGCTCCGACCGATCCTCCGGTGTGCTTACCCTGATGCCGGCGGGGAGGGGGGCCGTCTGAGCGTGAGCGCGGAAGAGCCGTTGCACGGCCCGGTTTCCCGCGGTCCGTTGTAAATTGACAATCGGGTTGATCGGATGACGGGAGGCGGAGGAAGGTTTTCGGGATTTCGCGGCCGGATCGGTTTTATTCGTTTGGTTTTGTTTGCAGGTGTATCTATCCATCGGCGTCCATTCTCACTGAAAGGGGAACGGGATAGACGTTCCGAAGAAATTTGGTCCTTTCCGTCTTGTATAACCGATTTTCGTGGTGCAGATCAATCCCGAGGGTCGGGTCCCGTCGATCCGTTCTTATCTCCGCGGATGATCGGCGTAATCGTCGAAGTTGTATCCGGCTCTCGTAAGAACGCGGCGGAGAACCTCGAAGACGTTAGGATCGCTCTTGTGAGGCATCGCCGAGACGTCCGGCGCGCTTCGGACTTTTTGCAGGAGATCATCAAGGTGCTCCCCCGCGAGCTGCTCGCAGATCTCATACAAGCCTCCCGGTGATTCTTCGATGACGTTGTGATCGGCTAAAATCGCCCGGATCGCGGCGATGATCTGAGGAGAGGGATGCGGGACCAGGAGGGTGGCGAGGGCGCCGTGGTCGAGTCGAAGCTTTTCCGCCGTCGGAAGCGGCGCGCCGCCGCGCGCTTGCTGCGCGGCCGGAAAGAGAATCTTTTCCTCCATGCCGATATGTTTGAGAAGACCTCGGCGGAATGCCTCGTACGAAGCGGGCTCCACTTGGACCGGGTCGGCGGCCGCGCGATTCAGCAGGTCTTCCAGCCGCCGGTGGTCATCGATGAAGAATCGGTAAAGGGGTCCCGTCATTTTTCATCTCTCCGTGTCAGCGAGAATGTGAAAAGGGGGCGCTTACTTCACCTCTACAAACGACCGGCCCCAGAGTTCATCGACCCACTTTTGCCGAAGGGCCGTCCGCTTCTCGTTGAGGAGTTTTTCCTCGATCTCTTTTTTGACCTTCTCAAAGGACTGTTTCTGTAAATCCGAGGGGACCTGCACTTTGAAGAGGTGAAAGCCGAGGCCGGTTTGAATGACGGGGCTGACGTCGCCGTCCTTCAGGCTGAAGATGACCCGATCGATTTCCGGGGTCAAATCGCCCTTCTTAAACGCGCCAAGATCGCCGCCGGCGCGCCGCTCGGAGCCGTCGCTGTATTTTTCGACGAGCTGAATGAACTCCTCCCCCTTCCGCGCTTCGGCCAGGACTTGCTCCGCTCTCTGCCGCTTCCGCTCGATCACCTCTGTCGAAGCCCCTTCCGGAATGCGGATCAGGATCTGTTTCAGGCGGATCTGCTCGGGAAGCTGGAACGCTTCGGGATGCGCGTCGTAGTAGGCGCGAACTTCGGTGTCGGTGATCAGGAGATTGGAATCGATCGCGCGATTCATCAGTTTGAGAACAGTCAATTGGTTTCGAAGGTCGTCGACGTATTTCTCCCACGGCACGTTTTCTTGCGTGACCGCCTGTTTGAGCGCTTCCCGGCTCGGGAAGCGGTTCCGCTCTTCGATGTCCTTCAAGGCAAGATCCAACTCGGCGTCGCTGACGCGAATCCCGCTCTTTTTCGCCTCCTGTTGAAAGAGCTTCTGCTCGATCATTTGATTTAGCAGGTCGCGCTGCAAGTTCGAATTAGGGTTCCCCGGCTCCCCGGTGGGGCTCAGCGCGGCGGGATCGGCCAACCGGGCCTTTTTAAGCGCTTGGGCCGCCTCATCGAGCTCGCTCTGCGTGATGACCTCCCGGTTCACCACCGCCACGATCCGGTCGATGATCGCCCCCCCCCAGGCGAGGTTCGCCGAGGCGAGCACGATCGCCGCCGCGATCCAACTATAGCGCTTTGTGAAGGAGCTCTTCATTGATTTTAACCTCCGTTTTACGGCGAATGTTTTCAAACCAGCGGGAGAAGAGGACCTCCCGTTTCTCCTCCAAAAGGGTCTGGTAGATGCGCTCTTTGACCTCGTCGAACGAAAGGGTCCGGGCGGGCCGGCGGTCTTCCACCTTGACGAGATGATACCCGAAAGGGGTTTTGATCGCCCCGCTGACCGATCCGATCTCGGCCGTGAAGAGAGGCTCGAACTCCACCGGCAATTCCATGGTGGCGCGATAACCCAAGTCGCCGTCTTTTCCGAATTCGAGCGTCTGGGCATGCGTCTGTGCCGCTTCGACAAAATCGGCCCCCTCGGCCAGCGACTGGCGTATCGCTTCGGCCTCCGTCTCGGTCTCCACCAGAATCTGGCGCAGCTTGATCTGTTCCGGCACGCTCCATTCCTCCAGATTGCTGTTGTAATACTGGAGAAGCTCCTCTTCCGGAAGGGAGATTTGATCGCCGACCAATTGGTTCAGCAATTTCTCGATCAGCAACATCTCCCGCGCCGAGGCCTCCCAGTCCTCCTTGGTCAGTTTTTGCTCGGAAAGATAACGAAGGAACGCCTCTTCCTCCATTCCCTCGCGAATCTCCGACAGCCGATCCTGCATCTCTCCTTCGGTTAATTTTATTTGAAGCCGCCGCGCCTCCTGAAGGAGCATCTTCCGCTCGATGAGCTGCTCCAGAAGCCGCCGGGCGAGCTCTTCTTTTTCCTCCGGGGTCGCTTCGATCGTTTGGGATCCTTTGTCTTCGGTTTCGGAGAGTGCGGTTTGCAGCTCCTGCACGGTAATCGGCTCATCGTTGACCAGCGCCACCGTGGCGGTCATCGGGGAAGGTTTCTGCTGCCAGCAGCCGGCAAGGAGAAACCAGAGGACAAAGGTCAAGGCCGGTCGGGTCGGCGGGGTCATTCCTTCCCTTTCTGCAGGGTGGAGAGGCAATGGGCGACGTCGAGAAAAAGATCTTCCCACCCGCGATTTTTGATCCGGATTTCAAACGAGAAGTGAGAGGTAAAGTGAATCCGGTCTTTAAAGGTGTTCAGAAGCCGGAGGAGGTCGTTCTCCGTCACCTGCGCCGACTCATCGAAGACAAACGAGAGGACCCGCTCTTTTTCGTCGATCTTCAAGATCCGAAGTTTTCTCGCCATCACCTTCAGTTGAAGGACCTGCAGCAGGCGGCCCACCGGCTCCGGCAGGGGGCCGTAGCGGTCTTCCAGCTCGGCCCGGATCGCATCGATCTCCAGGGTCTCTTCACAGCCCGAGAGGCGCTTGTAGATCGAGAGGCGTTGATAGGTGTCGGGAATGTACGGATCGGGGATGAAAGCGGAGATCTGGAACTGAAGCGACGGCTCGATCTCCTTCGCCACCGGCGTTCCCCGCAGCTGGCGCACCGCATCATCGATCATCTTGAGATAAAGCTCAAACCCGACCGCCGCGATCTGTCCCGACTGCTCCTGGCCGAGAAGATTTCCCGACCCGCGGATCTCGAGATCGCGCGCCGCGATCCGGAACCCCGACCCCAATTCGGTAAACTCCTGGATCGCCTGAAGTCGCTGTCGGGCCTCCTCCGTCAGGATGCGTCCTTCCCGGACCAAGAGGTAAGCATAGGCCTGCTCGCCGGAGCGGCCGACCCGGCCCCGAAGCTGGTAGAGCTCGGCGAGGCCGAACCGGTCGGCGTCGTTGATGATCATCGTATTCGCCGACGGGATGTCGATCCCCGATTCGATGATCGTCGTCGTCAAGAGGAGATTATATTCCTTCGCCTGGAATTTGAGCATCACCTCTTCAAGGACATGCTCCCGCATCTGGCCGTGGGCGACGCCGATCCGCGCCTCCGGCACCAGCTCGGTGAGAAATTTCCCGATCTGCTCGATATTGTGGACCCGGTTGTGGACAAAGAAGACCTGTCCTCCCCGGACCAGCTCGCGGAAGATCGCCTCCCGGATGATCGTCGGATCAAACGGGGAGAGGATTGTCCGGATCGCCAGCCGGTCGGCGGGAGCGGTTTCAATGACAGAGAGATCGCGGACCTGCGCCAGCGCCATCTGAAGCGTGCGGGGAATCGGCGTGGCGGTCAGTGTCAGAACGTCGATCTGTTTTCGTAGCTGTTTGAGCTTCTCTTTGTGGCGGACGCCGAAGCGGTGCTCCTCGTCGATCACCACCAGGCCGAGATCGCGGAACTGAATGTCTTTCTGAAGGAGCCGGTGAGTGCCGATGAGAATATCGACCGCGCCGGTTTTCAGATCTTCGAGGATCGCCTTCTGCTCCTTGCGGGAGCGGAAGCGGCTTAAGACCTCGACCCGGACCGGGAAGGGGGCGAAGCGCTTCGAGAACGTCTGGTAGTGCTGCTGGGCGAGCAGGGTGGTCGGCACCACGACGGCGACCTGTTTGTTGTCCATGACCGCCTCGAACGCCGCCCGCATCGCGACCTCCGTCTTGCCGTAGCCGACGTCGCCGCAGACGAGCCGGTCCATCGGCTTCGGCCGCTCCATATCGGCCAGAACCTCCTCGATCGCCCGGAGCTGATCGGGGGTCTCCTCATATTCGAAGGCTGCCGCGAATTCTTCTGAGAGGGAAGGGGGGGTGGCGAAGGGATGGCCCTGGACCACCTCTCGCTCGGCGTAGAGTTGGAGGAGGTCTTCCGCCATCCGCTGGACGTCCCCCTGGACTTTCGATTTTGTCTTGGCCCATTGCGTCCCGCCGAGAGAATCGACCCGCGGCGGATGCCCCTCCAGGCCGACGTAGCGCTGCACCAGGTGAAGCGAGTTGAGGGGGACATAGACCTTGTCCTTCCCCGAATATTCGAGGACGAGGAAATCGGAGTCGTACGCCGGCGCGCGCTCTTGCTGACGGATCGAGAGCCGCTTGAGGCCGATGTACCGGCCGATCCCGTGGTCGAGGTGGACGACATAATCGAGCGGTTTCAAATCTTCGAACGAGGAGAGGAAGCCGGCCCGGGCTTCCTTTGCCTTGCCGTCGCGTGTTGTGGCGCGCCGGCGGGTCTGCGTCGCCGCACCGGATCGACCGGTCAGCGCCTCTTCAGTCAAGAAAGCGATCTTGGTTTCAGGGATGGAGAAGCCTTCCGTCACCGTGCCGATCGTCAGATAAATCGGGGTTGGGAAAGCGGCCGCGGGTCCCTGCTCCGGGTCCCACATCGTCCAGGGGAGATCGTGGTCTGAGAAGAGGTGTTTGAAGCGGGCAAGCTGCGTCTCATTCCGAACCGTGACCAGGACGAGGTGATCGCGGCGAAGGATGTCGAGCGTGCTGACGACCTCGGAGAAAGGTTGTCCGGGACGGCCCAAGCCGAGCGAGGGGAGAGAGCGGATATCAAAGGCAAACCGCTTGGCGCCCCGCTCCGGCCGAAGTGAAAGTGATTCCAGATCAACGGTCGTTCGGCCCGATCCTGCATCGGCCAGAAAGGCGAGGGGGAGGTAGAGTTCATCCACCTTCGGATATTTCGGATTCCGGCGGGCGGCGAAGAGCGATCCCTCTTCGACCTCTTCCACGAAGCGCTTTCCCTTCTGAATGACCTCGTCGGGCTCATCCATCACCAGCAGCGTGTGAGGGGAGAGATACTCCGTCAGTGAAATCCGGTAAAAGTTCGGATCGAAGAGATTCTCACGGCCGAGAATGACCTCCACCGAGTCGGCCGGTCCGATTGACTTCTGTGTTTCGGGGTCGAAGGTCCGGATCGACTCGATCTGATCGCCGAAGAACTCGATTCGGATCGGCCGCGGCGACGTCGGCGGGGAGAGATCGACGATCCCACCGCGAAAGGCCAGCTCGCCCGGCTGCGTGACACTGCCGACCACCTCATATCCTCCCTGATAGAGTCGTTCGATGAGCGCTTCTTTCGAGAGGCTTTCGCCGACCTGGAGGGTAAAAGTCCGCTCCTGAAGGAACGGTTTGGAAACGACCTTCTGAAGGAAGGCCTCGATCGAGGTGACGAGGGAGGCGCCCGGATTTTGGGTCAGCCGGTGAAGGGTCGCCAGCCGCTGCGCGATCCAATCGGGCCTCGGCGTCGACGGTTCATACGGAAGAATATCCCAGGGGGGGAAAAAAAGAAGCTCCGGGGAGGGATGCTCGGCGGTGGCGTCGAGCTCCAGAAAATACCGAAGCTCCCGGTAGAAACGATCCGCCTGAGCATACGACGGAGCGACGACGCAAAAGGGTCGCCCTTCCCGGGCGAGGCGGGACAAAAAAAAGGCCTCTGAAGATCCCCAAAGGCCGCTCGTTTTTATTTTCCGCTCTCCCTCGGTAATCGCCTCAAACAGAGGCGAAAAGAGGGAGGATTGTAGTTGGTAGATCATATTTCCGTACTATAACATACTTCGGGCTGAAATCATCCTCGGCGAGATTGCTTCAAAATTCGCTCGATCATCCCGGTGGTTGAGGCGCCGGGAACGATTTTAACCCGCACGACCCTTCCCCCGTGGCGTTCGACGGTCTCTCTTCCGACGATCTCCTCCAAGGCCCAGTCGCCCCCTTTGACCAAGATGTCGGGGACTAAAGTATCGATGACCTGATGGGGGGTGTTTGCGTTGAACAGAACTACATAATCGACGCACCCCAGCGCCGCCAAGACCTCCATCCGTTCCCGGTGGGGAACGATCGGACGAGCGGACCCTTTCAGTCGGCGAACCGAAGCGTCCGAATTGACCGCGACGACAAGACAATCTCCCAGGGCCCGTGCGGCGGCGAGATATCGGACATGGCCGACGTGGAGAAGATCAAAACAGCCGTTGGTAAAGACGATTCTCTTCCCTTGTTTCTGGAGCGCGCGGACCTTCCGTTGAAGGGCGGAAAGGGTGAGGCGCTTATTGCCGTTCGATTTCATCTCTTTCGACCTGCGATGTTTGGCAATGGTCATCCCTTCTTCTCGAGTTCGGTGAGGAGACCGGCGATCAAGAGGGGGAGCATGATCTCGTGGTGGCCGGTGAGAGCATATCCCTTCCCATGTTTTTGGGTCGGCCGTTTGACGACATTGGTGATGGGACGATAGTGTTGAATGAAATCCATGTTGACCACCGTAAAGTTCTGGACGGTCCGGCCGAGGTTCCGTGCGATCGAGAGCGCCTTCAAGAAGATTTCGGGAAGAAGGACCGCCGAGCCGATGTTGAAGTAGGCTCCCTCCTCAAGGTCGGCCACGACCTCCGTGTATCTTTTGAAATCGAGATAAGAGCCTTTCCCAATCGCCGCCCCATCGGCCGAGGGGTGCATATGGATGATGTCGGTTCCGATCGCTACATGGACGGTCGCCGGAATGCCGAGACGCGCCGCTGCGGCCAGCAGGCTGTTCTCGGTGTGGGGAAAACCGCCGGAGAGGATCATCTTCCCGACCGCCTCTCCGATTCCGATTCCCTCCGCCGCTCCTTTCGAAATCGCGCCGTTGAGGTAGGAAGCGGTCTCCTCCGCCATCCCGAAGGTGCCGTCCTCCAACTCCGGTGCGACATCTTCCGACGTCTGTCCGATGAAGGCCAACTCAAAATCGTGAATAATCCCGGCGCCATTGAGGGCGAGCGCGGAGACGATGCCGCGCTCCATCAGATCGATGATCAACGGGTTGAGGCCGACCTTGATGACATGTGCCCCCATCGCCAGGACGATCATTTTCTCGCGCCGATGGGCCTCGGCCATCGCTGCAATGACCGCGCGAAGGTCTTTGGCGGCGAGGATCTGTGGAAGGGAGTCCAAGAAGGCCTGTATCCCCGGGTTGGGGGCGAGCGGTTTGGCGAACTCCTCCTTCTTCACCTTGCTCGGCCGTTGTTTGACGGAGTAGGTCTTCAGCTGACTCCAGGGGAGCTCGGGTTTCTTCTTCATCGGATCCCTTTCCCTCTAGTGGCCCCATTCTCCAGGCTATTGGTCACGGCAGGGAGCGAAAGATCGGTACGTCGCAGGCCGCTGAGCTTCAGAATGAGAGTATTCGCCGCGTGAATCTCTCCTTTCCGGTAGAGGGCCGATCCGTCGGATTCAGCCAGGCGATTCATGATCGCTCTCCTTTTTGGTGGCGACACCTTTTTGCTGATCAGTATCTGCTTGATCTGTGCGAGGAGCTCGACCCAACGTTGCTCTTCGGAGCGAAGGTTGTCTTTCACGTAATCCCGAATGCGTTTTGCCAATGCCGGGCTCTTTCCCCCGCTGGAGACGGCAATCGTCATTCCCCCTTTTGAGAAAACGGCCGGCACAATAAAACCGTCCGAATCGCTTCGGTCGGCCAGGTTGAACGGAATTCGCTTCCGTCTTCCTTCCCGGGCAATCGCTTCATTCACTGAAGGCTGATCCGTTGCAGCGAACGCCAACGCGGCACCGCCCAGATCCCCCCGCCGATAAGGCCGGTTATGTACGATGATCCGCTTTTCTGCTTCCCATCGGGTCAGACGGGGGGTCAAAGAAGGACTGATGACGGTAATCGCTGCGCCGGTCCTTAAGAGGGAAGCGGTCTTTCTTTCTGCAACCGCGCCCCCTCCGATCACCACTACCGGACGCCCTTTTAAATTGAGAAAGAGTGGATAATAATTCATTAGGGAGAGGCGGTGGTGGAAGGAGTGAGATGAGAGAGGACCTGCTCCGCCTTGGGGGAGAATTCAGTTTCAGGATGTTCTTGCAGCAGCTTCTCGAAGGTTTCTCTCGCCTCGTTCCAATGTTCGGCATGATAATGTGAGAGTCCTAAATAATAGAGGCTCTCTTCAATCAGTGACCGGCTTTCCCCTTTGGAGAGGGCTTTTTGAAAACGTGCGATGGCGGCCGGGTAGGCGCCGTTCTTATAATAAAAACGGCCGACATAAAGATGGTGCGCCGCTTGACGACGGGTTAACTTTTTTAGCTTCTCCTCCGCTTCGCCCGTATAAAGGCTTTGAGGATAATCCTTGACGACCTTCTCGAATGCCACGATCGCTTTTTCCATCGGGCCGGGATCACGGTCGTTGGTGTTCATCTGCTTGTAATAACTCATTCCCAGCCGGTACTGCGCAAAGGCGGCCATCCGGTGGAAGGGGTGAAGCTCCAGGAAACGCTGGTATTCCTCCGACGCGGCGGTGTAATCTTCCTTGACGTAATTTGCCTCGCCCCGTTTGAGCAGGGTGAGGCCATCGTAAATTTTCTCAACCCCCTGATCGGAGTTGTCGACGATTTTCTCATCGACGCCGAGGAGTGAAAGGAGCTCCGACTTCTCTCCCGATCCCGCACAGCCGGCGAGGAAAAGCGTGAGAAGAAAGATTCCCCCGCGGTGAAATGCAAATCCCTTGAAAAATGGCATTGTTCCGTATCCACACTTCAAAATAATGAAGTAATAAATAACAAATATCGGGGGAAAGCGCAAGGGCCATTTCAATTGACAGAGACGGCATGGAGTTCCTATAATTCCGTTCTATGCCATCTCAGATCATCGGAACCGGAATTGCGCTCCCGAAACGGGCCGTCACCAATGAGGAGCTGTCGGGTCGGCTCGGTCTGAGCGAAAAGAAGATCGAGAAGATGACCGGTATTCAGAGCCGGCATTGGGTTGAAGCAGGGGAGACCACTTCTTCCCTGGCAGTGGAGGCGGCACGGAAGGCCCTGCAATCGGCCGATCTCCTCCCCGATGCGATCGACCTGATTCTTGTCTCGACGACCTCTCCCGATATGTCTTTCCCCTCGACCGCTTGTTTGGTTCAGAGAGCGCTTTCGACCCGGCCTATTCCGGCCTTGGACCTCAATGCCTCTTGCAGTGGATTCTTGTATGCCCTCTCCGTGGGGGATCAATTCATCCGGAGCGGGACGGCAAAACGGGTCTTGATTATCGCGGCGGAGGTGAAGTCCCCCTCCATTAACCCGGGGGATCCCTCCACCGCGATTTTATTCGGCGACGGCGCGGCCGCGGTTGTGCTGGCGGAGGGAAAAAGAGGAATTCAATTGATCCGCCTCCATGCGGACGGCTCCCGGCACCGTTTGATTTCTCTCCCGGCGGGCGGCTCGCGATATCCGACCACCTCTGAGACACTGAGCGGCGGTCTGCATTATATCCGAATGGAAGGGAAAGGGCTTTTCAGAATGGCGGTGAAGCGGATGCAAGAGGCGCTTTTCTCTCTGGCCAAGGAGGCGAATCTCTCCTTATCCGAGATTGATTTCTTCATCTTTCACCAGGCGAATTTAAGAATTCTAGAAACCGTATTCGAAAAAACCGGCATACCTCATGACAAAAGCGTCGTCACCATTCCACGTTATGGCAATACCTCTTCTTCATCGCTTCCGATTGCGCTCGATGAGGCGACCAGAACGGGGAAGCTAAAACCGGGGAATCGGGTGATCCTCTGCGCTTTCGGAGGTGGATTGACGTGGGGGACCGCTCTGATCGAGTGGTGATTACTTCTTTGCCTTTGAATCGGTGGAGAGGTTCGCCAAGATTTTTCTAAATCGATTTTTCCAATACTCACGGCGCTCCTTCTTCCAACGAGCGCGTTCATAAAGATCAGATGCTTCAGAGACCTCTTCTTTTTTAATGGGTTTTATGGGCGACTTTTTCAAGACAGGTCTTTTGGCGGCTTTTTTCTTTCGTGAAACGACCGCCTTTTTGGAAAGTGCTCCGATCTTTTTCTTTTTCAGCGCCATTCATCCACCAACGAAAAGGGATTTCCCTTTCAGCCTGTTACGACCTAGCCATCTGTAAGAGTGTGTCTCCGATCCTCTCCTGCGTCTGCCCCTGAGCATACCGGAGAATCGCCGCATCTTGGATCTGGCGACCTAACTCTTCCTGAAGCACCCCTTCCTCGGCTGTTAAGCCGATTGAGGCCGCTTCCTGAATGGCCTGGCCCAACCTCTCCTGAGCGAAACCTGCTTCGGTGCTCCGATGTTGACTGAGGAGGGCCGCTTCTTGAATTGCCCTTCCGAGTGTTTCCTGTTTCTCTCCCTCTGTCGCAGGATGGGCTGGAACAGAGAATACCATTAAAAAAAGAAAGATAACAGGGATTAAGTATCCGATTTTTCTTGATTTCATCGTTCACCTCCATATTTAGGATGCGATGAGGAGGTTTAACGAGCAAACTATCTCAAAAATAGCAACGCTAGCTTTATCATACTCTCTTGGGATTATTAATGTCAAGATATGAAAATAGATACTCTTTTAGTAAAAAAGAGCACTAAAATAGCTTTTATGAGAAAATTTACTTAGGATTATTATATTATTATGAGTACTAGCACCTAGTATATAGAAGGAGAATCAGAGTGTGAGGCAAGCATATACGAATCTTTTAATCGGGCTTTGCTGTCTTTTCATCCCAATGATAGGAGAGCCTGGAGGCGAGTTTGGTGATTGCTTCCCCATAAGATTTATCAATGTGTGAATTTCCAGTCCGAAGGATTTTCCATCGCTGAATGAATTGGTGAAAGAAATTTTGGGCTTCCCAAAGGTTTAGCTCAACATGAGCTCGATCGGAGATGTCTAAAAGATGATCCGCTTGGCTGAGTGCATCTTTGCCGTTGGGTGATTCGATATCGAGCAGGCGCTGCATCTGCATGTTCAGCAAACTCCGCAAACGCTGTTCAATTTCCTCCACTTCAATATCCACTCCCCAGCGCTTCGCCTCATCGATAATCTGGATGGTCCGGTCAAAAACGGGTCGATCCGAAAGACGAGCCGCTTCCTCTTTCAGATCATGGTTAAGCACCTGCTCCGCCGCCACGAGGTACGATTTCGGAATTTTGGCCTGAGTCGAGTTCAGGTAGAACATGAGTCGCTGGTGATCGAGGTAAATCTGACGCCAGAGGTTTTCATAACGGCTGAAAAGAGAGCCGGAAACGTGCGAGAGGATCTTTCTTCTCGGTTCGATCAAGAGGTCATTGAGGCTGAAAGACTTCTCACCGAGCGCATGATTCAGTCCGCGGACGACATCGGCCTGAGAGCCGCGGTAAAACTTTTCGATCAGATCGGATTTCATTTTTTCGTATCCTTCGACGCCGAGCATGCCGCCGACGGCGCAGTGAAAGTCGTGGCCGCCGAAGTGAAGAACCCCAAAAACCGCCTCTTCGTGATCGAATGTGATTTTAGAGGTCACAAGAACCCGCCCAATCGCCAGGGTGACTGTTCCATCGGTGACCCTTCGGTAATCTTGCAGCGCGATCTGGTGGTTATACAAATCGCCGCTCTGCGGGTTTTCCTCGAAGAGCGAGGCAATAGCATAATGGGCGATGATTCGTTCCGGACCGATGACTGAACCGCCGACGAACCGCCGGTAGATCGAAGCTCCATCCCCGAATTCGGGAAGGTTGCTCTTCGCCTCTTTCAGCCGTTCTAGAAGGAGGTTTTCCGCTTTTCCCCCTAATCCCATCGGGTCGAGCTCTTTTGCAAGCTGAATCGCCCGGCCGGCATATTTGAGGTTCTGTGTCGCCTCCAGACCCGAGATCTCATCGAAAAACCAGGCGCAACTGGTAAACATCAACAAAGCATTGCGCTGCATCTCCAACAGCTGAATAGCCTCTTCCCGTTCCAAGGGGTTCAGCGCCCGAGCCTGTTGCTGAGAGAGGAAACGTTCGGCCTCTTCCCAGGTCAGTCGGTTTTCCTCCCGCTTCCGGATCAAAGTGATGTAATGGTTCCGGGCCTCCCAAGGATCTTTGAGCCACCTCTTTCCCTTCGTTTCAAAGAGGAGATCGAGCGAGCCTTTCAGGGCGTCAAATCCTTCGCGCAACGGCTGGCGCCAGCGCTGGTTCCAGTCGGGATGTCCCCCCGACTGACAGCCGCAATTCGAGCGCCACCGCTCGACCCCGTGAAAGCAGCTCCAGGCGCTTTGATCGACGATTTCCACCTCATAGGCCGGCGGATTCTTCGAGAGATATTCTCCATAGTTGGTCCATTCGGCGATCTGTTGCCGCTCGATCGCCTGCAGGGTGTAAGCGAGGGCCATATCGCCGTGGGCAAAGTGGTGACCATAGGATTCGCCGTCGGTGGCAATGTGTAGAAGCTGCGGCCAGTCGCGTTGATCGGAGAAACCACCCTTGAGTCGATCGACGAAGGTTTCTCCGCTTCTGAGCAGCCGATCGAACGCGACCGAGTGGGAGATCGGCCCATCGTAGAAGAAGAGATCGATAAAGAGGCCGTCCGAGAGAAAGCATCGGTACGATCGGGTTGGATCGATCCCTTCCGCCCCTTCCCACTCCCCTTCGGCCTCCCGCTTCTTTCCATCCGGCGCGATCCGGCGTATCCGGCGGGCCTGATGCGGGGCCAGAATCGTGAACCGGATTCCCTCTTCTGCAAGGACCTGGAGCGATTCCAGGTCGACCGCCGTTTCGG
Organism: Candidatus Manganitrophus morganii; assembly: GCA_021651055.1. Classification (NCBI taxonomy): domain Bacteria; kingdom Pseudomonadati; phylum Nitrospirota; class Nitrospiria; order Candidatus Troglogloeales; family Candidatus Manganitrophaceae; genus Candidatus Manganitrophus; species Candidatus Manganitrophus morganii. Next base: position 2,423,435 of record JAJHOH010000001.1, read on the forward strand.
GAAGCCACATCCCCTCCGGTTTTCGCTGGAATCGGGACTCAAAATCGGCGATTCCCCAGCGAACCTGGGTGACTTTATCCCGTCGTGAGGCGAGCGGCATGATCAGATGATTATAGACCTGGGAGAGGGCATTCCCGTGCCCCCCCCGCTCCCGGAGGCTGATCTGATCGGCCTCTAAGATTTTGCGATAGACTTCCGGCTGGGCCCGCTCCAACCAGGAAAGGAGGGTGGGGCCGAAGTTAAAGCTGATCTTCGTGTAGTTGTTGACGATATCGAGAATCCGATTTTCATGATCGGCGATCCGGGCGGCGGTATTCGGAAGGTAGCATTCGGCCGAGATCCGCTCGTTCCAGTCGTGATAGGGATGGGCCGAATCCTGGAGCTCGACCTCCTCCAGCCACGGGTTTTCGCGCGGAGGCTGATAGAAATGGCCATGAATGCAGAGATAACGTTTCATAAATTATTTTCCATTGTTCTTCGCGGCCAAGTGGACCAGATGCCCGGCCCCGATCATCCCGGCGCTCTCGCCGAGAAGCGCCCTTCGAATGATGATCCGCTTGAGGGCTTCCTCCGGCGTCATACCGAAGGCGCGGCGGGCCACCTCCTGTCGGAGCGGCTCTTCGAAGAGGTGAAAGGCGTTGCTGACCCCGCCCGAAAGGATGAAATGGTGAATGTCGAGCAGGTTGGCCACGTTCGCGATTCCAATGCCGAGGTAATAGGACATTTTCCGAAAGACCGCTTCCGCAATCGGATGATGCTGCTCCGCCGCATCGGCGAGACCGGAGGAGGTGATCCACGCTGCGGGTGGCGCGGCGCTCCCCTCTACCCGACGCCACTCCTCCTGCGCCATTCGGACCAAGGCGGTGGAAGAGGCATAGACCTCCAGGCAGCCTGTGGAGCCGCATCCACAGGGGGGACCGTCGGGCGTAATCTTCATGTGACCGACCTCTCCCGCTTTCCCCGTTTCTCCAGGCCATAGTTTACCACCCAGCACCAATCCGCCGCCGACCCCGGTGCCGAGCGTAATGAGAAGGAAGTTATCGACGTTCTGCGCGGCCCCGACCCAGCGCTCTCCCATCGCCGCCGCACTGGCGTCATTTTCGATGACGACCGGAACGCCGACCGCCTTCTCGACCCGGGAGCGGATCGGAAAATTATCCCATCCGGGGAAATTGGGGGATTCAATGATCCGGCCCTCTTTGAAATCGAGCGCGCCGGGAACCCCCAGACCGACGCCGGCCAGCGATCGTCCGCCGCTCATTTTGCATAGATCGGCGATGAGGCCGGCCACATTGTTGAGGACCCGCTCTTGCCCCTGGGCGACTTCCGTCGCGATCTTCCCTTCCGAGAGGATCTGTCCGGTCAGGTCGAGAGCCGCCCCCTTGATGTAGGTCCCTCCCAAGTCGATTCCAATGACGCAGGTTGATAACCGGTCCACCACTCTACTCAATCGATTCAATCAGGGCCTGGCAGCTTCCGGCCAGACGCTCCGACTCCTTCTCTTCTGCGGTTTCGACATAGATCCGCACCACCGGCTCGGTTCCAGAGGGGCGGATCAACACCCAACTTCCTCCCTCCAGGAAAAATTTCGTTCCATCGAGCTTGGAGGTAGAGATCACTTTCTTCCCTTCTATTGTAGCAGGCGGGTTCTTCAGCAGAGCGGCGACCCGTTCCCGGCCCTTTTCCGAGAGGTGCAAATCGCGCCGCAGCGGAGAGAAGGGGCCGACCCGCCGGAAAAGATCGTCGAGCATCGTCCGGATGGGACGCTTGCGTTTGGCGACCATCTCCGCGACAAGAAGGCAGGTGAGAATGCCGTCTTTCTCCGGGAGGTGACCCCGGATCGAGATACCGCCGCTTTCCTCGCCTCCCAAGAGAATTTCATTTTTTGCGATCAGCTCGCCGATATATTTGAAGCCAACCGGTGTCTCAATGATCTCCAATCCGTGGTGCCGTGCAACGGCGTCGACCAGATGGGAAGTAGCCACACTTCGGGCGACCTTGCCGGTCCACTTTCGATCGGTCACTAAATAATCGACGAGGAGGGCGATAATGTAATTCGGCACGACCGGGATGCCCCCCCGGTCGAGGATTCCGAATCGGTCCGCGTCGCAATCGGTCGCCAGACCGAGATCATAATTCCCTTCCCGCGTTTTCAGGATGAGCTCCGAGAGGCTTTCCCCCTCCGGGTCGGGGCGGATGCCGCCGAAGGTCGGGTTCCGCTCGTCATGGATCAGATCGATTGTCGCTCCCATGTCGAGGAGAATCCGGTCAAGATAACCTAACGAGGTCCCCCAGAAAGGATCGACCGCCACGCGAAGCTTCCCTTGTTCGAAGGCAGACCGATCGAGAAGATGGGAAACCTTCTCCCGGTACGCATCGCCGATCCGTTCATCTTGCCAGAGCCCCTGCTTCTCCGCTTCGGCGCGCGTCAGTGGCCGAACAGCGTTCGGCTCCTTCAAAAGTGCGTTGGCCCGCTCTTCGATCTGCCTTGTTGTTTCCGGCAGGGCCGGTCCTCCCCAGGCGGGGGAGAATTTCAGGCCGTTCCACTCCGGGGGATTGTGGCTGGCGGTGACATTGATCCCCCCTGAGAGCTTGCGTTGGAGAATTTCGAAGGAGACGACCGGCGTCGGAACCGGATCGGCCGATCGGATAACGCCGATTCCGTTGCCGGCGAGGACCGAGGCGACCGCTTCCGCGAATCGCTTTCCAAGGAAGCGGGTGTCGTAGCCGACGATCACCTGAAGCTTGGAGCCTTTGCGATTTTCATTCAAATAATCGGCGATCGCCTGTGCGACCACCCGAACGCGATCGAATGTGAAATCTTCCGCCAGAATTCCCCGCCACCCCGATGTCCCGAATTTGATCTTCTGGTTTTCATTTGTCATCTGGTCTCTGGTCCCCTCTCCCGTCAGTAGAAGAACCGTGTCGGAGCGCGTGGAATCGTCACCACCCCTTTGTTATTTACCGTGAACCGCTGTTTGTCCCGCTCCAGATCGTAACCGATCTCTTCTCCCGGCTTGATGAGGTTGAACCGGTCAATAATACTCCGTTTGATCCGGCACCCCGATCCGACCTCACAAAAGTCAAAGAGAATGGACTCTTCCACCTCGGACCCCGCTTCGAGCACCACCCCCCGACCAATGATGGACCGCTTCACCTTGGCCCCTCTAATAATGCTTCCTTCGCCGATGAAGGAGTCGACCACCTCGCCCCCCATCATCCGCGCCGCCGGCGCGTTCACCGCATCGGAGAGGATCGGCCATTCGAAGTTGTTCAGGTCAAACCGGGGATGTTCTCCCAGTAGGTCCATGTGCGCATCGTAATAGGCCTGAATGCTTCCGACATCGCGCCAGTAGCCCCGCTCTTCGTATTTTTTCAGCCCCGGGATCTCGTTTTGGCTGAAATCATATGCAAAGACCCTCCCCTCCGGAAAGAGTTCGGGGATGATGGTCCGGCCGAAGTCATGTTCACTGTGCCGCTTGGCGTCGTGCGAAAGGGCCTCCATCAAAATGTCTCTGTTGAAAAGATAGTTTCCCATCGAAGCGTAGGCGAATTTAGGGTTGCCCGGCATCGGAGGGGGATCTTTCGGTTTTTCCAAAAAGCCGATGATCCGACCCTCTTTATTTACTTTGATGACACCGAACCGATGGGCCGACTCGATCGGCACCGGAATCGCCGCTACCGTGACGTCGGCCTCCCGCTCCCGATGATAGTCCATCATCTGGGCGATGTCCATTCGATAGATATGGTCGGCGCCGAAGACGACCACGAGCTCGGGGTCGAAATTTCGGATGACGTGGAGATTCTGATAGACGGCGTCGGCGGTTCCCCGGTACCAGACCTCCCCCCGCCGCATTTGGGGCGGGGCGATGGTGATAAACTGGTGTTTGATCCGCCCCCCCAACCGCCAGGCGGCGCGAAGATGTTCGATCAAGGATTGGGACTTGTACTGCACCACGACATAGATCGAATATATCCCGGAGTTGATGAAATTGCTGAGGACAAAATCGATGATCCGATATTTCCCCCCAAAGGAGACGGAAGGTTTGCTTCGATCACGGGTCAACGGGAAGAGTCTCTCTCCGCGGCCGCCGGCCAACACCATTCCGAGCATTCTGGGTCTCTTCAAGGTCGCCTCTGAAGCGTTAAAGGGAATCGATTCATTTGAAATGCGCGCGCATGGCGGGAAATTCTTCTCATCGATCAGGTACAGGTTGGAAGGATCAGAAGTCGTTCAAGCTACTCCTAACGTAGCAGATTTTTTTTGAGGGTGTCAAGGATAAGACCTGTCGATTGAGGATTTCGGGGTGCGGATACGGTTTTCGATCACCGGTAGAGACGTCCCGGCGGGACGTCTCTACTCCTTTCCTGTTCCCCTTCCGCATTTCTGGGTGACCCTTTTGATTTTTGGGGCCAAACCTGCTAGAATTTTTTTAGTTTCAATTCAATGAAATCGATACTTCCATCCGCCTCGGTAATCCCCTCCGCAGGGATTGATTGCTGCGACGCGATTCCCACCTTCAAGGAGAATGCACTATGACTTCAAAAAAACCGCCGCTCATCGAATTTCTTCGGCAGATGATTCTGGTCCGTCGATTCGAGGAGAAAGCGGCCGAGATGTACGCCCTCGGAAAAATCGCCGGTTTTTGCCACCTCTATATCGGCGAAGAAGCGGTGGCGGTCGGGGCGATCGGGGCGGCGAATCCGGATGATTATATCGTCACCGCCTATCGGGACCATGGACATGCTCTGGCCCGCGGGTTGGAGCCGAAGCGGGTCATGGCGGAGCTGTTCGGAAAAGCGACCGGGGTGTCGAAGGGGATGGGGGGCTCGATGCACCTCTTCGACGCCGGCAAAAATTTTATGGGAGGCTACGCCATCGTCGGCGGGCATATCCCCGTGGCGACGGGGATCGGCTTCGCCATGAAATACGAGAAAAAGGATCAGGTGGTCCTCTGCTTTTTCGGGGAAGGCTCCGTCCCCTCGGGGAACTTTCACGAAGCGCTGAATCTCGCCTCGCTTTGGCGATTGCCGGTCGTTTATATTTGTGAGAACAACCGATTTGGGATGGGGACCCCGGTGGAGCGGTCGTCGGCGCTCTACGACATCGCCCATGCCGCCAAGGCGCATGACATGCCGTTCCATCACATCGACGGGATGGACGTGATCGATGTGTACAACCAGATGAAGAAGGTCATTGAAGGCGTTCGGGCCTCGAAGCGACCCATCTTTGTAGAGGCGCGGACCTATCGATACATGGGTCACTCGATGTCCGATCCGGCCCACGGGCATTATCGGACAAAGGCGGAGATCGACGAACAGAAAAAGCGCGATCCAATTTTAACCTTGCAGCAACGCTTGCTCGAGAAAAAGGAGATCACCCCCGAGGAGGTCTCTAAGATGGAGCGCGAGATCCAGGACATTGTCCTGGAGTCGGTCGAGTTTGCGGAAAAGAGTCCGGAGCCGCCGCTGGAGGCGCTGACGGAGTATGTTTATTCTAAATAACGTTAGGCGTGAGACGTTAGGTGTAAGGGGTCAGGTCAAAAGATTAAATCTTGTACCCCTCGCGCCTCACGCTTACCGCCTCACCTGTTTTTTGGAGGTGTAATGGCCCATATTGCTTATCGTGATGCGCTCGGCCAAGCCATGAGCGAGGAGATGCGCCGCGACGACAAGATTTTCCTGATGGGGGAGGAGGTCGGGTTTTATCAAGGGGCATTTAAGGTCAGCCGGGGGATGCTCGAAGAGTTCGGCCCCATGCGGGTGATCGATACGCCGATCACCGAGGCCGGTTTCACCGGCGTCGGCATCGGTGCGGCGATGGTCGGGCTTCGTCCGATCATTGAGATGATGACCTTCAACTTTTCGATCCTGGCGATGGATCAGATCATCAACAACGCTGCAAAGATCCGATCGATGTCGGGAGGCCAGTTCACCGTCCCGCTTGTCGTTCGGGGACCCGGCGGTTCGGCCGCGCGCCTCGCCGCCCAGCACTCCCAAAGCCTGGAGTCGCTCTATTGCCATATTGCCGGTCTGAAGGTGATCGCCCCTTCGGTTCCGAAGGATGCAAAAGGCCTTCTCAAGAGCGCCATTCGGGATGAGAACCCGGTGATCTGTTTTGAAGCACAGGCCCTCTATGGAACGATGGGGGAGGTGCCGGAGGGCGAGTATACGATTCCGATCGGTGTCGCCGACGTAAAGCGCGAGGGAAAAGATGTGACCCTGATCGCCTGGTCGAAAATGCTCTTGATGTGTTTGAGAACGGCCGAGGAGTTGGCGAAGCAGGGGATTGATGCCGAAGTGGTCGATCCGAGGACGCTCCGTCCCCTCGATATGGAAACGATCTTGAACTCCGTTCGAAAGACAAACCGTGTCGTGATCGTGGAAGAGGCCTGGCCCTATGCTGGGGTCAGCGCTGAAATTGCAGACCGGATTACCCATGAGGCGCTCGATATTCTCGACGCCCCGGTCGAGCGGGTGACCGGTGTCGATGCGCCGATCCCTTATGCGAAGAATCTGGAGCAGGCCGCGCTTCCGAGTCCCGAAAAAATTATTCATGCTGTCAAAAAAGTGATGTATCTAGAGTAGTTTAAGCAAGCGGCTCTGTTAGTGCGAGCGTGGGCGTGGGGCATCGGAGGATAGAGTGGCGCCGCATTTGCGCCTCTCCACCGCACGGGCCCCACATAGAAGAAGATGAGGTTCTAATGGCTAATCGTGTAGTGATGCCGAAGTTGACCGATACGATGGAGGAAGGGGTCCTCCTCAAATGGTATAAACAGGAAGGTGAAAAGGTAGAGAGCGGAGATCCGATCGCAGAAGTGGAGACCGACAAAGCGGTGATGGATCTAGAGGCATTCGCATCGGGAACGTTGAAGAAGATTCTGGTCCCGGAGGGGTATGTCGTTCCCTCGGGGGACCTGATCGCCCTGATCGCGCGAGAGGACGAAAACATCGACGAGGTCCTCTCGCACGAGTCGAAGCCGCGGATGCGGAAAAAAGAATTGAAGGGGGCCCCTCCGGAGCGGGAGAAACCCCCGGGCCCACAGGCGGAAGTCTCGCCCCAAGAGGAAGCTGGGGTGAGAGCGCCGGCACCAAAAGAGGCCCCACGAAAGGAAGCCCCCCGTCCGGCCGCACCGCCCCGAGCGGAAGGTGAGGAGATCAAGGCCTCCCCCTTGGCCAGAAAAATGGCGCAGGAGCGCGGAATCGACCTCAGGACCATCAAAGGGAGCGGTCCGGGGGGACGGATCACACAGCGCGATATCGAAGAAGCGGCCGTGCCCGAGGCGCAAGCGGCAGCCGCACCCGCGGCCCCGGCCGGCCAGGCGCGCCCGCAGACGGCGGCGCCGGAGGGAGAAGAGGTCGAGCTGTCGATGATCCGAAAGGCGATCGCCAAGCGGATGGTCCAAAGCAAGGCGCCGGTCCCGCACTTTTATGTCACTTCCGAAATCGACATGGGGAGGATTCTCTCCTTCCGGGATGAGATGGAAAAATCGCCCGACGGCGTCAAGCTGACGCTGAGCGAGCTCTTCCTCAAGGCGGTTGCCCTGACGTTGCAGAAGTTCCCCTCGTATCGTTCGATCTACCAGGGAGACCGGGTTCGAATTGTGAAGTCGATCGATGTCGGACTCGCCGTCGGCATCCCCGATGGGGTGATCACCGCCGTCATCCGCGACTGCGATCATAAAACCCTGGCGCAGATCTCGGGTGAGGTGCGGGATAAAGTCAAGCGGGCCCGCGAAAAAGGATTGAAGCCGGAGGAGTATACCGGCGCCATTTTCAGCGTCTCCAACCTCGGCATGTTCGACGTGGAATCGTTCAGCGCGATCATCACCCCCCCGGAAACGGGGGTCTTGGCGATTGGATCGATTCTCCAGAAGCCGATCGCGAACGACGGCAAGATCGAGGTCGGAAGGACGGTCAAGGTGACCCTCTCCACCGACCACCGGGTCGCTGACGGCGTCCAGGCGGCGAACTTTCTCAAGGAGCTGAAGCAGATCATTCAGAACCCACTCTATTTGGCGTTGTAGGAAAAGGAGTCCAACGTGGCGGACGAGAGATACGATGTCATGATCTTAGGAGGCGGGCCGGGAGGATATGTTGCGGCCATCCGCGGCGGGCAGCTCGGTCTGAAGGTGGCCGTGGTCGAGAAAGAAGCGGTCGGCGGGGTCTGCCTTCACCATGGCTGTATTCCCTCGAAGGCGATTATCCGGAATGCCGAAGTTCTTTCTCTGATCCAAAATTCGGAAGCGTTCGGGATCAAAGTCGATAACATCCGGCCTGATTATGGACAAGCGATCGATCGAAGCAAAAAGGTGATCCAGAAGCTCTACAGCGGGCTTCAGCATGTGATGAAAAAGGGCAAAGTCGATATCCACACCGGCGTCGGGAAGATCATCTCCCCCGATCAAATCGAGGTGACCGGATCGAACGGGAAGAAAACGATCCGAGCGGAGCGGCTGATCATCGCCACGGGGAGCCGCGTGCGAAGCCTGCCGGGTCTGAATGTCGACGGAAGACGGGTGATCACCAGCGATGAGGCGTTGTTGCTCCGGGATCTTCCGCGCTCGGTGACGATCATCGGGGGCGGGGCGATCGGTGTGGAGTTCGCCTATGTCTACTCGGTCTACGGGGCCAAGGTGACCATCGTTGAGATGATGCCGACCCTTCTGCCCTTGGAAGACCGAGAGGTGACGACGCTGCTGGAGCGAAGCTTCAAGAAGCGCGGCATCGAGATCTTCACGAAGACCCGCGTCGGGCCGATCAAAGATCAGAACGGCGGCTTCGCGATCGAATTGCAAACGGCGGAAGGGGGAAAGACGCTGACCACCGACGCAATTCTGGTCGCCATCGGCCGGGCGCCGAACATCGAAGGGATCGGTCTGGAGACGATCGGTGTGGCGATCGATGAAAAGCGCCGGTTGATTCAGGTCGATGAGCGGATGCGGACGAACGTGCCGAATGTCTTCGCCCTCGGCGACGTGACGACCCGGCCCGCGCTGGCGCATGGGGCGATGGCGCAGGGGGTCTCGGTCGTCGAGTCGATCGCCGGAATTGAGCGGCCGCCGGTCGATCTTCTCAACATCCCCAGCGCGGTCTACTGCCATCCGGAGGTCGCCTCGGTCGGTCTGACCGAAGAGAAGGCGCGCGAGGCGGGACATGAAATCAAGGTGGCGAAATATCCTCTGTCCGCCAACGGCCGGGCGGTTGCGCTCGGCGAGACCGAAGGGTTCGTCAAAGTCGTCGCCGACGCGCAGTACGGCGAGATTCTCGGCGCCCACATCATCGGACCGGAGGCGACGGAGCTGATCGGCGAGTTTGTCCTGGCGAAGACGGTGGAAGCGACCGCGCAGGAGCTGAAACAAGCAGTCCATCCGCATCCGACCCTTTCCGAGGCGGTGATGGAAGCAGGCGGCGCCATCTTTGGCGAGGCGATTCATTATTGATTTATCGTTGGGGCGACGCATGCGTCGCCCCAACATTTGGAGAACAATGCCTGATCGACATTTCTTGACCCCCCCTCAGAAGCGGACGGAGCGGCTTCCCCCCTGGTTTAAGGTCCAGCCGAAGACCGGTGCGAACTACCTGAAGATTCGCCAACTGGTCAAAGATCTCAATCTTCACACCGTCTGTGAAGAGGCGCAGTGTCCCAATATTTGGGAGTGCTGGAACATCGGGACGGCGACCTTCATGATCTTGGGGGAGATCTGCACCCGGAGCTGCGGCTTCTGCGCCGTCACCTTCGGCCGCCCGACCGAGCTGGACCTCGCCGAGCCGGACCATCTGGCGGAGGCGGTCGCCGCGTTGGGGCTCGGCCACGTCGTCGTCACCTCGGTGAACCGAGATGAGTTGGAAAACGGCGGGGCGGAGATCTTTGCCGCGTCGATCCGGAGGATCCGGGAGCGTTCTCCGAATTGTACTGTTGAGGTTCTGATTCCCGATTTTCAGGGAAAGAAATCAGCCCTCGATCTGGTCCTTGAAGCGAGGCCCGAGATCTTGGCGCACAACACCGAGACGGTCCCCCGGCTCCATTCGCATGTTCGTCCCCAAGCGAAGTACGACCGCTCGCTGCAGGTGTTGGCTTGGTCGAAGGAGGCCGGCCTTTTGACGAAGACCGGTTTGATGTTGGGGTTGGGGGAGACGATCGACGAGGTTCGGGCCGTGATGGCCGATCTGGTCGAGATCGGCTGCGATATTCTCACCCTCGGCCAATATCTCCAGCCGACCGCCAAACACCTGCCAGTCGCCCGTTTCGTCCACCCGGACGAGTTTGCTCTGCTGAAAAAAGAAGGCGAAAAAATGGGCCTGGCCCATGTGGAGGCCGGCCCGCTGGTTCGAAGCTCCTACCATGCAGAGAAGCAAGCGCGGGAGCTGCCGATGATGAATGGTTAGATTTTCGATTAACTTGGAAGAGTTCGGATCTTGCCTGTAATATTACGTGATCAACTTACCTTCTTTCGAAGCAATAATATCCGACACTTGCAGTCTTCTTCGAATGTCTTCCATGGCGGAGACGAAATCGGTGAATACCGCCTTGTTGATCCAAAGATCGGTCGGGTGTTTCGGTTCGGGGTTCGCTTCCGCAACGATATAACCCCCTTCCACCTTTTCCAATAAGATTTTCTCAGTCATTCCTACTCCCTCCCGGTCATCAGGTTATAACATAATTTCGGCCGGCGTCCAAGTCACGGCTCCCTTTTTTCTTGATCATCTTACCTGAGAAGCATACAATAAGCTCCATTTTACAACCTTTTACAATGACGTTTCGAGAGGGGAGAAAGGAATGGAAACCAAGAAGGTCCGTAAGGAGAAAGATTCACTCGGAGAGCTGGAAGTTCCGGAGTCGGCGTATTACGGGGTGCAGACGGCGCGTGCGGTGGCGAATTTCCCGATCAGCGGGCTGCGTCCCCATCCCACCTTTATCCGCGCCAGCGCGATGGTGAAGTGGGCGGCGGCCCAGGCGAATATGGTAATCGGCAAGCTCGACCCCAAGATCGGAAAGATCATCCAAAAATCGGCCGAGGAGGTGATCGACGGAAAATGGAACGATCAGTTCGTCGTCGATGTCTTTCAGGCCGGCGCCGGGACCTCGCACAACATGAACACCAACGAGGTGATCGCCAATCGGGCGATCGAAATGCTCGGGGGACGACGGGGCGAATACAAGCTGGTTCATCCGAACGATCATGTCAACATGTCGCAGTCGACCAATGATGTCTTCCCCACGGCGATGCGGGTGGCGACCCTGCTGATGCTCCGGGACCTCGATCCGGTTCTCGCCCGTTTTGAAAAAAGGCTTTCGGAGAAGGCAAAAGAGTTTGATGATGTGATCAAATCGGGCCGGACGCACCTTCAAGATGCGGTGCCGATTCGACTCGGTCAGGAATTCTCCGGCTATGCCCGGGCCATTGCCCGTTCGCGAAAGCGGATCGCGGCGGCTTCGGAAGGATTAAAAGAGCTCGGGATCGGCGGGTCGGCGGCGGGAACCGGGATCAATACCCATCCCGATTACAAAAAGAAAATGGTCGCCGCGGTGAAAAAGATCTCCGGGCTCGATGTCGTCCCCTCCAACAACCTCTTCGAGCGGATGCAGAGCATGGCCGACTTCGTCGAAATTTCGGGCGCGTTGCGCGAGCTGGCGGTGGAGGTGATCCGGATTGCCAACGACCTTCGGCTTCTCTCCTCCGGTCCGCGGACCGGATTGGCCGAAATTGTCCTCCCGCCGGTTCAACCCGGCTCCTCCATCATGCCGGGAAAGGTCAACCCGGTGATGGCCGAGATGACGAACATGGTCTGCTTCCATGTGATCGGGAACGATCTGACGATCACGATGGCGGCGCAGGCGGGCCAGCTGGAGTTGAATGTCATGATGCCGGTGATCAACTTCAATCTCCTCCAATCGATCGAGATTCTCACCCGCGATATCGACGTCTTCACCGAGCGCTGCATCAAGGGGATCACCGTCAACCGTGACCGGTGCAGAGCCTATGCGGAGACGAGCGTCGGGTTGGCGACCATTCTCAATCCGACGATCGGATACGAGGCGGCGGCGGTGGTGGCCAAAGAGTCGGCGGCGACCGGGAAGCCGCTCCGCGACATTATCATCGAGAAGGGAATCCTCTCTCCGAAAGAGGTCGATAAAATCCTCGATCCGGTGAAGATGACCGAGCCGAGCGAATAATCTTCAATGGATGTAGGGGCGGACCTGTGTGTCCGCCCTTTTCATCTAATCCACCAGAGGGCGCACACGCAGGTGTGCCCCTACGGAATCAAAATGGATATTGTCGATCCGGCCATTGAGGATTACCTTCTTTCTCTTCTCCCGCCGCGCGAGCCGGTTGTGGCGGAGATGGAAGCGCTGGCGGAGAAAATTCACTTTCCCATCGTCGGGCCGCTTGTCGGGCGGCTACTCTATCAGCTGACCCTCGTTCATCATGCGGAGCGGATCGCCGAGCTTGGCTCCGGTTTCGGCTACTCCGCTTATTGGTTTGCGAAGGGACTTCCCAAAACGGGAAAGGTGATCTGCACGGAGGGGTCGGCCGATCGGATCCGGCAGGGGATCGACTTTCTCCGGCGGGCGGGAATGGATCGTCAGGTCGAATTTCGCCAGGGAGATGCCTTGAACCTGATTACAGAGGCGGACGGTTCGTTCGACATTATCTTCTGTGATATTGATAAGAGGTCGTATCCAGACGCCCTTGCGATCGGTCTTCCCCTGCTCAAATCCGGCGGGCTCTTTATTGCCGATAATGTCCTCTGGAGCGGCCGGGTCGCCTCCGCTTCAGACGATCCCGACACGGTCGGCGTTCAAATCTTCAACAAAACGATCTACTCCCACCCTCAACTGACCACCACGATCATCCCCCTTCGAGATGGGGTGTCGGTCAGCGTCAAACGGTAGCGACGTCGCACCGATCTCATGATTAGACAAATCGGGAAAGGTCGGTCAGCCGGGTCAGAATGTAATCCGGCCGGGGCTCTTCCGCAGGTGGGGGGAGGCCGATTGGGTTGACCCACGCTACGTCCATCCCGAGTTGCTTCGCACCGATCACATCATTTTCGAAGCTGTCGCCGATAAAAAGGCACTCGGCGGGGACGACGCCGATCTTCTCGCAGGCGGCGAGGAAGATTTCCGGGCGCGGTTTTCGGATTCCGATTTCGGAGGAGATAATGACTGTCTCAAAACAGTGATCGACCCCTTCCCGCGTCAGGACCCGGTGGACGGTGTCGGTGTCGTCGAAGTTGGAGACAAGTCCGATTTGGTATTCTTCTTTCAGGCGAAGGAGCATCTCACGCACCGGAGGGGCGCATTCCAGGCAAAGAGAGATCCGGGTCAGATGGGTTTCCAGAAAGCGTTTGTGAAGCGCTTCCCGATGCTCACCCCGGCTCATTCCAAGGCGTTCCAGAAAACGCTCGAAGCGGACGGCGGAGGAGATCTCCTCTCCCGATCGGTCTCGGATGATCCAGATCGATTCAGTCGTTTCGACGAAGTGGTTGTGGAACTCCTCATAAGCGATCGGAGCGGCATATTGCGTGAAGCACTCATATAGAAGGGGGCTGGTCGTCCGGATCTCTTTTCCTTGAATCCGGGCGAGCGGCATCCGGTCGTTCCGGAAGGGCATGATCGTATCGCAAAGGTCGAACAGAAGGGCTTGATACTTTTTCAATCGTCTTCTCCTTGGGAAACCTGAATCGCCTTTGCATTTCGGATTAGTCCCGATCGCTTCGTCCGGACGAGGGGGGTGTGGCTGAAGCGTTCCTTAAACCGGCGGTTGTCTTCGATCGAGCGGATTTCTTCCAACGAAAGCGACGGCCCGGCGCCCCGCTCGGGCGAGAAGCGCTCGACGTCCGTTTGAACCGGGTTGCGATTGTAGGGGCAAACCTCTTGGCAGATGTCGCAGCCGAAGAGCCAACCTTCCATCTGAGGGTGAAACTCCTCCGGAATTTCCTTTTTGTTCTCGATCGTCAGGTAGGAGATACAGCGCCGCGCATCGAGCCGGTAGGCCTCGGTCAACGCTCCGGTCGGGCAGGCGTCGAGACAGCGCCGGCAGCTGCCGCACTGGGATGTCATCGGAAGATCTTCGATCAATTCAAGATCGGTCACCACTTCGGCCAGAAAGACCCACGAGCCGTAATCGGGGGTGATCAGCGTCGTATTCTTACCGATGAAGCCGAGTCCCGCCCGCTCGGCGAAGGCCCGCTCCAGCAGCGGGCCGTGATCGACATATCCCTTCCAGCAGCGGCCGCCGCGATCTTCGATGGCGGAGATCAGGAGTGCGAGTTTTTCCTCGATGATCGTATGGTAATCTTCTCCCCACGCGTATCGGGCGACCTTCCCCCGCGGGGAGCCTTCCGGAACGGATGGATCGGGCGAGGCGGAGGGGTAGTAATTGAGGGCGAGGCAGATCACGCTCTTCGCTTCCGGAAATCGCAGCTTCGGATCGGAGCGGACCTCGGGCGATTTTTGCAGGTAGGCCATCTCTCCGGAAAAGCCGTCCGCGAGCCATTCTGAAAAGCGGCGGCCCGCTTCTTCGACCGGATCGGCGGAGGTAATCCCGACCCGATGAAAGCCGAGTCCCGATGCCGTTGATTTTATCTCTGCCGTCCGTTTTAAAAGATCTACGCGCTGCATTGAAAACCGTCACCCCTTTGTTTCGAGTGAATCCTGGGAGAGCTCTTTCGCAAGCTTTTCCAAGAGCGGCCGATTCGCTTCGGGGAAGGGAAGGGAGAGGAGCGAATCGGGTCGAATCCATTTTAATTCCTGCGAGGCGAGCGGCATTAACTCTCCGGAGAGGAGACGGCAAAAATAGGCGTGAAGGATCACCGTTCGATCTGTGTAATCGTGTGATCTTTCCCAGAAAAGCCGCTCGATCTCCACCGTCGCGCCGAGCTCTTCTTTGACTTCGCGCAGAAGACAGGCTGTGATGGTTTCTCCGGAATCCCGTTTTCCTCCGGGAAACTCCCAAAGCCCGGGAAGATGAACCCCCTCCTTTCGCCGGGTCACGAGGATCTCCCCGTCCCTGACGATAATCGCAATCGCCACCTCGATAATCGGCCCCTGCAAACGTCTCCTTTCCGCCGGGTCATGGAACAGACGAACTATAGCAGAAGTGAATTTAGATGCCAATCGTTGTAAGGATCTAAGCGCCGGGAAGGGGTAAGCGAAAGCGCCTCCGTTTCCGGCTTTATTCATTGATCTTTTAAGGCGCTCCCGCTATAATACCCGATCTTCATCCCCCTGCTGAGAAGGAGCCTGAATGCGCATCGACGGAAGAAAAAAGAACCAACTGCGGCCGCTTAAGATCACGCGTAACTTTATCAAGCATGCGGAAGGCTCCGTCCTCATCGAGATGGGAGATACCAAGGTGATCTGCACGGCGACCATCGAAGAGCGGGTTCCCCCTTTTCTCCGGGACAAGAAGAAGGGGTGGGTGACGGCCGAATATGCGATGATCCCCCGCTCTTCCCACGAGCGAATTCCGAGAGAGTCGGCGCGGGGAAAAGTCGGCGGGCGGACCCATGAGATTCAGCGGCTGATCGGCCGGTCGCTTCGCTCGGTGGTCGATACAACGACGCTCGGGGAGCGGACGATTTGGATCGACTGCGACGTCATCCAGGCCGATGGGGGGACGCGGACCGCTTCGATCACGGGGTCGTTCATCGCCCTGATGGATGCCGTTCAATTTTTGCGAAAAGAGAAAAAGATCAATGCAATGCCGGTCCGCGACTATCTTGCCGCGATCAGCGTCGGGAAGGTCGGCGGCGAATTGCTTCTCGATCTGAACTATGCCGAAGATTCGACCGCGGAGGTCGATATGAATGTGATCATGACCGGCAGCGGGAAATTCGTGGAGGTTCAGGGGACCGCCGAGCAGCAGGCGTTCGCGAAGAAGGAGCTGGACGATCTTCTCCGGCTGGCGACGAGCGGGATCAAAAAGTTGGTGGCGAGCCAGAAAAAATTAGTCGGAGAGTTGGTTTAAGTGGTATTGGTGATCGCGACGGAGAACAAGCACAAAGGGGAAGAGCTCGCGTCGATCTTGCGGCAGGAGATGGAGATTGACGTCCGCACGCTGGCCGACTTTCCCGGCGTGAAGCTTCCCCCCGAGACGGGATCGACTTATCGGGAGAATGCCGTTCAGAAGGCGCTCGCCGCGGCGAAGGCGACCGGTCATTGGGCGATGGGGGACGATTCCGGTATGGAGATCGATGCCCTCGGCGGGGCGCCGGGGCTTTACTCGGCGCGGTTTGCGGGGGAAGGGGTCACCTACGCCGACAACCGAAAGAAGGTCCTCGATCTGCTGGGGGACCGGCCGGACGACCAGCGGACGGCGCGTTTTCTCTGCACGATTGCCCTGGCCGGTCCGGATGGGAAGGTCGAGGTGGTCGAAGGGCGTTGCGAGGGGAGGATTACCCGGCGGGATGTAGGGGAGGGGGGATTCGGATACGATCCGATCTTCTTCCTGCCGGTCTACAACAAGACGTTCGCCGAGCTTTCTCCGGAGGAGAAAAATCGGATCAGCCATCGGGGATCGGCCGTCCGGGCCGCGATTCCGCTTTTAAAGAAAGCGGCCATAAAGAAAACGGCCTCTTGAGAAATCAGAGCCGATCGAGTATCTTTAGAGTCATTTCGGGGTGTGGCGCAGCCTGGTAGCGCACCTGCTTTGGGAGCAGGGAGTCGGAGGTTCAAATCCTCTCACCCCGACCAGTTTTAAATCGGAAAGTTTTTCCTGCTCCGCAATCCGTAATATCTTGCGCCTGTAGCTCAATGGATAGAGCAATAGCCTTCTAAGCTATTGGCTGTAGGTTCGATTCCTACCAGGCGCACCATATTTTTTATCTTTCAGAAAACATTTTCTCCAGACAAGCGCCGCCAAAGCAAAGCAGAAGAGACCGGGTAAGAGTGCGTCGGCCGCGCCATCTCCTCCCAATGCACAGCCTCCGCCACCGCCGCCCGACGTTCCGCCCGGTCCGACAGGGCTAATGACGCCGCCGCCTCCTGTCGACCCGCCTGTTCCTCCCGACCCACCTGTTCCGGTTGTCGGAGAGGAGAGATCGAGAATGAAAAGCCCATCCTCCGTTGCGCCGATTAAGATGAGCGAGGGGGTGACGGCAAGGGCTCTGATTGATTGTGCCGATGCTGTTAGCTCGTTGCTTCGCGCGACCCAATGGTCGCCCCCGTCGGGGGAGAAGTAAAGGCCGGCTGATGTGGCCGCGAAAATCTGGTCGTGTTCGTCCGGATGGATCAGCAGGGCGTAGATCGTCGGAAGGATTGCCGGGAGGCCTGTGTTCACCGGAGAAAAGACAGTCCCGCCATCGGTGCTTTTGAAGACCCCCTGATCGCGCGTCCCCGCGTAGATCGTCTGGGGGTTGGTCGAATCGATCGTAAGGGAGTAGACGAAGACACTGACACCGGCGATTGGAATATCGCTCCAAGTCGATCCGCCGTTTGTACTCTTTGCGAGGTTCGGAGTTCCTGATCCTCCGGCATAGATCACCCTGGCGGAATCGATGGCGATGGCGTAGGCGCCAAGCGCTGCCCCCACGGCCGTCGAGTTCGGCAGATGAGACCAATTTGCTCCCCTGTTGGCAGACTTGATCACCAGAGAATCGGGCCCGGCGTTGTAAACGGAGGGGATCTGGAAGTTGCCCGCATAAACAGTGTTGGAATCAATGGGATCGATTGCGAGCGACTTGTTCTGCTCACCCGGGCTTCCGCCATCTGAAAGGACCTCCGTCCAGGAGCCGCCGCCATTGACGCTCTTTAAGATTTTTGCCGGTGTGACGCCGAAAATATCCCGACTCGACGCATACACCGTTAAGCCCTCCACGGCCAGCGCTCTGACATCTTTCCCGCTGATCCCGCCGGCGAGGACGGTCCAGTTGTTTCCGCCGTCGGTTGTTTTATAAACGTTCGATCCTCCCGCCGCATAGGCGGTTCCATCATTCGTTATATCCGCTGCGACCGTATGGAAAGTGGTTCCCGATACTCCACCGACGGAACTCCAATCTCCGAACGACAAAGCGGTAAAAGCCGTCGTAGTCACTATCGCGGTTGCCGATTGCGTCGAGGCCGATTGGGAGATCACTTTGATCGTGGCCGCATCGGAGTCCCCTTCGGTGGCGTCGGCAGGTATCGCCACTGTGACCGTGAAGTCGGCGGTCCCGGAGGCCGAGACCGGACCGATTGAGGCGGGGGGGGTGGTGGTCCAGGCATTGCCGGTTACGGTGACATTGTAGCTGTCGGTTGCGTTTCCCGCGTTCGTCACCATGAGTGTGAAAGAAACCGTTGCCCCCGGATTGTCGAATCGGGTGCCGGAGGTCGGCGTGATCCCAACCGTGATTGTAGGCTTGTTGGCCGCATCCCCTGGAAAGGTGGGTGTTTGAATTTCTGTTAAATTGGAAAACCCATCTCCGTCGGAATCTTTGGGCTCGATTGTTGTGAACGATGCGGCGTTCCGTCCCTGGGCCAAATAATCTGCGCCGTAAGAAGTAAGAGGGCGGACCGCTGTAATAGAACTTGCGCTATTCGCATTGACATGACAGAGCTTGCAATGATTGAGCGTTGTGCTGGAGGTATTGTACTTGCTGTTAAAATCGGCGAGATTTGTAGGGCTTGCATCGACGAAGTTGGGAGCGGCCAATGCAAGCGCCATAAAACTAAAGATCCATAATTTCAACTGAACCAGTTTATTCCTCGTTAGGCGTCTCCAGCTCAGAAGCATCAAAATAGCACCGATCAACGTCGGGTCAAACTCGCCGCCGTTCTTCATCGCGCAGCCGCCACCACCGCCTCCATCTGATCCGCCGGTGGAGACCCCATCATTCCCATCGTCTCCCCCGGGGTCGACGCCGGCTCCCCCTCCGTTCCCTCCCGACCCGCCGCTGACGGTTGCGCTCATCGAAACCGAATTGTTTGCGCCGTTCGGATCGGTGGAGCCGGTCGAGACCTGGGCTTGTTGATTCAAATCGCCGGCGACGCTCGGCGCTACAACGATGGTGACGACTATGTTGGCCCCGTTGTCAATCACGCCTAAATTACAGGTCACGGTATCGGTCCCCTGACACGCTCCCTGCGGCTCTGCCGATACCAAACTCGTTCCGGCGGTGAGGGTCATCGTAACCACCACGCTGGTCGCCGCTTCGGGTCCTTGGTTGGTCACGGTGATCTGATAGGCCAGGTTCTCTCCGGTTGAAACAGAGTTGGGTGTGACGGTAGACGATAGTGCAAGGTCCGACACGACTGTCGTTGTCGGCTCCGCCGAGAGATCGAGAAGAAAGAGTCCATTGCTGGTTGCGGCAATCAAATTGCGCGAAGGGGTGAGGGCCAATCCGTAGACCGTCTCGGAACTTGTCAGCGATCCGTTGTTTCCCGCGGTCCAAGTCTCCCCCCCGTCGAGCGTATAATAATACCCTTCGGATGTTCCGGCGTGGATGTATTTCGGATCGGCGGGATCGATCAGAAGCGCGCGAACGGCTGGGGGCAACTCAGGAAGGCCCGTATTCTTCTTCATCCATGAGGTGCCGCCATCGGCACTCTTATGCATTCCCTGGCTGGTTCCGGCATAGAGAATCGATGTGTTTGTCGGATGAACCGCAAGGGAGTAGACAAACATGCTAGTGCCTGGGATGCGAATGTCGGTCCAGGTTATGCCTCCATTGTTGCTCTTGGCAACGTTCGGTGTTCCCGATCCTCCCACATAAACAACCCCGGCGGAGTCGAACACGATAGCATTCGCACCAAGTTCCGCTCCCTGAACTGTTGAGTTCGGCAGGTGATCCCAATTGGCTCCGCCATTGGTTGATTTAATTACCAAAGAATCGGTCCCGCCGTCATAAAGAGTGGGAATCTCAAAGTTACCCGCATAAAGAGTGTTGGGATTATTGGGATCAATTGCGAGTGACTTATCGGAACCCGGGCTTCCCCCGTTGGGAAGGACTTCTGTCCAAGAGGTGCCGCCATTGGTGCTCTTCGATATCTTTGCCGGCGTCGAGCTGACAAAATTGTCTCGGCTTGATGCGTATACGTTGTCCCCGTCTACAGCAAGTGCTCTGACATCTTTCCCGTTGATCCCGCCGGCAAGCGCCGTCCAGTTGTTTCCGCCGTCGGTCGTTTTATAGACGTTTGATCCCCCTGCCGCATAGGCGGTTCCCTCGGTTGTTTCATCTGCCGCGACTGCGAAGAGACTGGTTCCCGACAACCCTCCGACGGATGCCCAGTTTATTAATGCCGTCGCGACCTCACGGGAGCCTGGCCCTTCAGTACCGCCGTCTACCGCCGTGATGACAAAATGATAGGTTCGGTTCGGCGTTAAGCCGGTTAATGTATACGGACCGGTCACGCCGCTCCGCTTTCTTCCCCCCCTTAGTGTTGCAAAGTTTTCTTTCGTCAGGCCCGATTGCTCGGAAATGTAGAGATTATAAGAATCGGCGCCGAGGATTTGGTCCCAGTTGATTGTGATTTGGTTTGCGCCCGGCGCCAGGGTGACCAGAAGCGGAGGAACCAGCTGCTGCGCGTCGGCCGGAGCGGTTCCGGTGAAGCGAAAGACCTCACTGTCGGCGTCGCCGTCATTGCTGAGCCCGATCCAATGGACGAATCCATCCGCCAACCAAGGAAGACAGCAAGGGCTTCCCAACTGGGTGACCACCGATGTCGAAGGGGTCGGATCGATTGTTGCGATGCCGCTTCCATCGTGGTAACGAAACGAGCCGCCCAGGTCGGTCCAGAAAAGCTGCCCCCGATGAAGTTGAAAAGGATGTTCCGTCGTGATGCCTAAATCGGTCGGCCGGTTAGTCGTGTCGGTCAATTGAACCCCGCCGTTGAAAATAATATGGACATCGGTCCCGTTGGCGTTGCCATGCAGCCAAGCGATGTGTCGCCCGTCGGTCCGCGGGGAGAAGTTCCCGAAAGAGGCGTCCGTGTCGGTTGTCAGTTGAACGGGCGCGGGGTTCTCGGCCGTGCTGTCATAGAGGAGGATCTGTCTGATTCCATTAACAACCTTCTCATAGACCAAGCGGCCATGTTGAAGATGGAACCCGCGAAGGTTAGAACTCAAACTGTTTTCATCGGCAGTATCGACAGTGATGATATTCGTCTCATTGTAAAACTGGAGATGATATGTCCCTGCCCCATCGTCAAACACCCACGCAGCTTGGCAATCGCTCGACGAAACACGGGCCGCGCCGGGGACGGAAGCATTTCCAGTCAGGTTGATCGCAGCACCAGTCTGAGGATCGATTTTAAAGACATGGTTCGCCTCGCCAACCGTGAGAGGAACCCGGAACCGGATGAAAACACAACCATCCGAAACAGAGACCGCTTCCGGATTCATTGCGTTAGCGTTGATTGGATTTGTCGCGCTCACCTTTACGGGAGTCCCGCCGTTGACCCACACCCACACGTCATCCGTTCCCCTTCGCCAAGCTCCGATCACCTCGTCGGCAGAGGCGCCACTACCCAGTGTGAAAACGACGTTGTCAATAGACCCGGCCGCCGCTGTGGTGTCTTGAACCGGATCAGTGCTGGTTCCATCGTGGAAAAAGACCGTGTTCGTCTGGTCATACCAGAGGACTTTTCCTTGACTGGTGGCGCTGTTCCGAAGGCTCCACCCTTCGTCATTGGCGTTGGTGGTGATCTGCGCGGCCGCTTCCGCCTTTTCGGTGAATGTAAGTGGGGATAATATGAGGGAAAGGAAGAGGGACAGAAAAGTATAGCGAAGGTTCTTGTGAATCATTAGAAAGGCTCCCGGGCTAGACGATATCGATACGAAAACGCCCGGGCGGTTCCTTTCGCCCAAATCTTGAATGCGCCTCTTGCGCGGGTGACGGCGTAACGGATATAAGGGAGCTTTATTCTAGAGGAAGTGAAAAGAGATATCAATCATTATCTACTTTAGGGATAATTGAGCGCGGCATCAAAAAGGCAAAAGGCGGGACGCGGGGTCGCGGTTCAATCCCTGGAGGGGACCCATTGTTCTATTCTAAAAATTAGAATACTCGGGAAAAGGGTTTCCTTAAGTAGACCTGAGGCTTCGTCGGGGTCCAATCCGGCTCAAATTCCATGTGTTTTCCGGCGAATGCGGCGACTTCCTCTCCGAGGATCAAATAACAGCCTTCCGTGACCAATGGGGCATATGTCTGAATTTCAACGATCGGATGCTGCCGAAGGCCGTCTTCTAAAATAACCATGACCTTGTCCCTGGGGTGGATCATTTTTTTAATCGAATCGAGCACGGACGAATCGAGCAGGTTCCCTTCGATGTAACGAACATTGCTTTTCTGCGGCAGGTTTTTCGCGTCTTTGACGACGGTGATGACGGAGAGATCGCTGTCGATCTTTTTAAGAATGGAAGCGGAATAAAGGACGGAGTACTTATCTTTGGTTCCGATTTGGATCACCCACTTCGGTTTTGTCTCTAAAAAGACCTCGGTGATCAGCCAATCCCACGGACTTTTCGTTTTAACCCCGTTATAGCCGATTGTCGCTTCGTTGACCTGCATCCATCCCTCCGCAAATCTTGTTAAAAATACCAAGTTGGTCGTTTTTGAACGTAATGCAACTCACATGCCTTGAACGGATGGAGCAACTCCATGCGCAGCAAGAAATAAATGGCTATTTTGGGGAGAATGGAGTGAAGAGGCCTTTATCCATTTGCAGAATTCTTCAAAAAAGTGAAAATTTTTTCCTGTGGAGATCCTAATGAAGGTTTCAGAGGGTGCTCTTTGAAAAAAAGAGGCGGGGGATTATTTCTTTTGAAATCGGATGAGGCGCATGAAGTCGTCGATGGTATAGAGCGATTCGAATCCGATTCCATCTGCGGCGATCCGCTCTGCTCCCCCTTCCTTTCGATCGATCAGGGCAATTACTTTCAAAACCGAGTAGCTTTCTTTCCGGAGCGCCTCGATCGTTCGAACCGTGGAGCCTCCGGTGGTGACGACATCTTCGACGACCACGAGCTTGGCATTGGGCTGGAGGGCCCCTTCCACCTGCTGCTCGCTGCCATGTCCCTTCGGTTCTTTTCGGACGATGAAGGCGGGGATCGGCTTGTTTTTGAGGAAGCTGATCAGGGAGACGGCGGTGGCGATCGGATCGGCCCCCAGGGTCATTCCGCCGACCCCTTCGACCGGAAGACTTTTAATCCGATCGAAGATCTGCTCTCCGATGAGGAAGGCCCCTTCGGGATCGAGCGAAACCTTTTTGCAGTCGATATAGAAGGAGCTCATCTTCCCGGAGGTGAGCTTGAAGGTAGGTACCTCGCTGTAGCGGAAGGCCCGTTGGAAGAGGAGTTCGAGGAGCTTGTCGCGGTCGGAGCGGGAGAGAAACATACTTATTGCATACCCGATTTCCAATCGGTAGTCAAGCATTTCCATGATATCGTGGCCGTCATTTGAACCGACGTAGGGGCGAGGCGCTTCCTCGCCCTGCACTCGTCCTGGTTTTCCCTGCCTGTCCGGGGCGACCCGCCGGGTCGCCCCTACAAACCGGTAAACCGTTTACAACCTCCGGCGGCCCATGTTAATATAACCGACTCAAATCTTGTTTGCTGGGATCGACCATGTCACAAGAAATTTTGGAAAAAGTGTACGACCCCAAGCGGGTCGAAGAAAAGTGGGTCGCCTTCTGGGAAAAGGAGCGGCTTTTCCATGCCGAGCCCGAGTCGGACCGCCCCTCTTTCTCGATGGTGATCCCCCCGCCGAACGTGACCGGTTCCCTCCATGTGGGGCATGCCCTCAACAATACACTCCAAGATATATTGGCCCGTTGGAAGCGGATGCGCGGCTTTAATGTGCTCTGGGTTCCCGGCATGGATCACGCCGGGATCGCCACGCAGAATGTCGTCGAGCGTCAGCTCGCGAAAGAGGGGCTCGACCGACATCAGCTCGGACGGGAGGATTTTATCAAACGGGTCTGGCAGTGGAAGGAGCACTCCGGCGGGACGATCCTGCGCCAGCTCAAGCGCCTGGGGGCGTCATGCGACTGGGAGCGCGAACGGTTTACCTTGGACCCGGGACTCTCCGCCGCCGTCCGGGAAGTGTTTGTCCGGCTCCATCAAGAAGGGCTGATCTATCGGGCCGAGCGTCTGATCAACTGGTGCCCGCGCTGCCAGACGGCGCTCTCCGATATCGAAGTGGAGCATGAAGAGACCCGCGGCAAGCTCTACCGGATCGACTACCCGCTGGCCGATCATCCCGATCAGAAAGTCACGGTCGCCACCACCCGGCCGGAGACGATGCTCGGAGATACGGCGGTCGCCGTTCACCCTGAGGATGAACGGTATCAAAAACTGATCGGGAAAAAGGTCCGTCTTCCCCTGACCGGGGCCGAGATCCCGGTTATTGCCGATTCGGTGGTCGACCGGACCTTCGGGACCGGGGCGGTCAAGGTGACCCCGGCCCACGATTTCAACGACGAGGCGATCGGAAGGCGCCATCAGCTCCCTTTCGAGAATATTCTGACTCAGGATGCACATCTGGCAAAGACCTCTCGGACCGGCCGATACGCAGGGATGACGATTTCCGAGGCTCGAAATCAGGTTGTCCAGGATCTCGAAAAAGAGGGGCTCCTTCACGGGATCGAAGAACATACCCATGCCGTCGGGCGATGTTACCGCTGCAAAACGGTGGTGGAGCCGTTTGTCTCGACGCAGTGGTACGTCCGGATCAATGATCCGAAGAACTCGCTCGCGGCCCCGGCGATCGACGCGGTCCGTCAAAAGAAGATCCGGCTGATTCCCGAAAGCTGGGAGCCGAACTATTTCGGCTGGATGGAGAATATTCAGGACTGGTGCATCTCGCGGCAGATCTGGTGGGGGCATCAGATTCCGGCTTGGTACTGTCTGAAAGAGGCTGATAAAGAACCGATCGTTGCCCTGACCCCGCCGGAGAAATGTCCCCGCTGCGGATCGACCGAGCTGCGGCAAGACCCCGACGTCCTCGACACCTGGTTCTCCTCGGCGCTCTGGCCCTTCTCCACCCTCGGCTGGCCGCCGGAGGACCAGCCCGACCCCCGGAAACGGAAAGAGGCGGAACAGTTATTGAAGAGTTTCTATCCGACTTCGACGCTGGTCACCAGCTTTGATATCCTCTTTTTCTGGGTGGCCCGAATGGCGATGATGGGGCTTCATTTCATGAAAGAGGTTCCCTTCCGGGATGTCTACATCCACCCCCTCGTCCGCGATGCCGAGGGGCAGAAGATGAGCAAATCGAAGGGAAACGTCATCGACCCGCTCGAGATCATGGACCGGTTCGGGACCGATGCCCTTCGGTTTACCCTGGCGGCGATGGCTTCGCCGGGTCGGGATGTGAAGCTCGCCGAGGAGCGGATCGAAGGCTACCGGAACTTCGCCAATAAGCTCTGGAACGCCGCGCGATTTATCCTGATGAATCTCCCTGAAGGAGGGGTGACCGGGCCGGCGCCCGGGCTTGCGGAGCGATCTCCTGCCGACCATTGGATTACCAGCCGGCTTCATCGGGCCATCGGATCGATCAACGATTCGCTGGAGCGTTACCGGTTCGATGAGGCGGCGCAGGCGCTTTATCAATTCATTTGGCATGAGTTCTGCGATTGGTACCTGGAACTGGCCAAGGTCGATCTTCAGGGAGGAAGCGAGGCCGAGAAGCGGGCCACGGCCCATACCCTCAGCGAGACTTTCAGTGCGCTGTTGCAGCTGCTTCATCCATTGATGCCGTTTATCACCGAGGAGCTGGCGGTCCACTTTCCCCGCCAAGCGAAGAGCTTGGCTGTTGCCCCTTACCCAACGTCTGATTCGACGAAGGTGAATCCGGTGATCGAGGAGATTGTCCAAGAGATCGTCATCGAGACGGTCGTAAGGATTCGGAATCTTCGCGGAGAGATGAACATTCCTCCGTCAGAAGAACTGGCGGTCAATATTAGCGCGAACAATGAACGGGCGCGTGATCTCTTCCGAAATCATCTCCCCTATATCCAACGGTTGGCGCGTCTTTCCGAGCCAACCATTGGGATCGACATGCCCTTGCCCAAGCAGGCGGCCACGGTGTTGACGGATATGGCGAAGGTTTACATTCCAGTCGATGAAGCCCGCCTGCGGAAGGAGATCGATCGTCTGGAAAAGGCAATGGCGAAGCTCGACAAAGAGCTCGAGCCTGTGGAACGAAAATTTCAGGACCAGAATATCATGACCAAGGCGCCAAAAGAGGTCATCGCCAAGCTGGAAACGCAGCGGGCAGATTTGCAAGCAAAGAGAGCGAAGTTAAATGAGGATCTCCGCCGGTTCCGCGAAATGATCTCAGGGTCGGAATAATGGAGCCGTTTCTTTTAAAAAAACTGGTCGAGCGTGCCCTGGCCGAAGATCTTTCTTATGGCGATCGAACGACTGAAGCGCTCTTTCACCGTCCGGTTCCAGCGGTCGGCGAAATCATCGCCAAAGGAGATCTCGTCGTCGCCGGGCTCGATGTTGTTCAGACGGTCTTCGAACTCCTCGATCCAACGATTCGGATTGAGGCCCACATCGCTGCCGGGCAGAAGGCCAAACCGGGCGATTCAATCGGATCGGTCTACGGTGACGGACGGCTTCTTCTCAAGGGGGAGCGAACCGCGCTGAATTTTCTTCAGCGTCTTTCGGGCGTCGCCACCCAGACCCGGCGGTTTGTCGATCAGGTAGCCGGCACCGGGGCGAAGATCGTTGATACACGGAAGACCACCCCGGGACTTCGAATGCTGGAGAAAGAGGCGGTCCGGCTCGGCGGCGGATGGAACCATCGGTTCCACTTGGGGGATATGGTTTTGATCAAGGACAACCACATCGCCCTGGCGGGCGGGGTTGCGAATGCTTTGAAGGAGGCGCATGCATCGCTCTCCCATCCTTTCAAAATCGAGGTGGAGACGACGACCCTGGCGGAGGTGAAAGAGGCGCTCCAAATCGGCGCCGAGATCATCCTCCTCGATAACATGTCGCTCACTGAAATAAAACAATCGGTCGAGTTGATCCGAAAAAGCGCTTCCGGTGTGAAGATCGAGGTCTCCGGCGGCGTTCGGCTGGAGAACGTGGCGGCGATTGCCGGGTGCGGCGTCGATATGATCTCGGTGGGAGCGTTGACCCATTCGGCGCCTGCGGTCGATATCAGCTTTGAAATGAAACCCCATTCGGAAAAGAAATAGGAGAAGACGTGGCGCTGGATTTGGAAAGAATTGAAAAGCACTGCCGCAGCCACACCAAGGTTCGCGAGTGGGTACGGGAAATTATGTTGTTTGATCGGGTCGATTCGACCAATCGAATTGCCCTTGAGATGGCGTCGCAGGGTCTTCCGGGCGGAATCGTGATCCTGGCCGAGGCTCAGGAGAAGGGAAAGGGGCGGCTCGGCCGGGAGTGGTTTTCGCCGGAAGGGATGAATCTTTACTTCTCACTCTTACTCCGTCCGTATCAACCGGCGCGCGACTTTCCCCTCTACTCGCTGGCGACCTCGGTCGCCCTCATTGAGGCGATTCAGCGGACCACCGGATTGGCCGTTCAGATCAAATGGCCGAACGATGTTGTCCTGGAAGATAAAAAGTTGGCGGGCATTTTGTTGGAGTCCGAAGTCAGGGGGGACCAATCGCCCTCCTTGGTGGTAGGCGTCGGGGTGAACGTCAATATCGGCTTAACCGACTTTCCGCCGGAGCTCCAGAAGAGCGCCACCTCCCTCCGGATTGCCCTAGGCCAGCCGGTCGATCGGGCCGATCTTTTAATTGAACTGTTCAATCAGTTGGTGGAACAATACCGGCTTGTGGACGACAAAGCCCTCCTGATCCAGGCCGTCAGACAACACTGCCAAACCTTGGGGAGACGTGTCCGCGTCCAGACCGCCCGCCAGGAGTTTGAAGGTTGGGCGGAGGATCTTCAAGAGGATGGGGCGCTGCTGATCCGGATGGGAGATGGAAACCAGCGGCGGATCTTGGTCGGAGATGTGACCCATCTTCGAGAAGTAAAAGACCCCTCCGCACATGGACGAAGCACCCCTGCATAGGCCGAGATGAAACCGGAACGAAAACAATCGCTGCTGTTGGTGATCGATATCGGAAACACCAATGTGGTGTTTGGCATCTTCGAGCGAAAGAAGCTCGTCGGAGAATGGCGGGTCGCCACCCACCTTCACAAGACGGCCGATGAATATGGAATTCTGCTCATCGATCTTTTACTTGCCCAAAAAATCCCCCTCTCGAAGGTGAAGGGGGCGATTCTCTCGAGCGTCGTCCCCCCTTTGACGCCGGTCTTTCAGGAGATGACCCGAAAGTATTTCTCGCTCGATCCGATGGTCGTCACCCATTCGCTGAAAACCGGTCTTCAGATCAAATACGACCAGCCGAAAGAGATCGGCGCCGACCGGATTGTGAACGCCGCGGCCGCTTATCATTTCTACGGCGGCCCCGTCGTCATTGTCGATTTTGGAACGGCGACCACGTTTTGCGTTGTCTCGGAAACGGGAGACTACTTGGGCGGGGCGATCGCCCCCGGACTGATCATTTCGGCCGATGCCCTTTTCTCCCGCGCCGCAAAACTCCCCCGTGTCGAGCTGATCAAGCCGAAGCGAATCATCGGAAGAGATACGGTCAGCAGTATGCAATCCGGAATGATCTTCGGATATGTCGGGCTGGTAAACGAAATCGTCCGCCGTATCCATCGGGAGATCGGAACGGAAGCGCTTGTGGTGGCCACGGGGGGACTCTCCAATCTTATCGCGCCGGAATGCAGCACTATCCAAAAGGTGAGGCCCGCCTTGACGTTGGAAGGGCTCATGATTATTTATCATCTGAATTAAGTCGCCTTCAACTGAGTTGAGCCTGAACCATGGGTCGGTCCAAGCTGCGTTTTCCGGGAGAAATGGGGGAAATTTGCTTGACAGTGTGGGGATGATTTGGTAGGGTACTGGCACTCTATCTATGAGAGTGCTAAGATAGAAAATATATACTTATCATAGAGTTTGAGGAGTAAAGATGCCGCTTGACGATCGCAGCAGATATGTCTTAAAGGCGATTGTCCTCTCCTACATCAAAACTGCTTTTCCGGTCGGATCCCAGGCCATCACCCGCAGTTTTGACATCGGAGTGAGTCCCGCCACCATCCGAAATATCATGGCCGATTTGGAGACGCAAGGATTCCTGATGCAGCCGCACACGTCGGCCGGCCGGATTCCGACGGAAAAGGGATATCGTTTCTACGTAGATAACCTTCTCCAAGATGCGGAATTATTGAAGGAGCAGGATGATATTCTTGGGCAGGCGGAGCAATTGATCCAGCGCGAGACCATTCAGGCCCTCTTGCAGGATACCTCCAAGCTCCTCTCGGATGCGTCGCAATATCTCGCGATCGTCACCGCCCCCAAGTTTTCATCCACCCGGATCAAGCAGGTGGAGTTCGTCCGGCTGAGAAAAAATTCGGTGATGGCGGTCTGTATCTCTCAGGACGGTTTCGTTCAGAATAAATTTTTTGAAGTCCCGGAGGATCTCTCTCAGAAAGATCTCAACAAAATCGCCGACACCCTCAACCACCTTTATTCGGGGTTGACCCTTCAGGAGATCCGCCAGAAATTATTAACGCAAATTCAAAAAATGAAAGATCTCTACGATCATCTTCTTCAGGAAGCCCTCGAGCTGACGCGGCGAACCTTCATGGACGGCGGCTCGGGCGGTATCGACGCAGAGCTTTATATGGATGGCGCATCCCATATGATCGACCATCCCGATTTTGCCGATTTCCGGGTGATGAAAGGATTGCTCAGCGCGTTCGAGGAAAAGAGGATGATCGTTCAGCTCCTCGATAAGTATATCGGAACGGAAGGGGTCCAGGTCTACATCGGTTCCGAAAATCCCTTTCTGGGGGATCACCATTGCAGTTTGGTGGTGGCCCATTATAAAAGGGGGAATCAGGTGTTAGGGACCGTGGGGATCCTCGGCCCGACCCGAATGGAGTACTCCAAAATTATTCCGCTGGTCGACTCGACGGCCAAGAAGGTCAGTCGGCTATTAGAAGAATCTTCCATGGAAGAGGAATCTTCTCTGGGAGAAAAAACAAAATGAGCCTTTCCTCTCATTATATTATTATTGTTGATGCTCGGAGGGGGCCAGGGAAGTGAGGTGTTCTCTTGAACCAGCAGGATGAAAATAAAATAGGTGAAGAAAAAGAACGATTTGAAGAATCGAAAGGCCCGGCCACCGCGGAAGATGCTCCGGCGGAGTCGCCTGAAAAAGTGATCGAGACGCTTCGTGCCGGTTATGAAAAGAAGGAAGAAGAGGCGCGACAGGCCCAAGAACGCTTCATGCGGACGTTGGCCGATTTTGAAAACTATAAAAAAAGAGCGCAGAGAGATCAATCGGACGCGCTCAAATATGCCAATGAAAAGCTCATTAAAGAGCTCCTCCCGGTCATCGATAATCTGGAGCGGGCGCTGGCCCATTCCAGGGAGACGCGGGATTTTGACCGGATGATGGAGGGGGTCGAACTGATTCGGAAGCAACTCCTCTCGGCGCTGGGAAAGTTCGGGGTCGTTCCGATCGAAAGTTTAAATCAGCCCTTTGATCCTTCTCTCCATCAATCGATCGGGCAGATCGAGGTGGAGGAGGGCTCCGATGCCAAAGAGAACCAGGTGATCGGAGAGACTCAAAAAGGTTATCATCTGAATGATCGTGTTCTCCGCCCTTCATTGGTGATGATTGCAAAGAAGAAGGCCCCTCCCTCTGGGGATGGCGCGGGGGCCGGCGAAGGGAATATAGGCTAAAATAAGCGTTCTCTCGGGGGAATGCCTAAACCCGGTGGAAAAGCGAATAGTGAGATCGGCACGTCTTTCTCATGCGTAGGTGGTAGCGATCGTATCGTAAAGACAGCAGGGGCGTGCGTTGCGGATTCATGCGAATCCTTAAAGGAGGAGACAATGGCAAAGGTTATTGGAATTGATTTGGGGACGACGTTCTCCTGCATGTCGGTGGTGACCGGCGGAGAGCCGGAGGTGATCCCGAATGCAGAGGGAAGCCGGACGACCCCCTCCGTCGTCGCCATTACCGATAAGGGAGAGCGGTTGGTAGGACAGCTTGCCCGAAGGCAGGCGGTCACGAACCCGACCAATACGATCTACTCGATCAAGCGGTTGATGGGACGGAAATATGATTCGACCGAAGTAAAAGAGGCGATGAAGCGCCTTCCTTACAAGATCGTGAAGGCCCCCAACGGGGATGCGCACGTTGAAATTCAGGGAAAGGTCTACAGCCCTCCCGAGGTCTCGGCGATGATCTTGCAAAAATTACGGGCCGACGCGGAAGCGTTTCTGGGCGAGAAGGTGACCGAGGCGGTCATCACCGTCCCGGCTTACTTCGATGACAGCCAGCGGCAGGCGACCAAAGACGCCGGGCAGATCGCGGGTTTGAATGTCCTTCGGATCATCAACGAGCCGACGGCGGCCTCGCTGGCATACGGATTGGATAAAAAGAAAGATGAGCGGATCTCCGTCTATGACCTGGGAGGGGGAACCTTCGATGTCTCCGTCCTGGAGATCGGCGACGGGGTCTTCGAGGTCAAGTCGACGAACGGGGATACGTATCTCGGCGGCGACGACTTCGATCTGACGATCATGGACTGGATGATCGAGGAGTTCCGGAAAGAGAACGGGATCGATCTGAAAAAGGATCGCATGGCCCTTCAGCGGTTGAAAGAAGCGGCGGAAAAAGCAAAGATCGAGCTTTCCTCTGCGATGGAAACAGAGATCAATCTTCCCTTCATCACCGCCGACGCCACGGGTCCGAAGCATCTGGTCATCAAATTGACCCGGTCGAAATTGGAGCAGCTGGTCGATCCGCTCGTTCAAAGAACGATCGAGCCGTGCCGAAGGGCGCTGGCCGACGCCGGATTGACGCCAGCGGAAATTCATGAAGTGGTCCTCGTCGGCGGGATGACTCGGATGCCGAAGGTCCAGCAGGTGGTGAAGCAGTTCTTCGGAAAAGAGCCGCATAAGGGGGTCAATCCGGATGAGGTGGTTGCCATCGGAGCGGCCATCCAAGGGGCGGTGTTGAAGGGAGAGGTGAAGGATGTCCTTCTTCTTGACGTGACGCCGCTCTCATTGGGAATTGAGACCCTCGGCGGGGTGTTTACCCGAATCATCGATCGGAACACGACCATCCCGTCGAAGAAGAGCCAGATCTTCTCCACCGCGTCGGACAACCAGACGGCGGTGACGATCCGGGTCTTCCAGGGAGAGCGTGAGATGGCGACCGATAACAAGCTGCTCGGCCAATTCGACCTGATCGGTATTCCCCCGGCCCCGCGCGGTATTCCTCAGGTCGAGGTCACCTTCGACATCGATGCCAACGGCATCGTCCATGTTTCCGCGAAAGATATGGCGACACAAAAAGAGCAGTCGATTCGAATCACCGCATCCAGCGGTCTCAATAAGGAAGAGATCGACAAGCTCGTGAAGGACGCCCAGGCGCATGCGGAAGAAGATAAGAAAAAGAAAGAGCTGATCGAGGTCCGCAATGAGGCCGACAATCTAATCTACGCCACCGAAAAATCGGTGACCGAATTCGGCGATCGGATTTCTCCGGAAGAGAAAAACCAGATTCTGGAGAAGATCTCACAGACACGAAAGGCGATGGAGTCGAATAACATTGAAGAGATTCGGGCGGCCATTTCCGAGCTCTCCAAGGCCTCCCATAAATTGGCCGAAGAGATGTATAAGAAGACCGGCGCCGGCGCGGCGGCCGGGGCTCAGGCGGGACCGACCGGAGACGGCGGGGCCGCCGGTGGGCAACAACAGGCCAAAGATGAAAACGTGGTCGACGCCGAGTTTGAAGAAACGGATAAAAAGTAGTAAAGTATGAGTCAGTCTCCAGCCGCCTGGCGGTCCTCGAAAGCCGATCAGGCGGCTGGTTTTTAATGTCACTATTGATCTTAGGGAGTTCCGTGGCCAGCAAAAAAGATTATTACGAAGTACTCGGTGTCGAACGGACCGCTTCAGAGGAAGAGCTGAAGAAGGCCTATCGCAAGATGGCCCTTAAGTTTCATCCTGATCGAAATCCGGGTGATAAAGCGGCCGAGGAACAATTCAAAGTGGTCAATGAGGCCTACAGCGTTTTGGCCGACGCCGAAAAGAGGAAGAGTTATGACCTCTTCGGCCACGCCGGACCGGCCGGCGGCGGCGCGGGCGGTTTTGACTTCAATCAAGGGGGCTTCTCCGATATCTTCGGCGACATCTTCGAAGAGTTTTTCGGCGCTTCGGCCGGGGGGCGCGCCCGCACGCGGGCGCAGCGGGGGAACGATCTTCGCTACAACATGACCATTACCTTTGAAGAAGCCTATTTCGGGAAGGAGGCGAAGATCAGATTGCGCCGTCCCGAAGCCTGCAGCGCCTGCAAGGGAACGGGCGCCAAGGGAGGGGCCACCAAGGTCTGCCCGACCTGCGGCGGCGCAGGGCAGCTTCGATTCCAGCAGGGAATGTTTGCGGTCAGCCGCACCTGCAGCCAGTGCCGGGGAGAGGGGCGAATCATCTCGGAGAGCTGTCCGCAGTGTAAAGGGGAGCGGTATATCGCGCGCGATAAGACGATCTCCGTCAAGATTCCTCCCGGGGTCGAGACCGGCTCGCGGCTGCGCGTCATGGGCGAGGGGGAACCGGGACTCAACGGCGGGCCGACCGGCGATCTCTACGTGGTCCTGACCGTGGAGGAGCATCCTCAGTTTTCCAGGGACGGCGATCACATCCTCTGTCAAGTTCCGATCAGCTTCGTCAAAGCGATCCTCGGCGGAAAGGTCGACGCCCCGACGATGAAGGGGCCGACGGCGGTGAAGATTCCTCCCGGAACGGCGGATGGAAAGATCTTCCGTCTGAAAGGGCTGGGTTTCGCGAATATCCGCGGATACGGGATCGGTGATGAGCTGGTTCGGATCAAGGTCGAGATTCCGAGTAAAATCACAGCGAAGCAGCGGGAGCTTCTGGAAGAATTCGCGAAAATCAGCGGAGAGTCGATCGAGCCCGATTCGGGAAAACTCTTCGAAAAAGTGAAGAACCTCTTCGAATAAAAACAAGTGATCAGCGCCTCACTTCCATGCCTGTCTATTTTATCCACTCAAAGCAGGTCGATCATGGAAAAATCACCGTCCAGGATCGTCTGGCCCACCATCTTCGCGATGTTCTCCGTTCGCAAGAAGGGGAGACCCTTCTTCTGGTCGATGAGCAACCGAAGCGGTACACCGCCCGGCTGATCGAATCGCATCCGGCGCGGCTGACCCTGGAGGTGCTGCACGAGGAGAACCCTCCCCCTTTTCCCCTTCCGGCCCTCCATTTGGGGATCGGCTTGTTGAAAGGGGAGAAGATTGAATGGGTTTTGCAAAAGGCAACCGAGCTGGGGGTGGCCCGGATGACCCCGCTGATCACGGAGCGGGCGGTCGTCCGGCCCAAAGCGGACCGTCTGTCTCATCAGCAGGAGCGCTGGATGAAGATCATCACGGAGGCGGCTCAACAGTCGGGGCGCTGGAGCATTCCGATGCTCGACCCGCCGACCGAGCTGCTGGCGTTTCTGACGAAAACGGCCGGCTATGGCTTGAAGCTGATTTTCTGGGAAGGGGCACCCCCTCAATCGCCGCGAGGACGGATCGCGGAGGCGATCGCGTCTTCTCCGCGCGAAGGGGTTGTTCTGATCGGGCCGGAAGGCGGATTGGAGAAAGCGGAGGTCGATGCCGCCTGCGCGATGGGATATCAGGCGCTCTCTCTCGGAGCGCGGATTCTGCGGGCCGAGACGGCCGCGCTTTCCGCTTTATCGATCGTTCAATATGAAATCGAAGGGAAGATAAATGGAGCGCGTTGACCGGCCGATGGGAGGGGAGCTTCCCGAGTTCTTTCCCGCGTCGTTGTTTCCGGAAGAAAAGACAGAGACCGCAGCGGTTCAACCGGCCGGTTTTCTTCGCCGTGTCGTCGCTTTTCTCATCGACTTCTTGATTATCGAAATTCTCTATCTCGCGCTGTTGGCCGCCGGTTTTCTCGGCATCCGCTATTCAACCGGAGGAGAAGGCCTTTTTCTTACCGAAGGGGGATCATTGACCCCCTGGGTGGCGCCTTTTATCGCCGCTTGGTTTTGCCTCTTTCTCGGCTATTTCACCTTCTTTCACGCGGATGGCGGCCAGACGCCGGCGAAGATGCTGGTCCGGATCAAAGTCGTCGCCTCCGGAGGTGCTCCCCTCTCCCCCTTCCGTGCGCTCGTACGGTCGTTCGGTTACTTTCTCTCCAGCTTCTTTTTCGGCTTCGGGTTTTTGATGACCATTTTTAATAGAAAAAAAAGAGCGCTCCACGATCTACTGACCCGAACCGAGGTGGTCCTCGCCTAGATGCGCCGTTTGATCCTCATTTTACTTTTATCCCTTCCGGTGTTTTCTTCCATCGGGTTTGCCTCAGAGCCGGCGGAGCGGATCGCGGCGACCCTCAACGGCAAGATTATTTTTCTCTCCGACCTTCATCGCCATCAGGCCTTCTTTGAGGACTTAGGAAAGAACGAGTCTGAGGAAGATTTAAAAAAAATATTGGAACAGGTCATCGAGAACCGGCTCCTCCGATCCGAGGCGCATCGATTTGTTCTTCAAGTTCCAACTGAACCGGAAGTTCAACAACGATTGAAGGCCCTCCGTGAGCGATTCAAAACGGAGAGCGCCTTCCAAGAGGTTCTCGGACAGACCGGGCTTTCTTTAGATGAATTAAAAGAGGAGATCAAAGAGTGGCTTTGGGTGGAGAAACTTCTCCAGGAACGGATTCACGCGTTTGTTTTCATTTCTCCGAAAGAGGTGACGCGGTATTATCAAGAGCATGCGGCCGATTTCGGCGGGAAGACGCAGGAGGAGGTTGAGCCGATGATCCGAAAAACCTTAAGCGAGGAAAAGCGGATGACAAAGGAAATGGAGTACCTGGCTCGGCTGAGATCGCATGCGGAGATTCAAGTAAACTTGGAGTAAGCGGCAATCACCTTATCTCTACGATCATCTCCAACTCCACCGGCGCGCCGA
Source organism: Candidatus Manganitrophus morganii (assembly GCA_021651055.1). Classification (NCBI taxonomy): domain Bacteria; kingdom Pseudomonadati; phylum Nitrospirota; class Nitrospiria; order Candidatus Troglogloeales; family Candidatus Manganitrophaceae; genus Candidatus Manganitrophus; species Candidatus Manganitrophus morganii. The sequence continues at coordinate 2,459,419 of JAJHOH010000001.1, forward strand.
GCGGCAATTCGGCGGCCCCCAGCGCCAGGCGGGCGTGCCGGCCAGCATCGCCAAAAATTTGAACCAGGAGATCCGATGCGCCGTTTGCGACGGCCGGTTGCTGGGTGAATCCTTCGGCGGAGGCGACGTGGACGCCGATCCGGACGATCCGCTGGACCTGATCGAGCGAGCCAAGCTCGGCCTTGATGACTGCCAGCGCATTCAGCAGCGTGATCCGCGCCGCCTGCTGTCCCTGTTCCACCGTCAGCTCTTTCCCGAGCCTCCCCACCATCGCCATCTTCCCCTCCACCATCGGAATCATCCCGGATAGAAATAAGAGATTTCCGCTTCGAACCGCCGGGACATAGGTTGCGACCGGCTTGGGCGGGGAGGGTAAGGTAAAGCCGAGCGCTTGTAGCTTCTTTTCATAATCCATCGGAAAACTCCGGATGAGAAGTCGGTTTATGCAGCGGGTGCGGCGATCAGCGGAAGGAAGCTCTTTCCAACCGGCAGCGACCCGACCTCAAAGATCTCCGCCAGGGTCTGTCCCAGGTCGGCGAAGGTCGCTCGAATCCCGAGATCGCGCCCAGACTCAACCCCTTTCTGAAAAACGATCAGCGGCACATACTCCCGCGTGTGGTCGGTGCCGGGAAAAAGGGGATCGTTCCCATGGTCGGCGGTGAGAATCAGCCAATCCCCCTCCTTCATCTTCGAGACGATCTCAGGAAGGCGACGATCGAACTCCTCCAGCGCCTTCGCGAATCCGACGGCATCGTTTCGATGGCCGTAAAGCATATCGAAGTCGACCAGGTTCGTGAAGATCAATCCGGTGTCGGTCCGGTCGATGAACCGAACGGTTTGATCGATGCCGTCGTTGTTGTCGTGGGTGTGGACCGATTCCGAAATCCCCCTTCCCGAGAAGATATCTTCGATTTTTCCGATGCCGATGACCGGAATCCGCGCCGCTTGAAGACGGTCGAGCAGGGTCTCGCCCGGCGGGGCGACGGAGAAATCGCGGCGGCGGTCGGTCCGGACGAATTTCCCCGGCTCGCCGATGAACGGCCTTGCGATGACCCGCGCAACCTGGTGCGGCGGCTTCAGGAGATCGCGGGCGATCCGGGAGATCTCCCAAAGTTTTTCGGGCGGGAGGGTCGCCTCGTGCGCGGCAATCTGAAAGACCGAGTCGGCGGAGGTGTAGACGATCGGCGCCCCGGTCGCCATCTGCTCCGCGCCGAGCTCCTTGATGATCTCCGTTCCGGAGGCGACCTTGTTTCCGAGGACCTTCCGTCCGATCGCCGCTTCAAAAGGGCCGATCACTTCCGGCGGAAAGCCGTTCGGATAGGTGGGGAAAGGGGTGGGGGTGATCACCCCCGTCATCTCCCAGTGGCCGATCACCGTATCTTTCCCCGCCGATCGCTCCGCCATCTTCCCGAAATAGGCGATCGGATGAGGAACCGGCGCAATCCCTTCGAGATCGTCGATTCGTCCCACACCCCACTTCTCCAGCGTCGGAAGACGAAGCGCTACCGCTCGAGATATGTGGCCGAGGGTATCGCTCCCGGCGTCGCCGTACCGGTCCGCATCGGGGAGGGCCCCGGCGCCGACGCCGTCGAGGACAATGAGAATGACCCTTTTCCGAGGGGCGTGCGTCATCGCTTTCAGGCCCTCTTGCGTTGGTACTTGTTCACTGCGTTGTTGTGCTCGCGGAGGGTTTTCGAAAAGACATGGGTTCCGTCATTTTTGGAAACGAAATAGAGGTAATCGACAGAAGCCGGAAAAAGGGCGGCATAGAGCGATTCCTTCCCCGGATTCGCGATCGGGCCGGGCGGCAGGCCGATGAAACGATAGGTATTGTAAGGAGAGGGGATGCCGAGATCTCTTTTGCGAATATTCCCGTCGAATTCAGTGAGAGCGAAGATGACGGTCGGATCGCTCTGAAGACGCATCTTTTTCTTCAGGCGGTTGTGAAAAACGGCGGAGATCAGGCCCCGCTCGGAAGGATGCCCCGTCTCCTTCTCGATGATCGAAGCGAGGGTGACGACCTCCCGCTGCGTCATGCGGAGTTGATCGGCCCTTCTACGGAGTGATTCATCATAGGCCGCCTGAAATTGGGTGACCATTCGCCGGACGATCTCATGGGGCGGGGTTCGCTTTGGAAACTGGTAGGTATCGGGAAAGAGATATCCTTCCAAGCTTTCCCCTTCGATCCCGAACTCACTCATTAAGGTCGGATCGACCACGACTTTCATAAAGACCTCGGCCTCGGTGAGCTTGGCCGCTTCGAGCAGCTTCGCGATCTGCCGGGCGGTCGATCCTTCCGGAATCACCACCTGATAGTGAAGGATCTTGCCTCGCACGAGGAGATCGAGCAGCTCCATCGGCCGCATCGCCGTGTGGAGGCCGTATTCACCCGGCTTGATGTTTTTTTCATTTCCCGTCCAAGCGCCGAGGAGACGAAAATAAATTCGACTGGTGATCAGCCCCTCGCGCTCCAAAAGCTCGGAGACGCTGTTATAAGTGGCCCCTTCGGTGATTTCGATGACTTTGTGGGTTTCTGCAAGGGAGGGGGGATGATTCAGAAATTGGAGGCCGCGAACGGCCCCGACGGCAATGACGAGGGTAAAAGAAAAAAGGGTGATCCAAACCTTGACCATGCGCGCTCACTCGAAGGAGGTTGCTTCCCTCTGGATACAGACACCAAATCTTTCAAGAAGTTGCTCGGACAACCTTTTCCGCCGACAGACAGGTGAGTCGTTTTCTGCTGTGGATCGGTTCATGACTTCTATTATAACGAATGAAGGCCGATACGAAAAGGGAGCCCGGTCAGGCGGCCGGCTCCCCTTTTTCGCGACGGGAGGACTCCCATCGTCGGAATTGGGCGGCCAGATCGGCGAGCTCTTTCTCCAGCCGGTCGATATCGGCCCGGGAAGGAAACCGGACATTCCCGGCGATTCTTTTGCCGAGGTCGGACATCTTCTGGTTGAGCTCCTGCTCCCCTTTTTCGGCCGATTCGAAAAAGGCCCGGACGCGCCGCGCCTCTTCGGTTTGGCTCTCCTCCCCCTTCTTCGCGAGCTCGTCGGCCACCTCTTTGGCCCGCTCGGTCAATGCAAGTCCGATTAAAGCGGCTTTCCTGAGTGCGGTAAACATAGGCACCTCCTTAATAAAATAAAATGAAATTAGGAGACGATGCTGTAGGGGCGTGATTTATCACGCCCAGCCAGAGGGCGCCATGAATGGCACCCCTACAAGTCAAAAGACCCGTTGCGGCGTGTTAATTTCCTCCGATCAGCTTCTCAATCACCTGGACGGCCTGCTCCAGGGCGGCGTCGAGTTTTTCGATCCGCTTGCCGCCGGCCTGGGCCATCTCCGGTTTCCCGCCGCCGGTTCCCTCGATGAGGCCGGCGATCCCTTTGACGATTTCCGAGGCCGAAAGACGCGAGGCCCAGTCGGGGGTGACCATCACGACGATCGATACCTTTTCCCCCTTCGGGTCTGGCGCACCGACAATAATCACCCCCGATTTGAGCCGGTCGCGGAATCGATCGGCCTGCGCCCGGATATCTTTAATTTCCGCCGGGGAGATTTTCTCGGCGATCAGAGAGACCGGTCCGATCTTGCGGGCATTCGCAAGAGGATCGGACGCGGGCGCCGCCGCGCGCGATTTGAGCCGTTCGATCTCCCGATCCTTTTCCTGAAGCTGGGTATTCAGCCGCTCCGCTTTCTGGGCGACCTCTTCCGGCCGCGTCTTGAGGAGACTCGAAACCTCGCGCAAGACCCGCTCCTGATTTTTCACATGCTGATAGGCGGCCGGACCGGTGAGCGCTTCGATCCGGCGGATGCCGGCAGCGACGCTGCTCTCCTTGACGATCTTGAAGAAGCCGATCTCCCCCGCGCCGTGGCAGTGGGTGCCGCCGCAGAGCTCCCGGCTGAAGTCGGCGACCCGCACCACGCGGACCTTTTCGCCGTATTTTTCGCCGAAGAGGGCCATCGCCCCGGTGGCGATCGCGTCTTTCGTCTCCATCACCTCGGTCTCGACATGGGCATCTTCTCGAATCCGCTCGTTCACCCGCGCCTCGATCCGGTCGATCTCTTTCTCGGTCAGCGCGGAGAAGTGATAGAAGTCGAACCGAAGGCGGTCGGGGGCGACGAGCGATCCGGCTTGTTTGACATGATCGCCGAGGACCTCCCGCAGGACCGCATGAAGGATGTGGGTTCCGGTGTGGTTCCGCGCCGCATTTTTTCTCGCCTCGGCATCGACAGTCACATGAACCCGCTCGCCGACCGTGATCGTTCCTTGGACGACCTTCGTCCGATGAAGATGAAGATCGGGGACCGGTTTAACGGTGTTGTTGATTTCGACCAGCGCTGTGGGTGACGAGAGGGTTCCTCGATCTCCGACCTGTCCTCCTCCTTCCGCGTAGAAGGGGGAGGGATTGAAAACGAGATCGACGGTTTCTCCCCCTTTTGCAGAAGAGACCCGTTCGGTTCCTTTCAGAATCGCCAGGAGGGTGACCTCTTCTTCAAGATGTTCATACCCGGTGAATTGGCTTTTTCCGATCTCTTCTACCAAGGCTCGATAGATCGGCGCCCCCCGCTCTTCCTCGCCGGCGCCGACCCACGATTTCCTTGCTCGCTCCCGTTGGACTTCCATCGCAGCATTGAAGCCGGTCTCGTCGACGCCGAGCCCCGCCTCTTGCGCCATCTCCGCGGCCAGATCGAGCGGAAAGCCGTAGGTGTCGTAGAGGGTAAAGAGATCTTCTCCCGGGATCACCTGAATCCCTTGGCCTTTCACCTTGGCAATGATTCCTTCCAGGATCTGCACCCCCTGGTTCAGCGTATGAATGAACCGCTCTTCTTCCAGGAGAACCGCCTGCGCGATCTGTTTTCGATGCTGTTCCAGATCGGGATAGGGGCCGCGCATCGTGTCGATCACCACACCGGTCAGCTCGTGGAGAAAAGGATCATGGAATCCGAGCTGTTTTCCAAACCGGGCCGCGCGCCGGAGGATCCGCCGGAGAACATAGCCGCGTCCTTCGTTCGAAGGGATTACGCCGTCGTTGATCAAAAAAGTAATCGCGCGGAGGTGATCGGCGATGACCCGTCCCGCCATCGCTCCCCGGACCGCCTGCTCGGACTGGCCGGCCCGTTCGGCGATCGCCTTGAAAATCGGCTGGAAGAGATCGGTATCGTAGTTGCTCAAGACTCCCTGGCAGACCGCTGTGATCCGCTCCAATCCCATCCCGGTGTCGATGCTCGGTTTCGGCAGCGGGGTCAGCTTTCCCTGGGCATCGCGGTTGTATTGCATGAAGACCAAATTCCAGATCTCCAGATAGCGATCGCAGTCGCACTTTCCGATTCCGGGGCAGTCGGGATGGACCTGCGCTCCCTGATCGATCAAGATCTCGGAGCAAGGGCCGCACGGCCCGGTGTCTCCCATCTGCCAGAAGTTGTCTTTCTCGCCGAGCCGGAGGATCCGGTCGGCCGGGAGATACTTCTTCCAAAGCTCGGCCGCTTCATCGTCATCCCGAAAGACAGTGGCGTAAAGCCGCGCGGGGGGAAGCTGGAATTCCTTCGTCAGAAGCTCCCAGGCGAAGTCGATCGCATCTTTTTTAAAATAGTCGCCGAAGGAGAAATTGCCGAGCATCTCGAAGAAGGTGTGATGCCGGGCGGTCTGGCCGACGTTGTCGAGGTCGTTATGTTTTCCGCCGGCGCGCATTGACTTCTGAGACGAGGCGGCCCGTTTGTAGGGACGCTTTTCCTCCCCTAAAAAGACCGCCTTGAACTGAACCATCCCGGCATTGGTGAAGAGGAGGGTCGGGTCCTTCTCCGGAATCAGCGGGGAGCTCGGCACCTCGGTGTGGCCGTGCTCGACAAAGTAACGAATGAATTTTGAACGGATCTCTGAGGAGGTCATCATCTTTCCCTATTCTATTCCGATGCCGGGTTTGCCATCATCTTAAATACTTTAAAAATCGTCTCCGTATTAAAACCTTTCCGCTGCAAAAAAGCATAGGCTTTCTGCCGGGTTTTCAAATCGTGGAGTAAAGAGGCGTCTTTGAATCGCCGCCGGAGGGCCGCTTCCGCCTGCTCGACTAAGTCCCACTCCTCCGAGCGGCCTTCGATGGCGCGATCGGCTTCTTCCGAGGAGATTCCCTTTTCTAGAAGCTCTCTTTTCAAGCGGATCGGACCGAAGTGGCGGTGTTCCGTGCGGAAGCGGACCCACTGCCGGGCGAAGCGATCGTCATCGAGATAATTCGCCTCTTTCAGCGAGGCGATCACCTCCGCGATGATCTCTTCCGAGTAACCCTTCTCGGCGAGTTTGGTTTCGATCTCTTTGACGCTCCGATCCCGATAGGAAAGGAGCCGGTAGGCGGACTGTTTTGCACGATCGGCCGGGCGCGACGCGCCGGCCGTTTGATGCGCTTCTCTTTCGCCGCTTGGGGCCGCCGGCGCTTCGGCGCGTCGGGCGGGCCTAGAAGCGGTCGACCTGTAGCTTTCCGCCATCCGCTTGATCGTTCGATTCCTCCCAGCTCTCACTCGTCGACTGAATCCCCTTGACCTTCAGCGCGAAGTCTTCCGGATTGCTCGTCCACTTCAGTGCCTCTTCGTAGCTGATCAATTGCTGTTTATAAAGATGATACAACGACTGATCGAAGGTTTGCATCCCATACTGCGTTCCGCCGACGGCGAGGACGTCGTGAACCCGCCGCGTTTTTTCGGGATCGATGATCGCCTCCCGAATCGTCTGGGTGGCGACCAAGACCTCCACCGCAGGGACCCGCCCGCGTCCGTCCGCTTTGGGGACCAGGCGCTGTGAAATGATCCCCCGAAGGACCGAGGCAAGCTGCAACCGGACCTGCTTCTGCTGGTACGGCGGGAAGACCGAAATGATCCGATTGATCGTCTCGACCGCATCGAGCGTATGCAGGGTGCTCATCACCAGATGCCCGGTCTCGGCCGCCGTGAGCGCCGTCGAGATCGTCTCGAAGTCGCGCATCTCCCCCACCAGAATCACATCGGGGTCCTGACGCAGCGCGGAGCGCAAGGCGACGCTAAATGACTCGGTATCGTGGCCGATCTCCCGCTGGCTGACGATCCCCTTCTTGTCCCGGTGCAAAAACTCGATCGGGTCTTCGATCGTCATGATGTTGACCATCTGGTTCTGGTTGATGTAATCAACCATGGCGGCCAACGTAGTCGATTTTCCGCTCCCGGTGGTTCCGGTCACCAAGATTAAACCGCGATGTTCCGACGCCAGCTTCTCAATGATCGGGGGGAGGAGCAGATCGTTGACCGAGAGGATCTTGGTCGGAATGACACGGAAGACCATCCCGATCGTCCCCCGCTGCTGAAAGACGTTGACGCGGAACCGCCCCAAGCCGGCCGCGCCGTAGCCGAAGTCGATCTCGCACCGCTCTTTGAACTTCTCCTTCTGCTGCGGGTTCATCACGGAAAAGGCGAGGCTGATCGCCTCTTCCTGTGTGATTTTTGGAAATTTCTCCAATGGAGCGAGCGATCCATGGACCCGGGCCATTGGGGCGACGCCGACCTTCAAATGAAGGTCGGACGAGCCTTTCTCCATCGCGGCCTTCAACAGCTCATCGATTTTCATACGTTTCCCCTCCAGAATGAGTTCACATCGAGAATCGATCTCCCTGATATCTCTGGTGTAATCAGCCGGAGACCTTCCGCCTGAAAGTTTACCATAGGGAAGCGATTCTGGGGGCCGGAGGGCCCTCTTGGAAATCACCCGCGGGTATGTATGAAATGGAATGAGCCGCTCCCGGGAAGCCTCCTTCCCGGGAACATCTTTTCTTAAGCTTTTTAAGCTTTCACTTTGGTCCGCTCTGCGGCCAAGGCCGGCGCCGGGGCGACCGGCTCTTTCTTTCCGTTCGTCGGAAGGCCGCTGACTTCCCGGATCGCCAACTCGATCGTCGCTGCGGCGGCCGGATTCTCCTTCAGATAATTGATCGATTGGTCCCGGCCCTGTCCCATCCGGTCTCCCTTGTAGGAATACCAGGCCCCGCTCTTTTCGACGATCTTCTTTTCAACCCCCAGATCGAGGATCTCCCCCAGTTTGGAGACGCCGACGTTGAAGAGAACGTCGAATTCGGCCTGCCGGAAGGGGGGAGCGATCTTGTTTTTGACGACCTTCACGCGAACGCGGTTTCCGGTCACCTCTTGGCCTTCTTTGATCGCCTCGATGCGTCGGATGTCGAGCCGGACCGAGGAGTAGAACTTCAGCGCATTTCCGCCGGTGGTCGTCTCCGGGTTTCCGAACATCACGCCGATCTTCATCCGGATCTGGTTAATGAAGATCACGGTGGTCTGCGACTTCGAGATCGCCGCAGTCAGCTTCCGAAGCGCCTGCGACATCAATCGGGCCTGCAAACCCATATGGGAGTCTCCCATCTCCCCCTCGATTTCAGCGCGGGGAACCAGGGCGGCCACGGAGTCGATCACGATGATGTCGAGGGCGCCGCTCCGAACGAGGGTCTCCGCGATCTCCAATGCCTGCTCTCCCGTGTCGGGCTGAGAGACAAGGAGGTCATCGACCTTCACCCCCAGGCGTCCGGCGTAGTGAATGTCGAGGGCATGTTCCGCATCGATAAACGCGGCGGCCCCTCCCGCCTTTTGCGCTTCGGCAATGGCATGAAGAGAGAGGGTCGTCTTTCCGGACGACTCCGGTCCGAAGATCTCGATGACCCGTCCGCGGGGAAGTCCGCCGACTCCCAAGGCGATATCGAGTCCCAGCGATCCGCTTGAGATCACGGGAATATTGGCCGAAATCTCATCGGCCCCCAATTTCATGATCGCCCCTTTACCGAACTGCTTCTCGATCTGCGACATTGCCAGCTCAAGCGCTTTTCCTCGCTGGCTCTCTCTCTCCTTTAATTCTCGCTCTGCCATGTTTTCTCCTTGATAAAGTAAGTGATGTCTCTTATCAAAACCCCATGACCCGTTCTCGAGGGGCTCCCCCCAGCGCCGTGGTAAACAGCGGGCTATAAACCGATCCTTCCGGTCTCATCCGGCTTTCCATCAGGGTGACGCTCTCCATTTCACAACGTCCGATTTGGAGCCCGTTTCCCTCCGCGACCCAGCGTGTAAAGGTTTCGGGGACCGGCCCTTTGATTCGACCCAACGTGAGATGCGGCCGATAGGGGCGGGTCTCGATGGAAAATCCCAACGCCGCCATCCGCGCCGAGAGATTCTGCTGCAGGGCAAGGAGCGGCGGCTCATTCGAGACGCCGGCCCAGAAGACCTTGGGAGAGGAGGGTTTCGGAAAGACCCCTAATCCGGTGATCTGGGTGGAGAAGGGCGTCGCCTCACGGGCCGACTCCCGAATCTGCGCTTCAATTCTCGGCTGCAGGGCCGGGTCGGTCCAACCCAAAAAGAAGAGGGTCAGATGAATCTGTTCCGGATCGACCCAGCGAATGGAAGAAGCCTTTTGCCGGCCGATCTCTTCCAGCGCCTCGCAGCGCTTTCGTATTTCTTCCGAGATCGGCAAGGCAATAAAAAGACGAATTCTCATATCGGGGTTCTGATTTTCGATCCCCTCTTATACCATTTTTTTACTTTTTTTGAAAGAGAGGCGGGGATTACAAATGCGGAATGCGAAGTGCGGAATACGAAGCAGAAAAAGGGGATCAGGTCGGCCTTTGGGATTTAACCGCGGGTGAGATATCTTCTCACTTTCTCCAGCGCCGTCTGCACCGCCTCGGCTTGGATCGTTTCTCGATCGCCGTGAAATTGGAACTGCTCGGGAATGGTTTCGCGGCCATCCGAGAGGGCGATGTAGACCAACCCGACCGGCTTCTGAGGACTTCCCCCGTCCGGCCCGGCGATCCCGGTGACCGAGAGGCCGAGATCGACCCCCGCCTTTTTCCGGATTCCTTCGGCCATCGCGGCGGCGACCTCCGCGCTGACCGCCCCCTTCTCTGCCAGAAGGGCGTTTGGGACCCCCAGCAGCTTCTCTTTGGATCGGTTGCTGTAGGTCACACAGGCCGAATCGAAATAGCGGGAGCTGCCCGGGATACGGGTCATCCGGGCGGCGATCCCTCCTCCGGTGCACGACTCGGCGATCGCCAGCCATTTTTTCTGCTGCAGGAGAAGTTTCCCGATGATCTCTTCCAGGGTTTTTCCCTCTCGGATTTCCATTAACCCCCCGGTATATCGTTGAGGATTAGTGCGAGCAGTTGAAGGAAGACGATCGTGTAGGCGCCGGCCAGGAGGTCGTCGGCCATGACCCCCCATCCTCCCGGAAGCCGCTCCAATCGCCGGCAGGGAGGGGGTTTGAGGATATCAAAAACGCGAAAGGCAATCAGACCGGCGAACCACCATCCGACCGACGGAGGAATCAGAAAAAGGACCCCCATCATCGTCACAATCTCGTCGATCACAATTTCGGATGCATCTTTTTTCTGAAAGAACGATTCGGATAAACCGGCCGTATGGACCCCCAAAAAGATGAATGCGATGAGGGTGAATAAATAGAGAACCGGCGGGAGGGGGCGAAGGGCGAGAAAGAAGGAGAAACCGAGGAGGCTGCCGAGGGTTCCCGGCATGATGGGGAAATAGCCGACGCCGAAGCCGGTTGCAATCCAGCGCGCCCATTTCGGAGAGGGATCTCGATCCGAGGCGTTCCCGTCCATTTTTGAGAGGGCGTCTTGTTCGGAGCGCGCCTCCTTTTGTTTTGTCTTCATCACTCGAACGAGACCCTCACCGCTGGTTTGGGTGATATTAGAAAATGTTGAAAAACAGTAACATTCAGGCATTTTCATGTCAAGAGAATCGGTCCGGTTCAAGAGGGAAACCCCCTTCGGCTCCGTTGACAATGAGGTCGTAAAATGTTATAAACAGAAGCGTTTTAGGTAAGAACGGAGTGAGGTTTTAAGACTGGTTTTTGCTTTTGAAATTGATTTTGTAAGCTCCTTCTCGTTGTCCTGCTTTTCCGTCTGTTTGCCTCTGAGATCTTCCAACCTCTTCGTATTTTTTGATCCTTCCAGCGGCGTTTTTTAGCGCTTGGGCTCCGTTTATTGCTCATAAACGATTGCACAAGGAACGTTTTACTGCGCGTTCAGGTGCAATTCGACATGTGTGACAGGAGCGGTCTCACGGGAGCTCCCCATGGGGAGCGGACCTCCTTGATGAGCCGCGAGTTGATCTTAATTGCATCCTGCGAATTAGAACCGACGGCATCGCAGGAGAGAAGGAGAAAAAATGAGTATTCCTACCGCTAAGAAAGATTCGTTTGAAACCCTCCAGAAAGAAAACCAAGCCCTCCGAAATCAGAACGTCGCCCTCCTCGGCGACGGAGAAGTTTTTATCCGCCGGGACGCCTCCGGAGTCATGCGCGCCTGCAAGATGCCGGTCCCCCTTTCCGAGCGCAACAAAGAGATCCAGCGGATCGGCGAGCACTGGATGATCACGTCGGCCGGCGCCGACAAACTCAACCAGCTTCCCGGCCTGAACATCATGACCCCCCCCTCCGTCGTCGTCGACGGAAAAGAAGTGTCCAACCCCTACATCGAACGGCATCCGAAGACGCGGGCGATCCAGTCGGTTTATGTCCGGAAGATCATCTTCGGTCCAAACCCGATCGGGAATATGGTCGGCGTCGACTATACCCTTTTTTTCAACGTCTATACCTACTTTCTCCAGGACCTTCAGGTGAAGGTCCGGCGCTACCCGGTCTGCGGGACCTATGGGATGAAGGAGAAGCCGCCCGCTTCCCTCTCCCCCGATCGTCCGGGACGTGCGCTCGTCTTTTTCGAAATTGAAGATCCGGTCGGCCTCTGGGTCGATCTCTCGCATGGGGAGATCCAGGAGGTTTTCAATCAGCATGTCAGCCGGCAAAAATTCGGAGACCGCCACGCCCAGTCGATTTGCACCCGAAACGCGCTGTTGAAGCATCCGGCGATCGCCGCCAAAACGGTCGAGGTCCAGAACGGGGTGGCCAAGATCACGGTCTATGGCTTCAAGCACGATTTCGATTTCAAGAAATTCGCCGAGCTCGGCGAAAAGATCGAAAAGGGACAGACCGATCCGAGAGAGGTCCAGGTCGAACGGGCGATCGAAGAAGCCCGGTTCGAAGAGGTCAGCCTGGAAGGGGCGCTGGAAGGGGATGAATACGGCGCCATCCCGCCGGAAGATCAGGAGCGGATATCGGGTCCGTCCAAACCGGCGGAGAATCCCCCCGCGGCGAATCCCGCCAAGGAGGGATAAATGTCGAAGCTGGCACGTCTTCGTCTTCATAACTTTAAGGGGAAGCGGTCCGAGTGGGCGATCGCTCCCAAGATGCTCTTGGTCGGACCGAACGGGGCCGGCAAGAGCGCCTTGCTCCAGGCGGTCATGGTCGGCATTCTCGGCTATGAGCCGCGCCTTGGCCGGACTCCGGCTTCCGTGGTTCAACTTGCCTCCGGCCGGGAGATGTCGGTGGAGATCGAGACCGAAGCAAAATTCATCCTTCACCGAACCTTTAAGCTCAGCCGGGGGGCGGTCTCGACCTCGGTTTGGGTTTCGCCCCATCAAGGGGAGAAGAATCTGGCCGACGCCCATCGGCGCATCGCCGAAGAAGTGGGTGATTTTGCAGTTTCTTTCGATCTCAATGCGTTTCTCTCCCTCTCCGATGCGAAGAAGCGGGCGTTCCTCTTCGGGCTCTCGCCGACGAAAGAGCTCGGATGGGAGAAAGCCCATCTGAAGAGCCGGCTGATCCAAGCGGTCCGCGCGCCTGTCAGCTCCCTCACGCTGCACGCCTGGATCGACAAGGCCTTCGCCCTCTGGACGGAGGGCCACGATCTTCAGTCGAACTTCGATCGGATGCTGATCCATCTTAAGAAAGAATTCTCCCTCTGGTCCCTTCGAAAGAAGGAAGGAATCTCGGCGGCGCGCCGGATGCTTCACACCCGAAATCAGGAGCCGTTCGTTCCTTCCGAAGCGGCACGGACGACCCAACGGGAGATCGAAGAGATTCAAGAAAGGATCATCCTCATCCGGGAAGAGCTTGCCAAGGATGAGGCGCGTCGGAAATCGGCGGAAGCGCGGGGACGAGAAATCGAAGGATTACGGTCCCGTTTGATTGAGCGGGAGGCCGCCGCGGCCTCCGTTGAGAAGATCCGAACGCAGATCGCCGAACTGCGGAGCCGGTCGTTTGATCGCGTGCCGCTGCAAGCGGAAAGAGACCAGGTCGAGCAGGCGACGGCCGCCCTCTTTGGCGAGATCGAGCAGGAGGAGAAGCGGCTGAATGGGCTGAAGATCGCATTGGAGATGGAGAAGAAAGGGCTCGATCGCGCCGAATCGGTTCAGGGTATCTGTCCCGTGGTCGAAGGGATTCAATGTCCGGTCGACTTCACCCCGGTGATTACACAGGGACGGGATCGGCTCTCCGCGCAGGAAACGGCGATCTGCGAGAGCGAGTCGTTGCAATCGATGCGATGGCAGCGCTATCGGGGATTGCAGGCGAGCCTCGGACCCCTTCAGGCGCGCGCTCTGTCGCTGGATCGGGAAGAACGCGAAACGCAAAAGCAGATCGCCGTCTGGGAGGAGATGCTTCAGCGCGCTGGCCAAGGGGAGGAGAAGCAGGCGGAACTGATGGCGGCCTTGGCCCGGCTGGAGGCGGAAGAGGCGTCCGACGGCGGTTATGCCGATCCCGCCGATCTGATCCTCCAAAAAGAGGGGCTCGAGCGCCATCTGGAGGAACTGAAGCGCCGTCTCGCCGAACAGGAGGAGCGGCGCTCCCTCTGGATCGCCTACCAGCAGAACCAGGTCGACCTGAAAAAGGCCGACGCGAATGTGGAGGCGCTGAAACAGCTGATTGTGGCCCTCGGCCCAAAGGGGCTTCAGGGGGAGATGATCAAGGAGATGATCCGGCCCTTTTCGAAGATCGTCAATGACCTGCTCCACGCGATCGATCCTGAAAAAGAGTTGAGCTTCCGTTTTCAAGATGTCCGGGGAAACGAAATCTTCGAGATGGGGTGGAAGCGGGGCGAGCATTTCATCCCGTTTGAAGCCCTCTCGACCGGCGAGCGGGTGCTCTTCTCCGCCGCGCTGATGACGGCGTTGATCCTCTTCCGCGAGCCGCGCTGCCGGTTGTTGCTGGTCGATAATCTCGAAAGCGTCGACCTTCACCACCGCCGGCGGTTCATCGAGGCGCTCTGTGCCTTCGTCGATGAAGGGCACCTCGATCATTTCATTGTCGCGGGGGTGGAAGGAATTCCGCCGGGAGATGCCGCCCGCCTTGGAGTGAAGATGATCCAGATGGCCGACCCGGCAATGGCTTCGGCTTAATCAATCGGCCGGGTTTGCGTAGGGGCGACGCATGCGTCGCCCCTACAATCACATTTCATGGAAAGCGAATATGAAATTAATTGAAAATCTCAATGAAGCACAGCGGCGGGCGGTGGAGAGCCGCGCACAGGTGATCCTCGTGAATGCCGGCGCCGGAAGCGGGAAGACGGCGGTCTTAAGTCTCCGGTTGGTCCGGCTCCTGAAAGAGGGAATCTCCCCTTGGAATATGCTGGCGCTTACCTTCACACGCCATGCGGCGGGGGAGATGCGCCGCAGGATCGAGGCGGAAATCGGAGAGCAGCGCAAGCTGAGCCTTCTGACCTTCCATGCGTTTGCCGCCTCTTTGCTGGAGCGGTGGGGGGAAATTCTCGGCTATCGAAAGAACTTCTCCATCTACGATCAATCCGACCAGGTGGAGCTGCTCCGCGAAATTCTCGACGAGCTGGGGATCAAGCGCGACCCGGCGGAAGCGGTCCGGGAGTTCCAGACCGGCCGGTTTTTCCAGAATGATCCCCTTTTTCGCGAATATCAGCGCCGGCTGAAGGAAGGAAACGCTTTCGATTATCGCGGGCTGTTGCAGTCGGCCAACCTCCTCCTTCGTGAGCACACCGCCGTCCGAGAGACCTACCGATCGCGCTTCAGCCATCTTTTGGTCGATGAAGTGCAGGATACCGATTCGGATCAGTGGGAGATGATCAACCTGCTGCAGCCGGCGCATCTCTTCATGGCGGGGGATGATTATCAGAGCATCTACCGGTTTCGCGGCGCGAATATCGACCACATCCTCTCCTTCCCGAAGATGGTCCCCGAGGTGGAGGTCATTCGGCTTGAGCAAAATTATCGATCGACCGGTCCGATCGTCGAGGCGGCCAACCGGCTGATCGCCCACAATCGATACCAGCTCGAAAAGCGGCTTCGGACCGATTGGGCCGGATCGGTCGCCGTCTCCGTGATGCAGGCCGAGACCCCGGAGAAAGAAGCGGAGGCGGTGGCGACGATCATCAAACGCGATTATGGAAAGGCGGAGTGCCGTCCTTCCGAGATGGCGATCCTCTATCGGACCCATGCGCAGGCGGTCCCACTTGCCAGGGCGCTCCAGCTTCGAAAGATCCCCTATCAGGTGGTCACCTCCTCCTTTTGGGAGAAAGAAGAGGTCCGGCATCTCTTGAGCTTCCTGATCATCCTTTACAACCCGGGGGATGATTATCATTTAAAGAAGATCCTTCCGAAGGAGCATTATTCTCCGGAGGTTCTCTCCTCGCTCAACCTTGAAGCGGCCCGCGCCGAGCGGCCTCTCTTCGATCTGCTTCCCGCCTCCTGGTTCAAAGAGCATCTTCTCGATCTTCAGGAGAAGCTCTCGAAGGGAGCGTATCCGACGGTTTTGGATCTGGCGAAGGAGGTCGATCGCCGATTTCAGTTCTCCGAGCGTTACCGAAAAGAGGGTTATCCGCTGAAGGAAGCCCATCTGCAGAAGCTCTTCGAGAAGATCGCCCGTTGGCAGGCGGAGAATCAGGAAGATCACTCGCTCTCCGCTTTTCTGCGGTGGCAGTTTACCCGATCGGTCCAAGACGAGTTGCGGGATGAAGAGGACTCCGTGAAGCTGCTGACGATCCACGCCGCCAAGGGATTGGAATGGCCGACCGTCTTTCTCTGCGGCCTCGAACAGGGGCTCTTCCCGCTCCGGCCAGCGCTTTCGTCGGAGGCAGAGTTGGAGGAAGAGCGGCGGTTGATGTATGTGGCGATCACCCGCGCGAAGGAACGCCTCTACCTCCTCTGGTCGAAGGAGCGGACCCGTTTCGGGCGGCCGGTTCGAAACCGGCCGAGCCAATTTCTCACCGAAATGATCGGAACGATCCCTTCTCCTCAATCGGGTTCCGGGTCCGCTTCTCACCTCGCTGATTAGGACGGGGACGGTAGGGGCGAGGCGGTGCCTCGCCCGCCCACCACATGAACGATCCAATTATTTGAACGTTTCCCTTGCGCGATCCTGTCTCCATCTCATAGAATGATCTATGAGTGAGGAGACAATGAAGCGACCCCTCTTTTTAATCGTATCTCTTTTCTTTCTCTTCTCGGCATGCGCTTATTTCCCTTTCCCCGAAGGGGCGATTCCCGCCTCGACGCCGGGTCAGAAGACATTTCAGGGAAGCCCCGAAAAAATCGTTTCGATTGTGGCGGGGTCGGGTCAGCGCGGCCTTCAAGACGGACCGGCGTCGCTGGCGCGATTTGCCTGGCCGACCGGGATTGCGATCAACCGGCGGGGCGACCGGTTCGTCGCCGATTATGACAACCATGTCATCCGGAAGATCGACCGCTTCGGTTGGGTGACGACTTTTGCGGGACAGGGGGTTCCCGGCTTCGCCGATGGGAAGGGAAGAGGGGCGCTCTTTCACGGTCCCGATACGCTCGCGATGGATGGAGACGACAACCTCTATGTGGCCGACGCCGACAATTTCCGGATCCGAAAAATCACGCCGGATGGGGTCGTTTCAACAGTTGCCGGGAGCGGAAGGCAGGGCAATAAAGAGGGAGCGGCCGAGGAGGCGGAGTTTGTCTATCCAACCGGCGTGGCGGTGGCCCCGGACGGAAGCCTCTATGTGGCCGATCGGGGGGCGCATCGAATCAAACGGGTCACCCCGACGGGGATCGTCATGATCGTCGCCGGGACCGGCGAGCCGGGATATCACGACAGCCTCGCCTACTTTTCAAAATTCAATCAACCGATGACGGTGGCGGCCGACAACGGCGGGAATGTTTATGTCGCCGACGCAGGATCGCACACCATCCGGCGGATCGGCTCGGACGGCAACGTCATGACGGTGGCCGGATCGGGGGAGCCGGGAGATCGAGACGGGCTTCGAGAGGAGGCGCAGTTTTACTGGCCGACCGGCGTGAGCGTCGATATCGAGGGAAACCTGATCGTCTCGGACAGCAAGAACCATCGCATCCGGAAGATCCTCCTCCCTCAGGGGCGGGTGAGCACTTTGGCGGGGAGCGGTCAGCCGGGCGATATCGATGGGATGGGGCTTTCAGCCGGGTTCGACTTTCCGACGGGAATCGGGATCGACCCGGCGGGGAATATCTACATCGCCGATTCCGCAAACCATCGCATTCGCGCGATCCATCCGGGAATTCTCCGGGTGGGGGACCACGCTTGGGAAGCCCGTTCGCGGTTTGCCGAGCGATGAAATTTAAAGATCGGCAAAGAGGGCCGACTTGAGGAGGATCCGGTCGTGCTCCTCCTCGATCGTTTCGATCAGCGCCTTCACGACTTTCGGATCGAACTGAATTCCCGAGCAGTGATTGAGCTCCGCCGTCGCCTCTTCCAGAGAGAGAACCTTCCTGTATTCATAAGGGTAATCGGAGACCATCGCATCGAATGCGTCGGCCACGGCGACGATCCGCGCCAGGAGGGGGATGTCCTCTCCGCCGATGCCGTCGGGGTATCCTTTCCCGATGTAATACTCGTGGTGATGCCGGATCAAGGCGAGAACGTTCGGGGAAAGGTTCAACGGGGCGACGAGATTCACGCCGATTTCGGGATGTCTTTTGATCGCCTCCATCTCCTCGGAGGTATACTCTCCCTTTTTCTGGACCACCTGCGGGTCGATGCCGAGCTTGCCGATGTCGTGCATGTAGGCGCCGATCTGCAGCTCTTCTTTCTCCGAATCGGTCAGTCCGAGGCGTTGCGCGATCAGGTAGGAATAATAGTTGACCCGGCTCGAATGGCCGTAGGCGTACGGATCTCTTTTTTCAACGGTGTCGATGAGGGCCCGGATGAAGTCAAAATGGTTGACCCGCCGCTCCTCCTCGATTTCTTGCTCCGTTTTTTCGAACATCTTCTTGACCCCCTCGAGAAGGGAGTGGTCCTGTTCGAGCAGCTTGATCCCTTGGGAGAGTTCTTTCTCGGCGCCGATCAATCCTCCGATCTGGATCAGGAACTCTTTTAATTGATCCATCTGCCGCTTCTTTCCGGCGGCCCGATTCACGGCGGTCAAAACGTCCCCCATGTTAAAGGGCTTCAGGAGATAGGAGGAGGCGCCTAAATGGAGTGCATCGAGCACTGTTTTGAACTCCCCGTAACCGGTGATGACGATGACCTCGATGTCTCCATGCATCTGTTTAATTTGGCGAAGGACATCGATTCCTTGCAGGTTGGGAAGCCGGAGGTCGAGCGTCACCACATCGACCGGTTTTTCCTTCAGCTGGGCCAATCCCATTTCTCCCGAATCGACGGTGAGGACGTCGAAGTAAGGGGAAAGGATCATTTCGAGCGATTTTCTGGGGCCGAGCTGATCTTCAATGATCAAAATCTGAGGACGTTTTGACATCTCGTTCCTCCTGGAAAAAGTGTTCAATCGTTCCGGTTCCTATCCCTTCTTAGAGCAAATCCCAGACCGTCTCGATCTTTTGTAAAGAAGCGAGATCGGTCTGGATTTCCTCCAAAAGTTAAAGAAAATCTGCACACTTTTGTCCGCGGATGTGGAGCCGGCGACAGGGTTCTACAAGAGGGTATGATGGGGTAGCGAAAAGAAGTAAGGTGGGATCAGTTCAGGTTTGGATCGAACGGCATCGTTGCATAAAAGGCCCATTCCGGTCCGAACCGGCGCATCATTTGCGGCCAAATGAGGGTCGGGTCGGCGTCAAAGATCAGCGCCGCATCGGCCGGGAGCGTCCGCCAGGCGCCCGAGGACATCTCCCCTTCCAATTGGCCGGGCGCCCAACCGGCATATCCCAAGCAACAACGGATCTCTCCGTCGGGGCCGAGCGCTCCCGGCGTTTTCAGCTCATCCAAATCCTTGGCCAGGTAGACGTCCTCCAGGACGCTGTGATTTTCGAACGTTGCATCGCCCCGGCAGAGAATCAACATTCCGTTCTTCGCCACGGGGCCGCCGGCGTAAACCCACTCGCCGCCGGCCAGCTTGGGAAAATCTTCGATCAACGTCGAGACCGCCACTTCCGTCGGGCGATTGATGATCAATCCCAACGCCCCTTCCGGTCCATGCTCGCACATCAGGATCACCGACTGCCGGAAGTTGGGATCGTTGAGCATCGGCATTGCAATCAGCAATTTTCCCTTGAGCGTTTCTATCGCCTGTTCCATGAAATCTCCAGATCCGCGATCCACTCCGATACCCCTATCTTAACCGGACGATATTCTCTTCGCAAGCAGGGGGAACACCTAAGCGCCTGCATAAAGCCGATAGTCGATCTCCGGGAAGAGGTTGTCTTTTTCTTCGATCTCTTTGAGCGAAATTTCATGAATCCGCTCCGATGAAATCTCTTCATAGAGCCGGGTAAAGCGGGAGAGGTGATCGTAGGTTCGCTTGACGGCATACGGAACGGACGTTCCCGTTTTCATGATAAAAGCCCAGTCCGAAGCCTGCGCCAAGAGGAGCTCGCGGGCGGCTTGGCGCAGCGCTCGTTTCTGAAGGCCGTCCGCTTGGGGAAAGCGTTGGGCCAGTGAGACCATCCGATCGGCCGCTTGATGAAGGTGGCGATAAATCCAATCATTGCTCCCCTCCAGCCAGACCTCGTTGTATCCCTTCCATCCCCAGCTGCACATCGGCGGGGTCGCCACCTGATTCCTCGGATTCTCGCGGAGATACTCTGCCGGTGTGGTGAGGCGGAAAATGTTCTGATCGTAGGCGCTTTTCCGAATGAAAAAGTCGATCCATTCCGGTCCTTCAAACCACCAATGCCCGAAGAGCTCGGCGTCGTAGGGGGCGACGATCACCGGCTTTCGCCCCATGGCGTCGTGGAGGTGTGCGATCTGGCGTTCCCGGTTGAACATGAAATTTCCCGCGTGCTCCGCCGCCCGGTCGATCGCCCATCCCCGGTGATACGGCTCCTTGTGGTCGGTTTTCCCGGTAATCCGGTGATATTTGATTCCGGTTGAAATGCGGATGCCGCCGTCGTGGATGTAGGGCCGGACGTAGTCGAGATCGAGGTCAAAGCCGATGTCGCGATAGAAATCGCGGTAAACGAAATCGCCCGGGTAGCCCTCCTCCGCGCTCCAGACCTGCTTCGACGATTCGACATCCCGTCCGAACGCCGCGACCTTCGCGGGGGTGTAGATCGGGGCGTAGAGGGCATATTTCGGACGGGGAACGGCGTGGAGGAGTCCATGAGAATCGACGATGAAATATTGAAGCCCGGAGGCGGCCAGGTGTTCTTCCAATCCGGGATAATAGCCGCACTCGGGAAGCCAGATCCCGCGGGGACGCCGGCCGAAGTGGCGTTCATATTCCCGCGCGCCGATCTCGACCTGCGCCCGCACGGCATTCGGATTGACCGCCATGAGCGGAAGAAATCCGTGCGTGGCCGCCGAGGTCATCAGCTCGACCGAGCCTTCTTCCTGGAAGGCGCGAAAGGCGGCGAGAAGATTCCGCCGGTATCGATCGTTGAAGACGGTCCGCGCTTCCCGGAACCGATCGAGATACATCCGGGCGGTCGAATGAAACTCCGGCTGGCTCCGCGTCCGATGCACTTCCTTCTCCGCAAGCTCGATCAGCCGCTCGATGTGTTCCAAATAACGCCGCTGCAGAAGCGGATCGCTGAGCATGGCGGCCAGGGTCGGCGTGATCGAGAGGGTGATCCGAAAGGGGACCCGATCGTTCAATAGTTTTTCAAAGATCGTGATGAACGGAATATACGTTTCGGTAATGGCCTCAAAGAGCCAATCCTCTTCGAGGAACTCCGGATATTCGGGGTGGCGCACAAAGGGAAGGTGTGAATGGAGAATGAGTGAGAGAGATCCTTTTTCCATGGGAACCTCCTAAAGGCCGTTCAGAGCTGTGAGGCGACAAAGAAGAGAACGTGAGGCGTGAGGGGTAAAAGCGCCTGACGCCTCACGTGTTTTCGCTTTTTCGGAGCAGTCCCGGAGAGAAGAGGCTTGAGATCGCCTCTCTTTCTTGCTCGAACGGCTCCAGCGGCAACCTTCTTCCTTCGTCGGAGGCAAGCGTTCCTTCCGGCGACCACCACTCTTCATCGAACCGGTCGGAAGGGCCGGCCGGTGGGGTGTGGGCGCTGTTTGATCGGGCGATCGTCGCGAATGCGCCGGAACGGGACTTCATGCCGATATCGATCAAAAAATTCCGGTCGGGTTTGCCGACATCGACATACCAGTTTCCGATCCGGTGGTCGACGTCAATGTCCCAAAAATGGGTCAAATCGCTCCGCTCCGAAAGATCGTAAACCCGCAGGGCGAGGCGGCTTTCCGGATCGGCCAGTTTCCGATGGGTCTCTCCGATTCCTTCGTGGGTCACCTCCCAATAGCTGTAGATCCACCAGGGGTCGCGGACCAGGGCGACGACCTGGTTGACGCCATATTCCATTGGAATCTCCGGATAGGTTGCAGTGCCGACGCCAGCCCTTTCCTCTTCGGCTTCTCCCTCTCCGGCATGTTCGGTCATCCTGCTTGCCGTGACCGCTTCTTTCTCCGTCAAGGGGGCGGGCTCCCTTTTTTCCGCCGGAGAAAGCGATTCCAGCAAAACGGAAACGATCTCGCTCTTACGCATGGAAGGGCGAAGACGAATCGCATGGGTCTTGGCGAGAGAGCGAAGGGCGGCGATATTCTTTTTTTCAAGCTCTTGTCGATTCATGAAGACTCCTCACTTTTCACTGCATCGTACAATCATCCATTACGAAGGGTCATTCCTTATCCAGGTGATGTGGGGTGGTCTGGGGTGATCCGGGGCGGCTCGGCGCGCCCTGGGTGGCGTGTCGGCAATACGGACAAGCGGTCCACTCGGGCTGAAGGAACTTCCCGCAGGAAGCGCAGACATAGGGAGAGGCGCAGCCGCAGTGGGGGCAGATCAGATAATCGAGGTGAAGCGTTCGGTGACACTGAGGACAAAGATTCCTAAAGGTCTCTTCCATTTCAACCACACGGATGACCTCCTCCGTCGTGGTGATCCCCTGTGCGACCTTCTGAAGGCCGTCTTCCTGCAAGGTGCTCATTCCGAAGGCGGCCGTCATGGCGCGGATCTCTTGCTCGGTTACGCCGCTCGCGATCAGCTCCCTTAATTTGGTGGAGAGGGTGAAGAGCTCAAAAATGCCGCGCCGACCCGAGAAACCGGTGTAGTGGCAGGCGGCGCATCCTTTTTCTTGAAAGAAAGCGCCACCCGCCGGCGCTTCCACCCGGCATTGGAGGCAGAGCTTTCGGACCAGGCGTTGTGCAACGATGCCGACCACCGCGGAGGAGACGAGGTATCGCGGGATTCCGATATCAATCAGCCGGGTGATCGTCGAGACGGCGTCATTCGTATGGAGCGTGGAGAGAACCAGGTGGCCGGTCATCGCTGCGCGAAAGGCGATCTCCGCCGTCTCCAGATCGCGAATTTCGCCGATCAGAATAATGTTGGGGTCTTGACGGAGGATCGATCGAAGGGCGGCGGCGAAGGTCAGGCCGATCTCCGAGTTGATCTGCACCTGGTTGACCCCTTCGATCGTGTATTCGACCGGATCTTCGACCGTGGTCAGGTTTTTCGTTTCCGACTTCAATTCGTTGATGATGGCGTAGAGGGTGGTGGTCTTTCCGCTTCCGGTCGGGCCGGTCACCAGGATCATCCCCTTCTTTTTTTTGCTCATCTGGCGGATCAGCTGAAGCGACTTCTCATCGAGTCCGATCTGATCGAGCTGAATCAAGATCCGTGTCTGGTCGAGGATGCGCAAGACGACCTTCTCGCCGTAGAGGGTCGGGAGGATTGAAACGCGGAGGTCGACTTCATGGCCCTCCACGACGACCCGGACCGCGCCGTCTTGGGGGAGGCGCCGTTCGGCGATGTCGAGCTTGGCCAAGATTTTGATCCGGGAGATCAATGGATTCTGAACCCACTTGGGAAGATGCATCTCATCTTTCAACAGACCGTCGATCCGATAACGCACCCCGCAATCTTTCGGCCCCGGCTCAAGATGAATGTCGCTCGCCTGGAGCTTGATCGCTTTGCTCAGGATCAGATTCGCCAGTTGAATCACCGGGGCAAGACGGCTCTTCGCTTCAAGGGAGCGGGCCTCTGCATGGAGGAGGTTCCCCTCTTCCAACGGTGAAACGACCTGAATCGATCCCTCTCCGAAATCTTTCGCGGAGGCCTCGACGATTTTCTCCACCGAAGTGGCGAGGCGGTAGTTCTGCTCGATTGTTTCCAAGATGGCTCTTCGCGTGGCGATGGCCGGATGGATCGCCATCCCCGCTTGGAATTGGAGGTCGTTGATCGATTCATAATCGAGCGGATCGACCATGGCGACCCTCAACTTTTTGCTTTGAATTTCCAACGGCACGGCGAGGTGACGTTTGGCGAGCGATTCGGGGATCAAAAGAAGAAGGGCCGGATCGATGGGGATCCCCGTCGGCTCGATATAACTGAGATCGAGTTGGGCGGCGAGGGATTGGGCCATCTGTTTTTCTGAAATCATCTGCAGCGCAATGAGGATCTCGCCCAGCCGTTTTCCGATCTTCCGCTGTTCGTCCAAGGCCTGCCGGATGTGGTCTTGAGAGAGAAGGCCGGTTTCAACCAAAAGATCTCCCAATCTCTTTTTTGCGGCCTTCCGCTCATTTCCCTTAACTGCATTCTCCATCGGTCCACCTTTTGCTGAATATTGAGGTGCGCCGGGAACCGATAAAAGCTCCCGTCCGTCGAATGCCGAAATGAAAATAGTGCCGCCGACCTCGTCTGAAAATGAGGAGAGCCTCTTCCTCTCGGCCGATCGGGCCGAACGGTTCTGAAGAGCGGAATAAAAAGTTGAGGGAAGCGTCGATCGGGTTGTTACGCTCCATCCGGCCGGTTCGGGATGCGCCGTCGTTGAGGATGGAGAGGGCGGTGTTTCCAAGGGCTTGGAGGTGAATTGGTTCTTATTTTATCCGTTTGAAAATTCAAAAGTCAATCAATCGTGATTTTTCTCACTTCTTCCTCAGAGGACATCAGGATCGGCCATTCGATCTTCTGTACGGGTTCGACATATAGAACCCCTGCAATCTCTTGACAAGGGAAGGGGGTTCCAGTAGTCTCTCCGCCATGCAAGAGAGAAGAAAGTCCCAACGAATCGGTTTTAATCTGAAGATCGCTCTGATACAGGAAGGGGGAGGTGTGATCGAGATCCTTCGTCCCAATATCGGTTGGGGAGGGATCGGAGGCTACACCCGAGATCCGGTTGAAGCAGGCAAGGGGATCGAGATTGAGGTTTTCTTCGAACAACGTACGGGTGAGATGACTTCGGAGAAACTTTCAGGAAAAATCGTCTGGGCGCGCCGCGATGGAAATTTCAATGCGCTTGGGATTTCTTTTTCGGAGGTGAATCGAACGTCCCACCCCCGGCTTCTTTCATATCTTCAATACATCGATCAGGCTGATTAAGTCTGGTTACTGGCTTGTTCGACCCAGATGTCCGTCTGGCGTTGGCCCGCGTGTTCTATATATTCCGAGAACTCCTCTTCGTTTTTATCCGCCGCGAGGAATTGCTTATAGTGATGGCGAGCCTCCGCTTTCCTCCCGAGTTTATCAAAGGTCAGTCCCAAGTAGTAGTGAACGATGAACAGCTCGGAATTGAGTTGAAGCGCCTTCTCCCAGGCTTGGATCGACGCGAAGGCGCGGCCGGCCATGTAGTAGGCCGATCCAAGATTAAGATGTGTCTCGCTCCAGTCGGGATTTTGCCGAAGGACCTCCTCATATTCCCGAATCGAGTCGGACCAATTTCCTAAATGGAAGTGGGCGGAGGCGAGATTGTTTCTCGCTTCGCCGAACTGCGGCCGGATTTGGAGCGCGGTTCGATACTCCTCGACGGCCATGGGGTAGTTCTCCTCCTGGGCCCAAAACCATCCCTTCGAGAAATGACCATAGGCGGAGTCGGGGGCCAGATCGATAATTTTCCCAAGGTTTGTCTTGTTCCGTTCGTAGTCATCGCTCTTCAGTGATTCTTGAAAGAGCGCCTCGATCTCCCTGTGCGTCCCCTCCGCCGGATTCTCCGTTCCCCATGCCGGCCTGTGCGTCCCCTCCGCTGAGACGGAGAGGAGGAGCACCCAGCCGAGCAGAAATCCATTATAAAAAAGATGTTTCATCGCCGTTCCTTTTCTCGACCGGTTTTGCGGAAGAATCCAGGCGGTGGCCGATCGATTTGCCATCTTGATTTCTTATAAGCAACCATAACAAAATTCGGTGGTCTGTCAAGTGGAGGGATCTTGCGGAAGAATAAACACGTTAAGAATCAATGATTTATGGTGCAGAACCTTTTAGGGAATTGGGGGGAGGGAAGTACCGAAAAGGGATCTTGTCTAACGGTCGTGACAGACGAGGCAAAGCGAGGCGGAGGGAACACGTAAAAAGGGACGGATCTTTTCGCTGTGGGGATTGTGGCAGCTGTCACACTCCATCCGGCCGGAGGTGGTTCGGACCAGGGTGGAGAGGATTTCCGGCGAAGAGACTTTTTCTTTCGGAAGATCGAGGTAGGAGGAGGTTCCGTGTTGGGGCAGGACATACCCTTCCGGACGGAGATCGGGGATCGTCCAATAGCGGGCGTAGGTCACCGACGGATTCTCGGGGACGAACATGCCGTTCGGTTTTCTTGGATAGGGGATCGAAATCGGATGATCGACGCGGCTCAATGGCGGCGCTTCCCTGGAGGAGAAACCTCCTTCCCAGGAGGTGTTGGCTTCGGCCCCGAGACGGGCGGTATCGACATTGACGCCGTGCATGTCCTTGGCAAGGGCGCCGTCATGGCAGGCCAAGCAGGTGAGCGAGGAGCCGGTCGGCTGATTGTACGGGTGGCTCTTCGCCGAAAGGGTGGCGGTCAGGCGGTATTCGGCTCCCTCCCGGCTTCCCCAAAGAGGCGGACTCGGCGCCTTTTGCGGCGGAGCGGCGGTCTCCGTTTCGGCAGGGACCGCTTTGGGCGCCGCCGCGGCTCCCGGGATCGGATCGATATGGCAGATCGTACAGGAGGTGGAAGGAGGGAGCGAGGGAAGGGCCAGATTGTGCCGCGAGCGGACGACCTCATCGAGCGGAGAGGCATCCAGCGTGGCGAGCCCCGCAAAGAGGGCCAAGGAAAGAAGCCCAAGCATTGTTCCCGGTCGCTTCATCTCAAGCGTTCCTTATTTTGATAAACCGATTTTCTTTTGAACGATCTCCGCCAATTGGTCCGCCATCGCGACGATCGCGGTTTGCTCTTCGCCTTCGATCATGATCCGAAGAAGGGGTTCGGTTCCGGAATACCGGATGAGGATTCGGCCGTTGTTCCTCAGCTTCTCCTCGCAGTCGGCGATTGCTTTTTGAAGCCCCGGAATCTCCGAGATCTCCAGCTTTTTTTGAACCCGAACATTCTTGAGCACCTGGGGAAGCGCGGTCATGCAGGCGGCCAGCTCGGAGACCTTTTTCCCCGTTCGTTTCATGAGAGAAAGGAGCTGCAGTGCGCTAATCAAGCCATCGCCGGTGGTGTTATAGTCGAGAAAAATGACATGGCCCGACTGCTCGCCGCCGAGGTTATAACCGTCTTTTATCATCCGTTCGAGTACATATCGATCGCCCACCGGGGTTCGAACGACCTGAATCCCCCGCGACCGGAGGGCCAAGTCCATCCCCATATTGCTCATGAGGGTGGAGACCAGCGTCTCTCCTTTTAATGCCTTCTCCTGGTGGAGGGCCAGGGCGAAGGCGACCAGAAGCGCATCGCCGTCGACGACATGACCCCTTTCGTCCACAAAGACGGCCCGATCGGCATCCCCATCGTGGGCAATGCCGACGTCGGCTTGGGTCTCGATCACCTTCTTTTGAAGCTCCTCGGGATAAAGGGCGCCGCAGTTGAGATTGATGTTGGTCCCGCTGGGACTGTCGCTGAGGACGATGACCTCGGCCCCCAACTCTCGGAGGACCATCGGCGCGACTTTATAAGCCGCTCCGTTCGCGCAGTCGACGACGATCTTCATCCGCTGAAAATCGAGCCCTTTCGGAAGGGAGTTCTTGACAAACTCGATGTATCGCCCTTCGACATCGTCGATCCGAAAGACCTTTCCGATTTCCGCCGCCGTCGGCCGGATGTTGTCGATTTCGCCCGAGAAGATCAACGATTCGATCTGATGTTCCATTTCGTCGGGGAGCTTTAACCCGTCCCTGGAGAAAAACTTGATGCCGTTGTCTTCGAAGGGATTGTGCGAGGCGGAGATCATCACCCCGGCATCGACCCGGAGGCTTCGCGCGAGGAAGGCGACGGCGGGGGTCGGAAGGGGACCGACCAAGAGGACATCGACCCCCATGGAGCAGATGCCCGAGGTGAGGGCCGACTCCAACATGTAACAGGAGAGGCGAGTGTCTTTGCCGATGACGATCCGGTGGCGGCCCGCCTTGTTTTTAAAGATATGAGCGGCGGCCCGGCCCAGCTTCATCGCCATCTCGCTCGTCATCGGCTCGATGTTGGCGATGCCGCGGACGCCGTCCGTTCCGAACAGCTTGCGCATGGTCGAACCCACTCGGCTACTTCTCTGAGGGAGGAGCGCTCATCGAATGCTCGCCGGGACCGTCCATGGAGTGATCCGGCGGGACCGATGAGATTTGCATGAGGCGATTTTTATTGATCTTGATCTTTGCTTTTTCTTTCAGCTGATCGATTTCGTCGTTGATCATCGTGCCCCGGATGTTTTGAAGTTGGGCCGGAGCGAGCTCTTCGAAGTTTTTCGCATCTTTGGTCTCGACCACTTTGATAATATGGAATCCGAAGGGGCTTTGGACCGGTTTGCTGATTTCATTGACCTTCAGAGAAAAGGCGGCGTCGCTGAAGGCTTTTACCATCCGGTCCTTGGTGAAGAAGCCGAGGTCTCCGCCGCGGGGGGCGCTTCCGGGATCGGTCGATTTCTCTTTGGCCAGGGCGGCGAAATCTCCCCCTTGATCGAGCTTTTTCTTGATCTCTTTCGCTTCTTCTTCGCTCTTGACCAGGATGTGGCTGGCGCGGACCTCTTTAAATTCCGCTTTGTTTTTATTATAGTATTTTTTCATCTCGGCGTCGGTCAGCTTTTCCGCCGCGATCTGGTTGACCACTTCGCTGATCATCACCTCTTTGGTCAGCTCTTCGATCCGTTCTTTCACCTCTTTTTTCTTATCGAGTCCCAACCGTTTTCCCTCTTGGTTGAGGACCTCGCGTGAAATCAGGATATCGAGGAGCTCTTCCTTCCCCTCGGCCGTGTCGAAATTTCCCTGCCCCTCCCGGGTCAGCCGCTCCATCCGCTTTTCAAATTCATCCGAGCTGATCGAGGCCCCGTTGATGTTGGCGACCTCGTCTTCCGCTGCGTTTACGATCGAAAAGAGCGTCCCCTGCGCGACGATGCTCAAAGTAAGAAAGGAAACAAGGGCGATCATTTGTTTTAAACTCATTGAAACCTCCGAGTCATAAATATGTGGCGACATTGTACCCGTTTATCCGAAAAAGATCAACGGGAATTCCTGCACGGGCCTTATTCCGACGAACGCTTCGTCCGGTTTATTCTTGTTTTGACGGGGTGAGGTTGTTAAAATAGCCCCTCTTTAGGATACGGTCGATTCTCGGTGACGGAGATCACTTTGCCGGGATCGGTTTTTGCCAACCCTCACGGCCGAAACGATGAGTGCCCCCCAATTTGTCGAAGTCGCGCTTGCCGAAGCGGATGGAACTTTTCATTACCATCTCCCATCAACCTGGGCCGCGGCGCCGTTGGCGCCGGGGACCCGGCTGTTGGTGCCGTTCGGGCGCGGCTGGCGCCTGGCTTATTATGTTCGGCGCGTCGATCGGCCGGAGGTCCCAGAAACCAAAGAAGTTCTCGCCTTATTGGACGGCGATGTCTCGATTCCATCTTCTCTCTTTCAACTCCTTCATTGGATTTCCGATTATTACTTTGCCCCCTTGGGGAGGGTGATCAAAGGGGCCTTCCCCCAGGGAAGCCAGGCGGTGGTCCGCAGACGCTTCCATCTCACGGAAACGGCGGAGAAAGCCGGGGGAGAAAAGAAAACGGCGCTCCAGGAGCGGATCATTGCGGCGCTCAAGGAGGGAGGAGGGCTGACGGAGCCCCAGCTTCGCAAACGGACGGGGGGAGAGAAATTGGCCGGGTCCCTCTCCACATTAAAGAAAAAAGGATGGATCTCGGAAGCGTGGGAGGTCGATCGCCCCGCCGTCCGGAAAAAATTCCGCCGTCTTGTTTTCTTGAAATCCGATCCGGCTGAAGCGGCTTCCCTCATCGCCTCGTTACAAAAACGCGCCCCGCAGCAGGCCAGTGTCCTTCAGGTTCTTCTGACCGCCGGGGGGGCGATGCCGGTCGGCGCGTTTGAAGCACCGCTTCGCGCCTCACTGAAACGCCTGCTCGACAAAGGGCTGATCGATCAGGCGGAGGAAGAGGCCCCGCGAACGCCGATGCGTCCTTCGGGGTTCCCGCTGCAGCCATCGATTCTCTTGAATTCTGCCCAGCAAGCCGCGGTAGATCAGATTGTCTCCGCCGTCGAGGGGAAAACCTTCACCCCGTTTTTGCTGCATGGGGTGACCGGGAGCGGGAAGACGGAGGTCTACCTTCGCGTTATCGAAAAGGCCCTTGCGCAAAAGAGGGGGGCGATTGTCCTTGTGCCGGAGATCGCTTTAACCGCCCAATTGGTCGCGCGGTTTCAGAGCCGGTTCGGGGAGGCGGTGGCCCTCTTCCACAGCGGCCTCTCGCCGGGGGAGCGTTATGATGAGTGGCGCCGTATCCGGGAGGGAAAAGCACAGATCGCGATCGGCGTCCGGTCGGCGATCTTCGCTCCCTTCGAATCGGTCGGGGTGATCATCGTCGACGAGGAGCACGATTCGTCGTACAAGCAGGATGACGGCGTCCGCTATCATGCGCGCGATACCGCGTTGGTTCGGGGAAAGCAGTCCGACGCCGTCGTGGTGTTGGGATCGGCGACCCCTTCCTTCGAGTCGTTCTACAATAGCGAGACCGGAAAATATCGCCTGCTTCCGCTTCCGGGCCGGATCGATGCCCGTCCCTTGCCGGCGGTGGCGGTGGTCGATCTTCGGAAGAAAGAGGATTGGGTCCGGCCGTTTTTGACCCGATCGCTTCTTTCGGCGATGGAGAAACGCTTGGAGAATCGAGAGCAGACGCTCCTCTTTCTGAATCGGCGCGGCTTCTCCCCCTCGCTTCTCTGCCCCGACTGCGGCTATCTCCCCCATTGCATCCGTTGCAGCGTCTCCTTGACCTTCCACAAGAAATTGCAAAAGTTGGTCTGTCATTATTGCGGGTTTCAGCTTGCCCCGCCGACCGCCTGCTCCCAATGCCAGGGGGTCCGGCTGGTCCATCTTGGGATTGGAACCGAGCAGGTGGAAGAGGAGATCCGACAACGTTTTCCGGCGGCGCGGGTGGCCCGGATGGACCGGGACACCACGCAGAAAAAAGAGTCCCACCACAAGATCCTCACGGCGATGGCGCAGCGGGAGATCGACATCCTCATCGGCACCCAGATGATCACCAAAGGGCACGATTTTCCCGATGTCACGCTGGTCGGCGTTCTTTGCGCCGATCTCTCGCTTCACTTCCCCGATTTCCGCTCGTCCGAGCGGACCTTTCAGCTGTTGGCCCAAGTGGCAGGCCGGGCGGGCCGGGGGGATCGGCCCGGCGAGGTCCTCATTCAAACCTTTCAGCCGAATCATGAGTCGGTCGCGGCGGCGACCACGCACGATTATCTCGGGTTCTATGCGCAGGAGATCGCCTTCCGAAAGGAGATGGGTTATCCCCCCTTCTGCCGGTTTACCCTTCTCTTGTTCAGCCATTCGGAAGAAAAGCGGGTGGTCGATCGGGCGGCGGCCCTTCTAAAAGAAATCGAGAAGGCGCTTCCCCCTCTGAAGAAAGGGGAGACCGAACGGGGGGTGACCCTCCTCGGTCCGGCGCCGGCGCCGCTGATGCGCCTGCGGGGGGAATACCGCTATCAGATTCTCCTCAAAGGAAAAGATCAGAAGAAAATCGCCGCCGTTCTCAAAGAAGGGCTGAATTCCTGGAAGCGGATGGAGCGGAAGGGGGTCCGGCTGGAGGTGAATGTCGATCCTCAGAATTTCGTCTGACCATTTCACCTTGGGGTAAGGCGCAGCTGTAGAAATCATAATAATGTTGTTTTCACATATTGTAAGGTCAGCTCTTTCTTCCTGTAATCCTCGCATAAAATCAGCGATCCGAAATAAAGGTTTCCAATTCTAATCTTGTATTTAGCACCCCAATATGGTATGAAATGGCGCCATCATGGACGCAATCTTTTAGATCATGGACTGTCCGTCCCAGGAAAACTTTGTCTCTGGAAATGACCTTCGAAGAGTGATGAAACCGTCTGGCCAGCGTTCCAGCGGCAATTAGCCTTCGCAGTTACAGCATGGCTTCGCTCATGCGCACAGTTCAGTCGTTATGTAACGAAATAGTAAGAAGGATATATGCTGCAGGTAGGTCTGCTTTTATTCTTTCTAATAATGTTTCAGAATAACTTATTCGCTTCTGAAAAAGGGGGCGTAATTGAAAGCAATGCGGAAGTAGAACTTCTATATAGCATTGGTGATCTCAGCAATGATATTCAACTCAATGCCGGATTCAATTTACCTATTAGGGAATATATTGGCGCATCGATAAATACAAACATTCAACATGACAGGGGGAAAGGAAATATCGTTGATGCAGAACGTTTTTCCCTGGATGGTTCATTATTTTTGCGGGACTTTAGCATTGGGAAAATTACCGCATTCTATGGTTTTGAACGTACTAACTTTGATATACCTCAAAGATCACCTTCACCCGATACCATAGATAGACAACGCTATGGTGTATCAGCCGATTATTATCTCAGTAATTTCACGCTAGGATTGATACAAGCTTTTAATCGTTTCGATCCTGCAAGTATTGGAACTTTTAAGATCTTTGGTGTGTCGGGTTGGTGGTACCCGAATGATAATATACGCGTTTTTTTATCTGTTGGTTTTATTGATGCTGAAGGTTCTTATAGTTTTGGATTCGTTGATCAGCCAAACTTTTTAAAAGATCTTTTTAGTGTGTCCTACTATTACAGTAGGACCGAAAACAACGAAAGTCACAATTATGTTTTAACCTATTATTTTGATAAGAAAATAGCCTTGAAGGAGCGAGACAGAAAATATCGTTAATAAACTTTATATTATGAAAAATAGATGCTGAAATTATTGAATTGTTAGGGCAAGCTTCAGCTGCCGATTTTCATCAAATAAGAACTAATTTTGGTAAATCGGCAACACCTCTCCAACCTCCTTCCTGTAATAAATGACCTAAAAGTCTATCCCAGGATAGAACATTTCTACCGAAATTAGTGAAAACAAGGTCTCCCACGTGGAGAAGGAAAGAGGGATGATCAGTGAACCTCTGCGATGCGCAAATCGGTCACCCAATAGCGATGACTAAGTGGAGGGCTTGAGATCTGATGATAGTGGATTTTCTAAAATATAATCTACTAAAGACTCTAAATGATCCGAGAGTTGTATCTTCTTATAAAGCCAGCCTGAAAGAAAAGTCTGAGATATTTCCTCAATGATTTTCAATCTCTCTATAACCGATTCAACGTCGTGAATATTTACCCGTGTAATGCCATGAGCAATATCCTTTCTAGTCTTATAATTCTTATCAATCCAGTCAGTTTCTCCACGAATCAGATCTGGCCAGGAGTTGCAGTTCCCCCATAGACTTTCAAAGCACGCCCAAATTTGATTTATGGAACCACTAGAAGTTTTTTCTGTTTTGGGGTGATACTTTGTCGCAGTAACTTCAATTGAGTTCCAAAATGCTAGAAACCTATCAAATGGATCTTCTGAATATAAGCCCTTTCTATACCAGCCCAAAGCTCTTAGAAATGTCGGTTCTTGCTCAGATAACTGGTTTGCAGTATAAAAAGACGTCTTCCATTCCCTTTTTTCTACAACTCGGCGTACCGCATAAGTCGCCCTCCTTCCTACCTCAAGCTCAGAAAAACTTAAAAATAGGGGCTGTTTAATTTCGAGGGCAAGGGCGTCAAGCATTTGTCCAAAGAAAATCAATGCAGCCTTATGTGCAAGGTCACTTGTGGAAGCAAACGCTGTTAGAAAGGCTTCTATTCCTGATGCTGCGTTTTTTAAAATAATCTTACTATAAAATGGACGATCGCCCTGGAAACCTTTCAATACCTCTAGGTTAATAGTGCTATCGACTTTGATTGAACCTTCTACTAAGAGTCTTACTTCCCAGGTCGGTAAGTCAGTCATAGATAAAACCTGATGATATTTTAATTGAAATTCCGAGTGTAGCAGGGACCATATTCCCCCAAGACAAAAACACCTTTTCCGATCCCCGAAGATTACGCCAAGACCTTTCAGAAATCAACAAAGGTTTCTTTCCGAAATAATCAATAATCAGAGCAATGAGATGTGAGGATTGGTAGCTGAAAGCGTGACATTCGTTGGTATTGCCTGCCGGTCACGTTCTGATTTTCACAAAAAAGATTTCACAATCGATACTCCGTCCTTCATCATCACATGCAATTCCAAAAGCAACCCGCGCATCCTCCCTCTTCGGCGATCTTCTCTCAATGCAGAGGTCGCCCGAAAGGGATCACTACTCCCTTCAAGCTAATTGACGCCCCCTTCCTTAGCGTTCTACCCTTCCATCAAGGATACTTCGTGTTGCAGTCACGATCTCATTGAACAAAAAATTAGAACAAGGAGGTCCTTGAGATGGAAATAAAAAAAGCAGTCACCGTTTTAAAGTCGCCGGAGGAGCTCTACCGTTACTGGCGAAAGTTCGACATGCTTCCGAATTTCATGAAAAATCTCGAGGCGGTCACGCCGCTGGGGGACCGGCGCTCTCATTGGCGGGCGAAGGGGCCGGCGGCTCAGGTGTTCGAATGGGACGCGGAGATCACCGAGGATCAGATCAACGAGCGGATCGCGTGGCGATCGCTGGAGGGTGCCGACGTCGAGCAGGCCGGCGCCGTGACCTTTAAGAAGGCGCCGGGCGACCGAGGGACGGAAGTTCGGGTGAGGATGGAATACAACGCGCCGGGCGGGAAACTCGGCGCGGTGGCGGCAAAGCTGATCGGAGAGGATCCCGGGACGCGGGTCTATGAAGATCTGCGCCGCTTCAAAGCGCTGATGGAAACGGGAGAGATCCCGGTCAACAACGGCGAGCCGGCCCGTCCCAAATAGCCGAACGAGAACGATCGGTTTATTTCGTGGAAATTATTCTGAAGTGATTTAAGGAGAAAGAGAATGAAGGCTGTTTCTTGGTATGGATCACAAGAGGTTCGGGTCGAGAATGTTCCCGATCCGAAAATTCTCAATCCGCGCGATGCCATCGTCAAAGTGACGACGGCGGCGATCTGCGGTTCCGATCTCCACCTCTATCACGGCAATGTTCCGACGATGAAGCGCGGGGATATTCTCGGTCACGAATTTATGGGAGAGGTGGTCGAGGTGGGAAAGGGAAATCGGAAGCTCCGCGTGGGGGACCGGGTGGTCGTTCCCTTTTCCATCTCCTGCGGCAACTGCTTCTATTGCCGAATGGAGGCGTTCACCCTCTGTGACAACTCCAATCCGAATTTCCTCATGCAGGAGAAAGTGACCGACTTTCCGACCGCCGGTCTCTTCGGCTACACCCACCTTTATGGCGGCTACCCGGGAGGACAGGCGGAGTATGTCCGTGTCCCGTTTGCCGACGTGGGGCCGGTCCGTGTCCCGGATGATATGACCGATGAGCAGGTTCTCTTCCTGGGGGATATCTTCCCCACCGCGTATCATGCGGCGATCAACGGCCGTATTCAGCCGGGGGATGTGGTGGCGGTGTGGGGATGCGGTCCCGTCGGACTGCTCACGATCAAGTGCGCGTATCTTCTCGGGGCGGAGCGGGTCATCGCAATCGATCACGTTCCGGAGCGGCTCGACAAGGCGAGGGGCCAGAACCACACGGAGGTCCTCAACTTCGAGGAGGTCGATGTCGTGGACGCACTCAAGGACATTACCGCCGGCCGGGGTCCCGACGTCTGCATCGATGCGGTCGGGATGGATGCCGATGAAAAAGGGCCGGTGGCCGCGTATGAAAAATTAAAACAGAAGTTTCACCTGGAGACCGATCGTCCCTTTGCGCTGAGAGAAGTCATCCGCGCCTGCCGAAACGGGGGAACGGTTTCCCTGCCGGGAGTCTATGCCGGCTATGTCGACAAGATGCCGATGGGGATCGCCTTCGGGAAGGGGATCACGTTTCGGATGGGGCAGACGCCGGTCCAAAAATATACGGGGCTCCTGCTCGATCGGATCATCAAAGAGAAGATCGATCTGACCTACATTATCACCCATCGGATGTCGCTCGATGAAGCGCCGGAGGGTTATCGGATCTTTAACGAAAAAGAGGAGGGGTGCATCAAGGTCATTCTCAAGCCTTGAAGCAGGTTGACTCTGCGGAGGGGGTGATGGCGCGTACCGTCGTCATTGCGGGGGTGGGGCCGGGAACGGGGGCCGCCCTGGTCCGGAGATTCGCAAGGGAGCAGTGCCGGGTGGGGATGTTTGCCCGGTCGGCCGGGTATCTTCGCCAGCTTGAAAAGGAAATTCGAGGCCGGAATGAAGCGGCGTTGGCGGTGCCGACCGACATCACCGATCCGAAGCAGGTGGCGGAGGGTTTCGGCCGGGTCCGGGAGGCGTTCGGCCCGGTCGATATCCTCATCAACCATGCGAGCCGCGCGGTATGGAAGGGGGTTCTGGAACTGACGCCGCAGGAGTTTGAGCAGGCATGGCGGGTCTCGGCCTATGGAGCGCTCCTCTGCACGCGCGAGGCGGTTCCCGACATGCTCCGGAATGGAGGGGGGGCGATCCTTTTTACCGGCGCGACCTCCTCGATCCGGGGCCGGGGCGGCGCGCTCGAATTCAGCAGCGCCAAATTCGCCGTTCGCGGAATGGCCGACTCGCTGGCGCGCGAGCTCTGGCCGAAGGGAATTCATGTGACCCATATCATCGTCGACGGGGTGATCGATACCCCCGCCGTTCGCGAAAGGTATCGGCCCGCCCCCGATGAGCCGCTTCTGGATCCCGATGCAATCGCCGAATCGTACTGGAACCTCGCCAACCAACCGAAAAGCGCCTGGACCCTGGAACTCGACCTGCGACCCTTCAACGAAGAATTCTTCGTCTAATCCTCTTCGGAACATCCGATTTCCGGACCATGGGCGTCTCACGATCTCCATGGATCGCTATGATCGGCGAAGCGTCAATCGGTCTATCTCTATATCAAATATAAGCCGATCAATTTACTTATCCGTGACAAGATTCACTTAAGAAAAGTCTTGCCTTTTTTATCCTTATTCAGTATTATCCCGCCGAAAGTCTCTTCCTCCTCGGTTTATTTCAGGAAGAGGGCTTGCAATACCGCGAACGTCTGGTTTCATCCCATTCCAGCGACGAATTCGTAAAGCTTTAAAGGGCAGATGTGTCCGTCTCGAACTTCCGGTCATCGAGGTGGCAGACAGCCTGTGTCGATGAACAATAACCGTCCATATTCCAAAGAGGGAAAAATGAAAAAATATTATGGTCTGTTGGTAGCGTTACTCTTCTGTTCCTCCTGCGCGCATGGCATCAATGAGAAGGTCAGAACGGTGCCGAATCAAGCGCCGGCTTTCGGGCCTCCCACCAATGTCGGACTGCTGTTGAGCGCTACGGATGCCGGCGCCGAAGCCGTACAAACGTTGACATTTGATGTCCAACCAGGAGATTTCGAGACGTATCAAGCCGTCATTACCTATCCCGCCGGGTTTACTTTTAACGGCTTTGGTACTCCCGGGACTCAGGTCGGGAGTTTTTCGGGAGATTTCTTTATTGATCAGACAAATGACTTCACCATTCCCGTATTTTCAATCGATGATACTACCGCTTCCACCTCTTTTGGTCCGCCTGACGCCCTTGACCCCGCAGTGGATATCATATTGGGTTATTCCACGACGAACGGAAAGCACATTTTTACCATCACGATCCCACTTGGAGGCGATGGTAATGCAACCACTGTTGCAGCCCCTTTCGCACAGCGGCTTTCTGCCGTCATCAACGCCGGTATTTTGACCAACCCGGCCACCTCCGGAACGTATACCGCCAGAGCTCTGATCACGTCGGTCGATCCGGACAACGACGGTCCCAACGATCAAGCTGGAGAGGCTCCGGCGAGCTTGAATTTCAGCCAGGATATCGCAATCGGCGCCGGCGCGCCGTCGAACACCGCCCCGGCTGCTCCGGACCTTGTCTTCCCCGCCGACGGCGAAACGGGGGTCGGTACGGCCGTGACATTTAAGTGGAACGGGACAACCGATCCGGAAGGGGAGACGGTGACCTATCAAATTCGCTATTGTCCCGATGCCGATTTCAACGGCTGTGATGAGGTGAACGTGGCGTCATCGAAGCCGCAATTGGCGCAGCAGACCGGCACGATGGCCGCTGCGGCGTCGCTCCTCGTGTTGGGGGTCGTCCTGATCGGCGGGGGAACGCGTCGGGGAAAGGGCGCTTTTCTCATCGCCTTTTTAATTGTCGCGGGGATGGTTCTCGGCTCGTGCGGCGGCAGGGGCGGGGGAAGCAGTAATGGGACCCTCCCGGTGAATGAGGTTACACACAACGCATCCAATCTGAGTCCGCAGACGACTTACTTCTGGAAAGTCATCGCGGAGGACAGCCAGGGAAAAACAACCGAGAGCGCAACGCGAAGCTTTACGACCCAGTAGTTCCGGCTTATTCCGGATGTACTTAGCGGGCAAAAGGAGATAAGGCCTGGTTGCAGAGGGCTTCGGCGTTAAACCGGCAGATCCGGCATTTGTTGACCGAGCCGCTCGGTTCGGGCTCCCTTTTCCCCCGCCAGTAATCGACCGCCCAGCGCAGATCGCGCTCGGCGATCTGCGGACGGAACGGGAAGAGGTGAAGCGTGAACGATTTTTCTTGGCGGAGAATGGGGACCGCAGAGCGGAACGTTTTCGCCCGAAGTTGCTCCGTGACCTTCAGGAGCGTTCCGGTCAGATCGGTGGGGAGAAGCTTGACGTGAGGAATCGTCGCGGGGAAGATCGCGACCGCGCAAAGGAGAGAATCGACATCAAATCGATTCTGCTGGAGAAGCCAGCCGTAGAGGTTGGCCTGCGTTTGTTGCGAGGGGAAGAGAGTCGAGCGGCGCGAGAATTTAAATTCGACCAGCAGTGTGGCCGATTTCCCCTCCAATTGAACCAGGTCGGGCCGTCCCCAAATCGGGATCTCCTCCCAGACCCCTTCCATCGGAAATTCGAAAAGCGTCAGGCTCTCCCCACGATGGAGCGAAGCCTCGATCTCCTCCCGGGTGACGGGGGTCGCCCCTTCTTCCAGCCGCGCATGGCCTTCGGCCCCGTGCTCCATCGCCGGAGAGGTCGGCTCCACCTCGGGGAACTGCATCGCAAGATCGACCTTCTTCTCGCAATATCGCTGTTGCGAGAGGGTGGAGACCATCAGGATTTCTTGTTGATGTCGCAATCCGCTCATCGACCGAAGGAGATCCCGAGCGCTTCGGCGGCGCGGACCATCTCCCCATCGGCCGGGACGAATTTCAGCCCCCGCGTCGCTTCTGAGAGGGGAACCGAGCAAATCTCGTCTCCTTTCAAGCAGACCATCTCGCCGAAACGACCCTGCGCAAAAAGGTCCATCGCGGCGACACCGAAGCGGGTCGCCAGGATGCGATCGTAGGGGGTCGGCGATCCGCCCCGCTGAATGTGGCCGAGCACCGTGACCCGGACATCCATCTTGGTGCAGCTGCCGATCTCCTCTCCGACCTTGTTGCCGATTCCGCCGAGGCGCAGCGCGTAGCCGGTCTCGGAGCGTTTGATGACCGACATTTCCCCGCCGAGCGGTTTGGCCCCTTCGGCGACGACCACAATCGAAAAGCGGCTCCCCTGCTCGTAGCGCGCCACGATCTTCTTGCAAACCTGATCGATCTGGAACGGGATCTCCGGGATCAAAATCACATCGGCCCCCCCCGCGATGCCGGCCTCCAGGGCGATCCATCCGACGTAGCGGCCCATCAACTCGACCACGATCACCCGATGATGGCTTTCGGCCGTCGTATGCAGCTTGTCGAGCGCCTCGGTCGCCGTGTTCACCGCGGTTTGAAATCCAAAGGTGACGTCGGTCGCCGGGATATCGTTGTCGATCGTTTTCGGAATGCCGATCGTCGGGACCCCCATTCTGTAAAGGTTATCGGCGATTTTTAAGGTCCCATCCCCGCCGATCACGATCAAGCCGGAGAGCCCGAGTTCCTCGACATTTTTTTTGAGTTCTCCTGAAAGATCGACCTGCTGCTCTTTCCCGTCGATCTTTTTCGTCATCTCCATCGGGTTGATCGTGCTGGTGGTCCCCAGGACGGTGCCCCCCGTCGGGAGAATGCCGCGGATGGTCCAGGGGGTCATCGTCCTGACTTTGACCGGAGAGAGAAGCCCGTCGAAGCCCTCTTCGATCCCGAGCACTTCGCAATTGTATTTGACTTTGGATGATTTGACGATGGCGCGAATGACGGCATTGAGTCCCGGGGCGTCGCC
Source organism: Candidatus Manganitrophus morganii (assembly GCA_021651055.1). Classification (NCBI taxonomy): domain Bacteria; kingdom Pseudomonadati; phylum Nitrospirota; class Nitrospiria; order Candidatus Troglogloeales; family Candidatus Manganitrophaceae; genus Candidatus Manganitrophus; species Candidatus Manganitrophus morganii. Next base: position 2,499,213 of record JAJHOH010000001.1, read on the forward strand.
GCCTCCGGTTAACACACCGATTTTCATCGTTCCCCCCGTTTCTTATTGTGGATCCGCCGGTAAAGATTCAGGTATTTTTCGGCGGAGGCGTCCCACGCGTAATTGCCTTCCATCCCGTTCCGGATCAGGGCCCGCCACTTCTTTTTCTCTCTGAAAAGCGAGAGGGCGTTTTGGACTTGCCGAAAGAAGGCGGTTGCGGTGTACGCCTTGAATTTGAATCCGTTTCCCTTCAATGTATCCGGATCGAATTGGGTAATGGTGTCGTCGAGTCCTCCCGTCGCGCGGACGACCGGCACCGTTCCGTAACGGAGACTCATCATCTGGCTCAACCCGCACGGCTCATACTTGGACGGCATCAGAAAAATATCGGCGCCAGCTTCGATGCGGTGCGCGAGAGGATGATCATAGGCGATCTTCACGACCGCCTGCTGCGGATATTCCTTTGCCAACGCTTCCAGCCGCATTTCATATTCCTTGTCGCCGTTTCCTAAAATGATCAATTGCGCCCCGGTCGCCATCATTCGATCAAAGGCCGAGACGATCAGATCAATCCCCTTCTGCTCGCTCAGCCGGCTGATCATCGTCAGCAGCGGAACGTCTTTCTGAACGGGGAGGCCGAGCTCCTTCTGGAGGGCGGCTTTGCATTTTTCTTTTCCTTGAATGGCCTTTGCGTCGTAGGCCGAGACAATACAAGGATCGCGGGACGGATCCCACTCTTCAGTATCGATTGCATTTAGAATTCCAAAAAGATCTTTTCTTCGTTTTCGAAGAACCCCTTCTAAACGGTGTCCATATGCGGCCGTCTGGATCTCCTTGGCATAACGGGGGCTAACCGTCGAGAGGGCATCGGCAAAGACCAATCCACCCTTCAGAAAATTGATCTTTCCATAAAATTCCAAAGCCTCATGGCTGAAATAGTCCCAGGGAAGATTGAGAAGATGCCAGTCGTAATGCCAGAAGATCCCCTGATAGCCGAGATTATGAATCGTGAATAACGTTGCGGTTTCCTGGAAAGAGGGCTCACTCGCATAAGCCGTTTTTAAGTAAACGGGGATGAGCCCCGTATGCCAATCGTGGCTGTGAACGATCTGGGGGCGCAGATCGAGCGTTTTGGCCGATTCCAGAACGGCGCGTGAGAAGAAGACGAAACGCGCCGCGTTGTCGGTGTAGTCCCCTTCATTGGTTCCATACAATCCGGGTCGATTAAAATAGGGATCGTTTTTGATGAAATAATATTGAACGCCGGCGAGTTCGTGAGAAAAAATCTCGCCCGTCTCAAGCCGGCCGGAGACCGGGACGGCGATCGTCTGTCCCGTCGATTTCAGGGGGAAACGGCTTTGATCAATCTGCGAATAAAAGGGGAGGAAGACGGAAACCGATGCGCCGCGGGCTGCCAACGCCTTCGAGAGGGCGCCGACGACATCGGCCAACCCCCCTGTTTTTGCATAAGGAGCCGCCTCAGAGGCCGCCATCATGATGTTTAATTTTCCTTCCACGGGGATCATGAATATTCTATCCGATGAGTTGATGCTATCTTAACCGTTTTGGTCGTCAAAGTCGATATGAGGAGTTACCCGTTCGATCCGGTTTATTCCGTAATGATGGGAAAGGGATAAAATAAAAGCGTTGCTTAAAGACAACAGATTTCGCCCGGCTCGTCTTTTTTTTACAACAACTCGCACTCGTGATCTAAATTGCGGCACCGATCTTTTTTCTAACCGATTGTTTATGCAAATAAAATAAAATTCTCCGTGGGAAGGGGTTGGCATAGATGTTGCTTTTCCTCTCCGGGCAATGGTCATTATATCCCATATTGGAGATCAGGAAGGTTCGAGCGAGGTTTCTTACGAATGATGAATGAAAAAACAATCCAAAACGAGGTATCCTGCTCTGGAATCGGCCTTCATTCCGGAGAAAAGATTCATCTAAGACTGATTCCCGCCGCCGAGGGGAGCGGGATCCTTTTCTGCAGAACAGATCTCGGCGGAGTTTTGATCCCTGCGAATGCTTCCCAAGTGGTTTCTACTCATTTGTCTACCACAATCGGGATGGAAGGAGCAACCGTCCAGACGATTGAGCACCTTCTGGCGGCGATCTCTGCTTTCGGCGTCGATAATCTCATCATCGAATTAGATGGTCCGGAGGTTCCTATTTTAGACGGAAGTGCGGCCCCTTTTGCCGAGCTTTTATCAGCGGCTGGGGTTGTTCATCAAAAAAAGGCAAAAAGAATCGTCCAAGTGATCGAACCGGTGACCGTCTCGGAAAAGGGGAAACATGTCACCATTTCTCCGGCGTCCACCTTCGAAATCTCCTATCAGATCCAATTTGATCATCCGCTGATCTCGAGCCAGACATACCGTTATCAGCATAGCCCGGAAACCTTCATGACCGAGATCGCTCCGGCCAGGACATTCGGGTTCCTGAAAGATGTCCAAATGCTTCAATCAATGGGGCTGGCCCGGGGGGGCTCGCTCGAGAATGCGATTGTCATTGGGGAGGAGCAGGTGTTAAATGAGGGGGGCCTTCGCTTCCCGGACGAATTCGTTCGCCACAAAATTCTCGATTTAATTGGAGATCTCTCGCTGCTCGGAATGCCGATCCTCGGTAAGATCGAGGCGGTTTGCTCGGGGCACCTGCTTCATTCAAGGCTGATTAAAGCGCTTTTACAAAACAATAAAGCCTGTAAAATCTTGGGCGCCGGTCCCGCGGTTGAACCACACAGGGTTCCTTCCCGACCGGTACCGATCTACTCGCCGCTCTCTTCAGCAATATAATTCCAAAAAATAAAAAAACAGAGGGGCCCCGAAGGGCCCCCCATTCATTTCGATCTAACACTATTTCTTTTTTGTCGCTTTTTTCTTTGTGGCGGTCTTCTTTTTTGTCGCCAATTCTCTCTCACCCCCTTTCATGACCCAGCAGGGTTTTTTCCAAACAGGGTTTCCGGCCCTGTCTCCTCAACAAGCGTGAATGTATTCGGCGCAATTTTCTTGAAGCGCTTATCCCTTGAAAGGGAGATGGCGACCGAGGTCACAGGGGTCTTCCCCCTGATTCGAACACCCCCCTCCGTAAGTTTTTGATATATTTCTTTGGCATGGAGCGGCTTACCGGCCTCTTTTAAGAGCAAAAAGGTCCCCTGTGGGACGGAGAGTCCGGCATATTTGGTTTTTTCTAGAAGGATTTCTTTTGAATGGTCATGGCCTTCGGCGGTTGGTTTGCCACCCTTCTCTTTTTCCGTTTCTGAAGTAAGTTGATTAGAAGGCTGGGCCCACTTGGCCTTTTCAATTTCGACGCGGTAGAGTGTTTCGGCGAGCTCTAGGTATTTTTTGACAGTCTTAATTTCATCCTCAATTTTTTCACGTTTCTTTTGAAGCTCTTGTAGTTTCGACTTGTAAACGTGAATTCGCTGTTCAAGACCTGTAATAATATCTTTGAAGTCTTCCACTGTAACACCTCTATAGAACATGTATAGCACATAGAATAATTACAGTCAAGACAAATTTATAGCCATGCTACTACTATTAATTTTATGAATGCTATATCTAAGGCTACTGTTTGTATACTATATATGGATGGGATGTTGACTTACTCTACCAATGAGCCTAATGAGGAGTTTGGGAGCGTTTTTTAAAGCGACTCTTGATAAGATTGAGGATAAAGTACATTTCTTCACTTTTTAGCGAGGCTTGTATCAAGAAATAGGATGCTGCACTTACAGCGATTGCTATAGCAAGTAGCGCTGCTTTAAGGAGCAAGCTCCCGCTGGAGAGCCACATCTCTTGGGCATTTAGCCATAAGGAGATCGGTAAAAGGGTGCTGGAGGCGAGGAGGACCTTTAGATGTGAGTTGAGAATTCGTTTTCCGTCGATCCGTCCGATCCGTTTCCTCAAAATGAGGAGCAAGAGGGAGAAGTTGAGGATTGCTGAAAGGGAGGTCGCCAGGGCCAAGCCGCCATGCTGAAGCGGGCCCATCAGGATGAGATTCAGAATCACATTGGCGACCACGGCAACCAGACCGATCTTTACAGGGGTCTTCGTATCCTGAAGAGAGTAGAAGACCGGTACCACGATTCGGATTCCGGCAAACGCCCAAAGTCCGATGGAATAGAACAGAACGGCGTTTGCCGTCCCAAGTGTCGCCACGCGGCCGAATTCCCCATGTTCGAAGAGAAGATGAACGATCGGAATCCGAAAGAGGATGAGCCCCATCATGGCGGGAAAGGTGATAAAAAAGACCAACCGAAGGCCGAATGAAAAGGTTTGCCGCAACCCTTCTGTTTCTCCTTTCGCCGCTTGTGCCGAGAGGGTCGGAAGAATCGCAGTGGAGAGGGCGACGGCAAAGATGCCGAGCGGGAAGTGGATGAGCCGCATCCCGAAATAAAGATAAGTGACGCTTCCGGCAACCAAGTATGAGGCGAGAAGGGTGTTTACCAGGACGTTGATTTGCGTGACGGAAAGGCCGAGCGTCGTCGGAAGGAGGAGCCGTCCCATTTGAACAACACCGGGATGGAGCGGCCGGATCGGTCTTCGAAAGGAAAGAGGGAATCCCTCCTGATAGAGGGCGGGAACCTGGATTAGGAATTGCGCGAGTCCTCCCAATGCAACACCGACCGCGGCCCCGTAAACCGGCTCGGGAAGGAGCGGGGTAAAACCGAAGACAAAAAGGATGCTGACCACATTAAAAACACCGGAGGCGAGCGCCGGGGGGGCGAAACGCCGGGTGCTGTTGAGGATTCCCATCGCGAGGGCCGCCAGAGAGATAAAGAGGAGGAAGGGAAACATGATGCGGGTCATGGAAACGGTCAGCGAGAATTTATGGGGATCATCGACAAAGCCGGGCGCAATCAAGCGGATCAGTTGGGGAGAAAAGAAAATCCCGAAGGCGACGACAATACAAAGAAGCAGAAGGAGGGTGGTAAACGCCGCCGAGGCAAGCTCTTTGGCCTCCGATCGTGACTTTTTCGAGAGGTACTCCGTAAAAACCGGAATAAAGGCGGCCGACATCGAGCCCTCGGCAAACAACTCCCGAAGGATATTCGGAATCCGGAAGGCGACATAGAATGCATCCGCCGCGATCGTTGCCCCGAAGAGGTTGGCCAGGATCATATCCCGAATGAATCCGAGAATGCGGCTGATCAGCGTCCCGAACGCGACAATACCGGCCGCGCCGGCGATTCCTTTCTCGACGTGACCTTGAGCAGCGAGGCTTTTTCCTTGACTTTCCATAGCGTGCTATGTTAAAAAACGACTTTTAAATTAAGGAGATCTCAATCGTGGCAAATCATCCATCTGCATTGAAGCGAGACCGGCAGGCGAAAAAAAGGAGACAGCGAAACCGGGGTGTCCTTTCCGCCGTTCGAACCGCCGTCAAGCGGGTTCAGACGGCCCTTTCCGAAAAGAATCAGGATCAGGCGAAATCGGCTCTCAAAGACGCAACCTCGTCGCTCGACGGCGCCGCATCCAAAGGGGTGATTCCCAAAGGGCGCGCCTCCCGCAAAATCTCCCGCCTCGCGGCGAGGGTCAATAAATTTCTGTCGTCGAAGACATCCCCCTCGGCCTAACATCAAACCACGGCATATCGAGCGGATTCTCTCAAGGCGCCTTGCTTGGCCCGCTCCTTTCGCCGGATCGCCGGCGAGGTGGAAAGCGGTCCGATCGGTTCTCTTCAAAAGGGAAAATCGGGCGAGCCTCATGACCTTGATTCCAGAAAAGGGAGGGTGTAGCCGGTCCGTTGGGATGTCGGATGCGGCCGACAGAGGTCGAGCAACAGCATCTCGAGAACTTGCGGCGCCGATTGTCTTCCCCCCTTCAATTGAGAATCTGCGGCCAAGGAGAGGTCAAACGCCCTCCGAATCTCGCTTTCCTTCCAATTCCGCAGCTGCTTGAAGAAAGCCGGAAGGAGGCTGGGGGGCATCGGAACCTTCTTGCCGACTGCCGTTTCCGATTTCCCGGCGTCGATTCCCTCTCGGGCCGTCGCCATGAGCCGCCACTGCCGCGTCAGCATCGTCAGAATGAAAAGGGGATGCTCCCCCTCTTCGAGCAGAGAGGAGAGAAGGGTCAGAGATCGCTTCAGATTTTTCTCGCCGACGGCTCGGACCAATTCAAAAATTGAATGACTTCGCCCCCCTGCGATCAACTGCTGAACCATCTCGAGAGAAACTTCCTTTTTATCCGAAGAATGAAGTGAAAATTTATCGATCTCTTGCTGAATAAGAAAGAGATCATTCCCAAGGCGTTCTTTCAGGTACCATGTCGCCTCCTCCGAAAGGGAGACTCCCCGCCGCTTTCCTTCCTGAGCAATCCACCCCGGCAAGGCCTGTTCCGAGAGAGGGGCGCAGTGGATCGCGGTTCCTTTCTTTTTCAGCGCGGTAAAAAGTTTTTTACGCATGTCGGGTTTCGCGGCAACAAACACCAAAACGGTCGTATCGCAAGGCGATTCGAGGTAACTCAAGAGCGTCTCGCGCTCATCTTTGATGAGATCCGCGTTTTGGATAATGACCAACCGCCGCGCGCTGAATAAAGGAAAGGTCTTCGCCGTCATCAACACCTGATGCGGATCGAGACTCTCCCCTTGAAAGTGATCATAATTAAAATCGCGGGACGCCTCTTCGAGGACCTTCTCCCGAAAGCCACTCAGGATCTGTTGGATGAAAAAGGGCTCTTCCCCGGTGAGCAGATAAATGGGAGAAAAGCGCGCTTGCTCAAGGTGCTTTACGGCTTCTGTGTAGGTCATCGGTCCGCCGGCGTTGCGAGGGGAGGTGATGAAAGTGGGGCGATGCTGATCAAACCGGCCACCCGCTCGGCCAGCTGTTTCCCCGCTTCACGAATGGCCCGGTCTTGCGCGACCCGATCTGCAAGCGGGTCGGGATGCACGATGTACTCTGCGGACGCCTCCGCGTGATTTCTCTCTTTCGGTGGATCGCCTTCGCCGGAAAGAAGCGTATAGTCGAGGCCGATGGTAATCCGGTATTCCTGGGCTTGGCCGATCCGATTCAACGAGATGGGGGTTTTGTCGAAACGGGTCACGCGGCCGGAAAGGGTCCGGGGGGCTTGGTGGGGATGGGCGACGACCTGCCAACCTTGTCTGAGAAAAGTCTCTTTGAAGCTCTCGCTGACCCGCTTCTCCAAAAGCGGCTCAAACGTCGCGTTCTCAAAAAGAGGAATGGCGATCGTCTGATCGGGAGGGGTCATTTCCGATCGGAGTCCGCTGTGGTATCCACAGCCGGCCAGGCTCAGCAGAAGGAGAAGAATCGCTCTTCTCATACGACGATGTTGACCAATTTTCCCTTCACCACGATGACCTTCTTGATCGAATGGCCTTCGATCCAGGGCTGTGTTTTCGGATCGGAAACGGCACGCTCTTTGAGTGTTTCCTCGCCGGCGTTCGCCGGGGCCGCGAATTTGCTCCGGACCTTGCCGTTGACCTGCACGACAACCTCCACGATCTCTTCTTCGGTCCAAGCCGGATCATAAGAAGGCCATGAAACGTCCAGAATCGAAGGGGAATGGCCTAGGACCTCCCAAAGCGATTCGGACAGATGCGGCGCGAAAGGCGAGAGGAGAAGGACCAAATGATCGAGCGCTTCCGTGTAGGCTGCCCGATGTTTTTGTTCTTCTTCCTGAGAGGGGGGGGCCGTCGACTGGTCGCGCGAGAGGGCGTTGTAGAATTCCATCAACGCCGCGATCGCCGTATTGAATTGGAAGCCCTTTTCGATATCTTCGGTGACCCGTTTGATCGTCCGTTGGGTCATTCTCCGGATTTGTTTCACGCGGGGGGAGGTTTCGGAGAGATCGATCTGCTCGCGTAAGGCCCGGCCGGATGCGGCAAACTCGTGGACCATGCGCCAGACCCGCTGCAGAAAACGAAAGGCTCCCTGCACCCCTTCATCGCTCCACTCCAGATCTTTTTCGGGAGGAGCGGCAAAAAGAGAGAAAAGCCGGGAGGTGTCGGCGCCGAAGGTCTCGATCAGCTGATCGGGATCGACGATGTTTCCCTTCGATTTGGACATCTTGGCGCCGTCTTTAATAACCATTCCCTGTGTGAGGAGATTGGCGAACGGCTCTCCGACTTTGATCAGGCCGAGATCGCGAATGACCTTGGTGAAAAAGCGGGCATACAGAAGGTGCAACACGGCATGCTCGATCCCGCCGATGTATTGATCGACCGGCATCCAATGAGCGGCCCCTTCCGGATGGATCGGTCCGGAGGTCTCGTGCGGAGAAGTGTAGCGCAGAAAGTACCACGAGGAGTCGACAAAAGTATCCATCGTATCGGTCTCCCGCCGCGCGGGCCCGCCGCATTTCGGACAGATTGTATTGAGAAAGGAGGGGCTTTCCGACAAGGGAGAGCCTCCCTTTCCGGTAAAAGGGACATCTTCCGGAAGCGCGACGGGGAGATCCGACTCCGGAACCGGCACCACGCCGCAGCGGTCGCAATAGAGCATGGGGATCGGCGTTCCCCAATAGCGCTGCCGCGAGACCCCCCAATCCCTCAGGCGGTAATGAATCTTTTCCTTGCCCAGCCCCTTTTCTTCGACGAATCGGGCGATTGCATTTTGGGCCTTGAGGGGAGGGAGGCCGCTGAACGGTCCGGAATGGACGAGTGCGCCGGCCTCTTCGGTGTAGGCGGCCGCCAGCGGTTCCGCCAAGGTCCCGGACGGATTCTGAATGACAATCCGAATCGGCAGGTGATATTTCCGGGCAAATTCGAAATCGCGTTGATCGTGCGCCGGCACGGCCATCACGATCCCGGTTCCATAATCCATCAAGACAAAATTGGCGACCCAGATCGGAATCCTCTCCCCCGTGATCGGGTGAACGGCATGGGCGCCGGTGAAAACCCCTTCTTTCTCCTGGTTTAGGGCGGTCCGGACCGTTTTATCCTGACCTTTGACCTTTTCGATAAAGGCGCGAACGGCGGCCTCCTCCGGACGGCCGGCGATGAGGGCCGGGAGGAGCGGATGCTCGGCCGCGATGCTCATGAAGGTCACGCCGTATAAGGTATCGGGACGGGTTGTAAAAATGGAGAGCTTTTCGGATCGATCCGCGACGGGGAAGGCAATCTCCACCCCCCGACTCTTCCCGATCCAGTTTTTCTGCATCACCAGGACACGCTGGGGCCAACCGGTCAACCGGTCGGACTCCGAGAGGAGCTCTTCGGCATAGGCCGTGATTCGAAAAAACCACTGCTCTAAATTTTTCTGGATCACGACGCTGTCGCAGCGCCAGCAGTGTCCCTCGATCACCTGCTCATTCGCCAGGACCGTGGCGCAGGAGGGGCACCAGTTGACCGAAGCCATCTTCCGATAGGCAAGGCCGCGCTCGTACATCTTGATGAAGAACCATTGATTCCAGCGATAATATTCCGGCTGGCAGGTCGTCACCTCCCGATCCCAATCGTAAGAGAGCCCCATCTTTTGGAGCTGAGACCGCATATAGCCGATGTTTTGGGCGGTCCAAATGGCCGGATGAACCTTCTTTTGGATGGCGGCGTTTTCCGCCGGCAGACCGAAAGCATCCCATCCCATCGGATGGAGGAGTTGATAACCGCGCATTCTCTTGAAGCGGGCGATCACATCCCCGATGGCATAGACGCGAACATGGCCCATGTGAATTCTCCCTGAAGGGTAGGGGAACATCTCCAAGCAGTAGAACTTGGGGCGAATCGGATCTTCGACTACCTTGAAGGTCTGACGATCGCGCCAATAGGCTTGCCAATGCGCCTCGATCTCTTTGGGTTGATAGGTTTTTTCCATCTCTTCAGGGATACAATGTATGGTGTGAGTGTTGGATAAAATTAACATAGGCTTGCTAATTTAGCAAGCTTGGTTGACGGGAGAGTAGACGAGGTATATGCTTTTTTTATGGAAATGAACATGGAAAAAGGAGTCGCGTTGCCGGGAAGGCTGGTTACTTTTTTAGTCGGCCAGACCGACCTCAACTTGGAGAGTACGGCTGTCTTTGAGAGCAAGACTTTAAAGCGCTCTCCCGCCTATCCCGACGTCATCCCCAAGCAAAAGGTCATCAGAGTAGAGAAAAACAGCCTGCTCGGCCAAGAGGTGACCTTTCTGGTCAAAGCCTATCTGCCCGATATTGTGATTGTCGAGGCGACCGTGGAGTTGGAGAACCTTCTTTCCGAGCAATTGGAAAATACCAAGAAAGTGCTTTTGGAAGAGTGCAGGGCGTTCCTGGTGAAATACCAATGTCTCCCTCATTTTGAAGAAGATTACAGCATCTACTGCGTCTCCAATTATCAAGGAGACCCGGAACTCTATCTCACCCTTTACGGAGAGCGGATTGCCCAGATCCTCAAAAATGAGCGGATCCAACTCGATGAAGAAGAAATTCAAAACACACTTCAATCGGGATTGAAATATGCCAAAGACGATCTGACGCTGGTCGACTGGGACGGCGCTTTTATGTTCGATCCGCACGGCGATTTCGAAAGCAACATCGAATTATTTGAAATCGCCAATGTTCAGCTTCTGAAGTCGCGGATCTTGGATAAGCAGCTGGATGATCGGCTTCAGCAGACGATTATTTTGCTGAAGCAAACACAACGAATGCTTTTCCGTTCCAAAGAGATTCGGGCCAATCTCAAAGAGATCATCCAAATTCGGACTCAGTCGCTTTTGGAATCCGACGCCATCGACCACAATATCAAACTGATCGGCGATTGGTATTCGGCCCGTCTTTTCAATCAGATTTCAAAGAAGTTTCATCTGGATGCCTGGAGCAGAAGCATTTCTCAAAAGCTCGACGTCCTGGAGGATGTCTATACCATGGCGGCCGAGCAGTTTTCAGTCTCCTTTTCCACCACGCTCGAGTTTATCCTAATCGCCGGTTGGTTTGTCCTTCTGGTCGGTTGGTTTGGGATCTTTATCCTTGATTTACTCCTTCGCACTTAGATTTCTTCCTGTGCTCCTCTTGCCCAAATATAGCTTGACAAGGAAAACGCCCGGTTCTAGAATGGGAATGAATTTGATAATCATTCTCACTTGTTAAGGATCGGAAAATTGCGGATGCAAGGCCCCCGTTCCGCCGAATTCCTCCCCGCCCGGGAAGAAATCCTGACCAAAAAAATGAAGGAGAATAAGAAACCGATGTCCCCTCTCAGCCGTCTTCGTCCGACTGATCGTTTTGTTTCCACAGAGTCAATATTTCAATTCATTTCGAGGTTATCGTTCGTCGGGTTGCTTGTCTCGCTGTTCCTCACGTCTCCTCTTCATGCAGAAGAGGAGGTGGTTGTTTATTCGGCCCGGAATGAGCAGCTCATCAAGCCGCTCTTCGATGCTTACACCAAAGAGACCGGGGCGCGCGTCAAGTTTATTACCGATAAAGAGGGCCCGCTTCTGGAGCGGTTAAAAGCGGAAGGGGAGCATACACCCGCCGATCTCCTCATTACCGTCGATGCCGGCAATCTCTGGCGGGCGGCGCAGGAGGGATTGCTGAAGCCGACCCAATCAACAGTCCTCCAGGAGAATATCCCGGCGCACCTGCGCGATCCTGAGAACCGCTGGTTCGGCTTGTCGGTGCGCGCGCGGACGATCGTTTACAACACCCAAAAAGTCAAACCGTCGGACCTCTCGACCTATGAAGACCTCGCCGATCCCAAATGGAAGGGACGGCTCTGCCTTCGAACCTCGAAAAAGGTTTATAACCAATCGTTGGTGGCGATGATGATCTCGGAACATGGAGAGCCCAAGACGGAGCAGATCATCAAATCTTGGGTCGGCAATCTTGCCACCGATGTATTTTCCGACGATACCCAAGTGATGAAGGCGATCGCGGCCGGACAATGCGACGTCGGAATCGTGAACACCTACTACTACGGACGCCTTCTCGTGAAAGAGCCGACCCTTCCTCTGGCCCTCTTTTGGCCCAATCAAAACGGCAGCGGTGTCCATGTGAACATCTCAGGGGCGGGGATCATAAAACATGCGAAACATGAACAAGCGGCATTGAAGCTCCTCGAGTGGCTCTCCTCGCAGAAGGCGCAGAATCTTTTCTCAGACACCGATATGGAATACCCGGCCAACCCGAAAATCGCGCCGGACAAACGGGTGGCGTCGTGGGGATCGTTTAAGCAAAACCTAATCAATGTTTCCAAAGCGGGCGAGCTGCAGGATGAGGCGGTGAAGTTGATGGATCGCGCCGGATATAAATAAATACGGCGTGAAGGGGCCCGATCCGAATGATGAAACCGGATGTATTGAAAGTCCCTTTCGAGCGGGGGGTAAGCTTCTTTCAGCGCGCCTTTCTCGATCGCTGGCAGGCCGCGACATTGTCTATTGCCGGTCTGGTCTTAATCCCGCTCGCGGTCGTCCTCTTCTCGGTTTTTTCAGAGACCAATGAAGTCTGGCTTCACTTCGTTCAGACAAGCCTAGTCACCCTCCTCACCAATACCTTTTGGCTCCTTCTGGGCGTGGGGGTAGGAACCACCTTCCTCGGCGTGAGTCTGGCCTGGCTGACGGCGGCGTGTGATTTTCCAGGAAGGAGATGGCTCGATTGGGCCTTGATGCTCCCCCTCTCGCTTCCCCCTTATGTGGTCGCTTTTGTCAGCATCGGTCTGCTCGATTTCACCGGTCCGGTTCAAACGCAGTTGCGATTGTGGCTCGGCGTGGAGCGGCTTTGGTTCCCAAGAATCCGATCGACCGGAGGGGTTATTGCCGTCATGACCCTGACCCTCTACCCCTATGTTTACATGTTGGCCCGCAATGCTTTTCTGACACAGGGAAGGCGCGCCATCGAGGCGGCGCAATCGCTTGGTCAGGGACGGTTCCGGGGGTTTCTCGGTGTGGCGCTGCCGATGGCGCGGCCTTGGATCGTAGGGGGATTGGCGTTGGTTCTCATGGAGACCTTGGCCGATTTCGGCACGGTTTCCATTTTCAACTACGATACCTTTACAACGGCGATTTATAAGGCGTGGTTCGGACTCTTCTCTCTCTCCGCCGCCGCGCAACTTGCCTCGCTGCTGGTCTTCATCGTCTTTGTCGTCTTGCTCATCGAGCAGCGCTCTCGTTCCCGTCGGCGGTTTTCTCACGCGGGACGGAGCAGCGTGGCCGATCGGATTTCGCTCCGGGGCGGGCGGGGCTGGTTGGCGTTTGCTTATGCAATATCGGTCCTGGGGATCGCTTTTATCATTCCGGTCGGTCAGCTCTCCGTCTGGGCTTTCGGTGTATTTCGGCAAGATTTCGATCTCCGGTATCTTTCCTTTTTAGGCCATTCCGTCTTTTTGGGGGGAGCGGCGGCGCTGCTCACCTGCGCCGGCGCGCTGATTCTCGTTTCCGCAAATCGGCTGCGAAATGATTTGATGACGCGGACCGCTGTCCGGGTGGCGACCCTCGGTTATGCCCTCCCCGGATCGGTGCTTGCGGTCGGCATTTTTATTCCCCTTATCTGGATCGATAAGCAAATGATCGAATGGATCCAAACCCTTTTCGGAATAGAAATCGGATTTATCCTGAGCGGCACACTGGCCGCGATGCTCCTGGCTTACTTGATCCGATTTTTGGCCGTTGCGCACGGCGCCGTCGACAGCGCGATGAACCGCATTACCCCGAGCTTGGATGAGACCGCGCGCTGCCTGGGTGTCAGCGGCATTCCCCTGCTTCGGAAAGTCTATCTGCCGCTGCTTCGCGGGGGGCTCCTCACGGCCGCCCTTTTGGTGTTTGTCGATGTGATGAAAGAGATGCCGATCACATTGATGACCCGGCCTTTCGGCTGGGATACGCTGTCGGTCCGGATTTTTGAGATGACCTCCGAGGGAGAGTGGGAGCGGGCGGCCCTCCCCGCCGTCGCACTTGTCTTAACCGGGTTCATCCCGATTTTGTTGTTAAGCCGATATTCCAGCAGGGAACCGTAACGGGATGACTGTCATCGAACTGGTTCAGATCACGAAGACATACCCGGGCGGGAAAATGCCGGCGGTCTACGACGTTTCCTTCAAGGTTGAGAAAGGAGAGGTGTTGGCGCTCTTGGGGCCGAGCGGCAGCGGCAAAACAACCCTTCTTCGCTTGATCGCGGGGTTTGAGAAGCCCGATCAGGGAAATATTCTCCTAAACGGCCAAGAAGTAAGCCGGCCGCATCATTGCCTTTCTCCTGAAAAGCGCGGGGTCGGGATGGTCTTCCAGGACTATGCGCTCTTCCCGCATCTGACAGTGGAAGAGAATGTCGCCTTCGGCCTCGGCGGTTTGAGCCGGGAGCTTCGAAAGAAGCGGGTCCAAGAGGTCATCGATCAGGTCGGCCTGACCCCTTTGGTTCAACGCTACCCGCATGAGCTCTCCGGGGGGCAGCAGCAGCGGGTCGCCCTCGCGCGGGCGCTGGCGCCCAATCCGATCGTTTTGATGCTGGATGAGCCGTTCAGCAACCTCGATCCCGATATGCGAACACAGATGCGGATGGAGGTGGCGGCGATTCTGCGTCGGACCGGAAGCACCGCCATCCTGGTGACACACGATCATGAAGAGGCGTTCGCCATGGCGGACAAGGTCGCCGTTCTCAATGCGGGCCGTCTGGAGCAGTGCGATACCCCGGAAATGGTCTACCATATTCCATCCACCCCCTTCATCGCCGATTTCGTCGGGCAGGCCGACTTTATCCCCGGGGCCATTCAAAACGGAAAGGTTCTCACCGAGATCGGGATCTTTCCGAACGTGTCGATCTTTCCCGACGGGACGGAGGTGATGGTGATGATCCGTCCCGACGATGTTGATTTGCTCCCCCGGGGGGAGGGAGCGGCCACGGTCTTGGGCCGCCAATTCAAAGGCTCGGAGAACCGCTACATCGTTGCGCTTCCCTCCGGACAGATTCTTCACAGCAGCCAGCATTCCCTTGCGGTTTATACCGGCCAAACGAGAGTGGACCTTAAATTAAAAGTGACGCACACGGTTTTGTTTAAAAAGGACGATGAATTCTTTAAACAGGGGTTCCATCATCCATATGGAGTGAAAAATGCGTGAAAAAGGAAATCGCCCTCTGAAAAAAAGCTTGACAACCACAAGGCGCTCTTCTAATATGGAGAACGAATTTGATAATCATTCTCAATTAGGGCTCCAGATGAAGGAAGAAACACTGCTACAAGAACATATCGCGAAGCATCATTTGAAGGTCACCAAAGAGCGAAGCGCCATCCTCCGCGCCTTCATTGAGGCGGAGCGCCACGTCACGGCTGAGGAATTATACCGGATGATGAGGGAGAAGCACGCCTCGATCGGCCTGGCGACGATCTACCGGACCCTTAATCTCTTCTGCGAATGCGGTTTGGCGGAGCAGCGGCAGTTCGGCGACGGCCATGCCCGGTATGAACTGACCTACAATGTCAACCATCACGACCACTTGGTCTGCACCCAATGCAAGAAGATCATCGAATTTGAAAATATGGATATCGAGAAGCTCCAAGAGAAGGTGGCAAAGGCGCATCGCTTTACCATCTACAGCCATAAATTGGAGCTCTATGGACTCTGCTCCGATTGCTCCAAGTCGAACAGTTCCCTTGAGAAGGGAAAAGATGAACTTCACGCCTTGCGCCATTCCCGAACCTAAAGATCAGGCCAAGGTAGGTTCGATCGAGAACGGCTTTTGGTAAATAGACGCGTCGGTGATTCAATAAAGAAGAGAGTCGTGTATGCCGAAGGATCAGGAAACGGGAATCGAAGATTTACGTTGTCTTTGTGGCAGTCTCGTCGCGAAGGTCAGAAAAGACGGGATTGAGCTCAAGTGCCGCCGCTGTAAACGGGTCGCTCTGATCCCGTTCTCGGCGGAGGAGCAGTCGCTTTTGGAAGAAAACCATTCCGATCTGTTCCGATATCAGATTACGTTCGACCATTCACACGTCGATCCATAATTATTTGCAGGCCGGTATGTGATTGCGCCCGGCATTTTCCCGAAGGCCAGAGGTCATCATTCAGAACCCCGCGCCGTTATCCACATTACCCACATCAGGAGGAATCAATGTACAGGGGGTTCATTGTTCTGTTTTATGCTCTTTTTCTGGCGATCGGGATTTATTCGGGGGCGCGGGAGGCATCCGCCGCGTCTGGCGGAAGAAGCCTTCCGCCCGAGCCGGGGGTTGGGGAGGGCCAGGGGGAAGAGACGACGCCGCGGCTTACTTTTCATGGATATGGAGAGATACACTACAATAATCCCGAAACCGGATCCACCGTTCCCGACGGGGATGCGCCAGCCCAAATGGATTCCCACCGGCTGGTCCTCGGCTGGTCGTATGCTTTCAGCGATTGGATTCAGCTTCATGCCGAGGTCGATTTTGAGCATGCCGCCCAGGCGATGGAGCTGGAGTTTGCCTATCTGGATTTCTTGATCCATCCGGCCTTCAACGTCCGTGGCGGGGTTGTTCTGATGCCGGTCGGCCCATTGAATGAATTCCACGAGCCGACCCTCTTCTACAGCGTCGAGCGTCCCTATGTTCAAGCGTACATCATCCCGACCACCTGGCAGGAAGGGGGAGCGGGAATTTTTGGAGAGCCGCTCCCCGGGCTCAATTACCGCGTCTACCTTGTTTCCTCTCTGAATGCGGAAGGGTTTACCGCTCGGACCGGGCTTCGGAGCGGTCGCGGAAAGGCCGCCGAGGCCCCTTCCGATGATCTCGCCGTCGTCGGACGTTTGGAGTATGTCGGCATTCCCGGCCTCGATGTGGGCCTCTCCGCCTATCAGGGTGGGGCCAATGCGACGAACAATCCCGACCTTGGCGATGCGTCCGTCGGGATCTGGGAGGGGGATGTGCGGGTCCGCATGGCGGGGGCCGATTTTCGTGCCGTCTATGTGCAGGTCAACGTGGATGACGCCGACAGCGTCAGCACAGTGACCAGCCAGACGATCGGGGAAGAGATGGTCGGATGGTATGTAGAGGGGGCCTATCATTTCCTTCGACTCATTGCCCCGCGCTCCCCGTATGATGCCGTCGTTTTTGTCCGATGGGAAGCGTTCAACACCCAGGAGCAGGTCCCGAGCGGTTTCACCGCCGATCCGACCAACGATCGGCAGGTGCTCACCTATGGACTGGCCTATTATCCCGATCCGCAGGTGGCCGTTAAAGTCGACCGGGAGGTCTGGGAAGATGAAGCCGACAATGATGGAAGCCGGTTCAATGTCGGCCTCGCCTTTATGTTCTGATCGCAATTTCTATTTCATGGGTACTGCAATGGAAGGGCGACCTGTCGGGTCGCCCTTCCCGTATTATCAAGGCCGGTATTACGATGAATAATTGTTACCGAAGAATTCGCTACCTCATGGGATCGTTCGTGGAGATCACGACCTACGGGGAGCGGGAGGCCTGTTCGCGGGGGGTTCTTTCCGCCTTTACGGAGATCGCCCGTATTGAGCGTCTGTTGAGCGTTTATCGCACTCAGAGCGATCTGTCTCGTCTGAACGCTTTTGGAAAGAAAGGGGTCCTCTCGCTTGATCCGGAACTCTTTTGGGTGCTTGCCAAGGCGATCGAATACGCGGAGCGAAGCGGTGGGGCCTTCGATCCGACCGCCGCGCCGCTGGTTCGCCTTTGGGGATTTGGTCCGGGAGGAGAGCGGTCGATTCCTCCTTCTGCGAGCGAAATTTCAAATGCCTTGGATCGAATCGGCTTCCAATATCTCCAACTGGCTTCCGGCCGGATCGCGCTCTTGAAGGATGGGATCGAGATGAATTTGGGCGGGGTCGGAAAAGGTTATGCAATCGATCGCGCAATGCAGAAGCTCCGCGAGACCGGAATCCGTTCCGCTCTGATCAGTTGTGGAAGCACGATCTATGCTCTTGGCGCTCCGCCGGGGGAGGCGGCATGGCGGATCGATATCCGGCATCCGAGGCGGGAGGAGGAATCGATCGAGACCCTTTTCCTTCGCGACCAGGCGATTTCCACGTCGGGGGATTATGAGAAGTTTTTTGTTTTTGGCGGGCGGCGCTTCAGCCATCTGATCGATCCCCGCACGGGAATTCCATCGCAAGGAATCGCCAGCGTCAGTGTCATCGCGCCGACCGCCCTGGAGGCCGATGCTCTCTCCACCGCCGCTTTCATTCTCGGGGAAGAGGGGAAGCGGTTCCTCGAATCCTTCCCTGAGGTGGAGGGGCTGATCGTTCAGGGGGGAGAGGAGGGAGTAGCGTTGCGGCGCCGTGAGACAAGGGGATGGGAGTACTTCTACGCCGCAGACCGGGTAAGCCGCCGGCGCTTTCTGGCCATGGCTTCGGTTGCATTGATCGGCCTGCTTGTTCCGGTCGACGCCGGCGCGACGATCGTCTATTTAACCGAAGAGGAGGCGCTTCGGAAGATGATGCCGGAGGCCGACCGCTTCAATTCGGAAGGGATCGTCCTCTCCGACGATCAGCTTTCCCGGGCGCAGCAATTGGCCGGACGGAGTTTTCGGGAGAGTCGGTATCGTTTCTGGATCGGTCGCCGGGGTGAGGAGCGGATCGGCTATGCGACGGTGCTGGAGGTGATCGGAAAGGAACGGCCGATTACCTTCCTGGTCGGGATTGAACCGAACGGCGAGGTGATGGGGGTGGAGGTCTTAATCTATCGGGAATCGAGAGGGTCCGAGATCCGAAATGCCCGGTTCATGGGACAATTCTTGAAAAAGGGGCTCGACAATCCGCTCCGTCTCGGGCATGATGTCGCATCGATCAGCGGCGCGACCCTCTCCGCCCGGGCGGCGGTCTATGTCGTCCGAAAGGCGCTCGCCCTTGTAGAGGTCGCCTATCGTCAACCGGCGCCCGGTTGATCGCAACTTCCTCTCGATTACGGAATACGTTTGAAGAATTTTACGAGACAAGAAAGCTGGTTATCAAAGTCGTCGTTGGAAATCCGGCTGATTTATACCCTTTTCATTGCGTTTGCTTTGGCCGGACATCTGAGCTTTATCTTAATCTCGCTCTCCCGGATCGGTCCGACTTACGGCAAGATCGTCGCGCATTACCGCGGGGGGGGAGAAGCGGGTGAGGAGATGTCCTTTCCAAAGGAATTCCCGGAGCTTCTGGAAGTCACCCATTTCCATGCGTACATCGAAGGGATTGTTCTTCTTGTCTTAGCTCACCTCTTTGCCGGTGTTCCGCTTCCACGAGGAATCAAACTGGGGGTTATCGGTCTTTCTTTCGGGAGCACGTTTCTTGATCTGGCCTCCCCTTGGCTGATCAGGTATCTTTCTCCTCAGGCGGCTTATGCGCAGATGGCCGCCTGGATCGGCATGGGGGTGAGTTATCTTCCCCTAACTCTTCTTCCGATTTATTTTCTTTGGAAAACCCATCCAGAGGGGCGTAGGAAGAAGGGGCATGGCGCTTCGGCTTCGTCAGTCCATTGAGAAGCATGATCCCTGATTCAGCGGTTGACAGCGGGGGGCTAATTTGTTAAATATGAGCATCCCGTTCGGTATCGGGCGATTAGCTCAGTGGTAGAGCGCTTCCTTCACACGGAAGAGGCCGCTGGTTCAATCCCAGCATCGCCTACCAATCCCTAAAATCTCATTCCCTCTCACCGAAGCCATCCCGGCGGCGCGCCGGCTTTTCTGGCCGCTTCCGGTAGCGCGGTTTGAAGCGCCTCTTCGGCCTTCCGGACCTCCTGTTTCATCGCTTCGATCTCCCGCAGAAGCCGGTCGGTTTCAGCCTCCCTGAAGAAGATGGTTTTATTCTCGAATCGAAGCCGGCCAAGGGCTTTTTCCGCTTCCGTCAGATGGATGATTATTTCACTCTTTCGTGATTGCCATTCTTGGATTCGCTTCTTCCACCAACGCTCATCATGTCCGTTCAGATCGACATTCGCTGAACGTGGGACGGATGCCAAGGGGGCGATCGATTTTACCACCGGCAGGTCGGGAAGCGGCTGGACCTCCGCATGTTCCCGATAGGCCGGCGGGATTCTCGAAGGAACATTGGTAAAGTGAGGCGTGCCGTCTTCATCCAACCATCGAAAGATCTCCCCCGCCATGGCCGAAGGTTTGGATGGAGTCAATAACAGCAACAGAATCAACATGGTTTTAGAGAATATCATTTTTCTCCTCGGCAGAATTCATATAGACAATACGACGCTCTTTGATTCGTCTCTTTTGCTTATGCTACTATAAAAGTACTGTTTATCCTTGGCAAAAATCAACTAGCAGGGTGGTCTCTATGAAATTTGCGAATGTAATTAAAAAACAGATGATCCTTCTGGCGTTCCTCTCGATCCTGGTCGCTTGCCGGAGCACTCCCGTGACCGATCGGGAACAGTTGATCCTGGTCCCGGAATCTCAAGAAATCCAAATGGGACTCACCGCGTATCAGCAAATCTTATCCGAGTCAAAACTTTCAGACGATCCTGAAAAAGTGGCGATGGTCCGGCGGATCGGCGAGCGGATCGCCGCTGCTGCGGATAAGCCCGATTATCAGTGGGAATTTAATCTGATCGAAGATGACAGCCAGGTCAATGCATTCGCCTTGCCGGGAGGGAAGGTCGCCATCTACACCGGAATTCTCCCGATCACGCAGAACGAGGCCGGGCTGGCGACGGTGATGGCGCACGAGGTGGCCCATGCGACGGCGCGGCACGGCGGCGAGCGGATGTCGACGGGGCTTCTGGCGCAACTGGGAATGATGGCGCTCGATGTCGGTTTAGCCATGAAGAATCAAGATCCGCAGATGAAGCAGGCGCTCCTGGCCGCCTACGGCGCCGCCGCCCAGGTGGGGGTGATCCTGCCCTTTAGCCGAAAACAAGAGTCGGAGGCCGACCGGATCGGTTTGACCTATATGGCAAAGGCCGGCTACGATCCCAAAGAGGCGCTTCAATTCTGGGAGAGGATGTCGAAGGTCGAGAAGGAAAAAGCGCCCGAGTTTCTCTCCACCCATCCGAGCGACGAGACCCGTGTCGAGCAGATTGCAAAATGGATCCCGGAGGTGGAAGAGGAGTATCGGGAGGGTCAAAGGGGGATGGGGGCGGGGTAATCCGGGAACGCTGCTAGGAAGCGGCCGGCGTTTGCGTGCAGCGCTTTTTTTCCCGCTCGGCATCGGCCGTTGATTCGAGATGGGTGAACGCCTTTGCGAGAAGACAATGGGGTTCGTTTAACTGAGGGTTGAGCTTGAGCGTTTGCTCCAGCTCAAGAACCGCCTGTTCATAGAGATCGACCGCAAGATAGGCTTTGCCTAATCCCAGATGGCCATCTGCCGAGTCGGCCTTCCTGCGGAGAAGCCTATGAAATGTATTAATCGACTCCTGAGTCCGGCCCTGCTTCAAGTAGGCTTCCCCCAGCTTCACATAGAGTCCGATGTTCTCAGGAGAAAGCACCAACGCCCGTTTGATGGCGGAGATTCCTTCATTGGTCGACCCCTTTTTGAAGTAAACGTCGGCCAGCCCCTCATAGGCCCGCGCACTCTGAGAGGTCAATCGGATCGCCGCTTGAAACGATTCCAGAGCGAGATCGGCTTCTTCATTC
Source organism: Candidatus Manganitrophus morganii (assembly GCA_021651055.1). Lineage (NCBI taxonomy): Bacteria > Pseudomonadati > Nitrospirota > Nitrospiria > Candidatus Troglogloeales > Candidatus Manganitrophaceae > Candidatus Manganitrophus > Candidatus Manganitrophus morganii. Next base: position 2,520,610 of record JAJHOH010000001.1, read on the forward strand.
TTTAAATAACTCTCTCCGAGAAGGACATGCAGATTCGGATCTCGGGGCTTTTTGGAGAGGGCCTCCCGATACGATTTAATCGCATCTCTCCATAATTCTTTCACCCTGTACAAATCTCCCACACCGCGATAGGCCTGTGCATACTGCTCGTTGGATGGTGTTTGTCCTGGGAGAGGGGTCACGCCGTCGAGGACATCATCGATCATTTGCTGTTGGTTTTCGTAAAAAGGGGCCGGAAGCTCAAAGTGAAGCTGAACCAAATTCAGTCCGATCGAAACCGTGTACGAATGAAAAATTTTGGGGAGACCCTCTCTTTGACCCATCCAGACCAATTCTCTCCACGTTTCTCCCTTTCTCTCGATCTCGCGGGAGGAGATTTCCTGAAAGTGGGAAAGCTCGTTCCGGATAAATTTTTGAAGCCGCTGAGGGAGCGGGAGCGCCGCCTCGATTTTTCGGTAATCTTCCAGTGAAGGAATGTCCGGCAAGAAAATCCCGGTCAAGCGGGCGATCTCCGTCCCGTTCGGTTTTAATTTTCCGACGAACAGCGTATTTTCCGGGGCGGAGAGATGCCATTGCGGGGGGAAGGTGATTAAAATGCCGGCTTCGTTCGATGTAAAAAGATGGTTCTCATGATCGATCGGTGTCGGCTTGGAAAAACATCCGGCGAGAAAAAGGAGGAAGACCCAGGTAAACACCGTATTGTAATGCTCTTTTATCACAAATTTCAGTGTATCTCATCATTCGACGGTGTCAAGTATCCGATGAGCGAGTAAGGTCCCTCCGAGCCGATTTTTTCATCGGTCATGGAAGGTGTTGAATGGCGACCTCGAGAAAATCCCATAATACTTGACGCGTGGTGGCGTGTGCGTGGGGGTAGCTTTTCCCGGTCAACTGCTCGTAAAGAATTTTCGCTTTTTCTTTTTTCGCCTGAAAGTCGGCCAGCGGGAGATCGGGGGAGAGCGAGACCAGGTCCGGATAGCCGTTGGGATCTTTCTTGATGAGAAGAGATTCCCCCTGGTCTGTTTGAATCCAAAGTCCGATCTCAGTCATGGTCCTTCTTCATCTGTGTTGTTTTGATGGTCGGTCTTCTCTTCTCGGACATTTTTCTTTTTCTCATCCCTGACCGGTCCGAGCGCAAAAGAGATAAGGAGGAGAGAGCCGATAAAAAAGAGAAAGGCGAGGGGGAGCAGATAAAAGGTGAAGGCAAGAGTGATAGAAAAAAATAGTCCGAAAAGTCCGAGGAAAACAAGAAAGCAACCTCCCATTCCCTTCATAATCGGGTATTCCGGAACGGTTGCGCGGCAGGAGATGGAATCGGCCCGCTCGATATTTCCAAGGGGAGGACTTTTCTACTGCCTGATTTTTTCTTCCGCCTCTTGTTTGGTTTTACAATCGATGCAAAGCGTTGTGACGGGGCGTGCCTTCAGTCGTTTCACAGAGATCTGCCCGCCGCACGATTCGCAGACGCCGAACGTTCCTTCGTTGATCCGATCGATCGCCTCGTCAATTTTTTTCAGGAGCTTCTGCTCGCGCTCACGAAGCCGGAGAATAAAGTTTTGATCCGCTTCCGCGGAGGCTTGATCGCCCAGATCGGTCAACGTTTCATTCCCCTGATTCAGACCGCTTCCAAGAATCACGCCGGCATCGGCCAGCAGCGCTTCTTTTTGCTTCTCAAGATCTTTCTTGATCTCCTCGTAGGGATTTGTCACCCGTTCTTTCTTCTTCGTTTTCATCCGATTGTTCCTTTCCGTCGCCATTGCCCCAGTCCCTTTGTGAAAGCAATTAGCGAAACAGTATAACAAAGAAAAAAAAGTGCGTCAAATAAAATTCCCGCCGCTTTCTCTTTATTTATTGAGTGACGGGAGCATCTTAAAGAGGAGTTTGGTCCGATAGGAGCGATTTAAACGGGAGGAGGCGAGGAGTTACTTCTCCTCTTCCTGAAGGCGCTTGATCTCTTTTTTAATCTCGACTTCTGCAAGGGAAGGAAGGACTTCCCAGGTAACCTTCTCGATAATTTCTTTTAATTCCGCCTTCGGCAGGGCGGCCTGGAGCATGCCCGGAAGCACATCCCAGACGACCTTCTCGACGATCTCCAGGACATTCTTCCGAATCAGTTCGTTCACCTCTGCAGGATCGATCGGAGCGGCGGAAGACGCGGCGGCCGTCTGAGGGATTTTTCCCGAAAAGGGGGAGGGATCGGCCATTGGCGGAACCGACGGTTCATTCATCTCCACCTCCTCATTGTTCGTTTGAAGGGATTCTTCCAGGGAGGGGACATCAATCTGCGGAAGGGAGCTCTCCAAGATAGACGGTTCTTCTATGGAGGGTTCTTCTGTCGGTGCGGGGGAAGGGGGTTCTTGAAAATAGCGGGTTTCTTCCAAAGACGGCTCATGAAACGCCTCGGCCGATTCCGTCGGCGCCGCAGCCGGCGGAGGGACGACCGGATCGGTGAAAAACTGTGTTTCTTCTCCCATCTCTCCGGAGGAGGCCTTCGGTTCGTCTGCCGCGGGAGGAGCGGACTCTAGAAGGGTCTGTCCCGCCGCAACGATCGCTTCCGGCTCCTCCGGCAGGCTTCCCGGGCTCGACCAGCCGAGCAGCTCTTCGATCTTAACGGCGTCACCTCCCGGGTTTGAGAAATGTTCCGAAAGGCTCGATCCCTCTTTTTTCCCGGAAGCGTTGAGATCGACCATAACCGCCTCGGCGGTTCCGGTCTGCCGTTTGGCTTCCTGGATGAGCTCCCTTGAATCGATCGGTTTTTTCAAGAAGGCCTGAATTCCCGCGGATTGAAGCTGCGCGGGATCGTAACTTTCAGTGGAGTTGATCAAAAGGATGATCGGGGTTTCGACGAGGCTTCCGCGCTGCCGTATCTTTTGAACGAAATTAAATATGTTCATCCCCTCGAGATTATAGTCGGCGAGGATCAAATCGGGCTGATTTTTAAATGCAAGATCGAGGGCGGAGAGGCCGTTGTCGATGGAGGTGACATCGTACCCCTCTTTTCGGAGGGTCAGCTCGACCAGTTTTTGGACGGCCAGATTATCATCGATGAGGAGCACTCTTCGGGGCATTTCGCCTCCGGTTCTTGGGGGTACGAAGTCCAGATTTCAAGGACGGAAAAAGCGACCAAAACCTACCATAGGATCTTTTTCCTGTCAAGGAATCGGCCTGGTTTATCGAGTGAAAAATCATTCTTTCCCAGGAGATTACTCTCCTTGATGCAGGAATGGAAGGCAGGGTTTGGCCGAAACAGTTCGAACGCGGAGGGCTTACGTCAGGGTGGCCACCGGGCTGATGAAGTCCTGCCAGCCGAGGTGAAGTTGAACCGCGTCGCCGGTTTCTTTCAACACCGCTTCCGCAGCTTGGTAGGCGAGATGAGGAAGATTGTTCTTCTGGCTCAAATGGGCCAGAAAGAGGGTTCTTAATTTGGGGTGAAGAAGCGATCGGAGCAGCGTGCTGGAATCCTCGTTCGAGAGATGACCCCGGTCGCCGGCGACCCGCTTCTTGATGTGAAGCGGGTAGGGACCGTTGAGCAACAAGTGGGGATCATAATTCGATTCAAGGATGAGGAGATCACATTCTTTCATCGCATCTAAAGAGGGGGTCAGACAACCGAGGTCGGTCACCATGCCGACTTTATGCCGGTCGGTCTGGACCGTATAACCGACCGGATCGGCGGCATCGTGAGAAATCGGAAAGGGATGGATCTGGAAAGGACCGACCCAGAAGGAAGAGCCGGTTTCAAACAGGTGAATCGACATCGGGAGCTTTCTGAGGCTCTTGGCGGACCGGCGGGTTTCTTCATTGGCGTAGATCGGGATATTGTACTTCAGGGCGAGAGGACCGGCCCCGTGGAGATGATCGTGATGTTCATGGGTAATGAGGACCGCCTTGATCTGGCGGATATCGACCTGAATGGCGCGAAGGCGGGAGACGATCTGCCCTGCGGGAAGACCGGCATCGATCAAGACGCCTTCTCCCTCTTTCTTCCCGTTGCCGGGGTGGCCGATGTAGGCTGTGTTTCCCCCGCTTCCGCTCCCCAGCAGACAGACCCGTAGCTCGATGATCATTTCCCTCACACTGGAGGGAAAAGATAAAGAATCGAACCCGGCTTGTCAAGGCGGCTTTTGATTTGACTGGTTATCAGTGCAAAGCGAGCGACTGGCTTTGCCAGCGGGAGCGCCAGGGGCGTGGGCATCGGAGGATTCCTGCGCAGCAGGAACCGCAGGGGCCCCCACATACAAACGGGTCAGCAGTAGTCGCTTTGTGCACAGGCGAGAACCTGCTCGTCTCGGCTCATGTCCCGGTAGATCGTGACCCCTTTGCACCCTTCGCGATAGGCGAGAAGAAAAACCTTCTCGACATCTTGAGGGGTGGCCTCTCTGGGGAAATTGACCGTCTTGGAGACCGCATTATCCGTATGTTTCTGAAAGGCCGCCTGCATTCGAATGTGGAATTCAGGAGCGAGATCATGGGAGGTCACGAAAATGCGTTGAATCTCTTCTGGGACCTCGGCCATCCCCCGTACCGATCCGGTCGCGGCGACCCGGGCGATGAGCGCCTCGGAATAGAAGCCTCCCCGGCGGGCCGCTCCCACGAAGCGGGCGTTTAATTCAGGAAGGCGAACGCCTCCCAGAACCCGGCGATGGTAGGAGAGGGCATACAGCGGCTCGATTCCGCTGGAGCAGTCTGCGATGACACTCAAGGTCCCGGTCGGAGCGATCGTTGTTGTGGTCGCGTTGCGTAACCGGAGTCCTTGGCCGGCGTAAATGCTCTGATCGTATGCCGGGAAGACGCCCCGTTCTTTCGCAATCGCCGCGGAGGCTTCCCGCGCTTCCCTCCGAACGAAAGACATGATCTCCTCTGCAAGCCCGAGCGCTTCGTTGCTGTCGTAAGGGATGTTCAACTCGGTCAGGAGATCGGCGAACCCCATCACCCCCAATCCGATTTTTCGGGTCCGATAGGTCGCTTCGGCGATCTGGGGGAGGGGGTATTGGTTTTGATCGATCACATTGTCGAGGAGGTGAACCCCTTTCCAGACGGTCTCCTTTAACTTCGGGTAGTCGATCTCTCTTTTGTGGGAGAGCATCTTGACGAGGTTCACCGAGCCAAGATTACACGACTCGTTCGGGAGAAGCGGTTGCTCTCCGCAGGGGTTGGTCGACTCAAAGCTCCCGAGCGCCGGCGTCGGATTGTCTCGGTTGATCCGGTCGATAAAAATAATCCCGGGATCTCCGCTCTTCCAGGCGGCCTGAACGATCTGATTGAAGACCATTCGGGCCGGGAGCCGGCGCACTTCATTCCCCGTCCGTGGGCTGACGAGCGGGTAGGCTTCGTCTTTCTGGAGCGCTTCCATGAACAGATCGGTCACGGCGACCGAGAGATTGAAGTTCACCATCTCCCGGGGGTCCTCCTTGATCGTGATGAAATCGAGAATGTCGGGATGGTCGACGCGGAGGATCCCCATATTGGCCCCCCGCCGGGCGCCCCCCTGCTTGATCACTTCCGTCGCCATGTTGAAGACCTTCATAAAGGAGACCGGTCCGGAGGCGATCCCCGAGGTCGAGAGGACCCGATCGTTCTGCGGCCGAAGCCGCGTGAAGGAAAAGCCGGTCCCCCCCCCGCTCTGATGAATCAAGGCGGTATCCTTGATCGCTTCAAAGATCGATTCGAGCGAGTCTTCGACCGGGATGACGAAACAGGCGGAAAGCTGCTGCAATTCTCTTCCGGCATTCATCAGGGTGGGGGAGTTCGGAAGAAACGCGAGAGACGAGAGAAGATCGTAGAAGGTCTCGGCGGTCTCCGCGGCCTGGGAATCCGATCGATACCGCCGGTCGGCCTCCGCAATATTGTTCGCCACCCGGCGGAACATCTCCTCCGGGGTTTCGATCAGGCGGCCTTCCGGGTCCCTTTTAAGATATCGCTTCTCCAGAACGGTGATCGCATTCTGAGAGAGGGAAGAGCGATCTTTTAACTGCATGTTCCGAATCCCTTTCGATCTAAATGATTACGATCATATCGGTGCGGCGCGGGGGAGTCAAGTCTGAGACGGTTTATTCCAAACGCGACCTGATCATTACGAATGGACCGCTGTTTGACAGCGCCGCGGCGGGTCGATATGATAGCGCCGACCGTCCCTTATTTGGAGAAGAGAATGAATCGGAGAATCATCTTTATATCGCTGCTGGCGGCTTTCCTCTGGGTCGGCTGCAGCGAGTCGAAATCGTCCCCATCGGGTCCGGCTCCGAAAGCGCCGGCCGAGCTCGCCCAGGGAGAGGCGCTCTTCAACACCCACTGCGCGCGATGCCATGGAGAAGGAGCCAAGGGGACGAACCAGGGGCCGACCTTTCTTTCAAAGATCTATGAGCCGAGCCATCATGGCGATGCGGCGTTTCAAATGGCCCCTCAACGGGGAGTCCGCGCTCATCATTGGAATTTCGGCGATATGCCGAAAATCGAAGCGGTTCAGCCGGAAGAGGTCAATGAGATCATCCGTTATGTCCGATGGCTTCAGAAGGAAGCGGGGATTTTCTGATCTTCATTGACAACCGGTCCGGCGGAGGGTAGCTTCAATTGATGACGTCCAAGCAAAAAGAACGACTGGCGCCCTTGATTGAATCGTTTTTTCAAAGTCATCCTCATGCCGAGCGGATCAAAGCCGATCCGGTGGAGTTTCCGCATCGCTACACCGACCCGAGGGAGATCGAGCTGGTCGGATGGCTTGCCGCGGCCCTTGCGTATGGCCGGGTCGATCTCTTTAAGGCGGCGGTGGAGAAGATGTTGGCCTTGATGGAGGGAGGGCCGTATGCTTATCTGGCCCGGTTCGATCCGGTTCGCGAGCGTCCCCGTTTCAAGGGAATTTATTACCGGCTCAACTCAACCGATGATCTCTTCTGCTTCATTTACATGATGAGCCGGGTCGTCCAGCGGTTTGGGTCGGTCGGGGCGCTTTTCCGGTCGCTCTATCGGGAAGAGGAAGAAGACCTCGGTCCCACCCTCTCTCGGTTTATGGGGGTTGTCTCTTCGATCGATTCCCGACCGGTCTACGGCAAAAAGGGGATTCCCGACGGCCTCCGCCAGCTGCTCTCTTCCCCTGCTCAGGGGAGCGCTTGCAAGCGGATGAATCTTTATCTGCGTTGGATGGTCCGTCCGAGAGACGGAATCGATTTTGGCCTCTGGAAGGAAATTCCGCCGGGTAAGCTGATCATCCCGCTCGATACTCATATCGTCCGCATTTCCCGCTACCTGGGTCTGACGCGGCGAAAGAGCCCCGATTGGAAGATGGCCAAAGAGATCACAGAGAGCTTAAAGGCGTTCGATCCCATCGATCCGCTTAAATATGATTTTGGTCTCTGTCACCTTGGAATTTCGGGAGCCTGTCCGATCGAGCGGGATCGAGAGAAATGCCGCGGATGTTCCCTTTTAGACGGATGTCAAAGGGGACGAAGAGCGGTCCGAAGCCGAAGCGCTTTTCCAACACCATCCCCTCGTCATGGGGGAGGGGATGAAGCGCCTCGGAAAGAGTTTGCATCGATTACAATCTCATAGTTGGGGCGGGAGGGGGGGAGGTCGAACTCGAGGACGGCATGATCCCGTCCGCCGATGATTCCGCTTTTCTCGCTTCCTTTCTGAAGGGTGTCGGAGAATTCGATCTCAACCCGCATCCGTCCCCTCCTCGGAACCTTTCCTTTATAACAATATCGATGCTTCCGGTCTTCTTGGGTCGCTTCGCTTCGTTCGTAGAGGAGTCCATCCCAAGGAACTTCTTTAAATGAGTTCGCACTCCCCGCGGGACCGAGTGAGATGACGAAGGGCATCGGCTTCGGGCAACTCTTTTTAGGAGCATGAAGACCGCGACAGGTGGGGAGGTCGCAGGGGAGGAATTCGAAGAAGGGCTTCCAACCCCTATTTCCTTCCCGGTGATAAAGATAGATCTGGACCCGTTCGTCGACTTGGCGAAACCCTTGAAGGTAAATCGGCTTTTTCAGCAGATTGATGATCCGAAGCGAGACCGGTGTCGGCTCTTCCGAGAAGGTTTCAGGCGGGGAGGGCTGGGGAACGATTGTCCCGGCCGGTATGGCCCCGTTTTCTTGAAAGGTGTGAGGAACGGCCTCTAGAAGGGCCGTCTGGACCGGAGGGATGGTCCACGTAAACAGGAAGATTGAAGCCAGAAAGAGTCGGTGTATGAGGGTCCGCATGACTTATTCCGAAGAGGGGCTTCGATTTCCTTGAAAACGATCGACGCAGTGTGTTATCAATATCGGTCAGAACGATCTCTGGAGGAAACCGTGCCGATTTACGAATATGCCTGCTTAGAATGTAAAGAACAGTTTACCCTATTACAGTCTCTTTCAGCCAAAGCGGAAGAGACCCCTTGCCCCCATTGCGGAGAGCGGAAGAGCCGGCGGCTCTTTTCGACCTTCGCCTCCAAACCGAACGGCGAAACTTCCTCCTCGCCTCCCTCCACCGGTCATTCCCATAGCGGGGGCTGCGGATGCGGATAGGTTATGCCGTTTGTGAAGACCGTAGCCCTCTTGCTTCTTCGAACGACTGGAAGATTACTCCCTGCCGACGTAAGACGTCAACAAATTAGTATTTCACTCTAGCGTAACTGAAACCGTCTCTACGGAGAAAGAGGGAACAGAATTCTTCCTCTTGACGTAAGGACGGATCTTGCTTTTCCGCATGCTTCCCGCTGCTTGACCCCTCTCTTCAAGCATGCTAAGATTCAGCACTTTACAGGCGCGTGGATCGGTTTCTTCGCCTGTTTTAACCTCTGGAATCAACGGGGAGAGACGGACTTACTGTAGAATGGCAGCCATCCAAGGAATAGAGCTGAGTAAGTCTTTCCAGTATTTCCAAGTTCTGAATCGGGTCTCATTTGAGGTGAAGGAGGGTGAATGTTATGCCCTGTTTGGACCGAACGGCGCAGGCAAGACGACCCTCCTGAGAATTCTGGCGACACTCCATCGTCCGACGAGCGGGCGATTCGAGATCTGCGGACACGACGGGCTCCGGGAGAAAATGAAGGTCCGGGAGGCCCTTTTTTTGATCAGCCACGGATCCTACCTTTACGATGATCTCAGCGTCTTAGAGAATATCCGGTTTGCGATCGGCCTTCGTGGAGCGGAGCCGACCGGTCCTGAGATCAAACGGGCCCTTGACCGCGTCGGGATCGGCGCATTCGGCTCCCTCAAGAGCCGGCATCTTTCCGCGGGAATGAAAAAACGCCTCTCCATCGCCAAGGCGATGCTCGCCCGGCCCAGCGTTCTCCTCTTAGATGAAGCGTATGCCTCGCTCGACGAGCGGGGGGTCGATATGATGAATGCTTATATTCGAGAGGTCACCCGGGAGGGGACGACCGTCCTCATCACGGCGCATGATCGGGCCAAAACAGCGGAAGTGGCTCATCGCGCCGGCGTCTTGAACCGGGGGGAGCTGCGCGAACTGGCAGTAAATGAATTGTTGACGGCCCATGCACTTTTTTAATGTCATAAAGTGGATCGCCTGGAAAGATCTCTTAAGCGAGCTGCGCAATCGCGAGAACATCTCTTCGATGTTCTTCTTCGCCCTGATCGTCATCCTGATCTTCAGTTTCAGCTTTTCGCTCGATCCGAAGACCACCCATGAGCTGATGCCGGGGATCATCTGGATCGCCTTCGGCTTCACCGGAATCATCGGCCTCGGAAAGTCCTTCCTGGCGGAGGTCCACAATGATTGCATGGAATATTTCCAAATCGTTCCGGCGCCGAAGGGGGCGATTTATCTAGGTAAGTTTTCAGGGAACGTCCTCTTTATGTTGATTGTGGAAATTATCCTCTTCCCATTGTTTATTCTTTTCTTCAATCTGGACGTACTTGAAAAAATTCCGATAATTCTGCTAATATTCGTGGCGGCCACGATCGGTCTTTCCGCCTTAGGCACCCTCTTCTCCGCTTTGACCGTTCAGATCCGCGCGCGGGAGGTGATGTTTCCGATCCTCCTCCTGCCGATGGCGGTCCCGATCTTTATCGGCGCGGTCGAAGCGACCCGCGGCGTGTTCAGCGGCGATCCTCTCCCGATGTATGTCGATTGGATCAAGTTATTGGTCGTTTTCGACGGTATTTTTATGGTCGTTTCTTTTTGGGTTTTTGAATTCATCTTGGATTATTAGGGATGGTGATCAGTCGTCTTATTGCCAGGCTTCAACGGTATGAAGGGTGGTTCGGCGTTGCCGCCGGACTTCTCATCATGGTCGGCCTTTATATGGGGCTGGTGACCTCCTCCCCCGATTATTATCAGGGCGAGGTGGTCCGCATTATGTATATCCATGTCCCGGCCGCCCAGAGCGCCATGTTTGCTTATACGGTCCTCTTCGGCGGCAGCATTTGGTATCTCTGGAAGCGCGATCCGATTGTCGATAACATGTCTCATGCGGCCGCCGGCATCGGCGTTTTCTTTACCCTGATCGCCCTCATTACCGGCTCGATCTGGGCAAAGCCGACCTGGAATACCTGGTGGACCTGGGATCCCCGGCTGATCTCCTTCACGATCATGCTCTTAATCCTCGTCGGGTACCTGATGCTTCGAACCTTCTTGGAGGATAAAGAAAAAGAGGCAACTTACGGCGCCATCCTCGCCATTGTCGGCTTCGTCGACCTTCCGATCATCCATTTTTCCGTCGAATGGTGGCGGACATTACACCAACCCCTCTCGATTTCGACGAGAGGGGTCAGCATCGCCTCCGATATGCTCATCCCGCTGCTTCTGATGTCGATCGGTTTTTATCTCCTCTTCACCTACATGCTGATGGTCCGGACGCAAATGCTCTATCTTGAGCGCCTGCTCGAAGCCAAACGAGGGCGGATGCTCAGTAAGGTTCATGTATGAGAACCGATCATTTAGAAGAAGGAGCGGCCACCAGTAGCCTAGAGGAAGGAGCGGCCACCAGACAATGAAGCGGTTTTACATCCGGTGGGGAGGGGTCCTGATCATCACGGCGATCATCGGGGTTCTTGGAATTCAGCGATATAATCGAGAGGTCACCGCCATCTCCCCGCATCACCTTCTCCACGATCAGCCGACCGAAACCGTTCGCATCTTGGGCATGATCGAGGCTGGGAGCATTCTTAAGGAAGGGGAAGGGGGCCCGGCGGCCTTTCAACTCTCCGCGGAAGGGGTAAAGCTGTCGGTCCAATATCTCGGAGAAGAATCTGAAAATATAAGGGATTTGAAAACGGTCGTCGTCGGAGGAAAGTGGAATCCGACCACGCGGACCTTGGAAGCAGAAAAGATCTCCGTGGTCCCAAATTATGGGTTCATCACGGCGGCCTATTTGGCCTCTTTGATCCCGATGGGCCTCTTTCTTTTTAATATGGAACGAAAGGTCGCAATGTTATATATTCAGATTAAAGAGGAAAAGGTCTATCAACCGGAGGAGCCGCTTGAAGTCAGGTAGAAAAACAGCCATTATTATCAGCACCCTGATCGTTCTGGCCGGGGTCGGCTACTTGGTCTTTGGAAATTTCGGAAAGAACCTGATCTATTTTGTCACCCCGTCGGAAGTGGTCGCCTTTTCATCCGAACATTACGGGAAGAAAGTTCGGGTCGCCGGAATGGTGGTGAAGGATAGCCTCAAAGTGGTCCCGAATACCTTACGGCTTACCTTCGACCTAAGCGATGGGGCCCAGACGATTCCGGTGGCGTTTGAAGGGGTGCCGCCCGATCTTTTTAAGGAAGGCCAGGGGGCGGTGGTGGAAGGTTTTTGGGATGCCGATCGGACGTTTCATTCCCATATGATCATGGCGAAGCACTCTGAAGATTATATGCCGGTCGAAATGAAGAATGCGGGGGCGGAGCTCCCGAAGAAGGATTTCTTTAAAACCCTCAAGGTCGAGTAGGGCGGCGCATGCGTCGCCCCGAAAGGGGCCGGGGGCCAGCAAAATCGGAGGTCCAAATCAATGATCATTGAGCTCGGCCATTTCGCCGTCATTACCGCCCTGGTTCTCGCGGTCCTCGGAATTGTTTCCCCGATTGTCGGGTTGAAGCGGCGAGATGCTGTTTGGGTGGGAGTTGGCCGCCAAGCGGTCACGCTGAACTTCGTTCTCATCTCGGTCGGCATGCTGGCGATGTTCTACTCCTACCTGACCCACGACTATTCGGTCAAATACGTCTATGCCACCTCCAACACCAAGCTGCCGATCTTTTACAAAATCGCCGGACTCTGGGGCGGTCACGAAGGTTCTCTGCTCCTCTGGGCCTGGGTTCTCGCGCTCTTCTGCATGATGGCGGTTCACATTCACTGGAAAACACAGCCGGCGGTGATGCCTTACCTCATCTCTATGCAGTCGACCGTGTTGACCGGGTTTCTCCTTTTGATCCTGTTTCTATCCAATCCATTCGAGCGAATTTTCCCGGTCCCCGCCGATGGACGAGATCTAAACCCCCTCCTGCAAGACCCGGCGATGGTGCTCCATCCGCCGTTTCTCTACCTCGGTTACGTCGGCCTCTCGATTCCCTTCTCATTCGCAATGGCGGCCCTTTTCTCCGGGCGTTTGGGGGAGGAGTGGATCAAGGCGACGCAGCGATGGACCTTGGCGGCGTGGCTCTTTTTGACGATCGGGATTTTGATGGGAGGCTACTGGGCCTATTACGAGCTCGGCTGGGGAGGTTATTGGGGATGGGACCCGGTTGAGAACGCCGCGTTTATGCCGTGGCTCGTCGCGACGGCCTTTCTTCATTCGGTGATGGTTCAGGAAGCGAGAAAAATGTTCAAGGTCTGGAATCTTTTCCTGATCATCCTCGCCTTCTCCCTTTCGCTGATCGGGACCTTCCTGGTTCGAAGCGGCATTCTCTCCTCTGTTCATTCGTTTGCCGCTGATCCGGGACGGGGGGTTTTTATTCTTGCTTTCCTCTCATTTATGCTGCTCCTTTCCTTTGGAACCTTGATGCTTCGATCGGGCAAGTTAAAGAGCCAGATCGAGATGGATTCGGTCATTTCGCGGGAAGCGATTTTTCTCTTCAACAACCTCTTCTTCTTGGTGGCATTGATCACCGTTTTCACTGGGACTCTCTATCCTCTTTTAACCGAGGCGCTGCAGTTTAAAAAGGTCTCCGTCGGTCCCCCTTACTACAATACGGTTTTCATGCCGGTGGCGCTTGGTTTGGTCTTCCTGATGGGAATCGGGCCTTATATCCCATGGCGGAAGGCGTCGGCACAGAACCTGAAAGAGCTGCTCCTGATGCCGGGACTGATTGCCTTGGGGGGGCTGGTTCTCTTTGCGCTCGCCGGGATCCGGAACAGTTATGCGTTGGCCGGTTTGACCGTGGTTTGTTTTGTCGCCGCAGCGATTTTCCGTGATTTCGCGAAGATCTCTTCCTTCTGGGCGAAGCGGGAACAGGTGAGCACGCTCCAGGGATTCCTGACCGCCTACAAAAAGAATCCACGGCGCCTTTCCGGAATCCTGACCCATATCGGTGTCCTCGTTATGATCATCGGGATTATCTTCTCGACCATTTACCAGACCGAGAAGGTGTTGATCATGAAACCAGGAGAGGAGACGGGACTCGGCGCTTATCGAATCAAATTGATCCGGCTGTATGGTGCCGAGGGGATCAATTGGGGGGGGCAAGAGGCACTCTTTAATGTCTATAAAGGAGAGACGCTGATCACGCAGCTTCGTCCCCAAAAGCGGTTTTATACCGTCTCCCAAACGCCGACCACCGAGACGGCGATCCATCAAATTTATATGGGGCATGTTTTCCTGACGATCCCGGAAGTCTCTCCCGATGGAACCTGGGCGCGGGTGCGGGCGCTCCACAATCCGTTAGTTCTCTGGGTCTGGTACGGCGGGGGGATCATGGGGATCGGGGTGATCTTAAACATGCTGAGAAAGTCGCGAATAAAAGTGTCGGCGGCGCGTCCCGAGGCCGCAGGAGCGGAAGTGGCGGTTTCCCTGTCGCGGCCGGCGCGGGAAGAGGTGCTGCATCGCTCGAATCGATGGCAGACGTTACTAAACGCCGTTTGGCCGGGGAGAAAAGAGGTATGAAAGAGATGGCTGAAACCAAATCCCCCTCCGTCGGCATCCGCGGCTGGCAGATTGCGCTCCTCGTCGGCATTTTGGGTTTGATTATTCTTTTTTACAAGGGGCTTTGGGGAAACCCGAACTTCATCCCCCCTGTCCTCGTCGGAACCCAAGCGCCCGAGATCACCGGGCCCGATCTCTATCAGCCGAAGGAGGTGTCGCTCTCTCAATTTCGCGGGAAGGTCGTGGTGCTCAATTTTTGGGCCTCCTGGTGCCTGGAGTGTAAGCTGGAACACCAGAACCTCCTTGCCATCCAGAAGCGTTTTGCTCAGAATCCGAACTTCGTCCTGCTGGGGGTGAATTATCAGGACAAAGAAGATCTCGCCCGGCAGTATTTGCAGGAGCATGGGAATAGTTTCGAGCATGTTCGGGATGTGAAGGGGAGGATCTCCATCGACTACGGTGTCTACGGGGTTCCGGAAACCTTCGTCATCGACCAGAACGGAGTCATCCGTCATAAACAGATCGGGCCGATTGTCGGGGAGACCTATACCTTCCTGGTCGAGCGGATGATCGAACCTTTATTGAATGGAACGGCAACCACGTCATGAAGCGTCTTCTTTTTATCCCACTGTTCCTCATTCTTTTTACCTCCCTTTCGACGGCACAGACCCTCAATGAAGACCAGCTTCAACAGCGCGTGAGAGAGGTATCAAAGACCCTCCGTTGCGCCGTCTGCCAATCGGAATCGGTCTGGGAGTCGAATGCGGAGCTGGCGATACAGATGAGAGATATCGTCCGGGAGCGCTTGATCCAGGGAGAATCGCCCGATCAGATTCGGGCCTATTTCGTCAGCCGCTATGGCGATTATATTTTACTGAAGCCAAGGGCATTCGGCCTAAATCTGCTCCTCTGGGGAGGGCCCTTTCTTCTTCTGATCATCGGCGGGACCTTCTTGTTCCGCACCCTGCGGAAGTGGGTGGCCGAGACGGCGCCCGCCTCGCCTGAAGAGCTCTCCCCGATCGATGAAAAAAGCCGGCGGCGGATCGAGCAAGAGATCCGCGGGCTGGAGCCGGATAAATAGTAACGCAATTACCGAAGGAGTAAGTATATGCTTCCTATCGCCGCCGGTCTCATGTTATTGGCGGTCATCATGGTTCTTCTCTCCCCGATGTGGCAACGCTCTAAAACGGCGTTGATCGTCGGCGATGAGGCTGCGCTGGATGAAGAACGGATCAATCTTCAGATCGAGAAAGAGAGCCTTCTGCGCACCCTTTCCGATCTGGAACTCGATTATGCTCAGTCCAAAGTCGCTGAAGCCGACTACCATCGGCAGAAGCTCGGGCATGAACATCGGCTGATCCAGATACTCGATCGGCTCGATGCGCTGGTTGGGATCGGTCTCGTCCCGCCGAAAAACAAGAAATCTCGTCCGTCGCCGAGCGGCGCGGGCCCCGTTTTCATCGGCTTTCTGGGGACGGTGATCATCGCCGGCGCGGTCGGCATGCATCAGCTCGTCCAGTGGAAATTGGAGCGGCAACAGTTCGCCGAGGCCGGGGCGGAGGGGGCGGCGACGATGCCCCCGATCAATCCGGCGGAGATGGTGGCGCGCCTGGAAGAGCGGCTGAAGAACAACCCGAATGACCTTCAAGGGCAATTGATGGCGGGCCGATCGTATGTGGCGCTGGAGCGGTGGGAAGATGCCGAGAAGGCGTGGCGGAAGGCGATCGAGCTCGACCGGCGCAGCCACGCCGCCCATTATGGACTCGCCGAGGTCCTGATCCGCACCGCCGAGCCGGGAAATCGGACCGCCTATCAGGAGGCCTTGGATCACCTCGACACAGCGCTGATCAATGTCCCTCAAGACGCGTCGGTTCTCTGGGCGAAGGGGGTGGTGCTGATTCACCTGGAACGATACACAGAGGCAGACGAGGCCTGGACCGAGGCGTATAAATATATCCCCCCCCAGACCGAAAGCGCCGAATTCGTCAAAAAGGCCTTGCAGGATCTCCGATCGGGCCGCGCGCCGCTCTTCTAAGGGATCTTCGCTGGACGACCGGTCAGAGAGAGTATAATAAACAGAGAGGTCGGAAGAGGGACAGGGCCTCTTCGGAACCTGATCACGGATGTCACACACAGATGATCAAAAGAACGCTGGCGATCTTTTTCCTTCTTCCACTGTTGATGGCCTGTTCGCAAAAGGAGGGGGGAGAGGCGAAGGGGCCGTTGGCGGTCGGCGTCGAAGCCGGATTCTTGGCCCCCGATTTCATGGTCAAAAATCTGCGGGGCGGAATGACATCGCTCTCGCAGTATCGGGGAAAGGTCGTCCTGATCAATTTTTGGGCGACCTGGTGCGGCCCGTGCAAGATGGAGATGCCGTCGATGGAGGCGCTCTATCGGAGTTATTCCCGGGATGATTTCGAGATGTTGGCCGTTTCCATCGATACGATGGGAGAGCCGCCGGTTCGGCTCTTTGTCGAAGATTTCGGATTCACCTTTCCGGTGTTGATGGACGATCAGTTCGAGGTGAACGACCGGTTTCAGGTCCGCGTCGTCCCGACGAGCATCCTGATCGACCGGAAAGGGGTGGTCGTGCAGCGGTTTCTCGGCGCAAAAGATTGGAACAACAAGGAGAGCCGAAGCGTCATCGAAAAGCTGGTGCAGGTGAAGGGTTGATTGGAAATTCGATGAAGGGCATTTTAACCAGAGTGAATTGAAATGCAGGCGACGGAGAATATTTCACTTTTTATTGCGTTTTCGGCCGGGTTTCTTTCTTTTGTCTCCCCCTGTGTTTTGCCGGTGGTCCCTTCCTACATCTCCTATATCACCGGGCTCTCTCTGGAAGAATTGACCTCGCCCGAGGGAAGGGCGCGGGCGCGAGAAGTGGCAATTAAAAACTCGCTGATGTTCATCGGCGGGTTCTCAACGATTTTTATCCTCTTGGGAGCCTCGGCGACGCTGATCGGCCGGTTTTTCCTGATGTACCAATCGGCCATTCGGCAGATCGGCGGGCTTCTGATCGTCTTCTTCGGCCTTTATATCATGGGTCTCATCAAACCCTCTCTGCTGATGCGGGATGCCCGGTTTCATTTCCAAAACAAGCCGGCCGGTTATCTTGGGTCGTACCTGGTCGGGATCGCTTTCGGCGCCGGATGGACGCCGTGCGTCGGCCCGATCCTGGGGTCGATTCTCCTCTATGCGAGCGCCTCCGGATCGGTGGCGACCGGGATCATGCTTCTGACCGTCTACTCTTTAGGGCTCGGTCTTCCCCTCTTTCTTTCTTCCATCGGGGTTCAGTCGTTTTTGGCCTATTCCAGGAAAACGGCCCGATATATGCGCTGGATCTCCGCGACCAGCGGCGTTTTCCTCGTGGTGGTCGGCCTCCTCATCTTTACGAACTCATTGACCCGGCTCACTTCATTTTTCACCCAGGTCGGCATCGGCTGGTCGATCGGGCAGTAGGGCGACCGGCCCGGTCTCCCCTCCATTTTCTCTCTTATGACGGTGGCGCATGCGGCGATTTTTCCCTCTTTTATTTTTTATCCTTTTCGTGATCTCTCCTCTGCATGCGGCGGAATCCTCCCGAAACTATACCTTTGCGGAACTGGTCCACAAAGAGCGGGCGGCGATCGTCAGCATCCGGTCCGCGAAGCTGGCCCGGGAGGGGGGGGGACCGCTCAAAGATTTTTTCTCCCTCCCCGGCGACCGGCTCAAGCCGGAGATCCGAGAGGGGAGTTTGGGGACCGGCTTCTTTATCGATTCATCCGGCTTGATTCTCACCAACTATCACATCATCGCGCCGGGCAATCGTCCGGCCGAAGAGCTTATCGTCCGAACCTCCGACCGGAGGGAATTCTCGGCGCGGGTCATCGGCAAGGATGCAAAAACCGATGTCGCGATCCTTCGAATCGAGGGGGTGGGTCCTTTCACCTCCGTGGTTTTGGGCGATTCCGACCGACTCGACATCGGCGAGTGGGTTATGGCGCTTGGAAACGCCTTCGGTCTCGAGGAGACGGTCACGGTGGGGGTGGTCAGCGGAATCGGCCGCGCCCTCGGGACCGGCCCGTATGACAGCTACATCCAAACCGACGCGGCGATCAATGCCGGCAATTCCGGTGGTCCGCTCTTCAACATCCGGGGGGAGGTGATCGGCGTCAACGCGGCGGTCGGCGCCTCCGCGCAAGGGATCGGCTTCGCCATTCCGATCAATATGGTCCGAAAAATCCTTCCGGCCTTGGAGAAAGAAGGAAAGGTGACCCGCGGATGGCTGGGGGTGATGATTCAGCAACTGACCACCGATCTGGCCAAAGCGTTTAAGTTGAGCGATGACCAGGGGGCATTGGTCTCCGAGGTGATGAAGGAGAGCCCGGCCGAGCAGGGGGGGATTGTCCGGGGGGATGTCATTGTGGAGTTCGACGGGAAAAAGGTCACCCAGATGCATGATCTCCCCGCGATTGTGGCGGAAACCCCCATTGGAAAGACGGTCCTTGTCCGCGTTGTCCGGGATGGCGCGCCGCTTCAAATGAAGGTCAAAATTCTCCAGTTAAAAGACGAAGAATAGAGGGAAGCTGCAAGGGCGACCTTCTTGTCGTCTGGAATGAACATGCACTACGACGTCATCATCATCGGCGCCGGCCCCGCGGGATCTGCGGCGGCAACGGCCCTCGCGCGGCAGGGGCGTTC
This sequence comes from Candidatus Manganitrophus morganii, assembly GCA_021651055.1. Classification (NCBI taxonomy): domain Bacteria; kingdom Pseudomonadati; phylum Nitrospirota; class Nitrospiria; order Candidatus Troglogloeales; family Candidatus Manganitrophaceae; genus Candidatus Manganitrophus; species Candidatus Manganitrophus morganii. The sequence goes on from JAJHOH010000001.1 coordinate 2,539,293, forward strand.
GGTCCTTCTCCTGGAGAAGGCCGCTCACCCAAGACATAAATCGTGCGGGGGAGGGCTCTCCGCTCGCCTCCTTCCCTACCTGGACGCCGACCTGAAAGAGATCGTCGAGCGGGAAATCCGAAAAGTCGTTTTTCTTCTCCGAAAAAAAGAGGTGTCGGGTTCTTCCGCCGAGCCGGTCGCCTATCTGGTGCGTCGTGATCGATTCGACGCCTACCTTGCCGAGAAAGCGCGAAAGGCGGGGGCGGAGATCGTCGAGAATTGCCCGGTGCGCGATTGGCGCCAAACGCCGGAAGGGGTGGAGGTGCAAAGCCGCCGGGGCCCCGATACCGCTTCGTTTTTGATCGGCGCCGACGGCGCAGCCGGCCGTGTGGCCCGGAAGTTCCATCCCGATTGGAAGAAACACCTTGCCTTCGCCCTGGAAACGGAGGTTCCCCTCCGGAACAAAGAGGAAGCGGTCTGGATCGATCTGGCGGTTCCGCGGGGATACGGTTGGATTTTTCCAAAGGAGAACGGGGCGGCGATCGGGGTGGCCGATTTTAAAGGAAAGGTTTCAAAGCCACAGGCGCTTTATTCCGATTTTCTTGGACGGCACCCGCTCTCTTCCGAAGCGGGTTCGGTCCCGCCGAACGGCTGCACGATTCCGATCTATCGGAGGTCTTCCCCCCCCCTGGCGAAGGGAAGGGTGCTCCTCATCGGGGATGCGGGCGGGTTGGTCGATCCGCTCTTCGGAGAAGGAATTTTTTATGCGGTCCGCAGCGGACAGATGGCGGCCGAAGCGATCGGCGCCGCCTTTGCCGGCCGCGGGGAGGCGACCTCTTACGACCGGGCCGTTCGGGAGACTTTTTATCCCGACTTCGAGCGGGCGGCGCGGATGGCGAAGTGGGTCTATGCTTTCCCCGGCCTCTATCTGGAGGCGATCCGTCTTCATCCGGGGGCCGTCGATCTCTATTTGGGGATTCTTCGGGGGGAGCGGACTTACTGTCAATTTTGGAAGGAAGTGCAGTGGGCCTTTGTTCGAAAGTTCATTCCGTTCAAGAATACTGCTGGATGAACCACCCCACCATAAAGATTCCCATTCCCAGCACCGTGAACTTAAATAGAAATCCCATGCTGCCGTTCTGAAGCCCGGAGACGATCAAGACATTTAAGATCAAAAGCAATCCCGTTGCCTGAACGACTCTGCCGAGGTAATAAAAAAACTTTCCCATCGATCTTCATCCTGATTAAGCAAGACCGGAATTTACCACAGCCCTGCCTAAAAATCAATTTAGCCGTGTTTCACGCGCCATTCTTGACAAATGTCCGACGGCTGTTATAGTTAGGAGCGTATTGCAATATGCCCCTACCCATCTGAAAAAAGAGCCAACCATGCCGCAACCGCAGCAGAAAAGAAAGATGCTCGGCGAAATGTTGATCGCCGAGGGACTCCTTTCGAACGAACAGCTGAAGCGCGCGCTTGCCGAGCAGAAGACACACGGCGGGCGGATCGGGGTGGTCCTCAAGAGCCTGGGCCTTGTCACCGAGGACGATATCATCAAAGTTCTCGGGAAGCAGATGGGGATTCAGTATGTCGATCTTTCCGGCATCATCGTCGAGCCGGAGACCATCCTGATCGTCCCGGAGATGCTGGCCCGCCGTCATCAGATCATCCCTCTTTACAAAAAAGGGTCCATTCTGACCCTGGCGATGGCCGATCCCTTGAACGTTTTTGCGATCGACGATGTGAAGCGGACCGCCGGCTGCGAGATCGAGCCGGTGATGAGCAAAGAATCGGATGTAATGAGGGCGATCGACCGCTACTACTCCGGCGCGGGCTCCTTGGAGGAGGCGGCGCGGGAAGCCGACCGTCAGGGATTCGGGGTGGCCGAAGAAGGGGACGCTGTCATCGAGCTCTCCAAGTTGGCTGAAGACACGCCGGTCGTCAAGTTCGTCAATACGATGATCACGCAGGCGATCAAAGAAGGTTCAAGCGACATTCACATCGAGCCCGACGGCGAGGTCCTCCGTATCCGGTTCCGGCGCGACGGACTGCTCCGGGAAGTGATGACCGCCCCGCGCAATCTTCAGTCGGGGGTCGCTTCCCGGATCAAGATCATGGCCGATCTCGACATTGCCGAGAAGCGGGTTCCTCAGGATGGGCGCATCCAGATGAAGGTGGGAGATCGCGACATCGATATCCGTCTCTCAACCCTCCCGACCCTCTTCGGCGAGAAGATCGTGATGCGGCTGCTCGACAAATCGAAGCTGCTCCTCTCTCTCTCCGATTTGGGTTTTTCAACCGAGGGGCTTCAGATTTTCGAGAAAATGATCCGCCGCCCCTATGGTCTCGTTTTGGTGACGGGACCGACCGGAAGCGGCAAAACGACGACGATCTACTCGGCCCTCAAACAGCTCAGCTCGGTTGAAAGAAACATCGTGACAATTGAAGATCCGGTGGAGTATCAGATCAAGCTGATCAATCAGGTGCCGGTGAATACGAAAGTCGGCGTGACCTTCGCCAACGGGCTTCGCTCGATCTTGCGGCAAGACCCCGACATTGTGATGGTCGGGGAGATTCGGGACCGGGAAACCGCCACCATCGCCATTCAGGCGGCCCTCACCGGCCATCTCGTCTTATCGACCCTTCATACCAACGATGCGGCCGGCGCCATCGCCCGGCTGGTCGACATGGGGGTCGAGCCGTTCCTCATCGCCTCTTCGTTGATCGGCATTGCGGCGCAGCGGCTGGTTCGAAAAGTCTGCAATGCCTGCAAGAAGTCCTACGCCGCCACCCCCCAGCTTTTAAGCGATCTCGGCCTCTCGCATCTCGTGAACGGGAAGCGGGAGATCACCTTTGCCCGGGGCGAGGGATGTCCCGACTGCCGGGGGAGCGGGTATTCCGGGCGGATCGCCATTTATGAGCTGCTGATGGCCGACGATCCAATCCGCCAGCTCGTCGTGACGCGCGCCGCCTCCAACGAGGTCCGCAAGTATGCGGCGAACATGAAATTTAAATCGCTTCGCGTCGAAGGCCTTTTCAAGGCAGTCCAGGGAATGACGAGCGTGGAAGAGGTTTTCCGCGTCACCCAGGAATTCGACGGCGACCTCACCTAAAGACTTCCCCTCTTTGAATCACAATCCATGCGGATTTTTCCTGACAAAAAACGGCCCGGTTGGGTCACAGCCTACATAAGTTTAAATTTCTAACGTCCTTCCTTTCTTCGAATCAAGCCGTTAACCGCATGACTTTTATAGTATTTTAGCGACTTCTTTCCAGAATACCCCAAAGGCATATGACTTGCAAAACTGTGCGATGGGATCACCGCAGGTATAGGGAAGGACATGCCCACTTTTCGGTACAAAGCGAGAGACAAATACGGCGCCCTCTTTATGGGAACGTTTGAGACCCACGGCAAAGAGGCGGTGGCCGGGCATCTTGATAGTCTCGGTTATATCCCCGTTGCGATCGACGAGGAAAAGCCCGGCCTTTCGCTGGCCGAGCTTCTTCCGCAATTCGAGAGGATCTCTTCCGAGGATTTGATCATCTTCTCTCGGCAATTGGCGACGCTGATCGGCGCCGGGATTCCCTTCATGGCGAGTTTCACCGCGCTGGAGGAGCAGACGGAGAACCCGAAGCTGAAAAAAGTGATCAACCAGGTGCGGCGGGATGTGGAGGGGGGAAGCACCTTTGCCGATGCCCTTGCGAAGCATCCGAAGGTATTCAGTTCTCTCTATGTCAGCATGATCAAGGCGGGAGAGACGGGGGGTGTGCTTGATGAAATGCTTAATCGTCTGGCACTGCTGGCGGAGCATGAGGCTGAAACGCGCGCCCGGATCAAAGCGGCGACGCGTTATCCGAAGATTGTTGTGACAGCTTTGGTCGTCGCCTTTGGGATTTTGATTACCTTCGTTATTCCGAAATTTGCTGCGCTCTTTGCCAACTTTAAAGTCGAGCTGCCGCTGCCGACCCGGATTATGATCGGGATCAACCAGGTGGCCCACCAGTATGGTCTGCTGATCTTGGTTGTCGTTGCAGCCGCAATCATCGGGTTTCGGAAGCACGTCAACACGGTGTCCGGAAGGCTTTGGTGGGACGGCGTCAAGCTGAAGATCCCGATCTTCGGACCGATCTTCATGAAGGTCGCTCTCTCGCGGTTTGCCCGTGTTTTTGGAACCCTCCACCGAGCGGGTCTTCCGATCCTTCAGACGTTGGAGATCGTTTCGGAGACGGTCGGCAACGTGATGATTGCGCGGATTGTCGACAATGTTCGGGACTCTGCCCGGCAAGGGCGTGGGATCGTCCAGCCGATGCGGGTCAGCAAAGTCTTCCCGCCGATCGTTCTGCAGATGGTGGCGGTTGGAGAGGAGAGCGGCAAAACCGAAGAGATGATGATGAAGGTGTCCGAATATTATGACCGGGATGTCGATTATGCAATCAAGAACCTCTCGAGCAGCCTAGAACCGGTACTTCTCGTCGTCATTGGCGGCGCGGTGCTCCTTCTTGCCCTCGCGATCTTTTTACCCTGGTGGAACCTGATCAATGTGGTCAAATGAGGATAAATCGACGCGGGCCGCCAAACTATTTCAAAACGAAGAGGGGAAAGGGGCTCTAGACACACTACTGGTATGTATTCTGATCGGTATTATGATAACCGTTATCTTTTCTTATTACTCTATGACAGTGCAAGTGGCGAAGGAAGTGACATTGCAGGCAGGGTTGGTCAATCTCCGAAAGACAATTCAACTCTACCATTTTATGGAACATCAGTATCCGTCGGATCTGGGAAGCCTAGTTCAGAAGCGGCTGGTGTTTCCGGCACGTGAAGATACGTTCTTCAAAGAGGAATATCTCAGCTCAGTGACAGCTGATCCGGAGGGACATCTGCTGGATCCGTTCGGAAATCGATATCGGTATGACCCGAGAAACGGGCGGATCTCTTCGAGAACCCCCGGTTATGAAACATGGTAACAAGAAGCAAGTCAGTCAACGGCAATCAATCCATAAGGAGGAGAAGGTTCATGAAGACACTGAAGAATGAAAAGGGTTTCACCTTGGTCGAGTTGGTGGTCGTCATTGTCGTCCTTGGCCTATTGGCGGCATTTGCGGTTCCAAGGTTTATCGACATCACAACTGCGGCCAGAACCTCCAGCGTCAACGGTTTTGCAGGTGGGCTCCGTGCGGCGGTCGCTGTCGTGAAGGCGCAGTACATGATTAATGGAACAGGCACTTCTCCGGTTACAATGGCAGATGGAACGACGGTTGCCGTGGGGACAGCGGGTACAGCGGCGGGTGTTCCGACTGGATCGGTGGCTGGGATTCAAAGCGCCATGAATGACATCGGCGGGTTTACGCCTACCTACGTGCTGGGTGGGACCAGTCTTTTTGTGCCCAGTGGCGGAGGCGCAACATGTCGGGTCGAATACAATGACACAACCGGCCTGGTCACTGCGTTGACGGGCGACTGTAGTTAATCATAGGGCTGTAATTCGATTGATGGGGGCCGTAGCCGGTTAAAAGGACCGCCCTATTTTTCCGGCGCACCTCGCCTGGAAGAGAGGACAACCGTGGCCAGACCGCGCGGAGAAGCCGGTTTCACGCTGGTGGAAGTAGTGATCATCATCGTTCTGCTCATGATCCTCGCTGCGGGGGCACTTCCCCGCGCGGGGAACATGGCCGGGACGAAGGCGGCCGCCGCCGCCCGAAAGCTCCAATCGGATATCGCCTATGCCCAGCAGTTGGCGATGATCCAAAACCTGCGGTATCGGGTCTATTTCAACACCCCGCCGCAGACCCCGGCAAGCGGTTATGCCGTGGTGAATGACGTCAGCGGCAACGGTTCATGGGGAACGGAGGCGGGAGAGGTTGCACCGGATCCGGCGAACAGCGGGGCTAATCTTTCATTTACACTCAACACCGGTAATTACGCCGGGATCACGATCTCTGCAGTCGGTTTTACAGGGTCGTACGTTGAGTTCAGCACCCTCGGCGTTCCATTTGATGGGGGTGGAGCCTTGGCAGCAACAAAGTCAGTTAGTGTGACCGGGGGCGGGGTTACCCGTTCTGTGACCGTAGCCATGGAGACGGGAAAGGTCAGTTTACCGTGAGGGCCAATGCGTTTGACTTTGATCAGATCGAGTTTGATGTTGGAGCGGGGCTTTACACTGATTGAGATCGTCGTCTTCATCGTTGTTCTCGGCTTTCTCGGCGGCGTGTTGATTCCATTCACCGTGAGCCTTCGAGGAAGCTCGCAGCCAACGTCGACACAGCAAGCGCTCGCCTTGGCGCAGGCGGAACTCGAACAGGCGGTCGCCCAGAGACGGGCGAGCGGTTTCGCCGGTGTGACCGCCGGCTGTACCCTGGGATTGATGCCGTCTCCTGCATTTACCTGTACTCGGACTGTCTGTTATGTCCCGGCGGGAAATTTGAACGATACAACCTGTGGTCCAACGCCGACCGATTACAAAAGGGTTGAGGTTACGATCAGCCATGCAGCCATCGGAAGTCTGACGGCGGTGACGCTCTTTACCAATTACTCATAAGGATGAACGGTGTTGGATCAGCAGTATCGAGAAGGATATCGAAAAGGGGAAGATCTCTCAGGCCGGAGAACGCGATCGGCCGGAGCTGGTTTGCTGATTGCAGACCAGCGAGGGTTCACCCTCATCGAGCTGGTTCTCACGATCATTCTGGTCGGCATTATTGCCGGGATGGCATCGGTTTTCCTCCGGCAAGGATTGAATGCGTTTGTTGCGGAGGATGCGCGGGCCGACATCACAAACCAGGGACGGCTTGCCATTGAGCGAATGGCGCGCGAGATGCGGATGATTCGAAGCCGAACCGCCGCCGATCTTCCCGGTTGCTGTACCAATCCTTCAACGACATTTAATTTTATTGACATGTCGGGGAGCAACATCACTTATTCTTTGACTGGAAACACGATCACTCGGAACCTGATCCCTCTGGCGGCGGGCGATGTGGTCACTGTGGATTTTAGACATTACCAGCAGGATGGGGTGACGTTAGCGACGACCGCGGCGCAGGTTTGGAGCATCCAAGTCGATCTGACCGTCACAAAGAGCGGCGAATCGCAGGCGTATCGGGTTCGGGTTCACCCAAGGAATTTCGTATGAGCCACTTCTTGATTCTGGAGACGGAACGGGGAATCGCGCTGATCGCGGCGGTTTTTCTGATTGTCGTCTTCGGTTTTCTCGGTGTCTCCGTCGTCTCGCTGGTCGGCACGCAGGGATTCTCTGCGATGAACGAGGTGAGATCGGATCAGGCCTTTTTCATCGCCGCGGGGGGGATGCAGATGGCCCGGTATCAGTTCGAAACGGGAACCCCTTGCGCCGGGCTGACCAACGCCGTTCCGACGGCGCTGGGAGCAGGAAGCTTTACCACTGTCGGGACGGCCTACAATCCGGTGTCCACCCTTGTCGATCAGGCCGGCGGGATCACTAGTTCCGTGGCGACGATTCCGGTCGACGCCATCGCGGGTTATGCGCCGCACGGACGCATCCGCATTGATGCGGAGTCGATCGATTATACCGGAACGTCCACGGACGCGCTGGTCTGCGGCGCCCCGGCCTGTTTCACCGGCGCGGAGCGGGGCGCGGACGGAACGACGGCCGCCGCCCATGCAAACAATGCCCAGGTGACTCAGAGCCAATGCCTGATCCGCTCGATCGGAACGGTCGGCGGACCGCTCGGCAACAGCCAACGGGTTATCGAGGTGGGTCTGTCTAACAGCGGTCCCTCGGTTCAAACCGGCGAGAACACGATTTCGGGTCATCCCTCGGACACCGTAACGCTGGACATCCCGTTACCGACTCCCGTCGATCCGACGCGCTCCTTTCTTCTTTTCAATACCCGTCACAATCACAACGAGCCGACCGGCGCAATGCTCCGCGGCCAGATCCTCGATGCGAATACGATCCGGTTTCAACAGAGGACAAACGCGTCCCGGCCGATCACAATCCGGTGGTATGTGGTGGCGTACCCCGCCGGTGTCAACGTGCAGCGCGGCTCCATTACCCAAAGCAACGCGGTGGTGAATGTCGGCGCTGCACAAGGTTTTGCAGGGGTATCCTCTTTAAGTCAGGCCTTCGTGACCTGGTCGAAAACGCCCGACCCGGACCATGTCACTTGGGATAACAATGACCCGATTCTCGGGGAGCTGACGAGTCCGACCAATCTTCAATTTCGGGCGACGGATGCCGATAATACCCATACCGTCTGGTGGCAGGTGATCGAGTTTACCAACCCGGCCGACATTTTTGTCCAGAAGGGGACCATCGGTCCAACGGCGATGAATCAAGGGGGGCCTACTGCTCAAACCGTTACGGCGACACTTCCGATCGCAGTCGATGTCAGCAAGACATTCGTGTTGGTGGGATATCGGACGTCGAGGGGCCAAGACGAAGACGACATCGTCGGGGCCCGGATGCTGCGGGCACAATTGACCGGCCCGACCACCATCACCATCGATCGCGCCACAAGGCGGACCGCCAGAATCGAAGAGATCACCTGGCAGGCGATCGAACTGAGAGATGGCTCCAACGTTCAACACGGAAGCGAGACCTTTCCCAACAGCGATCCACTGGAGACCGTCAACTTGGCGACCCCGGTCGACGTGACCCGTTCCGTTGCCTTCGCGTCGGTTCAACCGGCGGCGGGACAGAGCATGGGCCGCTCTCCGTATGCTCCGAACAACGGTTCCGATTCCGATTTTGTCGGCGTCGGCTCGGTCACCATGGCCTTGTCTCCGACCCAGATCACGATGCAGCGAAGCAATACCAATTCGTCGGCCGACATCGGCTGGTTTGTCGTCGAGTTCGGGTCGGGCGGCGGGGGGCAGCCTCGGATCGATTGGATCGAGCGGTTTCAGTAGAAGAAGGATTTTCTTCATGGGTCATTCGGTATTAAAGACGGAGCGTGGAATCGCCCTCATCGCGGCGGTCTTCTTGATCGTCGTCTTCGGCTTCCTCGGCATTGCCGTTGTCTCCCTGGTCGGCACGCAGGGATTCTCCGCAATGAACGAGGTGAAATCGGACCAAGCCTTTTTTGTCGCGGAGGGAGGAACGGAATTTAGCCAGCGCTTCCTGGCGCAGAACCTTCAGTGGTATCGGAGCACGGTCGATCCGATTCTCATCCCGGCCACGAATTTGGGAGCCGGGTCTTTTAATGTGAGTGTGAACCTGCCGGCGACGATGCTGAGAACCCGCATCCCAGATGACACTTCGATCGCGCCGATCCGCGTTTATACCACAAACCGGTTCCCGGCAAGCGGATTTTTACAGATCGAGGAGGACCTCACCGGGGACGCAGAATTCGTCTTCTACAGTGGGATTGTCGGAAACACCTTCACCGGAATATCACGGGGACAGACGGTCGACGGGGTGTCAAACGGCGCTTCGGCCCACGAACGGGGCCACCGGGTTTATCCGGTGACGACCCTCACCGTCGCGCTGGCCAACAGTTGCGCAGCCCCCGCATCATTCACGGTGGCTGCTCATCCAAAGTTTCTCGGCGCGGGAACGGTCAACATCGACGAGGAAGAGATCAGTTACACAGGGTCGACGATCGCCGGAGGCACGATGACCTTCACCGGCGTAACGCGCTGCCAGAATGGGACCGCCTCCGCCCCCCATAACAACGGCAGGCCGGTGACGCCGCTGTTGGCGGAGGGGACCCTCCCCGATCTTGAAGCGGAGATTATTTCGACCGGAACGGTCAGTCTGGCCGCAGTGGGGAACGCGGCCCGATCGGTTCGCAAAACAGTGCAACGATAATGGACGAAAGAACCCGAATAAGGGTGACACTGATCATGTTGATGACGGCAGGCTTATTTTTCTCCTTTGGGCAGAGCGCGGCCGAGGCGGCTTACAACTTCACATCGACCATGACTAATGCGCCGACCCCGGTCGAGTTTACCATGGGAGATCCCGCTTCGATGACGTTTCAGATTACGAACAGCAGCACGGGGGGAGAAGTGGATCAGCGGATCTATCAGATGCGGTTTCGCCTGACCAGCGCCACTGGAGGGACCGTTTTCTCAAACACGACCGCGGCCCCGGCGGGATGGACCCGGACCTCTTTTTCCACCACCTCGATCACCTTCCGGGCCAACACGGCGAACGATGCCATCGTCTGCACGATCGGCGGATGTCCCGCGGGACCGTCCACGTCAAAGACATTTACGTTAAACATCGTCGCCGGGCGGTATTCATCGGACGTCACCCACGACTTGCGGGATGTCCGGGCCTATTTTCAGGATTCGACCAGCCGCTGGCCTCCCTCCAGGTCGGATTCAACGGTCACCAAAAGCAGCGGAACGAGCGTCGGGCTCTGGACCCTTAAATCTCTCTTGATGACCCTGGTGCCGTCTACGACGGCAGTGCCTGTGGGCGGCACCTTCACTTTGACGATGACCGTGACCAATCGGTCGACGTCCAACTTAACAGGCGTGACCTCGAACCCGAAGCCGCCGACACGGCAGTATAATCACTTCAACAATCCCCCGACGCCGGTCGCAGTCGCGACCACTTCGAATCCGGCCAACTTGAATCTTAATGCGGGTGCCACGGGAACCATGGTCTGGAGCTACACGACTGCGGGGTCCGGCCCCGGTACGGTCACATTCCAGGCCTATGCCGGTGTCGGCACGAGAACGTCTAAAACCGTGATCTCCGTCCCGGTGTCGATCGGCGTTATTTCAGGAATCTTTTCGATCACACCGACCTGCCTCTTTTCGGGGAACGTTGCGACCTTTGTCTTGACGGTGACGAATGTGACAGGAGGGACGGTGAACAACATTGTTCCCTCTGCGCTCACGAGAGGGGGGACTGCGACGATCGGCGCCTTCACCGGACCGGCCCCGGTATCCATCGCCTCCCTCGCCAACAATAGCTCCGGCACCTTTACCTGGACCGCGACCGTCACAGGAGCGGTCGGTTCGACCTTTTCTGTCACAGGTTCTGCGACCGGCAATGGCGGGAACAGCACCGGTCCGGTTGTCTCCGGTACGGAGGATGTGGGTGGATACGTGATCAATCTCGATGTCACCGAAACAAATCTTTCCAGCACCAACCAACCATTGACATGGTCGATTACGAATCAAGGTTGCGCGCCGGCCCAGAGCGTTTCGATCTCAGTTCCATCCGGCTGGGTATGGGGAGGAGGGGCGGAAGATGGTTACGCATTGGTAACGAACGCGGTTGGAAGTCAGGTCGAGTCGTGGGTTGCCTCCGGTCCGACCTTCGGCCCCGTTCAGTTTGCTTCTCCTTCCGCCGCCGATCGGATTCCGTTGACCGAGGGAGGAGACTTCGAACTGGTTTTTTCAGCGGTGCCGACCGCTGGAGCGAGCAGCACATTCACCGTCACGGTGACCGACGAGAATGGGGTCGCCAGTCCGCCGCAATCACAAGTTGTGAATCTGAACGCATTTAATTTTAACTCATTGAATGAGGCGAACACCGAATCGTACCGCGAGGAGTTTCGCTGATCTAAACAATGTTTTTAGCGCAACATTAGAAAAATAAATCTATCACTTTTTAGAACGATAGGTAAACGACAGCTGGATGAAGACATCGGAGATTTTACAAGAGATCGATATCCCCAGGCACAAACTCTACTACCTGGAGCAGAAGGGATATGTCACGCCGAAACGGATTCCGATGGGAGACCTTGAAGCCCGGGAGTACAGCCGGGAAGATCTGCTCAAGATCAAATTTATCTGGAAATATTTAAGCAAGGGATTCAAACACAAGGTCGCTTACGAGATGGCGATGGAGGAGTTAAATGCCGGGGTCGGTGTCGGGCGCCAGGGATCGGAGAAGGGAGAAATTAATGGGGTGGCTGCCGTTTAAAAAGCCATTTTGGGCGATTGATATCGGGGCGAGCTCGGTGAAGGTGGTCCGGCTTGGCCGGACGCGGCAAGGGATGAAGCTGCTCGACATCGGACTCAAAGAGCTTCCGATGGAGCAGGAGTTCCGGCAGGAGAATATCACCGCGGCGCTGGACGAGTTGATCAAAGAGAAAAAGCGGCCGAAGGCGGTCATTAATTTTTCCGGCCAGGCGCCTCTTATTCGATATTTAACCCTCCCCGCCATGCCGAAAGAGGAGCTTGCGGAGGCGGTGAAGTGGGAGGCGAAAAAGCTGGTTTCCATTCCGATGGAGGAGATGATCCTCGATTTTATCATCGCGGGGGGGCGGCAGGAGCGGGAAACGAAGCGATACGATTTGATTCTGGTGGTGGCTGAGAGGAACTCCCTCCGCGAGCAGTGGGCGATGATGCAGCGGGCGGGACTCGACATTGTCGCCATCGATGTGAACCCCCTCTCTCTGCTGAATACGATTCGGATGAGCTATGGGAAAGAGCTGACGGGGAATTTCATCTATATCGACATCGGCGCCGTGAAAACCGATATGACGATTTTGAAAGATGGTGTCCTGCGATTTACCCGGCGATTGGAAATGGGGGGGGAGCAGATTACCCGCCGACTCGAACGGGAAATGGGCCTTCCGTATGACGAGGCGGAAAAGCTGAAACGCGAAAAAGGGCTCGGCGCGGAAGAGGGGCCGCAGGCGATCATCAAAAATGAAATCGACCGGTTTATCGTTGAAATCCAGCGGTCGATCGATTATTACCGGGCTCAGTTCCGGGAAGGGGTTTTCAAGAAGGTGATCTTGATGGGGGGAGGGGCGCTTCTTCCCGGCTTCTCCGATTATTTTGGTAGTTATTTTGATGCCGAGATGGAAATTGATGATCCCCTTGCGGAGATCATCGGAACGGAATCGGTCGGCGCGATCCGGGCAATCGCCCCTCGCTTCTCGAGCGGGATTGGGTTGGCCCTCCGTTCTCACAATTAAGGCCGCTCTTTCCGTTTATTTGGAACGGGCGGATGAGGATGATGAAAGAACATATTAACCTCTTTCAACCGGATCTCCTTGAAGGATCCGCCAAGGCAAGGACCCCCCGCAAAAAGCAGTGGGCGGTCGCCTCGGCCGGGATATTCCTTGTTCTTTTCATTCTATTTTATATTCAAGAGGAGAAGAAGCAGATCCTGCTGAAAAGAGAGGTCGATGCAATTTTACAACAGCGCCAAGAACTCGAACAGCAAATGGCGGCGCTGGCCCCGGGAATCCTCACCCGCAGGGAGGGTTCCTTGACGGAAGAGATGATTTTAAAAGAGCGGATCGCCTGGTCGAGGGTGTTGGTCGAGGTCAGCCGGGTGGTTCCGGAAGGGGTATGGATCACCGGATTTGAGAACAATGCAGGGGAGGGGGTTCGCTTCGATGGCTTCGCGGTCTCCTATCAGAAAGTGACCGATCTTCTGTCCTCACTGGAAGCCTCCCGGATGTTCCAAGATGTGCTGCTTGATTTTTCACGGCAGAATACCGAGCGGAAGGTTGACTTCTCAATCAACACCCGATTGAAGAAGGTCGATCCGGAAGTCCAATTGGGAAAGAGATGAGCGCATTGACCCAACTACAATGGTCAAAATTATCAAAAAGAGAGCGAATTCTCTTCGTCTCCACCTTATTTGCGCTCCTCTATTCGTTTGTCTTCTTTTTCCTGCAGCCGAGGATGGCGGAACGGCAGAGACTCGATGAGCAAAAGAAAACCCTTCAACAAGAAATTTCGATGCTTTCCTCCACGATCCCCGTGCTGATGCGAAGAGCCGAAGCCGCCAACCCCTCTGAATCCGAGCCGGCGCCGGTCCTTTCGGATGCGTCGCTCTCGATGATCTTGGAAGAGCTCAGCCGGCAGGCGCGGATCAAGGAGGTCCAACTGATGGAGCTCAAACCAAGTCCGGCTGAAAAGAAAGAGGGCTATGAAATTTTGCAGATTCAGATCAAGAGCCGCTCCCGATTTTTCAATCTGGGAGATTATATTTCGGCGCTGGAGCGTCTCCCGCGCCCCATTGTGATCGAACGTCTCAAAATTGAATCAACCGCCGAGACCAGTCCCGACGTCATCGCCGAGATGGTCCTACAGGTTTATAAGGGAGGAGGCGTATGAAGAAAATGGCTGTTGTCATCCTGTCCATTTGTTTACTCCTTCTCACGCTGCCTGTTTTCTCGGCCCAGAATGCCCCTTCATTGATCGACATGAATCGCGCTTTTCTTGAAGAGAAGCAGAGTGCGACCGATTGGGGAAGGGATCCGTTTATTCTTCCGGCCCCACTCCCCGAGCAGGCGCTGTTGAACAGTGTCGAGAACGATGCCGGAAAAGCATTTTCTTTGAGCGCGATCATCTACCGGGATGGGGAAGGGGCGGCGATCATCAATCACCGTATTCTTCGTCTGGGGGATCGGATTGAAGGGATGATGGTGCAAGAAATTCTCTCCGATCGGGTAGTTCTCAGAGAAGGTTCTAAGATAATGGAATTGAAAGTAGACCAATTTTTAGCGAAGTAATGAACGCTTATGCGGAGGATATTCGATGAACGCATTTTTCACGGCCCGGCCTAGAGGGGCTCTCATCAATGTAGCGATATACTTTTCCCTCTTCCTGATTTTTGTCCCCGCAGCGATGCGGGCGGATGCACAGGAAGCGGCCGAGCGCGCGTCCATCTCGCTTAAAAAAGATGATTCCCTCTTTTCGATGGAATTCCGAAATGCCGAGTTGAAGGATGTCCTTCGCGCCCTGGGTCAAGAGAATCATCTCAATATCATTATCAGTGACGATGTCGACGGGAAGTTGACCCTCAGCTTCCGGGAGGTCACGTTCGAGGAGGCGCTCGAATCGATTTTGAAAATCAACAACCTGACCTCTTTCCGGGAGGGAGACATTATCCGCGTGATGAAATCTCCTTTCGGAGAAGGAGAGGCTGATCTTGCGACGAAGATCATCCCGATCCATTTCGGGAGTGCCAAAGAGATGCAGGAGAGCGTGAAAGGGCTGCTGACCAAAAAAGGAAGCCTTACGATCGATGTCCGAACCAATGCTTTGGTTGTCCGTGATTATGCCTGGAACATGGCGAAAATTAATGAGGTGGTGAAGGAACTCGACAGCAAGACCCCTCAAGTCATGATCGAAGCGCGGATCGTCGAGGTGAATGCCAATTTTACCCGAGAGTTGGGCGTCCAGTGGGGAGGAGCGTACGAGTCGGATCGGTTTCAGGTGACTGGAGCGACGAGGGGAACGACCTCAACAACCGGTTCAAATGCCCTGACCGGGGGAGCCGGTCTTTCCGGGAATAACTTTGCAGTCAATCTTCCGGCGGCGGTCGGCATCGGCTCGGGCGGGGGGCTGGGTTTTACCTTCGCCAATGCGGGATCGAGCCTCCAGCTGGATCTTCAGCTCTCCGCAATGGAAGATACCGGGCGGGGGAAGATCTTATCCAATCCCCGTGTTCTCACTTTAAATAATAAAGAAGCGAAAATTTCCAGCGGAACAGAAATCCTCATACCGACAACTTCAATTTTATCGACGGCAACCTCGGCGACGGAAACAACAGCCGGCGCCACAACGACAACAGGGGTTACTGTCATCGATGCGAAATTAGAGCTCACCGTAACGCCCCACATTACACCGGACAATCAAATTTTGCTTCATGTGAAGACCGAAAAAAAAGATCCCGATTTTAACCGCCAAGTCCAGAACATCCCCCCCCTGACGACTCGCACCGCCGAGACCGATCTCTTAGTCGGAGACAATGAGACCGTCGTAATCGGCGGAATTTATACCCGTAACGAGTCGCACGGAGAGAAGAGCGTTCCCTGGCTCTCAAAGATTCCCATCTTAGGCTGGTTATTCAAAAAAGAAACAAAAATGGACATCCAAAATGAACTCTTGATTTTCATTACGCCGACCGTCTATAAAGGAGGGAACGAGGTCGCCCGGCAGTAAGATACCCGGGCCGACGAAACCGCCTCGCCGTTTATTTTCTCGCCGAATCGAATTGTCCTATGGATGAAATCGTCGTTCTGATGACCACCTCTTCCAAAGAAGAAGGGGAGAAGATCGGGCGGGCGCTTGTTGAAATGAAGCTGGCCGCCTGCGCGAATATCTTCTCTCCGATTTCATCGATTTTCTCGTGGGAGGGGAAAATATGTCAGGAGCAGGAAGCGCTGGTGATCCTAAAATCGAGAAGAGAGTGCTTCGCCCGGCTGGCGGAAGAAGTGAAAAGACGCCATTCTTATTCCGTGCCGGAGATTATCGCCCTTCCCCTGGTGGAAGGTTCTTCGGACTATCTCAATTGGATTCGAGAGAATACTCAGCCGTGACATTTCTCCTGCCTTGAACTTTGGAAAAGGAGTCTAAAACTTTCGAAAATCAATCAAAAAGGTATCTTCTTCCGGCATCACTTTATAAGATAAAAACGGGTCACTTCCCGATACCGCTCTTCACGTCGAGTCGAGATAAAATATTAAATAAATATCGTATTGTTATTATTATGATTTTTAATAAAAAATATCCCAAAAAATGAAATAAAAATTATGTCACAAATGGCTAGGCATAATGCCTTACTTTTGTCTTGACAAGAGGTTAAAAGCTGCTAGATTTAAGTGCTGTAGAGAGGCGATAAAACGTGTCGCGGCCCGGGATTTATGATTTCGGGGGATATCCAGCTTGACAAAGCGGAAATGGCTGTGATACCATCCCGGCCAAATTTTTAGGAGAGAGTGATGGGGAAGACGGACGACTCCTATACGGTTGTAATTCTCCCAAGTCCCACATCAGAGCCATACCGATTTTCGCTCAGTAAAAAAACCTGCAAATATTTAATCGGATTTTCATCGGTCCTCATATTAGTTCTTGCCGGTTTTTTCGTACAATACTTCTTAATGTTAGGCCAAATCACAGAACTAAAAGACCTTCGAAAAGAAACAAAAACCCAAAAAATCCAAATCCAGAGCTTTTTGACGAGCATTGATGATTTGAAGAATCAGATGAACCGTCTGATCGAGTTGGACCAGAAATTGCGCGTCATTACCGACATCGGACCGAGGAAAGAAGTGGGCGTCATGGGGTTAGGGGGGCAGGAAGAGGTCGATCTGTCTCATCCAGATTCCTCAAAGTTAATGACGTCGATTCAGCTCGATTTAGGAGATCTCCAAGCCAAAGCGATCGCGCAAGAAAAGAGTTTCCAGGAATTGACCGAAGCAGTCCAGAGTCGCCAATCTTTGTGGGCATCGACCCCCTCGATCTGGCCGACGACCGGTTGGTTGACATCTGGTTATGGTAATCGCGTCTCCCCTTTTACGGGGAGAGTGAGTAAGCACAACGGTATTGATATCGCATCCCGCCAAGATACCCCTGTCATTGCACCGGCAGCCGGTGTGGTGAGTTATACCGGATTTGATAGTGGACTCGGAAAGCTGATCAAGATCAATCACGGGTATGGGATTATGACCTATTATGGCCATCTGGCGAAGGCGGCAGTGAAAGTCGGACAAAAAGTAAAGCGGGGAGATGTCATCGCTTACGTTGGAAGCACCGGCCTCTCCACCGGACCTCACCTCCATTATGAAATTTATGTCAATGACGTACCCGTCAATCCAATGAGATATATTTTGAATTAAGAAAGCTCAAGAGAAGGAGATCTCCTTCTCTTTGAAGGGGGGAGAGACTGCGCGGGTTTCTCTCTGGATTATCAACACCCCATCCTGGTTCGGGCCGGGGAGGCTGATCAAGATGGGCAGCAGGAGGGTTTGAGGTCAGATGGCGGTGAAAGGGAAAGTCAAGTGGTTCAACGAAAAGAAGGGGTATGGTTTTATTGAAAGGGAAGATGGGGGAGATGTGTTTGTCCATTTTTCAGCGATCAAGGGGGAGGGGTTCAAGACATTGGCTGAAGGACAAACGGTCGAGTTTGAGATTATCCAGGGTGAGAAGGGTCCGCAGGCTGCCAACGTGATAAAGGAATAGAATGGAGCGGTTTCAACCCCGACAAGAAAGGTCTTGTCGGGGTTTTTTTTTGGGGGCAGATAGTAACGGTGAATGTTCTATGATATAATCAAAACATTTTGAGAAGTACTCTCTTAGGTTAAGGGAATTGCAATGCTAGATATTCTATTAAAGAAGGTCATCGGGAGCAGAAATGACCGGGAGCTCAAGCGGCTTTGGCCCGTCGTAGCCAAAGTGAATGAGCTTGAGGAGTCGATTTCCCCGCTCTCGGACGATGGGCTCCGTGAGAAAACAGCCGCCTTCCGTCAACAACTTGCGGAGGGGACGCCGACCAACGAAGAATTATCCAAACGACTCGAAGCCATTCTGCCGGAAGCCTTTGCCGTGGTTCGTGAGGGATCGAAACGCGTCCTCGGGATGCGCCATTTTGACGTACAGATTGTAGGAGGGATGGCCCTGCACGAGGGGAAGATCGCCGAGATGAAGACGGGGGAGGGGAAGACGTTGGTCGCGACGCTTCCCGTTTATCTTAATGCGCTGACGGGACGCGGCGTTCATGTGATTACGGTGAACGACTATCTGGCGAGAAGAGACTCGCAATGGATGGGCGAGCTTTATCGATTCCTCGGACTGACGGTGGGAACCATCCAGCACGATTCGACCGACCGCGAACGCCAGATCGCCTATGGATCGGACGTAACTTATGGGACCAACAACGAGTTCGGATTTGATTACCTCAGAGACAATATGAAATTTGACCCGCAGAGTTTCGTCCAGCGGGAATTGAATTATGCCATTGTCGATGAGGTCGACAGCATCTTAATCGACGAGGCGCGAACCCCGCTGATCATCTCGGGTCCGTCTGAAGATTCAACCGACCTCTACTATCGGGTCAATCAGGTCATCCCCTCTTTGAAACAGGATAAAGATTATACGATTGAAGAGAAGTCGAAGACGGCGACCCTGACCGAGGAGGGCAATGCCAAGGTCGAAAAACTGCTCGGTGTCGACAACCTCTACGACATCACAAACATGTCTTTGGTGCACCATGTGCTCCAGGCGCTGAAGGCGCATACCCTTTTTAAGGCGGATGTCGATTATGTGGTCAAGGACGGCGAGGTCCTCATTGTCGATGAGTTTACCGGTCGCTTGATGCCGGGCCGTCGTTGGAGCGACGGCCTGCACCAGGCGGTGGAGGCGAAAGAGGGGGTGAAGATCGCCAATGAGAATCAAACCCTCGCTTCCATTACTTTCCAGAATTATTTTCGCATTTACAAGAAATTGGCCGGGATGACGGGGACGGCCGATACGGAAGCGGCCGAGTTCTCGAAAATTTATAATTTGGAGGTCTTGATCATTCCGCCGAATCGACAAATGATCCGGAAGGACTTCTCCGATGTCATCTATCGGACCGAGCGGGAGAAATTCGATGCCATCGTCGAGGAGATCATCGAGTTGAACAAGACCGGTCATCCCGCCTTGGTGGGAACGATCTCCATCGAGAAATCGGAGCGCCTATCCGCTCTGTTGAAGCGGAAGGGGGTTCCCCACGCGGTGTTGAATGCGAAGTATCACGAGAAGGAGGCGGAAATCGTCGCGCAGGCGGGGCGCAAAGGGGCCGTGACGATTGCGACCAACATGGCCGGACGCGGGACCGACATCCTTCTCGGAGGCAATCCGGAATTCTTGTTCAAGCAATATCATGCGCAACATCCCGACGCGGAGCCGCAGGTCCTTGAAGCGGCGAAGGAAAAAATAAAGAAGACATGCGAGAGCGAGAAACAGGAGGTCATCGCCTTGGGCGGGCTTCACATCATCGGGACGGAGCGGCACGAGTCGCGGCGGATCGATAATCAGCTGCGGGGCCGGTCGGGACGGCAGGGTGATCCCGGCTCTTCACGATTTTATCTTGCCCTGGAAGATGATCTTCTCCGTATCTTCGGATCGGATCGGATCTCCAACTTGATGGGCCGTCTTGGAATGGAAGAGGGGGTTCCGATCGAGCATCGGATGGTCACCCGCGCCATTGAGAACGCCCAGAAACGGGTGGAATCGCACAACTTCGACATTCGAAAACAGCTGCTCGAATATGACGACGTGATGAACAAGCAGCGGACCGTCATCTACAATCGCCGCAGGGAGGTCCTCTTTGGTGAACAGGTCAAAGAGGACTTGAAGGAGATCAGAGAAGAGCAGGTCGATGAGATCTTGGGGCTCTATTGCCCGGAGGGGGCCTATCCCGAGGAATGGGATACCGACGGCCTTCTGGAAACCCTCTCTCACCAGTTTAATCTCCCCTTCACCAAAGACGAATTGGGTCTGCCCTCCGTTGGAAGAGAGGCTCTGAAAGAGGAAGTCGTCCGGCGGGTGGAGGAGGCCTACGGCCGAAAAGAATCGGAGATCGGGTCCGAACTATTGCGGCATCTGGAGCGGCAGATCTTTTTGCGGATGATCGACACCCATTGGAAAGATCATCTCCTTGGAATGGACTACCTGAAGGAAGGAATCGGCCTGCGCGGGTATGGACAGAAAGATCCTCTCAGCGAATACAAGCGGGAGGGTTTTGAAATGTTCTCCGCAATGATCGACCGGATCAAGCGGGATACCATTGAGCATCTTCTGCGCGTGCAAGTGATGCGGGAGGAGAAGAAACCGATCGCTCAGGTTTTCCCCAAGGCGCAAGAGATGCAGATGAACCGGGGAGATTCGGCGCCGGTTCGGACCGTTCAACGTTCCGAGAAAAAGATCGGAAGGAACGATCTCTGCAGTTGCGGGAGCGGGAAAAAATATAAGAAGTGCCACGGAAGATAAGTGTGAAGAAAAGAAACACCGAAATCCGATCAGGCCGCAAAACATCTATTTCACGCAAAACGTCTATTTCAAATGATCCTCCTCTTCGCCTTCTGGCTCAAGAAAATGCCCGCCTAAAACAAGAGCTCCGCCAAAAAACGAGAGAGCTGGCCTATTTCATCAGTGTCGGGAAGGCCCTCACCTCGACCCTTGAACTCAAGAAAATGCTCCGCGTCATTATGAGCACCGCTCAGAAAATGGTCCGAGGCGAATCGTGGTCGCTTCTCTTGAGCGATGAGATGAAGGATGAACTTTATTTCGAGTTGACGAAGGGGATCAATCCGAAGTCGATCAAGGGGGTTCGTTACAAATGGGGGGAGGGACCGGTCGGCTGGGTCGCGGAGAAGGGAATTCCCCTGCTCATCACCGATTTCTCCAAGGAGACGCAATTCCAGCGAAGTGAGTTTTATCCTCATACAAAAGTGAAATCGGTCCTCTCCGTGCCGATCATCAGCAAACGGAAAGTGATCGGCGTGATTCAGATGATCAACCGGTCGGACCGAAGAGCGTTTGATCAGAACGATCTCGATCTTTTGTTAAAGTTGGTCGACCAGGCGGCCCTGGCGATCGAGCGCTCCTCGCTCTACCAGAAGATGTCCGATCTTGCAACGACCGACGACCTGACCCGCCTCTACAATTTCCGATTTTTGGATCAGACGCTCGATATCGAGATCAAGCGATGCCAGCGCTATGGCTCGTGTATCTCGCTGATCTTCCTCGATATGGATCATTTCAAATTGGTTAATGATCAATACGGCCACCTGATGGGAAGTCAGGTTTTGATCGAGGTGGCCCAGATCCTCCGAAAGACGCTTCGGGAGGTCGATATCATCGCGCGGTATGGAGGGGACGAGTTTGTCGTCGTTCTTCCGGAGACCAACGTGGAGACCTCTTCCCGGATCGCCCATCGGGTTCGAAACGCCATTCGCACCCATGAATTCCTAAAGCGGGAGGGACTTTCCATTCACCTTTCCGCCAGCTTCGGCATCGCCGGATTTCCGGAGCATGCCAAGAATAAGACCGATCTGATCCGCCTCGCCGACCAAGCGATGTACAAGGCAAAGGTCATGGGGCGAGATAAGATCTTCCTGGCGTGAAAAAATCGTTAAATGTTATTCGTCAATCGTTAAATGTAAAGCCAGCCGATGAACCGTCTTGTTTCTTTTACGGTTCACTTTTGACGTTGAACGAAGAACGATCCGCTCAGAACGGGAATCCCGCTGCGATGTAATAATGGGGTTTCTTTTCGGCCTTGATCGTGGAGCCGATCGGGATCGCCACATCAAACCGGAAAATAATGGGATAGAACCCCAGCGTGTCGACATGCCACCGAATCCCCGCGCCGACATCGGCCTCGTATTCGTCGAACTGAAAGACGTTGTGGGAGTCGGTTACCATGCCGGTGTCGGCGAAAAGCGCCCCCTGCAAGGTATGGGTTAACGCCAGCCCGGCGAGGTTGATGTCGCTGTCGTAGACGAGCGGGAAACGGTGTTCCACCGAAATCAGCGCGATATTATCCCCCTCGAATCGAAGCGGCGTGAAACCGCGCATCCCTTCATCTCCTCCTAAGAAAAACCGGCTGTTCTCGAAAAGCGAACCGAACGATTGGCCGATCAGAAAGCGCCCCGCGAATTCGTGATAATTCGAGAAGGAGAAAACGCGGCGCAGATCGAGGGTGACCTGGAAGAGATTTTCATATTTCCCCCCGGTAAAACGTTGATCATAACCGAGGTTAATGTTGAATTTGGGGAATCGTCCCGTCAGCCGCTGGATGTTTAAGTTGGCAAGAAGCGGGATATTCGGGTAGCTGAGGGAGTAGCCGACGTGAACGGTCCCCGCCCGGTCCTCCGGCGGCTTGTCTTTCGGCACTTGCGGACCTTGATAGGAAAGCCCGACCGTGACGGTGTGGTTGTTCTTAAAGATGTGGCTGAACTCCACCCGGGCGGTGTCTCCTTCCTCTTTGTGAGAAAAATCGAATCCGATCCGATTCTCCCTGTCATAAACGGGCTGGAAGAGAAGCCCCGCCTTGTAGCTCAGTTGACCCGTGTTGACATCGTAGCTGGCGCCGTACCGATTCAGAAGGATCTTCCAGAGTTTCGGGTCGCGGTTGTTCAACCGATTCGGATCGCTGGAGTTCTTGTCCGGATCGAGTTCGATCACGCTGATCGGGGACGGGGTGATTAAAACCTCCTGATGAACCTCTCCATCCCCCTCCCAGACAAGCGGAATTCTGGAGCCGTTTTCTTCGATCGCGAGGATCTCCACCGGCTCCACCCCTTCCCCATGTTTTCGAAGAGTGATCGTGGTTTTGTAAGCCTCTCCGACCTGCTCTCGATCGATTTCCTCTATTCCAAAGTCGAGCGCCGGATTCGACATCAACCACTGCTCGAAAAACCAGTCGTGTGTATGCCCGGAGGCGCGATAAAGAACCTTTCTGAAAGGGGTTTGCCCGCCCGTTTGGATTTCCTTGCGATAATCCTCTACGACCCTTCTGATCGTCTCGTGGCCCAAGAGGTTTTCCAGCTTGGAAAAGATCGCGGTCCCTTCCGGACGGGGGTGATTGAAAAACTGGATATCCTCGTTCATGATCGGCGCCACCTTCTCTTTAAAGTAACTTTGCCGAAACGGAAGATCTTTTGAATAGAGAATTTCGTCGATGACGGGGATGAATCCGATCGGCCGAAGCCACTTTTCAAGATTCGGTTTGTCCCCGTATGTTTTCTCAAGGAATCTTTCCATTTCAAGATCGGCCATTCCTTCAATGAGCCAAGCTTCTTCCCAGGGAAGCTTCTCTCGCCAAAGCAGGAGGAAAATCCCTCGGGCGACGCTGGCTTCATGGAACCGTTTCAACAACGGAAAGACTTTAAAAAGCCGGTTGTTCAAAAAGAGGAGCTTGGCGCCTGCAGTGACGAAATCTTGGTAAAGGTAGGCCTCGGCCATCTGCAGTCGCGTCGGAGGGAGCGGACCGGAATGTTCTAGAAAATGAGAGACCGCCTTCCGGGCGGCCTTCATCACCTGGTTCGCATAGGCGCGATCTCGCGGTAGGAAATGGTAGACAAGGTCAACCTGGTCAATCTTTTTCTCTTTTTTGGCAAGCTTCTTTCCAATGGAGAGTGAAAAGTAAGGAAGGAGATCGGCCTGTAATGAATAGGTCACATCCCCCCCCTCCCGGCTTTCGAATTCCGGCGGAGAAGAGGCAAGAAGATCAAGATGCTCACTCAAGGTGAGACGGATTTGAAATCGGCTGATGGGAGGGGGAAGGAGAAAATCCCACTTTCCTTCGGAGAACTGCGGCAAATAGGGATGCCAACCTCCTTGAAGCGTGACGAGATTCCAATGATAACCGAAGACGCCGTACTTCTGCGGAATCACAGTAATGAAATGAACCAGAAACTCGAATGTCTCCTGGGGAGGAATCGGGGTCGGGAGGCGGATCTTCATCAGAATCCGTTTTTTAAAAAGCTCCGGGAAATAGGGGAGGTTTTGACCTTTCAAGTCTTGGACGGAGGTGATGATCTGCTCCCCCGGATTAAAATCGACCGGGTAGGCCCGCTTATATAGATTTTGATCGATGTCCGGATCTCTTTCAAGATAGAGGTTCGGATAAAGAAAGAGGTAAAGCTCCGAGAGAGGTTCGTCGCCGGTGTTCGTGAAGGCGATTTTCTCCGAGCCGTAGATGCGGTGCTCTTCCTCGGAATAGGCGGCTACAATATCGTATCGAGGGGTAGATGCCGAAGCGTGGGCGGGGTTCGCGATGAGCAGGAGAAGGGGGAATAATAGAATGATCATTTAAGCCATTATAACATTTTTCTACGAGGCGATGAATCGAAACGCTTGCAGTATATGCGATTTGTGGTTGTATCGCCAGCCCCTGACGGAAACGAAACCGGACTTATTGATTCTTCCGGCTCGTTTCGGTAGAGTAAGGACCATGTCGAAACCCGAATTGATTGCCTTCCTTCGTGAAGAAATCGTGAAACAGGGGCCGATCCCGTTTTCCCGCTTCATGGAGGAGGCCCTTTATCACCCTGTCTTCGGCTACTACACTTCTCCCGGCGAGAAGATCGGTCCCCAAGGAGATTATTACACGAGCAGTTCGGTCCACCCCATTTTCGGGGAACTTCTTGCCAAGCAATTCCATCAGATGCTCCTCCCCCTCGGTGAGGGTGAATCGGGTTATATGCTGGTCGAAATGGGGGCCGGAAAGGGAAGCCTCTGCTTCGATATTCTCAGCTATTTTCAGAGAGAATCCCCCCCCTTTTTCAGCCGCCTGAAATATATCATCATCGAAAAAAGCCCCGCGCTCAGAGAACGGCAGAGGGAGCGATTGAATTCCTCTTTCCCGAATCAGGTTCGATGGGAAAATGAAATCCCCGATCGGCTCGTGGGTCTCCTCTTCTCGAACGAACTGCTCGATGCGATGCCGGTCCATCGTCTTCGGGTCGAGCAACAATCGGTTCAGGAGATCTATGTCGACTGGAAGGGCGACCGGTTTGTCGAAACACTCGGCCCCCCCTCCACGCCGAGGCTTCTCGATTATCTTAAAAAGATCGAAGTCCAGTTTGATCGACCGACCGAAATCGAAATCAATCTCCAAGCGGTCGATTGGATGCGCCAGGTCGGACAATCGCTGGCGCGGGGGTATGTCGTCACAATCGATTACGGCTATCCGGCGGAAATGCTTTATACTTCCCGCCGCCCCCAGGGAACCTTCCTCTGTTATTACCGGCATGCAACCAACGAGAATCCTTACGATCATGTGGGGGAGCAAGATATGACCGCCCACATTGATTTTACTTCGCTGGCCAAAGCGGGAGAGGAGGCCGGGCTCTCCGTGATCGGATTCACCGATCAAACCCATTTTCTCATGGGGCTCGGAATTGCACAGCGAATGGAGCCGTACGCGATGGAGATGGATCGGTCGGAAAAGGCCAAGAAAGAGTTCCTCGCAATGAAGCAGTTGATGGCCCCGGAACGGATGGGACGGGTCTTCAAAATCTTAATTCAGGGGAAAAATATCCCACCCGGGCCTTCATTGGACGGACTCCAATTTAAACCTTTTTTTAAGCTCTTGACATTAATTTTTTTCTTCTTTATGATGTGAAACCTGCTGTCTTTTTGGAGGTTTCAGACGACGGTGTCGACCGATCTTTTACCGGCCAATTACCTTCCCATTGTTGTCTTTATCGCCATTGCTTTCGGCTTCGGCGCGGTCACCATTTTAGTCGGATACCTCGTTCGTCCCAGCAACCCTTATAAAGAAAAACTCTACGCGTATGAGAGCGGCATCCATCCGCTGACTGATGCGCGTCAGATGTTTCCTCTTCGTTATTATATGATCGCCATGCTCTTCGTGATCTTCGACATCGAGGTGGTTTTCCTCTATCCGTGGGCGGTGGCCTTCCAACAGCTCGGTCTTTTTGCCCTTGTAGAAATGGTTTTATTTCTTTCGATTTTGTTTGTCGGTTACTTTTACGCTTGGAAAAAAGGAGCCCTGGAATGGGATTGATGGATCGGCAGTTCGAGTCGAATATTGTGACCGCCTCGCTCGATTCGTTGGTGAACTGGGCTCGCAAATCGGCCTTATGGCCGATGACGTTCGGGCTTGCGTGTTGTGCGATTGAAATGATCGCCTCCGTTTCCTCTCGATATGATATCGACCGATTCGGGGCCGGTGTTTTTCGGGCCTCCCCTCGGCAGTCGGACCTGATGATTGTCGCGGGAACGGTCTGCCGTAAGATGGCTCCGGTGATCCGGAGAATTTACGACCAGATGCCGGAGCCGCGTTATGTGATTTCGATGGGCTCCTGCGCCACATCGGGGAACATTTACAACAGCTACAGCGTGGTGCAGGGGGTCGATCGCTTCGTTCCGGTTGATATCTACGTGCCAGGATGCCCGCCACGTCCTGAGGCCCTCTTTGCAGGAATCTTACGGCTTCAGGAAAAAATCATGGAACAAAAAGTCTTTACCAAGTAGAAGCGTGCCGGTGGCGCGCCTGAGATCGTCAGGGGCCGCTCGGTTTACACCCTACAGAGCCGTTATTATGCATCCGATTGCCCAAAAAATTCAGGAGAAATTTCCCGACGCCTTCGTCGGGTCGATCGAGGCCCTCGGGGAGGTGTCCGTTTCGGTCAAGCGGGAGAAGATCGTCGCGATTTGCCGGTTTCTTCACGACGATCCGGCCCTTTCCTTCGACATGATCACCGATATCTGCTCGGTCGACTTTCCGAACGAAGAGCTTCGGTTCGAGATGATCTATCAATTTTATTCGATTCAGCGGAACCACCGCATCCGGATCAAGGCCCGTGTCCCCGAAGAGGACTGCACGATCGATTCGGTCACCGGCATCTGGCAGGGGGCGAATTTTATGGAGCGGGAGGTTTATGACATGATGGGGATCGTCTTCAACAACCATCCCGACCTCCGCCGCATCCTAATGACCGAAGATTACGATGAAGGTTTCCCCCTTCGAAAAGATTTTCCGGTGGAGGGAAAAGGATGGCGGGACACCTTTGAGTTTATGCCCTCATAAACAGAACAATCGGTATTCGGCCCGTTGCGATAGAAGCGGGCTATTTTAGGGTAGTAATGGAAGAGCTTGATCAGAAAAAGAAGATGGAAGCCGCCCCCCCCGAAATCATCCGGTATGATGACGACGACGATTTCGATCAGGTTCTCGTTCCCGAAAAGGGGGTGAAGCGGGTCGAAGACATGCTCCTTAACATGGGGCCGCAGCATCCTTCCACCCATGGGGTGCTCCGGATTGTCCTCGATCTCGAAGGGGAGACGATCGTCAAGGCGACCCCTCATCTCGGCTACCTCCATCGGGGCGTCGAGAAACTCTCCGAGAATTCGACCTATCCCCAGATCATCCCCTTGACCGACCGGCTCGATTACGTCTGCGCCATGACCAACAACTATGCCTTCGTCCGGACGGTCGAGAAGCTCCTCCAGGTGCAGGTGCCGGAGCGGGCGGAGTATATCCGGACGATCGTCGCCGAAGTGCAGCGGCTCGCCGGCCATCTCTTCTGGCTGGGAACACAGGCGCTCGATATCGGCGCGATGACCGTCTTCTTCTATACCTTCCGCGAGCGGGAGGTTCTGCTCGATCTCTTTGAATTGATCTGCGGCGCACGCCTCACGATGAGCTACTATCGTGTCGGCGGGGTCGACCGCGATTTCACCCCGGAGATCATCGATCGGCTCTACAAGTTCCTGGAGACCTTTCCGGAGAAAGTGGTCGAGTACAATACCCTCCTTGAGACCAATCGGATCTGGATCGCCCGAACCAAGAACATCGCCGTCATCTCGGCGGAAGATGCAATCAACTTCGGCCTCACCGGCCCGGTGCTCCGGGGATCGGGGGTCAGTTACGATATCCGGAAGGCTGAGCCGTACGGGGTTTACGACAAGGTGGAGTGGGAAGTTCCGCTCGGGAAAAACGGCGACACCTATGACCGTTACTGGATCCGCGTCGAGGAGATGCGGCAGAGCGCGAAGATCGTCAAGCAGTGTCTCGACCAGCTCCCGCAGGGGCCGATCATCGCCAATCTCCCGACGATCACCTATCCTCCGCGCGACAAGGTTATGACCGATATGGAAAGTCTCATCCACCATTTTATGATCGCCACCCGCGGATTCGACGTGCCGGAAGGGGAGGTCTACTGCGGGACGGAAGCCCCGAAGGGAGAGCTCGGCTTTTATATCCGGAGCCTGGGGGGGAACAAGCCGTATCGTCTACGCATTCGTCCGCCGTCGTTCATTCATATGGGCGCCTTCGATCACATGGCGCGGGGTTATATGATCGCCGACATCGTCACGATCTTCGGAACCTACGACATCGTGATGGGAGAATGCGACAGGTAAGGTCGTTTGAGTAAAGGGAAACAAAGAACATGAGACTCAAAGTTTTATCCGATAAAGCCAAAGCAGCCATCGAAGCGGAGTTTCCAAAATATCCCGACAAGCGATCGGTTCTCCTTTCTGCGCTTCATATCGCTCAGAAAGAGGTTGGCTATCTTTCTGAGGCGGCGATGGTCGATGTCGCCGAGCTCCTGGAATTGACGCCGGTCCAGGTCTACGATGTCGCGACCTTCTATACCCTCTATAATCTCAAGCCGGTCGGCAAACATGTTATCCAGGTTTGCAAAACCCTCTCCTGCGCGCTGGTTGGTGCGGGGCAGATCATCGAACACCTTCAAAGCCGCCTTGGAATCCGGATCGGCGAGACCACCCCGGACGGCCTCTTCAGCCTCAAGTTGGTTGAATGCCTCGCCTCGTGCGGAACCGCTCCGATGGTCCAGATCAACAACCGCTATTATGAAAACCTGACCGCCGAGAAGGTCGACCGGATCTTGGATGATCTCAAGCGGGAGGGAAAAAGTGCCATGGCCTCCGGGCCGTTCCAGCTGCCGGTGCTAGGAGGAAAGGCCTGATGCCGAAATACGAACTGGTGTTATTGAAAAACATGTCCCAGCCCGGCTACACCGGTACGCTCGATGAATACCGGAAGACCGGCGGCTACACCGCCTTCGAGAAGGTCCTCAAAGGAATTCCCCCGGCGGAAGTCATCGAGATGGTCAAGAAGTCGGGGCTGCGGGGAAGAGGGGGGGCCGGGTTCCCGACGGGGATGAAGTGGAGCTTTATTCCGAAGGACCATCCGGGACCGAAGTATCTCTGCTGCAACGCCGACGAGAGCGAGCCGGGAACGTACAAAGATCGGCAATTGATTGAAAACGACCCGCATCAGATGCTGGAAGGAATCGGGATCGCCTGCTACGCGATCGGCTCTCACAATGCATATGTCTACATCCGCGGAGAATTTGATTTAGGGGCGGAGATCATCCAACGGGCGATCGAAGAGGCGTACGAAGCGAACCTTTTCGGAAAGAACATCTTCGGGACCGGGTTCGATCTCGACGTCGTCCTGCACCGCGGCGCCGGCGCCTATATCTGCGGCGAGGAGACGGCGCTGCTGGAGTCGATCGAGGGAAAGCGGGGGAAGCCGAGAACCAAGCCGCCTTTTCCCGCGACGCATGGACTTTATCAAAAGCCGACGGTGGTTAACAACGTCGAAACCCTGGCGAACATTCCCTACATCATCAATCGCGGGCCGGAGTGGTTCGCCGCTCTCGGCACCCCGAAGAGCGCCGGCATGCGGGTCTTCTGCGTCAGCGGCCATGTCAACCGGCCCGGCAATTATGAAGTTCCGATGGGGATTACCCTCCGCGAGATGATCTACGAGCATGCCGGGGGAATGCGGGGCAATAAACAGTTGAAGGCGATCATCCCCGGGGGGGCCTCGGCGCCGTTTTTGACACAGGCCCATCTTGATGTGAAGATGGATTTTGAATCGATCGCGCAGGCCGGCTCGATGCTCGGATCGGGGGCGGTCACGGTGATGGATGAAGATACCTGCATGGTCTGGGCGGCGATGAACCTGATGGAGTTCTTCCATCATGAGTCGTGCGGCAAGTGCACCCCCTGCCGCGAGGGGAGCGCCTGGTTGCTGAAGATTCTGCAGCGGATTGAATATGGTCAGGGGCGGATGGAAGACCTCGATCTGCTGGTCAGCCTCTCCAAGCGGATCGAGGGGCGGACCGTCTGCGCCTTCGGCGACGCGGAAGTCGCGCCGGCCCTCTCCACGTTGAAACATTTTAGGGAAGAATACGAGACCCACATCCAAGAGCGGCGCTGTCCGTTCCGTCCCAACGTGGTACTGGCGATGGCGGGGGGTCATTAATGAGCAATTTAATTAAAATCAAATTTAACGGCGTCGAAATCGAGGTCGAAAAGGGGACCCTCCTGATCGAGGCGGCCAAGCGCGCGGGGATCGAGATCCCTCATTTCTGCTATCACCCGAAGCTGAAGCCCGATGCCAACTGCCGGATGTGCCTGGTGGAAGTGGAGAAGATGCCGAAGCTGCAGACCTCCTGCAGCACCCCCGCGACGGAGGGGATGGTCGTCTCATCGGTCTCCGACCGGGTGAAGGATGCGCAGTTCGGCGTGATGGAATTTCTCCTTGGCAATCATCCCCTCGACTGTCCCGAGTGCGATCAAGGGGGAGAATGCCAGCTTCAAGATTTCGCCCACGCCTACTCCCCGACCACGAGCCGGTTCACCGAGGAGAAGCGGGTCTTCGAGAAGACCTATTTCGGGCCGCTGGTCGAGAAGGAGATGAATCGCTGTGTCTCCTGCCTTCGCTGCGTCCGCTACTGCGATGAAGTGATCGACTCCAATGCGCTCGGCTCGATCGACCGGAGCACCTACCACCAAATCGGCGCTTTTGCCCAGCACGAGCTCGATTGCGAATTCTGCGGCGGCTGCATCCAGATCTGCCCCGTGGGCGCCTTGACCAGCCGGCTGGCGATGTACGACTACCGCCCCTGGCAGCTCAAGAAGACCGAGACGATCTGCAACTACTGCGGCGACGGCTGTCTGATGACGATTGAGGCGGTGAAAGACGACGTGAAGCGGGTCAGCTCGGAGTTGGGAACCGGGCGAAACGAAGGAGATCTCTGCGCCCGCGGCTTCTTCGGTTATGGAACGATCAATCACCCCGATCGTCTGACCCGTCCGACCGTCCGGGTGCAAGGTCGGCCGCTCCAGACCACCTGGGAAGGGGCGACCGACAAGATCGTCGCCGGTCTGAAGCACATCAAAGCCCAATACGGACCGCAAGCGATCGGCGGGATGATTTCGCCCCATTGCACCAATGAAGAGATTTACCTCTTCCAGAAACTGATGCGCAAGGTCATTGGAACTCCGAACATCGACAGCGGCGCCCGCTACGGCCACATCAATGCCGTCGCCGGCCTCAACGATGTTTTCGGGACCACACGGCTGGCGCGGTATGAAGACATCGTCGAAGCCGACGTTCTCCTCGCCTTTGCCGGGGAGTTGACCGAGTCGAATCCGATTACCGGCCTCAAAGTGAAGGAGGCGATCAAGAAGCGGGGAGCGAAGGTGATCGCGGTCGATGCCTTCAACCGGCAGAGCGATGCTTATCGAAGCCACCTGCCGCGGTTGGCGGCGCAGCATCTTCAGATCAAAATGGGGAGCGAGGGAACGGCGATTCTTGGGCTGACCAAGGCGCTGGTCGAAGGAAGTGCCCCTCTTTCCGCGCCCGCCCCCTTTATCGAGAAGATGAAGCAGTCGGCGGCCGCAGTTTCTTTCGCACAGATCGAGGCGGCCACTGGCGTTTCCGAATCGGCTTACAAGGCCGCAGCGGCACTTTATGCCGGGGCGAAGCGCGGGGTGTTGCTCTTCGGCCGGGCGATCACCCGAAGCGAGAACGGCTATCAGAATGTGGTGGCGCTCGCCGAGTTGGCGATCTTGGCCGGACAGGTCAACAAGCCCGGTGCAGGCATCCTTGCCCTGGCGAAGGAGAACAACGCGCAGGGGGCGGTTGAGATGGGGGGTGTCACCGAATACCTTCCCGGTTTAACGCCGACCTCCGGCGGTCTGACCCTCAGCGAAATGATCGATGCGGCGGCGCGGGGAGAGATCAAGGCGCTCTATCTGGTCGGAGAGAACCCGCTTCGGTCGCTTCCCCAGAAAAAGGTGGAAGAGGCGCTGCGTAAGCTCGATCTGTTGATCTGCCAGGAGCTCTTCCCGAATGAGACGACGGCGCTGGCGCACATCGTCCTCCCGGCGACGAGCTACGCCGAAAAAGAGGGTCGCTTCACCAACCATGAAGGGGAGATCCAGAAGGTTCGGAAAGCGATCGAGCCGCTCGGGAACGCGAAGCCCGATTGGGAGATCTTCTCCCTTCTCGGAAAGAAGTTTGGGGGAGCAGAGTCGTTTAATTACAAAGATGCCGATGCGATCTGGAAAGAGATCGTCATGGCCCTGCCGGCCGGATGGCCGTCTTCTTCACCGGAAGGGGTGGCCGCCAGAATTTCGGCGCATGCGCAGGGAGCGACCCGGCGGCTGTCGGCTCCGGCCCCTTCAGCGACGAACGGGCATTTCGATCTTCAAATCGGCCAGATTCTCTTCCATTCGGGGAAAATGTCGACCTATGCCGGCGGACTTTTGGGGCTCTTCCCGAAAGAGGCGGTGTTGATGCATCCCGACGACGGGGAGCGGTTGGGTCTGGAGGATGGAGAGGTCGTCGAGATTTCCGCCGACGGCGGGGAAGCGGCGGTCCAGGCGCCTGTGAAATTAAGCAAGAAGGTGGCAATCGGAACGCTCCTCTTCCCGGAGCATTTCGGGATGGAGATCAAGCGGCTGCTTCCTGTGTCGACAGACCCGAAAACACGGGCCCTCTACACCGAACGGGGAAGAGTCACCCTCTCGAAGGTGTCGGTCTCGGTAAAATAATTTAATTCTATAGGTCCGATAGGACCTATAAGTCGTATAGGTCATATAAAAACATGGATGTAATGTTAAAATTGGTCGTCATTCTGGTTCAGATCGGCGGCGTGCTCGGGGTGGTCCTGCTGCATGTGGCTTATTTGACCTATCTTGAGCGGAAGGTTTTGGGCGATATGCAGGATCGCTTGGGACCAATGGAGGTCGGCCCCCACGGATTGCTGCAGCCGATCGCCGACGGCTTGAAGCTCTTCTTCAAAGAAGATATTATCCCCGCCGGCGCCAATAAAATTATCTTCTCGGCGGCTCCGATTCTTGTCCTCATTCCGGCGCTCATCGGGTTTGCCGTGGTTCCGTTCGGAAGAGACAGCCTTCATATCGGCCCGCTTGAATTGAAACCGGTGATCACCGACATCAACGTCGGCATCCTCTACATCCTGGCCTTTGCTTCGCTCGGCGCCTATGGCATCTTGCTCGGCGGGTGGGCTTCCAACAGCAAATACTCGCTCCTCGGTGGACTTCGCTCGGCGGCGCAGGTGATCAGCTACGAGCTGTCGCTCGGATTGGCGCTGGTCGGTCCGATCCTGCTTTCCCAGTCGCTTTCGATGGTGAAGATGACCGAGGCGCAGGGGGGAGGCTTCTGGAAGTGGTTCATCATCGTCCAGCCGATCGCCTTCGTGATCTACCTGATCTGCGCCATCGCGGAAACGAACCGGCTTCCGTTCGACCTGCCGGAAGCGGAGAGCGAGTTGGTCGCCGGCTTTTTTACCGAATATTCCGGGATGCGCTTCGCCTTTTTCTTCCTGGCCGAATATGCCAACATGATTCTGGTCTCCTGTATTGCGACGGTGGCGTTCCTCGGCGGCTGGCACGCGCCGCTCCCGTTTTTGGAGTTTATCCCGCCGGTCGTCTGGTTTATCGGCAAGGTCTATCTCTTCCTCTTCTTTTACATCTGGCTTCGCGCGACGGTGCCACGCCTCCGCTTCGATCAGCTGATGGCATTCGGTTGGAAGATTATGCTTCCGTTGTCCTTGGCGAATATTTTGGTGACATCGACAGTTGTTTATTTCCTTAATCGCTAGAGGGAATCATGCCTAATTTAGTCGACTGGGTTAAGAAGGTGTCGTTTGCGGAGATCGCAAAAGGACTCGGCTTGACCTTCAAACATATGTTCGTGAAGCCGATCACCAATCAGTATCCGCACCAAAAGCGGAATCTACCCGACGGCTACCGGGGGGTGATCGTCCACCTCCGCTACGACGACATGACCGAGAAGTGCGTCGGCTGCGCCCTCTGCGAAGCGGCCTGCCCCTCGCACTGCATCACGGTGGAGAGCGCCGAGCGGGAGGATATGCCGCAAAAGCGTTATGCGAAACAATATATCCTCGATGTGACGAAATGTGTCTTCTGCGGTTTCTGCGTCCAGGCCTGTCCGGTCGACGCGCTGGCGTCGAGCAAAGAGTATGAAATGGCGACCGGCAACAAGCGAAGCCTGATCATGGACAAAGAGATGATGCTGGTGCTGGGGGATAAATATTTCCCGAACCGCCAGAAGCGTCCGAAGTATACCGAAGAGCGGCTGGCCTTCTTCAATCAGGTGAAGGAAGAAGGATTCCCGACCGCAAAGAAGGGGGCGGCTTAGTGACGGCGCAACTTCTCTTCCTTTATTTTGCGGCAATGATTCTGGCCGGTGCGATTGTGGCGGTGGCGTCGCCGAGCCTCATCTACAGCGCCCTGGCCCTTCTGGTGACTTTTATTCATGTCGCCGGTATTTATGTTCTTTTAAACGCCGAGTTTATTGCGGCGGTCCAGATTATCGTCTATGCGGGGGCCATTCTCGTTCTCTATCTTTTCGTCCTGATGCTCTTTAATCCCAAGCAGGAACGATTTTATCTCCACCGACAGCTCCCGGTGGGGATCTTTCTGGGAGGGGTTATTCTCGGCCTGATGTTTTTGGCTGCCTTCAAGACCGAGCTCATCGCCCAGAAGGGGACCTTTACGGTTGAGTCGGTGAGAGCGGCCGGGCATACCCAGTCGATTGGAAAGGTCCTTTACACCGACTTTATTTTCCCGTTTGAAATCGCTTCATTTATCTTGCTGGTCGCGATGTTCGGCGCCATTCTTCTTGCGGGAAGGCGAGGCGCTCCTCAGAAGAAATCTGCATCCAATGGAATGGCGGAAAACGGGAAAGCCGTCCACGCCCAATCGTCCTCCTCTCGTGAAACGGTGAAGGAGGATGAATCTCTGACCGTTCAAGCGCGCCGCATTGTGAATGAAGGATAGAAGTCGCTGAAACGATTATCTGGCAATAATTCGGATTTGATGGTGTAATCAGATGGTTCCTTTAGAGTGGTATCTTCTTCTCGCGTTTGCCCTGTTCGCCATCGGCGTGACGGGGGTTTTGATTCGACGAAACATCATCATGGTGCTTCTATCGATCGAGTTGATTTTGAATTCGGCCAATATCACCTTCGTCGCCTATTCGTATTATCTTCAATCGATCACCGGCCAGGTCGTTGTCTTTTTCGTCTTGACGATGGCCGCGGCGGAGGTGGCGCTGGGACTGGCCTTGGTGATCGCGCTCTATCGCGTTCGGGCCGTCATGAATGTCGACGAAATCAACCTGATGCGATGGTAATTCGAAGAATTTTTCTCCCGTCTCATCTTCATCGAAAGTAGGACGATTTAGAATGATTCAGCTTGCATGGCTTATTCCGATCTTCCCCGCGCTGGGAGCCCTGATTAACGGGCTCTTCGGGAAGACCCATACCAAAGAGCGCGCCCATCTGGTCGCCATCGGGGCGGTTGCGGCGTCGTTCCTGATCTCATGCTTGGTTTTCATCTCGATGGCGACGGGCGCTCCTGCCACGACCATTACCCTCTATGAGTGGATCGCCTCGGCCAATTTCCGGGTCAACATCGCTTTCCTCATCGATCCGCTCACCTCGATCATGCTGATGGTGGTGACCGGGGTCGGGTTGCTGGTCCATATCTACTCCGCCGGCTACATGCATCATGACGAGGGGTACGCCCGCTTCTTCACCTATCTGAACCTCTTCATGTTCTCGATGTTGATCTTGATCCTCGGCGATAACTATCTTTTGATGTTCGTCGGCTGGGAAGGGGTGGGGCTCTGCTCGTATCTGCTGATCGGCTTTTGGTACCAGAAGCCTTCGGCCACCACGGCCGGCAACAAGGCGTTCATCGTCAACCGAATCGGCGACGCCGGTTTCCTGATGGGCATCTTTACTATTTTCGTGACGTATGGCTCGGTCCGTTATCTCGATGTTTTTCCGAACGCAAACCTCGCCACGGAGTCGGTCGCCACGGCGATTACCCTCTTTCTCTTCATCGGGGCGATGGGGAAATCGGCTCAGGTTCCCCTTTATGTCTGGCTTCCCGATGCGATGGAAGGGCCGACCCCGGTCTCGGCCCTGATTCATGCCGCGACGATGGTGACGGCGGGGATCTATATGGTCGTTCGCTCGAACGCCCTCTTCGCCCTCGCCCCTTTTTCCATGGAGGTGGTCGCGGTGGTCGGGGCGATCACGGCGATTTTCGCCGCGTCGATCGGACTGGTGCAGACCGATATCAAACGGGTCTTGGCCTACTCCACCGTCAGCCAGCTCGGTTATATGTTTCTGGCCTGCGGTGTGGGGGCGTATGTCTCGGGCGTGTTCCATCTCTTCACGCATGCTTTCTTCAAGGGGCTTCTCTTTCTCGGCTCCGGAAGTGTGATCCATGCGCTTTCCGGGGAGCAGGACATGCGGAAGATGGGGGGACTCTATAACAAGATTCCAATTACCTATAAGACGTTTTTGATCGGAACCATCGCCATCGCCGGAATCCCGCCGCTTGCCGGATTTTGGAGCAAGGATGAGATCCTCGTATCGACCTTCGTGGGGGGGCATTATCTTCTCTGGGGGGTCGCCGTCATTACCGCCCTGATGACCTCGTTTTATATGTTCCGCCTTCTCTTCATGACCTTCCACGGTCAATCACGGGTCGACCATGAGGTGGCGCATCATATCCATGAGTCCCCTTCGACGATGACAATCCCTTTGATGATTCTCGCCGCCTTTTCCCTGCTGATCGGGATGGTG
Source organism: Candidatus Manganitrophus morganii (assembly GCA_021651055.1). NCBI lineage: Bacteria > Pseudomonadati > Nitrospirota > Nitrospiria > Candidatus Troglogloeales > Candidatus Manganitrophaceae > Candidatus Manganitrophus > Candidatus Manganitrophus morganii. Next base: position 2,576,392 of record JAJHOH010000001.1, read on the forward strand.
GTCGGTTTCCCCCCCGAGTCGGGATGGATCCACCATTTCCTCTCCCCGATTATCGCGAAGGGGGGCCACGAGGCGCATCATCCCTCTCTCGCCGTAGGGCTGGGGCTGATGGCGCTTTCCACGGTGATCGCCGTGGCCGGATGGGCGTTGGCCCGCCACTTTTACATCAAGGAACCGCAGCTCCCTAAAATGCTGGCAGAGCGGGCACACGGACTTTATACGGTCCTCGTTAACAAATATTGGGTGGATGAGATCTATCAGGCGGTGATCGTTCGGCCGCTCCTTTGGTTCGCGAATTTCCTCTGGACCTTCGATCAATGGGTCCTCGACGGTTTGGTGAACGCCTCCGGCTGGATCACGCTCATGGAGAGTAAGATTTCGGAAATTTTTGATATCTATATTGTCGACGGCACGGTGAACGGTGTTTCGGCCACCCTCGATGTCGGTGCGCGGGGGTTGCGGCGGCTGCAGACCGGCGCGGTTCAAAATTATGTCCTGGCGATGGTGATGGGGATTGTGGTCCTTGCCGTCGTTTTCATGTTTTAGGGAGGATTCATGAACAGTTTCGGTTTTCCCATCTTATCCTTGGTCGCCTATATCCCGCTCATCGGCTGCCTTATCCTATTGTTCTTGAACAAGGATGATCACAAGAAGATCATGTACACCGCCTTCGGCGTCACGATCGTCGATATGCTGGTTTCCTTTCTTCTTTTGTTCGGTTTTGATTCTTCCCGGGCCGAGATGCAGTTCGTCGAGAAGGGGTCATGGATTCCGACCTTGGGGGTCGAATACCACTTCGGAATCGACGGGATCAGCCTCCTCTTGATTTTGATGTCGACGATCCTCTGCGCCATCGCCGTTGTCAGCTCTTTTACCGCCGTTCACGAGCGGGTCAAAGAATATTATGTTTCGCTCCTCTTTCTCCAGACCGGCATGTTGGGGGTCTTCATGTCGCTCGATCTCTTCCTTTTTTATATCTTCTGGGAGGTCATGCTGGTGCCGATGTATTTCCTCATCGGGATCTGGGGCGGGGGGCGCCGGCTTTATTCGGCGATCAAGTTCTTTCTCTATACCCTTTTCGGCAGTCTCTTTATGCTCCTGGCGATTTTGGCCCTCTATTTCCTCAACCGGAATCCCGAATACGGAACCGGGGAATTTACATTCAATCTGATCGAGCTCTCGAAAATGAACCTTCCCCTCTGGCCTTTCCAGTTCTGGCTTTTCCTCGCCTTCTTTCTCGGTTTTGCGGTCAAGGTGCCGATGTTTCCCTTCCATACCTGGCTTCCCGACGCGCACACCGACGCGCCGACGGCGGGGAGCGTTTTGCTGGCGGGTGTCCTTCTGAAAATGGGGACCTACGGCTTCGTCCGCTTCTGCCTCCCCCTCTTTCCGGCGGCGAGCCATTACTTTGTCCCGCTCATCGCGATTCTGTCACTTGTCGGGATTGTGTATGGAGGGCTGGTGGCGCTGGCGCAAAAAGACATCAAGCGGCTGGTCGCCTATTCTTCGGTCAGTCATTTGGGCTTCGTGATGTTGGGGATGTTCGCGCTGAATCCCCAAGGGATTACCGGGAGCGTCCTTCAGATGATCAACCATGGGATCTCGACCGGCGCCCTCTTCCTGATCGTCGGCATGATCTATGAGCGCCGCCATACCCGTCTGATCGCCGATTTCGGCGGGCTCTCTTATCAAATGCCGATCTTCGCCGTATTTTTTGCCATCACGATGTTTTCCTCAATCGGACTTCCCGGCTTGAACGGTTTCGTCGGGGAGTTCCTCATCCTGGTCGGCGCTTTTCAATACAATAAAATTTATGCCGCCGTGGCCCTGCTCGGGATTATTCTCGGGGCGGCCTACATGCTCTGGCTTTTCCAGAGAATGATGTTCGGCACGATCGACAAAGCGGAGAACAGAAACCTCCTCGACATGAACCGGCGCGAAATCGCCTACATGGTTCCGCTGGTTGTTTTCATGTTCTGGATCGGACTCTACCCCAAGCCGTTTATCCGAATCATGGAGCCGGCGGTCCTCAACATCGTTCAAAAGGTGAATCCGAATTGGGAGAATAAACCGATGGCGGCGGAAAAGGAAAAAGCGCCGGTCGCTCCCGCCGTGGCCGAGCTCCCGGCTGCCGAGACGGCCCTTGAGGTAGAGAAACCATGAAGACCCCGATGCCCGATCTCGGAATGATCGCGATTCTTCCCGAGTTGGTCCTGGCGCTACTGGCCTGTCTGGTTTTTGTGATGGTCCCTTTTGTGCCGAAAGAGAAGCGGGATCTGCTCGGTTATTTCTCGATCGGAGCGCTGGTCGTCTCCGGTCTCTTGATCATTCCCCTTTGGGGAAAAACCGTCTCGGCCTTCTCGGGGATGATCGCACTCGATTCGTATGCCATCTTTTTCAAAGTCCTCTTTCTGATCATCGCGCTCCTCGTGATCCTTGTCTCGACCCTTTATCTCAAGATCGAGCGGGTTCATCTGGGAGAATATTACGGTTTGGTTCTCTTCGCGACGGTCGGAATGATGTTGATGCCGGCGTCGACCGACCTCCTCTCCTTTTACCTTTCGTTGGAGCTGATGTCGATGTCGTTTTATATCCTCGCCGCCTTTATGCGAAAAGACGCGAAGTCGGTCGAAGCGGGGATGAAGTATTTTCTGACCGGCGTCTTCACCTCCGGCCTGATCCTCTATGGAATTGCATTTCTCTACGGCGCCGCGGGAACGACGAACCTGAAGGCGATCCAAGCCTTTCTGTCGCAAGCGAATATCAGCGGGAGCCCGACCCTCATCCTCGGGCTGATCTTGCTTACCGCCGGGTTTGCCTTTAAGATCGCCGCCGTCCCCTTCCACATGTGGGCGCCCGATGTGTACGAAGGCGCCCCGACCACGGTGACCGCTTTTCTTTCGACCGGTTCTAAGGCGGCGACGCTGGCGGCGATGTTGCGCGTTTTTATCTCGGGGCTGTCGTTCAGTTACGGTACCTGGTGGCAGTTTCTTTGGATCATCGCGGTCTTGACGATGACCGTCGGCAACGTGGCCGCCCTGCTCCAGACCAATGTGAAACGGCTGCTTGCCTATTCGTCTATTGCGCACGCCGGCTATATTCTGATCGGACTGATCGCCGCCTCGAAGGTCGGATTCGCATCGATCCTCATCTATCTGGTCGCCTATATCTTTATGACGATCGGCGCTTTTACGATGGTCATTCTCCTCTGCAGAATCAATTCGCGGGGGGATCAGATCAGCGACTTTAAAGGATTGGCCCGGACCCATCCGGCGGTCGCGGCCGCCTTCGTCCTCTTTGCCCTTTCATTGATCGGAATTCCTCCGACGGCCGGCTTTATCGGAAAACTCTTTTTATTTAACGCGGCGATTCAGGGCGGATTTTACTGGCTCGCCATCATCGGCATTCTCAACAGCACGATCTCTCTTTACTATTATTTCAAGATCGTCATGGCGATGTATATGGAAGAGCCGCAGGGGAGCACCCCCCTCTCTTTTTCTCCGCCGCTGACCGTGGCGCTCGGGGTCACCGCTTTTGCGACGCTTTTTATCGGCCTTTATCCCGAACCGCTCATCCGCGCCGCGCTCCACTCCATCCAAATCTTTTTGTAAGATCCAACAGAAGGGACCGGATCCGTTTTTTGTAAGGGTTTATCGTGTTGAACCTCTTACGACCTCCTCCATTCTTGACGGCCCCCCCCACTTTGATCTAAGATTCACGGCGGAATCTCTTGACATTCGGTGGATGGATGATCTATATTTCCAAGAATTTGTCTGCTGCACGCGGGTGTCGCCGACCCGCTCTAATTTAATGAACGGTCCGGACCCGAAATACGACGGATGGCGGCAGGTAGCGTTGCTGACCAGCATCCCGATGATCCTCTTGTTCGGACCGCTCGTCGGGTATTTTATCGGCGATTTTTTAGATCAACTGTTTGGCACCTCCCCTTGGCTCATGATCATTTTTACTGCAATGGGCGCTCTTTCGGGGGTGAAACAAACGATTACCTTAATCAAGAGAGCGACAGATCAAGGGTCCCATGGGTCTTAATTTCATTGATCGGACAATTCAGCTCTCGTGGGTGACGGGGGCGGTCCTTTTTGTCTTTCTTACCCCGTATTCGCCGATCCCCGTGACCTGGGGGGTCTCGATCGGAGTTTTTCTGAGCGGGTTGAATCTCTGGATCCTGCGAACGCTCTTCGGATCGATTTTTGAGGGATCTTCCAAGGTGAAGACGGTCTCTTATCTCGGGATGAAGTTTCCCATCTTCTACGGTCTGTTGCTTCTGGTTTTGGTTTTTATTCCTGTTTCTCTCGGCGCCTTTTTCATCGGATTCATCTTGCCATTTGTTGTTATCGTCTTGAAGACGGCGGGGCAGGTCTCGTTCGGAAAGCGACCTTCTTCAATGGCACATACGGAGCGATCATGTTTGTAGGCGTAGCACAAGCGGCGGAAGCCGCCGGCGGCGGGGCAGCGAGTTTAGAGCCGCCTAATATTATCCTGTTGCTCCATCACTATTTTCCGCATTCCCCCATCGTTGAGTTTTTACATCACTTTGAGAACCCGTTTTTTTCGGCGATTGTGATCTTTATTTTGGTGTTTGTCGCCAGACAGGCGACGCGCAAAACGCAATTAATCCCGGGGAAACTCCAAAATCTCGTTGAAACGGCGGTCGAGTCATTGGATGATTTCGTCACCGGCGTGATGGGTCCGGCCGGCAGAAGATTCACCCCTTTCATCGGGACCCTCTTTCTCTACATTCTTGTCCAGAATCTGATCGGGATCGTGCCGGGAATGAAGGCCCCCACCTCCAGCATCAACACCACGGTCGCGCTGGCGCTGACCGTTTTTTTCTATGTCCAATATACCGCCATCCGGATGAACGGGATCCTCGGCTATTTGGATCATCTGGCCGGAAGCCCCCGTCCGCACGGGGTGATCGGTTTTCTGATCGCGCTCGTGTCGGTGCCGTTTAATTTTGTCCTTCATACGTTGGGTGAATTGACGAAACCGCTGAGCCTCTCGCTTCGTCTTTTCGGAAATATTTTCGGAGAGGATGTCCTCATCGGTCAGATGCTGGTCCTGGGGGTCGCCGCGCTCGCCTTCATGCACAGCCCGGTCGGGCTTCCGCTCCAATTTCCATTTTATCTTCTGGCGATTTTGACCAGCACCATACAGGCGCTTGTTTTTTCGCTGCTTTCGACGATCTATATTTTCTTGATGTTCCCTCACGCGGAGGAAGGACATCATTAACCCGACGGGAAAAGTTCCCGTTACTATCTAAAAAAGGAGAGACACATGACACCTGCAGTTGCGTTAGGTTTTGCACTTCCTTTGGCTGTTGCTTTGGCTGCGATCGGTTCAGCGTACGGATTGGGTAAAGCGGTCAGCGCCGCCATGGAAGCGATCGGCCGGCAGCCGGAAGCAGCGCCGAGAATTCAGCTCGCGATGGTCATCGGAGCCGCGTTTATCGAAGCGTTGACCATCTACGCCTTGTTGACCGTCTTTATTCTTCAGGGCCGTATCACCGGATAAAGAGGTTTGCCGGGACGGTGGATAGAGAATCAATCACTGCCGACCGAGCCCGGGAGCAGGCTCTGATGTTTTAGGGGGAATGAAGTGGATATTCAAATTCAACAGGTCTTAACCCAGATCGTCGGTTTTCTTCTCCTCCTCTGGTTATTGAAAAAATACGCGTGGATCCCCTTGCTCGGCGTTTTAGATGAACGGCGAACAAAGATTGTCACTGAGCTCGAAGAGATCCGAAAGGGAAAAGAGTCTTTGGCGCAGATAAAGACGGAGTATGATACAAAGCTTTCGGAGATCGAAAACCAGGCGCGCTTGAGGATTCAAGAGGCGGTGGTGGAGGGGCAGCGGATGGCGAGAGAGATCGCCGAAGGGGCTCGAGAAGAGGCGCACCAGATTCTGGAAAAGGCAAAAGAAGATATCCAACGTGAAATGGCGAAGGCGAAGGCCCAGCTTCGAGATGAGATCGCCACCATTGCGGTCTCCGCCGCCGGGAAAATCGTCCGTCAGGAAATGAACAAGCAGAAGGACAAAGAGCTGGTCTTGCAGTACATCGACGAATTGAAGGGTTTTAAATAAATGAAAAGCGAGGTCACGGCGGAACGGTATGCGCAAGCCCTGTTGGAGGTCGCGGAGGGGCATGCCCTCGGGGAGTCGATCCTGGAGCAGATCGATCGATTCCGCCAGGCGGCCGCCCACTATCCGGAGTTGAGCCGCTTTCTTGGGAGTCCCCGCGTTCCTGAGGAGAAGAAAGAAGCGTTGATCGGCCGGATCTTCGAGGGAGAGGCGAAAAAAGTGATGATCCACTTTGTCCGTCTTCTTCTCCGCAAGGGGCGGATCGACTATCTGGAAGATATCCTCGCTCTCTACCCGAAGCTTCACGATGCCAAGCGCGGGGTGTTGAAGGGAACGCTGACGACGGTTCACCCGCTCGACCCGGAGGTGCTCGCCCGGTTAAAATCAAAACTCGAAGCCGAAGTCGGCCGTACATTGGAGTTGACCTACTTGGAGGACCCGGAGATTCTCGGCGGATTTGTCTTCTCGACCGGAACCACCCTCATCGATGCCAGCGTTCAACGACAATTGGACGAATTGGGAGAGAGGTTAAGAACCCTCCCGGTTGCCTAATCATCGGGTGAACAGGTTCCCCGACCCGCCTTTCTCACTGACCTTATAAAGACCTCCTTCCGTATCGGGCATCCTCCACGAGAGGATTGAATTGCTATAAGGAAGTGTGTATCCTTGCAGGAGGATTTCTTGACGGCCGAACCTGAGCTGTCCCTCCACTCAACCGGGAAAGTTCCTTGCCGCAGATTCATCGGAGCGTCGGTTTGATTATGACGGAGGCTGTTCGGAGAGTAAGGATAGACTCCCTGCTTGCAGGGAGAAGGTGGAGTGATTCATGAAAGGAAAAAAGAAAGTCCTCGTCGTCGACGATAATCGGGACACCGTCCGGATTATCCGGGATGCATTGGAAGGGGCCGGTTTTTCCGTCGCTTCCGCTTATGACGGCAGAGAGGCGCTGGAACGCGTTCGCGAAGAGGCGCCGGACCTGATGATCCTCGATTTGATGATGCCGAAGATGAGCGGTTACGAGGTCTGCAACGAAATTCGAAAAGACCCCAAGACAAAAGAGCTGATTGTGTTGATGCTCACCGCCCGATCGGATATCGACGCCAAGATTCAGGGGATTGAAGGGGGCGCCAACGATTATCTGGTCAAGCCGGTCGAGCCGCGCGAAGTCGTCTCCCGGGTCCGCCGCTTTCTTGCCACCGAAGGGGCCTACCAGGAAAAGGTCCTGCTGGAACGACTCGAGGCGATCGGGCAGATCAGCCTGACGGTTCGACACGAGATCAACAATCCGTTGGCCGTGATCTGCGGGCAGGCGCAGCTGCTTCTTCAACGAAAAGACCTCCCGGAGGAGGTCCGGAGCAAGCTTAAGATCATGTATGAAATGGGCCTTCGGATCAGCGAAATCATTAAACAGCTCGATCAGGTTCAGGATAAGACGCTGGAGTATATCCGTGGAGAAAAAATGATCGATATCCGACCTCCCAAGAAACGCTCCGCAGGTGCGTAACCCGGTTCACGTCCCCATACGCTGCCGGCGAACGAATTTCCTCTTGTTTGTCCGTATTTAATTCCAGAAATGCTCCCACACAATCTTGACAACCGATTTGAAAAAAGTTTATAGTATACAGTCTTTTGCCTTGAGCCGTTCGAATTGTCTCTTATACATCGCTCAAGGTCCTTCAGTGTGTTTCTTTTATTTACTTTATATTTAGATGACGACTAAGGAGAATGTGGCATGGCACTTAAGCCGGAAGAGGTGACCTCCATTATTAAGACCGAGCTGGAGCAGTATGAAAGCGAGCTCCATCTGGAAAGTGTCGGGAGCGTTCTGCAGGTCGGCGATGGAATCGCGCGGGTGTACGGTCTCGACGATGTGATGGCGGGCGAGCTGGTCTCCTTCCCCGGCAATGTGATGGGCATGGTCCTCAACCTCGAAGAGGACAATGTCGGAACGATTCTCTTCGGCGCGACCAACAACATTAAAGAAGGCGATGTCGTCAAGCGAACCGGAAAGATCGCGCAGATTCCGGTCGGCGATGCCATGGTAGGGCGAGTGGTCGATGCGCTCGGCCGTCCGATCGACGGAAAAGGACCGATCGTCACCGATAAATCCCGGCCCCTCGAAGGCCGCGCGCCGAACGTGGTTCAGCGCCAGTCGGTGCACGAGCCGGTTCAAACCGGATTGAAAGCAGTCGACGCGATGATTCCGATCGGCCGGGGCCAGCGGGAGCTGATCATCGGCGACCGCCAAACCGGAAAAACCGCGATCGCGCTCGATGCCATCATCAATCAAAAAGGAAGCGGCGTCTATTGCGTCTATGTCGCGGTCGGCCAGAAATCGTCGAACGTGGCGGCGGTGGTGAAGACATTGGAACGATATGGCGCCATGGAATATACGACCGTGGTCTCCGCGACCGCAAACGAAGCGGCCTCGATGCAGTATATCGCTCCGTATGCCGGCTGCACGATCGGCGAAGAGTTCATGTACACCAACCGGCACGCCCTGGTGATCTACGACGATCTCTCGAAGCATGCGGCGGCCTACCGGCAGCTCTCGCTTCTGCTCCGGCGTCCGCCGGGACGCGAAGCCTATCCGGGCGACGTTTTCTATCTCCACTCCCGTCTTCTGGAGCGGGCGGCGAAACTTCATCAAAGCCTCGGCGCCGGCTCATTGACGGCGCTGCCGATCATCGAAACCCAAGCGGGCGACGTCTCGGCCTACATTCCGACGAACGTCATTTCGATCACCGACGGGCAGATCTATCTGGAGACCGATCTCTTCTATGCCGGCATCCGGCCGGCGATCAACGTCGGTCTCTCGGTCTCCCGCGTCGGCGGAAACGCGCAGACCAAAGCGATGAAAAAGGTCGCCGGACGGTTGCGTTTGGACCTCGCGCAGTATCGGGAATTGGCCGCCTTCGCCCAGTTCGGCTCCGACCTCGACAAGGCGACCCTGGCGCAGCTCCGGCGTGGAGAGCGGATGGTCGAGCTCTTAAAGCAGGACCAGTACCAGCCGTATTCGCTCTCTCATGAGGTGATGTCGATTTATGCCGGAACGTCCGGGCACCTGGACGATATCGAGGTCCTGGAGGTCCGCCGGTTCGAGAAGGCTTATCTGAAAATGATGGATGAGCGCTATCCGGAGGTCGGCCTCGAAATCGAAAAGAACAAAGCGCTGACCGACGAGCTGACCCGGAAGATGGACGAAGCGATTACCGCCTTTAAGAAGGAGTGGCGTCCGGTGGAGGCGCGTTAGAGATGCCGGTTCTGACCCTTCGGCAGCTCCGCGAGCGAATTCGCGGCGCCCAGAAGACGAAGCAGATCACCAGGACCATGCAGATGGTCGCCGCTTCCCGCCTCAAGAAGTCCGAGGAGAAATTCCGGCAGGCCAAGCCGTTCGCTAAAAAGATGGAGATGATCCTTTCCCATCTTCAGCAGTTCAGCGAGGAGTTTACGCATCCTTTCTTCGAGAGCCGGGAGGTCAAGTCGATCGGCCTGGTGGTCGTCACGTCGGATCGGGGCCTCTGCGGCGCTTACAACGGCAACGTAATCGCGCGGGCGGAAGAGTTTCTTGCCGAGCACAAGGCGCAGACCGTCAAGTTGATGCTGATTGGAAAGAAGGGGTACGACTATTTCAAAAAACGGGATTGGCCGATCCATCTGAATGCGCTCGATATCGCCGGCAAGGGGGACTTCCAACGAATTTCCGAGATTACCCAGCAGATTATCCAGGCCTACCTCTCGCGCGAGGTCGACGCGGTCTATCTGATTTTTACGAGCTATATTTCGGCCCTGTCGGTCAAACCGATCTGCGTGAAGTTCCTCAACCTTCAGCAGGAAGGGGAGGTCAAGCCGATCCAGACGATTTTGGAGCCGAGTCTTCCTGAAATCCTCGATCAGTTCCTGCCGCAGTTTGTGACGTCCAAGATGTATATCTCTCTGATGGAGGCATTCACGGCGGAGAACTCGGCGCGGATGATCGCCATGAAAACGGCGACCGATAACGCGAAGGAGATGATCGAGCGACTCACCCTCCAGCGCAACAAAGCGCGACAGGCGGCGATTACGAAAGAGATTTTGGAAATTGTCACGGCGGGTGAGGCGCTGAAGGCTTAGCACCGGTGAAATGCTCCTTCTTTAGATGGAGCGATGACTAAAGATGACAAGGAGATGAAGATGGCAACAGCAACAACGACAGGGCATATTGTTCAGGTGATCGGTCCGACGGTCGATATCCGGTTTCCGGCCGAACAGCTTCCTCCCATCCTCAATGCGGTGAAGATCGAAGATGCCAAGTTAGGCATTAACCTGATTGTGGAAATTGCCCAGCACATCGGAAACGACATCGTCCGTTGCATCGCGATGGGGTCGACCGATGGTCTGGTGCGCGGCATGGAGGCCAAAGATACCGGCGCGCCGATCTCCGTCCCCGTGGGTGAACAGTCGCTCGGGCGAATCTTCAACGTCCTGGGAGAGACGATCGACGGCAAGGGAGGCATTGCCAAGCCCGATCAGCGTTGGCCGATCCATCGGCCGAGCCCTTCTTTCGAAGAGCAGGTGCCGGTCGCTTCGATTCTGGAAACCGGAATCAAGGTGGTCGATCTTCTCGCCCCTTACGCGAAGGGAGGAAAGGTCGGACTCTTCGGCGGCGCCGGGGTGGGAAAGACCGTCATCATCATGGAGTTGATCCGGAACATCGCGACCGAGCATGGCGGCTACTCCGTCTTCGCCGGCGTGGGAGAGCGGACCCGCGAGGGGAACGAGCTCTACATGGAGATGAGCGGATCGGGAGTGCTCGACAAAACCGTTCTCGTCTTCGGCCAGATGAACGAGCCGCCCGGCTCCCGGTTGCGGATCGGTCTTTCGGCATTGACGATGGCCGAATATTTCCGCGATGAAAAGGGGCAGGATGTGCTTCTCTTCGTCGACAATATTTTCCGGTTCGTTCAGGCCGGCTCCGAGGTGTCGGCGTTGTTGGGGAGAATGCCCTCCGCCGTGGGATACCAGCCGAGTCTCGGAACCGAGATGGGCGAGCTGCAGGAGCGGATCACCTCGACGACCAAGGGGTCGATCACATCGGTTCAGGCCATTTACGTTCCGGCGGACGACATCACCGATCCGGCGCCGGCGACGACCTTCTCCCACCTTGATGCGACGACGGTGCTTTCCCGGCAGATTGCGGAGCTGGGGATTTATCCGGCGGTCGATCCGCTCGATTCAACCTCTCGCCTCATGGACCCGCGAATCATCGGCGACCAGCATTATCAAACCGCCCGCGCGGTCCAGCGGACACTGCAGCGCTACAAAGATCTTCAAGACATTATCGCCATCTTGGGGATGGACGAGTTGTCCGAAGAAGATCGGGTCACGGTGCAGCGCGCCCGGAAGATCCAGCGGTTCCTCTCCCAGCCGTTCTTCGTGGCGGAGACCTTCACCGGCATCCCGGGGAAATATGTGAAGCTGGCCGACTCGATCAAGAGCTTCCAGATGATCGTCGATGGAAAATACGACAGTCTCCCCGAGCAGGCGTTTTACATGGTCGGAACCATCGAAGAGGCGCAGGAAAAGGCGGAAAAACTCAGAAAATAAGGGGAACGTTATTCGTGAATTGTTATTCGTTAAACGTAAATTTAAGATCCGAATCCTCACACGTTTAACGAATCGCGAGCCACGTTTAACGAATAGACAATGGCTGAAAAAACATTTCATCTCACCGTGATTACACCCGATCGGGTCTTTTTCGACGGCCCGGTTCGATCGATCGTGGCCCCCGGAGGCGACGGAAGCCTGGGGGTCTTGGTCGATCATGCCCCGCTCATCACCACCCTCCAGACCGGCCGGCTTTCGGTCACCTCTCCCGAAGGAAAAGTGCAGTCCTTCCTCATCGGTCCCGGCTTTCTCGATATTCTCAAAAACGAGGTCGTCCTCCTGACCGAGTCCGCCAAGGCGGACCATCCGACAAATTTGTCTTAAAAAAACCTTGACAACCGAATGACGTAAGTGATATAGTCGGGCCGGTTTTTTTAAATCTATTGCCAGTATATTTCCGCTTAAGTATATTTAAACTACTTATCAAATCTGATTGAAAGGGGGTGACGGGGTTACCAAGGCATCACTCTATTTGCTTGTTCGTTAATATCTCTATATCTCTATTCGGTTGTGAATCTGTTTAGTTCTACTCTGGTTAATTCGGAAAAGGAGGTTACGAATGAAGAAGTTATGGGTCATGGCCTTAGGAACGGCGTTTCTTCTACAGACCGCGTCACTCTATGCAGCAGATGTTAAATTCGAAGGGGACTTCCGCGTCCGCGGGATTTATGCCGACGACCTCGACGCGAACGAGGATGTCGACGATCAGCAGGCGTTTGCGGATGGACGTTTTAGATTAAGAACCTCTGCGACGGCTGGAATTACCTCCGGGGTCGTGGTGGTTGACTTCACCAGCTCTTTCAGCGATCCGAGACAAACCGGAGCTGGCGGCGCCGCTGATTGTACTGCGACAGGTTGCACGACCGGAAACTATCGCTTCGGCTCGGCCAACTTCGGCGGGAGCTACAACATCGTCGGTGTCCGGGAAGCCTACCTCAAGCTTGATCTCAACATGGTAAAACTCGCCTTCGGCCGTAAGCCATTCAGACTCGGACATAGCCTCATCCTGGATGATACGATGGATGCAATCGTCGGAAAATTCATGGTCGGCGGGTTCGAGGTGACGTTGGCGAATGGAAAATTGCTTGACACCAATTCGACGGTTGCCCCCACAGGCGGAGGAACAGGGAGCGATACCGATCTTTACATTGCGAAAACCGGCTTCACTCATGGCGACATGCATAATATCGGCGTTTTCGCGACCTATCTTAAAGATCGTGGTCCTTTCTTCTTGCCCGCCGGTCCAGGAGCGGATAAGACCGATCTGATGGTTTTCGGTATCACCGCCGACGGAAAATTCGGTGCGATCAACCTTGGAGCCGAGTTTAATTATCTGACCGGCAGCGCGGATGTAACAGCCGGAGATGGTGTCGATCTGGAAGGAATGAACGTTTTGGTGGGAATCGGACTCGATGTGGCCGCCGTTGATGTCGGCGTCACCGCTCTTTATACGACCGGTCAGGATGCTGATGGTGATGAAACAAATATCAACGGGCTCTCCGGCAATTTCGTTCTCGGCAATATCTTGGTGAATGACAATATCCTCAGCGATCGGGAAGGACAGTGTGCCAGCATCGGCGGGGCCCGCATCGGTTCCGGGGGCTCCTCCTGTGTCGGCGGGTTGGGTATTATGGCGTTGAAGGTCTCGGCTGGACTTGAGGGCGTTCCCTTCGGCAAGACCTGCCACACCGAGTTGGCAGCCATTTGGGCCCAGACGTCGGAAGATCCGGTTGATGGGACTGGTACCGCTGGGGACAGCGACCTCGGGATTGAGATCGACCTGAACCACAAACACAAACTGGATGACAACGTCGCCGTGGCCGTCAACCTCGGCTATCTTCTCTCCGGTGATGCTTGGCAGACCCTCACCGGCGGCGATGACAATCAGCTCAAAGGGATCATTGCCCTCAATTACATGTTCTAACTCTCCTCAAATTCTCCGAATGAAAAGCCCCCCGGTTCTCAGCCGGGGGGCTTTTTTATTGGTCGTTCAGGAAACAGGGCGCTATTCCTTGCCGCGGAAGTTTGATAAAATGGGCCTGGATCGGCGGCATTTCCGGCCTGGAATAGAAAGAAGAAAGAATAGATGGAACTGAAGCAAAAAATAGAAGCCCTTCCCCATACCCCGGGTGTTTACCTCATGAAGGGAAAAAAGGGTGAGGTCCTCTACGTCGGCAAGGCGAAAGAGCTGGCGAGCCGTGTGCGGAGCTATTTTCGTCCCAATGCCGATGTGACCCCGAAGATCCGATCGATGGTCTCGCAGGTGGCCGACCTGGAATATATCGTCACCGTCAGTAACCTCGAGGCGCTGATTCTGGAGAGCAACCTCATCAAGAAACATCGCCCGAAGTACAATGTCGTTCTTCGGGACGATAAAAATTACCCGCTCCTTCGCCTCTCGATGAAGGACGACTATCCGCGGCTTGAGATCGTCCGCCGGGTGAAGCGGGACGGCGCGCTTTACTTCGGCCCGTATGTCCCGACCGGCGGACTTTATGAAATGCTCCGGCTGCTGAGGAAGATCTTCCCCCTTCCGAACTGCACGATCGACATTGATGGCAACGCCGAGCGGGCCTGCATCGAATTCGAGATTAAAAGATGTCTGGCCCCCTGCACCGGAAATCAATCGAAGGAAGATTACCGCCAGATGATCCAGCAGGTCCGCCTCTTCCTCGAAGGGAAGGACAAGGTCCTCCTCACGGCGATGCGGGCGCTGATGGAGAAGAAGGCGGGCGAGCTCAACTTTGAGGCGGCGGCCCGGCTTCGCGATCAGATCGCCAAGATCGAGCGGGCGTTGGAGCAGCAACGGGTCACCTCGACGCAGATCGAGGATCACGATGTGATCGCCCTGGCACGGGAAGGGGAGGCGGCCGACCTTCAGATCCTTTTCATCCGCGGCGGGATGATGGTCGGTCGAAAAGACTTCTTCTTCGAAAATGTCGGGGAAACGCTCGATGAGGAGCTCTGCGCCACCTTCATTCAGCAGTTCTACAATAAGGAAGGGCTGATTCCGAGGGAGATCTTCCTTCCGATTCCGCTGACGGAAGCCTCCGTCCTGGAAGAGTGGCTCTCGGAGCGGCGCGGCGGGCCGGTTCATCTTGTCTTTCCCTCGCGCGGGAGAAGGGCGCATCTGCTCGATTTGGCCCTTGAGAATGCGCGCGCCTCCCTGACGAACCACGTTCAGATCCGCGAGGGGGGAGAGGCGACGCTGGAGAAACTGAAAGATCTTTTGCAACTCTCCCGTCTTCCCCGCCGGATCGAGGGATACGACATCTCCAATATCATGGGGACCAGCGCCGTCGGGTCGATGGTCGTTTTTGAAGAGGCCAAGGCGAAGAAATCGGATTACCGCCACTTCCGGATCAAAACGATCGAGGGGGCAAACGACTTCGGGATGATGGCGGAGGTTCTGACGCGGAGATTAAATTCGTTAAAAGAGAAGGGGGAGGCGCCTCCCGACCTCTTCCTGATCGACGGCGGAAAGGGGCAGATCTCGGCGGTGCGGGAGGTGATGGAGAAATTCGATCTCGGATCGGTCGATCTGATCGGGTTGGCGAAGGAGCGGGAAGACCGATGGGAGCGGGTCTATCTGCCCGATCTTTCAGATCCGATCGCGCTTCCGGTCGGCTCCCCGGCAACCCATCTGCTTCAGCAGATCCGCGATGAAGCGCACCGCTTTGCGGTCTCCTATCATCGGAAGATTCGGGACAAGAAGATGTTAGAGTCGCCGCTGCAGGAAATTGAGGGAATTGGGAAGACCCGGCGGCTGGCGCTGCTGAAGCATTTTGGAAGTGTCTCAAAGATTCGCGAGGCAAGTCTGGAGGAGCTCGAAGCGGCCCCCTCCATGAACAAGGCGGTCGCCCAAAAAGTATTTGAGTCGCTTCATTCCTAATGGCCCTTCCACATTGACACTTTGCGTTCAATTATGCTAAAAATACGCAGATTATTTAAATGTCTATACAATTGGAGAAGCCATGTCCGGACATTCTAAATGGGCGACGACCAAACATAAAAAGGCGGCGGCGGACTCGAAGCGGGGGAAAATTTTCACCAAGATCATCCGCGAGATCACCGTTGCGGCAAAGATCGGGGGAGGAGACCCGGAAGGAAATCCCCGCCTTCGGACGGCGATCCTCAAAGCCAAAGAAAACAACATGCCGGCCGATAACATCAAAAAGGCGGTTCAAAAGGGGACCGGCGAGCTTCCCGGCGTCTCGTATGAGGAGATGACCTATGAGGGTTACGGGCCGGGCGGGGTGGCGATCATCATCCAGCTCCTGTCGGACAACAAGAACCGGACGGTTTCCGAAATCCGCCACCTCCTCTCCAAGAGCGGCGGCAACATGGGAGAGTCGGGCTCCGTCGCCTGGATGTTTCAGAAGAAGGGATACCTCTCGATCGAGAAGCAGAAGGCCGACGAAGATAAGTTGATGTCGGTGGCGCTCGATGCGGGTGCGGAGGATATCCGCTCGGACGATCCGACGATTTTTGAAGTCATCGCTGCGCCGGCCGATTTCGAAAAGGTCAAAAAGGCGATGACCGACGCCGGCCTCACCCCGTCCTATGCCGAAGTGACCTTACTCCCGCAGACCTATATCCGGCTCGATGGGAAAGAGGCGGAGCAGATGCTCCGGTTGATGGAAGCGCTCGAAGATCACGACGATGTTCAGAACGTCTACGCGAACTTCGATATCCCCGATGAGGTGATGGCGAAGGTGGCCGGGTAATTTAACCCAATATGCCGATTTTAGGAATCGATCCGGGAATGGGTGCCACAGGATATGCGATCCTGGAAGAAGCCCCCGCAGGCCGTCTGATCTTGAAAGGATCGGGCGAGATCCGGACGATTCCAAAACACCCCTTTCCGAAACGACTCAAACATCTCTTCGACGACCTCTTGCAGGTGATTCAGAAAGAGCTTCCGACCGCCGTCGCTATCGAAGATACCTTTCTCGCCAAAAATTTCAAGTCGGCCCTCAAGCTCGGACAGGCCCGCGGGGCGGCGCTGCTGGCGGCCGAGTTCCATCAGATCCCGGTCTTTGAATACACGCCGACGGCGGTGAAGATGGCGGTGGTCGGTTATGGGGGAGCGACCAAGGATCAAATCCAGCAGATGGTCGGCCGGCTGCTACAGCTTCCGAGCCTCCTGACCTCGGAGCATGCCGCCGATGCCGCCGCGGTCGCGATTTGCCACATCCACTCCGCTCAATTTCACGCGAAGGTCGGAGCGGCCGAGAAGAGATCGGACGAATTCACGCGATATTAAATGCGGTTGAAAGATGATTGCATTCCTCACCGGAACGATTCTTGAGAAAACCCCCAGCGCCCTGATTGTCGAGGTGCATGGGATCGGATATCAGATCTCTATCCCGCTGAATACTTTTTATCGACTCCCCGAGGTGAAGGAGAGTGTCTCGCTTCACATTCACACGCACGTTCGGGAAGATGCCCTTCAACTCTACGGGTTTCTCTCGCCGCTCGAAAAGGAACTCTTTCTGCTTCTTTTGGGGATCTCCGGCGTCGGACCGAAGGTGGCCCTGGGAATCCTCTCCGGAATGGAATTGACCGAATTGGTTCAGGCCTTGCGGGACGGGAACGTCGACCGGCTCCGGGCCATCCCGGGGGTCGGGCCGAAGACGGCCGGGCGGCTGGTCCTGGAGTTGAGAGAGAAGGTCAACGCCCTGAGTCTGGCGGGCCTTCAAACCCCGGTCTCGGCCGGTTCGGAATCGGATAAGACCAAAGAGGACGCCCTCTCGGCATTGGTCAACTTGGGTTATCATCGAACCGAAGCGAAGCGGACCGTCGATAAAATCGCCGAAGAAACTGCCGACTCCGAGTCGGTGGAGGGGCTGATCAAGAAAGCGCTGAAGAAATTAGCAAAGGTGGGTTAGCGGGCGGGTCATGATGGATCGTATTTTATCGACGCAATTGAATGACGAAGAAAAGCGGATGGAGGCGAGCCTTCGACCCGCCTCGCTCGATGAATATGTCGGCCAGACGCGGATCAAGGAGAATCTCCGGATCTATATCGAGGCGGCGAAGAAGCGGGGCGATGTCCTCGACCATGTCATCTTCTACGGTCCTCCCGGTCTCGGCAAGACGACCCTGGCCAACATCATCGCGCGGGAATTGGGGGTGAATCTCAAGGCGACCTCCGGCCCGGCGGTGGAGCATCCCGGCGACTTGGCGGCGATCCTCAGCAACCTCTCCGAGGGGGATGTTTTCTTCATCGATGAAATCCACCGGCTCCACCCGGCGGTGGAAGAGGTCTTGTATCCCGCCATGGAAGATTTTCAGCTCGACCTGATCATCGGCCAGGGCCCCTCGGCCCGGACGCTGAAATTCAATCTGCCGAGATTTACGCTCATCGGCGCCACCACCCGCGCCGGTCTTCTTACCTCGCCGCTGCGCGAGCGATTCGGCGTCATCAGCCGCCTCGAATTCTACCGCCCCGAGGAGCTGGAGCAGATCGTCCTCCGCTCCGCCAAGTTGCTGAACATTACGATTGAACAGACGGCCGCGTATGAAATTGCCGCCCGGACGCGGGGAACCCCCCGGATCGCCAACCGGATCTTGCGGCGGGTCCGCGATTTTGCCGAGGTGAAATCGGACGGCCGCATTCTCCTGGAGGTCGCCCGCCAGGCGTTGTCGCAGATGGAGATCGACGCCGCCGGATTCGACGCGATGGACCGAAAATATCTTCTCCTCATGATCGAGAAATTCGGCGGCGGGCCGGTCGGCGTCGAAACCTTGGCGACCGCCCTCGGTGAAGAGCGCGAGACGCTCGAAGATGTCTACGAGCCGTTTTTGATCCAAGGGGGGTATCTCGACCGGACCGCCCGCGGGCGAATGGCGACCGACCTGGCCTATCAACATTTCGGAGTGAAGCGCCCCGAGAACACTCAGCCGAGGCTTTGGTAAATGGAAAGAGGAACTGTGTTTACAGTCGGTATTCTGACCATCAGCGACAAGGGCTCGGCCGGAAAACGGGAAGACGCCAGCGGCCTGCTTCTCCACCAACTGGTCGATCAGCTTCCGGGTAAGGTGACGGTTTACCAGGTCATCCCGGATGAGAAGGAGGCGATCCAAAATCAGCTGATCTCCTTTTCCGATCGATGGAAGGTCGATCTGGTCTTGACGACCGGAGGAACCGGCGTTTCTCCCCGCGATGTCACCCCGGAGGCGACGATGCAAGTCCTCGATCGCCTGATTCCCGGCATGGGGGAGGTCATGCGCATGGAAGGATATCGAAAGAACCCCAAGGCGATCATCTCCCGCGGCATCGCCGGCGTCCGCAAGCAGACCCTCATCGTAAACCTCCCCGGCAGCCCCCGCGCCGTCCGGGAGAATTTTGAGATCCTCCTCCCGGCCCTCCCTCATGCCATTGAGAAAATGAAAGGGGATGAAGAAGATTGCGGAATCCCTCCGCGCAATGAGAGGGTCTAGTTTTCCAAATTCTCTTCTTTTCCTTCGATGGCTCTTGTAGTATACTCTCAAGGGATCGAGTCTTTCCGGTTTTCCCGGAATCGAGCATCCGAGGTCGCGTTTGGAAGAAGGGATCCTTTTTCGTCTGGCGTTTGATCAAGCCTCCGTCGGCATGGTGGTGCTGGCCATGGATCCGCTCGGCCAGTTTATCCAGGTCAATCCGGCATTCTGCCGGATGACCGGATATTCCCGGGAAGAGCTGTTGGCGCGCGATTTTCAAAGCATTACCGCCCCCCAAGACCTGGAAAAAAACCTCAAAGGGATACGCTCCCTTCTCGAACAGCCGATCCCGTCCCTGCAGATTGAAAAGCGCTACATCCGAAAAGACGGCCGTCCCTTTTGGGTCCGTCTGAATGCTTCTCTGCTTCGGGACGACCGGGCAAGGCCGACCTGCATCGTTGTCGAAGTGGAAGACATCGAAACCCATAAGAAAACGGAAGAGGCGTTGCGGGAGACCGACCAGACGCTCCGTCCGCTGATTCAAGCGTCTCCTCTGGCCATCGTGACCATCGACCTCGAGCTGAATGTGAAGATGTGGAACCCGGCGGCCGAACACCTCTTCGGATGGCGCACCGAGGAGATCCTCGGCCGCCCCCTTCCGATTATCCCGCGGGAAAAGCAGGAGGAGTTTCAGCTTTACGTCGACCGTTTGGTGGAGGATGGACCGACGTTTGTGAATACCCCCAAGCGGCGGGTCCGAAAAGACGGCACGGTGATCGACGTTCGGGTTTCGACCGCGCTCCTGCGCAATGCCGACGGCAAGGTCAACGGCATCATGGGAATCTTCACCGATATCACCGAGGAGAAGCGCCTGGAAGCGGAGCTTCGCCACGCTCAAAAGCTGGAGGGGATCGGTCAATTGGCCGGCGGGATCGCCCATGAGTTCAACAACCTCCTGACGGCGATCATCGGCAATATCGAATTGGTGCTGGGGGAGACCGTGTCGGGATCACGTCTGCACGCCACCCTGTCCCGGGTCGATCAGGCGGCGCAACGGGCGGCGGTGCTCACGCAGCAGCTTTTGACCTTCAGCCGGCGATCGAGGATCGATTTGAAACCGCTCCATCTGCAGGTCGTGGCCGAGGAGGTGGTCTGTCTCCTCGGCCAGACGTTCGATCGGCGCATCCGTCTCCGCGTCGAATCGGTCGAAGGGGTCTGGCCGGTTTTTGCCGATGCAGGTCAGATGAACCAAATCCTGATGAATCTCTGCGTGAACGCGCGGGATGCCCTCCTGGAGCGGTTGGGGGAGACGGAGAACCCAAGAGAGCCGGCCGATTGGGAGCCCCGGATCGTCATCGGGATAGAAAATGCCCCTTGTGATGAAGACTTCTTTCGCGCTCACCCGAAGGTCAAACCGGGGGAGTATGTCTGCCTGTCGGTTTCCGACAACGGCATCGGGATCGACGAAGCGATCCGGCACCGGATTTTCGAGCCCTTCTTCACCACGAAAGAGGTGGGGCGCGGCACCGGCCTGGGCTTGGCCGCTGTCTATGGGATTATCCGGCAGCATCTGGGATGGATCGAGCTGCAGACCGTAAAGAGCGAGGGGACGGTTTTCAAAATCTATCTCCCAGCAGGACAGAATGCGCAGGTCCTCGATCAACAGGCGGGCCGGCCGAAGCGGGTCGCCGGCGGGGATGAAACGATCCTTTTTATTGACGACGAGGTGGCCATCCGACAATTGGCCAAGACGGTTTTGGAGCAGTATGGATACCGTGTCCTCCTGGCGGGAGACGGGGTCGAGGCGGTGGGGATTTTTCAGCGCGAGATTGATCGGGTTCACCTCGTCGTTCTCGATCTGATGATGCCGCGCCGGTCGGGAGAAGAGGTGTTCCGGGAATTGAGAGCCCTCGCCCCCGGCGTGAAGATCCTCATTTCAAGCGGCCACCCTCCGGCCGGCGGCGATTTGTCCGCGCTCGGCGGCCCTGCCGCCGGGTTCATCTCCAAACCCTACCATCCGGACGATCTGGCCCGGAAGGTGAGGGCTCTGCTCGACCGATCGGGCGGAAAAGGACCATCCTCTCACTGATTGAGGCCCGATATTCTGTTTTTCTTTCCCTCCCATCGGTTCAGATCATTTATAAAGAATCATCCCTCCCGGTCCGATTTGAATCTGGGACAGCCTACAAAAGCGCTTGAAAAACAGGCTTAAATGGGCTATACTCCTAAAATTTCCCTGAATGGAGGTAGCCTCGTTTGTCCGAAACAGATCCCCTGGTCCCGCTTCGTCGGAAGATCGACGAAATCGATGAGCGGATTCTTGCGCTTTTAAACGATCGGGCCCGCATCGTCCAAGATGTCGGAAAGATCAAAAAAAATCAGCAGGCCGATTTTTACGCCCCCTCCCGCGAGCAGGCGATCTATGATCGATTGACCCATCTCAATCCCGGGCCGTTTCCGAACGAAGCGCTCAAGAGCGTCTTCCGAGAAATCATCTCAGCCTCCCTCTCCCTTGAAGGGCCGATCAAGGTCGCCTACTTGGGGCCTCGCGCGACCTTCACGCACCTGGCCACCATGCAGCGCTTCGGTTTTTCGGCCACCGACATCCCGGTCAACAGCATCAAGGAGGTCTTCGATGAGGTCGAGCGGGGACGGACCGATTTCGGCGTGGTGCCGATTGAGAATTCGACCGAGGGGGTCGTCAATCATACGCTCGACCTTTTCGTCGATTCCCCGCTGAAGATCTTCGGAGAAATCCTGCAAGAGGTCTCGCATCACCTCATGTCGAAGACCGGTCAGATCGGGGATCTCCGCCGGATCTACTCTCACTCGCACGCCATCGCGCAGTGTAAAAACTTTTTGGAGACGAACTTGCCGCGGATTCAGGTGACCGAGACCTCCAGCACCGCGCGGGCGGCCGAGCTGGCGCAGGAAGATCCGACCGCCGGGGCGATCGCTTCCGAGCTGGCGGCCAAGCTTTATAATCTGGTCGTCATCAAGCGGCGGATCGAGGACAACATCAATAATTTCACCCGGTTCTTGGTGGTCTCTCAGAAAGGGGCGCCGCGGAGCGGACGGGACAAAACCTCGGTGATGTTCTCGATCAAGGATCGGGTCGGCGCCCTCTATGAGATGCTCCGTCCTTTTTCCGCCCAACAGATCAACCTGACGAAGATCGAATCGCGGCCGTCGAAGAAGAAGGCGTGGGAGTATATCTTCTACATCGATATGATCGGCCATCTGGAAGACGAGATGATCCGGACCGCCATCGAAGAGCTCCGGGGCCAGGCGGTTTTTCTGAAGGTCCTCGGCTCCTATCCGATGGCGGAAGAGATGAAAAACGAGAAGAAATGATTAAAGTCAGCCCCGATATCGCCGGCATCATTCCTTATCCTCCCGGCAAGCCGATGGAGGAGCTCGAGCGGGAGCTCGGGATCAAAGGATCGATCAAGCTTGCGTCGAACGAGAATCCGCTCGGGCCTTCGCCGAAGGCGGTGGCGGCGATCCGAAAAGGGATGGAGAAGATCCAGCGCTATCCCGACGGGGCCGGTTATTATCTGAGGGAAGCGTTGGCCGAAAAATGGAAGGTCGAGCCCTCGCAGGTGATCATCGGGAACGGCTCGAACGAGATCATCGAATTGCTTGTCCGAACGTTCATCCTGCCGGGGGATGAGGCGATCATGGCCGATCCGAGCTTCTCGCTTTATTCATTGGTGGTTACCACCGGCCACGGCAAGCCGGTTCAGATTCCGCTGAAAGAGGGGAGACACGATCTTGCCCAGATGGCGAAGGCGATCACCCCGAAGACCAAGCTGGTTTTTGTCTGCAACCCGAACAACCCCACCGGGACAATTGTCGACAAAAGAGAGGTCGCCCGGTTTCTGCTGCGGGTTCCGAGGCGGATCTTGGTGATTTTCGACGAGGCCTATGCCGAATATGCCACCGACCCCGATTTTCCTCAGACGATCGATTCCCTCCGAGAAGGGGCGTCGGTGATTTTTCTTCGGACCTTTTCGAAGATTTACGGCCTTGCCGGTCTTCGGATCGGTTATGGGATCAGCCGGCCGGAGGTGATCGACTACATGAACCGGGTGCGGCAGCCGTTTAATACCAATCTGCCGGCGCAGCAGGGGGCGCTCGCGGCCCTTTCGGATGAGGCCCACCTCTCCAAGTCGCTTCGGATCAACCAGGAGGGAAAGGAGTCTCTCTGTCGGCAGTTTGATGAGATGGGACTTTCCTATTTCCCATCCGAGACGAATTTTATTTATTTTAATCTCAACGGCTCCGACCTTTCGCTCGGCAAGAAAGTTTTTACCGCGCTCCTCCACAAGGGGGTGATTATCCGGCATCTGGAGGGGCTCCATCTTCGGGTGACCATCGGCCTTCCGAAGGAGAATCGGCGATTCATTCAATCGCTGAAAGAAGTTTTGTCTTTAAAGTAGTAAGGAGTTCAAAATGATCATCGTCTTAAAACCGAGCGCCACCGAGCGGGAGATTGGGCATATCGTCGCCAAGATCAAAGAGGCCGGCTTGAAATCGCACATCAGCAAGGGAGAGGAGCGGACGATCATCGGCGTTGTCGGCGATGAACGGGCTCTCCAGAGCCAGCCGCTCTTGGCCTTCCCCGGGGTCGAGGGGGTTCTGCCGATCCTGGCGCCGTACAAGCTGGTCAGCCGCGAGTTCAAGAAAGAAAACACGGTTCTCGATGTGCAGGGAATCCAGATCGGCGGAAAGCGGCTGGTGATGATGGCCGGTCCCTGCTCGGTCGAGAAGCAAGATCTCCTCTCCTCGATCGCCCAGGAGGTGAAGGAGGCGGGGGCGGTGATCCTGCGGGGCGGGGCCTTCAAGCCGAGGACCTCTCCTTATGCTTTCCAGGGATTAGGGGAAGAAGGGCTCGAATATCTGACCGAGGCGAAGAAGAAAACAGGTCTTTTAATTATCACCGAAATCATGGACCCGCGCGATATGCCGATGATGCTCAAACACGCCGATATTATTCAGATCGGGGCGCGGAACATGCAAAACTTTCGTCTGCTGGCGGAAGTCGGCTCTTACAACAAGCCGGTGATGCTCAAACGGGGTCTCTCCGCCACGATCAAAGAGTTTCTTCTCTCGGCCGAGTACATCATGGCGGCCGGTAATTCTCAGGTCATTCTCTGCGAGCGGGGGATTCGAACTTTCGAGACGGCGACGCGGAACACCCTCGATCTCTCCGCCGTCCCGGTGATCCGGGAGCTGTCGCATCTCCCGATCATCATCGATCCGAGCCATGCGGTCGGAAAAACAAACCTGGTTGCCCCGATGGCGAAGGCCGCGGTGGCGGCGGGGGCCGACGGTCTGATCATCGAAGTCCACTCCAATCCGGAGGAGGCCTACTGCGACGGGGAGCAGGCGATGCTGCCGAAGGATTTCAAAACCTTGATGGCGCAGCTGAGGCGGATCGCGGCGGCAGTAGATAGAGAATTATAAAAACGTCATTCGTTAAATGTTTTCACAGGAGTTCCATTGCTCTTCAAACAAATGACCATCATCGGCGTCGGCCTGATCGGCGGTTCTTTAGGCCTGATCTCCAAGCGGAAGAAGATCGTCGAAAGTGTCGTCGGATACGGCAAGAAACGGGGAAGCCTTCAGAAGGCGACCGCGATGGGGGTGATCGATCGGTATGTCCTTACCCTCCCGAAGGCGGTCGAGGGGGCCGATCTGGTTGTCCTCGCCACGCCGGTCGGGACCTTTGAGCGAATCTGCCAGGCGATCGCCCCGCATCTGAAAGAAGGGGCGATCGTGACCGATGTCGGAAGCGTCAAAGGGGCCTGGGTCGCCCGGATGGAATCGCTGATGCCGCGCCACGCTTTTTTTGTGGGAGGACATCCGATTGCGGGGCGCGAGAAGTCGGGGGTCGAGGCGGCGACGGCTGAACTCTTTCAGGGAAGCCGCTGCATTCTGACGCCGACCGCTCAAACCGACCCGAAGGCGCTCAAGAAGGTGGCCGCGCTTTGGGAAAAGGCGGGGGCGCGCGTCTCGGAGATGAACCCTTCCGACCATGACCAGATTTTGGCGGCGGTCAGCCATCTTCCTCATCTCGTCGCTTATGTGTTGATGGAAACATTAACCCATCCGAAAATCGCGAAGAAAAATCCGGTCCAGTTCTCGGCAGGGGGGCTGCGCGATTTCACCCGGATCGCGGCGAGCTCCCCGGAGATGTGGCGCGATATTTTTCTGCTCAACCGGGACGCCGTGGTCGAGATGGTCGATCTCTACCAGGAGTCGCTTGAGAAGGTGAAGAAGAAGATCCTGGAGGGGGACGCGGCGGGCTTGATGGAAATTTTCGAACGGGCCAAGGCGATCCGCCAGAAAGCGCTGTCATGAACGTCTGTTTGTAGGGGCGAATCTGGTATTCGCCCATGGTACGGGTCAGGGCGATCACAAGGATCGCCCCTACGAGATAAAAAATTTAGAATGAAAACGCCTGTGAAAAAACGCCCCCTGCGGGGAACGATCACGGTTCCTGGGGATAAATCGATCACCCATCGGGCGGTGATCTTCTCGGCGCTGGGGGAGGGGTCGAGCGAGGTCATCGGCTATCTTCCTTCTGAAGATTGCGAGCGGACGATCACTGCGTTTCGAGAGATGGGGATTGCCATTTCCGTCGAGACGGTGAACGGTCTTCCCTCTCTCCATGTGCAAGGGAAAGGGCTCTGGGGACTGACGGAGCCGACAGGGGTCATCGACTGCGGCAACTCCGGAACGACGCTGCGCCTTCTGACCGGATTGCTGGCCGGGAAGCCGTTTTTCTCGGTGCTGACGGGAGATGCCTCGCTTCGGAAACGGCCGATGCGGCGGGTCATCGATCCTCTCCAGACAATGGGGGCGGAAATCCTCGGCCGATCGGGAGGGACGTTGGCTCCGCTGGCGATCTCCGGAAAGAAACTCAACGGAATTGATTATCGACTCCCGATCGCAAGCGCCCAGGTGAAATCGGCGATCCTGCTGGCCGGCCTGACCGCCTCGGGGGTGACGACCCTCTCCGAGCCGAGCCGGTCGCGTGACCACACCGAACGGATGCTGCGTTCCCTGGGTGTCCGGTTCGAGGAAAACAACGGGCGGCTTTCCGTCGTCGGCGGCTCGTCTTATCCCGGCAAGCGGATCGAGGTTCCGGGGGATCTCTCCTCGGCGGCCTTTTTTCTGGTCGCCGGGGCGATCATCGAAGGTTCGGAGATCACGATCCGAAAAATCGGGGTCAATCCGACCCGGACCGGTCTCCTGGAAGTATTGAAGGAGATGGGGGCGGAGATCACGGTGACCCCTCTTGAGCCGATGGGAGACGAACCGGTCGCCGACCTGACCGTCCGTTCCACCTCACTCCACGGGGCAGTGATCGGGGGGGATCTGATTCCCCGCACGATCGATGAGTTCCCGATCCTCTGCGTCGCGGCGGCGGCGGCCGAAGGGGAAACGGTGATCCGGGACGCGCAAGAACTACGGGTCAAAGAGAGCGATCGGATCGCCGCGATGGCCCAGGCGTTGCGGGGAATGGGGATCGCGGTGGAGGAGTTTCCCGATGGGATGCGGATCGAAGGGAAGAAAAAGTGGAAGGGAACCTTCTGCGAGACACATGGAGACCACCGAATCGCCATGTCGATGGCGATCGCCGGGCTTGTCGCGGAGGGGGGAAATGAGATCGACGACGTTGCCTGCATCGACACTTCTTTCCCGGGATTTTTGGGGTTGTTGGCAACGTTGACAGAATAGGGCGGAAACAAAGGTCCGCCCCTACGAGAGATTGCGTGTGCGAAAACTAATCATTGCCATTGACGGTCCGGCGGCGGCCGGTAAGAGCACTGCGGCGAAGAATTTGGCCAAACGGCTCGGCTATCTCTATCTCGATTCGGGTGCGCTCTATCGCGCCATTGCCTGGAAGCTTCTTCAAGAAAAGATCAATCCGGAGTCCCAGGAGAACGTCGAGGCGGCGGCCCAATCAATCGAAATCGAGTTCCGACTGAAGGGAGAGCAGACCGAGATCTGGGTCGGGGGGATCGATGTTACCCCTTCCCTTCGATTGCCGGAAGTGACCCGGGTCTCTTCGATTGCGTCGACCTATCCGGGCGTTCGAAAGAAGCTCCTCTCCATTCAGCGGTCGATCGGAAGCGGCGGCGGGGTCGTGATGGAAGGACGCGATATCGGCACGGTCGTTTTTCCCGAGGCCGATCTGAAGTTCTATCTCGATGCGACCACCCCGGTCCGGGGGCTGCGCCGGCACAAAGAGCTCGAGCAGAAGGGGATCCCGTCCGACCTGGAGAAAACGACCCGGGAGATCGAGGAGCGGGATCTCAAAGACAGCCGTCGGCACGTTGCCCCGTTAAAAAAGAGCGAGGATGCCATTGTGATCGATTCCACCCCGCTGAACCTGGAGGAGGTGATCGCGCAGATGGTCCAAGAAGTCGAGAAAAAGCTCACGGCCAAACAGGCGAAGAAACTGAAATAGTTTCCAAATGATGCTTTATCGAATCGCGCATGTGGTGGTTTGGACCCTGGCGAGGCTCTTTTTCCGGATCAGAGTGATCGGTGAGTCTTACGTTCCACGGGAAGGGGGGGTGATTGTCGCAGCCAATCACAACAGCTATTTTGATATTCCCCTTCTCGGCTGTGTCCTCTCCCGCCGGGCCGACAACATTGCGAAGAGCGAGCTTTTCCGAAATCGGCTCCTCGCCGCCCTTTTCAGGACGCTCGGCGGATTTCCGGTGCGGCGCGGGACAATCGATCGGCAGGCGATCGGCGAGGCGGTGCGGCGATTGAAAGCAGGGCATCTTCTGGCGATGTATCCGGAAGGAACACGCAGTAAGGACGGCCGGCTCCAGTCTCCGAAGCCGGGGATCGGAATGATGGTGGCGCTCTCGGGGGTGAAGGTCATTCCGGCCTATATCGATGGAACTGCGCCGGTCCGTCCCTTTCGGCGGGTGACGGTGGTCTTCGGCAAGCCGATCGATTTTAAGGGTCAAATTCAAGAGATTGAAAGGGTTGAAAAAGAAGGTATCAATCCCAAAATACTTTATGCTACAATTTCACAGGAAATCATGAGCGAGATTGCGGCACTAGAACGGACATTGGCGGAGACCAATCGTTGAGGGGTGGGGATGGAAATTTACGTTGCTGAAAATGCAGGCTTCTGTTTCGGGGTGAAGCGGGCGGTGAAGATGGCGTTCGACGCGGCCGAGAGCTATCAAGGAGAGGTCCATAGCCTCGGGCCATTGATCCATAACCCGCAGGTCGTCGAACGGCTGGCACAAAAGGGGGTTCAAAAGGTCGAGCGTTTGGACCAGATTGAGAATGGAGTGGTCATTCTTCGATCGCACGGTGTTTCTTCCCCTCAAGTAGTCCAGGATGCCGAAGCACAGGGGCTGCACATCATCGACGCCACCTGTCCGTTTGTGACCAACGCGCAGCGATATGCAAAACAACTGGTCGATGAAGGATATCAGGTGGTGATGGTCGGGGATCGGAATCACCCCGAGTCTCAGAGCGTCCTCGGGCATGCCGGGGGAGAGATCCTGGTGACGGAGGATTTCGACGAGATCAAGCAGATGTTGAACCGGTTCACCCGGAAGCGATTGGGCATCATTTCCCAAACGACGCAAACCTATGGAAAATTTTCTGAAATTGTAGTAAAATGCCTCCAAATCTGCGAAGAGGTCAAAATCTTCAACACCATCTGTTACGCTACCGAGGATCGCCAGACGGAGGCGCAGAGCCTTTCGGAAACGGTGGAAGTGATGGTGGTGGTGGGGGGAAAGAACTCCGCGAACACGACCCATCTGGCCGATATCTGCCGCGAAAAGGGGGTCCGGGTTTACCACGTTGAGACGGCGCAGGAGATCGATCGGCATTGGTTTGAAGGGGTTCAGAAGACCGGGGTGACGGCGGGGGCCTCAACGCCCGATTGGATTATTCAAGAGGTGATCAGTTATTTAAAAACGATTTAAAGGAATCAGAGGCGGCCTCAGGCCGCCGTTTCCGTTGTTTGAGAAATGACCAATATAGAGGCCGGCATCGGAGGGCCTGATTCCACTCCGCACAGGCCGGCCGCTAAATTCGAAGAAGAGGGGAGAGAATAGTTTTTATGGCAAAAGGAAAAAGAACGGTTTTTGATGCCGATGAGATGCTTGACTCCGAGAAGAGCCAGGAGCGGATGGAGCTTGAAGCGCTCTATGCCGAGACGTTCAAAAATCTCCAAGAGGGGAGCGTCGTAGAAGGGATCATCCTTTCCATTCAAGAAGACGGGATCATGGTCGATATCGGATATAAGTCCGAAGGGATGGTCGCCAGACAGGAATTCACCCCCGAAGAGATCGGCAAGCTCAAAGCGGGGGAGAAGATCCAGATCTACCTTGAAGAGCGGGAAGACTCCGAGGGAAACATTATCCTCTCGAAGGAAAAAGCCGACCGGATGAAGATCTGGAAGGAGATCGAAGAGGTCTACCAGAAAGATGCCGTGATCGAAGGAAAGGTGATCTCCCGGATCAAGGGGGGGATGATCGTCGATATCGGGGTCAAGGCGTTTTTACCCGGTTCTCAGATCGATCTTCGGCCGGTGCGCGATCTCGACCAGCTGATCGGAAAAACCTTTCCGATGAAGATCATCAAGATGAATCACCGCCGCGGCAACATCGTCGTTTCCCGCCGGGTTCTCCTGGAGGAGTCGCGCGATCGGAAGCGGCAGACGACCCTCTCCTCGCTCCAAGAGGGGCAGGTGGTCGAAGGGGTGGTGAAGAACATCACCGAATACGGCGCGTTTATCGATCTCGGCGGCATCGACGGTCTGCTGCACATCACCGACATGTCGTGGGGCCGGGTCGGCCATCCCTCCGAGCTTTTCATGGTGGGGGACAAGGTTTCGGTCGTCGTCCTCAAATACGACAAGGAGACCGGCCGGGTCTCGCTCGGCTACAAGCAGAAGATGCCCGATCCCTGGAGCCATGTCGAGGAGCGGTATCCGGTCGGAACCCGCATCACCGGCAAAGTGGTCAGCCTGACCGATTACGGCGCCTTCGTCGAGTTGGAGCCGGGGGTCGAAGGGCTGGTCCACATCTCGGAGATGTCGTGGGCGCATGAAGCGAAGCATCCGTCGAAGATCGTTTCGGTCAGCGATCGGGTCAACGCCGTCATCCTCAACGTCGATCGGAAGGGAAGAAAAATCTCGCTCGGTATGAAGCAGGTCGAGCCGAACCCCTGGAACGTCGTCGAGCAGCGTTATCCGCCGGGGGCGAAGATCACCGGCAAGGTCCGGAGCATCACCGACTTCGGCGTCTTTGTCGGCCTGGAAGAGGGAATCGACGGGCTGATCCATATTTCCGATATCTCCTGGACCCGCCATGTCAAACATCCTTCGGAGGTCTTCAAAAAAGGACAGCCGATTGAAGCGGTCGTGCTGAAGGTCGATCGTGAGAAGGAGCGAATCTCGCTCGGCTTCAAGCAGCTGACCTCCGATCCATGGGAGACCGATATCCCGCAGAAATACAGGGTCGGCAGCGGTGTTCGTGGGAAGGTGACCAAAATTACCGACTTTGGGGTTTTCGTCGAGCTCGAAGAGAATGTGGAGGGCCTGATCCATATCAGCGAATCGGGGGTGGAAGCGCCCGCTCGCGTGGAGGATGTTTTCCACATCGGAAACGAGGTCGAAGCGAAGATCATCCGGATCGATACGGCGGAGAGAAAGATCGCCCTGTCGGTTCGAGAGCACCGGCGCGATTCGGACAAAGAAGCGGTCGACCGCTTCCATCACACGCAGGGAAAGCTCGATCAATCGATCGGGGCGGTTGCCAGCAAGATCACACGGCGGCAGAAAAACGACGAGGGAAAAGAGTCGTAAGGTCCGAAGCCTTCCTCTCTTTCCAACCGGTTGAGACGCCGGCGGAGGGTCTATGCTCTCCGCCGGCGGATCGGCGGAACCCTCCTCGAAAAGCGCTGCCCGTTTACCCCAAAATTAAACGATGAATCGAAAATCAATTCTGATCGGCGGAATTTACTTTCTTCTCTTCCTCCTCCTCTTCTTCGCCTTTATGTTCTGGACCAGCCGTTACATCGACGGCGGGGAGGGAGCGGCGTGGGGGGGCGGAGATCGGATCGCCCTCATCCGTATTGAAGGGGTCATCGCCGATTCAAAAACCGTGGTCGAAGATCTGCGGCGCTACCACCGGGATGACAGTATCAAGGCGATTCTCATCCGAATCGACAGCCCCGGCGGCGCCGTGGTCCCCTCCCAAGAAATTTATGATGAGGTGAAGCGGATTCGCGACGCGGGAAAGAAAAGGATCGTCACCTCCATGGGGACGGTGGCCGCTTCCGGCGGCTATTATATCGCCGCCGCCTCGGAGAAAATCATCGCCAACCCCGGGACCCTCACCGGCAGCATCGGCGTCATTATGGAGCTGGTCAACGTCGAAGGGCTTCTTCAAAAAATCGGCGTGGAGGGAACGGTCATCAAGAGCGGAGAGAATAAAGATGTCGGCTCCCCCTTCCGGAAGATGACCGAGGAGGAGCGTGCGCTGCTGCAGAATGTGATGGACGACGTCCACGCGCAATTTATCGAAGCGGTCGCCGAAGGGCGCTCTCTCAAGATCGAGACGGTTCGTCCCTACGCCGACGGGCGAATCTTTACCGGCCGCCAGGCGAAGGAGATCGGTCTGGTCGATGAGCTGGGGAACCTTCAGGATGCCATCCAGCGGACGGCGGAGCTGGCGGGGATTGAAGGGGAACCCCAGACAGTGGAGAAGCAGGAGCGGTCGACGTTATTTGAGTTTCTGCAAAACCGGTTTCTGGGAAAGTGGGAGGGGGCTCGCTTCCCGGGCGGTTCGGTCCGGCTGAACTATCTTTTCTCCTTCTAGTCGATCGTCACGGTTCAGAGAGCCTGACCATCAAGGAACAATCCAGTCACATGGGGGGATGATGACCAAAGCAGAACTGATCGAAAAAGTCGCGGAACATTACACCGTCCTGACCAAACGTCAGACGGAAATCCTGGTCAACACTTTCTTTGACAGTATCAAAGAGGCGTTGGCCAAGGGGGACAAGATCGAGATCCGGGGGTTTGGAAGCTTCCGGCTCCGGCACCGAAGAATGCGAGAGGGGCGAAACCCGAAGACCGGCGCATTGGTCTCGGTCCCCGAGAAGAAGGTTCCCTTCTTCAAGGCCGGAAAAGAGCTGAAGGAACTGGTCGACCGGGGATAACCGGTTTTCCGTTCTGCGAGACTTGATCTTCTTTTCAATGATCTCTTCCCGACTTCTCCTTGTCTCTTCTCTCCCGATCCCTTTAATGAATCCTATCCGCAAGGGAGCGCAGCGATCCCGGCGCCGGTGGTATCGATGATTCCGGCGCCGTTGTCGACGGCGTCGATCCCGTCCGGATTGAGATGATCCCACAAGTTATTCCGGGCAAAAATCGTATTATTATCGTTATTGATGAGGTCGCCCGCGGGATTGCAGCTGAGCGTGTTGGCGCCGTCGCTCCTTCCCCCGCCCCCGAGATCGGGGTTCGATTGTCCGTCGACCACCACCCCTCCTCCCGGATTGCCCGTTACCTGGTTTTGACGGAGCGCCGGACCGGCATTTACGATTTGGACACCGATCCCCGGATCTCCTGTGTTGCTCTGGATCGTATTCTGTTCGATCCGACTTGAATCCCCCAACATCGATTGAATCCCGATCGTATTCCCGCTGAAGGTATTGTTCGAGATGGAGACGTTGCTTGAAATGAGCCGCGCGCCGGTTTCGTTGTTTGTGAACTGAACGTTGCTGATCTCTCCGTTGACCCCCTCCGCGACCACACCGACCTCTCCGTCGCTTCGAACGGTCAACCGGGAAATTGCCGCCCCCTCGGTGAGGATCATCGCCGCCTGGAAAGCGCCGGCGGACGCGCTGGTGTGGGCGCCGCTTCCCTGAATCACCGTCCCCTGGGCTGCGCCGGTCGGCTCTCCGACGAGCGAGACCCCCTCCTTGATCCGGAGGGGGAAGCGCTCGCCGGGATCGGTCGGAAGTCCGCTGCTGCCGGGCCGATAGGTCCCCGCCGCCACCTGAACGGTATCTCCTTGGTCTGCGGCATTCAGCGCGTGTGTAATCGTTGCGAAGGGGGAGTCGGCGGTGCCGGGCTGGAGGTCGCTTCCTCCCTGAGAAGAGGGAGCGACGAAGTAGGTCCGGGGGATGCGGATCGATTGGTCTCCGCCGCCGTCCGGGCAGGCGGTGAGAAGGAGGGAGAAAAAGAGGAGCGGGAGGACGAAGAGGAGATTTAAGAAAGTTTTGCGGCCAGCGTTTCGATGAGGGTCGATAATGGGATCTCCTCCTGCGCCTTGGTCGACATGTTCCGCAGAATCGCTTTTCCCTGCGTCATTTCGTTTTCGCCGACAATCAAGACATACGCCGCCCCCAACCGGTCGGCCCGTTTCATCTGGCTCTTCAGGCCGATCGCGTCGTTCCCCATCTCGCTCCGGATATTCTTCCGCCGGAGGGCCAGAAGAAGCGGGAAAAGCGCCGCGCCGGCCGCCTTCCCCAACGGGGCGAGAAAAAGCTGGAGGCGCGAAGTGGGAACCAATGCCGGATCGATCAACTGGACCAGCCGCTCCACCCCGATGGCGAAGCCGATGGCCGGCGTCGGCGGTCCGCCGAGCGCTTCGACCAGGCCGTCGTAACGTCCTCCGGCGGCGACCGCGTTCTGTGCGCCGAGTTTATTGGTCGTCAGCTCGAAGGCGGTTTTGGTATAGTAGTCGAGTCCCCGCACCAGATGCGGCTGGATTTGATAGGGAATCGCGAGTTGGTCGAGCCCCTCCTGAACGGCCTTGAAGTGCTCCCGGCATTCGGCGCAGAGGTGGTCAATAGGTGAAGGAGCGTTCCGGGCGATTGCTTTGCAAGCCTCCTTTTTACAGTCGAGGATGCGGAGCGGATTGGTCTTAAAGCGCCGCCGGCAATCTTCGCAGAGATCCGGAAGATACTTCTCGAAATAAGATTGCAATGCCGCGCGATAGGTCGGCCGGCAGACCGGGCAGCCGAGGGAGTTGATCTCCAGCGTCAGGTCGGTCACCTGCATCCGCTCGAAGAAGCGGGTCAGCAGCGAGAGGAGCTCCACATCCTGGCGCGGATCGATATCGCCGATGATCTCCGCGCCGATCTGGTGGAACTGGCGGAGGCGGCCCGCTTGAGGCCGCTCGTGCCGGAACATGGGGCCGATGTAGTAGAGCTTCGAGAGGGGAATTTTTTCGCTGAGGTGATGCTCCAGATAAGCGCGGACAACCGAAGCGGTCCCTTCGGGACGGAGGGTGACTTTCTTTCCGTCCCAATCTTCAAACGTGTACATCTCTTTTTCGACGATGTCGGTGGCTTCGCCGATGCTTCGGGTGAAGAGCTCGGTGTTTTCGAGAATGGGGGTCCGGATGTGGGAGAAGCCGAAGACGTTGAAGGTTTCGTGCGCGGTCGATTCGACCCAGAGCCAGCGGTCGGATTCCTCCGGAAGAATGTCTTTGAAGCCTCTCAACGATGCGAATTTGGCCATCTCATCATCCCTAAAACTTAAGGGACACTATAACGTTGAGGCCTTTTGAAGTCAAGGAGAAGCGCGGAGTTGGAGCATTCATAATTGTAATTTCCCTTGCCTCCTCTCGAAAGGAGCGCTATACTACGCTTCGGCATTTTTCCTTCCATGTTTTACCCGGAGTTTCGACGTATGACGGATGATCGGCAGCTCGTGCTGCGGCATGTTCCTTTTTTTCAGGATCTCTCTGCGGAGGAGCTCGCGAAGTTGGCCCCTTTGCTCAGGGAGACGAGTTATCGGAAAAATGAGGTTCTCTTCCGGACGAACGATCCGGGGAACACCCTTTATATCTTACGGTCGGGGCGGGTCAAGGTCACCTTGACCGACCGGCACGGGCGGGAGGTGATCCTTCGGGTCTTGCAGCCGGGAGAGATTTTCGGAGAGATGGCGGTGCTGGATGGATATCCCCGCTCCGCGACAGTGACCGCCTTGGAGAAGAGCTACGCCGCCACCCTCGACCGCGACTCGTTTCTTCGGTTCATTCAGAGTCATCCCCAGTGGTCGCTGAAGATGCTCGCCACGATGAGCCGCCGGCTCCGGAAAGCGAACGAGCGGATCAGCTCCGCCATCCTCTCGGATGCCCACGGCAAGGTGAGCCGGGTCCTCCTCGACCTGATCCCCGAAGGGGAATGGGAAGGGAAGCGAGAGGGAATCCGGGTGCGGCTGGCGCTCACCCGGCAGCAGTTGGCGGCAATGGCCGGCGTCACGCGCGAGACCTTCATCCGGGTTCTGAAAGAGTTCGAGCGCGCCGGATCGATCCGGACCGAGGGAAAAGAGATCATTATCCTGAAGCAGGCCGACCTCAGCCGCGAGATTTTCTAGTTCTCCGCGAAGGACCCAAGATGACAAAAGTCCGGTCTAAGTCTCTCCCGTTTTTAGATGGACAGAAGGGCCCTCTCCTCCTAGAGTAGAAACAGCTTCATCCGGTTTTCACTTGCTTGTAATAGGAATTTGTTTTTGGTTTTGCAGGTTCGCTCCCGATTTTGGTTTTTCCTCCCGGTTTTCCTCGCGTTTCTTTTCCTTGAGGGTTGTTCGAGTTCGACTCCCCGCTCGGCCGAAACCGCTCCCGCCGCCGGGGCGCCGCCGGCCGGCACCTCTCCACCTCCGGTTCAAGTTCAAGCTCCGCAGCTAAGGCAGACGCTGGCGGGCGGCGGCGAAGGCTGGCTCGGCTCTCCTGCGGCGGCCGATCTCGACGGCGACGGTCGGATGGAGATCATCGCGCCGCGCGGCGGTTTTCTTTTCGTCTGGCATGCCGATGGAACCCTCTTTTGGAAATCGGCCTACGGTTTTTCGGCGGAGACGAGCCCGGCGACGATCAGCGGGCGGATCTGGGGGCCGCCGGTCGCGGCCGACCTCGACGGCGACGGGAAACTTGAAATCGCCGCCGGCAGCCACAAGGAGATGATCTCGGTCTGGAGCTGGGACGGAAAGATGAAAGCGGGTTGGCCGAAGATCGTCGGGGGAGAGGCGGGGTCGGCCGATCGGGAGATCCGGTCGCTCGCGGCCGGCCCCCTCGGCAACGGCAAATCGGCCCTGCTGGCGTCGCGGACCCGAACGACGAAGGTCCCGGTGGCCTTTCTGCTCGATTCTCAAGGAACGGTTCTCCCCGGCTGGCCGCAGCTTGCCGCGTCGGGCGGGTGCGTCCTTCTTCCCGCCCAAGATGCAAACTGTTTTGAGGCGGGGACCTACAATCAAAACGTGGGGCTCGCCGATCTCGACGGGGACGGGAAAACCGATGCGATCATCGGCTACGACAACGCCTATGTCGGCCTCTTCCATCTCAGCGGCGTTCCCTTTGGAACCCCTTTTCTCAATCGCCCCTTCTTCCCCGGTGTTCCCGCCTTCCACGATCCGGCGTTGGCGATCCAGGGGTTCGGGCCGGACGGAGAAGACCGAAGCGAGTTCACCGACTCCCCGCCGGTCGTCGCCGACCTCGACGGCGACGGCGCCCGCGAGCTGATTCTGGTGGGGGATCATGAACGGGCCGGGATCACCACGATTTTGGGAAACTCCCTCTTCGTCTTCCGCTCCGACGCCACCCGTTTTCCCGGTTTCGAGCGGCCGTTTGAGACGAGGGGCCATCATTCCCCGCGGGTGACCGAAGACCCCGGCGGGAACATCGTCGATGTCACCCCCGCGCCGGCCGTCGCCGACCTCGACGGGGATGGGAAGAAAGAAATCCTCTTCCCCGCGTATGACGGCGTGCTGTATGCGGTCCATTCCGACGGGCAGCTCTTCTGGACGTTTGCGTTTTCCGATTTGGGGACCCGGTTTGCTTCGGAGCCGGTCGTGGCCGATCTGAACAACGACGGGGTCCCGGAAGTTCTCTTTGCCACCTATGAGACCGAGGGAGAGAAGGGGGCTCTGGTGATTCTGAATCATCTCGGCGCGGAGCTGACGAAGATTTCCCTGCCGGGCCGTGGCGCCATGGCTGCGCCGACGCTCGCCGATCTCGACGGCGACGGGGAGTTGGAAGCGATCGTCAGCCTCAAAGATGTTTCATCCCAAGGCGGGGTGCAGATCTATGCGCTCCCCGGATCGAAAACCAACCGGCTCTTTTGGCCGACCGGCCGCGGTAATTTCCTGCGGAATGGTGATACAAGTCACTGATATCCCATTCCTTTGGATCACACTCCCACTTTAAAGTCAAGACAGGCATGTCCCGGCAGACTATCCTTTTCGTTTGAAAAGGGTAGAATGAACGCTTTGTGTCTGTTTCGTCCAAGGAGGTGTGTATTGATCTTTTCTTGCAATTTCATCAGAAGGACTTTTATCGGTCTGTTTTTTTCATTGTCTTTTTCCCTGGCCGCCTGTTCCGACTCCTCTCTCCCATCCACCCCGGATCGGATCGCAGACGGCGGCGCGACACCGACCGAGCCGACCGATCAAGACTCCATTCCGGCCACCCAACCGGCTGATCAAGATTCCATCGCCGCGCAACAGGCCGCATCTCTGATTTCCCCTGTGCGGGCGCCGCGACTTCACCAGACGTTGAGCGGCGGATTCGAAGGGTGGATGGGCTCTCCCGCGGTGGCCGACTTAGACAAAGACGGGTATCCGGAGATTATTGCGGCGAGAGATCGAACCGTTTATGTGTGGCATTCGGACGGGACCCTTTACTGGAAGGCCGTCGCCGCCACCAGTGGACGGATCTGGGCGCCGCCGGTCGTCGCCGATCTCGATGCGGATGGACGGCTGGAAGTGGCGGTCGGCAGCCATCAGGAGCGAATCTCCGTCTGGCAGTGGAACGGACAACCCAAAGCGGGATGGCCGAAGGTTTTGGGAGGGAACACTGAAATCAGGTCAATCGCCGCCGGCCAGATCGGCAGCGACCGAAAGTTAGGGCTCCTCGCCTCACGGACGCTCGTGAAGCCGATCGCGTTTTTACTCAATTCGTCGGGAGCGATCCAACCGGGTTGGCCGCAGCTCTCCAGCGCCACCGGCTGCACTCCGAAAGTGACCTGCTTCGAAGCGGGCACTTACAATCAGAATGTCGGGATCGCCGATTTGAATGGCGATGGAAAGAACGACATGCTGATCGGTTACGATAACGCCTATGCCGGCGTCTTCCACATGAACGGCGTTCCTTTTCCAACCGCGCCGCACTTTAAGCGCCGCTATTTTCCGGGCGTTCCGGCGTTTCACAATCCGCAGTTGGCGGTCCAAGGATGGGGATTGAACGGGACCGATCGGAGCGAGTTTACCGACTCTCCCCCGGTCGTCGCCGACATCAACGGCGATGGAAAAAGAGAGCTGATCCTGGTGGGAGACCATGAGCTCGCCGGAAACACCGTCAATCGGGGGAATTCCCTTTTCGTCTTTCAGGCCGACGCCACGCGCGCGCCCGGTTTCGAGTGGCCCTTTGACACCGGCGGGCCGCTGGTTTATGGGGACCCCGGCGCGAATATCGTCGATGTGACTCCGGCTTCCGCGGTGGTCGATCTCGACCGGGATGGGAAAAAGGAGATCCTCTTCCCGTCGTACGATGGGAATATGTACGCCGTCCGCTCCGACGGGAAGCTCTTTTGGAAGTTCTCTTTTGCGGCCAACGGCGCCCGGTTTGCCTCGGAGCCGGTCGTGGCCGATCTCAACAAGGACGGCCTTCCGGAAATTCTGTTTACGACATATGAAACGACGGCCGGAAAAGGGGCATTGATTGTTTTGAACCGCCTCGGCGCAAAGTTGGCCCAGGTGCCGCTCCCGGGGCGGGGAGCGATGGCGGCGCCGACCGTGGCCGATCTCTACCGCAACGGGGAGTTGGAGGTGATCGTGAACCTGAAAGACAATACCCCCGCGGGCGGAATCTTAATTTATGATCTCCCCGGCTCCGGCACCAACTTGGTTCTCTGGCCGACCGGCCGCGGTAATTTTCTCCGAAACGGCGACGCAACGAGCTAGAGCGAAAGGGAGTGGGACGTTTTCCCCACTCCCTTCGCTTAGGAATGAGGAATCAAATTCTACATTCCAGCATTCCTAATTGATCTGTTGACAGCCCCCCCCTCTCTGCGATAATATTTCCAAGCATTTTGACCTCCTATGCGGGAATAGCTCAGCGGTAGAGCATCGCCTTGCCAAGGCGAGGGTCGCGGGTTCAAATCCCGTTTCCCGCTCCAATTTGATCCCAAACACGTGTAGAGGGCTAACAGGGTGAGGGATGCCGCGATCCTCAGCGGGTTCCACGCCGAATATAATTGAAGCGAAGCCTCCACACGGCGCGCTCCCGTCTTTATGGGAGCCAATCCCGTTTCCCGCTCCAAATTTTCATCAATTTTAAGTAGAAGCGATCGATTCCTGCCGATGTTACCCGCGACCCTCTGTGGGTTCCACGACGAATACAATAAGCGAAGCTTCCCCTCGGCACGCTCCCCATCATTTGGGCGCCGATCCGGTTTGCTGCTTCAACACAATCCCACCACTCCCTGAACCATTCGCCTCCCTCTCCGTTGTAAGCGCTTTCACGGACCGCCCCTCCATGTCGGTGTTAATCTAATTACATCCGATACGGAGGGCTGTCATGAACCATCTGTTCAAAACGGTTTTAGCTCTCTTTTTCATTCTCAGATTTATTTCCGAAGGGGTCCCTCTTCCGTTCCTCGCCCATGCCGCGGAGCCGCCCAGGGAGAGCCGTTCGCTTCCGGCGGATCCCCCTCTGTCGGAACCGGTTTTTGTGGAGATCGCGGAACGGATGATCCCGACGGTTGTGAACATCTCGACCACCAGTCTCCATAGCGGGCGCGATCTCCCCTCGTTGGACCCCTTTTCCGAGGACTCGTTTTTCAAGCGGTTCTTTGGCGACTCCCCCTCTCATCTCCATCAGGTGCAAGGCCAGATCGGGTCGGGGGTCATCATCGATCCGAATGGATACATCGTCACCAATCACCATGTCATTGCCGACGCGAAGGAGATCCGGGTGATCTTAAACGATCGAAGGGCATTTTCCGCCAAGGTCGTGGGGAGCGATATCAAGAGCGATCTCGCTGTGGTGAAGATCGACGCCCGGAACCTGCCGTCGGCCTCCTGGGGAGATTCTTCAAAACTGCAAGTCGGAGAATATGTGCTGGCGATCGGCAATCCGTTCGGACTGATGGAAACGGTCACCCTCGGCATCATCTCGGCCGTCGGGCGGGCGAATGTCGGCATCGCCGATTATGAAGACTTTATCCAGACCGACGCGCCGATCAATCCCGGAAATTCAGGCGGCGCGCTGGTGAATATCCGGGGGGAGCTCATCGGGGTGAATACGGCGATTTTCAGCGAGGGGGGAGGATCGATGGGGATCGGCTTCGCCATTCCGAGCAACATGGCGAAACCGGTGATGGAGAGTTTAATGAAAGCGGGAAAGGTCGTTCGGGGCTGGCTAGGGATCTCGATTCAGGAGGTGACCCCGGAGCTGGCGAAAGAGTTCGGTCTCTCCAATCCGAAAGGGGTCCTCGTCGGAGATCTTCTGATCAACGGTCCCGCCGACAAGGCGGGGCTGCGGCGGGGGGATATTATTTTAGAGGCGGACGGAGAGCCGGTCGAGAGCGTGGGGCAATTTCGGAACTTGACCGCCTCCGCTTCGGTCGGAAGCCCGCTCAAGCTAAACATTTACCGGGAAGGGCGTCCGCAGACGATCGGCGTCACCGTCGAGGAAAATGTGGGAGAAGCCGTTCGGGAAGCGCCGCCCCAAGTCGAGCAGAGGGAGACGAGCGCGCCGATGGACGGCATCGAGGTCCGCGACATTTCCCCGGAGGCGTTGGAAGAGCGTATCCTGAACAATAGCCGGGAGGGGGTCGTCGTGGAGGGGGTGGCATCGGGGAGCGGCGGAGAGGAGGCGGGGCTCCGGCAGGGGGATATCCTTGTGGAGGTCAATCGAAAACCGCTCGGGAATGTGAAGGAGTACAAAGAGGTGATCTCAAAAATGAAGAAAGATCAAACGGTGCTCCTATTGATCGACCGGGGAGGCCGGACCTTCTTTATGACTGTCCGGCCTTCTTAGAGGACCCTTCGGAATCAAGGGCGAAGACGTTGCCCGCTTCAAGCGGGCCGACGTTTCGCCTCTTTGTGCCGGCAGATGATTTTCCCTTCCATGCCGAGTCTTCGGTGGCCGGGGAGAGGGCAGAAGTAGGGGAACGCTCCTTCCTTCGCGACGAATTTGATGATCGTCCGTTCGCCCACCGTGTCGACCCGCGCCGACTTCACCGCCAGCTCGGGGATCGACAAAACATGCGGCGCCCCGTCGCCGTTTTCGATGATTAATTCGACCACCTCTCCCTCATACACCTCCAGGGTCGGGTTCTTGGTTCCATCCTCTCCGATAAATGCGAACTCGCCCGACATCTCCGTTTTGAGGAGATACGTTTTGCCGTGGGCCGTTCCGGCGCCGATAAGGATGAAAGAAATCAGGACCAACGCTGCCACCTTCATTGTCCACTCCTTTTCCGTGGGTTAAGAGACGACCATCGCCGTTTTTTTAAGGTGCCGCTCGACCGCCCTCCGGTGGATCTGCTGCGGTCTGCTCTCGAGCAGGCATTCTTTCGAGCAGAGGATCTCCTCGCTGCAAAAGAGCGGGCAGCTCACGACGTCAAGTCCTTTGCCGATTTTTCGGGGATTCCGGAAAATGTTGATTTCCATCCCGACCCGGAGCGGGTCTCCCGTTTCGGGACAGATCACCGGAACGCGCTTGCGCGCCGGCCGCGCGACGGAGAGAAAATAGACGGCCGGAATCAGAGCGAAAACTCCCACGGACAGAAAGCCGATCCAGGGGGAGAGCGCCGATGTCAACCAGGCCACAGATTCCATAGCAGACCTCCTTGTTTTGAGTGGGTGGACGGGTCAATCGTTTACAATCCCCAGTCTGCCTCATCCCTCAACGAGGGGCAACACCACAAACGGGGTGTTTTGCGGGAGGACCGGCCAAGGAGAGGGAGGAGCGGGGGCCGTTGTTTCCGGAATTTTTACGACGGAGTCGGGCCGGCACACCGGCAAGATCGTTATGGCCGTCCGTTGATTTGAAAATTTGACTTTGCCGAACGGAATTTCCTAAGATGGTATACTATCCATCGCAAGCCGATGTCGCGGGAGGGATCGCATTGATGGGGATATTCCACAA
This sequence comes from Candidatus Manganitrophus morganii, assembly GCA_021651055.1. Lineage (NCBI taxonomy): Bacteria > Pseudomonadati > Nitrospirota > Nitrospiria > Candidatus Troglogloeales > Candidatus Manganitrophaceae > Candidatus Manganitrophus > Candidatus Manganitrophus morganii. The sequence continues at coordinate 2,618,727 of JAJHOH010000001.1, forward strand.
AGGGAAAAGGGTCGTCTATTTAAAAGAGGCGGTTTCGCCGGTTCTTGTTGTTTTTCTTCTCCTCTTCCTCTCCGCCTGTGCGACGGAGCGGTATCAGGGGCCGGTCAGCGGCATCTCGGCCAACGCCCAGCTCACACAGACGTTGGCCCTTGGAAAGGTGGTCGATCGGCTCGATTTCAGCGGGTATTCCGGAAAAAATGTCTTCCTGGATGTTGTGACCCTCACCGAGCGACTGACGGAGCGCAGTCCCGAGGAAGCGTTTATCCATTCCTGGTTGACGGAGAAGCTCTTCGACCAGGGGGTTCGCGTGGTTGACGCCGAGGCCGACGCCGATCTGAGGCTGACCGCCCGGGCCCGCGCGTTCGGGGTCGATCGCATCCGACGCGATCTCCCTTTTATTTATTACGCGGAGGTTACCCGCGGCCTGGCCGATTTCCACTTCGCCCTCTACGATCTGAAGGAAGGACGCCTCCTTGCCACGTTCGACCGCTTCGAGCGGGTTTCGGTTCGCGAGAGTTTTTGGTTTTACATCATCGGGCCGAATCGGACGGTGGATTAAATGAGATCTCCTCGAATCGTTCTTTTCTTTTTTCTGATCTTCCTCCCGGCTGGTTGTGCGACGATGATCCCGACCGAGCCGACCTCCGGAATGGGATCGACCGCCCAAAAGGGAATCGCGGCGGCGCTCGATCATAATCTTGCCTTAGAGACCGATCTGGTTGAAGGTAAGAAGGTTTCGGTGCGTGTCGAAACGTTGGGGGAGGTGTCGCTTTCCTCGGCGATCCGCGCTTATGCGCGGTCGGTGTTGGTGGAAGAGGTCGAAACGGCCGGGGGAGCGGTGGTTCCCGAAGGAGAGCTTTCCATCACCGCGAAGATCGATGCCGCCGGAATTGCCGCTTTCAGCAGGAGCTTTCGCCTTCGCAGTGGCGGGAACTTTTCCATCCCCCTCTGGTACAGCGAAACGACCAAAGGGGAGTCGCACGTCATCCTCGTCTACCAAGATGCCGAAGGAAACCCTCTCCGGACGATCGTAAATCGGAAGGACGTTCCGCACCGCGATATTTATCTCTTTTATTTCTTCGGGCTTTCCGAAACCCCTTGAGCCGGCGCGCTCCCGCATTGGGTTACATCAGCCACCGCTTTTTCATCAACGAATAAGAGAAAAAAGAGGCGGCCAGTCCGACCAAAAACAAGTAGGCCCATTCCGGGGCGAAATTCGAGAACCGGTTCCCCTCCAAAAGGATCGACCGGATCGGCTCATAAAACCAGTAGGAGGGGAGAAGGGGCGCCACCGCCGTGAGTTTTTGCGAAAAATCGGAGAGCGCGGAAGGGAGGAGGTGCGGCAGATAGACGAGAACCCCGAGCGTCCGGGCGCTCGCCTGGTTGCGGCATAAAAAACCGACAAAAATTCCAAAGGCGCTGAAGCAGAAACTCCCGGCGATCAGAAAGGCCGCATAACTGAAGCCCCCTCCCAGATCGAAACCGAATCTTCCGAGCAGATGGAGGAAGAGCACGCCGGTGCAGATTAAAATCATCCCTAAAAATAACTTCGCCGCCAGCCACTCCGTTTCCCGGACCGGCGTCTGCAGAAGCCCCAAGAGGAGTTTCTTCTCTTTTTCTTCGGCGACTTGCGCCGGCAAGATAATAAAACCCACCAGCAAGACCAGCATCAAGACCCAAGTCGACAGTGTCTGCTTTTGGACCGCGCTTTCCTGAAGCGGCCGAATCTCGGAAATCCAATGTTCGCGATTTCCCTCGACGGCATTTTGCAACGCGGAAACGCTTTCGACAATGGCGAGCGTTTGGAAAGAGGCCTTTGTCAAAACGATCAGCTCCAAACGGGGGGGCTCTTTCTCGGACGGGATTAAAAGGCCGTCCCCTTTTTTTTCTTTGAGCCACCCTTTTCCTTCCGCTTCATCGGCAAACCGGAAGATCTCGAATGTCTGATCGGCGGATTGGATACTTTTGATGATGGCGGAGGAATCGGTTTCTTTTTCAATCAGCCCGATTTTTATTTTTTGAAAGCCGGCATCGGTCTGATCGACGAGTTGCAAGGTGAAGAAAACAAACAGAGGAATAAAGAGGATCAGGTAGAGGGTCTTGTTCTTCAATGCAATCGCCAGATCATTTGAGGTCAGCGTGATGATATTTCTGATCATGCGTAGAGGTTCTGATGAATGTTGGATTGAAAGTACTTCTGGGGCGACCCATCGAAGACGACCCCCCCTTGGTGCAGCACCATTATCCGTGTGGCGAGGGTTTGAATCTCTTCCGGCCGATGAGAGGTAAAAAGGATGGTTTTCCCGGAGGCATGAAGCTGCATCAGAAGCTTGTAAATCTCTTTCGTCATTTCAAAATCAAGGCCGGAGGTCGGCTCGTCGAAAAGGAGCACCGGCGGATCGGGTAAAAGGGAGCGCCCGATGCTGACCCGTTGCTTGAGCCCCCTCGACAGTTCCGCGACTTTATGCCGACGGAAGGAGCGCAAATTAAATTCCTTCAACGTTTCGTCGATGCGTGAAAAGGGAATTTGAAAAAGCCGGGCAAAGAGTTTGAGATTGTATTCGACGGAAAAGAGATCGAAGAGGTTCGGCGTCTCCGGGACAAAACCGATTGTTCTGGCCAACGCCCGCCTGTTTTTCAGATCGACTCCGTTCACCAAGACATGCCCGCTATCGGGGACAATCCAGTTGGCCAAGATTTTCAAAAGAGTCGATTTGCCGGCGCCGTTGTGGCCGACCACCGCAATAAGCTCCCCCTTTTCTACGCTAAAGCTGGCGGCGTGAAGCCCCTTTTCGCTATGATAGATCTTTTTCAGCTGGTGCGCCTCAATCTGCATCGAATCTTCCCCGGGGGTGCCTTCGATTTATTTCCTTTTATTCTTTGCCCGTCCCTGACCGCGTCAGGGACGGGGAGCTCGCTTATACCCGCTGAGCCAAGTAGATAATCACCAGCACCAAAGCAACCACCGCCAGAATACCGATCGCACTCATCCGTTCCTCCTTTTTTTTTGAAATGGGCGCGTTTGAACGGCCTCTCACACCCGCTGAGCCAAAAAGACAATCAAGAGCACCAAAGCGATGACAACGAGAACAGCAACCATCCGTTTCCTCCTTATCGAAGCTTCCAAGAACGACTTGTCGGTCGATTTGAAATCGGTACATTCCAATATGAAGTGAGTATTGCCACAGTGGATGACTCATATTAAGTATGAAGGTTCTGAAGAATAAAAATCAACCCCGCGCCGGCGTTGCGCGACCGAGAGATGAAAATTCGCTTGCCTTTTTATCCCTCGTTCGAGTAGGAGGCGAAAATGTGCCCTGCGTCACCGGGGAATGATGGGTCCTCTCTCTTTGACTCTCCCTTCCTCCGGGAGTATTATATCCTCTCATGGAATTCGGCTCCGGTTTACCGTTCACGCCGGATGCGGGGGGCCGGCCGGGAGCAGAATGAACGGCCCCCCGAGAAGAGGATTTTCCGCAGCATCCTTATGAATCTGTTTATCCGTTTGGTCGCCATTTTGTTCGGCAGTTTCTTCCGGCCTTCTTTAAAACCGCTCGACACCTCGGTTTTGACGTTGCGGGTCTGGCCGACCGATCTCGACATCAACGCCCATATGAACAACGGCCGATTTTTGACGGTGATGGATCTCGGCCGGCTCGATCTGATCGCGCGGACCCCGCTGGGGAGAACGGTCGTCCGATTCCGATGGCAGCCGATCGTCGCCTCGGCCCTCATCCGTTACTTCCGCCCGCTGAATCCGTTCCAAAAGTATCGGTTAAAGAGCCGGGTCGTCGGCTGGGATGAGAAGTGGTTTTTTGTCGAGCAGCGCTTCGAGCGCAACGGAGAGCTGATCGCGATCGGATTGGTGAAGGGCTTGTTCCGGGGCCGGAACGGGAATGTCCCGATCGCCGATGTGTTGAAAGCGGTCGGCGTCACCCACCCCTCGCCCGATCTCCCTCCGGCGGTTCAACGCTGGCAGGAGGCGGAGCGGTTGCTGGAGAAGACCCGTCAGGGAGAGCCGTCTTAAAGGGGAGCCGATCCGCGCGCCGTTTTGCTTTTGGGCTTCACCTCTTGTGCGACGTTTTTTGGGCTGCTTCGGCGGCTTGATCGCCGCCACAGTGTATGAGTTTCGGGATGACACGAGAAAAAAGGAAACATTCGAACCCGAGCGCCCCGATTCTGATCGGTCTTTTGGCCGGGACGCTCCTTGGCATCGCGGCGCGGTGGTTGGGGGAAGGAGCGCCGTGGTTCGACCCGCTGGTGAACCAGATCGTCCTCCCCGTGGGACAGATTTTTCTTCGGCTTCTTTTTATGTTGGTCATTCCGATGCTTTTCTCGGCGCTGGTGGTCGGCATCGGGGGGCTGGACCTGCTGCGGCTGGGGCGGATCGGCGTCCGGACGTTGGCGTATACGGTCGTTGTTTCTCTGATCGCGGTGGCGATCGGGATGGGGCTGGTCAATCTGATCCGCCCGGGGGAAGGGGTCCCGGCGTCGCTCCGCGCCCTCGCCGCGTCGGGGACGGCACCGTTCGCCGCAAAGCCGCCGGAGCGGTCGGGGATCGCGCTGATCGTTTCGATGTTTCCCGACAACCCGATCCGGGCGGCGGCCGAAGGAGAGATGATCGGGGTGATCCTCTTCTCGCTCCTCTTTGGGATCGCCCTGTCGATGACCGAGACGAAAGGGGGGGCTCGGCTTCGGGAAACGATCGAGGGGCTCTACGACGTCAGCCTTACCCTGATCCACGGCGTTCTCAAGCTGGCGCCGTTCGGCGTCGGCGCCCTTCTCTTTACGATGACCGCCCGGCTGGGGGTCGATCTCCTCCGTCCCCTCTCGGCGTATGTCGGGGTGGTGTTGCTGGCCCTCTCGCTCCACATGTTCGTCGTCTATTCCCTCTCCGTCCGCTTCTTGGGGGGGCGGTCGCCCCGCGCTTTCTTTCGGGATATCCGGCCGGCGATGATCACCGCCTTCGCCACCGCCTCTTCCAGCGCCACCCTCCCGACCGCGCTGAAGGTCGCCGAAGAAGATTTGAAGCTCCCCCGACATGTCAGCCGGTTCGTTCTCACCGCGGGGTCGGCGATGAATCAGAACGGCACCGCCCTCTTCGAGGGGGTGACGGTCCTTTTTCTCGCGCAGCTCTTCGACGTGCCGCTCGATCTGTCGCAGCAGGCGCTGATCATGTTGATCGCCGTGCTGGGGGGGATCGGAACAGCCGGGGTGCCGGCCGGGTCGCTTCCGGTGATTGCGATGATCTTGGGGATGTTCGGCATTCCGTTGGAGGGGCTCGGTTTGATCTTGGGGGTCGACCGGTTGCTCGATATGTGCCGGACCACCCTCAACGTCACGGGAGATCTGGCGGCGGCGGTCTATGTGGCGCGGGGAGAGGCAACAGACAATGAGGAATCTGGAATTAGGAATTAAGAGTCAGAGCCAACAGGCTAATGCGAATGGCCGTCGTCCTCGTGGGCCTCTTCTTCCGTCGGCTTGGCGAGGACTTCGGGGTTGATCCCGGTGCCGAATTCGAAAACCAGCCGGCCGCCGCGGTCGGCTCCCATGGCGACGAGGGCGGACAGAATCATCAGCCCGAAGAGGAAGGCCCACCGTTGCGAGCGCCACTTTCCCCATCCGTTGATCCAGAAAAGATAGATGGTAAGAAGAATCCCGACCCCGGTGGTGGCGACCATCCAGTCCCGGTGCACATGGATCAGTTCATGGCCGGGGGCGCTGTGGCCGCGCGGGTCGTTCTGCGCCGCCAGTTCCCCCGCGATGAAGCCGGTCGGCAGGGCGATTAACGCCGAAATCGTTCCGAGGTAGAGCATCCAGGTTGCGGCGAAGTGGAATTTCTCATCCCGGAACACCGCCATCGCTTCCATCGCCAGCGCCCCGACAAAGAAGGCGATGGGGAAGTGGATCATCAGGGGATGAAGGTTGTTCTTCAGGATCGTCATCCCCGGAAGCAAAGATTCTATCATTCGGTCCTCCTAAAATAATGCCTTGGAAAGCTTCTTCTATTCTATCAATTCAGATCGCCGCGCATCAAATGACAGAGTATATCGTGACGCACGATTTGTCAATTTCCCCACCGTTTCCTCATCCATCGTGCTTCATTCGTAAGTAATCTACTCCATTGGGTCTAATTGCGGCTCGTTCCGGAGGGGCGCTAAGATGAACTAAAACAGATTTAATCGAGGAGGATGCCATGGCAGCGGAAACGGAATCGAAAGTGACCACCGACCCCGAGGAGATCCGCCGGTGGGCGGAGGCGCGCGGGGGAAAACCGGCGGTAGTGAAGGGGACCGATATCTTACGGATCAACTTTCCCGGCGGGGCCGAGGCGGAGTTGGAGAATATTTCGTGGCCGGAGTTTTTCCAAAAGCTCGAAGAGAAGGGGCTGGCCTTCCTTTATCAGGAGAAAAAAGCCGACGGGGAGCCGAGCACCTTCAATAAGCTCGTCAGCCGGGAGTCGGTGAAAGATCAACTCAAAGGGAAAAAGGCGGCCTAAACGCCGCCTCTACCCCTCTCTTGATCTGGTCCTTCCTGCCCTCCATTTTAAAATGTAGATCCCTATAGTGAGCGGACCCTCTCTGATGGTATAGTGGACGCTTCGGCATGAGATCGACCCCCCGGCCGGTTGTCGGGGCCGTTTTATCCAAAGGGTTGGGAGGAAAAAAAGAAGCGTGATCGCGAAATTGCTCCGGCGCCTGGGGCTGGACCGTTCCGAGCTGCGGGCCTGGGCCATGTATGATTGGGCGAGCTCGGCCTTTACCACCACCATCGTCGCGGCGGTTTTTCCGATCTACTTTCAGCGGGTCGCGGGGGCCGATCTCGATCCGGCCGGCGCGACCACCCGCTTCGCCCTCGCCACTACATTCGGACTGATCCTCATCGCGGTCGCCTCGCCCCTTCTCGGCACCCTCGCCGACTACGCCGCCCTCAAGAAAAAGATGCTCGGCGCGTTCGCCGCCCTGGGGGTGGTCGCCACCGCCTGTATGGTCTTCATCCAGCGGGGCGACTGGCTCCTCGCGGCGGTACTGTTCGTCCTCGGCAACATCGGGGCGGCCGGCAGCTACGTTTTCTACGATTCGCTCCTCCCCCACATCGCGCGCGATGAGGAGATGGACCGCGTCTCCGCCGCGGGGTATGCCCTCGGCTACCTCGGCGGGGGGCTGCTGTTGGCGATCAATCTGGCCTGCATCCAGATGCCCGAGCGTTTCGGGATTCCCGACGCCGGAACCGCCACCCGGCTCTCTTTCCTCAGCGTTGCGATCTGGTGGCTCCTCTTTTCTTTTCCGCTCTTCCGGCGGGTGCCGGAACCGGCCGCGCGGACGGAGGCGGGGCCACCCCGGGCGGGCCATTGGGCGGCGATCGCTTTGGGACGCCTGCGGGAGACCCTCCGTCATCTGCGCGGCTACAAGCAGGCTTTCCTGATGATGATCGCCTTCATGATCTACAACGACGGCATCCAGACGATCATCCGGATGGCCACCATCTACGGCGCGGAGATCGGCATCTCCCAGGGGGCGCTGATCCTGGCCCTCCTGATCACGCAGTTCGTCGGCATTCCCTTCGCGTTTCTCTTCGGCGCGCTCGCCGGAAAAATCGGCGCGAAGCGGGCGATCTTTCTGGCGCTGACGGTCTATGCCGGCATCACGGTGCTCGGCTATTTCATGACCACCGCCTTCCACTTCATGCTCCTGGCGATCCTCGTCGGCACCGTTCAAGGGGGGGCTCAGGCGTTGAGCCGCTCTCTTTTCGCCAGCATGATTCCGCGCCACAAATCGGCCGAGTTCTTCGGCTTCTTCGGCATTTTCGAAAAGTTCGCCGGGATCGCCGGCCCGGCCGTCTTCGCCTTTTCGATCTGGGCGACCGGCTCGACCCGCAACGCGATTTTGTTGATCGTTCTCTTTTTCGTGGCGGGGGGGATTCTTTTGTCGTTCGTCAAGGTGGAGGAGGGGCAGCGGGCGGCGCGGGCGGCGGAGGAGCGGGGGGGCGTTTGAATATTTCCAAACGATATGATAAAGTCCGCAGCGATGTGCACTGAAGCGGCTTGATCTCCGCTTTTGTGACCCGGTACGACCGTTTTGCTCGCCCGGTGTTCGTTCGGCTCTCTGTCCGGCTTCCCTCTCCCGCTGAATCCGAGAAACCACTCCCATCCCGCAGGTTTTATTAAAGAGCAACGGACAGAGATGAAACCGAAAGGGCTCTTTCCTCATGCCTAAGAAAGAAAAAAAATCGGCCGCTTCGGCGCCGGCCCCCCGAAAGCGAAACAGGCCGGCCGTCCACCGGTCGGGACATCACTATCGCGCCCTCCTTCAGAATTCTCCCGACGTCATCTCGAATCTGGATCGCCGCGGTACGATCTTATTTATCAACCGTACGCTGCCCCAATATACGGTCGAGCGGGTGATCGGGACGAACGCCTCGGACTATCACACGCCGGAGGATGCAGCGCGGTTTCAGCGGCTGCTGGAAAAGATGTTCGATTCCGGAGAGCCCCAGAGCGTGGAGATGGTTGCCGTCGGCCCCACCCATTGGCTCACCCGGATCTTCCCGATCCAGCGGGGCGGAAAAGTGGAATCGGCCCTGGTCATCGCCACCGATATGACGGCGCAGAAGCGGACGGAACGGGCCCTTTTGGAAAGCAGCGAGCTCAACCGCCGGATGATCGAGGGGGTCTCGGCCGGGATCGTCCAGGTGGCGGCCGACGGGACGATTTGCATGGCCAATGAGAAGGCCCAGGAGATTTTGGGCCTCCGGTTCGACGCGCTGAAGAATTTATACGTCGCCGATTTCGACACCAAAACCATTTGGGAAGACGGCACCCCGTGCGAGAGCAAGGACTACCCCGTTTCGAAATGCATGGCGACGGGGCGGCCCCAGCCGGGTGTGATCATCGGCGTCCGCCGTCCCGACGGGAACACCTCCTGGGCGATCTACAGCGCCATTCCGATGAGAGATCCGGACAACGGAAAACTTTCCGGCGCCATCGTCACCTTCGTCGAGATCACCGAGCGAAAGCGGGCGGAAGAGGCGCTGAAGAACTCTCGGCAGCAACTGCGGGATCTCTCCGCGCGGCTCCAGACGATCCTGGAGGAGGAGCGGACGCGGATCTCCCGCGAGATCCACGACGAGCTGGGGCAACAGCTGACGATTCTGAAAATGGATCTCTCCTGGTTGAAGAAGCAATTGTCTCGAAATCAGAAACCGCTCCGGGAGCGGACCCAATCGATGGTCAATCTGGTCGACGCAACGATTCAAACCGTCCGGAAGATCTCGACGGAGATGCGGCCGGTGGTCCTCGATGATCTGGGGTTGACGGCGGCGATGGAATGGCAGGTCGAGGATTTCAAGAGCCGGACCGGAATGCGCTGCCGGTTCACCGCCCGGCCGGAGGAGATCACCCTCGACCGGGACCGCTCGACGACCGTCTTTCGGATCTTTCAGGAAACCCTCACGAACATCGTCCGGCACGCCGGCGCCGATGAGATCGACGTCCGGCTGGAGAAAAGGGGAGATCACCTCCTTCTGGAGGTCGGCGATAACGGAAAGGGGATCACCGAGGGGCAGATCGTCAATTCGAAATCGCTCGGATTGCTCGGCATCCGGGAGCGGGCGCTCCTCTGGGGGGGGACGGTGTCGATTCAAGGAGAGCCGGGCAAAGGAACCACCCTTTCCGTCCAGATTCCGCTTTCTCCGCAGAAAGCGCGGAGAAATGACCAATGAGGAACCGACAGAGGCAATGCGGAATGCGGATCCGGATCATGGAACCCGGAGATTTTAAAATCTCTGGGTTTTTTATTTTCGTTCCCCTTTCAGGAGAAACGGATGCGGGTGACCCATTCTGTCATCGCGGCGGCGGAGGTCGCAAAGATCGCTGCACGGGAGTACGACCTCGGTGCTCTGCCGACCGGCCGGCTGCTCAGCGACACCGACAATAACCACTATCTGCTGACGGCGGGTGAGACGAACTTTGTCTTCCGCATCTACCGCCGCGGAAAGTACTGGCTGACGAAGGAGTCCGACTACCGTTTCGAACTGGAGTGGCTGGCCTATCTGCACGAACAGGGCCTGCCGGTGACTTATCCGATCCCACGGCGGAATGGGGATCTTCTCGGCCGCCTCGACGCCCCGGAGGGGGAGCGTTATTATGCGCTCTTCAGCTTTGCCCCCGGCTGCGTTGTGCATCCGATGAATGCCGGGCAAAGCCGTCTTTTCGGCGAAGGGATCGCCCGGATTCATCTGGCCTCCGACCGTTTTCAGCCAAAGCAACGCCGCTTTCATCAAGACACCGACTGGCTCATCGACGCGCCGCTGGCGCGCATCGACACCTTTCTCGAAGGCCGCCGGCCGGAGGCGGTCGCGTTCTTCCGCGGGCTCGCTCCCTCTTTAAAAGAGACCCTGCGGGGTCTGCCCCGATCGGCGCCGTTCTACGGCATTATCGGAGGGGATTTTCATGGGGGGAACCACTTCTTCTCTTCGGAGAATCGGCTCACCTTTTTCGACTTTGACATGTGCGGGTACGGCTGGCGCGTTTACGACCTGGCGAACTTTCTCTGGTCGACGAAGCTTCGGCCGGAGATGGGCACGACCTGGACCGATGTTTTGCAGGGTTATGAAACGGTCCGGCCCCTCTCGGAGGCGGAACGCGCGGCGTTGCCTGCGATGGTGAAGGTGCGGCATCTTTGGATCTTGGGGTTGCATACCACTTACAGCGATCAGTTGGGGGTGGGATGGCTCGGTGATCATTATTGGGAGCGGAATGTGGCGCGGTTGCGGGAGTGGGGGGAGGAGGAGAAGAAAAGTGGAGAGTGAACCGGTCCAAGCCCCCCTGCTTGAATCCAACGTCGCGGGGTTCCACCCCACGACGTGGTTTTAGTTTGCCTCAACCTAACCTCACAATTTTACGGAACATCCCCACAGAGGTATGCTATGATCCGGCTACATTAAGGAGGACTGTCCAATGATTCAAGTGACCGAAGCGGCCAGGAAGAAGATCGACGCGCTGACGAAGGACCAGGAGACGCAAAAGAAGACAAAGATTGAGGGGCTTCGCCTGACGATGAAGGGGGGGGCGGCGAAGACCGAATACAGCCTCGCTTTCGTAGAAGCGGGCAAGCGGAAGGAAGACGATGTCGTGTCGGAGGCCGACGGCCTCGCCTTTTTTATGGAGCCGCGGGACGCCTCGTTTCTGGAAGATGTGAAAATCGACTTTGTCACCACGCTCGACCAGACCGGTTTTAAAGTGGAGAATCCGAAGGGGGCATTGCCGGAGCCGACCGCCGATTTAGACAACCCGGAGGCCAAGGCGATCCAGCACCTCTTGAACACGGAGATCAATCCGTCGGTCGCGAGCCACGGCGGGGTGATCACCCTGGTCGGTGTGCGCGACCATGTCGCCTATCTTCGTTTGGGGGGAGGGTGTCATGGGTGCGGGAGTGCGGAGGTGACGCTTAAGCAGGGGGTAATCGTCGCTATCAAGAAGGCGGTTCCTGAAATCGTCGATGTTTTGGATGTTACCGACCATGCCGGGGGAAAGAACCCCTATTTCGTTGCGCACAGATAACGTTCGGCTTCTACGCCGGCGACAGGAGTAAAGAATTAGAATGGGGCTTTGCTCCAAGATTCATCTGCGAGGATCAAAGTCGTGGGGCTCCTCGCCCCACACCCCCGCCGCGGGGGGTGCGTGCCCACCCCCCTTCGGATTCCCAGGGCAGCGGGGGCTGCCGCCCCCCAGCACCCCCCACGGTCACAACTCGCACAACGCACGGAAGAGCACCGTGGATTGTGCTTCAAACAATGGTGACCTGATTTGGTCGATGAAACGTCTGGACAGAAGAACGCAGGAGAATGGGGGGCACAGGACGCCCTCGACGCGTGGGCTCTTTGCTCTTGGATTTCAAATTCCTAATTCCTAATTTTCAGATTCCTAATTATCTAAACTCCAGCGGGAGATCCGCTTTGGAAGATCTGTCACACCCCACGTCTCACACATTTCTTTAAGCCGGCTCCGGGCGCCTTGCCATTCTAAATCATCCAACTTCTCCGCAAGCGGAACGTCTTCGCGCAGCGTCGCGAGCTTCCGGTAGAGGAGCGCCTCTTCCCGGTGGGCGGCCAGGCTCTCCGCCAGGCGGGCGGCGCGGCCGGGGCCGAGCCCGAATTGACTCGGGTCGTTCGGGATCGATTCCAGATGTTCATAACGCGCCAGCACGGCCGATGCGGACTTGGCCCCCCAGCCCGGAATGCCGGGATAGCCGTCGGCGGCATCTCCCACCAGCGCCAGCCAGTCGGGAATCGACTGAGGACTCACGCCGAACTTCTCCATCACCCCCGGCGCATCCAACATGATATCTCGCCGCCGGTCCCAGCAGACGATCCGATTGCCGGAGACCAATTGCGTCAGGTCTTTGTCGGGCGAGCCAATGATGATCTGTTCGACGGCGGGGTCGTTCTTCCACTTCATCGCGGCGGCGGCCAACGCATCGTCGGCCTCAAATTCCACCATCGGCCAGACGACCACGCCGAGGGCGGCGACCGCCTCTTCGGCCAGGGGGAATTGGGCGAGGAGGTCCGGATCGATCCCTGCGGAGGTTTTGTATCCGGGATAAAGCGCGTTGCGGAACGATTCGATGACATGATCGAAGGCACAGGCGACGTGGGTCACCTCCGGCCTGGCCAGTAATGCGGCCAGGCTTCTTACCAGGCCGAGGGTCGCGCCGATCTCCCGTCCGTCGGGAGCTTTCTTCGGCGGGGCGCCGAAGTGGTTTCGGAAGAGCTCGTAGGTGCCGTCGATCAGGTGGATTTTCATTGGTGTCGCTTATGTTTGAAGTGGAGAGGTCTTGAACCGGTTGGGGGAGCGCCTTATAGCAGGCCCAAAAATCAGGGGAAGCAAAGTGCTTCACAGCTCCGAGCCTCTCCCGGATTTAAAGTCTTTCAGTGCTTTATCCGCCAGGTGTCGAGTTTTCCTGTCCGCACATCTTCTTCGATCTGCCGATCCCAAATTGCGGCATCGAATTCAAGGAACCACTTGCGGAAGGCCGCAAGCTCTTCCGGGGTGAGTGCTTGGATTTCTTTTTCAATCTGTTCGATTTTGCTCATTGCCCTCTCCAGTGAGTTCTTAAGCCACATTTTAGCAGGTTTCCGGAGGAAAACGAATCTCTTTCAGCAATGGAGCGCGTACGGAAGACCGCCTCTTGGCGAGAGGGACTGGGCGAGGAGACTTCTTACCAGACCGAGGGTGGCGCCGATCTCTTGGCCGTCGGGAGCTTTCTTCGGCGGGGCGCCGAAGTGGTTTCGGAAGAGCTCGTAGGTGCCGTCGATCAGGTGGATTTTCATTCGTTCGCGGCGCCCGAGGTTAACCCTGTTGGTTCTCAACCACCTTCGCGGAACGCACTTTCGCCGTATCGGGATTGGCCTGGGCATCCCGCAGGCCGCGCCGTTGTCGCAGCAGGTCCCAGCATTGGTCCAACTCCGTGGTGACTTCTTTGAGGCGTTTCATTTCCTCGTCGCTCAAGTTCTCGTTGGAATAGAGTTGGTGTTCCTCTTTTGCGAGCTCATCGATGTGTTTTAACACCTGTCCATCTTCCATCTTCAAACCCTCCATCGATTGGGAAGTCGGATGCGATCTATATAACTCATTTTAGTTTAATGAAACGCATTTTTGTTTACAAGCCGGGGCGAGGTGAAAGACGTGGTGCCATCTGTGCAAGTCAATATTCAACCTAACCCGAAACCTGATCTTGCATTACCACATATGTGAGTGAATGTTTGATTGCAAGACCTGACCCCTTGTCGCTCACTGGAAGTGTTCCTCACAGCTTGAATAAAGGTAAAATGATTTCGGTATAACGATTTAGTTTTTTATCTTGAAAGAGAAAAACAATCTTGGTATGCTGTTAACGCTTAGCGCAAATGGCGTTAACGATGACAGCTGAAGAGCAAGAGAAATCGTCTTGACTCGAAACATAAGTGTTCGAGCGGCTCCGGCCAGAGAACAACTATGCGTATGCTGAATGTTATGAAAGCCATGATAGGGATAGCTCCTTGATTGACGATAATAACACAGATCATGCAGATCAAGCCCGATTAGGCTATTGCCTAATAGGGCTGCGGCTAGCCAAAAGGATAACCAGCTTACCCTTAGGCGAAACGATTGGAGAAGGGTTGTAGGGTAAGCCATGACTATAGTCTGATCCTACCAGTTGCTGGATTGGTCAGTTAAGCGGGAGACATTTTTCGACATGCCGTTGTCGGTCTCCCGCTTAGTGCATTTTGGGGAGAACTTTGCGTAGGACCGCTAAAGGTAAGCCCAAAAAACATCCATGGTTCAAACGAAAAAATTATCTTCATTTCGATTTAGCGCTTGAAAGATCTGAGGCTGAGAAGTATGTTACCCGACCAGAAAATATTTTAAGACACCGCTTTTCGCCATTGATCCACTACTTCAAGATTTCAAGAAAAATTCGGCGAGATAAGGATAGCGAGAAGGCATATAGACTCGGTGGTAAAACAGGAGAAAAACCGAAGTTAATAGTCGAGGAGAAGTCTCGGAATATATTTTATACCAGCCATGTGGATGGATATATCTACAGTTACTACGGATTTAAAATCCAAAAAGCCTACGAGAAGTTTCTGCTAGAAAAAAAACTTACCAGTAACGTAATCGCTTATCGACCCATCACCAAAAATGGAATAAAGTTTTGTAATTCTCATTTGGCCGATGAAGCATTTAATTTCATACGGTCAATGAGTGAATGCCATATTCTTTGCTTCGATATCAGTAAGTTTTTCGACAAGCTCTCTGTGGGCGTCTTGAAGGAAAAGTGGGCTCAAGTTCTAGGTAAGAAATGGTTGCCCAGTGATCATTTTAAGGTGTACGAGAGTTTAGTTAATTTTTGTTATATAGAGGAAGCGCAATTAGTTGGACACTTCAAGGATAGATTTGAAACGAACCCCAGACAGCATGGACTCGATAGAGGTTCTGGGGGAAGCTTGAAAAACAGAATTTGTGAATGCCGTGACTTAAGAGAGCTTAAGAAGATACTTAGACAACAAGGAAACCAGTTGATTAAAGAAAAAGAAATCTTGTCGATTACAGGCATTCCTCAAGGAACTGCCATATCAGGCCTGTTATCGAATATTTTTATGGCGGATTTTGATATAGCAGTTAAAGGCTATGTGGAATCAAAAAAGGGAATTTACAGGAGATATTCCGATGATATCCTTATTGCTGTTCCGACTACGGTAGGGTTTAGCGAGATAGAAGATTTCGTCAAACAACAACTTAATGAGTCTTGTGCCGGGAGCATTCAGCTCAATGATAAAAAAACTGAAAAGAGAATCTATCAGTCGAAGCCGAAGAATGGCTTCGGAGTCTTTGACCTAAATCTTAAACCTTCTAAAGCTCAATATCTTGGCTTTCATTTTGACGGTCAGAATGTTTTTATTCGAAATAGCAGTATATCCAAAGACCGTGGAAAAACTGTTCAACTTGTTAGAAAACATAAAAAGAGAGACCATAAGATTAACACGGTGGCGATCTTCAAACAGCGTTCGCCGAGAAAGATTACTCCTTTCGATAATGAGAAAGCTAAAGGATTTGTCTATTATTCTAAAAGGGCAGCTAATGCCCACAGTGATTCTGCTACCATTACGGCTCAAACTAAAAAGAATGACCGTTTTATTAAGAAGATAATTGTAAAAGAGCGCAACAAAGAACCAACGCCTTGATCACTAGTAATAGTTAGATTTAATGGCCGTCCTTAAAAAGGCAATTCAGCTCCATATTTCAGTTGTGGCGCCTCAAATAGTATGGTTTCGGTGGATTTCCCACGAAATTTCAATTGGTTTAGGGGCCTTTCACTTGCTCACAATAAAGGTTATACTAAAGTAGTTGCTGAAGGAGTATAAATGCCGAAATTCGAAGGGAAAGCCTTCAACATTGTTTTTATAGGAAGACAGAACCCGCAGATCTTAAACCATGATTTTCTGAAATCACATCATGCCCTTCCCGAAAATATAGAACCGTTCCGAAGCCTTTTAGACAAAAAAGATGCGGCACCTTTTTCAGAGTTTGTATCGACCCCTGTCCTCTCAATGATCAAATATGGTCCCATCTCGATTGTTGTGGAAGAGAATAGGTATCAGATAACAGATTCCATCTTCACGAATGCGACGTCGAGCCCTATTCTTGGGATTACTAAAAAATATTTTGGAGATCTGTTACGCTATACTCCTCTGCAACTTGGCGGTGTTAATTTAATTGGAAACATACATTTCAAAGATGCCGAGGATGAGAAGAAACTGGATCAGTTATTGGGAATCAATAGAGATAGACTCATCGCCCTTTCCGGGGTTAGTGATATACGGAGTGGTCTCTCCTTCAGTTTTCCATGGAAAGAAGGAATGATAGAAGTTCAAGTTACCAAACTGAAAGACCGATCACAACCAGCAGCAATGACATTTAATTATGAGTTCCGTTACAAGGACATTGACTCCTTTTTAAGGAATTTGGATTTATTCCCAGAAATATTGGTAAGATTTAAACAGCTATGTGGTGGGCTGGGGATGGAGATTCAGTAAATTGGAAGAAACAACGATTGCTGCAGGAGAAGAAATTCTAGCAGTTGCCGCAATGCAAAATTTGCCGGCTCCATCCGGAAGCGTGGACAATACTCAGCCGTTTGACTATGACCGAGAGCGGCTGTTCTCTTCAGTATCTTCCCTACATAGTGCTTTATCAAATCGTCAGAATAATGCGGATACTTTTCGCAGGCTATTTATTACTTTAGACGGTTTGGAGAAGAAAGGACTTGGTTCCGGGACTGTATATGTCCACGTAAGAAAGGTGGAGGCTAGTGCCTTACCTGTTGTCCGAGGGATATCATCCTGGCTCTCCTCAGGTTTGCTTGTTCATGTTCCAGTTTACTATCAGGTGCTACAAAGGGAAGTCTCTATTGAGGCCCTGCGCTTCTGTAAAGAAAGAGGGATTCTACAATTTTTCCCTATTGCTCTTCGTCTAATCGAGAAGTTCTTTTCTCCTGTTAATCAAGTTTCATTTGAAATAGAAGAAGACCCGGAAACCGAGGAAGAATGGCTTGCAATTAATATTACGGTTTCAGGGGAAGTCTCGCAGATATTAGATAAATACGATCAATATACCGATTCGTGGATCTCCGCTGTCCCTTGGCCCGAAAGGGTTCTGTTCAGACTATCATATAATATTCTCTAACAAATGGACCCACGCGACTTCCATCGTATTGCGATAGAACTGGTAAATCGTTCTAGCCCAGTTGATTACCGTACGGCGATTGGTCGAGCCTATTATGCAGTCTTCAATGTTAGCGCAGAGATCTTGGAGTCAATGGGTTTTAAAGTACAAAAGGGTCCAGGAGGCCATGGCGAGGTCCAGCATAGACTTCATAACTGTGGAGACCTTGAAGTTATGCGGGTTGGATCACAATTGGACGAATTGCGTGTAAAGAGGAACAAAGCAGATTATAATATGGCAGATAAGTCGGTAGAAAACCAGGCAACAGCCAAAGCATGTGTTGAGCAATCTGAAAGGATGTTAACAATACTAGATCGCTGTCGTCAGGAGCCAAAGCGATCTCAGATCGTATCAGGTATTAAAGAGTATGAACAAAAAATAACACATCCGAGAGAGTAAAGGTGCCTTAACTTTCTCCATTCTTTTTCCTTATAAATTCCTAAATTCTTCCTATTTACCTGTATGTGTTAACGTCGCCCATCGGGATGCCGCCAAAAGCGTATAGAATTCCGGGGTCTATTCTCCGTCGCAAAACAACAAGACCTAAGCAAAAACTGAATTAAGTATGGTGTTTCTCGGAACTCTTCGGGAGGCTGCAATTAACCTCGTGCATCTCCTTGGGCAGTTCCCATTCTGCGACAATTAGAAACCTTAGTATATGTGAAGGAAAATTAATGAGCCAAAAACCTATTCTATACCTTCTCCGCCCACCTAAGAACTGTGAACACTGCGGAAAGTCTGCTCTAGAGGCTGAATTTGAAAAAGTGTTTGATGAGAAAGATGAAAAATTAGGTCTTATCCCTCGATATAGGTCATGGTGCAAAATATGCTACTCGGAATATTTAGAAGAAGGCGAGAGATAAGAAAACATGAAAAGTTCGGGGTTTAGTCAGCAAGAATTAAATCTTAAAAGACTTTCTTATACAGGAATTTGGGCCTTTCAATCAAGCACAACGAATTGGTGTCGGTCTTGATTTTTGACTATTACCCCAGATAGTTTAACGAGTGATTGAGCAAGATCTGGATAAATAATGGAGGACGCTCTCCCTGAATTCCGGGGACACCGTACAAAATTATTGACTTTCCTTTCTTGAAAAATTCACCCACGAGGGAGGAGCCCCTGATCCAGCCCGGCTCCTCCCTCAAGTCATTACCGCCTCACTTCGAGAATCAAGTTAAACGGCGTCTCGGCCGCGCGCCGAAAGTGCGTGAACCCCGCCTTGCGGAAGACCTCCGCCAGACGCGCCTCTCCCGCCTGAGCCCCGAGAACGAGACGTCCCCCCTCCGAGACCGCATGCGCACAGCAGAGCGTCGTCGAAGCGGCGTAGTAAAGCCGCGCCACCGGCGAGATGTTCTCTTCAACCCGGTCGTTGGCGAACGGCTCGATCAGCAGAACTGTCCCGCCGGGCGCCAACACCTCGGCCGCGTGCCGGGCGGCGGCGACCGGATCGCCCATGTCGTGCAGGCAGTCGAAGAAACAGATCAGCCCGTACTGCTTGTCGGGGTAATTCATCGCCCCGGCCACATCGAAGTGAACCCGCCCATCGAGACCGGCGTCGGCCGCGATGCCCCGCGCCGCGTCGATCGACGCCCGGTGCGTATCGAAGCCGTAAAAGCGCGAGTTCGGGAAGGCCTCGGCCATCAAGACCGTCGAGTGACCGTGGCCGCAGCCGATATCGGCCACCGCGATGCCGGCCTCCAGCTGCGCCACCACGCCGTCGAGCGCAGGGAGCCAGGCCGACAGCAGACTTCCCCGGTAGGCGTTGCGGTAGAAGGCGGCGACCCCGCAGTAGAGCCGGTCGGCGTGATCGCCCCATGCCACCCCCTTCCCGGTGCGGAACGCCTCGACCGCTTTCTCCTCATCGAGCCACATCGAGGCCGGGACGTTCCAGGCGTTGGGAATATACACCGGGCTCTCTTCGTCGGCCAGCACCATCGCCTGCTCGGGAGAAAGCTCGTAGGTCCCGCTCACGGCGTGATAGTCGACGTAGCCGCCGGCGACTTGGGCATTCAGCCACTCGCTCACGTAGCGCTCCGCGCAGCCGCTCCGCGCCGCCAGCTCCTTCGCGCTGATCGGACCGGCCCCGGCCATCGCCTTGTAGAGACCGAGCTTGGCGCCCAGGCTGACCATCACCCCGCCGTAGCCGGCGGAGAGGTCGCCGATGGCGCGGTTGATAAAAGTGTCGAGCTTCGTTTGATCGATCGTCTGTGTGTTCATCTTCACCTCCTGTTGTAAGTTTCAGTGGACGTTCACAGGATCGCACAGGAACAGACATGCCGCCAGAGGCGGAATCGCCCCGAATCGGTCCCTTTATGCCACCGCGCGACCGTGGCGCCGCCGGCCGGTTTTGTGGTAACCTCCCGCTGATCAGAGCCAACTTCGGAATCATTCGCCATGACCCGACATTCGCATTCCCCCGGATCGGATCCGCTTCACGTCAGCCTCGTCGCGCTGCCCGATGCGGTCGTCTCGACACTAAGCGGCATCTACGATGTCATGAATGCGTTCGCGCTTATGAACCTGCCGAATCCAAAAGCGCCGTTTCGGATCGAGATCGTCGGCGAAAAGACAGGTCCCCTGGCGCTGGCGAGCGGGGTTCCGATCCAGGTGCAGCGTCGGGTCGCCGAAATTAAGACGACCGATATCGTGATCGTCCCCTCGGTCCTGCTGCGACCCGAAGGGTGGAAGAAGGGGCGCTATCCCGGTCTGGTCGACTGGCTTCGGACGATGTACGACCGCGGGGCGGTCCTCTGCTCCGCCTGCTCGGGGATCTTTCTCTTGGCCGAAACGGGCCTCTTCGACGGCAGGGACGCCACGGTCCACTTCGGCTACGCCGGCGCGTTCGCGGCGGCCTATCCGGCGGTGCCGGTTCATCCGGAACGGGTGCTGATCATCTCGGGCGCGCGCGAAGAACTCGTGAGCTCGGGCGCCTCGACGAGCTGGCACGACATGGTGCTTTACCTCATCGCCCGTTACGCCGGGGCGACCGCGGCGCAGGAGGTCGCCCGCCTCTATGCGCTGCAATGGCACCAGGAGGGGCTGACCCCGTACATCGTTTTCGAAGGGAAGCGCGACCATGGCGACGGCGACATCCAGAGCGCGCAGCAATGGCTCGACACCCATTTCTCGGTCGCCCATCCGGTGGAGGAGATGATCAAGCGCTCGCGGCTCGCCGAGCGGACCTTCAAGCGGCGCTTTATGCAGGCGACCGGTCTCACCCCGCTTGTCTATGTCCAGCGCCTGCGGATCGAAGATGCGAAACGGCGGCTCGAGCGGACCGAGGCACCGATCGACAAAATCAGCTGGCAGGTCGGCTACGAGGACGCGGCCTTCTTCCGGCGCCTCTTCAAGCGGACGACCGGCATGGCCCCCGGCGCCTACCGCAAGCGCTTCCGCATCCCCGATTTTGCCCGCCCATAGCAGGGAGGCCGGCTTTCGTTTCGGCTCAGCGCGTCAAACCAAAGAGAGCGGAGAGAACCCGATGGACAACGATCTGGAAACTATGTCGCGGGAGCAGCTGATCGAAGAGGCCAAGAAGCTGCGAAACGGCATCCGCCGGCATCGCGACAGCACGCAGCATGCGCTCTGCTGGCATCACCCCGCCCTCTGGGGCCTCTTGCCGGAGAAGAGCGACCCCCTTCCGGTCGTCCCCGATTGGCCGCAGTTCCTGCAAGGGTGCATCAAGTATCGCCAGTCGCTCGACGAACAGGCGCCCGGCGCACCCCGAACTAAAGAATCTTATCCGGGATGACCGATGAATATTGGAATGGGGCTCTTCGCCCCATACCCCACCGCGGGGGTTGCTTGCCCAACCCCCTTCGGCTTCCTAAGGGACACCGGGGGTAAACCCCCTGGACCCCCCATACCGGTCAGAACTCGCACACCCACGGAAGAGCACCGATGGATTGTGCTTCAGACAGCTGACCTTGTAGGGTAGGTGAGACGATTTGATTTATAGTGGGCCTCTGCGTCCTCGCTCCACCCATCCCCCAGTGGGTCCCTTGCGCTGCGGGCACAGAGGCCCACAGAACATTACCCACTAAATCCAGTGCTGTTAGAATTAAATCAACACCCCAGAGCAAAGAGCCTGCGCGTCGTGGGCGTTCTGTGCCCCCCATTCTCCTGCGTTCTTCTGTCCAGACGTTTCATCTACCAAATCAGGTCACCATTGTTTGAAGCACAATCCACGGTGCTCTTCCGTGCGTTGTGCGAGTTGTGACCGTGGGGGGTGCTGGGGGGCGGCAGCCCCCGCTGCCCTGGGAATCCGAAGGGGGGTGGGCACGCACCCCCCGCGGCGGGGGTGTGGGGCGAGCAGCCCCGCTACATTATTCTCCACGGTGGGGTTTGGGGCAAAGCCCCATTCCAACTGTAATCCTCATTACAGTCCTCCTCACAAGAAAGAAGATAAAGTCATTCATATTACTTTTGGTTCTTTTTCAGGTGGAGGAAATGAATGAGTGAGTCATCCATGGTGTCCCAGACGCCGGTCTTTCAAACCCCACCCTCTACCCGCAAAGGTGAAATGCTCTACCGCACCCTCGGCCGCACCGGCGAGGAGGTCTCCCTGATCGGGCTCGGCGGATACCATATCGGCGATCCGCCCGATGAGGCGGAAGCGATCCGGATCATCCGCAAAGCGATCGACCACGGGGTCACCTTCATGGACAACTGCTGGGACTACCATGACGGCGGAAGCGAAATCCGGATGGGGAAAGCGCTGCGCGACGGCTACCGGGAGAAGGTCTTCCTGATGACCAAGATCGACAGCCGCACCAAAGAGGCCGCCGCCCAACAACTCGATGAATCGCTCCGGCGGCTGCAGACCGACCACATCGACCTGCTCCAACACCACGAAATCATCCGCCTGGAAGATCCCGACCGGATCTTTGCCGAAGGAGGGGCGCACGAAGCGCTGCTGGCGGCGCGGCAGGCGGGAAAGATCCGCTACATCGGCTTCACCGGCCACAAAGACCCGCTCGTCCATTTGAGAATGCTGGAGATTGCGGAAAAATATAATTTCCGGTTCGATGCCGTCCAGATGCCGCTCAATGTGATGGACGCCCACTTCCGCAGCTTTCAAAACAGAGTGCTTCCCCTCTTGGTCAAAGACCAGATCGGGGTGCTCGGGATGAAGTCGATGGGGGGGAAGATCATCCTGGAGAGCAAGGCGGTCACCCCGATCGAGTGCCTCCATTATGCGATGAACCTGCCGACGTCGGTCGTCATCACCGGGATCGACAGCCTTCCGATTCTCGATCAGGCGCTCGAAGCGGCCCGCACCTTCCGTCCGATGACGACGGCGGAAGTGGCCGCCCTCCTTCAGCGGACCGCCGGGGCCGCCGCCGAGGGGCGATACGAACGCTTCAAGACCTCTTCGATGTTCGACGGCACCGCCCTCTTCCCGCAATGGCTCGGCTGAAGGCTTCCACTGCAACACCGCCTTCCGTTCCAATCGCGAATTGCAATTTGAAATCCGATCGATTAATATTCTAAAATTAAATCCGACCCGCCGAAGCGGCCCCGCTGCAAACGATCAGAGAGTGCGCGTGCGAACCACCGTACAAAATCAAACGGGACTTCAGAAGAAAACCTCTTCCCACCCGGCGGGGTCGGACAGAACCCCCTCCGTTCCCGAAGATCACCTCGCTTCTCTCCTCCTCCTGCAACAGAGGATCGGAAATCAGGCCGCCCTGCGGCTTCAGACGAAGCTCGCCGTCAGCGCTCCCGGCGACAGCGATGAACGGGAGGCCGACCGGATCGCCGAAGCGGTGATGCGGATGCCGGACGAAGCGTCCGGCGATCTCTCCGGTTCGAAGGGGGAGCGGCTGCAGAAAAAATGCGCCCCCTGCGCCGGCGGGGCGGGGCCCTGCCCGAAATGCGCGGCGGCGGAGGAAAAGCTCTCCCCGAAACGGGAGAGGGCCGATCCGGCCGGGCCTTCCGCCGCGCCGCCGATCGTCCATGCGGCGCTTCGCTCCGCGGGGCGGCCGCTCGATCCGGCGACACGGGCCTTCATGGAGCCGCGCTTCGGGTACGACTTCGGCGGCGTCCGGGTCCATACCGGCGCGGAAGCGGCGGCGTCGGCCCATGCGGTGAATGCCTTTGCCTATACGGTGGGAAGGGATCTGGTCTTCGGGGCGGGCCAATATGCGCCGCAGACCGACCGGGGGCAAAGGCTTTTGGCGCATGAGCTGGCGCATGTGGTCCAGCAGGGGAGCACCGGCCGCCCGGCGATCCAGCGCCTGAGCTACACGGAGGATGCGTCGAGTTGCACCCTCACCGCCCACTACACCGCCTCGCTCGCCTTCTTGTCCTCATCGAGCCACGGGTGGACGCCGCCGCGTGAAGAGACCTTCATGACGGAGCTCAAGAGCGCGATCGAAACGGCGTTCAACGCGAACCCCTACCGTATCACCCCCTCCGCGAGCAGCTACAGCAGCCTGATGGGGTTGTGGACCTCCGCTTGCCCCTGTCACGGCACCGGGTTTTCGCCGCGCGTCGACCTCACGCCGCGGCGCGGGGGGATCAATTCGCGCTCCGGCGACTGGAATACGACCGTGTTCGCGAACCCGACCGGCACCTACCATCGGTCGAGCGCGGGGACCACGTCCGACGAGCTCGGCTTCCTCGACGAGGCCGACGTCCGATCGTCCGGCGGCCAGACGCCGGCCGTGCACGAGTTCGGGCATTCGATCGGTCTGGAGCACCCGGGGCGGGGGATCGCCGGGATCGCGCGAAGCTCGGAGGCCGAGTATCAATACACCGGGCGCGACATCCACGGCCGCGATGTGGCCGGAAGCGACCTGATGGGGGAAGGGATGGGGCTGCGCCAGTTCTATTTCAACCGCTGGCTCCAGCGCCTCCGGAGCGACTACCCCGATTGCAATTACAATTTCGTTTGACCGATGTCAAGATCGCGCGAAAGAGGGATCGAGAGGCCGCCGACAGGTTTGTTCAATGACATGATTGACAGGGTGTGAGAATCGGATTTAACCTGGAGTCATGACCATCCATTCGATAAGGGATCTCCCATGAGCGCCTCCCTTCGCGTCGTCTGCCCCCACTGCAACGCCACCAACCGCGTTCCGCCGGAGCGTCTCGGACAGGGGCCGAAATGCGGCCAATGCCATCAACCCCTCTTTACCGGCCGTCCGGTGGAACTGAACGAAGCCGCCTTCGCCCGCCAGATCGCAAGCAACGACATCCCGGTGGTCGTCGACTTTTGGGCCCCCTGGTGCGGGCCCTGTCTGATGATGGCCCCCGAATTCGAAAAGGCGGCCAAGACCCTTGAGCCCCATGTACGCTTCGCGAAGGTGAATACGGAAGAAGAGCAAGGCCTCGCGGCGCGCTTCAACATGATGAGCATTCCGACCATGGCGCTCTTTCGCGGCGGGCGGGAGGTGGCCCGCCAATCCGGCGCGATGAACGCGGCAGCGATTGTGAAGTGGGTGCAAACCCACGCCGGGGGTCAAAGTTCGGCTGCCTGAATTCTGGAAGGGGCTTCGTCCAAGCCCCACCGCTTTATCGAATTGCAATTTGGAATCTGATCGATTAATATTCTCAAATTAAATTCAAGTCGGTAACCCTGCGCCGGCGCAAGCAATCGGAGAGAGACCGTGCGAACCGCTGTACAAACCCAGACGCCCCTTCAGAAGAAAATCTCCTCCCAGCCGACCCGACCGGATAAAACACCCTCCGTGCCGGATCATCCCGCCCCTTCTCTTCTCCGCCTTCAGCGCACCATCGGAAACCAAGCGGTGCAGCGGCTCCAGGCCAAGCTCACCGTCAGCACGCCCGGAGACATCCATGAACAGGAGGCCGACCGCGTCGCCGAGCAGGTGATGCGGATGCCGGATGCTGAAGTCGCCGGTCTTTCCGGCTCGGGAGGGGAGAAGCTGCAGAAGAAATGTGCCCCTTGTGCCGGTGGCGGCGGGTCTTGCCCCAAGTGCGCCGCGGAGGAAAAGCTTTCGATGAAGCGCGGGACCGCCGATCCCGCCGCCCCCGCGACGGTGCCGCCGATGGTACAGGAGACCCTTCGCTCCGGGGGACAGCCGCTCGATGCCGCCACGCGGGTCTTCATGGAGCCCCGCTTCGGACAGGATTTCAGCCGCGTGCGGGTCCATGCCGATCTGAAAGCCGCCGAATCGTCGCGATCGATCAATGCCCTGGCGTATACCGTTGGGCGGGATGTGGTGTTCGGAGCCGGGTCTTATTCGCCGCAAACCACATCCGGCCGGCAGCTCTTGGCGCACGAGCTGGCCCATGTGGTGCAGCAAGGGTTTTCAAACCGGCAGGTTCAGCGGCAGGTCGCCGCGCCGGAGAGGGAAAGCGGCGCCTCGCCGGCGGGGGAGGAAAAGTGCTATCCGTGCCAGGTCGCAAATGGGCTTGGCGTCTGCTGCTACGCGGCCAATGCCCCGATGATTCCCGAGTGCTTCGAGATGGCCACCAAAATTATCGATGACTGCGGCGGAGGGGAGGCCTGTCTGCGGAAAGCCAAGTGCGCCCAATGTAAGTGCATCGCGCGGGTGGCAGGGGAAGAGTATTGTAGTTGCTCCGGGATCATCTGACCCCTGATCTGGAAAGTTCATCGCTGTTTTAGTTTAGATCTTTCTCCACGAATCAGCAGGACGACATTCAACGGTAACAAGCACCGTGGCCCCATTCCAATGAACCCTTCACTAAGTAGAAACAGATCCCAATTTCGAAGAACCTCCTCCCTTCTTCTTTACAAAAAAGAAACTCTTTGTTAGACTTCGCTGCTGTAACCGCTTGGTCAGAGATCACTCAAACCCATATAAAAACAGAATCGACCTCGGAAGTAGGGATCACCCCGCCTGACTCTGTCCGTCATTGTCGTCGGCCGGCCCACTCGAAGGGATTCTAGAAAGCCACCTCTTTATGCTGGTCGAACCGAATGAGATTGTCACCGAAAAAATAACGCGTCAACGGACCCGGCCCTGGTTCGAGATCCGCTCCTCTCAAATCCAGGGGTCCGGCGCCTTCGCCCTCCGGCCGATTCCAAACGGAACGCGGATCATCGAATATACCGGAGAGCGGATCACCCACGCGCAAGCGGACGCCCGCTACAACGACTTCGAGATGGAGCGGCACCATACCTATCTCTTCGCCGTCGACGAGCAGACCGTGATCGACGCCACCCACGAGGGGAACGACGCCCGGTTCATCAACCACTCCTGCGACCCCAACTGCGAATCGGTCGTCGAGGAGGGGCGGGTCTTCATCGACGCGATCCGCGACATCGCCGCGGGGGAAGAGCTCTTCTTCGATTACGCCTACGAAAGAGACGGAGAAGAAGATCCGGACGCCGAGAAACGCTACGCCTGCCGATGCGGCACCCCCCACTGCCGCAAAACAATTTTGGCCCCGCCCGAGGAAGAAACCGAATCGGACGATCAACAAGAAGGGTGACCCGCCGACGCTTCTTTGTCATGGATCGGGAGGTTTCCTCGTGAATCATTCCTAGTTGATCTTCTTCAGCCGCGTCCCGACCTCACCCGCCGAAAAATTGACAGATCGGTCTCTCCCGATATACTTGGATGGAATTCCTTCCACCCTTGAAGAGGCCCCCATGCAATCGGAAACAAAGTCAGCCGATCCGTTCGGCCGGGCGGCGCATCTGTGCGGATGGATCGCCTGCGCCATCGGCGGCGTCGCCCTGATCGGCTGGATGATCCGCTTCCACCTGCTCGCCAGCATCCGGCTGGAGTATATTCCGATGGCGCCCAACACCGCCCTCGCTTTTGTGATGCTCGGGAGCGCGTTGCTCCTCCAGGTTCACCGGCCCGACTCCCCCTGGGGACGAAAACTGGGAAGGGGAGGGAGCGGTTTTGTTTTGGTCCTGGCCGCTCTCACCCTCGGCCAGCACCTCTTCGATTTCCAAATCGACATCGATCAGTGGCTGGTGAGCAGCTCCGAGAAATTCGGGGCGGTCCTCATCGGCCGGATGTCTCCGGTGACGGCGGCGAATTTCCTCCTCGCCGGTCTTTCGCTCTTCTTCCTCTGGTCGGCGTCCCCGGAACGGCCGCGGCGGCGCGGCCTCGCGGCTTTCCTGGCAACGGGGGTGTTGTCGGTCGGATTCGTCGTGAGCTTGGGTTATCTGTATCGAACCCCGCTGCTGTACGGCGGCACCGTCATCCCGGTGGCGCTGACGACGGCGATCGCCTTTCTGATCCTCGGCATCGGGATTATCTCGGTCTGCGGTCCCGAGAGCTGGCCGCTTCGTTCCTGGATCGGCGAATCGACGCAGGCGCGCTTGATGCGGGTGTTCCTCCCTTTTACGGCCGGGGTCATCCTGATCGGCGGCTGGCTCAATACGCTCAGCTTCCGGCGATTCACGAACCCGGCGATGATGGCCGCGCTGCTCGCGCTGTTCTCGGTTTTGGTGATGAGCGCGATCGTCTCGCAGCTCTCCCGGATCATCGGGGGGGCGATCGACCGGGCGAATGAGGAGCGCAAGGCGGCGGAAGCGGAGGTCCGGGCGTTGAATCTCAGTCTGGAGCGGCGCGTTGAGGAGCGAACTGGGCAGCTGGGAGCGGCGAACAAGGAATTGGAGGCGTTCAGCTACTCCGTCTCGCACGACCTGCGGGCGCCGCTGCGCCACATCAGCGGCTTCGTCGAAATGCTGAGAGAACATCGCGGGGCGCAGTTCGACGAAAAGGGACGTCGCTATATCGACACAATCATGAAGTCAGCCAAAAAAATGGAAAGGTTAATCGATGATCTGCTCGA
This sequence comes from Candidatus Manganitrophus morganii, assembly GCA_021651055.1. Taxonomy (NCBI): domain Bacteria; kingdom Pseudomonadati; phylum Nitrospirota; class Nitrospiria; order Candidatus Troglogloeales; family Candidatus Manganitrophaceae; genus Candidatus Manganitrophus; species Candidatus Manganitrophus morganii. The sequence continues at coordinate 2,646,737 of JAJHOH010000001.1, forward strand.
CTTCTCGCGGACGGCAAAGATCGAGATGCGCATTCGGCCGGTCAGCATCGATTCCACCGTCCGGGAGGTGATCCAAGAATTGCAGCCGGATGTCGAGGGGCGGCAGATCGCTTGGACGATCGGGCATCTTCCCGAAGTGAGAGGGGACGCCGCGCTGCTGCGGCAGGTCTGGGCCAACCTGATCGGCAACGCGGTGAAGTACACCCAAACCCGCGCGCGCGCCGAAATTGATATCGGCCTTCTCTCGGAGGGGGAAGAGAACATCTTCTTTGTTCGGGACAACGGCGCCGGTTTTGACCCGAAATACGCCGGCAAGCTCTTTGGCGTTTTCCAGCGGCTGCACAGCGCGGACGAGTTCGAGGGGACCGGCATCGGGCTGGCGAACGTCCGCCGAATCGTCCACCGCCATGGCGGCCGGACCTGGGCCGAGGGAGAGGTCGATCAAGGGGCCGTTTTTTATTTTTCGTTGCCGAAGAATTTGTTTGATGAATCGAGAGAAACGAGCCTGCGCGTGGAATTGCACTCCTAATCCGTTCTTCTAAATCCTATTTCATCCTCGTTGATTTTCACAGATTCCATCCCTTGGCCGGCGCCGTTTCGGTGAACCAGGCATTCAGCTCGGACGGGGGAAGGGGGCGGCTGATGTGATATCCCTGCGCCGCGTCGCAGTCGAGCGCGGCGAGTTTTTCCAGCACCTCTTCGCTTTCCACCCCCTCCGCCACCACTTTGAGACCGAGATTATGGGTGAGCTCGATCGTCGAGCGGACGATGATGGCATCCTCTTCGTCGGTCGCCATCTCTTTCACGAATGATTTGTCGATCTTGATCTGATGGACCGGCAGTTTTTTCAGATATCCTAAAGACGAGTAGCCGGTGCCAAAATCGTCGATCGAGAGCTGAATCTCCATGTTGTTCAGACGGGTTAAGGTCTCCATCGCCTGCGCGGGGTTGACCATCAGGGCGCTTTCGGTGATTTCCAGATTCAGAGAGGCCGATCCCACGCCGCTGGCCTCCAACAATCGTGCGATTTGATCCGGAAGTTCCGGATCTTCAAGGTTCCGAGCGGACAAATTGACCGCCACATTGGGAGCCTTCCCTTCCCGCTGCCAAATCTTGCATTGGTCGAGCGCGGTTTTCACCACCCAAAGGGTGAGCGGTTGAATGAGTCCGGAATGTTCCGCAATCGTAATGAATTGATCGGGGGGGATCACACCGTACTGAGGATGTTGCCAGCGGACCAGCGCCTCCACCCCGATCACCCGTCGGGTCCAGAGGTGGATCTTGGGCTGATAGACCAGAAAGAGATGGTTGTTCTCAATCGCGTCCCGCAGCTCTCCGAGAAGGGCGAGGCGGCGCGGGCTGTGTTTGTCCACCTTTGAGGAGTAAAGGGCGACCCCTTTTTTGTTTTCCTTGGCGACATACATGGCGATGTCGGCGTGCTGAATCAGGCTGTCGGGATTTTCGCCGTGCTCCGGCGAGAGGGCGATGCCGATGCTCGCCTCGATCACAATCGGAATCCCTTCGATCAAAAAAGGCTTCTCCAAGGCTTTGAGAAGCCGGCCCGCGGCGAGGGCCGCCTGTTCGGAATCGATCCGGGGGAGCATCACGGCGAATTCATCCCCGCCCAAACGTGCGATCGTATCGGAGGGTTGCAGGACCGCGTGCAGCCGCGGCCCGATCTGTTGCAATAACGCGTCGCCCCGAGGGTGCCCCAGGGTGTCGTTGATCTCTCTGAAGCGGTCTAAATCAAGAAGGAGCAGGCCGACCGATTTATTTTCGTCGGCGGCGGCCGGAATCGCTTGCTGCAGCCGATCGTGTAAAAGGGTCCGGTTGGGAAGCGCGGTCAGGGTGTCGTAATAGGCCATCTGTTTGATCGTCGCCTCCGCGCGCTTGCGCTCGGTGATATCGGCGATGATCCACATGACGCCGCTGATCTCCCCATTGTTGTTGCAGAGAAGGGAGGTCGAGATGCTGGTGTCGATCAAGACGCCGTCTTTCCTTTTATACCGGCGCTCCAAGTTGACGAATCGCTTCACCTCGCGTTCCGCCCCCCTGTTCCGGGTCTCTTTCTTTGTCTCTTCCGGGCGAATGGGGATCGGATGTCCCAGGACCTCCCGTGCGCTCCAGCCGAGGATCTGCTCGGCGGCCGGATTCCACATCTGAACATTTCCGGTCGGATCGATCACAATGATGGCGAGCGGCGACGACTGGACGACCGCCTCCAGGGTCTGATTGCTCTCCTGAAGCGCTTCCTCCGCTTTCTTCCGCTCCCGCCGCACCTCGGCTTCACGCAGCTCCCGGTTTACGGCGGGAATCAGCCGTTTTAAATTCCCTTTGATGATGTAGTCATCGGCACCCGCCTTCATCGCCGCCACGGCCCGGTCTTCCCCGATCGTCCCCGACACGAAAAGAAAGGGGGTGTCGTTCCCGCGCTCTCTCAAGAGGGCCAGCGCCTCCGTTCCTTTAAATTGGGGCATCGTATAATCGGAGAAGATAATGTCCCACCGACGGTTGTCGAGCGCCGCTTGCAGCGATTCCCGCGTTTCAACCCGTTCATGGATCGGGTCATACCCCCCTTTCTGAAGTTCCCGCAACAGCAGCTCGGTATCTTCTTCGGAGTCTTCGACGATGAGGGTATGAATCTGAATCGGTAAGGCCATGTTTACCTCTCACTGGATGTTATTTGGATCTTCTATCGCGCCGTCGTGATTTCGTGGATTCTGTCGAAATAGACCCGGTCGATCACTCGTGTTCGATTCAAGCGGCGAGGGCGCGGATTGATGCCGATTAGTATACCATTCAGGAGTGAGACGTGCGCCGTTGATGATATGGAATTAATCGGAAGGGACCGCCGTTGGTTGGAAGATATCTTTCACCGCTGTTTTACCAAGATCAAAAAGCGGAGCGGTTTTTTACTAGAGGGAAGGGTGAAGAAGGGCGGGTCATGGACGCGCGGTTGATCCGTATCCTTCCGGATGAAAAAGCGTTTCAATTGCGCCGGAGCAGCCGATTCTTTTTGTACAAATCGACGAAGAGAGACACTTTCGCCCGTAATAGATCGGAATCAAAAGGTTTGAAGAAATAATCGACCGCCCCCACCGAGTCGGCCTTGAGCATCGCTTCTTCATCCGGGTCCATCGCGGTGATAAACATAATTGGAGTGTTCCTGGATTGGGGGCGTTGCCGAATGATCTCCGCCGTCTCAAATCCATCCAGCTCCGGCATCATGACATCGAGCAGAATGAGGGTGAAATCCTCGTTAAGGAGATGTTTTAACGCCTCCCTTCCGGAAGACGCCTTCACCAAACGATACTCGGGGGAATCCAGAATCGCTTCCAATAAGATAAGATTATTGGGTTTGTCATCCACCAACAAGATATTTATTTTTTCTTCGAAGTGCATTTAAGAGGACCAAAGATGGCTATCCCTAAAAATCGTAGCATAATTCGGAATTCGAAAAACAGAAGGAGATTATAAATTAGGAATTATGAATTAAGAATTAATCGGTAATCGGCTTATGACGAGGGTCGCCGGGTTCCATCCCTTGCCGACCTACTCCGCACTGCCTTATCACCCATTTGTATTAACCCGGAAGTTGCATGGACTCCGCCTCGACTGAAACGTTATGCTAATACCAGTGAAGGGAAGTCCGTCATTGTCTCCTCCCGATCCGGAGGAGGGGTATTCCTTTCCGTCTCCGGCAAAATGAAGAAAACCGAGTCTGAACGCATTTAGGAACCACGTTCTGAAAATTCTGAATGGATCAGAAATGAGGAGGATGGGTATGTCGTCTAAAAACAAAAATCACGCGAAACAAAAGCCGGCGGCTGTTTCCCGGAGCGGGTCGTCGTATATGGCAGGAATCTCCGTCAACAATATCGAGCAGATTGCAGCCGCGGCCGGCGGGGGGGCGCTGCTCTTCTATTACCTTCGAAAGGTGAGCTTGGCCGATGCCCTGCTGGTCGGCGCTGCGGGAGCTTTGATTTATCGGGGGGTCACGAATCGCCCGTTCAATATCAAGGCCGCCATCGGGACCGAGCGCCTGACCGAAGAAATTCAGAGCCTGACGGAGCGGGCCAAGGGATGGGCCCAAGGATGGGCCGACGAGTTCAAAGGGAAAATCGAGCGGTTCAGAGGCCAAAGCGGGCCGATTCAGGTGGAAAAAAGGATCGTTATTGCCAAATCACCCGAAGAACTTTATGCATTCTGGCGCAATTTTGAAAACCTTCCGAACATCATGAGCCACTTGGAATCGGTCACCGGTACCCGCGGCAAACGATCGCACTGGGTGGCAAAAGGCCCGGCCGGCGTTCCGATCGAATGGGATGCCGAAATTGTGGAAGATAAAAAGAATGAGATGATCTCCTGGCGCGCGTTGGCCGATGCCGATGTGCCGAACGAAGGGACGGTTTATTTTGAAAAGGCCGGCGATGGACAGACGGAGCTTCGGGTGTCGATGGAATACACCCTTCCGGGCGGGGAGATCGGCGAGGCGCTCGCGGAATTCTTCGGCGAAGATCCGGCCCGGAAGATCGAAGACGATCTGAACAACTTTAAAGAGGCGGTGGAGGGAGGCGAGATCATGCTGGGCGCCGACAAGTCGTATAAGTCTCGCGAGGATGGGAATTAACCTCGTATTGCTTCTTCGCGATGCTTCATCTCGTCTTCAACTGAAAGGGGTAGCCGTTTTCGGCCACCCCTTTTATTTTGTCATATGGAGGATATAAAACGAGGATTTCCGTGAAGAGTATGCATTGCACGCACAACCTCCGACTGTGGCGGAGGGCGAACCGTCGTTCCGTTTTCCTCGCTTCCGACCGTGTCAGCCAGAGGGGATCTTCTCGTCGGCGTCTCTCCTCTTTTTTCTTCTCAGGAATGGAACGCATCCCTCTTCTTTCTGCGTCACGTCGCTCCCACGATCCCTCCCGCCACGGCCGCCGCGCCCGAGACCACGGCGGTGATGAAGGTCCACCAGGCCGCGGCCGCGACGACCTTCCGGGTCTCTTCGGCCTGTTTCAGCGCCTCTTCTTTCAGGCGGTTCATCCGGCGCTCCACCTCGGCCTTCATCTCTTCCGCTTTTCCGACCACCTTGTCGCGCGTCGATTCGATCTGGTTGAGAATGTGTTCGACATCTTCCTCCGAAAGATCGGTGCGGGAGGCGAGGGTCGATTTGAGGGTCTCCCGGTCGATCGATTTAAGACGATCGGCCAATGCCTCCGCCCCCCGTTTCGGATCGCGGAAAAGACGCATCAGATCGTCGCGCAATCCGCCGTATTTTTGGTCGGGGCGATTCAGGGAGTCGAGATAGTCCCGCACCCGGGCGACGGCGCTCTCCTGGAGGGCGCTCAGACTTTCCTGGACCCCGCCCCCTCTTTGTCGAAACTCCCGAATGATCTGCTCGGCCCGATCGGCGGTCCGCTCCGCCTCTTCGTGCGACATATCCTCCCGCTGTTCTAGGAGCGAAACGACCGTCGATTTGTTGAAGGCCTCGTTGGCCCGGCTCTGAAGGAGGGCCGCCCCTTTCTTGGGATCATGGACAAGCGTTTCGATTTCCCGCTTGATGCTGTCGGGGTTGAGCGCCTCTTTGCCGGTGTTACGCAGATACTGCTCCCACTCCCGGCGGGTTCGTTCCGCCTCTTCTTTGGAGTAGCCGGCGGCCACGCGCAATCCGGCATCGACCACTTTCTCGGCGACCGGTTTTTTCGATTTTGCCTCCTCCTGCGCCGTGGCGACGGCCCCTTTGGCCCGCGCCATCTTCTCCCGTCTCCGTTCGGGAGAGCCGTATTTCGTGTCGAACGACGCAATCAGTTTATCGCGGTCCAATCGATCGTCGTGAACGGTCATCGCCCGGATTTCGGTTTCGCTGAAGAGCTGCTCCAACTCCTCGCGGATCTGCCGGGGGTCGATCGGCTTGGGCTTGAGCTCCTGAATGAACTGCTGCATCCGGTTTCGGACATCCTCCGGCGCCATCTCCCCGAAGATTTCGTCCCGCACCGCGGCGGTCACCTGCGCGGCGGTGTCGGCCGCTTGTTTTTCGGGGGAGGTCCCGAAGAGGGAGGAGGCCGCTTCCCCCATGGAGCGGAGCCCCGAGGTGGCGGTATTGATCAGCGAGCCGATCAGCGAGGTGGCGGCGCCCAACTGCAGATAGGTCATCGCCAGATAAAACAGCCCCCAGACGGTTAGGCCCAAAATCGCGCCGATCAAGACGCTCGGCGTCAAGCTGATCTCGACCGCGAGCCAGCTGGCAAAAAAGAGGGCGATGCTCGCCGTGACCAGTGTCCAGAGGCCGTACCCGGTCGTGATCTTGCGAACGGTCGCCATCGCCCCTTGATCCTCCTTCTCTTTATTCTCGTCCCGGGAGGTGTCGGTCTCTCTCTTATCGACCGGTCCGACGGCGCTGACGCCGGCCGCCACGGAAAGATGGGTGAGCGCCAGCTGAAACGCCACCGCAAGGGCAATTCCGACCAGAAGCGCGGCGAAAAAATGGGGACCCGAGAAGAGGATCGCCGCGCCTCCCGGCGTAACGACCGCCGCCTCTTGGGCATGAACCAGATGGGGCAAAACTAACAATCCAATCGTCGCAAACAACTTTCTCATAAAGGTCTCCTTTTCAAACGTGTTTGGGTGAGTCATAATCGTGGTGAGACGAAGCCCTCCGGCCGGGCGTTCCGAAAGGGTCGTCCGGAGAGGCTTTCTCCTCCGTCCTCGGCGTCAAAAATCGCTGTTTGGTTCGAGCCGAATGACTTCCAATTTCTATCGTAGGAACCTTTCGGGAATGAGTCAATCAGACGGAAGGAGGAGTCTTCGGCCCTCCAATGGAGTAGGCGGAACGAGACGCATTGCTGACCTAAGTCTAAGCCTTGTATGGAGCTTGAAAGGCGATGTTGAAGACGAAATCAATCCATTCCCCCCTCGATCCGAAAAGAGACGGCTTGCGCATCCTGGTGGCCCGCTTTCGGGGTCGCGGGATAAAGAAAGATCGCTACGACGTCTGGATGGCGAATTTGGGACCGAGCGAACCGCTGCTGAGAGGTTTTCTGAACGAGGAGATCGATTGGAAAACCTATACGCGCCGATATAAGGCGGAGATGTTTCAGCGCGGCGGGGCCGATCGGCAGAACAGGGTCATCCGAAACCACGGGCAGAAGTTTACATTGAGACTGATCAAGAAATTGGCGGAGACCCAGCCGGTGACATTGCTCTGCCATTGCGCGGAAGAAGAAAAACAGTGCCATCGCCATCTGCTCAAAGAGATTATTTTGAGCATGAAGGTTTGACGTCATTCCTCCTCTGGAAAAGTCCTCTCACAGGTGAATACGCATCACGGCGGTAGGGGCGTATTGCAATACGCCCCTACAAAAGAACGCCCCCTGGGACCGTATTGCACCTGATTGAAGTTGGTTGTAAACTGGACCGCTTATTCTGTCGTGAGAATGAAGGTGGGAAAAACAAACCGATGATCGATCGTGTATGGCGTTTCTTGGCAAAATTTTTTCTGCTTTCTCCCGGCGGTTCGGTGACGGCCCCTTCGTCCCGGCCCGCGCTATCCGCCGGTGTCTGGGCGACCCTTCGCGAAGCGGTCCGCGGGAGCCGGCAGGACTTTACCGAGGTGCCGATCCGGCGGGCGGTTGTCCTCCTGGCGGTGCCGATGGTGCTCGAGATGTCGATGGAGTCGCTTTTCGCGATCGTCGACATCTTCTGGGTCTCCAAGCTCGGCGCGGAAGCGGTGGCGACGGTCGGTCTGACCGAGGCGATGCTCTCCGTCGTCTACGCGGTGGCGATGGGGCTGTCGGCGGGGGCGACCGCGACAGTGGCGCGCCGGTTTGGCGAGAAAGATCGGGAAGGGGCTGCCCTTGCCGCCGTTCAGGCGATCTGGGCCGGGGTGGTGATTTCGGCCGTCATCGGGGGGGCCGGCATTTGGCTTGCGCCTCAGCTCCTTTCCGCGATGGGGGCTTCCCCCGCTGTGGTGAGCCGCGGATCGGGCTACACGGCGATGATGCTCGGCGGGAGTGTCACCATCGTTCTCCTTTTTCTTGTGAATGCGATCTTCCGCGGGGCAGGCGACGCCGCGGCGGCGATGCGGTCGCTCTGGCTGGCGAATGTGATCAACATCGTCCTCGATCCCTTCTTCATCTTCGGGTGGGGGCCGTTTCCGGAGATGGGGGTCGCGGGGGCGGCGGTCGCCACGACGATCGGCCGCGGAGTCGGTGTGCTCTATCAGCTGGCGAACCTGTCCCGCTCCGAGGCGGCGTTGTCGATCGGAAGACGGCACCTCCGCTTCGACGTTTCAGTGACCGTTCGATTGCTGCGCATCTCGGCCTTCGGCATCTTGCAGACCTTGGTCGAGAGCGCAAGCTGGCTCGGCCTGGTGCGAATTTTGTCCGGCTTCGGAAGCGCGGCGCTGGCAGGCTACACGATCGCAATCCGTGTCGCCATCTTCGCGCTCCTTCCCTCGTTCGGTTTTGCCAACGCGGCGGCCACCCTGGTGGGGCAGAACCTGGGGGCGGGCCGGCCGGAGCGCGCGGAACGATCGGTCTGGATCGCCGCTTTCTACAACTTCGTCTTCTTGGGATCGGTCAGCGTCGTCTTTGTCCTTTTGCCGGGGCCGATCGTTCATTTCTTCACCGTCGATCCGGCGGTCGTCCCGTTTGCCGTCGACTGTCTTCGGATCGTGGCGCTCGGATTTCTCTTTTACGCTTATGGTTTTGTCTTCGCCCAAGCGTTCAACGGCGCGGGCGACACGACCACCCCGACGTTCCTCAACTTTTTTTGCTTTTGGCTGTTCAAGATCCCGGCGGCTTACCTGCTGGCGGTGACGGCGGGGATGGGTCCGCGCGGCGTCTTCATCGCCGTGACCGCCGCTTACTCCACCCTGGCGGTGGCGGGGGGATTCCTTTTTCGCAGGGGGGGATGGAAGGGCCGGAGAGTGTGAATTTTCCGATGACTGAAGGCGCAAAAAGGCGCCGCGTCAGGTTACGTCGTAGGAATCAGAAACGCTTGGAATATAAAGATTTTGGAGCTCCAGGGAGGGAAAGAACGGCGTGGACAAACTTCAACTCTGAGGTCTTTTGCGGGACGAGCGCCGGGTGGAAAGGAGTCTAACCCCCTTTTCCACCCGGCAACGATCTTAAAGACGATCCTGGCGCTAGGACCGAACAAAAAGCGGTACTCGAGTCTTCTCTGTTACTTCGGCGCTGGGGCGGCCGGAGCGGCAGCGGGAACGCTCCAAGCGGAGCCTGGGATAAAGGTGGTGACGTTAAACTGGACGTAGGCAAAGTACGCCAAGCTGCCAAATAACACGAGAAGTAACCCATATCTATGCATCATATCAAAAAAGAGGTCAAAACCTGGGGCGACGATTGTTTTTGAGCCTGTGTTTGTGGCCATTTTCTTCTCCCTTGTTGCTGACGAGTGATCCGACCATCCCGACGGCGCCCCCTTAAGCGCCGCCGTATTTGTTCTGAACGTCATCGTGAATGTATATTCCCGATGAATAGAACCCCCATGAGAGTTCCGGAGGCGCTCAGCGGTCAGATTGCCGAGCGAAACCGAATATAACATACTCGCCCGGGCGGTCTCAAGAAAAATTTTTTACCCAAAACAGGCCGCATTTTCTTCTGTTGATTCGGTTCCGGGAATGAAAAGGCCCTGCTTTCAAAGAAAGCAGGGCCTTAGATCATCGCAGGGTCTCTTACAACAGATTGAATGCCATCTGGGGGGCCTTTTCGATCGACTTCTTAAATCCGAGAAGAATATCCCGTCGGGCGACAACGCCGACCAGAATCCTGTTCTCATCAACGACCGGCACCCGAATAAAGTGCTTCGCCTGGAGGATCGCCAGGATGTCTTGCGCCGGGGTTTCCTCGCTTACGGTGACCGGATCGGCCGTCATGATCTCCCCGGCTGTGAGTGTTTTAAGATCTCTGCCGGCCATGATCGCATTTAATAAATCGTACTCGCTGACAATGCCGACGAGCACTTTGCCGGGCGCCACGATCGGTAAGCTTCCGAATCCGCCCCGCGTCATGGCGTTGATCAACTCGGTCGCGGGCGCGTTTTGGGAGTAGTAATAAACATCGGACTCCATAAAGTGGGCCGCGGTCATTTTTTTAAAATCCTCGCCACCGAGCATAAATTCGACACGTCTCATTTTTTCTCCTTAACAGATGAATACCTATTGCCAATTAGGATCTTACGATAAGATTGCTGAATGTAAGGACCGCTAAAAGTATTCAACCCTCTCGCCGTTGATCTTTCTTTATGTTAAAAGCCTTGAGGATGTGCGGTCCGTCAATAAGGGTAGCAAACTATTCTCGTTGCGGTATTGGGAATCGACCCTAATTCCGGAAGAAGAAATCCCAGGAGACGAAGTTGACAATGGGAAAGCTTGCGATAAACTTCTGAAACAGGATCATCGAAATCTGACGAGTGTGAACCATCTTTTACCTGAGTGAGGCGCATGTCCCACGGCACAAAAATCGAAAACAATGTAAACAAAGAGGGTCTTACAAGAATTTTCCTGATCGGAGCGGGAAGAGGAGGAAGAGCGGTCTTAAGCCGCTTGCTGCGGTTTAACTGGGTGCAAATCGCCGGGGTCTCCGATCTGGACCCAAAGGCGCCCGGCATCCTTCTCGCCCAAGAAGCGGCGCTTCCCGTTTTCATCGGAGATCCCGTTCAGTACATGCAAGGGATCGATGTCGATCTGGTTTTCGATTTGACCGGGAATCAACAGATGCACACGCGCCTGATCAATATCCCCACCCGCTCCTTTGATGTGGTGACGGGACAGGTCTCCTTTCTTATTTGGAGCGTCATTCATGAATTGGAGGAGCAGGAGATCCAATTACGGGCGCATCTGGCGGAGCATCGGGTTCTCTTGGAAATCAACCAGCTCCTCTCCCGTTCCGAAACCTCCCAGCAGATCTTCGAAGCGATCGTGATGGGGGGGATCCGGATGACCGGAATGCCGGCCGGCTCCCTCTCGATTTTTGACAAGGACAAGCAGCAACTGTTCCTCGTTGCGGCCAAAGGCTTTTCGTCCGATTTTTTTAGGCAGGCGATCTATTCCGTCCGGGCCGGGGGACTGACGGAACATATTCTTTCGCGTAATGAACCGGTCGTGATCCCGAATATTTCCGAATTCCCCTCTTTCAACAACCCGATTCTCCTTAAAGAGGGGGTCCGCTCCCTGATCGCCGTTCCGCTTCTCTCCGAGAAGGGACCGGTCGGCATTCTCTACAATGATGATTTTAAGCCCAGGACATTCACCCCCTCCATGCTCGAGGCCCTCCGGCTGCTGGCGACGCTGGCCGTCATTGCAATTCAAAAACAACAGGCATTCGAGGAGATCAAAAGCCTTTCCATCCGCGATCCCCTGACCGGTCTTTACAACCGCCGTTACCTGAATGAAATTCTCGTCTCCGAAATGGACCGGGCGTTCCGCCTGCATCGGCCTCTCTCCCTTCTTTTGATGGATATCGACCACTTCAAGTCGGTCAACGACCGCTTCGGACATCTTATGGGGGATCAAGTGATCAATGGGCTCGCGAGGCTCTTGGGCGTCATCGTCCGGCCTTACGACACCGTGGCCCGGTATGGAGGAGAGGAGTTTCTCATCTTGATGTCCGATACGGCTGAAGCGGAAGCCCTCGCCGCGGCGGAGCGGCTGCGGGAGGCGACTGCCGCCGAGAGATTCCTTCCGGAGGATACTACCGTGACGTGCAGCTTCGGAATCAGCACGATGAAAGGGAACGAGGAGACGCTTCCCACCCCCGAGGAATTTATTCATCGCGCCGATAAAGCGCTCTACGAAGCGAAGCGCGCCGGCCGCAACCGCGTCCATATATTTCGGACCGATTCCGCTTCCTCCGCAAGCGAAAGCGAAAAGAGACGCTGAAGCAGATACCGACCGATCACCGCACGTTTTCCGCGCATCAAAACCATCTCGATCCGACCGGAGCCCCCCCTCTATCGCCTTGTTCGAGCGGGATGCAGTGGTCTGTCTTAGAGCCCGCTGTCAGTTTCGGAGGTATTTTGGGATGCGCGGGTCTCTTCGCGCTTTGCAGATTCCGCTGAAGACCAGTATGAGAGGGTGGCGGCGGGGATAGACCGTCGGGAGATAAAGAGGTAGAAACGAATCAGGAAAAGAAAAAGGAAGAAGATGAAAACCTGAGGAACTTCTTGAGAAGGCGGATTAGAATAAGCGTTTTGTATGTTTGTTGTTAGCAAACTCAGCATAGAATCTCCCTAAATATCGACCTGCGGAAAGGGGGGAGCTGTGCGGAAAGTGTCAAGGAAGTTTGCAGATAGAAATTAAAAAAATGCAAACACCATTCCGTACGAGATCCATCCGGTACCGTTCGGAATACTCCAAGAAGGTCTATCTTATTGAAGATGTAAGGTGATCGGTTTTGGATGGGATGCAAATATGTGCAAAAGAGTGAAAACTCATTCACAAAGATGAAGTCACCTTGTCCTTAGTACGGCGATGAAGTATAAATTGACATCCCTTTTTTCTATGCTATCCTCACCTTAAGGGATGGAGGCCGGAGATGGAGGAGAAGGTGCCGCGTGTTCTGGTGATCGAAGACAGCCCTTTTGAGCTCGAACAAATCAAGGCCGCTTTGGAAGCAGTCGGCTATCAGGTTCTCTTTGCCAATACCGGCATTCAGGGGCTGAAGCTGGCCCGAGAGGTCCTCCCGGATCTCATTCTCCTCGATATGGTTCTTCCCGACATGAACGGGCGCGAAACCTGCCGCCATCTCCGGGGGCAAGAGGAACTCCGGGGCATCCCGATCATCATCGTCACGGTCAAGGGAAAAACGGAGGACAAGGTGTTGGGTCTGGGAGAGGGGGCGACCGATTATGTGACCAAGCCGTTCGATCCGGCGGAGCTGCAGGCGCGGGTCGCCGCCGCCCTTCGAATGAAGCGCCTTCAGGACGAGCTGATCCAGAAAAACAAAGAGCTGGCCGGAAAGAACCAAGAATATCAAGTCCTCCTCAAGCAGGTACAGACCCTGGCGATTACCGATCCGGTCACCGGCCTCTTCAACCGGCGCTACCTGCAAGAGGTGCTCAACCAGGAGTTCTCCCGCGCGCAGCGGTACTGTACCCCCTTCTCTTGTTTGTTGATTGATGTTGATGAGTTCAAACAGGTCAACGACAAATTCGGCCATGAAGCGGGAGACAAGGTCCTGGAGGAGTTGGGGAAGATCATTCAAATGGAGATCAGAAAGGTCGATCTGGCGGCCCGGTATGGGGGGGATGAGCTCGCCGTTCTATTGCCTGAATCGCTCCGGGAGGATGCCGCCCAGGTCGCCCAGCGGATCTTGGAACGGGTCGGCGGCACGGCGTTTCCGATTCTTGGAAAGAAACACCGGGTCACCGTCAGCATCGGGGTGGCCGGCTTCCCCGATCCGGAACTGCGCGATGCGCGCCAGGCGATCCTGGCCGCCGACTTTGCCCTCTACCGGGCGAAGCGCGCGGGAGGAAATCGAGTGGAGACGATGACCGTCGCCGAGATGGAGTCGGCGTAGGCGCCTTCCCGGAGCGGGATCACCCTTTTCCTTCGAGGCGGTACGGCAGGAAGAGGGTGAAGGTCGATCCCTCTCCTGCCCTGCTCTCGACCCGAATTTTCCCTTGAAGCAGTCCGGCCAATTCCTTGACGATCGCCAGTCCCAATCCCACCCCCCCGAACTCGCGTGTGCTGGCGCCGTCGACCTGATGGAAGGTATCAAAGATCTTCGGCAATTCTTCTTCTGGAATACCAACCCCTGTATCTTGAATCCAAATCGCGATGCCGCCTCTTTCCGGATGATCTTCCGTTCCGATGGTGATTTTCCCTTGTTGAGTGAACTTCACGGCGTTGGCGAGGAGATTCGTCAAGATCTGCCCGACCCGTATTCTATCCGATTCGATATTCGGGGTTGGATCGGCGAGGCGCCATTGGAGAACGAGTCGTTTCTCCTCCAGAAGCGGTTGAATGCCGGAGGCGGTCTCTCGGAGCAATAGAATGAGGTCGAGGGACGACGGTTCGATCGCCAACTTTCCCGCCTCGATCCGCGTCAGATCCAACAGGTCGTCCACCAATAAGAGAAGACCCTCCGCATTTCGGGTCACCCCTTCCATCGCAGGCCGGAGGGCCGGATCGAGAGGTCCATATGTTCCGTCGAGCGCCAAAGAGGTATAACCGATAATGGCATGAAGCGGGGTCCGGAGCTCGTGAGAGACGTTGGAGAGAAATTGCGTCTTCAGGCGGCTCGCCTCTTCAGCCTGAGCGGTTTTCTGTTGCAGCGCCCGCTTGTGAAGGACGATTTCATTGGCCAATATCACCAGATCTTGGTGTTGGGCGGCGACTTCTTGTTGGAGGAGCTCTCGAGTTTGTTTTATCGCGATGAGATTCCCGACGCGGACCCGAAGCGCTTCGACGGGAAAAGGCTTAATTAAATATTCCTGCGCCCCTTGCCGCAACATTCGGACGCTCAATTCATCGTCGGCTTTGGCGGTCAGAACAATGATCGGGACCATATCCATCTCCGAGTGAGCGCGTATTTCACGGATCATTCGGTCACCGCTCATCTCCGGCATCATGATATCACTGAGAATGAGGTCGGGCTTGTGGGCCAGCGCTTTTTCCAGTCCTTCCTGTCCATTCAAGGCATTCACGACCCGATAATGCGGGGTCAATGACTCCGTGATAAAGCTATTCACCGCCGGATTGTCTTCAACGACGAGAACCAGGGGGAGGGTTGTCCCGACCCCTCCGTTCGCCGTAGCGGATGGCGTTTGAACCGATTGCATGTCCTGTGCGGGGCGTTTTCGTTCGGTTTCCAGATCGATGAATGGTTGTGACAGCGGGAAGGGAATCTCAGCGACCGGTCCACTCGCTGGTCTCTTCTCCTCTCCAGTCGAGGCGACAAGGGGAAGGGTGATATCGAATTGCGCGCCTCCAATGGGGGCATCGCCGACCGTGATCTTGCCGCCGTGCAGCGCGACAAGCTCGTTGGCAATGGAGAGTCCTAAACCGGTGCCGCCGAACCGGCGTGTGGCGCTTTCATCTCCCTGCCGGAACGGCTCAAAGATCACCTGACGCAGTTCGGGACGTACACCGGGGCCGCTGTCCTGGACGGAGAGGCGGGCGTCTCCTTCTTCGATGCGAAGAAGACAGCGCACCTTTCCCCCGGTCGGGGTGAATTTAAAAGCATTGGAAAGAAGGTTTAAGAGGACGCGCTGAATCTTTTCCGGGTCGATCCGGGCGGGAGCCGATTCGGCGGTTTCAACGGTATAGGCGATCTGTCGCTCCGTCGCGAATAATTCGAAGTGAGCCGCGGTGAAACGGACCAGTTGCGCCAGGTCGGTTTCGATCGCGTTGGCCGTCATTTTCCCGGCCTCGATCTTCGAGAGATCGAGGAGGTCGTTGACATGTTTGAGCAGCAGCCGGGCGTTGCGGTCGATCGTTTCCAGATTCTGTCGCTCGTTTGTTGTCAATCGATCGGATTCGAGAAGCCGTTGGGCCGGTCCGAGGACGAGCGTGAGGGGGGTTCGCAATTCGTGGCTGATGTTGGCGAAGAATTGCGTTTTCAATCGGTCCTGCTCTTTGAGCTGGGTATAAAGCTCGGCCAGCTCCGCGTGGGTGCTCTCCAATTTGATCCGGCGTTCTTCGGAAATCTTTGCCGATTGAACAAGCGCGAGGGTTTTGGGAATCAGGGGGGGAAGGATGACGGCGGTTGCAACCGAAGCGATCGCCGTCATCAATTTAATATTTCCGGCCAACCAATAGACCGGCGTCCAGAGAGTGGTCCAGACCTCCATGAAATGGGTGGCGCCGCAGGTGATGATAAAAAGTCCGAATGCCAGAAGGACCCAGTGAAAGGGGATGTCTCGTCGCGCCCGATAGACAAGATAGGTCAAGGTGGCTGAAATGGCAACATAAGCCAATCCGATGAGTGAATCAGAAACGACATGGAGCAGAACGAGACCCGGTTTTTCAAGATAGCAGTAAAGGTGGGGTAAAAAACCCTCTGAAGCGAATAAGTTCTTGAACCATCCCGGCCAGAGGAACAGTAACGGGACCGTTACAATTAATGCCGGGAGCCCATACCATAACACGGGAAATCTCGTTGCTTTGATCATTCCACCTCCTCTAGATGGTCTGAGATGAGTTCTTCGCCGGAAAATTCTCTTGTGGAATAATCTTCTCCTATATTGACCCATTGTCAATCCAACTTTTTGCGTATTTTTCTAATAACAAGTTCAATGCCGCTTTTTTAAGAGGCGGGGACGTTGATTGTGGAATGGAGGGGTCGGAGACACGTTTTATCCCCCCTAAACACAAAGGACACGCTTAGGTCGGGTGGATAGTTCTCGATTGACAGGTCAACTCTTTTTGTCTATGATACGACCACTATGGCGGAAGAAATAGAGAAACGGATCGATCGTCTCGAATCGGAAGTCCTTCGGCTACAACACCAGCTTCAAACCCTTCAATCGGAAGTAAAGCTCTTTTTAAAGCGTTACCTTGCTGCCTGTCCTTCCTGTAAAAAGGAATTCGACCTGCTCGTCAACCATTACAGTATCGGCCTCTTCGATAACCTCGTCTATGTCAAATGTCCCCACTGCAATAAATCGATGCCGGTGGTCGATAAAGAAGGGGGGGGCGTCGGGGTGGTTTCAGAATAAAAACCATTTCGATCCCGCGGGTGATTTCCTCCGAATTTTCGCCAGTGTAAGTGGGATGACCGTTGTCCTTTCCGCGCTTACTGTCAATAGAAAAAAAGTTGTTTTTAAAAAAAGAGGGTGCTATAATGCAGCCACTTTTGATAGGATGCCTGAATATTCGGCATGATCCGCTTCGATCTCCGGGGCTTGCATTCAAGGGGGAGGCTTCTCATATGTATCGGTCGATCTATATCCCTGTCGATAACTCAGACTATTCCAACACGGCCATCGATATCGGTGTGATGTTGGCGAAGCAATTTGGGGCGAAGGTCATCGGAAGCCACGCCTATGCCGCCAAGCTCCACGACAAGCGATTCAAGCAGATGGAGGCGGGCCTCCCCGAAGAGTATCATGACGAGAACGAACTGGAGCGGCAGAGAAAGATCCACGACTCCCTGATTACCCGCGGACTGGAAATCATCACCGATTCCTACCTGGATATCGTCGACGAAAAATGCAAAGAGGGAAACATCCCGATGGAGCGGGTCTCGCTCGAAGGGAAGAACTACAAGGTTCTGGTCGATGACATTGTGAAGAACGGCTACGATCTGGTGATCCTCGGCGCCCTCGGCGTCGGCGCCGTCCGTGAGAGCATGATCGGGAGCGTGACCGAGCGGACGATTCGCCGGGTCCGCAAGTCGGATGTTTTCGTCGTCAAGGAGACGAAGCCGCCCGAGCCGGGAAAAATGGGAAAGATCGTCGTGGCGGTCGATGGAAGCCACTTCTCCTTCGCCGGCTTCAAAACGGCCCTTGATCTCGCCAAGGCGTATCAGCTTCAGATCGACGTCGTTTCGGCCTTCGATCCCTATTATCACTATGCCGTTTTCAATTCGATCTCCGGGGTTCTCTCCGAAGAGGCGGGAAAAGTCTTCCGGTTCAAGGAACAGGAGAAACTCCACGAAGAGGTGATCGACTCCGGCCTCGCCAAGATCTATCAGTCCCACCTTGAAATTTGCCTTAAGATCGCCGAGGCGGAGGGGGTGACGGTCAAAACCTCGCTCCTCGACGGCAAGCCTTTCGAGAAGGTCCTTCAATATGTGAAGAAAGAGAAACCGTGGCTTCTCGTCGTCGGCCGGATCGGCGTCCACTCCGATGAAGAGATGGATGTCGGGAGCAACTCGGAGAACCTGATCCGGATGGCGCCGTGCAACGTGCTGGTCTCGAACCAGAAATATATTCCGCCGATCGATGCCATCGCCGAGTATACTGTCGCCTGGACCGAAGAGGCCTCCAAGCGGATGGAGAAGGTTCCCATCTTCGCGCGGGGGGTCGCCAAGACCGCCGTCTACCGGTATGCGATCGAAAAGGGTTTCACCATCATCAGCAATTCGGTTGTCGATGCGGCGATGGGGGATATCTTGCCGAAGTCGGCGATCGAAGCGATGAAGAATTTGGGCCGGGTGCTCGATGAGAAGGGGATCGACCGGAACAAGATGACCGCCGCCGAAGGGGTTTCTCAAACCCTCGAGGGGAACGGTCTTGCCGGGATGATGACCCAGATCGTCGGCGACCGCGATGCCGAGCGCGCCGCGAGCTACGACGAGAAGGCGAAGATGGATTTCTTTATCTGCGGCGGCTGCGGCTATACCGCCAAAGGGGAGAAGCCGGTCCGATGCCCGATCTGCAGCGCCGAAGGGAGCGCCTTCCAATTTCTTGATAAGTCGATCTTCGAAGCGGCGGCCAAGGCCGAGGGGGGATTGGTTCAAGAGGTCGGCTACGACGGGGTCCCGCTGAACTGGACCGAAGATGCCAAAAACATTATCCGCAAGGTTCCGGCCGGTTTCGAGCGCCGTCGCGCCAAAGCGAAGGCGGAGAAGATGGCCCGAAAGATGGGCTTCCAAACGATCACAAAAGAATTTGCCGTTCGGATGATCGAAGGAGGCCAGGACGACGATCAGGCGATTGAGATGAGTGCCAAGGCGATCGCCGAGGCGGTTCTTCCGCAGAGCACGCCAAAAGTTGAAGTAAAGGCCCCTGAAGTAAAGACACCCCAGTTCACCTGGACGGCCGATGCGCAGGAGCGGCTGGCGCGTGTGCCGGTCGGCTTCATGCGGGACGGAACCCGTCAGCACATCGAGAATTATGCCTTCAGTCACGCGATTACCGAGATTACGCTCGAGGTCGCAGAGGCGGGAATTAAAAAGGCGACCGAGGAGATGGAGGCGGTTCTTTCCGGCGCGACCAGCCTCGAAGAGATCAAAAAGCGAATTGCCACCATGACGAAGGGGGAACCGGCTGCGGAAGAGAGCTTCCATTTCTGCGGAATGTGCGGCCATGTTGTCCGACAGGTTCCGTCGCAGTGTCCCGTCTGCGAGGCCAAGGCATCGCGGTTCATCTTTATGAAGAAAGAGCTTGATTACTTCGTCTGTACGCTTTGCAGCCAGGTTGCCTCGCAGCATATTCCTGACCATTGCTCTCTCTGCGGCGCCCCGGGGGAATATTATAAAAAACTGGAGCGTAAGGAGAGCGGACTGGACAAAGTGCTCGCCCCCATCAGCTGGACCGATGCGGCAAATACGAAGCTCCTGGAGATCCCGGAAGGATTGATTCGAGAGATGACCCGCTGGCGGATCGAGGTGGATGCCCGCAAGAAGGGGCTCCGCGAGATTAACCCCTCGATTATCGATGCAAAATACAGTGAATGGGCGCAGCTTTCCCGGAATGTCGAGCGACATCACGCCTGGGATGCTGATGCGGAGGGCCGAATCGCCCGCATCCCCTCTTTCGTCCGGGGAACGGTGATCAAGGAGATTGAATCGTACGCCAATGAGAAGGGAATCGGCCGGATCACCATCGAGATCCTCGATCAAGTCACCGAGCGGTGGGCGGAAGCGATGCGGTCGCAAGGTTTCTAGTCGCCTGTCCATGAACGGCCACCTGCTACGTTCTCGGTCGCTCGGCAATCCTCATGTACCACACAGTACATTCCGGTTGCCTCGCTCCCTGCGGCCTTGCATCTGGCCATTCCTGAACAGGCTTACTGTTTTGTATTTTCATTAGAGATTCTTTCAATGGCACATCAAGCGTACTCCGTTTCATGGAACCTCACCCAGCGCTGCAATCTCTTCTGCACCCACTGCTACATGAGTGCCTTTCCCCACGCCGATATCTCGCACGACTTCACAACCGAAGAGTGCTTCAAGGTCATCGACGACATGGCGAAGGTCAACCCGAATCTCTTCCTGATCCTGACCGGAGGGGAGCCGCTTGTCCGAAAAGACATCTTCGACATCGCCTCGTATGCTTCCGACAAGGGCTTTACCTGTGTTCTCGGCACCAACGGCGTCTTGCTCGGTGAGCGGGAAGCAAGACGGATGCGCGAGAGCGGCCTGCAAGGGGCCTCGATCAGCCTCGATTCGGTCGATCCGCAACGGCACGACAACTTCCGTCAGCTGGCCGGATCGTGGAAGTCGGCGCTCCGCGGCATTGAGCATCTCAAAGCGGAAGGGCTCGATTTTTCCCTGCACATGAGTGTGATGTCGTGGAACGTCTCCGAAATTCCGCCGATGATCGAGCTCGCGCGCAACATCGGGGCGAAGGTTCTTAACTTTTTCTTTCTCGTCCAGACCGGCCGCGGCGAAAACCTGATTGATATCCGTCCCAGCCAGTATCGGGAGATCCTGACCTATCTCGCGCGGGCGCAGGGGGTCGGTGCCAAGGAAAACAATCCGAGCCTCTTCCAAAATTTTGATGACCCCTGGACCTCCTCCGCCGGGCAGCTGGGCGATCTGATCCTTCGGGCCAAATGCGCCCCGCATTTCCGCAAGATCATCTATGAGCTCGATCCGAATTCTCCCTTGTTAAAAAATTATGCGCAGGGGAGCTGCCCCGCCGGCAAGCATTATTGCCGGATCACACCGGAAGGGGACATCACCCCCTGTCCGTACATGCCGGTCTCGGCGGGAAATCTTCGGAGGCAGACCTTTGACGAAATATGGAATACCTCTCCCATTTTAAATGATCTGCGCGAGCCGCAGCTCGGTGGGCGATGCGGAGAGTGCGAGTTCTCTCAGATTTGCGGCGGCTGCCGCTGCCGTGCGTATGCCGTGAACGGCAGCTACCTGGCGGAAGATCCCGCCTGCGATTATCAGCCGGGGCAATATGGGGGAAAACGAATCGAGCTTCCGGCGGAGCAGACCTTTGGGTTCGAGGCGAAGTTTACCTTGAACTGGTCGATCGCGGCAAAAGAGCGTCTCAACAGGCTTCCTTCCTTCGCAAGGGGAATGGTGGCGAGCAGTGTGGAGCGGTATGCGACCGAACACCAGATTGATCTGATCACCCCGGAGGTGATGCAGAAGGTCAAGGAGGAGGCCGAAGTCCGTCTCGGGAGGAGCTTCAAATTTTCCGAATTCACCCGAACGGTTCCGGAGAAGACATCGGCCATTGGTAAAGATCTCTTCCCCGGTTAATTTTAAGAATTTGAGGTCATGATATGGGAAATGCAAATGAAAACGAAATCACCTGGACGCCGGACGCGGAAGATCGCCTGAAAAAAGCGCCTTTCTTTCTACGGGGGATGGTCCGCAAGCTCTCCGAGAAAAAAGCGCGGGAGCTCGGAATCACCACCATCACCGAAGAGGTCCTCGCCGGATTTAAAGATAAGATGATGAACCCGATGGCCGGCGCCGGGACCGGCGCGGCGCACAAGGCGGCGGGGGTCGAGACGAAGCCATTGGCCTGGACGCGCGAAGCGCAGGAGCGCCTTGAGACAGTTCCGGAGTTCATGCGGGCGATGATCAAGCAGATCGCGGAGGAGGTTGCTCTGGAGCGGGGGCATCTCGAAGTCGACCTGGCCCTTTTGGAAAAAGCGGAGGCGTTGGGAGATGAACCTCAGGAAGAAGCGCATCCGGAGCTTCCTTGGACCGATGCGGCGAAGGTCCGCCTTGATCAGAAGATCGCCGAATCTCCCGAGATGGCCCGGGATTTCGTCCGGACGATGTTGAAGAATGACGCGGAGGATCTGGCGCGGGAGTTGGGGATCGCGCGGATCGACATGGCGGCGCTGACCCAGATTTGGGACGCGCCGCGCGCCGACGTGACCTGGACTGAAGAAGCCCACAAGCGGTTGATGACCTCGCCCGATTTTGTCCGAAGCGGAATCAAGAAAGCGGCCGAGCGCCGCGCCCGCAAGATGGGGGTCACCACCGTGACTTCAGAGCTGTTGACCAAGTTCCGCAATGAAGCGATGATGAAAGCGATGAAGCGGCTTCGCGCCTTCGGATACGATGAAATGACCTTCGACGCCTTCGAAGATGCGAAAGAGAAGATCCGCCGTCTCAAAGACAACACCGAAGCGTCGAAGCGATTGGATGATATAAAAGATTATATGGGAAAACGGGGGAAGGTCGGTCTCATCGATGAAGAGATGCTTCAGAAGATGAAGGACTACCTCAAAGACCCGACAAAAAAGGAGATGTAATGTCGTGGGGCGTTTGTCGCCTCACTCCTCACCCCTCACGTTACTTCGGTGTAAATGAATTTCTTCGCTGTCCTCAATCACTGGCTTCATCTGATCTCCGTCGTCATCTGGGTGGGGGGAGCGGCTTTTCTGGTTTTTGTCGCCGCGCCCCTGCTCAAAACGGGAGACCCCTCTTACGATTTCCTGAAAGGGGTCAACCATCGATTCCGTCGCATCGTTGGTCCGCTTCTCTTCATCTTGGTTGTCACCGGCGGGATCAATTTCGGGGTCCGGACCAAAGGATATGAATTCGTCCCTCCCGGTTATATCTCTGCGCTGGGGGTGAAGGTCTTTCTGTTCGCCGCGATTGCCTCGATTTATTTCTTCAGTATTCTTCGTTCTCGTTATAAAGATGAGCAGGATGAGAGACCGAGAGAGAATCAACCGGCCCTTCCCGAATTTGTAAACACCCGATTGACGCTGATTATCGGACTCATTATCATCTTCCTCGCCTCGATGTTAAGGCAGTGGAAGTTTTAGAGTGTGGCGTCGCGCCGATTCCGTCGCTCTCTCCCACCCGTCGGGTTTTCCGAGCGCTTTTTCTCTCTTTTATATAAAAGGTGTTTATGGTTGACCGGTTTCGGGTGAATCGGGGAGGCTTCAAACCGCTCTGGAGGGGAGCCTTCTGTGCGGGAATGCTGCTTTTGATGCTCCGTCCGCCTGATCTGCATGCGATTCATTTTGTCATCAACAGCAATGAGCGTATTCAACGAGAACATGGCCCGCTGAAATTGGGGATGGCCCTTCCCGATTTTCTTCAAGCGGTCAAAAGCAAGGAGGCAGCGTTAGAAATTGGACAGTTTGAGGAAGAAAAACGCTTCCATGCCGATCCCGCTCTTTTTGCGCCGGCCGCTTCCGGTGTTCTTGCCGATTTTTTTAAGGGGCAGCTTTTTCGAATTGAGATCAACTATCGCCCTGTCGATAAGGAATCGAGCGCCGTAGAAGAGCTGAAAGCGCAGATCACCGCGCGTTATGGACCTCCCCGGATCAATTCCCTTCCCGGAACCGATTTATTCTTCTGGGATGACGGAAAGACCCGCCTGATTTTGGAGAGAGATGAATTGGAGGAAGGGATCGGTTATTCGACCACCTACCTCGATGATGATCTTTTTCATCAGGCAAGTCACGATCGGGTAAAGAAAGAGACCGATGGAAAATCATCCTATGGACGCAAATGAGTCACCCTTTTTCTTGATTGGAAGGGGTTTCCCCACGTTTTCCACAGAATATGTGTATAAACTGTGGATAAAATTGTTCCGAACGTCATATTTAACGCGTCTTTCCGGCTTGAAAAGAAGATTGCTCAAAAATTAGGCATTAACTTTCATTTATATTTCAATGCCTTATGTCTATTTTGGGGGCCACTTCGGGTTTCTTCGTAAAAGTCGCCAAATGAGGCCTTTAGATAGAGCACTATATGTTGAAAAGCGGGGGAAAAGAACACCATATATGGTTTTGGAGGAATTCAGAAGAGATCCATCCGCTTCAAAAAAATGGATCGAGAAAATGAACCGAAGGGTTTCTTGCCTTGTTGAAGGCAAAGGTTGTGAAATCCATTTAGATATGGTATAAGGTCAAAGTTATGGAGAAGCGTCGGCATTCACGCATTCCTTTTTTCGGCAAAGCAAAGATCTCCACGGCCGTACGACCGGTCGAGGTCATGATCAGCAACATTAGCCTCGGCGGTCTCCTCTTTCATTCCAAAAAAGACTTTGAACTCGGCAAGGAGATGGTCATTCAGATCAAAGGAACCCATCGAGGAAAAGAGTTCGAGGAAAAGGTGACCGGGAGAATCGTGGCGGTTCACCGAGGCAGCGCCGGCAATTCCTTTGGGCTTCAATTCGGCGCTTATCTTGACGAGTCGCGTCAGCCGTTCCTCCTTGCTTCCGTGACGGGGAGCCGAAAAAAAGGAATCACCTCCTTTTTAAGGGATAACTGATCCTCCATCCCAGAGACTGCCCGATCATCCTGCGGATCGGTCTCGCACGGCTCTCCTCTTGTTGTCGTCAGGGACGATAAGAGACCTCCTCATAGGAATCGAACCATGTATCAAAAGTGGTTTTCTCTCCTCCTCCTCTTTTTGTTTTTCGGCTGTGCTCCGATGGCGGCCCGTGTCGCCCTTCCTCAATCGACTGTTCCCTACGACCGCGCCTGGCAGGTCGCCCTCAATACCAGCCTGAACTATTACGAACGGATCGCCGTCGAGGATAAAGAGGGGGGATTTTTTCAGACCGCCTGGAATATCGAAAAGAGCGGTTTGAACATCGGAATCCCGGTGAGACGCAACCGTTTAATCGGCCATGTCGCCAGCAAATCTCCTTTTCGCCTCCATCTCACCCTGGAGGTGGAAGCCTTCTCGATGGAGTTGGGGCGATGGGTAAAAGAGACGAATGACCCGCTCCTGGCCCAGATTTCCCAAGACATGAGCTCCAAGCTTCAGTTCTGACGTGCCCGCTCGACCCCACCCGAGGGTCCGATCATGCTCTCAAAGATCTTCAGTGCCGTCCTGTATGGAATCGAGGCCCAGCCGATCGACGTGGAGGTCGATCTATCTCAGGGCCTTCCGCTGCTGAATATCGTCGGCCTTCCCGACCTTGCGGTCAAAGAGAGCAAAGACCGCGTCCGCTCCGCCATCAAGAACACCGGCTTCCACTTTCCCATCAAGAAAATCACGATCAACTTGGCCCCGGCCGATCTTAAGAAAGAAGGCGCCGCCTTCGATCTGCCGATGGCGCTCGGCATTCTCGCCGCCGACGGGGTGCTGAAAGAAGACCGGCTCGGCCATTACCTGATCGTCGGAGAGTTGTCGCTCGACGGCCGGATCAAGGAGATCAAGGGGACATTGGCGATGGCGATCTTGGCGAAGCGGGCCGGAAAGCGCGGCCTGGTCGTGCCCGCGAAAAACGGTCCCGAAGCGGCGGTCGTCTCTGGAATCGAAGTCCTCGGGGTCGAGACGCTTCCGCAGGTGGTCGAATTCCTCAACGGCCAGCTTCCCCTCTCGCCGGTCGAGACCCCCCTCTCCCCCCTCTTTGCCGAGCAGGCGCTTTATGCAGAGGATTTTTCAGAGGTCCGCGGCCAGGCGCACGCGAAGCGGGCGTTGGAGATCGCGGCCGCCGGCGGCCACAACATTTTGATGGTCGGTCCCCCCGGCTCCGGAAAAACGATGCTCGCGAAGCGTTTCCCGACGATCCTTCCGAACATGAGCTTCGAGGAGTCGCTGGAGACGACGCTGGTTCACAGCATCTTCGGTCTTCTCACCGAGAAGCCGTTGATCGTCGCCCGCCCCTTCCGCTCCCCGCACCATACCGTCTCCGACGCCGGCTTGATCGGCGGCGGGCAACTCCCGCGGCCCGGCGAGGTGAGCCTGGCCCACAACGGGGTTCTTTTTTTGGATGAGCTGCCGGAGTTTAAGCGCAACGTCTTGGAGGTATTACGGCAGCCCTTGGAGGAAGGAAGGGTCACAATCGCGCGCGCGAGCGCATCGTTGACTTATCCGTCACAGTTCATGTTGGTGGCGGCAATGAATCCCTGCCCCTGCGGTTACCTGACCGATCCCACCCGAAGCTGCTCCTGCACGCCGGTCGCGATCCAGCGCTACCGCGCCAAGGTCTCCGGCCCCTTGCTCGACCGGATCGACCTGCATATCGAAGTCCCCGCCGTTCCGTTCCGCGATCTGACGACCGAGACCCAAGATGAAAGCTCCGAGATCATCCGCAAGCGGGTCCTCGCCGCGCGCGAGGTCCAGCGGGCGCGCTATGAGAAGGATGGAATCCGCTGCAATGCGCAGTTGCGGCCGAGACAGATCAAGAAATACTGTCCGATCGACGAGCCTTCCCGGCGCTTGGTGGAGATGGCGATGGAGCGGCTGGGTCTCTCCGCCCGCGCGTACAATCGCATTTTAAAAGTGGCCCGCTCGATCGCCGACCTGGAGCAGCGCGAGCGGATCTCGGCGACCGACATCGCCGAGGCGGTGCAATACCGGAGCTTGGATCGGAAGACGTTCGGGGGGTAAGAAAAGGTTGCATTTAATGTTCGTGGGAGGGGAGCATTACCCTTCGTCGAACATCAAACCCTTTACCGGATTGTCGATCTGATAGAGGTAACGCCGCGTTTGATCTTGGCAAACCGATTTCAGCTCCTCGTCTCTCATCGTTTGGCAGGCGACCTTCAACGCCTCCGCCCGCTCATGGCCCTTCTTTCGAAGGAAGAGGCCGCTGACGCAAAGTTTTCGATCGGTTGCATTTCCGTACTGACAGGTAAAATTGACCTCTTTGGGATGCGCAGCGATGTAAGAATGGCCATAGGCGCCCGCCGCGTAAAAGCAACTCAGGCGGGACTTCCCCTTTAATCCGGCGCATTGGAGGGCGACGGCATCGATTTGGCGAAGCGCGGTCGGGCGTCCCAAAAAGAAATGAAGACAGGAGCTCGGCCACTGCGTGTTATTGAGGCAAAAATCCATCTCCGCTTCCCATTTTTCTCCCGTGGCATTCTGTGCCAACTTCTTCTGAATCTCCTCGCGCAGTTCCATGAAAAGACCCGACTGGCAATAATACTGCATGGCGGCCTCCTCGAAAAGGGTGCAGTACTCTTTTGCCGTCGGGACGTTCTGGGCGATGTTGGCGAAGGCATGTCCCACCGCATGGGCGCAATTCCCGCGATAAAAGTCCTCCATGACGGTGGAGTCCTCTTTACAGAGCTGGTGGACATCTTGTTTCAGCCGCTCGGTCTCCGGGGTGAGCCCCCCCTCGTTCAGAGAAAAATCGGCCTGCTCGATCTGATAGTCTGAGAAGTGGGCCTTCAGGACCCCATGAAGACAGGCATAAGTGCAGGCATCCTGACAAAGCTGAAAAGAGGTCTCCAGATTGTTGGTCCGCTCGCGGATAATGCTTCCGAGGGCGTGGAGCTCGCCATGGCAGAAGGGGTTTTGACCTTGAATGTGCTCCACGATCCTTCTGACGCCGAGATCGTCGATGAACTCCAGATAAATCGATCGCTCCGTCCTCGTTTTAATCTGCTCTAACGCGGTGATGAACTCTCTCATCCGAAGGTTTTGTTCCTGCCCCCGAAGTCTTCCCAGCCAGAGAGGATGATTCCGAATGGTTTCTTGATCTCCGAATCGGGATGGAGTCATCTCCCCGTCATCGGCCATTCCATGCGTCATTTCATGGGTTACTTCGTGCTCGATCGCATCCATCGTCGACTCTTCTGCTGAAATCGAGAGGCTCCAGAATGAAGCCAACCCCAACCCGACCAGAGTCGCCAAAACAGTGAACTTCGAAAGTTTCAAAAGCATAGAGATCCTTTATTTTTCAAAGTAATATTACGAAACATGAATGGATCGGAAAAGAGGGAGAAGAGAAACCTTTAACGAGAGAGGGAAAGCCATTCCGCAGGATGTATTATCGTTGAGGACTGATTTCATTCATAAATCATAGCTAAGATAACCCGGTCATTTTGTTTTTGTCAATAAAAAATAGCGCTGCTCTGCTTTCGAGGCATCACGAGAAATGCATTATCCTTCGTCGAACATCAGACCCATTACCGGATTGTCGATCTGGTAGAGGTAACGCCGCGTTTGATCTTGACAGACCGATTTCAGCTCCTCGTCTCTCATCGTTCGGCAGGCGACCTTCAGCGCCGCCGCCCCGCTATGGCCCTTCTTTCGAAGGAAGAGGCCGCTGATGCAGAGTTTGCGATCGGTTGTGTTTCCATACTGACAAGTATAATTGACCTCCTTGGGGGCTGCGGCAACATAGGCGCTGCTAAAGACGCCTACTCCGAAAAAACAGCTCAGGCGAGACCTTCCCTTCAATTCTGCGCATTTGAGGGCGACGGCATCGATTTGGCGAAGCGCGGTCGCATGTCCCAGGAAGAAATGAAGGCAGGCGCTCGGCCACTGGGAGTTGTCAAAGCAAAAAGCCACTGCTGTTTCCCATCTCTCTCCTACGGTATGGGAGGTCAGCTCTTTTCCAATTTCATCTCGCAGGTCCATGAAGAGACCCGACTGGCAATAATACTGCATGGCGGCCTCCTCGAAAAGGGTGCAGTACTCTTTTGCCGTCGGGACGTTCTGGGCGATGTTGGCGAAGGCATGTCCCACCGCATGGGCGCAATTCCCGCGATAAAAGTCCTCCATGACGGTGGAGTCCTCTTTACAGAGCTGGTGGACATCTTGTTTCAGCCGCTCGGTCTCCGGGGTGAGCCCCCCCTCGTTCAGAGAAAAATCGGCCTGCTCGATCTGATAGTCTGAGAAGTGGGCCTTCAGGACCCCATGAAGACAGGCATAAGTGCAGGCATCCTGACAAAGCTGAAAAGAGGTCTCCAGATTGTTGGTCCGCTCGCGGATAATGCTTCCGAGGGCGTGGAGCTCGCCATGGCAGAAGGGGTTTATCCCTTCAATATATTCGACGATTCTTCTGACGCCGAGATCGTCGATGAATTCCTGAAAAAGAGACCGCTCGGTTCTCATCTGAATCTTTTTCAAGGCGGTGATGAATTCTCTCATCCGAATACTTTGTTCCTGTCTGCGAAGCTTTCCCCGCCAGAGCGGATGGTTCCGAATGGTCGCTTGATCCTCAAGTTGAGATGAAGTCGTTTCTTCGTCATCGGCCATTTCCATGATTTTGTCTATCGCCGAATCTTCTGCAGAAACAGAAAGGCCCCAAGGTAAAGTCGACCATAACCCGATCGGAATGGCCAAAAGGAGGAGTGTCGATCGACGCATCGGTATCCTTTCGTTATGCGGTAATGAGCTGTTTGGAGGAAATGGATGGAATCGAAAAGGAGTGAACGGGAAGACAAGCGAATAAGAGCGGAGAGTGTATCCGCAGGGATTCGAGCCGCTTGACCGGTTGTTCCATCCTCAATAATCATTAAGATAGCCCGGCTGCTGAATTCTGTCAAATGAACTTAGGAAATGGGGCTGCTTTCGACCGACTGTCGCTTGAGGGATCGGAAGAGAAGGCCGCGCGGAACGATCACCAGCTCGATCAATCCGGTTTTATCCAATGTTTCTTCGCGAGGATCGACGATGATATTTCCGGACCGCCCGGCTGTCAGCTGCTGAAGCGTCATCCTCCCTTCCATGAGCCGCTCCGCCGTCTGATCGAAGGGAGCGCTCTCCGGAAGGTGGATGGCTTCGCCGGCTCTCTTCACGACCATGGAGAGCGATCTTTTTTCGAGGGCGCTGATCAGGATGCCGTTTTTGGTTTTGCGTTGATAAAGAATCAAATCGCTCAGGTCAGGCTTGACCAGATAGGCCTGATGGAAGGAGACCACCTCCACCGGGGCATTATCGATGCCCGGAATGAATCGAGAATTCCGCACCGCGATCACCTGCCCTTTGCTCGCCCAGATTCCGATTTGGGTTGAGTTCCAAGAAGAGGCGGCGCCGTCGGGCGGGAGGGGAATTTCCCGATCGAGAATCACAAAGTAGATGCGCGCGGGATCGACCGTTTTATAAAGTTCGGAGAGTGGAACGATCATGTGAGATTCTCCTACTCAGAGGCTTGTCCGTGCAGCCTCGATCAAGCTGTTTTGCAAAGAAAGGGCCTTCTTTTCAGAGCAGCGGAACCGAGGCGTCGGTTCAATTCGGAGCGTACGTTTGAGGAGGGGGTTTCTCCTGGTGTGAAAAAACTCCTGCGCGAGGGAGATGTTCCGATCCCCGGAATCCGATTTCGAATATCGGAGATCCGAAAGCGCGTGGAGAGGGTGGATGAAATCCCACCCCCTCCCTTTATATCGCATCATTCCCCTAGTCCTTACGCAGCCGGTCGGCTCCGCCTCTCCTGGTTTCTTTCGGCAAGTCTGTGTCGTGGGTGAGCACCACAAACGCCGTAAAGACCGGAGCGATTAAAAGGAGAAAATATAGGATCTCTTTTGACATTGAAGCACCTCCATGGTTGATCGATTTTGAAGCGTTCTCTTCTTTCATCCCGGAGGGTAACAGAGGAGGAGAGAGTGATCTTGGTCTTTGAATGGTCTTTCTTCGGTTTTTAGTTGGATTCTGGATAGAGATTGATTGATAGCCGTCAAAAAGAGCCGTTCGATCGGCTTCGGGCCTTAGCGGATTTTCTTGACAGAGGACTCCCCTTTGATATACTTCGTTCGCCTCTGTTTATACTTAGCCGGTTTCTCTTGCAGCGTGTAGATTGGAGCGTGAAATGATGCCTTGGTGGGGATGGCTGTTACTCGGCCTCTTCTTTTTGCTGGCGGAGATGATGACGCCGGGCGGATTTTATCTCATTTTCTTCGGCGCCAGCGCCCTGATCGTGGGGACGCTCGCAGCATTCAAACTCACCGGGCCCGAGTGGATGGAATGGCTGCTTTTCTCTCTGTTTTCGATCGTTACATTGTTGTTTTTCCGGCAGCCGCTGCTGAAAAGGTTTCAAACGGCCGATACGGGCAAAGAGATCGACAGTCTGGTCGGGGAGGTTGCCGTTGCTCTCGATCCGATTGCGGTCGATGCAATCGGGAAGGTTGAGCTGAGAGGGGCGGCCTGGAGCGCGCGGAATGTCGGAGAAACCCCGGTGACGAAAGGACAGCGATGCAAGGTCGTTCAGGTGGAAGGTTTGACCTTGTGGGTGCGGAGCGCCTGAAGGGTCTCTAACGGAGGTCGTTCTAGAAACGGAATGAATCTAAGGGAGAGAAACAATGAGTGAAGGGATGATTGTTGTTCTGGTCCTCGCGGCGGTCGTGATCGTCGTCCTGGCAAAGACCGCGGTGGTCGTGCCGCAGCAGAGCGCCTACGTCGTCGAGCGGCTGGGAAAGTTCAGCGGGACACTCGACGCCGGTTTCCACATCCTCCTTCCTTTTCTCGATGTCATTCGATACCGCCATTCCCTCAAAGAGCAAGCGCTCGATATCCCGGAGCAGCTCTGTATCACCCGGGACAACGTCCAGGTCGGCGTGGACGGGGTGCTCTATCTCAAGGTGATGAATCCGGAGCGGGCCTCCTACGGCGTCACCGATTATACCTTTGCCATCATCCAGCTGGCGCAAACAACTCTCCGGAGCGAAGTCGGAAAAATTGAATTGGACCGGACCTTCGAGGAGCGAAGCACAATCAATCTGGCGGTCGTCAGCGAGCTCGACAAGGCGACGGAGCCATGGGGGATCAAGGTGCTCCGTTATGAGATCAAGAACATCACCCCACCCGAAGATGTCCTTGCCGCCATGGAAAAACAGATGCGGGCCGAGCGGGAGAAGCGGGCGGTGATCCTCAACTCCGAGGGGGTCCGCGATTCGGCCATCAATGCGGCCGAAGGGGAGAAGCAGCAGGTGATCAAGGCCTCGGAAGCGAACAAACAGCAGCAGATCAACGAGGCGGAAGGGGAAGCCGCCGCCATCCTCACCGTGGCCGAGGCGACCGCGCAGGGGATTCGCAAGATCGCCGAAGCGATCCAATCCCCCGGCGGCTACCAGGCGGTTCAGCTCCGGGTGGCCGAACAATACATCAACCAATTCGGAAATCTGGCCAAAGAGGGAAATACCCTCGTGGTCCCCGCCACGCTCAGCGACGTGAGCGCCATGATCGCGATGGCGATGAACATCATCCGCCCCGGCGCCAACCCGGAGTCGCCGCCTGCCGTGTCTCAACGATAAACCTTGTTTTATCTGTTTGTCCGCTCGTCCTTGTGAAGGTTCCCCTCGCCATTATCCCAAATTGACAACAGACTAAAACCTGTTAATCTTTTGAGGAATGTGGGCAAAGTGCCGTCGTTCTTTTTCTGCATCGCCCGGTATACCGGTTGAACTTCGGACAGAACAACATCGCCCTCTCCTTGATAGGTCCATCCGGATTGACTCGCCAATGACCGACAAACTTCAAGAAACCATCCTCATCGTCGAAGACGACGAGACCACGGCGGTCCTCGAGCGCAGGTGCTTGGAGCGGGCCGGTTACAGCATCCTTACCGCCGCGACCGCTGAAGAGGGGGAGGAAAGGGTGGTACAGGAAGAGATCGATTTGGTTCTGCTCGATTATACCCTTCCGAAGGGAATGACCGGCCTCGATTTTTATATGAATCTAAAGGTGAAGGGACAAGATCTTCCTGTCATCATGGTGACGGCATTCAGCGATGAGGCGACCATTATCAAAGCGCTGCGGGCGGGCGTTCGTGATTTTGTGACGAAATCAACCGCATATCTCGATTATCTTCCGGAGGCGGTTAAGCGGGTGCTTTCCGACGAGCGAACGAAGAAGGCGCTGGCGCGATCCGAGGGTGAGCTCAAACGTTCGGCCTCCCTGATTTTGTCGACCCTGGAGGCGACGGCAGACGGCGTTTTGGTCGTCGATCAAGACGGGAAGATGATCCGCTTTAATCGGAAATTTGCAACGATGTGGCGGATTCCACAGCAGATCCTCGACACGAAGGACAACACGAAAGCTCTCAAATTCGTCATGACGCAGCTGAAGGACCCGGAGCGATTCCTTACCAAGATCAAAGAGGTCTATGCCAACCCTCTTGCCGAGAGTTTCGATCTGCTGGAGTTCAAGGATGGAAGGGTCTTTGAACAACTTTCGCAACCCCACCTTTTGGACGGGGAACCGGTCGGGCGGGTCTGGAGTTTCCGCGATGTAACCGACTGGAAGCGGGCGGAGGAGCGGCTGATCGAGCTGGCTCATTTCGACCAGCTGACCGGGCTTCCGAACCGGACGCTTTTCCAGGATCGACTACGCCAAGCGCTCCCTCAGGCAAGCCGCAACGGAAAGCTGGTCGCGCTCCTTTTTCTCGACTTGGATCGCTTTAAACTTGTCAACGATTCGCTCGGGCATACCGTCGGCGATCTGTTGCTGAAGGAGGCCGCCGGCCGGTTGACGCATTGCGTCCGGAAAAGCGATACCGTTGCCCGCCTCGGCGGCGATGAGTTTATCGTGATTCTGACCAATATCACCTCCGTTCATGATGCCGCCAAAGTGGCCCAGAAAATCCTCGATGATTTCTCGCGCCCCTTTGGGTTGCAGGGGCCGGAGCTTTTTGTCACACCGAGCATCGGAATCACCCTTTATCCGTTCGACGGCGACGACATTGATCTTTTGTTGAAGAATGCAGACACCGCCATGTACCGCGCCAAACAGATGGGCCGCAATAACTATCAATTCTACTCCGCCGAGATGAACACGGCGACGATCGCGCAGCTGACGCTGGAGAGCAGTCTCCGTTATGCATTGAAGCGGGAAGAGTTCCTCATTCACTATCAGCCCCAGGTCGATCTGAAGACCGGTCGGATTGCCAGCGTGGAGGCGCTTTTGCGTTGGCAACACCCTTCGTTGGGACTGGTGAGCCCACAAGAGTTTATTCCAATTGCGGAGGAGACGGGGCTGATCGTGCCGATCGGGGAGTGGGTGCTGCGCACCGCCTGCGCGCAGGCGGCCGCCTGGCAGAAGGCGAACCTCCCCTTGATGCACATGGTGGTCAACCTCTCGATCCGGCAGTTCAAACAGCCGCAACTCATCGAAACCGTTGAACGGATTCTAGGAGAGACAGGCCTCTCCGCGCGGCATCTTGGTTTGGAATTAACGGAGAGCATGCTGATGGAGAATGAAGAGAGAACGGTTGCCACATTAACCCAATTGAACAAGCTGGGGATTCAGATTTCGATCGATGATTTCGGCACCGGTTACTCCTCCCTTCGTTATCTGAAATGTTTTCCGATTCACATTCTGAAGATCGACCAATCCTTTGTTCGGGAGATTGAAACGAATGCCACCGACGCGGCGATTGTCACCTCCATCATCGCCCTCGCGCGGAACCTCGGCCTGAGGGTGGTCGCAGAGGGGGTTGAGAGCGCGGCGCAGCTAAAATTTTTACGCGCAAACGGGTGTGATGGAATGCAGGGGTATTACTTCAGCAAGCCGCTTTCCTCCGAAGCGCTTGAGAAAAAACTAAGCGCTCCATGGTCGATGCAATTGGATCAGGAGGGATAAGGCGATGTCTTCGGTCGTTTTATTGAAGTGCTGCCTCTTTATGGATCGACACTTCCGTATGGTTTAGGTTCAGGGTATACCCCACCCCGCGGCGGACCGCAATCAGATTCTCGATCTCTTCGGAGAGAATCACCCGCTTCTTCTGGTTTCCCACCGCTTTCCGGATCTGGGCTAAAATTTTTCTCTTGTGATCGGCGAGCTGGCGCTCATACGGCCTGTCATCTTCGTCTTCTTTCTCCGCGCTTCCATAAAGCGCATCGTAGAGGGTGACCTTGTTGACCACCCGGCCCGGCGTTCGGGCGAGGGCCGCCAGGAGCTTGAAGGGATAGGAGGAGAGCTCGACCCGAATTTCCTTGTAAGTGATCAACTGCTGATCCAAATCGATCGACAAAACGGGGGAAGCCTCGGACCGGCGGGGGTATCCCGGCGACGGCTCGCGGGCGTGATCCCTCTGCCGGTGGAAATCCGGAATCTCCTGCTGAATGGGATCGTTCTCCAGAGGGCTGAGAGAAAGGGCCGCGGCGACCCGCTCCGATAGGTATTTCTCCAGAATCTCGATCGGAAGCGAGAAGAGCGCCTCCGGACTGTCGTAGCCCTCTCTGACCAGACGGGCGATGGCGGTTCGACTTAACCCCCTGATGCGTATTCGCGACAACGCCAGCCCTTGGGCGGTCACCCCTTGGAGGAGCCGCTCGGAAAGCTCGGAGAGGCTCCGGACCGTCTCCGGCGTCCAGCCGATCTCCCGGGCAAGGGCCGAGGCCGCCTCCGCCAGCCGGGAGAAGGCCTCGCCGATCCGCGAAATCGCGCCGGCATGGATGTCGTACGACTGTTCGATCTCGACAGTCGATCGGGAGGTGATCCATTCCCGGAGAATCAGCGCTTTTTTGACGGCGCGCGCTTCCTCCGCTTCGCTCGGCCGCACGGCGTCGGAGCGTGGCTGAAAAATGCTCTTCCCCCCTTCCTGTTGATGCGCAATTTCTTTCCGGAGGAGGGTCGGGTAATTCCTGGCCCGGCGCTCCCGGTAGGGGAGGGGAACGTAGATCCGCTTTGCATCTTCGGTGAGGGCGAGCGCGTAGAGTATCTCGATCTCGGTCAGGCGGCTCGGATCGGTTGCCTTTATCCAACGGCTGATTTCAACGGCGGTCGCGAGCCGGATTCCTTTCAGCACGGTGATCTTCCCCTGTTCGGTCGCGACAACACGATCCTCTCCGACCGCTTGAAGGGCTCCCTGGTTTTGGCACTTCTCGACGGCCGATTCGATCAGCGGTTCGAGACCGTCCGTTTTTTCTCCCCACCTTCGTTGAGCGGTGTACGTCGACTTGAGAAACCCCGCCAGCTCCTTTGACGTTGCCGCTTCGCCGGAGGCAACCAGGTTCAGGAGGATTTCTTCTATCTCCTCCATTCGGAGGGCCGGTTCCAGCGGCTCGATCATCCCGGCGATATATTGATCCATCCAGACTTTTTTTCTGAACGAAGAATGGGTCACCAGGATCGCCCGGCCGAAATCGCCGATGTAGCCGTAACGCCCTCCCCGGCCGGCCATGTTCTCATGGAGGGAGCGGGGAAGCGGCCGGGTGTCGGTCCCGTGATAACGCCGGAAGTAATGCCACTGGCGGGATTCGATCAGGACATTTTTCGCCGGGCAGTTGATCCCCATCGCCAAGGTGCTTGTCGAAGCGAGGATGCGGATCGCCCCCATCCGAAAGTGGCGCTCGATCACCTGCCGCTGCTCCAGGGGAAGATCGGCATGATGGATTCCGATCCCTTTTCGAAGGAGCCGGATGAGGAAGTCGCGGGCCGTGGTCTCTTCCAACGCCAGTAGCTCCTCAACCGCCTCCTCGGCGGGGGCAAGGCCGACCTGCTCGCCGATTTTGACGGCGACTCTCTCCACCGTCGGCTTGTCTTTGAGAAAGAGCAAGGTCGACTCTTCCCGCTCCCCGCCGAGAAAAGAGGCGAGGGGAACCATCAGATCGATCTCTTCCTCCCCCCGCATTTCTTTCCAGAGCTCTTCTCCTTCTTTGCCGCTGTTGTGTTCCCGATAGGAAAAAATCCCGCGGCAGAAAATTCCTTTCCGCAGTTCAACCGGCCGCTTCTCCTCGATTAAAAGATCGGCCTGAAGCCAGCGGGCCAGCGCCTCTCCCTCGCCGAGGACCGCCGAGAGCCCCAGAAATTGCGGCCGGACCCGTGCGTGAAGGAGCTTGGTCAGCAGCAGCTCGATCGTGGGGCCCCGCTCTTCGTCCGCGATCATCTGCAACTCGTCGAGGATCACCACGCCGACCTCCTCCAGCAGACACGGACGGGTCACCAGGAGCGATTGAAGTTTTTCATAAACAACGATCGCGATATCGAAACCCTTCGACAGAATCGCCGCGTCCCACTCCCGATGATCGCGCGTGGAGATCGCCGTGACAATGCCGAGGGATCGGTACGCCTCCCGGAATTGAGCGAACTTTTCCTCGGCGAGCGACTTGGTGGGGACCAGATAGAAGACCCGTTTCCCTTTCCGGATCGCGAAGATCGACAGGATCTCCGCGATGAAGGTTTTTCCGGAAGTCGTGGGAGCAAAGACGACGAGGTTGCCCCCTTGAAGGAGCGACGTGTGTTGAATCGCCTTTTCCTGGACGGGGAGGAGCTCCGGTCCGTAGCGCTTCTCCCAGATCGGGATGACGTCGGTATCGATTCCGACCTTCTCCAGAAACCGCATTTTCATTCGGTCCTCCCGGGTGTGATGGTTTTTACATGATGAAATTAGAAATCCTTCGCGGGGTTTTCATGAGCGCGGATGCTCAGAGTGACCGGTTCAGTCAGTCGATCGGGCTTTCCAGGGAGCGAATGACCGCGACGGCCTTTCCGACGATCCGGAAGTCGCCGCTTTGCGGGGTCACTTCGATCGGTCGATAAGCGGGGTTGGCGGAGTGGAGGAGAATGCGCTCTCCTTTTTTTTCAAAACGTTTCACCGTCGCCTCTCCATTCAAGAGGGCGATGACGATCTCTCCCTCCTCGGCGCCCGGCTGCGGCTTCACCAGAAGATAATCCCCTTCCAGGATCCCGGCCTGGATCATGCTGTCTCCTTTTACCTTCAGAAGAAAAGCATCTTTCCATCGGGCGAGGCTTCGATTGAGGTCGATTCTCCCTTCGATATTCTCGGTCGCCAAAATCGGCTCCCCTGCCGCGACCTTTCCGACCACCGGAATGCCGCGGGTTGCTCCGCGCAGTTCCAGCGCTCGCGCGCCGCGATGGGGCCGGCTCAAATGGCCTTTCTTCTCCAGCGCTTCCAGATGGCGTGCGACCCCCCGGGTGCTCTTCATCTTAAACCGCCGCATGATCTCTCGCTGCGTCGGCGGAAATCCGTGGTCGGCGAGGTAGCCGGTAATAAATTGGAGGACCTGTGCCTGACGGTCTGTCAGCGACTGAGTCATCTTAATCTCCGGATAGTATTCAAATGAATACTATCCGGTTGCGGCGTTCCTGTCAAGCGAATTTTGCCGGCGAAAGGATCTGGAGGAGATTGAAGAAGTTCATACTCGAAAGAGTTAACTCTTTGCGGCAAATAGACAGGCCGCCGGGCAAAAGACTAAGTTTGTTCTAATAGAAAGGAGGTTCGTCATGGCAGAGAATATCAGATTAGAGGGACTGCGGGTTGCGATTTTGGTCACGGATGATTTTGAGCAGGTGGAGTTAACGGAGCCGAAGAAGGCACTGGAGGAGGCCGGTGCGACAACAGCCATTATCTCTCCCCATCCCGGTCAGGTCCAGGGGATGAATCACGATGAGAAGGCCGACCGCTTCAATGTCGATCAGACGCTCGATCAGGCGAACCCCGATGATTATGATGCGGTTCTTTTGCCCGGCGGGGTGATCAACGCCGATGCCTTGAGAATGGAGCGGAAAGCGCAGGAGTTCGTGAGGATGATCGAAGCGGCCAACAAGCCGATCGCTTTTATCTGCCACGCGCCGTGGCTGCTTGTCTCGGCGGGGCTGGTCAACGGCCGAACATTGACCAGCTACTACACTCTCCAGGACGACATCCGCAACGCCGGAGGACGCTGGTGGGATCTGCCGCTGGTACATGACGATAACTGGGTCAGCAGCCGCTTTCCGAAAGATATCCCGATTTTTAATCAAGGAATGATCGAGCTTTTCTCCGACTATCAAGAGATGGAGGAATACGAAGAAGCGGCGTAGGCGTAGAGACGTCCCGCCGGGACGTCTCTACGGATTTCCCATCCGCATTAGGGTTTCACGGCTCTCTTCATGGAGGCGAGGGCCGTTTCGACCTCTCGTTTGAAGAGGGAATAGGGGATCGCCCCTTCCACCTTGCGCCCGTTGATGAAGAAGGTCGGCGTCGCCCGGACCCCCCGTTCGATCGCTTCGTTATAATCGGCCTCCATCCGGGTGATAAGACTCCGATCGCCCAGGGAGGACTCAAACCGCGCCATGTCGAGATTCAGCCGGCGGGCATAACCGAAAACGTCGTCTCGGGCGACGCGGTCCCGGTTTTCAAAGAGAAGATCGTGCATCTCCCAGAAGCGGCCCTGCTCGCCGGCGGCGATGGCGACCATGTGGATCGCCGGGGCGTTTGGATGAGATTCAAAGACCGGAAAGTGGCGGAAGACCCATCGGACCTCGCCGGGGTACTCTTCGAGAATCTGCTTGACGGTTGAAACGCTCCGGGCGCAGAAGGGACATTGAAAATCGGAGAACTCCTCGATCGTCACCGGCGCCGCCGGTGCTCCCCGGACCGGAAATTGGGCCGGGACCGGTTTGGGTGGAGCAGGGGGAGCGCTCTCGGCCTCACGCCGCTCCGCTTGGACGGGGGCTTCCGAACGGAAGGTGTAGATCGCAAAGAGACCCGCGGCCGCTCCCACCAGAAGCACAATCCATAAAAGCGGATTCGCCCTTTTTTCTTTTGGCAATTCCTTCTTTTTCATTTCGAAGAAGGAGTGTACAGACGAACCGCCGGAGAGTCAATCGCCCTCCTTGACACCTCCCTTATCTATTCCTTACGCTAGAGGTAAGCCGCACTCGGCATCCTTCTCAAAATAGGGGAGACGTCCATGACCCTTGTCGAACAGCTCGCTTCATTCGTCGTCAATGCATCTTATGAAAACCTCTCCGAGGCCGCCCGTCAGGCGCTGAAGATCCGCATCCTCGATTCGATCGGTTGCGCCATCGGTGCGCTCGATGGAGAGCCGATCCGATTTATCCGAGCGCATCTGGAAGACTTCGGCGGCGCCGAGCGCTGCACCCTCGTCGGCGGCGGGCGGAACGCCCCCGATCGGGCCGCTTTCTACAACAGCGCCCTGGTCCGCTACCTCGACTTCAACGACAGTTATCTGGCAAAGGGGGAAACCTGTCATCCGAGCGACAACCTCGGGTCGGTCCTGGCCGCCGCCGAGTATTCGGATCGATCGGGCAAAGATCTCCTCGCGGCCCTGGCGGTCGCCTACCAGGTTCAGTGTCGCTTAAGCGACGTCGCTCCCGTCCGGGACAAGGGGTTCGATCATACCACCCAGGGGTCCTACGCCGCCGCGGCGGGAGTAGCCCGGGCGCTCGGTCTCGACCCAACCCGGACCGCGCATGCCGTCGCCATCAGCGGAACCGCCTTCAACGCGCTTCGGGTGACCCGGACGGGGCTCCTCTCCCATTGGAAGGGGCTGGCCTATCCGAACACCGCCTTCGGCGCAACCCACGCGGCCTTCTTGGCGATGCGCGGGATCACCGGTCCTTTGGAGGTCTTCGAGGGGAACAAGGGGTTCATGGAGAGCATCGCGGGGCGGTTTGAGATCGATTGGCAGAGAGAAGATCTCGAACGGGTGACGCGCACCATCATCAAGAAGTACAACGCCGAGATTCATTCCCAATCGGCGATTGAAGGAATTTTGGAGCTCAAGCAGGAGGACCCTTTCTCTCCGGCCGACGTGGAACGGATCGAGATCGAGATCTTCGACGTCGCGCACAAAATTATCGGCGGAGGAGAAGAAGGGGACAAGACGATCGTTTTAAACAAAGAGCAGGCCGATCACAGCCTGCAATATATGGTCGCCGCCGCCCTCCTGGATGACCAGGTGATGCCGGAACAATATCTCCCTGACCGGATCGAGCGGCGGGACGTTCAGACGCTCCTTCATAAGATCACCGTCCGCCCCCGGAAAGATTTCAGCGACCGGTTTCCCGACGAGATGCCGTGCCGGCTGATCGTCTCTCTACGAGACGGGCGGATGCTCATCAAAGAGAAACGGGATTATGAAGGGTTCTACACCCGCCCGATGCAGTGGGAGACCGTCTCCCGGAAATTCGAGCAGCTCAGCAAACGATACGCGGACGCCTCCCTGCGCCGCGATATTCGGGAGGGGGTCTCACGGATCGAAGCGCTCCGGACGCGGGACCTCATGCAGCTTTTGTCCCGGGTTCAGTTCTCGACCGATTTAAAAGCGGCTTCATAGCCGACCTTCTCTCAGCTTGCCTCATTCGCCTTTTCTCAAAAGGTGTGTCCCTCGTCACTTTTTTTCGCACCTCTTCATTACAAAAATCATCGATAAAACCCTGCTAAGTGTTTTCACACCCCTGTACTAAGACAATTCCCAATAGTCACAAAAATAATCTCTGTTATCTTTGGCCGTGGGCTTACTGTAGAGCTTGTTCTCGGTAAGGAGACTTTTCCGCGATCATCGCCCGGAGGGGGGGCGCTCCCCCTCCTTATCATCAACGCCTATGTAATGGAGGTGGAATGAGAGAGAGAAAGTCTGTTTTCGCAACCACGGCCCTCGCCGCGCTCACCCTTTTTGTGTTGCTCTGGTCCGCCGGCGCGGCCGATGCGATGACCGTCTGGACGGAGCATGCCACCGTCAAAATTCGAAGAACAACTTCTCCGAAAACAAACCAGACCGCCGCCGTCCTGAAAGCGGCCAGAAACGAATTCGAAGCCTTCCAGCTGGTGGTGACGGCGAACAGCGGCGCCCTTTCGGGTGTCGATGTAAATGTGAGCGATTTGCGCGACGCTCACGGCAATACGATCCCCGCCGATCAGATCATGATTTATAATCAGGCTTACATCAACGTGGCCACCGTTTCGACCATCCAGGGGGGGACGGGAGAGTGGCCCGACGCGTTGATTCCGAAGAAGGATGCCTACTTCGGCGAAGTCCGAAACGCCTTCCCCTTCTCTGTCGCATCCGGCAGAAGCCAACCGGTCTGGATCGAGGTCTACGTTCCGTCCACGGCGACGGCGGGGGTCTATTCCGGCTCGGCGACCGTGACGGCCTCCGGACGGAGCCCGGTGATCGTCCCGATTCAGCTGACCGTCTGGAATTTTACCCTTCCTTCCACTTCAACCCTCAAGTCGGCGCACTCCATCGATTACCACCTTGTGCCGGTCGGGCACGGTTTGGGTTCTTATACTTCCCCCCCCAGTTCGAGCCATCTTAGACTGGTAAAGCTCTACGCGAAAGCCAATCTGCTTCATCGGCTGACGACAAATTATCTGCCGGCGCCGCAAGCCATGGGGGGGCTCTCCAACAGCCAGATCGACTGGGGACCGTTCGATACGACCTTCGGCCCCCTCTTTGATGGGACGGAGACGCTTCCGGGGGGAAAGCTCCCGGGGGCAAAGATGACGAGCTATAGTATGTCTTTCTCGGGACAAGATACGAACACCACTTTTCTCCGAGGCATCGCGACGCATGCGAAGGCGAAGGGATGGTTCGATCGTCTCTTCCAGTACACCCTCGATGAGCCGAGCACGAGCGCCCATTGGCAGACGATTCGAACCCGGGCCAACGCCCTCCATCAGGCCGACCCCGAACTTATGGCGGGGGTCACGACCAGCATTCAAAACGCCACCTCGAACAACGTGGCGGGTCTCATCGACCTGTTCATCCCGACCATCCGGTTCATGGACAACAAGCCGTACGGACGGGAACCGGGGGGCGAGGTCCCCGGCGGCGCGGGAACCATCGGGAATCAGCGGAGCAAATATCCCCAAGAGACCTGGTGGTATCAGGCCTGCGGCAGTCACGGCTGCGGGATGGTGGGGGGGGGAGTGTTCGACTCGGAGGGGTACCATCTCGATTGGCCCAGCTATATGATCGATCTCCCCGCTCTGTTCAGCCGGATCATGGAGTGGATGAGCTTCAAATATAATCTTCAGGGAGAGCTCTACTACGACATGGTTTACGCCTTCGGACAGAGAGATCCTTGGGTCGGCCAGTATGATTTCGGCGGCAACGGCGACGGGACCCTCTACTATCCGGGGCGGCCGAACAAGATCGGCGGGACGAGCCACATTCCAATCGAGTCGATCCGGTTGAAGCTTCTTCGGGAGGGGATGGAAGATTACGAATATATGCATCTCCTAAAGACCCTCGGGGAGGAAGCTTATGCCGATGAGCAGGTCGCCCAGGTGGTCACGAATGTCTACACCTGGAGCAAGAACCCGCTCCTCCTCTACGACGCCCGTGAGAAAATGGGGACGCGGATATCGGTTCTCCAGGGTGGAGCGAATCCTGCACCGACCCCCGAACCCCCTCCGCCGGCCGATCCCGGTTCCGATCCGGACCCTGACGCCGGGGCGGGGGCCGGATCGGGAACGGACCCTGATCCTGATTCGGAATCGGATCCTCCCATTTCGAAAGATCCCGATCCAATCTCAAAAGATCCCGGTCCGATTACCCCCTCCACTGGAGAGAGCGGATCTTCTTCGGGTGTGCAATTTGGCGGGTGCAGTCTCTTGCGAACGACGGGGGAGGCATCCCGCCCGATGGAAGCGGTCGCTTATCTTCTCCTCTTTTTCTCCCCCTTCTGCGGGGTGGTTTGGAGGAAGATTCGGGTTTTGGCTCGACTCCGCTAAACGTTGAACGGGAGAGGGATTCTAAAGATCCCTCTCCCGTCTCTCATTTAAAAACCAACCTGAATGATTCTAAGGGACGTGGTCCGGCCCGTAGACGGTGAAGCCGTGCAGCTCCAGGACCATCTTCGCTTGATCGGCCTCGGCCCGATCGGCAAACCACCAATCGAATTTTTCCGCTTTCTCGGCGGCGGTAAATTCCGAGGTCGCAACCCGGTAAGCGGTCTGATTTTCATCGTTCATGGGAAACTCATCGATACCGACATGCCACAAGGCCGACTCGCCGCATGGATCTTCTTTCTTCGCCATCTCTTTCTCTCTATAAAAGGGATTTTCTAAAATGAGGATGCAACGCCATCCTTTTCCTTAAGGGATAGAGCGACCGAACATCCGACCGGCGATCGCGTGTCCAACGGCTTCCGCCAGCGGGCTTAGGAAATCGATCATGCGTGGCGCGCTTCTCCTCGGAAGAGCGGTTCTCATGCCGAGACGAAACCATGCCATCAGCAAGATCGGTGCAAGGATCGCCGCTCCCCCTACGGCGGAACGGCGAAGGGAGAGGTGACCGTTGACCTTCCATCCTCCGCGAATACCGGTCCACTCGGGGATCGGTTCGAAGAGGTTCCCCGCCGTGGGAGGAATCGGTTGATCTTTCATGAGCTGCATTTTGTCGGTCATGACCGCAAGTTGTCGCTCCGTCATTTCAGGCGCCAGCAGAGATTCGAAACTCAGCGTGCGGGCCGCATTGCCGACGTAAACCTCATGGCGCGGATTCTCTGCCAGA
Organism: Candidatus Manganitrophus morganii; assembly: GCA_021651055.1. Classification (NCBI taxonomy): domain Bacteria; kingdom Pseudomonadati; phylum Nitrospirota; class Nitrospiria; order Candidatus Troglogloeales; family Candidatus Manganitrophaceae; genus Candidatus Manganitrophus; species Candidatus Manganitrophus morganii. The sequence continues at coordinate 2,690,469 of JAJHOH010000001.1, forward strand.
CGGATGAACGTTTCGGCGACCTGGTCGGGCGTATAAACCGGGGGGAGCGGCTTGGCGGCGCGGCCGGTGTAGTTGCCGGCATGCTGGTAGAGAGGCGTGTCGATGCTGGCCGGAACCACCGTGCAAACATGGATGTTCTCGGCCCCCTCCAGCAGGAGCTCTTGTCTCAGACTCATGCTCAGGCCTCGGACGCCATGATTGGCGGCGACATAGGCGCTGAGGTAGGGTTGAGAGAGTTTGGCGGCGAGAGAGGCATTGTTGATCAGCACGCCGCTTCCCTGCTCGCGGAAGTAGGGGAGCGCGGCCCGTGCCCCATGGATAAAGCCGAACAGTTTTGTCTCAATCACACGCCGGTAGGCCTCGATCGGTGCATCTTCAAAACGGGCGAAAAGGGTGACGGCCGCATTATTGATCCAGACATCGAGCCGACCGAAATGCTCCACGGTGCGCCGCGCCAGATTCCGAACGGCCGCTTCATCGGTCACGTCGGTCGGCACCGCGAGCGCCTTTCCACCCAAGTTTTTGCATTGCGTGACAATTTCACGCAACGGTTGCTCCCGCCGAGCGGCGATGACGACCGATGCTCCCTTTTTCGAGAAGGCCAGCGCGGCGGCGCGGCCGATACCGCTTGAGGCACCGGTAATGACGATCACCGAATCGCTGATCCTCCTACGCATCGAACCCTCCTTGCCGGTGAATAAGTGGGATATTTAGGATGATTAAAAAGCAATATCCGTACCGGATGAAGGTGCCTGTTTCTCCTTTGCTTTCGCCAAGAGAAAGAGGGAGAGGGGATCGAGTGATCTTAATTTGAGAGAGACATCACTGGGGCGGAAGAGGATGAGTGTGTCGGTGGCAGGAAGTTTGGATCAACATGCATGAAAGTGCGTGATTTTTACCTGCCGGTAAGATGGGCGGGATTATCTCTGAAGATGGGTGGTGTTCTGGGCGACTTCCGGCTTGGCGGTTTTGACCTCCAAGGCCCGGACCGCGCGTTGGAGCAGCCAAATCTTAAAATGAATCCGTAATTGAACAAAGGGGGTGAACATGTTAAAGGTTCCTCCGATGAAACGCGTTTTCTTCTTCGTGTTGAAGGAAGGGAAACGATCCGGCGATCATTTCTCCCGATGTTGTATATTACTGTATGGTATAAATTCATTTTGAGCAATCCCCTCGAAAGAGGGGGGCGGGTCAATCCCCGCCGGACACCGTCCTGAAGACCTGACCCTGACCCGCGATCCAGCCGTTGTTCTGATCGAAGAAAAAGACCCGGCGCAGTTGGCTGGACGTCCCGCTTGTCTGCTGCCTCCAGCTTGCTCCTCCGTCACCGCTGTGGAGAATCAGCCCGCCCCACCCCGCCATCCAAATGTCGGAGGGGGAGAGGAAGGCAAGACCGTAATAGGCGTTGGAGAAGTTCGACGCCGATCTCACCTGACGCCATGTTTGACCCCCGTCGGTTGTCTGCAGGGCATTGGCGCGGGCCGTTCCGTTTCCCCCGACCGCCCAGCCGATCGGCCCTGCCGAGCCGTCCGCGTTTCGGCTGAATTTAAGGTCAAAGAGACGGCCGTTTCCTTCGAGTTGTCCGCCGTTTTCGGCCTCATAGAGGTACCGCCACGTCTGCCCGCCGTCGGTGGTGTGCCCGAGCATCCGAAGCCAGCCGGTCGCGCACGGTTCGTCCGCCTCCGATCCGCCTCCGATCCAGACTTCGTTCGGGGAAATGACATCGACCGTAAAGAGATGGGGATTATAAGAAACCACGTCCGGCCGCGGCTGACCGGCCTGCGAATGTCCCGCCGGATAGGTGCACGGCACCGGAAGGGGGCGGACGGCGCTCGTCTGCGGGATGGCCCGCCAGGTCGCCCCGCCGTCGTCGGTTTTGAAAATGAATCCGAAGCGTCCGACGGTCCACCCATTCCGGGCGTCGGCAAACCCGACCTTGCGCAGGTAGACGCCGACCTTTTTGCTGCAATATTGTTCTGTGCTGTTCCAAGTCGTGCACCAGTCTTGATGGTCCCATGTTCCGTCTCCGTTGCGGTCTCCCCAGTAAACGCGATGCAGATGTTGCTCTACCCAGGTGGCGCCGCCGTCGGTCGTCTTAAAGATTGCCTCCGGCCAGCCGACCGCCCATCCGGTCCGGGCGTCGGTAAAGAAAACATCGTAGAAATCAATCGGCGCGGCGTCTGGCGAAGGCGATCCGTTGAAAACCAGGTTCTTCTGGAGTACCCAAGTGGCGCCGCCGTCGGTGGTGTGGGCGATCACCTCGTCGATTCCGACGGCCCATCCTTCGGAGGCGGAGACGAAGTGAACCCCGAAGAGATCGCCATTCACCCCGCTGCGCCGCCAACCGGCTCCGGGCGGCGGGGGAGGAGACGGCGAATTTGCCGTGATGGTGGCGGACGTTCTCCCGAGAGCCCCTCTGTTGTCGGCCACTTCGAGCGTGGCCGTGAACTCGCCGGTGCTCTCATACGTGTGGTTAATGACCGAGCCCTGTACGGAGGGAGAGCCGTCACCAAAAGTCCAAGTATAAGAGAGAATTGAACCGTCGGGGTCGGACGATCCTGCGGCGTCGAAGGTGACCGTGAGGGGGGCGATCCCGCTCGTCGCGGTGGTCGTGATCCGAGCGGTGGGAGCAATGTTGTCGGCGCTCACCATGACCACCGTTGAATTGTTGATGCCGTTTTCCGCCGTCGCAGTGACGGTGGCGCTTCCGGCCGCCAGCGCCGTCGCCGATCCGCGCGGGTTGATCGATATGACCTCCGGAGCGCTGGAAGTCCATGTAAAGGTCACGCCGGGGATTTGTTTTCCATCGGCATCTTCCGCCGTTGCGACGAACTGGGCCTGGTTGCCGACGAAGAGCGGCTGAGATGGGCCGGTCAGATCGATTGAGGCAACGGGAGGGAAAGGGGAGGGCGGCACGACGTTTAAGGTTGCGGGGTTGCTGGTTACCTCTCCAATGAAGGCGGTCAACGTCGTCGTCCCCTCTTTGAGTCCCTCCACGGAGCCGTCCGAAGAGACCCGCCCGACCGTCGGATCGGCGATTTTCCAGGAGACCGCGATCCCCCTTATTGCTTCACCCGCTTCATCGAGGACGGTCGCCGCGAACGGCCGGATCTCTCCGACCAGAAGGGTCGCTTCCGTCGGGGCGATTTCTATCTTTGAGACAACCGACGGCTGTTTCGATCGGGAATCGGGCAGTTTGGGATTGGGTGAAGAGGTTGAGGCGCCGCTCCCGCAGGCGATGAGGAAGAGTGACAAGAAAAACGGCGCGAAGACCCGGAAAGAAGTGGTGAGTTTGAATAGAAACGAGATGAGACGGCGAGAGAAAACAGGGTTCACAGTTTCTTTCTTACAGAAAGGTCTATTCCGATCGAATGATGGTTCACCCTCTTTCGGAACTACTCCGAGAGAGTAGCAAAGCCGATGCCATCCGCTAATTTCCGAATCATTCGGAAATTAGCGAAGGAGTGGCGCCTCGGTTACAACGGCCTGATTTTCTTTGCAGAATAAATGCAATGATTTTCCGGATCGGAATGGAGCCTCCGCCCGGTTCCATGTTACAATCGCCCCATGTCCACCGAAGGCGCCCATTGGCGAGAGATCACGGCGACCGTGCCGGCCGAGGATGAAGCGCGCGTTTCTGCCTTTCTCATTGAACAGGGAGCGGGTGGAGTATGGGTTGAATCGAATGGCTCCCAGGTGCATCTCCATGTTTTTTTCCCTCTCCAAGAGGGGGGAAGAGTCGACGCCGTCCGGAAAGGGCTTCGCCGACTGGTCTCGAAGGGGAAGGTCGCATTCCTCACCGCGCTCCGGCCGGAGGAGGCATGGCAAACCGCTTGGCAGAAGCATTCCGTCCCGGTTCAGCGGATCGGGAAACGTTTGTTGATCGGCGCGACATGGCATTTCCCCCTTGCGAACCGTTCCGGGCGAGAGGTTATTCGACTGACGCCGGGAATGGCTTTCGGAACCGGAACACACGCGACGACAAAAAGCTGTCTGATCCTCCTGGAAAAACGGCTCGGGGATGAGGAGCGGGGGAGGCTCCTCGATATCGGGACGGGGAGCGGCATCCTGGCGATTGCCGGGGCGAAATTGGGCGCGATTGGAGTGACGGCGGTCGAGGTCGATCCGGTCGCTCTCGCCGTGGCCAGAGAAAATGCGCGGATCAATGGGGTGGCTTCCAAAATCGTTTTCCGCGAGATGCTTCCTTCCCGTTCCCGCTATCGGTGGGTCGTTGCCAATGTCACGGCGCCGGTCTTGATCGCGTTCTCTGAAGCCGTGACCGATCGGGTCGGCCCGGGAGGAACGCTGATTCTCTCCGGAATACTGGCATCGGAATGGCGCGGCGTGTTTCTCCGATATCGCGAGCGCTTTACCCTGGTTCGAAGAATACAAAGGGGAGAATGGATCACCCTTCTTCTGGAAAAGAAAAAAAAATAGCGAAAAGGGGTCGCCCCGGCTCTCCGGGACGCCCGCTGGAGCGAAAGGTGAGTCTGGGGCGCGCCCTCTCGAAGCTCGGTTTTACCTCGCGCAGCCAGGCGCGGCCGCTGATCGAATCGGGGCGGGTCTCCGTGAATGGGCGATTGATTCGAAATCCGGAGGTCCGCGTCGATCCCGATCGGGAGGTGATCCGGGTGGATGGGCAAATCATCCGCTCTGCGGCCCCGGTTTATCTGATGATGCACAAGCCGAAAGGGGTGGTGACGACCCGTTCGGATGAAAGGGAAAGGAAAACCGTCTATGATCTCCTTGGAAAAGATGAACAGTGGCTCTTCCCGGTCGGTCGTCTCGATAAAGAGACCTCCGGACTGTTGCTCCTGACCAATGATACGCAGTGGGGAAATCGAATCACGGCGCCGGAATCAAAAGTTTCCAAGATCTACCATGTGAAGCTGAACAGGCAGATCTCAGAGAACGATTTGGAGCGGCTTCGGTCGGGTGTCGTTCTTGAGGAGGGGCAAACCGCCCCCGCGGAAGCGACCCGCCTGAGGCAGGCTGAAGGTAAGGAGTGTATTTCGCTGGCCCTCCGGGAGGGGCGAAACCGCCAGGTGCGCCGGATGTGCGAGGCGCTCGGCTATCAGGTTGAAGATCTCATCCGGGTCCGAATCGGCGATCTGGCATTGGGAGATCTCCCGACGGGGGGGCATCGACCGTTGACCCCGGCGGAGGTCCGGCGGTTCGCGGCTCCTTCCAAAACAAACCGCTTTAAAAAAGACGCGTCGCTTCCCGATCTATCATTAGATCGATGAGGGCGACGCGCCTTGATCGTTCAGGAGAATCTTTCAGAATCCCCCCTCAGGTTCTTACCGGCCGGTCGTAATAACCGCGCCGCGAGAATCCGAGATGTCCTCCCCAGACAGCGGCCCCGAGAGACAAGAGCGCCGTGATGAAGAACCACCATGCTGCGGCGGCACCAAACTTCGCGGTTGTTTCGCCAGCCTCCGCCGCTTGCTGCTTCATCTGCTCGGGATTGCCGAGTTGATCGACGGCGCTTTCCGCCTGTTCCCGCGACATCTGGGTGGTATTCATCAGGTTTTGAATCATCGACTCACGGTCCATCTCCGCTCCGCCACCTGCACCGCGTCCCACGTTTTGATCCCCCTGTCCCATTTGTGAGGCGGCCCCTTGTGCGCCTGCCTGGACACCCTGCCCGACCACGCCCATGAGACCCCCAAGGGCCGTGCCGACCCCCATCGTGGCGATCCAAATAAAGAAGATCAGCGAGAGCGACCAGACGAGGGCGCCCTGGAGGGAACCTTCACCCCGTTCAGGAATCGACGTGTAGCGGCCCGCGACCCAGGCACCGATAAAAACAGAGATGATCGACGAGAGAATCGTCCAAATTCCGGCCCCGATGCCGATCGCGGCTCCGGAAGTTTGTCCCTCTGCGCCGACCATGCTTAATCCGATGGCGACACCGAGTGTGTTGAGTAAGATCTGCGTCACCGTAGCGATAAAAAACCCGGCAATCACCGCACCCCACCCGATTCGACTCACCGGATAGAGGGAAGATTCTCTCGTTGTTGGATAAGGCTCTCTATACGGCTCCCTGACTCCTTCACGTTCCATTTCCATTATGAACCTCCTCTTCCTCGACAATAAATTGCTGCTATTGAAAAAGGAAAAATGGATTTGTAATACCCCTATATAAGATTTTGCAAAAAGGGTGCCTCTAAGGAAGTGAAGGGGATGATGGAGTCTGAAGGCAATGTGGTAGACCGGGCCAGAATGCGCCCGCCTGGATGGGAAGGATCACGTCAGATTCGGTATTTCTCCTCTTACGAATGTGTTTTTTTTGCACGTGGAGAGAGAGAATAGAAGAGGTTGGCTTTCTTGAGCATCGGGATGGCGGCATTGCGGACGGGGATTCCTCCGCGGGTCATGCCTCGTTCTCGACCGTGGTGCGCATGGCCGTGAACGACAAGATCGGCTCCCGCTTCGTCGATCGCTTTTCCCAAGAGATAGCTCCCCAAGAAGGGGAAGACCTCGGCGCGCTCGCCGGCAAGGGTCTCTCGGATCGGCGCATAATGGAGAAGCGCAATTTTGAGATCGGTCTCCAAGGAGAGGAGGGTTTCCTTCAACCGGCTGGACACCTTTTCGGTATGGGCGATAAAATGTTTCATCTCCGGCTCGCCGAAGACGGTCCCGCAGGCCCCCTCGAATCCCCCCGCGAACCCCTTCGTCCCGGCGATGCCGATCGACAGCTCCCGGCAGTGAACCACGGTGGAATCTCCTTCCAAGACCGTGACCCCGGCTTCTTCCAACAGTCGATGGACCTCTTTGACTTGATTGCAGTGATAATCGTGGTTCCCTAAAACGGCGACGATCGGGATCCGGAGTTCTTTTAAGTCTTCGACGAGGACGGCGGCTTCTTTAGCGGTTCCCGTGTCGGTCAAATCGCCGGCCAAAAGGAGAAGATCGGCCTCTCCCTCCAGCTTCTGGAAGTGAGAACGAAGCTTCCCGCGTGAGAGCGCGTCGTAGTGAAGGTCGCCCGCTGCCGCGATCCTCACATAGGGGCCTTCCGGTGGGGGGGCTTCCGGCGGGATCGGCGGGGTGAGCTCGCTGATGACCTCAAAATCGGGCAATTGCCGCTGAACGACCGTTCGCGCGTACTCTCCTTTCTCCGGAGAGGAGACCTCTCCATAGAGAATGATCCGCTTCCCCTCGATCTGGACCCGGACGTTCAGAATGCCGACATGGGGGTCGGTCGCAAGGGTCTGCCTGATTTTTTCCCGGAGATAATGATCTTCTGTCATCGCTTCCTCAAATCATTCAAGATAGGTATGCAAGATGTCCAAGACGGCGCGATCGGGGACCGGCAGATCGATTGATTGCGCATAGAAGAGAAGACCCAAGACCCGGCGGGGTCCATGTTTGGCGCGCCGTTTTAAATAGTCCCAATCGATCTTTCCGGATTTGATTACATCGAGGGCGTCGAACCAGTGGTGTGGGCCGAACTCTTCCGTGGCCAGGCTCTTCATGACGATGAGATCTTCGGCGGGAAGAATCGGAATTCGCTTTCCCATAAAATCGATCGGCGTCGCCCTTCGAAAGGTCTCGTCATCGAGATAAATATTTCCCGCCGATTTAAAAATGATATCGATGGGAACGTCGTCTTTCTTGGCTTTGTAGAGCCATTTCGGGTCGGTCATCTCGGTCTTAAACCCGATCTGGTCCAGGGCGCTGAGCAGCCGCTCGGCATGCTCCGGCCGCACGAAGATATCGATATCTTTTGTCCGTCGCTCCCTTCCCAAACATTTGGCGGCAAGGCCTCCTCCAAACACATAAGGTATTTGGGTTCGTTCCTGCACTAGGATGAGATCATCCAGCACGCTTTGGATGTCGTCATCTTCGATTAATTTGCGTGGGGATGGTTCTGTTTGCATGGAAAATACTCCCGGGTGGAAAAGAGGCTTGGCGACGCGCAACTCAGAAAAAAATCGAGAAGGACGAACGCATATTGATTATAACATGGTGAGTTAACGGGGAGGAAGAGGGGCGGTTCAAGCAAACGATCCACGGTTGCATTGACACTTCCCGCAAAGGTTTGTAGACTAAAACCATCGAAAATAAAACAAGGAGGAGCGATGGCCCACACCGCCCATCCCAAAGTCGATTCCACGTTGGCAGAGCGGCTCGCGCGTTTTAGCCGCGAATTATCTTACCGCCATCTGCCGCCGGAAGTGATTCATGAGGTGAAGCGCCGCCTGATCGACACGCTCGGCTGCGCCTTCGGCGGCTGGAAAGACCCCCCGGCGAAGATCGCACGCAAGGTGACCCGGTCGGTCCGGTTCCGAGAAGGTGCCACGCTCCTCGGGGAGGCGCATCGAACGACGGAGGACCTTGCCGCCTTCGCCAACGGCACCGCCGTCCGCTATCTCGACTATAACGACACTTACCTGTCCAAGGAGCCGGCCCACCCGAGCGACAACATTCCGGCCGCTCTGGCTGCGGCCGAGGCCGCGGGGCGGGGCGGAAAGGCGCTGATCGAGGCGATCGTCCTCGGCTACGAGATTCAATGCCGTCTCTGTGACGCCGCCGCCCTTCGTCCGCGGGGATGGGATCATGTGACCTACGGGGCCTTCTCCAGCGCGCTGGTGGCGACCAAGCTCTGGAGACTGACAGAGGCAAAGACGATCCACGCCGTCGGCCTGGCCGGCACGCCCAATCAGGCGCTCCGCCAGACGCGGGTCGGGGAGATCTCGATGTGGAAGGCGGCGGCCTTCGCCAATGCGGCGCGCAACGGGCTTTTCGCCGTGGAGCTCGCCCGGCTGGGGATGACCGGTCCGGCGCCGATCTTCGAGGGAGAGAAAGGTTTCATGCGGATTGTTTCGGGCGAGTTCGACCTCCCGCCGCTCCATCCGTCCGGTCCGTTCAAGATCATGGAAACGTACATCAAATATTTCCCGGTGGAGTACCATGCCCAGAGCGCCGTCCAGGCGGCGCTTCTGCTGCGGGAGCGAATGGGAGGGGGGATCGATTCGATCGACGCGATCACAGTCCGCACCCCCGATATCTCTTATGAGATCATCGGGCGCGACCCGGAGAAGTGGCATCCGAAGACCCGGGAGACGGCCGATCACTCCCTTCCCTATTGTGTCGCGGTCGCTCTGATGGATGGAGAAGTGGGGCTTCGGCAGTTTGGACCGCGGCGTTTGATCGATCCGAAACTTCATCTCCTGATCCAGAAGGTGCGTGTCCTCTCCGACCCCGATCTCTCCGCCGCTTATCCCGGCGCCATTGCGAATATCGTCGAGATGGAGGCGGGGGGAAGACGCGAGATTGAGCGGGTCGACCACCCGAGAGGCCATCCGAAGAATCCGATGACCGACGCCGAGGTGGAGGAGAAATTCCGGCGGTTGGCCGGCCGGCTCCTTTCGAAAAGACAAATTGAAGGGGTGCTGGCCCGGATTTGGGCGTTGGAGAAGGTGAAATCGATGGGGGAAATTTTAAACCTGCTGAAGGTGAGGGGGAAGGGATGACCTCTCCCGGCAGACGGCTCCGGCAGATCATCGAAAAGCGCACCCTTCTCCTGCCGGGGGCGTTCAACGCCTTCTCCGCGGAGTTGATCGAGCGGGCCGGCTTCGAGGCGGTTTACATCTCCGGGGCCGGCCTTGCAAACGGGGTGGCGGGGGTTCCCGACGTCGGGCTTCTCTCTCTGGCGGAGGTGACGGCCCAGGCGGCCTATATCGCGCGGGCGGTGAAGATTCCGGCGATTGCCGACGCCGATACCGGCTTCGGCGAAGGGATACACCTGGTCCGGGCGGTCGAGGCGTTCGAGACGGCCGGGGTGGCCGGGATTCAGATCGAAGACCAGGCTTTCCCGAAACGATGCGGTCATCTGCCCGGAAAAAGTCTGATCCCCGCCAGGGAGATGGTTCAGAAGATCCAAGCGGCGACCCGCGCGCGGCGCGATCCCGATTTTCTGATCATCGCCAGAACCGACGCCAGGGGGGTGACCGGCTTTCGTGATGCCGTCGATCGGGCGCGCCGTTACCTCGACGCCGGCGCCGATGTGATTTTTCCGGAAGCGTTGAAGTCGGCAGAGGAATTTACGAAATTCGCGGAGAAGATCAAGGCCCCTTTGTTGGCGAACATGACCGAATTCGGCAAGAGCCAGCTTCTTTCCGCCGAAGAACTTTCAAGGATCGGCTATCGGTTGATTCTCTTCCCGATGACCCTCTTTCGAACGGCGGCAAAAGCGATGGAGGAGACCCTGGAGGTGCTGAAGAAGGAGGGGACGTCGAGGCGATTGCTGGGGCGGATGCAGAGCCGCCGAGAGCTCTATGAAGTCATCCGATATGCCGATTATGAGCGGCTCGATCAGGATCTGGCTTCCCAGAAACCCGGCCCGAGGCGAAGCAACCGGAGGAAAAAATGAGTGACGTTCGCAAAGGGGACGCCGATCGGGTTTATCATGGGCTCGAAGGGATTCTGGCGGGAGAGTCCGAGATTTGTGACGTGGAGGAGACGACCGGGGGACTCTTCTATCGCGGCTACCGGATCGAAGATCTTTCCGAGCGGGCCTCGTTCGAAGAGGTGGCCTATCTTCTGCTGATGGGAAAACTGCCCAATCGAAAAGAGCTCTCCGATTTTTCGGGGGAGCTGGTCCGGTCGCGCCCGCTTCCCGAAACCGTCCGCCGTTTTCTGAAGACCGTTCCGACCTCCGCCGGCCCGATGGACATGCTCCGGACTGCGGTTTCCTTTCTCGGGCTCAACGATCCCGATCGGGGATCGAACGACCGCCCGGCCAATCTTCGCAAGGCGATCCGGCTGATTGCTCAGATCCCCTCGCTTTTGGCCGCGTTCCGGCATGCGCCCGAAGAGCCTCCTTCTTCCGATCCGTCCCTGTCGCACGCGGCGAGCCTTCTCTATTTGATCACCGGAAAACGGCCCGATCCGTTCTCGGAGAAGGTGATGGAGATCTCGCTGATTCTTTATGCCGAACATGAATTCAACGCCTCGACTTTCGCGGCGCGGGTGACCGCCTCTTCCCTCTCCGATATGCACTCCGCAATCACCTCGGCGATCGGGTCGCTCAAGGGACCGCTGCACGGCGGCGCGAACGAGGCGGTGATGAAGATGCTTCTGGAGATCGGCGGGATTGAAAACGAGGAGCGATACATCCGTGACCGCTTGGCCCGGAAGGAGCGGATCATGGGGTTCGGCCACCGGGTGCTGAAGGGGGGGGATATCCGATCCGATATCATCAAGAGATATTCAAAGGAGTTGGGGGAAAAGAAGAACGACCGAAAATGGTTTGCGCTCTCAAGCCGGATCGAGGAGAGAATGCGGCAGGAGAAGGGGCTTCATCCCAATCTCGATTTCTATTCCGCTTCGGCCTACTACCTTCTCGGCCTTCCGGTCGAGTTCGACACCCCGCTTTTTGTCTGCAGCCGGATCGCCGGCTGGTCGGCCCACGTCATCGAACAGCACGACCACAACCGATTGATCCGCCCGCGCTGCCTTTATACCGGCCCCAGGGAGCTTCCTTACCTCCCGATCGAAGCCCGCCCATAAAAGCTCCGCATTCGTCAGAGGGTCTGCAACTCCGCTTGTAGCTGTTTTGCCAACAATCCGGGATCTTCCGCCTTTGCAACCGCCTCCTGAATCATTTCTCTCAGGTATCGGTTCATTCCGACTTTTTGAATCAGATTTTCAAAGAATCGCGTCTGGTCGAGCTGCGTACTCTCTTTCAAGGTCTGGACCAGTTCGGGCTCGAGCGCGATGGAATAATCTCCAACGTGGAGGTAAGCGGGATAGATGGGGCCTGGGAGCTTTTCAAATCTCAAGTTCATTGGATCGATTCTCCTTTTGAGGATAAGGCGAAGCCGGTTAAGCGGTCGCCCTTCTGGTCGGACCGGCGGTTGCCGCGAGCAATCGGCGCGAACAATCGAATTGATAAGGAGCCAACGCCTTATCTTAATCCTTCAGAAATATTTTTCAAGCTCTTTCGGGATTTAACCCCAGCCGGAGGCGTTTTTCTATGAGAGAAACCCTCTTTCCTTGCGAAAAACAGGGGCCTCACTATTTTTACGTATTTTATTGAAATCGGGTTTCTCCATTGATTAGAATAACAACATTTGCTTCGTTGCATCAGTTGGGTGAGGGGAAAGTCTCCTCTGATGCGGGAATGGGGGAGGGTGGTTCTTTGTCAAAGCGGATTCTGATTGTCGATGACAATCAAGATACGATCCATATTTTAACGGTGATCTTAAATCAGGGGGGGTATTCCACCTTTGCGGCCAGGGACGGCGTCGAGGCCCTCCAAAAGATTCAGGAAGCGGCGCCGGCGCTTATTCTCTTGGATATCATGATGCCGAAGCTGGACGGTTTTGGGGTGATGGAGGTCATGCGGGGCGATTCAGGGATGAGTCAGATTCCGGTGGTGGTGATCTCGGCGAAAGTCGATCACGCTTCCAAGGCGCGCAGCATGGAATTGGGGGCGAAAGATTATATCGTGAAGCCGATCAATCCGGATGAAATCCTCTTGAAGGTCAAAGAGCACTGTCCCGCGTTGAAGACATTAGTGTGAGGAAAGTTGATCTTCTTCCCTCCGGATTGATCCGATTCATCCTTTATTCTTCTCAAAGGGTGCTGGCCAAGAGGCGCTCCAGCCGCTTCGGTTCGATCTCAATGTAGATGTTTTTCTCCTGGGAGACGAGGACGGCCCCCGGCTTGGCCCCTTTCGGTTTCTGGATATACTTCCGAAAGGTATAAACGACATCTCCCTTCCCCTCTTTCCTCCCGTCGCTGAAATGAAGCGCCAGGGTCGCCGCGTCGAGCAGGGTCTGGTAGGGGATCTCCTTCCCTCGGTCCATCCGGACGATCAGATGGGACCCGGGAACGCCGCGGGCGTGAAACCAGAGATCGTTTCCCCGCGCCGTCCGGAAAGTAATCTCTTCGTTTTCCCGATGATTTCTTCCGACGATCACGCTCCAGCCGTCTGCCGAGAGAAAGGTGGGAGGGCCGGCCCGCTTCCCCTTCTCCCTTCGGGTCGGGACGGGCGTTTTTCCCGCCATGGCGACGGTCCCCCCTTCCAGAAGGACCGTTCGATTCCGTTCCAGCGCTTCCAATTCTTTTTTCGTCTTCTCCCTCTGCGTCTGAAGGGCCGCCTGCGCCGCCTGGGCTTTTTTATATCTCTTGAAGAACCGTTCCAGATTTTCCGACGGGGAGAGGGCGGGGTCCAACGAAAGAGTCATCTCCGCCTGATCCGGATGCGCTGGATCGGGAATCTTCACCTCAGTCATTCCTGTCCGGACTTGGCGAAGATGACCCTTCAGGAGCTCTCCTTCGTAGCGAAACCGGTCGGCTTTTTCGGCCTCGGCCAGGCCGATGGAGATCTGCTGTAACTTTTTCCGGCAGCGGCGAATTCCCTCATCGATCAGGGCCGTCAGCCGCCTCTTCTCTTCCTCCGCGGCCGTTTTTTCCTGCAGGGGGCGATAGGTGGCCTCCACCGACCGGTTGAATCGGTGGGGACCCGGTTCGACAAGGAGAATCTCCGTTTCTTTAAAGAGACCGGTCGGATGCAGCGCAGGAGGGAGGTAGGGGAGACCGACCTGTAAGGCGCGCCCGGCGGGAGGGGGGAAGAGCGAGCCCAAAACAATCCCTTGATGGTCGATTAAAAAGAAATTCGACGCCGTCCCCATCAGCTCCGCGACCAGAGAGAGGGTTTGCGTCTCTCCTTCTTTCGTTGATGAAGGTGGTAGGGCATCGCCTCCGACTTCTTGTGACGTTTCCGTCTTTATCTCCGTTCGGGTCGAAGGCCAGGCGCAGGTCATTCGGACGATCCGGTCTCCTCCGATCTGTTCAAGAGAGACGATCTGTTTCCATCGAAGATGCGCCCGCAGGAGTTGGCAGAACCGGGGAGGGGAGGAGGGGTTGGGATGTTTTTCGTTGGTCAGGTGGATTCGGGAGAAGCGCCGCTGTCCGGAAAAGTAGAGGTGATATCTCTCCCGCCGATGATGAATCTCGAAAACCAGGCTCCAGGGTTGGGGCTGATCGATTTTCTGAAGGACCCCGCCCCGCAGCGTGTCCCCGATCTCTGCAAGGACCTCCCCAATCTGTCCGGCGCTGAGCGACATTCGTTTGACCCTTTTCCAAGCGTTGTGTTAATTTACCTCGTTGCGAAGTCCTGATTGTACCGGGACGTTTTTATTTAAGCAACCTGGTCAGGCTTGCGCATCGCTGAAGTGGATCATTAGAAGAAGGAACAAGATCGACATGCAATCGAACCCTCTCTACGAACAGTCATTCACCTCACTCGGCTGGCCCGAGATCGTTGAATTTCTCGCCCGGCAGGCCGCGTTGCCGATCACGGCGGAGCGCTGCCGCGCCCTCCCTTTCCTGGAGGAACCGGGAACGGTTCGGGAGCGGCTTGCGGTTGTTTGGGAGGGGGTTCTCCTTTTAAAGGAGGGGAGCCATATCCCTCTCTCCTCTTTTACCGATCCCCGCCCATTCTTGGCCCGCGCGACCAAAGGAGCGGTTCTGGAGGGAATCGAGTTGCGGGGGATCCATGATCTGCTCGAACAGGCCGAGTCGGTCCGCTCTTTCTTGATCCGAAAAAAAGAGGAGGCTTCCCGCCTTTTTCAGATCGCGGTGCAACTGGAGCCGCCGGCCGGTTTAAGACAAAAGATCGCGGCAGCCGTCGACCCGGAGGGACGGATTCAGGAGGGAGCGACGCCGGCCCTCCGCGCCCTGACCGCCGAGGCGGCCCGGGCGCGGGAGGCGATCACCGATCAGCTCGAAAAGATTCTTCGATCGGCCCGTTATGAAAAACTTTTGCAGGAGCCGTATTATACCGAGCGGGAGGGACGGTATGTCCTCCCCTTCAAGATCGCCGATCAGAACAAAGAGGGAGGGGTCGTTCATGATCTCTCGGCGAGCGGGGCGACCGCATTCGTCGAACCGAGAGAGCTGGTCGGGTCGAACAACCGCCTGAGGGTCGCCCAGTTGGCGGTCTCCCGTGAAGTGGAGCGGATCTTGCGATCGCTCAGCGAGGGGGTCGGAAGAGAAGCGGGGCGGCTTACGCGGAACCTGGAGATCCTTGCCGAGATCGATCTGCTCCGCGCGTCGGCGAACCTGGCCGAACGGATCGGCGGGATCTGCCCGAAGGTGAATGCCGGGGGTGCGATCGGTCTCTTCGAGGCCCGGCACCCGCTCCTCCTGCTCTGGAAGGGAAGCATCGTTCCCAACGACATCCTTTTGGAAGAGGGGCGCCGCGCCTTGATTCTCTCCGGTCCGAATACCGGCGGGAAGACGGTCCTCTTGAAGACCGTCGGCCTTTTGGCGCTGATGGTTCGAGCCGGTCTTCCGATTCCATGCCGGGAGGGTTCGGAGATTCCCCTCTTCCCGGCGGTCATTGCCGACATCGGCGATGATCAAGATCTCTCGCGCGACCTTTCGAGCTTCTCGGCCCACCTCCTTAAAATTTTAGCCATCCTGGAAACGGCTCCGGGTGGATCGCTGATTCTGCTCGATGAATTGGTCACTTCGACCGATCCCGCCGAAGGGGCAGCCCTCGCCGCGGCGATATTAACGGAGTTGGCCGATCGGGGAATGCGGATCGTGACGACGACGCATTATCCCTCCCTCAAAGGACTGGCCCAGGCCGATCCTCGATTTTTGAATGGAAGTCTTGCCTTCGATCTGGAACAACTCGCCCCCACGTATCGCCTGGTGTTAGGAACTCCCGGTCGAAGCGCCGCCCTGGAAATGGCGGCCCGTTTGGGGCTGCCCGACTCGATCCTTGCGCGAGCGAAAGAACATCTTCGTCCCGACGAGACGACGCTGGAACGGATCATATCCGAACTGGAGCGAGAACGTCGTAAGGCGGAAGAAGAGCGACAACGGTGGGAGGCCCTCCGAGCGGAGGCGGAAGCAGCGGCCGCCGCGCAAAAAGAAGGGGCCGCCCGCTGGGCGATGAGCGAGCGGGAGATTCAGAAAAAGGTCCGTCAAAAAGTCGCAGAAGCGGTTGCGGAGGCCCGATCCGAAATTGCAACGCTGGTGGCATCTCTAAAGGAGAAGCGTGATCCGGCCCTGATCAAGAAAGGTCAGAGTCTCCTGATGGAAATAGAAAAAAAGGCCGGCGGCACGGCGGCCCCGAGGGAACCCTCATCCGCTCCAATGCCGTTACGGGCCGGCCAGCGGGTTGAGATCGTCCCGCTCGGCAAGCGGGGCTTTTTGCTCGATGCTCCGGAGGGATTAAAAAAAGTCCGTGTTCAGATTGGAAGCCAGACCCTTTCTGTCTCACCCGATGCCATTGAGGGGGTCCTGGAGGAGAACGTAGAAGAGATTCCGACGGCCCCGGCATTTAAATCGGCGGGGTCGTCCGAGTCCACCGTGGATCTCATCGGGAAGCGGGTGGAGGAGGCGCTGGAGATTCTGGAGCGTTTTTTGGATCGGGCGATCCTGGGGAACGAACGGGAGATCCGCCTCGTCCATGGACATGGAAGCGGAAAGCTAAAAAAGGCCGTTCGGGAATATTTACCAACCTCGCCCTACGTCGCGCGATTTCGCCCCGGGGACCTTCTGGAGGGGGGAGATGCCGTCACGATCATTACCCTGAAGGAAGAATGATCGCTTCCTGCTGAAATCAAAGAGGATTCTCCCGATCTTCTTTTTTTACAGGGCGATCTTTCTATCCCTTTCTAGATTATCCCTATTAGGGGTTGCCGATCCCCTCGAAAGAGGGAGTTGACTCGGCGGGATAATTTTAGTAAAGTAGCGCCGCATGATACAAAAAACGAAAAAATATATGAGACCTTGCTTTTTTACCCTCTCGTTGGGATTTTTTCTTCTCCATCCTTTCTCGACCGAGTTTTCCCAGACCGCCTCTTTGCCGATTCATTCCTCTTCCGTTGAATTGTCGCCGGCTCCTCAGGAAATGGACCTCAAGGCGCGGGAGAAAAAGGTTCTGCAGATCTTATCGAATTTCAAGACGGGACTGCGGCCGGATAAAAAGCGGGAGCTGGCGACCTTCATTAATGAAGAGAGCCATCGGTACGGCTTCGATCCGGAATTGGTGATGGCCGTCATCTCCACGGAGAGTTCCTTCTATAATTGGTCGATGTCGCCGAAGGGGGCGGTCGGTTTGATGCAGATTATTCCGACGACCGGAAAAGCATTGGCCGAAACAAACAATATCGTTTGGCACGAGAAAGATCCCCTTTTGGACCCGTTCATCAATATCAAATTGGGGATTCATTACCTCTGGGAGCTCTACCTGAGATTCGGTGATCTTCCCGTCGCGTTGACGGCCTACAATTACGGCCCTACGGCCGTGGCGCGCTGGCTCCATTCGGGAGAGGAGATCCCTGTGAAGTATGCTGAAAAGGTCATCAAGCGTTACGAAGAATTCCTCGGCTTAAACGTGGAAGAGAGCGCGGAGCCTGAGGAGGAATCTTCATCCGATATCACCCGCCTCTAATCTGATTTTCTGAAGAAAACGTCTTTTCGATCCCTCCGGTCGTCCGGGTCCTTGCTTGCCTCCCTTCTTGCCATCCGACCGTCGATTTGTAATAATGATGGACGATGAAGATTCCGCACGTCCAGCCCGCTAAAATTCAGATCTATGAAAAGCCCGTCAGTGGTGCCGATATCCGAATTCGGCATCTTCTCCCGCCATACGAGGGGCAACCGGTTGTGGCAGGCCTTCTCGGAGCGCCGTCGGACGCCGGCGTCGTTCAGGGAGGGGGTCGCGCCGGCGCCGCCGAGGGGCCTTCGGCGATCCGGCTTCAATTAAAACGGTATGGCACCGCCTACAACTTCGAACAGGACGCCGATCTCTCAACCCTTCCTTTGGCCGATTTCGGTGATCTTGTTCCGGACGAGAAATCGGTGGAGCAGACCCACCTTCGCCTCACCGCCGCGGTGGAGGCGATTATCGACCTCGGCGCCATCCCGATCGTCCTCGGAGGGGGCCACGATTTAACGTTCGGCGGCGTCCGGGCGCTCTCCCGGCGGACCGAGGGAACCGTCGGCGGATGGACCCTGGATGCGCACTTCGACGTTCGGGAGGCGGTGAGCGGCATCCCGACCAGCGGCACCCCTTTTCGAAATATTCTCGAAAACTTAGGAAATGTTCCCGGCGATCACTTCATCGAAATCGGCGGGAACGGCTTGGTCAACGCCAAGGAGCACTTCGATTATCTGATCGGCAAGAGGGCGCGGATTTTTTCTCTCTCCGAGACCCGCCGGAAGGGGATCGGTGCGGTGATCGAGAAGACCCTTCAGATCGCCGGCCATGGCGCCGAAAAGATTTTTTGCTCAATCGATATCGATTCGGTCGCGCAGGCCTTTGCCCCCGGCGTCTCGGCCCCCTCCCCGGACGGGTTCACCCCCGAAGAGGTTTTTCTGGCGGCCGCCCTCGCCGGTCTTCATCCGAAAACGGCCTACTTCGACATCATGGAATTAAACCCGATCTTTGATCAGGAGGGTCGAACCGCCCGTCTGGCGGCTGCCCTGATCCTTCATTTCTTGGCGGGGCTGGCCAAGCGGGAGAAGAGGGAGAAGAAGGGGATCGGTTTTATGCGGAGAGAATAATGAATCGACCGATGTTCGAGGAACTCCGACCCCCCGATCCCATCCATGCCCCGATCGGAACCCGGCGGAGCTGCAAGACCTGGGATGCCGAAGCGGCGCTCCGGATGTTGATGAACAACCTCGACGAGGGGGTGGCGGTCGATTGGAAAAACCTCATCGTTTATGGCGGGACGGGCCGGGCGGCGCGGAACTGGAAAGAATACCATCGAATTGTCGCCGCGCTGAAGTCGTTGGCGCCGGACGAGACCCTCTGCATTCAATCAGGGCGGCCGGTTTATGTCGCCAAGACCGATCGGGAGGCGCCCCGTGTAATTTTGGCCAACAGCAACCTCGTTCCGGCCTGGGCGACCGCCGAGGAATTCGATCGGCTCGATCGGATGGGCCTGATGATGTATGGGCAGATGACGGCGGGGAGCTGGATTTACATCGGCACGCAGGGGATTCTGCAAGGAACCTATGAGACCTTCGCGGCGATCGCCAAACAGGCTTTTAAAACCGAGTCGCTCTGCGGAAAATGGATCTTGACCGCCGGGATGGGGGGGATGAGCGGGGCGCAGCCGGTGGCGGCGACGATGAACGAAGCGGTCATCCTCGACGTCGAAGTCCGGCCGGAGCGGATCGAGCGGAAGGTGAAGGAGGGGTATTGCGATCGGATGACCGATCGGTTGGATGAGGCGCTCGAATGGGTTGCCACCGCCTGTCGCATCGGCCAGCCGCTCTCGATCGGACTCGTTGGAAATTCCGGGGAGGTTTATCCCGAGCTGGTCCGGCGGGGGAAAATCCCCGACATTGTCACCGATCAAACGCCCGCGCACGATCTCCTCTCATATCTCCCCATTGGCGATGTCGCCGAGCTCGACCGGCTTCGGGAGCGCGATCCAAAAGCGTATCGCCAAAAATCGCTCGACACGATTGCTCGCCATGTGGAGGCGATCTTGGCAATGCAGTCGGCCGGGTCGATTGCCGTTGATTACGGCAACAATCTCCGTGCGCAAGCGGCCGCCGCCGGTGTGCCGGTTAAAAATCCCGACGGCTTGTTTAAGTATCCGGGGTTTGTTCCGGCCTACATTCGTCCCCTCTTCTGCGAAGGGAAAGGGCCGTTCCGATGGGCCGCCCTTTCCGGTGATCCGAAAGACATCCATCGGATCGACCGAGCGTTGAAGGGGGCCTTTCCGAAAGACCGGGCGCTCAAACGATGGGTCGATCTGGCGCAAAGAAAAATTCCGTTCACCGGCTTGCCCGCGCGGATCTGCTGGCTCGGCTATGGGGACCGGGCGAAGTTCGGTCTGATCATCAACGATTTGGTCCGAAAGGGAGAGGTCAAAGGTCCGATCGTGATCGGGCGGGACCACCTCGACTGCGGGTCGGTTGCCTCCCCTTATCGTGAGACGGAGGGGCTGGCCGACGGCTCCGACGCCGTCGGCGACTGGCCGCTTCTTAATTTCGCTTTGAATGCCATCTCCGGCGCGTCGTGGGTCTCGTTTCATCATGGCGGCGGCGTTGGGATGGGGAATTCCCTCCATGCCGGCATGGTGATCGTCGCCGATGGGACCAAGCGACGGGCGCAACGATTGGAGCGGGTTCTCACCGTGGACCCGGGAATTGGCGTGGCCCGGCATGTCGACGCCGGTTATGATCTGGCCAGACAGACCGCACAAAAGAAAAAGATCAAAATCCCAAAGTAGTAAATCCGTTCCTCTTATTTAGAAAAGGACAATGCAATGCCGTTTGCGTTCGATCTCGCGATTTTGAACTGCGGCGAGCTCCTTACGTTGGCAGGGGAGCGCCGCGAGCCGAGGCGCCGGTCAGAGTTGATAGAGCTCGGTCTGATTCAAAACGGGGCCGTCGGGATCTCCCGTGGAAAGATCGCCTGGGTTGGCACGCAGAGGGAGTATCGCCGACAAGGGCGCGCCCGGCGGGAGATCGATGCCTGCGGAAAAGTCGTCCTGCCCGGCTTCGTCGATCCGCACACCCACGCCGTTTTTGCCGGGAGCCGGGAGGGGGAGTGGGCCGAGAAGCTGCGCGGGGTTCCTTATCTTGAAATTCTCCAGCGGGGAGGGGGCATTCTCAGCACGGTGGAGGCGACCCGCGCCGCGTCACTGAAGTCGCTGACGGAAACCGCCGAGCATTTTCTGAGACAGATGCTGGCGTGCGGGACGACCACGGTGGAGATCAAAAGCGGGTATGGCCTTGATCTTAAAAACGAGGTCAAAATCCTGAAGGTGATCGAGCAGCTCAAAAAGCGGGTCCCGATCGATCCGGTCCCGACCTTCCTGGGGGCGCATACGATTCCGAAGGAATATTCGGATCGGCCCGAAGCGTATGTCGATCAGGTCATCGAAATGCTCCCGGCCGTCCGGGGGCGGGCCCGGTTCTGCGATGTGTTCTGCGAGGAGGGGGCCTTCAATGATGACCAAACCCGGCGCATCCTCGAAGCGGCCAAGGGCGAAGGATTTGGGATCAAGCTTCATGCGGGGGAGTTTTCCGATCAGGGGGGGGTGCGGCTGGCGGCGGAGTTCGGGGCGGTGTCGGTCGATCATCTCGATCACATCCGGCCGGAGGAGATGCCGCTCTTGGCGCAAAGCGGCGCCGTCGGTGTTCTTTTGCCGGGGGTGTCGCACTTTCTCATGTCGAAACATCTTCCGCCGGCGCGCGCCTTGATCGAAGCGGGGGTGCCGATTGCGCTGGCGACCGATTTTAATCCCGGCTCTTCACCCACCCTTTCGATGCAGGAGATCATTCATCTGGCGGTGCGCGATTTCAAGTTGAGTGCGGCGGAAGCGATTTCGGCGGCGACCATTAATGCGGCGCATGCAGTGGGGATGGGAGAGGTCGTCGGGAGTTTGGAGGTTGGGAAACAGGCGGATATTCTGATTCTCGATTTAGAACATTATGAACGGTTGCCTTATTTCTTTGGGGTAAATCATCTGGAGAAGGTTTTGAAGAAAGGAAAGGTAGTTTATTCATCGTGCTGAGCGTCGGGACGAGGCGCTGCTTCGCCCTTTCTTTCCGGACATCCTTATCTCTTCAACTTTTTCACAAACTGAACAATCTCTTCCAGCGGTGTGCCGGGGGTGAAGATTTCGCGGATCCCTTGTTTTTTGAGGTCGCGGATATCTTCGTCGGGGATGATGCCGCCGCCGAAGACGGCGATGTCGGTGGCCTTTTCTTTTTTGAGAAGTTTTAAGACCTCTTCGAAGAGGGTCATGTGGGCGGCAGAGTGGATCGAGAGGCCGATGGCGTCGGCATCCTCCTGAATCGCGGAGGCGACGATTTCGGCGGGGGTGTGGTGCAGCCCGAGGTAGATCACCTCGTTCCCGCCGTCGCGCAGGGCGCGCGCGACGACTTTGATCCCGCGGTCGTGGCCGTCGAGGCCGATCTTGGCGAGCAGCACCCGCTTTCGCCGTTCGACCGGCTTCTTTCGATCCGATGATTTTACGGGGGCGTTCTTGACTGCTCTAGGCAACCCGGACCTCCTCCAATTGGTATCGGCCTTCTTTCTTCTTTAAATATCCCATTCGAATTTTCGGATCGTGCTGGAAAATCAAAAGCCAGTGCTCCTCGTGCGCCTGCGCCAGCAGTTCCCGCTTGGTCTCCATCGTCGTCAACGGAAAGAGATCGTATCCCATGATGTAGGGAAGCGGAAGATGCGTAGCGGTCGGGATGAGATCGCCGATGAAGAGGGCCTTCTCGCCGTTTGATTCGACCAGAATCGATTGGTGGTGTTCGGTGTGGCCCGGAGTCCGGACGACGGAAACCCCCTTCAGAATTTCCGAGTTTCCGTCCAAAAGATCAAGGCGTCCTTCTTTCGGGAGGACTTCGTAGTTTTCGAGAAGATAACTTCCGCGGGTCCGCTCGTTCGGGGTGTTGGCGAACTCCCACTCTCCCTTTTGGATGAAGTAGGTCGCCCTCGGAAAGGTCGGATGGATGTGGCCGTGATCGTCCCGCCGGGTGTTCCCGCCGGCATGGTCGAAGTGGAAATGGGTGTTGATCACCAGCGCGATGTCTGTGGGGGCGAGGCCGTGTTTCGCGAGCGACGCCTCAATCGACGGCGTCCGGTTCACGGCGTAAATTTCGTTAAACTTCTCGTCTCCTTTGTTTCCGATTCCGGTGTCGACGAGAATGTTCATCCCGTGTGCCCGGATCAGCAGAACGCCGAGCTCAAGATGAATTCGGTTTCGGTCGTCGGCCGGATGGTGTTTTTCCCAGAGGACCTTCGGGACGACGCCGAACATGGCACCGCCGTCCAATCGAAAGGTGCCGTCGGTAAGGGGTTGGATTTCAAAGGTGCCGAGTTTCATATCAAAACGAGACCGACTCGCGGTACTCCCCATAAACTTTTCTAAATACGTCGGAGATCTCTCCGACCGTGGCGGAGGCCCGCACGGTGTCGAGGATCAACGGCATCAGATAAGCGCCGGCCTCTGCGGCGGAAGTAAGCCGTTGTAACGTCTGTTGGAGTTTTTTCGGATCGCGCTCTGCCTTGATCTTCTTCAGCCGTGCGACCTGCCGCCGCTCCACATCCCCCGTGACCTTGAGGATCTCGATCCGGCGTTCTTCCTTTTCGATAAAGGCGTTCACGCCGACGATGAGCCGATCTTTCCGATCGATCTCCTGCTGATAGGCGACGGCAGCGCGGTGGATCTCCCGCTGCGGAAAGCCCTTCTCGATGGCACGGACCATCCCCCCCATCCCATCGAGCTTCTTGAAGTAGCGCTGCGCCTCTTTCTCCATCCGGTTCGTCAGCGACTCGATATAGTACGATCCCGCCAATGGATCGACGGTGTCGGTGACGCCGCTCTCGTGGGCGATGATCTGCTGCGTCCGAAGGGCGATCTTCACCGCCTCTTGCGTCGGGAGGGCGTAGGTCTCATCCATCGAGTTCGTATGAAGCGACTGGGTGCCACCCATCACGGCGGCCAGCGCTTGCAGCGCCACCCGAACGATGTTGTTGTACGGCTGCTGCGCGGTCAGCGTGCAGCCGGCGGTCTGTGTGTGAAACCGAAGTGCCATTGATCGGGGGTCTCTTGGATGAAACCGCTTCTTCATCTCCCGCGCCCAGAGCCGCCGGGCGGCGCGGTATTTCGCGATCTCCTCGAAGAAATCGTTGTGGGCATTGAAGAAGAAGGAAAGCCGCGGGGCAAAGTCGTCGATCTTTAAGCCCGATTTGATGGCCGATTCCACATAGCTGAGACCGTCATAGAGGGTGAAGGCGAGCTCCTGCACCGCCGTCGAGCCCGCTTCCCGGATATGATAACCGGAGATGCTGATCGGGTGAAAGAGGGGCGCTTCTTCGACGCAGAACCGGACGGTGTCGTTGATCAACTTGAGCGACGGCTCCGGCGAGGTGATCCATTCCTTCTGGGCGATGTACTCTTTGAGGATATCGTTCTGAAGGGTTCCCCGGAGCTGGTTAAAGGAGACCCCTTGTTTCTCGGCGACGGCAAGGTACATGGCAAAGAGGACGATCGCCGGGGCGTTGATCGTCATGGAGGTGCTGACCCGGTCGAGGGGGATGCCGTCGAAGAGCCGTTCCATATCATGAACCGTGTCGATGGCGACGCCGCACTTCCCGACTTCGCCGAGCGACTTCGAATGATCGGAGTCGTATCCCATCAACGTCGGGAGATCGAACGCAACAGACAGGCCGGTCTGGCCGTGATTCAGAAGATAGTGGTAGCGTTCATTGGTCTCGGCGGCGGAGGCGAAGCCGGAGAACTGCCGCATCGTCCAGAGCTGCCCGCGGTACATCGTCGGATAGATGCCGCGGGTGAAGGGGAACGCTCCCGGCCGGCCGAGGTCGGTGTTGGGATCAAGGGAGCGGGTGGCTCGATCGGTATAGAGCCGATCGATCTCAATGTCTGAGAGATTTTTGAACTTCGGTTTTCGTTCTCTTTTGGAGAGATCTTTCTTCATCAGATGCCTGTCGTAGGGGCGTATTGCAATACGCCCCTACATGGATTGTAACAAATGCCGCGCAATCACCATCCGCTGGACCTCCGAGGTTCCCTCATACAGGGTGGTGATCCGGGCATCTCTGTAAAATCGCTCGACCGGAAAATCTTTGATAAAGCCGTAGCCGCCGAAGATCTGGACCGCCTTGTAGGCGACCCGGTTCGCCATCTCCGAAGCATAAAGCTTCGCCTCGGCGGCGATCGCCGTGACCGGTCTTCCTTGGTGACGGCTCCAGGCGGCCCGGTGGGTGAGGAGCCGGGCGGCGTCGATCTCGGTCTTCATGTCGGCGAGCATGTTTTGAATCGCCTGAAAGTCGCCGATCGGCCGGTTGAACTGCTTCCGCTCTTTGGCATACGCGAGGGATTCTTCGAGACAGCCCTGCGCGATCCCGAGCGCCTGGGCGGCGATCCCGATGCGCCCGCCGTCAAGCGTCGCGAGCGCGATCTTGAATCCTTCGTTCTCCACCCCTAGGAGGTTTTCAGGCGGCACGCGGCACTCCTGGAAGATCAATTCAGTGGTGTCGGAGCCGCGCAGCCCCATCTTGTCCTCGATTTTTCCGACGACAAAACCGGAGAACGCTTTTTCAACGATGAAGGCCGAGATCCCTTTTTTTCCCCGCGCCGGATCGGTTACCGCGTAGACGATCGCCACATCGGCATTCTTTCCGTTGGTGATGAAGAGCTTCGTCCCGTTGAGAACGTAGTGACCGCCGTCCCGCCGCACCTGTGTTGCAATCCCTCCGGCGTCGGAGCCGGCCCCCGGCTCGGTTAACGCATAACATCCGAGGAGACGGCCTTGCGCGAGCGGGACGAGGTACTTCTCTTTCTGCGCCTTGGTTCCGAACCGGTTGATCGGATCGCAGGCGAGCGAGTTGTTGACCGTCATGATGACGCCGAGGGAGGCCCACGCCTTGGAGATCTCCTCCATGGCGAGAATGTAGGTCAGCAGATCCATCCCGGAGCCGCCGTATTCCGTCGAGATAAAGGCTCCCATCAATCCCATCTCACCCAGCGCTTTGACCAGCGCGTGCGGAAACTCCGAGGCGGCATCCATTTTGGAGGCGACCGGCTTCACCTCTTTTTCAGCGAAGCCCCGAATCGTTTCCAGGACCATCTGTTGCTCTTCGGTGAAATGCAAATTCACGGGGGCAATTCCTGCGTTTTGT
This sequence comes from Candidatus Manganitrophus morganii, assembly GCA_021651055.1. Classification (NCBI taxonomy): domain Bacteria; kingdom Pseudomonadati; phylum Nitrospirota; class Nitrospiria; order Candidatus Troglogloeales; family Candidatus Manganitrophaceae; genus Candidatus Manganitrophus; species Candidatus Manganitrophus morganii. Next base: position 2,716,129 of record JAJHOH010000001.1, read on the forward strand.
AGTAGTAGAAGCCGCGTCCGGTTTTCTTTCCAAGGAGGCCGGCCTCCACATATTTGCGCAAGAGGGGGGCCGGGCGGTATTTGCTGTCGCCGAATTCGGTGAAGAGGACTTCCATGATGTCGAGGCAGGTGTCGAGACCGATCAGATCGGCGAGCGCGAGCGGGCCCATCGGATGGCGAACCCCCATCGTCATCGCTGTATCGATCTCCTGCGGTGTTCCGACCCCTTCCATGACGGCGAAGATCGCTTCGTTGATCATCGGCATCAGAATTCGGTTGATGATGAAACCGGGAAAATCTTTCGAGACGACGACCGTCTTCCCCAATTTCTCGACGAAATGTTTCGCCTGGAGAAACGTCTCATCGGAGGTCTGCCACCCCCGGACAATCTCGACCAATTCAATGATGGCAGCCGGGTTCATGAAGTGGATGCCGATGAATTTATCGGCCCGCTGTGTCACGGAGGCAAGCCGGGTGATCGAGATCGAGGAGGTGTTCGTAGCGAAGACGACCTCTTTCGGACAAATCGAATCGAGGAGCTCGAACGTCTCCATCTTGATCTCTTCCCGCTCCGGGGCCGCCTCGATGATCATGTGGCAGTGGGCGCAGTCTTCCAGCCGGGTTGTCAGCTTGATGTTCTTGAGCGTTTTTTCCCGAACCCACTCCGTTAGTTTTCCCCGCTTGACCGCCGTGTTGAGTCCCTCCGTAATTCGTTCGACGGCGGCCTCCAACACTTTCGCGTCAAGGTCGTAAAGAAGCACGTGGTATCCGCCGGTGGAGACAACCTGGGTGATGCCGCTTCCCATCTGTCCCGCGCCGACCACGCCGATGATGCTGATTTCCATCGGTCTACCTCACAGTCCTTTCTGATTTGATTTTTTTGATTCGGTCTTGGACGGCCGCTCGATCAATAAGGCGACCGCTTCTCCTCCGCCGATGCAGAGGGAGGCGATGCCGCGGGAGAGATCGAGGTCTTCCAAGAGATGGATCAGGGTGGTGAGAATGCGGGCGCCGCTGGCGCCGATCGGGTGTCCCAGCGCGATCGCCCCGCCGCGTCGATTGATCTTCTTCGAATCGATTTCCAAGTCCCGCATCACCGCAATCGAAGAGGCGGCGAACGCCTCATTGATCTCGAAGAGGTCAATGTCGGAAGGGGTGAGCCGGACTTTTTTGAGCAGCGCGGTGATGGCCGCGGCCGGGGCCACGGTAAAGCGGGCCGGTGCGGTCGCCGTGGTGGTGTATCCGATAATCTCGGCGCGGGGTCGGGCTCCGAGGCGCTGCGCTTGCTCTGCCGACATCATCACGACGGCGGCGGCCCCATCGCTGAGGGAGGAGGCGTTTCCCGCCGTGATCCGGCCCTCTTTCTCAAAGGCCGGCTTGAGCTTGCGAAATTTGTCGAAGTCGACCCGCTTCGGCTCCTCGTCTTCTGAAAGGACCGCCGGTCCCTTTCGTCCCGCAATCTCAATTGAAATGATCTCTCTTTTGAACTCGCCCCGCTGTTGCGCCTCTTGCGCCCGGCGATAACTTTCCAGTGCAAAGTCGTCCAACTCTTCGCGGCTGAGGTGATACTCCTCCGCGCATTGCTCCGCGGCCGAACCCATGTGAAAGTTGTTGTAGACGTCCCAGAGGCCGTCTTTGATAATGCTGTCGATCAGGGTGCCGTGACCGAGACGATAACCCGATCGGGCACGCTCCAAGAGATAGGGGGCATTTGTCATGCTCTCCATCCCCCCGGCCACCACGACGCTCGCATCACCGAGGGCGATCGCCTGGGCGCCGATCATCACCGCCTTGAGTCCCGAGCCGCAGACTTTGTTGATCGTCGTGCAGGGGACCGAATCGGGAAGGCCGGCCCCGAGCGCCGCCTGCCGGGCGGGGGCTTGGCCAAGTCCGGCGGAGAGGACGTTGCCCATCAGAACCTCATCCATTTGATCGGGCCGAAGCGCCGCGCGCGAGATCGCCTCGGCGATGGCGCGGCTTCCGAGTTGCGGCGCCGTGAGGGGGCTAAACGCCCCTTGAAAGGCCCCGATCGGTGTGCGAACGGCGCTGGTGATGATCACTTTTTGAGTCATGAAATCGTTCCTCTTTTTCCTAAGGCTCATTATAACACATCACTCTTTGACAAACAGCCCGCCCGACCCCAACCGGAGCAATCGCTCGAATGGATATGTTATAATAAAAACGAAAATTGAGGGAGACCGATGCCGAAGAAAGTCGTTCAACAATTTAAGATCGAATTTCTTCAGATTTTAGACGAGGCCGGACAGGTCGATCGCGCCCTCTGGCCCGGTCTGGACGAAAAGGAGATCAAAGGTTTTTATGAATCGATGGTGCTGATCCGCACCTTCGACGAGAAGGCGCTGAACCTTCAGCGCGAGGGACGCCTCGGCACGTATGCCTCGGTCCAAGGTCAGGAGGCGGCGCAAGTCGGGAGCGCCGCGGCGCTTCGTCCTTCCGATTGGATCTTTCCCGCTTTTCGAGAGCCGGGTGTCTCCATTCTCCGGGGCCTCCCGATGAGGATGATCTACCAGTACTGGTCGGGCGATGAGCGCGGAAGCGCCATCCCCGAAGATCAACACGACTTCCCGATCGCCATCCCGGTGGGAACCCACATTCCGCACGCGGTCGGCGCTGCCTGGGCGGCGCAATTCAAGGGAGATCCGGTCGCGGTCGCGGCCTTCTTCGGAGACGGAGCGACTTCCAAAGGAGATTTCCACGAAGGGCTTAACTTCGCCGGCGTCTTTCGCCTTCCGATCGTTTTCATCTGCCAGAACAATCACTGGGCCATTTCGGTTCCGCTTTCCCGCCAGACCGCTGCGGCGACCTTGGCGCAGAAGGCGATCGCCTATGGGTTCGAAGGAATTCAGGTCGACGGCAATGATGTCTTCGCCGTCTACACCGCCGTAAAGAATGCCCTGGAGAAGGCGCGGCGCGGGGAGGGCCCGACGTTGATCGAATGTTATACCTATCGCTTGAGCGATCACACCACCGCCGATGATGCCTCCCGCTACCGAAAGGTGGAAGAGGTGGCGACTTGGAGAAAAAAGGATCCGCTCGTTCGACTTCGCGCATTTCTTGAGCGGGAGTACCGTTGGTCGGAAGCCGATGAGCAGGCCCTCCGCCGGCAGATGCAGGAGCGGGTCGCCGCCGCGGTGCATGAATTCGAAGCGGTCCCCCCTCAGGATCCGCAGACGATGTTCGATCTTCTCTATGCGACCCCGACCCCCGACCTGATCCGTCAGAAAGAGATTCTTCGCAAGCGCCTTCAGCAGAAGAAGGAGAAAGAGTGAGCAAGCTGAATGTCGTTCAAGCGATCAATCAGGCCCTCCGTCATGAGATGGAGCGGAATCCCGATCTTATCTTAATGGGAGAGGACATCGGGCGCGACGGGGGGGTCTTCCGCGTCACGGAGGGATTAATCGATCAATTCGGCGAGCGACGGGTCGTCGACACCCCGCTTTCCGAATCGGGAATCGTCGGCATCGCCATCGGAATGGCGGCGTATGGTCTTACTCCGGTGGTCGAGATCCAGTTCATGGGCTTTCTTTATGCGGCGATGGAGCAACTGATCTCTCACGCGGCGCGTCTTCGGACCCGGACCCGCGGCCGTTACACCTGCCCGATCGTCGTCCGGACCCCCTACGGCGGCGGCATTCATGCGCCGGAGCATCACTCGGAGAGCACCGAGGCTTTCTTCGTCCATACCCCCGGCCTAAAAGTCGTCGTCCCCTCGACCCCGGCGGAGGCGAAGGGGCTGATGCTCTCTGCGATCCGCGATCCCGATCCGGTGATTTTCCTGGAGCCGGCCAAGATCTACCGGGCCATCAAGGAAGAGGTCCCTGAAGGAGAATATGCGATCCCGCTTGGCGAGGCGCGGCTGTTGACGGAGGGGAAAGATCTGACCCTCATCACCTGGGGGGCGATGCTCCATCCGACGTTGAAGGCGGCCGACCGGATGGCGGAGAAAGGGGTGGAGGCGGAGGTGATCGATCTGAGGACCCTTTCGCCGCTTGATTCCGCGACGATCATCCGATCGGTCGAGAAGACCGGACGCGCCGTCATCATTCATGAAGCCCCAAAAACCTGCGGGCTCGGCGCGGAGATTGCCGCCCGTCTCTGCGAGGAGGCGCTTCTCTCACTCGAAGCCCCCGTGGCGCGTGTGACCGGGTTCGACACGCCGATTCCCCTTCCTAAGAATGAGAAGTATTATCTTCCCGATGTCGATCAGATCGTTGAAGCGGCTGAACAGGTCGTCGGATTCTGACTTTGCTCGTAATTTCTAAAAAAACAAATCAGGGACGAATCGATGAGAAAAGAATTTAAATTCCCCGACGTCGGTGAAGGGATTGCCGAGGGGGAACTGGTCAAGTGGCTCGTCTCTCAGGGCGACTCGGTGAAAGAGGACCAGCCGTTGGTGGAGGTGGAGACCGACAAAGCGGTCGTGACCCTTCCCTCGCCTTATACCGGGAAGGTGATCGAGCTGCGCGGCAAACCGGGAGAGGTGATCCAGGTCGGAGCGGTCCTGGTGGCGGTGGAGACGGAGGAAGCGCCCGCCGCGAAGACGACGGAGAAAAAACCGACCGCTGAAATAAAGGAAGAGACCAGAAAAGATGCCGGCTCGGTCGTCGGGCGACTGGGACAAGAGGAAGAAGAGTTTAAAGTGCGGGCGATTCCCTCGGTCCGGGCGCGGGCGAAGGAGCTGGGGGTCGATCTCTCGAAAGTGCGGGGAACCGGCCCCAACGGGCGTCTCACGCGGGAGGATGTCGAGGGGGCCACTCAGCCCCGAAAGGAAGCCGCGCCGGTTCAACCCCATGCTGAAACGGGACCGCTCGGTCCGGTGGAGCGGATTGCGTTTCGAGGGGTTCGGCGAAGCGCGGCACGGCGGGTGAGCGAATCGTCCCAGAAGGTCGCCGCGGTCACCTTCACCGACGATGCCGATGTGACCGCGCTCGAAAAGGTCCGCTCCAAGAAGAAAAACCTGGCCGAGGAGCGCGGCTTTAAACTGACCTATCTCCCCTTCATCATCAAGGCGGTGGTCGCCGGCCTTAAAGAATATCCCTACTTGAATGCGACCTTGGACGAAGAGAAAGAAGAGATCATTTTAAAAAAGTATTACAACATCGGGATTGCGGTCGACACGCCGGAAGGGCTGATGGTCTTCGTCATCAAACGAGCCGATGAGAAAAGCGTGCTCGATCTTTCGAAAGAGATCTCGTCCCTCACTGAGAAGGCCTTCTCCCGAATGATCGATCTTTCTGATTTGAAGGGGGGGACCTTCACCCTCACCAACTATGGGGTGATCGGCGGCATTTACGGCACGCCGATCATCAACTATCCCGAGGTCGGCATCCTCGGCCTCGGCAAAATCGAGGACAAAGTGGTCGCCCGGTCGGGTGAGATGGTGATCCGGAAGATCCTGCCGCTCTCCCTCACCTTTGATCATCGTGTGATCTACGGTGCCGAGGCGGCCCGGTTCATGAACACGGTCATTCAACATTTGGAAGATCCCGATTTGATGCTCATCGAAGGCAAGTAGGGGCGGGTTTCAAACCCGCCCTCCCTGTCGTTGATTCCCTCCCTAGGCCAAATCCATCCATTGTTCTCATCGACTTACAGATTTTTTATCCTATGGTAAACTTCCTTCCGTGCTTCTCAATAATTCGGAGTCCACATGCCTCAAATCGATGTCCTCTTCAAGGCGTTAAGAGAGAAAAAAGGGTCCGATCTTCATCTCTCGCCGCAGAACCCGCCGATGATGCGGGCGGCGGGAGATTTGGTTTCGGTCACCCCCGAAAAACTGACCCACGAAGGAAACCAGAAGCTTCTCTACGAAATCATGAGCGATGTCCATAAAGGGAAGTTTGAAGAGACGCACGACATCGACTTTGCCTACGAGGTTCCGGAGTTGCAGGCCCGCTTCCGAGCCAATATTTTCCTCGGCCGGCTCGGGATGAGCGCTGTTTTCCGGATGATTCCCACCCAAATTCTAACGGTCGAGCAGCTGGGGCTCCCCGCCACCGTTTTAAAATTCGCTCAATTTAAGAAGGGGCTGGTTTTGGTGACCGGCGCGACCGGAAGCGGAAAATCGACGACGCTTGCGGCGATCATCGACTACATCAATCGGACCAAAAAAGAGCATATTCTGACCGTGGAAGATCCGATCGAGTTTGTCCATACCAGCCAGGGGTGCCTGATCAACCAGCGCGAAGTCGGACGCGATACAAAATCGTTTGCCGCCGCGCTGAGAGCGGCCCTTCGGGAAGACCCGGACATTATCCTTGTGGGGGAGATGCGCGATCTGGAGACGATCGAGCTGGCGATTACGGCGGCCGAAACCGGGCATCTCGTCTTCGGAACGCTTCATACGAGCAGCGCCGCCAAGACGGTCGACCGGATCATCAATGTCTTTCCGACCAACCAGCAGGAGCAGATCCGGGCGATGTTGGCGGAATCGCTCAAAGGGGTGGTCGCACAGAACCTGGTGAAGACGGTGGACGGCAAGCGATGCGCGGCGCTGGAGATTTTGCTGGTGAACACCGCCACCTCCAACCTGATCCGGGAAGCAAAGACGTTCCAGATTCCCTCGGTCATCCAAACGGGAAAAGCCGAAGGGATGCAGCTGATGGATCAGGCCCTTCAGGCGCTGGTGGCCTCGAAGAAGGTATCGATGGAAGAGGCGCATAAATTCGCGTTAAACAAGGCCCTCTTCCCTTTGCCGGGGCAGGGAGCGGCCCCTCAAGGAGCGGCACCCCGTGGATGAGCGAAAGATCGAAAAAGAGAACCGTCCGGTTTTGTTCGAGCTCTCCGACGGGAGCGAGGTCGAAGGGGAGGTCTTTCTTCGGCTCTATGAGGCGCACCATGCGGGGCTTCAAAAGGTCGGGGATCTTTTGCACGAGGAGAAAAAGTTCATCCCCGTGAGGACGAAGGGGGGAACCCTCCTGCTCAATCGGTCTCATATCGTCGTGGCGAAGGTCCCGGCGCAGATGGAAAAAGACGACCTCATGACGTTGGGGAAAAAATATTCCGTTTCTTTGAAGATGGTCCTGGGAAAAGTGATTGAGGGGGATGTCTTCGTCAATCTTCCCGAAGGATTCTGCCGGATGAAAGACTATCTGAATCAGCCGGTCCGCTTTTTCACCCTCATCCAACCGGAATTCGTCGTTTACATCAATCAGGAATTTGTCCTCTCCGTCCAAGATTGACCTCCAAAAAATTACATCCTTCGCTCACGATTTATTTTTTAGTTGATTTCGTTCCGCCCCCCTGGTATAGATTACCCGTTCGATAAAGAACCCGTTCAGGTGATCCCGACGTCATGTCGGGATTGAAAAGGGAATCCCGTGTAAATCGGGAGCGGACCCGCCGCTGTCATGGGACGCGAAACCGACCAAACCACTCTCCGTATAAAATGTCCGGGGGGGAAGGGGTCGGGAGTAAGATCGTCCCAGAGCCAGAAGACCTGCCTGAATGGAAAGCACTGCCTGTCTTCGATGGTCAAGACGGGGGCGGACTCATTCCATCCCCTCCTTTCCATTCGAAAGGCGGGGATTTTTTTTGGACAGAATTTAAATCAAATCACCTGAAGGGTTGATCGGGAAAGCGGTGCAAAACCGCTGCTGCCCCGCAACTGTGATGGGAACGAAACCACAACGGCCACTGGAGAATATAAATGTTCTCCGGGAAGGCGTGGGAGTAGGTTGCCCTCAGCCAGGAGACCGGGCCTTTCAGGATCACATTTCACCTTTCGAAGGGAGAGGAAGATGACCCCGTTCCAATGGCGTATTGCGTTTTGCTCATTTCTCGTTCTGATTGCAGTCGGCACCAACGTATCCGGCGCAGAAGAAACATCCCCTGAAGAGATTCCCACCTTTCCACCGGTTTTCGTCACGGCCACCCAAACGGAGGTTCCGTTGAAGGAGACCGCCGCTTCCGTCACCCTCATCGACGAGAAGACAATTGAGGAGAAACATCTCACCACCGTCGAGGAAGTCCTCCGTGAAGTGCCGGGTCTTGCCGTTGTCCAAAGCGGGGGGCTTGGCGGAACGACCTCGGTCTTCATCCGTGGGACGAACCCGGATCATACCCTTGTTTTGATTGACGGCGTTCAGGTCAATAGTCCATTCTCAGGATTTTTCGATTTTGCCAACCTGACAGTCGAGAATATCGAGAGGATCGAGGTCATTCGGGGTCCACAGAGCACCCTCTACGGATCGGACGCAGTTGGCGGGGTCATTCAAATTTTTACAAAGAAGGGCCAAGGTCCTCCGACCGGTTCTCTTTCATTCGAGGCGGGAGCGTATCGCACCTTTCGGGAGACGGCGGGGGTAAGCGGATCGACGGAACGGTTCGATTATTCTCTTTCGGCCGGCCGGATCGACAGCCAAGGATTTTCAAGAGCGGCCGGCGGCCGGGAGGATGACGGCTATGAGAATACCACGCTCTCCTCGCGCCTTGGGATCGACCTGACGTCACAGACACGCTTGGAGTGGACCGGCCGTTATACCGATTCGGAAAGCGATCTGGATAGTCCGCCGACGGACATTCGAAACTTTGTCCAAGCCGAAAAAAAACTAGCAACCTCTCTCGCTCTGTTGACCACCCTTTTGGAGGGATGGCGGCAGGAGCTGAAGGTTTCTTTCACCACTGAAGAGCTGGAGGGAAGAGATCCTGTTACATCTTTCAATAACTATAAGTTTGAAGCGCAGGGACGGCGAGTGGACTGGAGGCATCATCTCGACCTCGGCCGCGCAGCGCTTCTGACACTCGGCTACGAATACGAACTTCAAGAAGGGGAGAGCCGAGGCGGTATTGAAGAGGAATCACTGACCAATCACGCCATTTACGCCTTTAACCAGTTCCGTCTTTCCCCCATTATTCTGAACCTGGGCGTTCGGTACGACGACAACGACCGGTTTGGAAACGAGACGACTTACAAGATCGAAGGAGCCTATCTCGTGAAATCGACAGCAAGCAAGATCCATGCGGCATACGGCACCGGCTTTCATGCCCCGACCCTTGTGGATCTCTTTTTCCCCTGCTGTGGCAATGAAGATCTGAATCCAGAGAAAAGTAGAAGTTATGAAGCTGGCGTCGAGCAGTCCTTTCAGAACGAGCGGGTCCGGGTTGGAGCAACTTATTTTCAGAATCGGATTGAACAGCTCATCGTTTTTGACTTCGTCCGAAGTATTCCGATCAACCTTGCTAAAGCAAGAATGAACGGATGGGAGTTTGACATCTCGGCAAGGCCGGCAGAAAACGTCAGCCTGTCAGCAAATTACACCCTCTTGAATACCGAAGATGAAGATGGCGGCGAGCTGATACGCCGACCCCGTTATCAAGCGGGAGGAAATCTCTCAGTTCGGCCCATTCATCCCCTCCTCCTGATTCTCCAGGTTCGATATGTGGGAGATCGTTCTGATTTTGCTGGAAAGATGGATGACTATACCGTCGTCGACCTCTCAGGGACCTACGCCGTTCACCGGAACGTCTCACTTTTTGCACGGGTTGAGAACCTCTTTGATCGGGAGTATGAGGAGGTCATCGGCTATGCGACGGCGGGGTTCTCCGGCTACGGCGGCGTAAAGGTCACCTTTTGAGGGGAGGAAATCATGAAAACGTTCGAAAATAAAAAGCTTACTCTGATTATTTTCCTCTCACTTGCAATCCTCATGGCCGCGACCCGTTTTCCCTCGATCGGATCGGTGGTGGGACTCCACAATGCGTCGCTGGCGGTCTTCTTTCTTTCCGGGTTCTATCTCCGATCGATCTTCTTCTCTCTGTTTTTCGCGGAGGCGGCGCTGATCGATTATGCCGCGTTCATGGGGGGCCAAAGCGATTGGTGCTTCACGCCGGCCTATCTTTTCCTGATTCCGACGTATGCGGCCCTCTGGTGGGCGGGTCGCTGGTATGTAAGTTGGTATCGTCCCGTCTGGCGGACGCTGATCCCGTTGGGCCTGGCGCTGTTTGCCAGCGCCAGCCTGGCGTTTGTGATCTCCAACGTCAGCTTCTATTTTTTCTCCGGGTATTTTGTGGAGATGGGATTCGGACAGTATGCCGTAGAGGTGGCTGAATATTATCCGCCGTATGTGGCCCGTCCCTTTTTCTATATTGCGTTTGTCGTCGGCTTTCATCTCCTCGCTGAGGTGTTCGGGCGCTCGAAGCGATTCTTCGCGCGGCTGGTGCCGGGAGCTTCTTGGTGAATCGTCTGATCCTCATTCTCGGCGGCGCCCGCTCCGGCAAAAGCCGGTTTGCATTGGAGCGGGGAGAAACGCTGGGTGAAGAGAAGATCTTCATCGCCACAGCGCGACCGTCCGATGCGGAAATGGCGCGGCGGATCGAGCGGCATCGGCGCGAGCGGCCGGAGGGCTGGAAGACGCTGGAAGAGCCGCTGCATCTTGCCGATCGGCTCCAGTCAATGCAAGGAAAAGGTGTGGCGGTGATCGACTGCCTGACCCTTTGGCTTTCCAACCTTTTGACGGCCGTTGGGGAAGATGAGGAGAAGATCCTCGGCGCGATCGACCGGTTGGTCAGCGTGGCGCGATCGGTCAATTTCTCGATCATTGCCGTTTCGAACGAGGTCGGATTGGGAATTGTTCCCACCGATCATTCCCTCTCCCGGCTCTTCCGGGATCTCTCCGGCCTCCTTCACCAACGGTGGGCCGCCGAGGCCGATGAAGTCTTTTGGATGATGGCGGGAATCGCCGTCCCCATCAAAAGGAAGCATGATGAAAAAGCTGCAGTTAGTTATCGGCCGGATTAAGCCGCTGGAAGAATCGGGACGCCTTCTTGCTCAGAAGCGTCTCAACAGCCTGACCAAGCCGCTCGGCAGCCTCGGCCGCTTGGAGGAGTTGGCGGCCTGGTATATCCAGGTGACCGGAAAGATTCCTTCACCGCCGTTGAAGAAAGTCATTTGCGTCTTCGCCGGCGATCACGGGGTGGTGGAGGAGAAGGTCAGCGTCTATCCCAAGGCGGTCACGGCGCAGATGGTTTACAACTTCCTTCACGGCGGGGCCGCGATCAGCGTCCTCGCGAAGCAGGCGGGGGCCGACGTCCGCGTGATCGACATCGGGGTCGACCACCCCTTTGGGAAATTGCCGGGATTGATCGATCGAAAGATCGATCGGGGAACCCGGAACATGAGACTCGGGCGCGCCATGTCCCGGAGACAGGCGCTGTCGGCGATCGCCGTCGGATGCGACCTGGCGGAAGAAGAGGCCCGTCGCGGCACGAATCTATTGGGGACCGGCGAGATGGGAATCGGCAATACCACTCCCAGCAGCGCCATCACAGCCCTCTTGACCGGCTCGCCGGTGGAGGCGGTGACCGGACGGGGCACCGGGATCGACGAGCCGACGCTCCGTTTGAAGCGGACCGTCATCGAGGAGGCGCTTCGGGTCAACCGGCCGAATCCGGAAGATCCGATCGATATTCTCGCCAAGGTCGGCGGGTACGAAATCGCCGGAATCGTCGGCTTGCTCCTTGGCGCGGCGGCAAATCGAATCCCGGTGATCGTCGATGGCTTTATCTCCACCGCCGCGGCCTTGATCGCCGTGGCCATTGCGCCGGAGGTCAACGGATATCTCGTCGCCGCCCATCGCTCGGCGGAGTCGGGCCACCGGATCGCGTTAGACAAGCTGGGACTCGTTCCACTCTTGGATTTGAACATGCGGCTGGGCGAAGGGACCGGCGCGGCGTTGGGAATGGGATTGGTCGAGAGCGCCGTTCGCATTCTCACCGAGATGGCGACCTTCGATGAGGCGGGTGTCTCCGGTCCGGAGCGGAAACGATGAGAAGCTTCTTCACCGCGATCGGCACCCTCACCATCGTCCCATGCCATCATTCAATGATCGCCACCGAGCGCGACCTCGGCCGCTCGGTCCTCTTTTTCCCGGTAGTGGGATTGGCGATCGGCGTTTTCTTGATGGGGCTCGCCCAACTCCTGGGACTGATTCTCACGCCGGTCCTCTCGGCGGCCCTGCTCCTTCTCGCTTTGGTTTTGATCACCGGCGGGCTCCATCTCGATGGATTGGCCGACCTCTGCGACGGCCTGGCCGCGGGCGGGGGCCGGGAGCGAATTCTCTCCGTGATGAAGGACCCACATATCGGCGCGTTCGGCATGATCGGTTTGGGGGTGGTCTTGATCTTGAAATATGCTCTCTTTGGTGAGATGATTCGTAGGGGGTGGCTGACCGCGTTTCTCCTGATGGGGCTCCTCAGCCGGTGGGCGATGGTCCTGGCGAGTTTTTTCGGGAGGTATGCCAGAGAGAGCGGGACGGCGCAGCCCTTCATCGGGCGGATCAGCCGGTTCCAATGCGCCGGGGCGACTCTGATGACTCTCGCGGGCGCGTTTCTGATTTCAAAGGGAATCGGATTGATTGCCGTATCGCTCGTCTTTTTATCGGTTTTGGTTTTTAATCGATTTCTCGAATCAAGGATCGGCGGCTGGACGGGGGACGCGCTCGGGGCGCTCTCGGAGATGGTAGAAGTGGGGGTGCTCCTCTTCATCAGCGCAGTTTAGATTAAGCCGTCATTCCCGCGAAAACGGGAATCCAGAAGCCATTGATTTAAATAAAACTGGATTCCCGATTAAACATTTCAGGAATGACGGACAGAGAGCTTTTCAAGGAATGATGAAAGGAGTTCATTGATGCCGCGAATTACAAAGGTCTACACGCGAACCGGAGATGATGGGAGCACCGGGCTCGGCAGCCGGCGGCGGGTCCCGAAGGACTCCGCGCGGATTTCATCGTATGGCACGGTCGATGAGCTCAATTCCCAGATCGGCGTCGCCATGGCCGCCGGGCTCGACACGGTCCTGATGAAGGCCTTGGCCGGGATTCAGAACGATCTTTTCCACCTCGGCTCCGACCTCTGCATTCCGGAAGAAGATAAGGTGAAGATGAATGTGCCGAAGATCGAGCAGCGCCACATCGACGCGCTTGAAGAGTTGATGGACCGTCTTTCGGAAGCGCTTACGCCGCTCGAAAATTTCGTTCTTCCGGGCGGTACGCCCGGCGCGGCGCAGCTTCATGTCGCCCGGACCGTCTGCCGCCGGGCGGAGCGGGAGGTGATCGCCCTCCGGCGGGTCGAAGCGGTCGGCCCCTTTACGGTCCCCTATCTGAATCGCCTCTCCGATGCGCTCTTCGTCATGGCGCGATACGAGAACAAAAAGCGGGGGATCGCCGATCTGTTGTGGGACAGCCGGGCGTGAGCGAAGAGGAAATATAGATGAAGAAAAAAACCTGGCTTTCCTGGAGCAGCGGCAAGGACAGCGCTTGGTCGCTCTTTCGTCTCAGGCAGCAGCCCGATATCGAGGTGACCGGACTGGTCACGACAGTGAACGAGCGGCATCAGCGGGTGGCGATGCATGCGGTCCGGTTGAGCCTCCTTCAGGCGCAGGCCGAAGCGGCGGGGCTTCCCCTTCACGTCGTGCCGATCCCTTCTCCATGCAGCAACGAGGCATACGAGGCCGCGATGCGCCGGCTCATCGAAGAAGCGAAGCAGGAGGGGGTGACGCAGATGGCCTTCGGCGATCTTTTTCTGGAAGACATCCGAGCGTACCGGGAGCGGCAGCTTGCCGGCACCGGGATCACGCCGCTCTTCCCCCTCTGGCAGATCCCGACCGACCGCCTCGCCCAAGAGATGATCGCCGGGGGTCTGTCTGCCGTCATCACCTGCATCGATCCGCGGCATCTTGCGCCGACCTTCGCCGGGCGAACGTTCAACGCATCCTTCCTGGATGACCTCCCGAAAGAGGTCGATCCGTGTGGGGAGCGGGGGGAGTTCCATAGCTTTACGGTCGCGGGGCCGATGTTCCGCCATCCGCTCTCCGTCACGGTTGGCGAGGTCGTCACGCGGGACGGGTTTGTTTTTGCCGATCTCTTGCCGGCGGCGGAGGCGGTCCGATGAGAACGGTCCGGCCCGTCCTTTGGATTCTGGCGCTCTTTCTTCTTTTCGCCGATCACTCCCTGGGGGTTGCGGCAGAGGAGACCGTTCCCCCCAAGAAACCGCAGCGGATCGTCTCGTTGACGCTCGGCACCGATGAAATTCTCTTCTCCCTGGTCGATCCGAAGCGGATCGCGGCGGTGACCTACCTTGCGGCCGATCCGGGGATCTCTCATGTGGCCGAGGCGGCGAAGGGTGTGCCGAACAAAATCCGGGCGAACATGGAACAGGTGGTGGCGTTGCAGCCCGATCTGGTTTTTGTGGCGACCTACACCTCGATGGATGTCGTGAAGCAGTTGAACGAAGCGCGGCTTCCGGTGGTCAAGCTGGAACTCTTTTCCTCCATCGAGGGGATCAAGCGGAACATCCTGACGGTCGGACAGGTGGTTGGAGAATCGCGGCGGGCGGAGGAGATTGTCGCCGAAATGGATCGGAAGCTTAAGGCGATTGCAGAGCGTGTGGCGGCGGCTCCGCGGCGGCCGGGGATTCTTTTCTATACTCCGACCGGCGTGGTGGCCGGCAAGGAGACCACTTTCGATGAGATCGCTACATTGATCGGCGCAAGGAATCAGGCGGGGGAGGCGGGACTGGTCGGGCATCAGAAGATGTCGGTCGAGAGGTTGATCCAGCTTGATCCGGAGATCGTCATCGTGAGCGAGTGGAATCCGGAGGAGGACGATTTCTATCAAAAGCTGATGGCCCATCCGGAATTGGGGCATCTTTCGGCGATTCGGAACCGGCGGGTCTATTCCATTTCAGAGAAGCATCTTTCGACTGTCTCTCACTATATCGTCGACGGAATCGAGCAGATGACGCGGATCATCCATCCGGAGGGGTCCGGTTCGGCGGCGATGAACAAAGAGGGGGGGCGCTCCCGATGAGGCCTCCTTCGTTGGCCCTTCCGCTGCGGCGCGATTTCCCTTCCTTCTGGCCGAAGGCCGGTCTGCTGACCTTGCTCTTTCTCCTCCTAACCGGGAGTATCGTCGTCGCGACGGCGGTCGGATCGGTGGCGGTACCGCTTCCGGTGGTTGCGCGGCTGATTTTGAATCAACTTCCCTTTATTCATTTTACGGGGTGGGAGGCGTCGCAGGAGATCATCATCCTCACCGTCCGGCTCCCGCGGGTGCTTCTGGCGGCGCTGATCGGCGGGGGGTTGGCGGTTTCGGGGGCGGCGATGCAGGGACTCTTCCGCAACCCGATGGCCGATCCGGGGGTGATCGGCCTCTCCGGAGGGGCGGCGCTCGGCGCGGTGATCGCGTTGGGATCGGGACTTGCCTTTCATCATCATCTCATCCTGCCGGCCTTCGCCTTCGCCGGCGCCTTCGGCACGGTTCTCCTGGTCTACCGGATCGCGACAAGGGACGGGAAGACGCCGGTCACCACCTTTCTCCTCTCCGGGATGGCGGTCGGGATCTTCATGGTGTCGATGATGTCGCTGATCCTTTCCAGGCTCACCTCGGTCGCCGTGGTCGGCGAGATCCTCTTTTGGTTGATGGGGGGGCTTGATGCGCGGGGGTGGATTCATTTGAAGGTGGCCTTTGTTCCGATCCTGCTGGGGAGCGCGGGCCTTCTCTTCTTCGCCCGCGATCTGAACCTCCTCGCCCTGGAGGGGGAAGAGGGAGCGGCGGCGCTTGGGATGCGGGTGAAGTCGGTCCAGCGAATCCTGCTGTTGCTCTCCTCGCTCGTCACCGGCGCCTCGGTCGCCTTCACCGGGACGATCGCCTTCGTCGGCCTGATCATCCCGCATGTCGTTCGACTGATCATCGGTCCCGACCACCGGATCTTGCTGCCGGCCTCGTTTCTGGCGGGGGGGATCTTTCTGGTCGGCGCCGATCTCTTGGCGCGTACCGTGATCTCGCCGGAGGAGCTTCGTTTGGGGACGATTACTTCGCTGGTCGGCGTTCCCTTTTTTCTCTACCTTCTTCATAAAGGGATTCGTGATGGCGGGCGCTGAGACGGGGGGGATCGAGATCCAAAAGGTTTCCCTTTCGAGGAGAGGAAGGCCGATCTTGCATCAGATCGACCTCAAGATCGGGGGCCGAGAGCTGATCGGCCTGATCGGTCCGAACGGCGCGGGAAAGTCGAGCCTGCTGAAGCTGCTGATGAAGCTCCTCACGCCGACCGACGGCGCGATCCTCCTCGACGCGAAAGATCTCAGTGAGTGGAGCCATCGGGCGCTTGCGCAGCAGGTCGCCTATCTCCCGCAGAGCCCGTCGCTCGATTCCGCTTTTCCCTGCCGGGAGGTGGTGCTGATGGGGCGGTATGCCCATCTCGGGCGGTTTGAGCGGGAATCTTCCCGCGACTTTGAAATTGCCCAAGAGGCGATGCGGCGGACGGCGACGACCGCTTTAGCAGATCGGCCGGTGACGGAGCTGTCGGGAGGAGAACTTCAACGGGTCCTGCTGGCCCGGACGCTGGCGCAGGAGGCGAGCACGCTTCTGCTCGATGAGCCGACGGCGAACCTCGACCCTCAGCATCAGCTCGGCGTGATCGAGCTGGTTGTCTCGCTCGTCGAAAAAGGAATTTCCGTTGTGATGGCGTTGCACGATCTTCACCTGGCGGCGCGTTATTGCCGGCGCTTGATCTTGCTTCATCAGGGGGAGGTGATTGCGGACGGTGCGCCGGGGGAGGTCCTGACGGAGCAGAATCTGCGGCGGGTCTACGGCATCGAGGCGGAGGTCGCGATTCATCCGACGCTTCACTATCCGGTGGTGACCCCCCTTTCGATCGCGCCGGGGAGGTGAAACGATGAGATCAAAGATTCGTCTTTCATTGCTCCTGTCCCTTGTGTTTCATGTTGTTTTGGTCCTGGGGCTCTTTTCGAGGGCCGATCACGACGGGAGAGAAGCAGAGGGTTTGATTGTCGAATTGGTCTCGCTCGGCCAGATAGCGTCGGCTCCCCTCCGCACCGGCGATTCGACCGGCGCATCCGATCTCCTCCCGCAGCCTGCTTTTCCGATGGGATCTGATGAGACCTTCGATTCGATAGAGGAGGAAGCGCAGCCGCCCGAGCCCTTCTTTGATCCGGACGCCGAAGCGCAATCTCCTCCCACGTTCGATCAGGAGGAGCAGGAGATGTCGTTCCCGGAGGAATCCGATCGTTCCTTCGATCCGGACCTTCCTCCCATGGAAGATGTTGAGGAATCCTTGTCCGAGGAGCGGACGGAAACAGAGCCGGCATTCAGGCGGGTGGCAGGGATCGATCGATCCAAAAAAGAATCGACCGGATCAACAGTGCCTAAGGGCACCGGCCATGGTTCCCCGGGAGACGGCGCGCCACAGCCGACCGTCGGTGATGCGATGCCCGGAGGAGCCGCGGGTGCCGGAGGAGGGCAGAGCGGTCCCCGCTTTGTCATTCCGAGCGCGGGACAATCCAATCCAAAGCCACACTATCCCGAGCGCGCACGGGCCGAGGGGAGGGAGGGAACGGCCCTTCTCCGGGTGACGGTTCTCGCAACCGGGAAAGTCGGCGAGGCGCTCATCGAGCAATCTTCAGGGCATACCGATCTCGACCGCTCGGCCGTCGAGGCGGTGAGGAAGTGGACTTTTCTCCCGGCCCGACGGGGGGAGAATCCGGTGACCTCATCCATCCGTATTCCTGTCATATTCGCGCTTAATCACCCTTAAAGAGCCTCATCTGGGCAAATCATTAGAGCTCGTCATTCCCGCGAAAGCGGGAATCCAGAAACAGATATCTAAACACTGGATTCCCGCCTGCGCGGGAATGACACCAAGAGTAGTCCTATGCGATTGACTCCTCCCTCCCAGGATGCTAAAATCCGGGAATTTTAAAAATCAAACTAATTAATTAGATGGTTGAGGATAGAGTCGATTAGCGTACTGTTTAAGATTGTTGAAAGATAGATAGTGATTAGTAGTGATAAAATACGCTGATAAATCATATTAAACTGAAGGAGTCTCCCACGAACGATCGATTCTTAAAAGCCTGCCGGCGGGAGCCGGTTGATTGCACCCCGATCTGGCTGATGCGCCAGGCGGGGCGCTACATGAAAGAATTTCGCGAGATCCGAGCGAAACATTCTCTCCTGACCGTCTGCAAAACGCCGGAGCTCGCCGCCGAAGTGACCCTTCAGCCGATCAAACGTTTCGATCTCGACGCGTCGATCATCTTCGCCGACATCCTCCTGCCGCTGGAGCCGATGGGGCTCCAGCTCGAATTCGTGAAGGGGGAAGGCCCCGCCATCCACAATCCGGTCAAAGATAAAAAGGGGGTCGAAGCGCTCCGGCCCGTCGAACCGGAAGAGAGTCTCGGCTACGTGATGGAGGCGATCCGGCAGGTTCGGCGCGAGCTCAAGGTGCCGTTGATCGGTTTTGCCGGCGCCCCATTCACCCTCGCAAGCTACATGATCGAAGGGGGCCATTCCCGGAACTACCTCGACACCAAGCGGATGATGTACGGCGCGCCGGAGGTCTGGGATCTCCTGATGACGAAGCTGGTCCGTGTTCTCACTGATTATCTGCTCGCCCAAGTTAAAGCGGGGGCGCAGGCGCTTCAGGTCTTTGACAGCTGGATCGGGGCCCTTTCACCCGACGACTACCGGCGCTTTGTCTTCCCCCACATGAAGGCCCTCTTCACTTCGCTTCGGAGCGCGGGGGTGCCGCTGATCCACTTCGGGACCGGCACCGCCACGTTGCTGGAGCTGCAGAAAGAGGCGGGGGGAGACGTGATCGGCCTCGACTGGCGGGTCAATTTGGATGAGGGATGGAAGCAGCTGGGGTACGATGTGGCTGTTCAAGGAAATCTCGATCCGGTCGTCCTCTTCGCGCCGCGGGCCGAAATCGAAAAGCAGGTGGATGAGATCATTCGCCGCGCCGCCGGCCGCCCCGGCCATATTTTTAATCTCGGCCACGGCATCCTTCCGGAGACCCCGCTTGAGAGCGTCGACGCGGTGATAGAGCGGGTCCATCGAAAGAGCGCGAGATGATCACCCGGAACGGAAACCCGATGAAGAAGGTTCCATCGGAGCAGGTGGCGGTCCTCTTGATGGCCCACGGCGGGCCCGATTCGCTCGACGATGTCGAGCCGTTTCTCCGCCACATCATGAAGGATCGGGTCCCCTCGCCCGAGATCGTCTCGCAGGTCCGGGAGCGGTATCGGCTGATCGGCGGGAAGTCGCCGCTCCTGGAGATCACGCAGCAGCAGGCCGCCGCCCTGGAGACGGAGCTGAACAAAAAGTCGTCCCGATTCCGCGTCTACATCGGGATGCGCCATTGGACCCCCTTTATCAAAGAGGCGGTCAAGCAGATCATTGAGGATCAGTCGCAACAGCTCATCGCCCTCAGCCTGGCCCCTCAATATTCCAAGCTGAGCGTCGGCGCCTATATCCAGGCGCTCCAGACGGCGCTCGCCGACGCCGGGAGCGACCTGCCGATGACGGCGGTGGAGAGCTGGCACAACCAGCCGCTGCTGCTCGATGCTTTCGCGAAGAAAGTAAAAGAGGGGCTGAACGGCTATCCGGAAGCGATTCGATCGACCGTTCCGATCCTCTTCACCGCTCACTCTCTTCCGGAGCGAGTTCTCACGGAGGGGGACCCCTATCCGAAGGAGTTGGAGGGAACGGTCGCCGGCGTGGTGAAACGGCTGGGAAACGTGAATTCCCGCTTTGCCTATCAGAGCCGCGGAATGTCGCCGGGAAAATGGCTGGGACCGGAGGTCGATGACGTCCTCAACGAGCTGACCGCCCAGGGAGAAAAAAATCTCCTGATCGTTCCGGTCGGATTCGTCTGCGACCATGTCGAGATCCTCTACGACATCGACATCCTCTACAAACAAACGGCGGAATCCAAAGGAATCGAACTCCGCCGGACCGAATCGCTCAACGCCTCCCCGCTCTTCATCCAGGCGCTCGCCGCCGTCGTCCACGCGCACCTGCCGGTGTAAATCATCTTTGATATAAATTGTAATTGTTTGTAGGGGCGCCCCGATGTGTGCGCCCTTTTTTATTGTGTGATTTTCCAGAAGGGACAGGGCAGGGCGGACACACCGGTCCGCCCCTACAATCGATCGGGATGATCTTTTCGGACAACGGCCATCCCGACAAGAAATAACGCCATCAGCCCATACGCCGCCGCGATCCGGAACGGGTAGATCGTTTCGATCCCCCACGGGAAAAAGAGCCGTCCATCTTCAAACGGCGAGTGGATCACGCCGAAGAGGGCCAGCGCCCCGGCCGCGCCGAAAAAAAACGCCGCGCGGAGAAGCCGCCGGTCGATGATCTCCGCCAGCGCTCCACCCCAGAGAAGCGAGGAGACGATAAATCCGTTTGAGAGGAACAACATCGCCTGGTAGGTGATGGCCGTCTCGCCCTGGAGGTCGGAAGCGCGCTTTCCGAGATGGCCGAGCAAGCCGTTCATCTGGATCAAGATGACGGCGGCGATTACCGGGAGGAAGGCGAAAGCGACCGCTTTGTAATGCTCCTGGGGGGTGGCGGCGAAGGCCTGCGCGGTGATCTCCAGGCCGATGAAGACCAGGATCGGCGCCACCGCCGTCTCCGGCAGCAGATCGACCACATTCCCTAGGAATCCGAAGATTCCGGCGAGCCCGATAAAAAGCGCCGTCGCCAAGGTATAGCCCGCTCCGCCCCCCATCTCCTTGTAAGCCGGATGGCCGATGTAGGGGGTCGTCTGGACCACGCCGCCGCAGAGGCCGCTCGCGACCGTCGAGAGCCCGCTCGTGAGGAGAATCGACCGGGTATCGTATTCATCCCCCGCCGCCGCGGCGCTTTCGGTCACGTCGATCCCGCCGATGATGACGATGATGGCGAAGGGGAGGGCGATCGGGAGGTAGGTCAACACATAAGGAAGCCCTTCTAAGAAGGCCAGCGTCGGCAGAGGGAGCGCTCCGGCGGCCGTTTCGTGGAGCGCCGCTTCGTGTCCCAGTCCGAAAAGACCAAGCAGGTGGGAGAGGAGAATTCCCAAGACGACCGCCGCGAAGGCGGCGGGGATCCGGAAGGGAAAAGGAATTTTCCCGACGATGCAGGTGAGAATCACGATCAATGAGAGAAAGCCGACAAGGGGAGACTGAATGATTTTCAGCAGCGGGAGAAAGGCGATCAAGAGAAGCGCCACCCCGGCGATCGGCCCGAGCAGGCCGGCGCGGGGGACGGCCCGCTGGATCATCGGGCCGAGGAACGCCCCCGCCGTTTTGACCAGCCCGACCAGAATGATCACCGCCGTCGAGATCTTCCAGGCGAGCGCCGCGTCGTTCGTCGCCACATAGGCGGGGCCGATGACGCCAAAGGTAAAGGCGAAAAGCGAAGGGGTGTCGATGCCGAGCGGCATCGCGGTGATGTCGGTCCTTCCGGTCCGGCGGGCGAGGCGGATCGCCATGATCGTGTAGGCTAAATCACCGACGAAGACGCCGATCGCCGATCCGGGGATCATCCGGCCATAGACGATCTCGCGCGGAAACTGAAAGATGCCGACCAGGATCGCCGCCATGATGACCAGCTGGGTCATGTTGTCGACGACGAGGCCGAAGAAGGCGTTGAGATCGCCGGGCCGCAGAAGGAGTTTTTCTTTAAGATTTCTTCGCATTCGAGCCTGTTCCGAAGGGGAGCTCCAAGCGGAGGAGTATACACACTCAAAACCGGGACCACAACGTTATTTTTGGGAAACCGACAGGTCTACCCCCGAAGACTTAAAGAGTGTCTTCGCTTGCTATTGTCATCCTGAAATTCTTATAATGTTAATCACTATGGGAAACGCCTCGAAAATAAATATCCTGCTTGTGGACGACCATCCGGAGAATTTGCTTGTCTTGGAAGCGATTCTGGAATCCCCCGCTTATCACATCGTGAAAGCGCTTTCCGGGGAGGAGGCACTGAGATGTCTTCTCAATCAGCCCATTTCACTGATCCTCCTCGATGTGCAGATGCCGGGCCTCAACGGATTCGCCACCGCGAGGCTGATCAAAGAACGGGAGTCGGCGCAGCACATCCCGATTATTTTCATGAGCGCCATCCATAAGGCCTACGAATACGTTTTAAAAGGCTACTCCGCCGGCGGAGTGGACTACCTCTTTACCCCGTTTGATCCGGAGATCGTCCGGGCAAAAGTGACCGCGCTGGTCGAGCTCTTCAACCGGGAGAGCCAACCCAAACCGCTGGTCGACATTCTCCATCTGAATGAACGGAGGCACCGTTACCGAAGCTTGGCGGAGGCGCTGCCGATCATTGTCTGGACGGCCTTGCCTGATGGTCCCATCGATCACATCAATAAAGAGTGGCGTAATTACACCGGGATGACGTTTGATCAGAGCAAAGGGTGGAGATGGGCGGCCGCCCTGCATCCGGACGATCTTCAATACTGTCTTGACAGACTGGCCCGAGCCATCCGCGTGGGGAAGGATTGTGATATCGAATGCCGGCTCAAAAGGAAGGATGGAAGCTACCGCTGGCATCGTCTCCGGACCGCCCCGGAGCGAAATCTCAAAGGCAAACTGATGGGGTGGTTTGGAAATGCAATCGACATCCACGAGCAAAGACAAGTAGAAGAGACAGAAAGAAAGAAAACGAAACACTCCTCCTGATTCCGTTCTGTTTTATTCCCTTCCCTCGCCTTTTCGGGGCACTGTCCCGGACTTCCAACAAGACATTCATCGCGTAGGCTTCGCCCCTCCGACCCGACAAGAATCGGGACGAGGCATGCCTCACCCTGCGTCTTTTTCTGTGCCTTTCTTGAATCTTTTTCCTATTTCTCATAGAATGGCGGAAAATCTAGTAGGGACCGTATGGAACAGAAAAAGAAGGTCATCATTGTCGGCGGCGGAATCACCGGGCTTTCGACGGCTTATTTTCTCCAGGAGAAAATGAAAGAGAACGCTCTTCCGATCGACTGCATGCTGATCGAATCGGACGCCCGTTTCGGCGGGAAGGTGGTGACGGAGCGGGTCGACGGGTTTGTGATCGAAGGGGGGCCCGATTCGTTCATCACGCAGAAGCCGTGGGCGCTCGATCTCTGCAAGCGGCTGGGGCTGACCGACCGGCTGATTCAGACCAACCCCGTGGAGAAGGCGATTTATATCCTCTCGGAGGGAAGACTCTGCTCGATCCCGGAGGGGTTCAACTTGATGGTGCCGGGGCGGGTGATGCCGTTTCTTTTCTCCCCGCTGGTCTCGCCGTTCGGAAAGGCGCGGATGGGGCTCGATCTCCTCATCCCGCGAAAAGGGACGCCGGAGGATGAGAGCATCGCGTCATTCGTCCGCCGAAGACTGGGACAGGCGGCGGTCGAGCAATTCGCCGAGCCGATCCTCGCCGGGATCTACGCGGGGGACGCCGAGAAGTTGAGCATGATGGCGACCTTTCCGCAATTTGCGCAAATGGAGCGGGAACATGGGAGCCTCGTCTGGGGGATGTGGATGCGCCGGTGGGATGCCGCTAAAAAGCCGCTCCGGAAGAGTGAATGGAGTCTCTTCGTTTCGCTCCGGGATGGGCTGGCCGGTTTAATCGAAGCGATCCGATCAAGATTAGATCAGGTGATGTTGCTCTCCGGCCGGAAGGTCGTCGGTATCCGTCCCGCGGGAACGCAGTTTGAAGTTTCTCTCGATGGAGAGAAACTCCTCGCCGACGCGGTCGTGATCACGACGAAAACCCAC
This sequence comes from Candidatus Manganitrophus morganii, assembly GCA_021651055.1. Taxonomy (NCBI): domain Bacteria; kingdom Pseudomonadati; phylum Nitrospirota; class Nitrospiria; order Candidatus Troglogloeales; family Candidatus Manganitrophaceae; genus Candidatus Manganitrophus; species Candidatus Manganitrophus morganii. The sequence goes on from JAJHOH010000001.1 coordinate 2,739,688, forward strand.
ACGGCCGCCGACTGGATCGAGGGGTGGGATGCGCCGCTGGCGAAGCGGCTCCGGGAGAATGAATATGTCTCGACGGCGACCGTCTCGTTGGGGTTCCGGAAGGCCGACGTTCCCCATCCGCTCAACGGCTTCGGTTTTGTGATCCCGCGGCGGGAGAAGCGGAAGATCATGGCGGCGACCTGGACCTCCACCAAGTTCCCCGGCCGGGCGCCTGAGGGGCATGTTTTGATCCGGTCTTTTCTGGGGGGAGCGCATCAGGAAGAGGTCGTCGGTCTGGACGATGCGTCGCTCATCTCGGTTGTCCGGGAAGAGCTCCGGTCGATTTTAAAGATTAAGGCCGAGCCGGTGGCGGCCCGCCATTTCCGCTGGATCAAGGCGAACCCGCAGTACCATGTCGGCCACCTCGACTGGGTGGCGTCCGTCGAAAAAGAGGGGGCGAAGCACCGCGGCCTCTACCTTATCGGGGCCGCTTATCGGGGGGTCGGCCTTCCGGATTGCATTCATCAGGGGATGGAAACGGCGGAGAAGATCGTTCGATCGGTCTCTTCTAGAACCTGAATAAAAAGAAAAGCCCCCAGCCTGTTCCTCCCCCCTTGGTGGAAGAGGTCAGGCGGGGGCAAATTTTCATCCGGATGATCGTCCTGCTTTAAGCGCTCGGCTACCCTTGCGGGATCATTTCCGGCGACTCTGCCTGTGCAATCAAATTGGCCGCCTGGTCAAAATGTTTCTCTGCCTGGTCTGTTTGTCCCGCCGCCGCCAGGGCCATTGCCAAGTTGACATGGGTTTCCGGCGTGGTGGGGTCCTCTTGCTCGGCCGCTTGGAAGTGGATTACCGCTTCATCGAACTTGTCTTCCCTAAAAGCCTCGACCCCTTTCTTAAAGTGTTTTTTCGCTTCCTCATCCGCAATTCCTTTCGGCTGCACCGGCTCGATGTGATCGGCGAAAACCGGTCCGGTCATCACTGCCAGCAGGAGTGCCGCTAAAAATCCAATCCATTTTTTCATCGCTCTTCCTCCCTCTGATTCTAACTCTCAAGATTTTATTCTAGGCGCTTCGAATAGAAGGGATCAATTCACTCTATTGGGCTACTCCGAATCAGTACTCTCGAGGTGAAGGGTAGGCGGTGGAGCGCTCAACCCGAGCGTTGGTTTTTTCAGTAACCTTTTAAAAGCTTCCTCGATACTCTGCTCCGTCAATGTCCCCCCCACGACCCGTTCTCGAATAATTCCGTCTTGATCGATAAAGAAGGTCACCGGCAGGCTGACGACGCCGAAGCGCTCGGCGATGTTCGCCCTCCGGTCGAGGAGGATGGGGAAGGTCAACTTTCCATGGTGCGCGAAGGAGCTTGCCGTGTCGAGTTTCTCCCCGAAATTCACCGCGAGAACCACCAGGCCGTCCTTCTCGTATCTTTCATAAGCGGCCTGGATCTCCGGCATTTCTTTCTTACACGGTTCGCACCAGGTGGCCCAGAAGGTCAACAGCACCACCTTGCCGCGATAGTCGTTCAGCGAGACGGTCTTCCCCTTGAGCGTTTCGGCTTGAATGGAAGGGGCCGGGCCGCCGACCTGCGGCGGCTTCGACCCCATGCCAATAAGGACTCCCCAAGAGAGAAGAAGGACGAAGAAGAGGCCGGCTTCCCGAAGGGAAAGGCGGGGAGGGGCGGGAGCCCCTCCCTTTTTTATTTTTTGATGATTGTCTTTCATTTGAAACCTCTATTCATGAGAAAGATCCCCTTCCAGTGAAAAGACCAGAAGGCTGGTCGGTGTTCCGCCGACTTGAACGGTATCGACCACCGCATTGCTGGTGGCGTCGATCACCGACACCGTTCCCTCGGTGCGGTTGGTCGCGAAAACATGTGTTGCTTGGCCGCCTTCCTCTAAAATCGCGATCGATCTTCCTGCCGTGGTTGTTCCGACAGTAATCTCGGCCGGAGCAGGCAGGGTCGGCAGAGCGGAAATGTCATAGGCCAGGACGACATCTCTTCTTTGGGTCGGCCTCTGTGCACTTCCCGACCCGGCGACATACATTTTTGCCCCGTCCGACGTAAATTCAATCGCACCTGGATTAATATTCACAAGATCGTGCGTTGTGGCGCCGTTGGGGTTGGTTACATCGATGACTGTCAGTTTGCCCGTCACCGTGGACGAATCGAAGCCTCGGACGATAACGAAGCGGCCATCAGGGGTGACGTGAGTCGCGCCTGCAAATCCAATGTCCAGTGTCGTCTCAATTGCGAGGGTGGCCGGGTTGATGATGTTGACGGTTCCATAATCCTCATTGTTGTTGTAGATTTTCCCGCTGACCTCGGAAAACACCATCCCGTGTGGACCGGCTTCGTTCGGCGTGGTGATATCGGCATCACAGGTTCCCCCTGTTTCCTGCGCCGGATCGCAAAGGTCGATCGTATCGATCACGGTGAGATAGTTGGGGTTTGGTGAGGCTTCCGTTCCAGGATCATTGTCGATGACGGAGATCGTTCCGTCGATAATGTTGCTGATGAAGGCCCGAAGCGGAATCGAAGCCTCGGTCGCCGTCGGTGTGCTGAAGGCGGTTTTGTGGTGTCCTTTCCCCACACAGATCGTGGCAAGCACCTCGCCGGCGTTCACCTCTTCCTCTTCATCGTCGTGACCGGCGGTGCCATGGTTTTGGATCACGGAGACCGATCCAGTCTGGGCCGTGTTGCAGGCGGCGGTGACGGTGTCGATCCCGGTCGTCGGGTCTGAATCATTCTGGACCCAGATCCGGCTTCCTTCCGGGTCGCGATTGATGTGGACGGGCCGCTGGCCGACGGGGATGAATTTCCTAAACGTGGTTATATCCCCCACCGGATCGAGCGCGGCGACTTGGTTCGTGCTCCCCAGGTTGATGAAGATGTGGTTCTTCCTCGACGAGGTCATATCCCCTACGCTGGAAAAGAGATCGATCGGCTCGACCAGCGTGTTTCCTGCAACGCCGTGCTCGATGACGGAGACTGTCCCGTTCGTGTTTCCGACTAAGATCCGGGCTTCCACCCCGGCGGGTGCCCCTGCACTTTGCGAGAGACTGGAAGGGGGGCTCGACTGGCTGCCGCATCCGGTGACGGCAAAAAGGGTGGATAGGGCGATCAATAATCTAAAACGAGTAACCTGCTTTTTGAAATTCATGGCACTTCCTCCGATTTGATCAATTTTAGAAAACATGAGAGACCCCGAAGATGAAGCCGTAGCGAGGGGCGATGTTGACCTCGTTGACCTCTTGATAGATCGGGAGCTGGACATGGGTATAGAGCGCCGTGTTGGGGGTCGCCTGAAGCGTCACCCCCGGCGTCAAATAGACCCATCTTCCGCCGGTGCTCGGGACTTTTTCTCCCTTGAATTCATCATGCGGAGACTGGCGAAGATTCACCTGGAGACTGACCAGCGCCTTTTCCATCAGGCGATAGGAGCCGCCCGCATTCACAAGGAGGGTGTGGCCGAAGCGATAGTCGAGCGGATTCTCGGTGTTGATCTGATAGGAGGTGGAGAAGAAGGTGTCGAATTCGTGCGGGATGATCTGGTAGGCATAATAAAGAGAAGCGATGCCGTCCCAAGAGCCGGTGCCGGGCTGGATCGTCGGCTCGTTGATTGCGCCGTCGTGATCGAGGAGTTTATATTCCCCCGTCGGGGTCTTTACTCCCAAACCGACCACCATGAGATTCTTGGTCCTGACCAGGAGGGCATATTTTCCGATCAAACGAATGTCGCCGAACCCCGAGCTTCCGTCCGACCGGCTGAAGTCGCCGGGAACATGGGCATGCTCGTGGGTCCGTAGATTAAAGAAGGGGACCGATGCGGTGAGGGTAAACCGCTCGCTGACCCCGAATCCGAGATCGAGCTGCATCAGCTCATTGTTGGTCCGGATCTCGCTGTGACCGTTCGGGACGATCACCCCGTTTTCGAAATCGATCCGGGGAACCAGCGCCTCGGAAGCTTTGTCGTTGCCCCGGAGGATCTGATCCATCGGGATCCAACGATAGGAGAGATCGACGACAATCTGGCCGGGGGTGGCGATTCCCTCTTGGGTGCCGGTGACAAGGAAACAGTTTGCCGATCCGCAGCTTGCGAGGGCGACCTTCGCGCTCAGCATCATGATCAGTGCGACGAGTAAGACGAGTAAACCGATGTTCCATAGAACGATCCGACGCATGAAAACTCCTTTTCAGTGATTTCGGATCGCGCCGAGTGAGACCACGCTGAACACCAATGTGCAGGCGGTCACTTCCGCGGCGCGTCCGAATGAATGATTTGACGAAGAACGAAATGATTTAGGAAAGGGAAAAAGGAGGAGGCCGGATGGTCCCGGTGGAGAGGGGTTGCGGCCGGGGAGGTTCTTCCGGTTGAATGGTCGGGATTTCAAAAGAAGGGGTCGATTGCCCGTCGAGGGTCTGCCCCGATGTGTGGACGAAGGTCGAGGCGGCGCACATCCAGGTGCAGATGAAAGAGGCATGCTGCTTGGCATGATCCTCCGCATGCTCCTCATGGCTGAGGGCATGCCCCTCGGCGCGAACCATGATTAGGCCGGTCGAGATAAGATAGACCAGTGTAAAGAGAAGGGCGGTCTGTTTAATCCACACTCTGGACATCGTGTTCACAAGTTAAAGGAGCGTGCGAAGCATCGCCTTTCCAGGCGGATCGCGGGTGAACCAAGAGAATGGCCCCATTCGGGAGCGGGCTCATTCAGGGAATGTTAAATAAGGTTCAGAGGGGAGGGGCCCGGCTGTGAAGCCGCAGGAGAAGGGATTGATGGGGGAGCGTTTTCGGAAGGGCAAGAACCGTTCCGATGAATAACAGAGAGAGGGTCAGGGGAACCATTTGCGTCCGGTCGGTGACGGTGGCTGCGCAGGCGAGGAGACAAGAGGCGCTGTGCGAGACCGTCCGGCCGTGGTGATGGCTCTGCTCCGTGGGGGAGTCGAACGCGCAAAGGGTTCCTAGAATGAGCGCTGCAAAATAGATTACAGGGAAGGAGAGGAAGAGAATCTTTTTGTAGCTTAAGCGGAACATGCCTCTATTCATAGCGCTATTCAAACTTGTTGTCAAGCTTTTTCACCCTTAGGGGGGTTGCCGCGGGGCCGTGTTGCTCGGATTCCGGGCCGGATCATCCGAAAAAGGGATCTTCCAAGGATCGGAAGAAGGAGGAGCAGCCCGAAGGCGCAGACGATCGAGGCCCCTGTCGGGAGGTCGAACGTCACCGAGGCGGCCAGCCCCAGGAGGCTGGCCGCCGTTCCAAATCCCCAACCGATCCATAATCTAGGCACAATTCCGTCCGTCAGAAACAGCGAGGCCAATGCCGGGACGATGAGGAATGCGAAGACGAGGAGAACCCCGGCCAGCGAGACCGAACTTGTCACCACCACGCCGAAGGCCGCGTAGAAGAGAAAATCCCAGGGGCGGAAACGGTATCCCCTGCGGAGGGCTTCCTCGGGGTTGAACGAGATGAGTAGAAAGGCTTTTCGGAAGAACCAGTGGAAGAGGCCGACCGCTGTGTAAAGAATCGCCGTCTTCGTAATCTGCGCGGGGGTGACCGTGAGGATATTTCCGACCAGCAGTCCGCGGATGTGCTCCGCCCCGCCCGGGGCGCGGTCAAGGACGATGACGGCGGCGGCGGCCGAGACGACATAGACGATTCCGATGATCGCCTCTTGGGGGATCTTTTCATCGCGCGATCGGGAGAGGGAGAAGAAGGCGGCGCCGATCAGGGTCATCCCGAGGGAGGCCCAGTAGGCGGCCGGATCATGCAGGTCGCGGCCGAAGAGAAGGGCTGCGGTCGCGCCGAGCGCCGCCATCTGCGCCAGCGCCAGATCGACGAAGATCACCCCCCGCCGGATCACATGGAGGCCGAGATAGGTGTGAATCCCGGTCAGAATCAGACAGGCGATGAAGGGCCAAAAAAGAAAAGACAGCATCAGATCCTCGTATCGATATTTGATCGTCTCTGTTCTCGTAGGGGCGTATCGCAATACGCCCCTACCGCAATGCCTCCGCCAAGCGGTTCGTCAAAAGATCGAAGAGGTCGAAATAGTCGTTGATCCCGGCCGAAGCCGATACCGAGGGGGGAAGCGGTACAACCTTCGCTCCCGTCTTCTCCGCCAGGAACTTCGGCGCCTGATCGCTGAAATACGGCTCCATGAGGATCACCTTCACCTGCTCCCGCGGGATCAGCGCGATCACCTCCCTCATGTGGGAGGTGGACGAGGGGATCCCCGGTTTCGGCTCGATATATCCGGCGGCCACCAGCCCGAACCGTTTCAGAAAATAGGGCCAGCTGTTGTGATAGGTGATCACCTTCGCCCCCTCGAACGGTTTCATCCGCTCCTGCCACCGGGAAAGGGCCGCGTCGATCCGAGTTGAGAAGTCGGCGAGGTTCCGGTCGTACTCCGCTGCTCCCTTCGGGTCGACCCGTTTCAACCCTTCGGCGATGTTCCTCGCAATCTGTTTTCCATTCATCGGATCAAGCCAGATGTGCGGATTCCCCTGAAGGTGAACGTCTCCGGCGGACCGGTCGATCGGCTCCGCCGGAACCTCCAGCGCCGTGATTCCTCTCGAAGCATCGACAAAACCGGGCGCCCCGCTCTGGATCTTTCCATTCCGTCCGCCGAGCAGCAAGGGCCCGACCCACGCTTGCTCTAATTCCAGGCCGACTTGGACGAAGAGGTCGGCCCGGGAGAGTTTCAACATGAAGCTCGGTTTCGCCTCGATGAAGTGGGGGTCTTGGACCCCCTTTGCAAGGGATTCCACTTCCACCCGCTCGCCGCCGACCTCTTTTGCAATTGCGGCGAGATCTTCGGTGGTGGTGACCACATTGACCGGAGCGGCCTCGACCGGCCGGGCGATCTGGAGCGTCAAAAGAAAAGATGCGAAAAGAAAGATCGGTCTCATCTCCGCCTCCTTCAAAACGTATGGGCGCCGTGAGCGCCGATGAGGAATGCGTACTGAATAAAAACGGCGTGAATCGGGTCGTCCCGATCGTCCGAGTTGTCATAGTTATACTGAAGGCGGATCTTGGAGAACTCGGAAGGGTAGAAGGTCAGGTTCGACGAAGCGCGCCATCGCTCTCCGGAAGCGGGATCGACCGGATCGGTGGCGTCGGCCTGTTCGTATCGGATCCCGGCGACCCAGCGCCGCGCGAAGCCATAGAGCGACTGAATATAGAAACCGTCATTCGCAAATGTCTCCTCGGACAACACGGTCCCGTCGTCCAGGGCGGCCTCTCCCGCTTCGTAGCTGCGGCGCATCGCCTCTCCCTGAAAAGTGACAAACGGCCAGCCGTGATCGGCGGTGAGCGGCTTCCATTTCACAAAGAGATCGACCCCATGAATCCGTGTCGAAGTATTCTCCCCCGTTCCGTTGGGGCCGAAGAGATGGGAGGTCCCCGCGACAAGGGTCACGCTCTCCGAGAGATCGAGCGAGGTTTTGATCCGGCCCAGATAAAGAAGGTCCCCTTCATCGTGCACATCGCGCTCGAGAATCGGCCGGCCGGCGAAGGTCTCCTCGGGAGCGAAGAGAAAGCTGGTCGCCGTCTCTCCCTCGGCATTCTGGGCGCTTCCGATCAACTCCAGATAAAAAGGGAGCGGCAACAGAGCGGAGAGCTGTACGCCCGGGCTCCTTAAACCATCGCCGCCGAACATCAGCGTGTTGATCATGTTCTGATCGGCAAAGTCCCAGACATGCGGATGAAGCGGGTTTTGCCGGCCGAACCGGGTGAAGAATTGTCCCCCCATGACCTGAAGGCCGTAGGGAAGAGAGAGAGTGGTTAGGAAGGCTTCTTCCACTTCGATAAATGATTCGCCGTCTTCGAGACCGAAAATCAGGTGGGCTTCGCCCCGAAAGTAAGGGTCGACATTGCCGGCGAGGGTCAATTCGAGATTCTGAAGGGTGAACCCTCGTTTGTTCGGATCGTGGGCGCCGAATTGAAGATGGTCCGGATCGGAAAAGGTGGCGGCGGAGAAAAGGCCGTCGAGTGAAATCTCCGGATTGAACGTCTGGGCGCTTCGCGCCGGCGGGGCGATCCCCTCCTGAGCGAAGAGCGAAGGGACGATTCCCAGAATCGCCCCCAGAACTGAAAGGGCGAACAGAATAGAACGCATCATGCTTCCTCCATGTCGATGGGTAGAAATCGTCGCGCAAGATCCCGTCCGATATGGGACCTCCTGCGCGATTCTATTCCAATGATGGTTTAAGCGGGTTTAACAGAGAGAAGCGAGATACGGTGGGGCGCGGGTCGGTTTTTGGAAAGAAATCCGCTCGACCGGGAGGAAGAGCCTCGGAAGCGGGTTCCCGGTGAGGTGGATGAGAAAGAGGGCCAGCGCCGCGAGGAACGGAACCGACGCCTGGCTGTTCTGGACCCAGAGGCCGATCGCGCAACCGTGCGGGTCGACCAACTCGTCTTCGGAATAGGCGTGAAAGAGGGCGAAGCCGGAGAAGAGGAAAAGATAAAGAACCAGACCGAGGGTCAGCAGGCGGAGCGGCTGACCCTTTTTGAGGATGCTTGAATGCATGACGCAAAGCTAATCAAAAAGCGAGCCGAATGTCAACGCTTTATTTCGCCGGCGCGGAGCGGAATGCGAGAAAGGCGGCCCATGTGCGGATCGATTCCCCAATCAGCGCGATCACTCCCGTCAAAGAGGCGGTGAGCGCTCCCGGAGGGGGAGGGGGCGGTTCGGTCGGGAGGAGTTTTCTGATTTTCGTGAGGATCTCCTTTGGGTTCAGCGGCTTGGTGAGATACTCGTTGGCGCCGAGGGCCAGTCCTTGTTCCCGCGAAAAAGGGTCGGTTTTCGCCGTGAGCATCAGAATCGGGATGTGGTTGGTTTTTGGATTTCCCCGGATCGCCCGGCAGACTTCAAAGCCGTTCATCTTCGGCATCATCAGATCGAGCAGAACCAGCGCGGGGAGATCACGCTCGGTCTTTTCTACCGCCTCTAACCCATCCTTTGCGGTGATCACCTCGTACCCCTCTCTTTCAAGCACCGCGGAGAGAATGAGGATCGTATCGATATTGTCATCCACCGCAAGGACTTTGTGCGGCATTTCTCCTCCTTCATGAAGATGAGGCTGTCCGGAAGATCAGGGACGCAGCGTCATTCAGCAACATTTTTTCAAGTTTGTGCAGCGGATTCTACACCAGGCCTATTGAGACTACAAGGGGGGAAAGTAACTACGTTGGAGAGGATGCCCGCCTGAAACGCGGCTATTTCGTGATCCACTTCTCGATCCGGGTGATCATCCGCTCGAAATCTTCCGGTTTTGAGAACTCATGGTTGGCGCCGGGGATCGCCTCCATCTCTCTTTGGTCGTTCGGCAGCCGGAGGGTGTCGAAGAGGCGGAGGCTCTGATCGAACGGGACATACTCGTCGGCCTCGCCATGAACGATCAGCGTGGGAGGTTTGATCTGCGCGGCCGCCCGGTAGGTGTCGTATTTCAATTGATCTTCATAGAAGGCATAATCGAGCCGGGCCTTTCCATGCGGGGTGGCGATCGCGAGGATGCCGCTCTCCTTCCAATGGCTCATTCCGGTCTCCCCCAGCTGCGCCCGCCAGATCGGCGGGTAGTCGGAGACGGGGCATTTGAGGGCGACGGCGAAGAGCGCCGGGTGTTTCGCGGCGGTATGGACGGCGACCAATCCGCCGAAGCTCGATCCGACCAGGCCGACCTCCGTATATCCGTTTTCGTTTAACCAGCGGATCATCCCCTCAGTCTGCTCCAGGCATTGGGTCAGCGTCAGGCGCGAGAAAGGGCCGTCGCTTTCGCCGTGGCCGAAGAAATCGAACCGGCAGGCCGCGATCCGCTTGGAGAGAAGGCGGGGGGTAAGGGTCCGGTTGGTCTCGCTCTCCTTGCTCGACATAAAACCGTGGCAGAGGAGGACAGCCCGGGAGGTCGATCCCTCGGGAGTCGCCAGAACGACCGAGGTTTTTAGCTGATCGGTCAGATTTAATTCGAGTTTTTTCTCCATGCGGCCTCCGGTCATATCATTGAGAAACAGGATACCTTTTTGCCGGATGGCTTGCAAGCAACTTCTCCCCCGCCCTCCTCCCGTGTTTTAACGGGTTTCTCCCTTGACACCCTTTTCATCTCTCTCCATAATACGGGCATTATGCTGGGACGGATGCAATATTTGGTTCATAAAGTCGGAGCGGGGGAGAAGGCGGCCCAAGACCTGACTTACGAGGAGGCGCGCGAGGCGGCGCAGCTGCTTCTCTCCGGAGAGGCGACGCCGGCCCAGGCGGGGGGTCTTCTGATCGCGATGCGGGTGAAGAATGAGACGAATGAGGAGATGCGCGCCTTTACCGAGGTCTGCCGGGATTACAATAAGCCGTTGATGCTCAAGCGGGGAGTGGTTCCGCTCGATATCCCGGTGTATGCGGGGAAGAAAATTTTTTTCCATGCGATCATCCCGGCGGCATTTTTGATCGCGGCGTCCGGACGGCCGGTCCTGCTGCACGGCTTTTCCGGCGCCCCGGGACGGCTGGGGGCGGCCGATGTGTTGCGCTCGCTCGGGATCTGCGTCGATTTCACCCCGCAGGAGGGATCGACCATCTTAGAGCGGCAGGGCTTTCTCTATCTCGATGTGGCCAAGTTCAATCCCCCTCTTCACCGTTTCCAATTGCTGCGGACCGAGCTCGGCGTCCGGACCCTCTTCAACGCCGTCTGCAGGATGGTCGATCCGGCCGATTCCGGCCGGCACCTCATCGGGATCTCGCATCCCCCTTATTTCGAGAAGACCCTGGAGGTATTGAAGCGGCATGGAAGCCGTCGCACCTTGATCGTCCGAGGGGTCGAGGGGGGGCCGGAGCCGTCGATCACCTCGGAGACGAAGGGGTTTCTTGCGATAAATGGGGAGGCGGCGGCGCTCTCGATCGCCGCCGCGGAACTCGGCCTCTCCTGGGCCAAACGGAGCGATATCCCGGGAGGGGAGCCGGAGGAGCAAGCGGGCCTGATTGAAAAGATTCTCGCCGGAGAAAAGGTCGGACCGGTGCGGGAGTGGGTGCTGCTGACCGCCGCGACCGGCCTTCTCGCGGCGGGGGAGGCGCCGACCCTTGTGGACGGGTGGAAGCGGGCGGAGCAGGTTCTCAACGAGGGCGCGGGGCTTCGCAAGCTAAAGGAGAGTGCGGGGGCATGATGGGGGGAGCCAAACCGGATGCCCGGACCGACACGATTCTTCTGCTGGGACATGGAAGCCGCGATCCGGCGGCGGTCGAGGAGTTCGAGCGCTTTGTCGCTTTCTTCAAGGAGTGGAGCGGTTTTCCGAGGGTTTCCCCCGGCTATCTGGAGCTGACCGCCCCGTCGATCCCGGAGGCGATCGATCGCGCCGCGGCCGAGGGGGCGGCACGGATCTGGGTCTACCCGCTTTTCCTTTTTCCCGGCCGCCATGTTTCCAGTGATTTACCGCGCTTTTTATCCGAGGCGGGGACGCGGCATCGAGCGGTCCCGATCCACTTCGGGGAGGCGATGCACCGGCACCCGAAACTGCTGGAGTTGGCGAAGATCCGGATCGGTCCCCTTCCCGCGGAGGAGGACCGGACCGCCCTTCTTCTGGTGGCGAACGGGAGCAGCGACTCCAGGGGGATCGAAGCGGTCGAGCACTTCGCGGCGAAGTTAAGGCCGATGCTCCCTCAAGTCCATTTTCTTCCCTGCTTCGCAGAGATGGCCTGGCCGTCGATGCCGGACGCCTTTGCCCGTTGTCTTGGGATGGGGATCACGTCGATCGTTGTCTTCCCTTGCGTTCTTTTTACCGGGAGAGTGTTGCAGGGGATTCGTTTGAGAGTGGAGAAATTCCGGGAGATCGATCCCGCCCTCTCCATCCGGATGGCCGACCCCTTCGGCATCCACCCGCTGCTGGCGGAGATCGTCTGGGAAGGGGTTCAAGGGGCTTGGCCTGTCGCCAACGGTTTGAGGGTCCGGTCGAACGGGTAATACGGGAGGAAGGATGAATCAAAAGAAACGGATTTTAACGGGGGACCGGCCGACCGGCCGGCTCCATCTGGGACATTACGTCGGCTCCCTGGTCAATCGGGTGAAGCTTCAAGAGGAGTATGAGACCTTCATCTTGATCGCCGACGTCCAGGCGCTGACAGACCACTTCGAGCATCCGGAGATCTTGCAGCAGAACATCCGCGAGGTGACGAAAGATTATCTTGCAGTCGGGATCGATCCGGGCAAAAGCACGATTTTCATTCAGTCGTTGATTCCGGAGATCGCCGAGCTGTCGGTCTATTATCTCAACCTGGTGACCGTCGCGCGCCTTCAGCGCAACCCGACGGTGAAAGACGAGATGCAGCAGAAGGGGTTCGAGCAGAATCTCCCGGCGGGATTCCTCGTCTACCCGGTTCATCAGGCGGCCGACATTACGATCTTCAACGCCGATCTGGTGCCGGTGGGAAAAGACCAGCTTCCGATGATCGAGCAGACGGTGGAGATCGTCCGGCGGTTCAACGCCCTTTATGCGCCGGTTTTGGTCGAGCCGCAGGCGAAGGTGGGGGAATTTGCACGGCTTCCCGGCATCGACGGCCAGGCGAAGATGAGCAAGAGCCTCGGCAACGCGATTTATCTGGCCGACGACGCGAAGGCGGTCGAGGCGAAGGTGATGCGGATGTATACCGATCCGACCCGTCTTCGCGCGACCGACCCGGGGCATATCGAAGGAAACCCGGTTTTCGTCTACCACGACGCCTTCAACCCGGACAGGGAAGAGGTGGCCGATCTTAAGGAGCGTTATGTCCAAGGGAAGGTCGGCGACGTCGAGGTGAAAAAGAAGCTGGCAAAAGCGCTGAACGCTTTTCTCGATCCGATTCGCGAGCAACGCGCCAGGTATGACCAGGACGAGAAGGCGATCGATGAGATTTTAAAGGAAGGAACCCGGCGCGCCCGCGCCGTCGCGCAGGAGACGATGGGCCAAGTCCGCCGGGCGATGAAGATCGACTACCCGTTTAAATGACAATTACGAATGAGGAATGTGGGAATTAGGAATTGAAAATCAACTCTTTTGACGTTCATTCCTAATTCGTAATTCTTAATTCCTAATTGAACTTTATGTACTTCCAGATTGACGCACAAAGCGAAAAATGATATAACCGGAGCTTGTCTTTTCTTGGAAACCAATGGCGGCGTAGCTCAGTTGGTAGAGCAGCGGAATCATAATCCGCGTGTCGGGGGTTCGAGGCCCTCCGCCGCTACCATCCTTCTTTTCTCTTTTCAGAGACGGTCTACCCTAACAGCACATCATCCGTAGCGGCGGTGAGGACGAAGACTTTCTCGTTGTTGTTTTCCGGATCCGAGAAAAAGAGAAAGAATCCCTTTCTTCCGGGAGAGACGCCCGTGGTGTAGCCGAAGAGATTTTCCCCGTCTTTGAAGCAGACCATCACTCTTCGACCCAGCCCCGGCCGCTCCATATCGATCCGCTCTTTATAGGTCGGATTTCCGTCGAAGCACTTCACGAAGAAAATCCCCTTCAATCGCGAAGGGTCAACCTTGATTGTTTCTCCCGAGGTTTTCTTCGTAAGGTGGAACCAAGGTTTTTCCGGGGAGAAGTCGCCGGTGCTTCCCTTGACGACCTCTCCGTCTTGAAAATGAAGAACGATCCTGTTTTGCATTACTATCCCTTTCTGAGGTTTTACGTCTACTGTGAAAATGACCGCTGCGATCATCCCGCCGATCAGGGGAAGGGAATTATACAATAACTGGATATTCCTTGTCATCCCTTTAATTTCACTTTCCCGGTGGAATCGAGAGGGTCTTGAATACCCTCAAAGAGTCAGGTATCTTCTTACTCTGGACAAAATGCGTCGTCGACAAAGGAGCGGCTGCTCCGTTTTTGCGATGCGTGGAAAACCGGCCGGCGTGTGATGCAGAAAACGCCCCGAAACGACTGAAGATCATTTTTCGGAGTCGAATGCTTCGGTTTCAAGATCGGTCCATTAAATCCAAGCTGATGTTTCTAACGCTGATGACCAGCAGCATCGTCTTGATGCTGGCCGGCATCGCTTCGATCAGCTACCAGATCCTCAAAGTACGGCAGAGCTTGACGTATAATCTCTCCACGTTGGCGGCCGTCATCGGCACCAACAGCACGGCGGCGTTGACCTTCAACGACCCGAAGGCCGGGGAAGAGACGTTGGCGGCCTTGGCGGCCTATCCGCGCGTCATTGCCGCCGCCATTTACACCAAAGAAGGCCGGGTTTTTTCCACCTACGTCAGGGATCCTGCGCCGGAAGGATTTCAGCCCCCCCCGGTTGGACCGGCCCTTTCCCGTTTTGAGAGAAACGCGCTGGTCGTTTTTCGCCCCATCTTTTTAGGAGAGGATCGGGTCGGCACGGTTTACATCCAATCCGATCTGGAAGATCTCTATTCGGCGCTCAGACAATACACCGCGGTGACCGCGGGCCTGATCGTGGCCGCCTCTTTCGTCGCCCTGTTGCTCGCCTCCCGGTTTCAGCGGGTCGTTTCCGAGCCGATTTCACATTTGGCCAAAACGGCGAAAGCGATCTCCATCCGGAAAGACTATACGATCCGGGCGCAGAAGCACGGCCAGGACGAGTTGGGCCTCCTGGTGCAGGGATTCAATGAGATGCTCGACGAGATCCAGACCCGGGATGCGGCCCTGGGGGCGAGCGAGCTGCGGTTTCGGACCCTGACCAGCCATGCGCCGGTCGGTATTTTTCAGACCGACCCCAAGGGGAACTGTCTTTTTGTCAACGGGCGCTGGTGCGACATGGCGGGGATGACGCCGGAAGAGGCAAAGGGGGAAGGCTGGATGCGCGCGTTGCACCCCGAGGACAAGGAGCGGGTTTTTAACGAATGGTACGACGCCGCGAAGGCCGGGCGCGAGTTTGCCTCCGAGTACCGCTTCCAAACGCCGCAAGGAAAGGTGACCTGGCTTTACGGCAGCGCCATTGCGCTGCGCAACGAATCGGGTGGGGTGATGGGCTACATCGGAACGATCACGGACATCACCGAGCGGAAAGAGGCCGAGGTCCAATTAAAAGAGTCTGAAAACCGGTTCCGCCAGCTTGCCGAGAACATTCATCAAGTCTTCTGGATGTCCGATACATTCAAACAGGAGATGCTTTATATCAGTCCCGCCTATGAAAAAATCTGGGGGAGAAGCTGCGAGAGCCTCTATCGGCAGCCGAAATCTTTTGTAGACGCGATTCACCCGGAAGATCAGCCCCGTATGAAGGCCTCTCTGGAGCGGCAAGCCCGCGGAGAGGGGACCGATATTGTCTACCGTGTCATCCGTCCCGATGGGTCGAGCCGTTGGATTCGAGACCGCAGCTTCCCGATTCACGATCGATCCGGCCGGGTTTACCGGATGGCCGGAATCGCGGAAGATATCACGCAGCAGCGGGAAGCGGAAGAAGAGCTGAAGCAGAAGACGATCCAAGCGCTGGAGGCGAGCCGGATCAAATCGGACTTTGTTTCGAACGTCTCCCATGAGCTGAGAACGCCGATCAATGCCATTATCGGCTATAGCTCGCTGCTGCTGGACGAGACCTACGGCGCCGTCGGCCAGGATCAAAAAGCCCCCTTGGAAGGGGTGGTCCGAAACGCAAATGACCTTTTAAATCTGGTGAATGACGTGCTCGATCTCTCCCGGATCGAATCGGGCAAAATGGCGATTCGTCTCGGACCGGTCGAGATCCCCTCCCTCATTGAGGGCATTCTGTCCGGAATGCAGCCGCTCTTTGAGAAAAAATTGCTTTTTGCCCGGTTTCATCCCCCGGAGACCTTTCCGGTCATTCAATCCGACGCAGAGAAAATCAAACAGATCACCATCAATTTCCTGTCGAATGCCGTGAAATTCACGAAAAAAGGAGGGGTGACGATCTCGGTGAAAGACCGGCCGGAGAGAGGGGGAATTGCGTTTTCAATCCAAGACACCGGAATCGGCATCAAACGAGAAGAGCTTCCGAAAATATTCGATGCGTTTCATCAGGTCGATGCGAGCGCGACCAGGGAGTTCGGGGGGGTGGGGTTGGGGTTGGCGATCGTTAAAAAACTGATCGATTTGTTACAAGGGGAGATTCAAGTCGAGAGCGAATATGGAAAAGGATCGACCTTTACCGTTTACCTCCCCTACCAGCTCGAACGGGTCAAAGAGAGCGCCTCCTAGTCCGGCATCGCCGGAACCAAAGACGTTATTCGTAAATCGCTATTCGTTAATCGAAAACCGCTTCTGAAATTAAAACGGACAATGCCGGCAACGGGTGATGGATGATCCGAAACGCCGACATCAAAAGGGACTTCCCGGTAGGCCCCCCCCTCGGGCACGATCCGGGCCAATTTCAACAACTGAGAGCTCGGCTTCAATCCGGCCCGCTCCACCGCGGCGACGTTGATCGCGAAACGGACCCGGTTCTGCTCCATTTCCAATTGGACCATCCCCCCCCGCTCGGCGAAATGGTCGCTATCGCTAACGGTCAAGACCGGCGCCCGGCTCAACTGCTTCACGATCCGGGAGGCGTTTCCCGCCTCCGAATCGCTGATAAAAAGAATATGGGCCCCGGCCGCCTCCTCGATCCTCGAAAACCTTCTTACGAGAATCGGCTTGTCTCGAACGGTTTTTCCCGCAACCGCTTCATCGATCAGTCTTCCAAATGGATCCTCTCCCAGAATTCCGATCACGAAGGCCGGATCATTCGAGAGTGCCTCCTCAGGCCAATCGACGAATTTGGCAAAGTTATACAGAAACGCCGCCTTGACCTGATATTCCGTCGCCGTCTGGGATGTGGCCTCGAACGGCGGAAATGCGACACTGATCGCGATCAAT
Source organism: Candidatus Manganitrophus morganii (assembly GCA_021651055.1). Taxonomy (NCBI): domain Bacteria; kingdom Pseudomonadati; phylum Nitrospirota; class Nitrospiria; order Candidatus Troglogloeales; family Candidatus Manganitrophaceae; genus Candidatus Manganitrophus; species Candidatus Manganitrophus morganii. The sequence goes on from JAJHOH010000001.1 coordinate 2,756,463, forward strand.
AAGATAAAGATTGAAATTCTCTGAAGGAGTGATCGGCGCTTCATTCCCCGCTTCATTCCCCCCTTTATTCCCATTGAACGGTTACTTTCGCATAAACGCCGCGTTGCACTTCGACGACGCCCCGAGCGAATTCCGCATGCTGCTGATCGAGCAGGTTTTGGCCGACGACCGAGAGTTCCACTTTCTCCGTCGGATGCCAGCCGAGCCGGAGATCGAGGTTATAATATCGCTTCACTACCTGGGCGGGAAGGCGGTCGACATACCGGAGAAACCAATCAAACTCCAGGTTCCCCGGCAAATCGATCATCGAGCGGAGCCCCGCCTGATGATGCGGGCTCGACCCTTCCGTTCCCGCTTCGCTGCTTTCCCGGGTTGGAAAACCGGCTTGCGCATTCAGGTGGATTTGGAGGAACGAGTAGATGAAGTTGACCCGCCACCACTCCTTCGCCTGCCAGTCGGTCATCAACTCCACGCCGTAGGTATGACCGTCCATCTGATTGGTGAAGAAAAACGGGACGATCACCCTGTCGGGGCCGGGAGGGGCCGCCTCGGTGAATGACGGGGCCCCCATCTCCAGGGTCGAAAGGTTCGCATACTTGTTATAGAATGTGGTCGAAGTAAAAGAGAGCCGGGGCTGCGGTTGAACCCTATATCCGAGCTCATAGGCGATCATCGTCTCCGATTCAAATGACTCGTTCGGAAGGACGCGGCCAAACGTATTCGTGGCCGGATCCAGGATGCCGGAGAGCGCCAAATCATGCTCCAGCCGGGTCGGGGTCCGGACGGCCCGGGTCACGGCGCTCCAGACCACCTGTGTTTCGGTCGGCTTCCAAAGCGCTCTTCCACTCGGCTGGAGCTCGAACCCGCTGTAGTCGTTGTGCTCGAACTTGGAGCCGAGGGTCAGAACCACCCGGTCATCGATAAAACCGATCTGGTACTGGACGAAGGCGCTATAGATCGCATCGGTCCGGTCCGCGGGGATAAATTCCACCGTCTCGACGCCGCTTGTATCGTCCGAGTTAAGCCGGTAGCCGGCCCCCCAATTCAGCGCCTGACTTTTGATCAATCGAAGGTGGTGCTGAAAATCAAAATCGAGGGTGTGCCGCTCTTCCTCGAAGTTCGCCTCTTCCCGGTTCGTATAATCATAATAGACCTTCAACGTCCAGTCGGACCGCTCGCTCCGGACGTGGCCCCAGCGGAACAAAAGATTCCCGCCGGAGAGATCGGCGTCTCTTAAGACCGTTTGCGAGAAAGGGGGGGTGTAGATTCCGAACGTGGTCCGCTGCCCCGCCTCCCCGGTGTAAAAATCTCCTTGGAGGGTGAAGGCGTCGCGGTCCGTTATATCGAGATCGGTGCGAAACCCCGCCTGGCCCATCCGCCAGTCGTCGAAATCGACTCCGTCTTGATGAAAGCCGGCATCCCGATCGAAGTATTTTGCATAGACCCGGTAATGGAGCTCTTCGCCGGACCTTCCTCCATAACGAACCCCGCCGAAGCCGCGCTCTTCCGTCCCGGCTCCGAGCGTGACCAATCCCCCCTGGGTCTCTTTTGAGTGTTTGGTGATGATGTTAATCACCCCGTTGACCGCGTTCGCCCCCCAGATGACCCCCCCCGGCCCGCGGATCACTTCGATCCGTTCGATGTCTTCCAGCAGCAGATCCTGCACCTCCCAGTAGACGCCGGCAAAGAGGGGATTGTAGACGCTCCGCCCGTCGATCAATACCAGGATCGATCGGGAGAGCCGGCTGGTGAATCCCCGGATCCCGATTGCCCACTGATTTGCATTGATCCGGGCGACCTGAACGCCGGGGGCCATCCGCAGCGCCTCCGGAACGGAGGTGACGCCGGAGCGGCGGATGTCTTCCTGCGTGATCACAAAGATCGCCGCCGGGGTATTGAACCATTTGATCGGACTTTTGGAGTAGGTGACGATCTCCACGTTCATCAGTTCTTCGAGACTGAGTTCCGTGAGAGCGTCTTGGGAATTTGTGGCGTGGGAGACTTCTTGACCCCAGGCGAGGGGCCGGTTTTCGATCAGGAGCAGAACCACCGTGAGAAAGAGCGCCTCCGCCAGAATGCGCCGGACGTGGTGAAGAACGATCCCCCTTCGGATGGTCATTCTCTGGAAGCTCCCTGCAGGTGGAGGGTGAAAGTTGCAGCTGCAATGCTCATGACACAGATTATAAGTTTGAAATTATAAGATACAAAATCGAAATTGTCATCCACTAAATAAAATATTTTTATATGGCGATCGCAGATTGGTTGGAAGGATATTCAAAACAGGAATTTCACCGGAGGGTATTTCTGGACGGGCGCCGTCCTCTTATGCAGCGAGCCGGAGGAACTCTTCCACGCATCGGCTCCTAACCAAACCGGCTCAGCGGGCAGGCCTCGTGAGGATGAGGCCGCGCGGGGCAATAGTCCCGTCCATAATCGACGACGCGAAAATTGAAATGGACCCATTCCTCTTCGGGTAAAATCGCCATCAGATCCCGCTCGATCTTATCGGGGTCGGTCTCGTTCGTCAGCCCCCACCGCCGGGCAAGGCGCTTGACATGGGTATCGACCGCGATTCCCTCGGCCACGCCGTAGGCCTGCGCCTGGATCACATTGGCCGTCTTGCGCCCCGCACCGGGGAGGGTCCGGAGCGCCTCCATCGTCCGCGGGACCTTCCCGGCGAACTGCTCCTTCACGATTTTGGCCGCCCTTAGGATGCTCTTCGCTTTATTCCGGTAGAAGTTGACCGACTTGATCTCCCGCTCGAACGCTTCCGGGTCGGCATTCACGTAGTCGTCGAGCGTTTTGTATTTCTTGAAAAGCCGCTCGGTCACCTCATTGACCTTTTTATCGGTTGTCTGCGCCGAGAGAACCACCGCGATGTAAAGCTCCCAGGGATCGGCGTGGCGGAGCACCGTCTTCGCCTCGGGATAGAGCTTTTTTAATTCAGCCACGAGCTGAGCGGCTTTCTTCTTCTGCTCGGTGTTTTTTAAATGAATGGTCGACTTCACTTGATTCATTTTACGCCTCCCTGCCGCTTTTCTCCAATAGGTCGGATTGGGGAGATTGTAGCGCGCGCTCTTTCTATGGCACAATAAAAAAAGAATCTTTTATGTCGCGGAGGAGAAGGAGATGGCTCAAGCACAGCCGAAAAAAGAGGAGCGGGCGTTCTCGTTTATCCGGATGAACGAACGCGCAGGAAAGCCGCGCACGCGCGGTATTACCGAGATCCGCGGTCCTTATTATACGCCGATGGGGAAGCGCTACCTTGAAGATGTCTTGGAGACGATGGGGAGCTATGTCGACGCGCTCAAGTTCGCGGGGGGCTCTTTCAGCTTAATGCCCCGGCGGGCCGTCAAAGAACTTCTCGATCTGTGCCATTCGCACAACGTCGTCGTCTCCACCGGCGGCTTCATCGAATATGTTCTCACTCAAGGCCCGCAGGCGGTCGACCGGTATATCGAAGAGTGCAAGGCGCTCGGGTTCGACATCGTCGAGATCTCCAGCGGTTTCATCGTCGTTCCGACCGACGATCTTCTCCGTCTTGTCGAGAAGGTCCAGAAGGCGGGGCTTAAAGCGAAGCCGGAGGTCGGGATTCAGTTCGGCGCCGGCGGGGCGACCGCTTCGGCGGAGCTTCAGGAGGAGGGGACCCGCGATCCCGAGTGGGCCATTATGCAGGCGCAGCGGTTCATCGACGCCGGGGCGTATCAAATCATGATCGAGTCGGAGGGGATTACCGAAAATGTCCCGACCTGGCGGACCGATGTCGTCGCCAAGATCGTCCGCGCATTGGGGCTGGAGAAGCCGATGTTCGAAGCGGCCGACCCGGAGGTCTTCGCCTGGTACATCAAGAACTACGGCCCGGATGTGAACCTCTTCGTCGATCACAGCCAGATCGTCCAGCTCGAATCACTCCGATCGGGGATCTGGGGAACGAAGAGCCTCTGGGGCCGGGTCGTGACCTATCAGCCGAAAGCGGCATGATTGGGAAAGTGAGGAATGAGGGGTGTTTGTTTTAGGAGGGGCGCAATTTATTGCGCCCTCAGGTTGGGCGTGATCAATCACGCCCCGACCGAACCTCGCGCCTTATGGAGGAGTCGATGATTCAACTCCGACGGAAAGAAGAGATCTTCCATGTCGAGGAGGAGTGGTTCTCCGCCGATTGGCACTTTTCCTTCGATGGTTATGTCGACCCGGAAAACACATTGTTCGGAACGCTGCGGGTCTTCAATGTCGATACGCTGATTCCCGGCGCCGTCTGGCCGATGCACCCCCACCGAGATATCGAAGTGATCACCTATTGCGTCGCGGGGGCGTTCGAGCATGCCGACAGCCTTGGCCAGGACGGTGTCCTTTGGCCGGGAGACGTCCAGCATACGACGGTGGGAAGCGGCGTCGAGCATTCGGAGATCAATCATTCCGACAAAAATCCGATGACTTTCATCCAGGTCTGGATTCTCCCCTGGAAGAGCGGGTTAACCCCCCATGTGGAGCAGCGGCATATTCGGAAAGAGGAGCGGCTCCATCGATTTTTACCGGTGGTCTCCAACCGCTCTCCCGGGGCGCTTCCGATCGAGCAGAATGCCGAGGCCTATGCGGCCGCGCTGACGGCCGGGGATCGGATCGATCACCGATTGGAGCCGGGCGACGGGATTTACTTTTACGTTATCTCCGGGGCCGTTTCTCTGAACGGACAAGCGCTCAACGCCGGCGATGCGGCAAAGGTCCGGGAGGAGCCGGCGCAGGAGAGTGAGCTCTTCATGGTGGGGGTGACCCTTTGAGTTCGGAGGAGCGGCCGTGCATTCGATCGTAATCGTGCCGTTCGGCGATGTTCCGAAAACGCTGCTCGATTTTCTGACGGAGGAACTTGGCTTCCGTTTCGGGACGGAGGTGCGGCTCTCCGCCGCCGAGCCGATCCCGGAAGGGGCTTTCGACCGGAACCGGAATCAATACCGCTCGTCGCTTTTCCTCCGCCGGCTTGAGGAGGAACGGCAGGATGAAGACCGGCAAGAGACGGAGCGGCGGCTCGGCATCGTCAATGTCGATCTCTACAATCCCGAATCGGACCGGGTCCTCGGCGAGGCCGATCCGGTCGACCGGGTGGCCGTGGTCTCCCTCGCCTCCCTTCATCCGGAAACGGAGGCGCTTCCCGAAGAGGATCTCCGTTTCCGGACGCGGGTTCTCAAAGAGGCGGTCCATGAGCTGGGGCATACCTATCAGCTCGAGCATTGCGGGAACCCGAAGTGCGTCATGTCCTTCTCCAACGCCCTGGACGACCTCGATCGAAAAAGCGCCGGTTTCTGTATGGCGCATCAATCGAAGCTGAAGCGCGAAGCTGAAGCGAAGTTGAAGCGACGATAGCCGACAGGTAGATCGTTCGCTCTCCTCTTTACCGGAGAAATTCCCTCATCCTGGTCCTTTTTCTCTCGACTCATACCCTCCTGATCATTGAAGAATGGTGCACCCTTACATCCTTTTCCGCCGGCGCACAGATGAATCGTCCCGATGAATTCCAGATTCTCTGTATTCAGACTACATTGGTATTTTATCTTTCTTGACAGCGTTCTTTCCGGTGCTATCTTGTGCGTAGCCCGATTCAGGATAGGGTGCACGCAATCAAAAAAGGCAAGGAGGCATTATGTTTGAACGATTGATTGAGATGGCTCCGATGGAGTGGCAGGATTTTGTCATCATGTTGCTCAGCCCTCTGGAGTGGATTCCCCAGATGCAGCAGTGGCTGGCCGATTTCTTCTTCGAGTCTTCCTCGAATGGAATCCTCGTGGCCAAGATCGTCCTGCTCCTCTTCCCCCTGTTGCTCTGGATCGCCGCGATCTGGTGCACGCAGCTGTCGCTCTACACCCTTCCGTTCCGCTCCGGAAGGCTTCAATTCATCTCCATGATGCTGCTGGCCTGGTGGGATGCCGCCCGGGCGGTCTGGCTCTATTGGATCGGGCTCTTCCGCGTCACGGGGGTAATCCTCGGATGGCTCTTTGCGGTGACCCGGCTGGCGGTCAAATTGTTGGTCGAGAGCGGCAAACAGATTCTCCTTCTTCCTTTTACCATGACCGGAAAGATGACCCAGAGTTACTTCCAGCCGGGGGTCCCCTGGATCGCCTTTATCATGCTGATTTTCTGGTGTCTGCTGGAGGCGGTCATCTTCACGTATACGCTCACCCCGACCGTCTCGGAGGTTTTGGCCGATCTGGTCGGCGTGGAGCCTCCTGCATCGATGGGGGCGGCCCTCTACCTTTTTCTCCTCCTGTTGATTCTCGGAAGCTTTGCCTGCATCCAGGCTTTTGTCGATGCCGTGAAGAAGCGGGAGTATAAATTTATCATTCAGATGGTTCTGGTGGAGATCTTCGTGATGTTCTTCGAGGTGATGTTCCTCTACCGCGAGCTGGTCGACGCGGTGACCCCCTGGATCGCCCAGCAGACCGGAGAGCAATTCCGGTTGGGGATTGTCTTTACCCTTTCACTCGCGGTCTTCGGGTGGGCCGGCATCCGCGGAATGACCTGGTTTCTCTTCGGCCAGTTCGGCACCCCGCCGCTGCTCGCCTTTATCTCCCGCAGGCCGATGATCACCCCGGAGCAGGCCGGCGCGGTGACGCCGCCGGCGGCCGAAGCCGCGCTTTGGTGGCGCGCCCCGGTTCAGGATTTCAAGGGGGAGATCGGCTGGCTGCATGAGAAGAGCGATCAGCTTCTGGAGTATCTGACCCTTCCGGTCCTCCAGGTCATGGCGGCGGCGCTCAACTTCGCCTTGATCCTGGTCTCCTCGCGGCCGATTTTCAATCTGCCGTTGAAAGGACTCAAAGAGGTGATGGCAACCAAGGAGATCTTTACCTTGCATCTCCAACCGAAGAGGGCGGAACGATGAAGATGCGTCTCTACGCTATTTTAAAAGCCCTGGTGGGGGCGGTGGCCCTTACGGCGGCGCTGGCCGCTTGCAGCACCCAGGTCGCGGAGCGAAAGCCGCGGCAGGCGTTGTTCATCGGGGTCGATGTCAGCGGCTCGTTTCAGCAGTCGGGTTATTATGATGACGCCATGACTTTTCTCGCCCATTATATTTACGGGCATCTGAACGAACTGGGGGGACTGGCGCCGCCGCGCGAGCTCTTCGTCGGTTCCATCGGCGGAAAGGACAGCGCCGAGCCGAAAGCCTTTCATCCGATCCATGACTTTACCGGAAAGAGCATCCCGGAGATCGAGGAGCAGCTTCGGGCCTGGTTCGTCCCGATGGATTCCTTCACCGATTTCAATCCCTTCTTCCAGCAGGTGGCGCGGATTGCGAAGGAGCGCCACCTGACCCTCTCCCCCATCACGGTGATGCTCGTCAGCGATGGGATTCCGGACGCCCCGATGCCGGCGAGCGAAACGGGGTCGCTCTATGAGAAGATCGACCTGTCGCCGCTCGAATACCTTTCGAGGAATCTGACGATCCGCTTGGCGTATGCCAGCCCGAAGGTCGGGGAGAACTGGAGAAAAGAGATCCCGCGGCAGCGGGTTCGCCTCTGGGCGGTAGAGGGAGAGGTGATGAAAGGGTGGAGCAAGCAGGTGGAGCCGGAGGTGGTCGATCCGGCGGGGCAGGAGCGGTTGTGGAAATGGGTTCGAGACAATGTCGACTATCGGGTCCGGTCCATTTCGGGCTGATTGAAGCTCCCCGCAGCAAGCTGCGGGGAATCTTCGACCCGAAAGGATGGAAAAACTCTATTTGTATGGTTCGCTCCGCGAACGATGTGGGCGGAGGCTTCGCGATCTATATACATCTGCACATTCGCGCGTCTAACCTTCGCAGCAAGCTGCGAGGAATGCGACGCGCGTGCGTGTTCAAGTGGAGCGGTAAAATAAAAACGGCCAGGGTTTTCACCCTGGCCGTTGCGCTTCTCCCAACTCCTAGGCCCACATCCGGTTGCCGCATCCATTCGAGAGAGTGTCGTTCGTCATCGCTGCCGGAGATCATTTGAGAATGAGTAGAAATTGAAAGAGAGAGGGCGTTAGGGGAGGAGCTGCCACTCGTCTTTATCGATCGTCACTTTTTGACCCGCCTGAATCTGCTTTAAATCATTGCGGTCGAACATACCGAGGTAGCGCTCGATCCGATCGTCATCGATGATCCGATCTTCTTTCATCTGGCCGCTCGGTAACTTGTACTTCCGAATCAATGTTGCCATGCTTCCGGTCTCCTTGCTTTGATATTTCGGAGGCGGCGTGGAGCCGGCCCCTTCAAAAAGCCCGCATTTTATCCCGATCTTTCGGGGAAATCAAGTTAAATTTTACGCTCCCCGGGATCGGTTGTCCGTGCGGCCGCTTACCACCGCTTCGTCCGCTTCTTGAAGCCGTTTTCTTTCCATCCGTTTTCTTTTTTTCGCTGCGATTGAAACGGCTTCTTCGCCGCCGGCTTCGATTTGTCCGCGGTTTCCTTCACTTCGAATCCGGCCACCAGAACCTGTGGGATTTTGGACCCGATCAGCCGTTCGATGTCGCGCAGGCTTCCCCGCTCCGCGGGGGACATCAGCGAGATCGCATCACCCGTTCCCTGGGCGCGGGCGGTCCGCCCGATCCGGTGGACATAATCCTCCGGCGCCTCCGGCAGCTCATAATTCACCACGTGGGTGATCCCCTTTACATCCAGTCCGCGCGCGGCGATGTTGGTCGCCACCAGGACCTGAATCGCCCCGCGCCGGAATTGCTCCAGCGCCTGGGTCCGCGCTCCCTGGCTCTTGTCGCTGTGAAGCGCGGCGACCTTCTTCCCCTTCTTCGTGAGATGGGAGGCGATATCGTTGGCGCGGTGTTTCGTCCGGGTGAAGACGAGGACCTGGCTCATTTTCTCCAGCTCCATCAGATGAATCAACAGGTCGCGCTTTCTTCCGGTATCGACCGGGTAGACGACCTGGCGAATCCCCTCCGCCGGGGTTCCCTGCGGCGCCACTTCGATCCGTTGGGGATTGTTTAAGATCTCATCGGCGAGCTTCTTCACCTCTCCGGAAAGGGTGGCCGAGAAGAAAAGGGTCTGCCGCTGCTTCGGGAGGGCCTTGATGATCGTCCGGACATCGGGGAGGAATCCCATGTCGAGCATCCGGTCGGCCTCATCCAGCACCAGTACTTCCAGATTTCTAAAGTTGACGGTTCCCTGGCGCATGTGATCGAGCAGCCGTCCCGGGGTGGCAACGAGGATATCGATCCCCCGCCGGAGCGCGTCTTTCTGCGGGCGGATGCCGACCCCGCCGAAAATCACCTCGTTTTTGAGCCGAAGGAAGCGCCCGTAGGTCCGGATGCTCTCATCGACCTGCGCCGCCAGCTCCCGCGTCGGCACCAGCACCAGCGCCCGAAGCGAGGGCGATTTTCCTTCCCGCAGCCGGTGTAGGATCGGAAGGGTAAAACCGGCCGTTTTCCCGGTGCCGGTCTGCGCGCAGCCGGTGAGGTCTTTCCCCATCATAATGATCGGGATGGCCTGTATCTGAATCGGTGTGGGGTTCTCATAACCTCTCGATTTCACGGCGCGAACAATTTCGGGGGCGAGCCCCATTTCTTCAAATGACATTCTGTTTTTCTCCTGATTAATCATAAGGGACCACGGTCCCCACATGGAAGCAAAATCCCGGCGGGGCGTTCCTCCTCAATGAATATAGAGAAGCGGCGCGCCGCGGCGGCTCATTTCTGCTTGGTTTTAAGAACCGTTTGAAGTGTAAGAGTCCATCGGTAGGGTGGATGAACCCGCTTCTTGAGGAGGGATCATAATGTAAGCGGATTCCGCCTCGTGGTTCTGAAACTGCCCACAGAGTATCACACGGGGGGTGAGATGCGCAAGGAAAATGTTTAGTGAGGGGGGGTAGATCAATTAGGAATCTGAGAATTAGGAGTGAGGAATGGACACATCCATTCCAAAAACGCCCTCATATGATCGATTGATTCTTACCGAATGGGGAGCGACTGAACCACGTTGCCTTTGTCGTCGACCAGGGCGATCTTTTCAATCCCGGGCTCTGTTTTGATTTTGATCAGGACGTACGGCCGGGTCATCACGGTCGCCTGGAATTGGTCCGCGGGGGGCGCCTCTACCCTGATTTTCACACGCAAGGTCTCATCGTCTCGGGTCACTTCATCGACAACGATCCGGTATCCCGCCGACGGCTTCTCTTCCGTGGAGACAAAAACGACGAGCGACTTTTCGAAATCAATCTTGGGGGGAGACGGCGGAGGAAGCCGGCCGGAATGGATTTCCGCGAAGAGCGTCTCAAACAGCGCTTCCCGGTCGACGACCTCGAATTGAAGAGAAGGGGATTGCTTTCCGGAATGGACCCCTTGGTCGATAATGCTGTATTTCACCTTGGAAGCGGCGCAGGCGCTCACGGCGAAGATGACCGCCCAGAGGAGCCAAAAAAATCCCCGGCCGCGGGTGGTGCTGTTCCTGTTCACTGAAGCCGCCTGAATTTTTTGCCGGGAGTCCCGCCGGGCGCAGCCTTGGCGCGCTGGGGAGAGACAAGATCTCCCACCAGAATCTCGATCCCCGATCGCTCCTCTCCCGCCGTCACGGTCACCGGCTCCGGGAAAGAGCCGCAGGCGTCTTCGAGGTCGCAGATAAAGCCGTCGTCGTCCCGGTCGGTCCCGGCCACGATCGTGTAAGTTCCGGGCGGTGTTTCCGGAAGGGTGAAGGTATAGTTTTGCGCGCGGCTTGTTGCGGTCTCCGACACGGTCTCGAACGCTTCATCGACTACCAGAACAAAGACGGTGCCGACATTCCCCAACGTTTCTCCGCCGACCGTCATCTCCACGGTGACCGTCGCGGTTGGGTTTTGTGGGGCATCTGACGTGATCGTGATGGTCGCGGTATAGTTCCCATCCGCAAGGCCTGTTCGATCGACGGCGGCGTTCACCGTCAGCGGCGCCGTTCCGGACGTCGGGCTGACCGTCAGCCAGGGGGCATCATCGGTGATTTCGGTGATGTTGAGGGTTCCGATTCCGGGATTGGTGATATTGATTTGGAGCGTGTTGATGTAATTGTTGAAATCGAGCGAGGTGGTCGAGACGCTGAGAATCGGGGCGGTCGCAGGAGTCCCTCCGCCTTGCACTACACCCGCCGCCTGCACCGCCAAGGCGGCATCGATGAGACCGTGGCCATACAAATCATCCCGGCCGGTGGCGCCGAGATCTCGCGTAATCCGCTGGGTGGTACCCGGGTGGGTCCCGGCGAGGAGCTGGTCGATATCAGTCGGTGTCAAAGTAGGATTCACGGCGAGCATCAATGCAATTACCCCCGCGACATGCGGAGCGGCCATCGATGTTCCTTGGAGGAACCGAAAGCCGAATTCGCCGGCGTCGTTTCCCTGCGTGCTTAAGACGCCATCCTGGAAGCCATCCCCGTTTAAGTCGGCTCCTGAGTTCCCACCGGGCGCCGCGACGTCCACCCTCGATCCGAAGTTGGAATACGGAGCCTTTGTTGCGTTGAGATCGACCGCCGAGACCGAAATCACCCCGTCCAGACCGGCGGGCGAAGTAAGCGCGCTGGTGTTCTCGTTGCCGGCCGCCGCCACCACGATGACGCCTTTTTCCCTCGCCTTGTTAATGGCATTCTGCATCGTTTGGCTAAAGCCCTGACCGCCGAGACTCATATTGATAATGTGGGCAAGCTTCGAAGCATTTTCATCTTCGCCGCCGGCGGCATGAAGGATCGCTTCCGCAATATCGGCATCGGTTCCCCCTCCTTCGCCGAGAACCCGGAGCGGCATGATCTGCGTCTGCCGGGTAACCCCCGCTACGCCCGAATTATTGTGGGTCTCAGCGCCGATGGTGCCGGCCACATGGGTTCCATGAAAGCTGCTGCTTTCTCCCCGGGGATCATCGCCGTCATCGTTTGCGTTCGTATCGTTATCGACAAAATCGAAACCAGAGATCAATCGTGCACTCAAGTCCGGGTGACCGACCAACACACCGGTATCAAGCACCGCTACGATGACATTACTGCTTCCCTGAGTGACGTCCCATGCCTGGGGAAGGTTGATCAATTCATAATGCCATTGCTTGCCGAAGTGTGTGTCATTGGGAGTAAAGAAGTGCTTCCGGATGAAATTGGGTTCGGCGTAGACCACGTCGGGGTCTCTTCGCAGTCGCCAGATCGTATCGATCATCAGCGCCTTCAGCTCATTCGCCTCGCTCTTCTCCGTTCTGAATTTTGATTTTGAGCCCGCCGCGCCCTTTTGTAACCGCGGGGCGGGAGGGATCACCTGCATTAACTCGACTTCCTGCGGAAGCGATCGCTTCGGTGTCAGGCCATGACGGACCGCGAAACCATTGCTCTTTCGCCGGGCTCCCGATGGATCATCCTTTAGCTTCACGAGTATCTCGCCGGGAGCAAATTCGGCCCCGGGCGGAATCGGCTCCGATGCGGCCGACAATCCCTCCACGGAGGAAAAGTCGAGGACATAGGCGCTCTGGCCTGCAAAGGCGACCACCCCCACCAGGAAATCTCCCCCTGTGTCTAGTATCATCTGAGATGTAATCTCGATCAACTCCGTCGAAATCAGTCCGGCGGAGGCTTCGACAATTGTCTCTTCAGAGGCATCGATCAGGACCAAATCAAGATCGTTCACGTCGAGATCATTGGCCCCGATGCTGAGGGTGATCCGGACCGGTTCTGAGGCGTTGAGGCGGAATAGGTCGGGGATCGGCACATCGTTGGGCGAAATAACGAAGACGTGGGGGTCCGTTTCGGATGCGTTTCCGGAAACGGTGAGCGTATTGGAAGCCGGCTGTGCCTGATCGACATCATCGTTCGGCTCCGCCTCCACCGTGTTGTCGGGGGGAATGGTCAGCTTGCCGGAGGCGGTCCCGGTCGTCGGTACCGGCGGATTATTGTTGCTCCCACCCCCGCCCCCCCCGCCACAACCGGCGAGTGCCAGTGATCCGATCAAAAAGCTGATGATCAAATAAGAAAAAGGAAACAGACGCCGGCCGGCCGGCGCTGTGGGGTTGCAAAGGTCTCTCTGCATGGGGGTGGATTCTCCTGTTTGAATCGGAAAAGAATCTGCCGATCATTCCGCCCGTCAGTGTACGTCAACTCTTTTAAAAGAGTCAATATTCGGATTTCATAGAAGGGGCTTTTCAACCGATGATCTCCGCGACGGGACAGGAGATGGATTGTCCTTCCACTATTCTGCTTGACCTTTTTTCGGCGATTCGATTATATTGTGGCTTGCGTATAATCCCTTTCTGGTAAATGCGCGGTTCCTTACACGGGAATGGAGTGATTCCATCCCGCATCCACGGAGCATGATTGGATATGTGGAGAATAATCTCTGTCTTTTCGCTTTTAGGTTTGTTGTTCAGCGGCTGTGCCTTCGGGGGCTACGCCCGGGCGGATCTTCAAGAACACCAGCCGACGTTTGGGACAGATGCCACCAAGAGCCAGATCGTTGAAATGCTCGGCCCGCCCGACAAGTACATCCAGATCGACAACACGGAGTACCTGGCTTACAAAACAAAAAAGGGTTGGTTCGTCCTCCTGGGGGGACGGACGGAAGCAAACGAATATGAGATCAAGCTCACCGACGGTAAGTTTACCTCGGCCCGCTTTATTCCCGCTGGGAGTTCCTACGGCATTTTGGCCCCGCAGGGGGCCGTCGCAGAATAGGAGGGGAGGCAGATCGCTTCGAAATTTTTCATCGCGATGCTGATCCTTGTCGCTTTCTTACAAGCTGGCTGTTCCATCACGCATATGGGGTCGCCGCCTTTGAGAAGCGGTCGGGCGGGGATCCCATTTGATCTCACCCGAAAGACGGCGATTGAGAAATATGGCGTTCCGGACAAGGTCCATGTCGTCGGGGAGCGGTCGTACTGGGTCTACCGCCGATTGGATGGATCATTTATTAATTTGTTGAATTACCTTTCCTTTGGGAGCGTTGATCGCCGGGCGATCCAACTCGAATACGAAGGGGACCGGCTGGTCCGCGTGGAGGAGTATCGGGCCGGGGATACTTTTAGCCTCGGCATTCTCGGTTATGCGCCGCCCGGAATGATCTCTGAGTAAGCAGAAGCTCCGGAGGTTCCTCCGGCTTGAAGCGGTCTACACGCTCTATATATATGAAACGACTCATTCCAATCCTTCTCCTTATCTCCCTCGGGCTTACCGGTTGCGGGAACTATAATCCTGTCGCTGTCGTTCAGTTCCTCGCGGCATCAAAATCAGACTCTGGAGATTCGGACGGCGGTTCACATTCCGGGAGCGCCGGCACCCCCCCAATCAATACGCCTCCGCCTTCCTCTTTTCCTCCGCCAGTTCAACTTCAATCGATTACGGTGGCTCCTTCAACGGCCTCAATTCCTAAAGGGAAATCACAGATGTACTCGGCCCAGGGAGCCTACTCTGACGGCACTACCAAAGAGATTACTTCCCTAGTCCAATGGAGAATCGAAGCGCCGACTTCGATTGGGTACTTCTCTGGAAGCGAAGCCAAAGGGACGGAACTTGGGACCGGAACAATTGAGGCAATTTTACAAGGTGTGACGGGTGCCGCCTCCCTTACGGTCCGGGAGCCGGAGCTTATTGCGTTCTCCGTCTCTCCGACGGACCAACGGATCGGTGTTGGATCCATCCATGACTTCGTAACAAACGGGTGGTTTACAGATTTTAGTTTCGATTATCCCACTCCAATAAGCTGCCGCTTGTCCGACGCTACGGTGGCAATCATCATTGAAGTCGGCGAGTCACACTGCCGTATTCAGGGTCTCTCGGCTGGAACGGCAACTTTATCACTCTTTTCCGCGTCATCCGAATTTTCCGCTGATGCAACGATAGAAGTTCTGCCGTTGACTCCTTTCGGCAGTCGTGCGGCCCACTGGACCCCGGAGATGAAAATCGGCGTGGATGAGACGGGCGCTCCCGTTGTTGTCTTCAGAGTTCCGTTTGACGGAACGGGTGATCTTTTTTGGTCGCGCCGCGCCGAAGATGGCAATTGGTCTGCACAGGCGACGATCTCTGCGAAGCCGGTAGGAGGATGGGAGTCGTTCGTCATGGATCTGGCACTGGACGGCTCGATCCTTTTAGTTGGAACCGGTGCACATGGCATTTACAGCACCCAGTACCTGCCGGGGCAGGGGTGGCAGGAACTCGAGACTGTCTCGGAAAAAACTCTTGTCCCTTTCGAATTTGGGGGTGCGTTCGAGGTTGGTTACGACGCGGAAGGGAACGGCATTGCCATGTGGACTGATGACGCAAATATCTTCTCGAGTGAGTACCATGCCGGTTCAGGGTGGAGCGCGCCGGTGGATTGGGGATCTGGCTATTACCCGGTTCTAGCAATGAACGAGTCGGGAAAAGCCATTCTAGTCTGGCACAAATTCACCGGTATTGTTTCGGGAGATGGTTTTGATGCCCCCATCCATAGACCGTATGCAGTAACCTATACAGTGGGGACAGGCTGGACTGTACCGGTTGTATTAGATTCGTTCGATTTTGCCAGCAATCCAACCGCAGCGATGAACGAGTCCGGGGAGGCGATTGCTGTTTGGCAACGGGTCCATTCCTATGAAATTCTGACTTCCCGCCTGCTTGCGGACGGAAGCTGGACTCCGGCAGAGGTGTTGTCGGATGATCTCATGCCGTGTGTCGGAAGCGTTGCAATCGATGTGCAAGGAAACGTCCTTCTTCTCTGTAATCGTTCATATCGCTACCTTGTTGGTTCGGGCTGGCAAGCGCCGGCCTCAATAGAGATTCCAATCCCTGGTCAATTGGAAGTTGATCGTCAAGGGGATACCGTGATCGTCTGGCCCTATGGATCGCCCGAGGGACCGGAAGTTAAAATAAGCCGCTTTGACCATGTCCACGGATGGCAACCCGACGAGACACTCGCAATCCCACGTGGCGGCACCACTCGCATTCCCTTTGCGATGAATTCTGCTGGAAATGCCGCGATGGCCTGGGCATCCAACTTTCAACTTTGGAATTCTGGAAGAAAAGTATTTGAGGATTATCACGAAATTTATATCCAGACAGTCCCGTCTGATTAGTCGCCGCGGGAGTACTTCATGAAACGTTTTATTCCAATCGTCCTGTTTTTTTTAATAAGCTTATCAGGTTGCGGAAATTACAACCCCATTTCTATTGTTCAGTTCGTCGCAACCGGATCAAAATCCGACTCAGGGAATTCGGACAGCAGCTCAGGTTCCAGCGGGTCGGGAGGCGGTGCCCCCGTCATACCAGGGCGTTCTCTCAAAGCGCTCTCTATAAAACCGGAGAATCCCTCTGTTCCGTTGGGTAGGCATCTTTTGTTCTCGGCGGTGGGTACTTACTCAGATGGCACAACAGAGGATGTGACTCAGCTTGTCATTTGGAATGCGGATAGTTCGCAACCCGTGGCCGATTTCTTAAGCGAACCTATTGCGGCCCGCCCAGGTGTTCTGCGCAGTAGTGGCATCGGAACATCGACCATCACCGCCTTCTATCAGGGAGTGGTGGCTTCAACACTGCTTATTGTCACCGAGCCGGAGGTGGAACGAATTGATATTACATTGCCAAATTCTAAAATTCAGATTGCGGTCGGAGCGAAATTTCAGGTCTTTGCTTCGGGCTGGTATACGAACCAGGAGAATCGCCCAATAACCGACTCGATCCTCTGCAGCGTCGCTGACACCAGGATTGCTACCATCACCAGTACGCCTGAAGTAAATTGTATTATCTTTGGCTTAACTCCGGGCGCGACGGTACTGACGGTATTAGCCGACCACGCCACGCTCGAAATCATACTTGAAGTCCTCCCGATCCAAACGTTAGATGCTCTCGATGAAGAAGGCATCGGAGGATCAATGATCGGTATCGATGAGGCTGGAAATATCCTGGTTGTTTGGCGGCGGTGGCCCTCCGAGCCCGGCCAGTTTCGCAGCAGCCGATATGATGTATCGAACAGTGTCTGGTCGGATTCAGGTTTGGTGGATACTGACCAAGGTTCAATCGATGATCTTAAATTTGCTATGAACAAAGCGGGACAGGCGTTGCTTGTATGGTCTGGTCCGCAGGGAGTCTTCAGCTCAGTTTATCTTCCTGGGTCTGGCTGGCAAGAAAAGAAAACAGTGACGGTCGACTCAAATGGGACTTTAGTCGATGTGAAGGTCGATCCGGATGGTAAAGGCGTTGTCGCTTGGTTGAATAGCAGCGGCATTTTTATTACTGAACAGATTTCCGGTTCCGGTTGGTCCACACCCTCCAATAGAGGTTCGGCTGTCTCCGCCTCCTTAGCCATGAATTCAGAGGGGGATGCCATCCTGGTTCGGCGGGATTCTTCCCTTTATGCGTCTTTCTTCAAAAAAGGGCTGGGGTGGCAGCCAGAAGTGGTTTTGTCCAACTCCCTTTCGAATCAGTCACATCGGGTTGCCATGGATACTTTCGGAGGGATTGTCGTCTGGACAGAGGATTCTGGGATTAAGGCGGCCCGGTATGAACAGACTACCGGCTGGAAGCTGAGTGAGGCATTGAGCGGGGCCACTCCAGGTGGTTTTTTACCGTTCGCTCTCGCCGTCAGTCCAGGCGGGCATGTGATTGTGATGTGGCGGGATCATGGTAATTCTACGTTGGTTTATTCCCTTTTCCATCCCGGGTTGGGTTGGCAGACTCCAGAAACCCTTGGATTCGGATTCGAGCCTTTTCAGGTCAGAATGGATAAGGACGGAAATGTGCTTGCGACATGGACCTTCGGTCAGACGATTGGCATCAGTCGATATCGCCAGACAACCGGCTGGGAAGAAAATGAACTCCTTCCCAGTCTTCGAGGATACACCCTTGGACCCGCTTTGGAAATGAATGCCTCCGGTACTGCTGCAGTGATTTGGCCTCAGGGCGTGGACCTTTACCTTTATCGCTTTCATTTCGATAGAGACAATCCATAAGCCACTTCAGCCATCTCTCTTCGTCACCGCTCCTGTTTTTTCCGGGACGGATCTCGCGCGGGGTCTTTCTCCGGGAGGACGTCGCTGACCCACTCTCTTGTCTTCCAGCCGGGAACGGGGGTCTCGCAGCCGGCCTTGGGGACGAAGTCGGAGCGCTTCACCCGGTGCATCTGGTGGATGTAGCGGGGACAGTTCGGGAAGACCTCGCGCGCCTTCACCCGGACGATGAACTGCGCTTCAGGATAGTCGGCCATCAGCGGATCGTTCGCGTCGATTGTCGCCTCGCCCTGCACCCGCATCCGGGTTTGGTTTTCGAAATCGATAAAGAGCATTCCGACCTGCCGGGTCGCGGCGATGTTCCCCATTGAAAGATACATCCCGTTGCCGTCATAGTTCGGAAAGGCCAACGTGCGGGGATCGACCACCCGGACGAACCCCGGCTCCCCCGCTTTGTAAGAGCAGGTCGGATGCCCGCGGTCATCGACCGTCGCCAGGAAGAACATATCGAGCCCCTGAATGAACTCGATATCCTCTTCATCGAAGCGGTCTCTCACGACCGCTTCGTCCAGCCGGTCGGCCATCCGGCGGGTGTCGAACTGCGCTTGCAACTTCCGGTGCCCCTCACGATAGATGTCGGACATGGATTCCTCCTAAGGCAATTGAACTATCGTATATATCAGAGCGGCTTGATCGGCGTCAAGGGTTGGAAGAAAAGAACTGCGGCATTGATCTCTTCCTCATAAAGACGTATACTCCCAGCGATTTTTAGCCGGTGCGAGTAAACAGCGCCTCGGTTTTCGCAAAGAGGATGTATAAAAATCAATGATCGGTCGGGGAGTCGACATGTTGTCTCAGCCTGCGTTGCTCATCAAGGGATTGCGTGCGATGTTTCTTCATTCGAAATGGTTCCTGGCCGGAGGGATCCTCTGTTTGCTCGTTGCCGCTCAACCCTCTTCGGCGCAGGAGGGCCCTTACCTCGGACTTCAAGCCGGTTATCAGACCTATCAGGGAGATCTCGACGGAAACGGCACGACGCTCGGCCTGCGCGGGGGGTATGCCTCTTCCACCCCGGTCTCCGTCGAGCTGCGGGCCGGTTACGGCGATTCAAGAAATTATCAGTTGGCCGCCGGGGTGGAATATGCCTTTTTTCAATTCGAAGGGTTTCGTCCCTATGTTCAGGTCGGCTGGGGGTGGTACGGCATCGAAGCGGAGCTTCTCTCGGATCAGGTTCGCCTAAAGGGGCACGGACCCGACATCGGCCTGGGGTTTGATTACTTCAGCGACGCGCGGACTTCCATCGGCTTTGGAATTGCGGAGCGTTTCATCCGTTATGAATCGGACGACCCACGCGTCCGGGACAACATCGATGGCCGGATCCTTCTCCTCACCGCGCGATGGAATGTCTACTACTGAATGCAATTCGGAATTGGAATGTAAAGATCAATTCAGAGCGGAGAGATTAGAAGGTCTCGTGGACTTATCGGTTTTTTGAATTCTTAATCCGTCATTCCTAATTCTTAATCGGTTCTTTTTCCTGCGTCGGTATTCCCTGGAAGTGCTCGGTGGCCCAGGCGAGGGCGGCGGTGTAGCATTCGGGGATCGCCAGCGCGTCGATCCCCAATTTTTGCGCCAGGGCTTCGAACGCTCCCCAGTTCGCTTCCAGGTAAGAGAGGCTGAGCCGGTGAAGATCGTTCAGCCGGCCTTCCCCCTCCCCGAGCAAAGCATTCTTAACGTCCTGCGCAATCGGCATTTCCTGCAACACCTCGGCCATCGGCCGGTTCACCAGGCCGTCGATCAAAGAGAGCATCCCCATCAAGAAGAGATCTTCGGACCGATGGGTCATCCGGAACGTCGGGGCGAGCAGTTCCAGAAACCGGCCCCGCAAGGTCGATTGAAAGACCAGCTCGGGCGGCTTGTCCTTGGCGAGTCCGGCCATCGCAATGAAAGAGGCCCATCGCCGAAACCCGGTCTCTCCGAGCATGACGAGGGCATGTTTGATCGATTGGATCTCCATCTGCCAGCCGAAGAAGGCCGAATTCATATAGCGAAGGAGCTTGTAGGAGAGCGACATTTCCAGTTTGAGGATTTTTTCAAGCTTGTCGAAATCGAGCTCGGGCCGCTGGATCTCTTCCAGAATCCGCAGGTAATTGAGCTTAAAGCCGGGGATCTCTTTCCCCGTCACCAGCACCGGCTTGCTGAAAAAACCCCCTTGGAAAAGATGCGCCCCCGCCGTCATCGCTTCTTCAAAAGCGGTGCGGCTTTCCAGCTTGGCGGCCAGGATCTGCGTCGCGCCGGTCAGCAGGCCTCGAATCCCCTTCTCCGGCGCGCCGTCGACTTTGATAATGTCGGCCAACGACAGCAGGCTGGCGTGTTGCGGCTGCAGGGCATAGGCGCCGAGGACCAGAGGGATCCCCGATTGCTTCAGGTTCCGGCAGGCGGTCAGCACCTCGGCGTCGGCCT
Organism: Candidatus Manganitrophus morganii; assembly: GCA_021651055.1. Taxonomy (NCBI): domain Bacteria; kingdom Pseudomonadati; phylum Nitrospirota; class Nitrospiria; order Candidatus Troglogloeales; family Candidatus Manganitrophaceae; genus Candidatus Manganitrophus; species Candidatus Manganitrophus morganii. The sequence goes on from JAJHOH010000001.1 coordinate 2,776,791, forward strand.
CCATCTCTTCCAACAGCTCCACCGCCACCTGGCCCGCCGGCAGCACCGTCGCCGCCTCCTGCAGCAGGAGGTTGCGGGTCAGGGGAAGGAAGGCCTTTTTCCCCCCGCTGATTTCGTTGATCCCAAGCAGATAAAGGGCGTCGGCCACTTTTGATGCCGCCTGGTCGGGGCTGATGCTCCCAACCGTCCCGCCGAGGCCGTCTCGAAAGTGCACTTCGTAGCCGACCACCTCCTCCATCCGATTGAAAATCGGATGCCGCACCAGATAAATGTTCATCACAATTCTCCCGATATTCCCTGCATGGATACCATGCGAATGAAAAATCGTCAAATTACAACAAGAATGAAGAAGGAGCGTCGCTTCAATGAGGAATTGAAAATGACGAATGAGGAATGGGGGAGATCGTTCGAATTCCGAAAGTCAATTCCATGATTGACAAACGGAAAAAAATCGTGTTGTCTGAGAGAAACATCGAACCGGAGGTTTTTATGACTTTTAGAGGGCCGATTGTTTGGGTTGCGCTGCTCGCGTTCCCCCTCCTCGCGGCGGGGCAGGACCAGGCGTTGATCCGCCAGCAGCTTGAAGAGGCGAACGTCTCCTTTTCCACCGCGGGATTCATCGAACAGATCCGGCGGGGAGAGGCGGAAACGGTCGACCTTTTTCTTCAGGCGGGAATGAATCCGAATGTCCAAGACAAAAGCGGCCGGACGGCGTTGATCTGGGCGGCCGGAAACGGACATGTCGCCGTGGTCGAGCGGCTGCTCGACAGCGGCGCCGATCTCTGCGGCACCGGCAGCCGGGCGCAATCGGCGTTGGCCTGGGCCGCTTCCAACGGCCGAACCGACGCCGCGCGGGTTCTGCTCAAGGCCGGGGCGAGGGCGTGCGAAAAGGAGAAAAGGGGGATCACCTCGGTAACCGCCGCCGCGATGAACGGCTATGCCGACACCCTCCGGATGCTCCTCGAAAGAATCGACGATGTTCCCTATGAAGAAAAGGCGGTCGCATTTGCATCGGCGGCCGAATCGGGCCATCTAGAGGTCCTTCGTCTTCTGCTCGACGCCGGCATCGATGCGGAGGCGCGGACCCCGAGTGGATCGACCGCCCTCGGCGCCGCGGCCCTTCGGGGCCGGGGGACGGCGGTGACGTTTCTTCTCGATCACGGCGCCAATCCCAATGCCTCGGTCGATCTTCATGGAACGGTGTTGGCGGCCGCCGCAAAGGGGGGCCGTCTCGATGTCGTCCGCCTTTTGCTGGAGCGGGGCGCGCGCGCTGACGGCGCGGCGCTTCGGGCGGCGGCGCAGGCGGGGGATGCCGATATCGTCTCCCTTTTGCTCGACGCGGGGGCGCCTGTCGACGCCCGCGTCTTCGGCGGCGAAACCCCGCTGATCGAAGCGACGATGGCGCGCAAAATAAACGTCGTTGATTTGCTGATCGAACGGGGCGCCGACGTCAACGCCAGGACCTTGACGGAGGAGTCGCCGCTTTTCATCGCCGCGAGCGGCGGCGATCCGGAAACGGCGGCGCTGCTCCTGGAGGGGGGCGCCGACGTTCATGCGCGGGGGAAAGAGGGGCAGACTCCCTTGATCGCGGCGGCGACGCACGGCCATATGGAAATCGTCAGCCTGTTGAGCGCGCATGGCGCCCAAATCGACGTCGCCGACGACATGGGAAAAACGGCGCTCGTTCACGCCCGGGAGCGGGGCCACCGGGAGATCGTTCATCTGCTGATGAGCGCCAAGAAGGCGCCGGCGCCGGAGGGGTTGAATCTGGAGAGAATTAAAAATCCTTCTATTCAAGAATTTGAAATAAGAAACGATTAATACAACGCAAAAAATTGTGTTTGCCTTTGTAGGGGCGCAATTTATTGCGCCCTCCGGCTGGGCGTGATCAATCACGCCCCTACATAAACCAGGTCACAAATATTTCCGCATTTGTATGAGATGGCCCGCTCGAATGTTCCAACACGCTTGATTCATCCCTCCATTGATTCCCCCCTTTTCTAAGACTATAATAAACCCATGACCTATCCACTTTTCATTCGTTCGATTTTATCGCTGCTGTTGATCGCGGCGCTTTCGAGCCCGGCGCTGGCGGTGCTTTACTCCTGGCGGGATGCGGAGGGGGTGCTTCATGCGACCGACCGGCGCGACAAGGTGCCGGAGGGGGTCACCCCCGATGTCTGGCCCGACCTTCCTCCCTCTCCTCCCGCGGAAGCGCCTCAAGTCCTGCCGCCGCAACCCAAAGCGGAGACCCCTCCCAGAGCGCCCTCTCCCGCGGCCGAGGTCGAAGCGGAGGAGGTGACACAGGGGGCGTTCGCCGTGCAGCTGGTGCGGGAGCTGGGGTTGGAAGAAGATGCCGACCCGGAGGAGGCGGCCGAGCTTCTCACGCGGATGCGGGTGACCCCCCGTTTGGGACGATGGGAGCTTTCGGCGCCGATCACGCCGGCGCTGGTGAGCCGTCTTCGGACATTGACCGTCTCCGCCGCGCAGCGGGGCGCCGTCCCGATCGCGCCGGAGGAGGCCCTTCTGGCGTTCGATACGACGGCGGCGCTGCTGAACGTGTCGATCCCCGCCGCTTCCGAAGCCGATCTTTCCGACCGTCCGGCCTCCTCGACCTATCTCGACGCCCCGCCGCTCGTCCTCATCAGCCCCCCGCCGCCGCGGATCGTTTCGTATTATGTCTGGGTTCCGGTGGAGGAGGGGTTTTTCTGGTCGGGTTCCCGACGCCATGGGTTTTATGTCCTGCATGAAGTCCACCGCGATCTTCATTTCAACGGCCATCGGTTTGCTTTCCGCCGGCATCACATCGAGCGCCGCTTCACCGATCGGTTTTACAACGATCCTTTCTTCGATCGGCGGGTGTTTGATGTTTTCCCCCCTTTTCATGACCGCCGTCCGCCGGTGATCGTCCTCCCGCCGCCGATCATCCATCCGCCCCATCTGCCTCCTCCCCCGCGCCGCCACGACCGAAATCTTCGCGGAGGGTCTCGTTCCACCGGCCGTCCGACGATCCGGTCGATGCCTCCTTCCGCCATGACGCCGCTGGCCCCGCCGGTCGGAGGGACCGTTTTGACGCCGCTGGCGCCGCGCTTGCGCGGCCGGTCGAGCGCGCCCCCCCCTGGGTTGACCCCGCTTGCGCCGCGACTGCCGCAGGAGCCTCAAGAGCCCCCCGCTGCGAGTGTGCCTCGGCCGTCGTTGCGGGGACGGTAGATTCTGTTGGAAAGGGGCGTTGCCCCAACCCCCCCCAAGGGATGTTAGATCTGAGAATTAGGAACCAAGAATATTGGAATGGGGCTCTTCGCCCCAAGCCCCACCGCGGGGGTTGCTTGCCCAACCCCCTTCGGATTCCTAATGGCACCGGGGTTTCACCCCTGGACCCCCCATACCGGTCAGAACTCGCACACTCACAGAAAAACACTGTGATTGTGCTTCAGACAGCTGACCTTGTAGGGTAGGTGAGACGATTTGATTTGTAGTGGGCCTCTGTGTCCTCGCTCCACCCATCCCCCAGTGGGTCCCTTGCGCTGCGGGCACAGAGGCCCACAGAACACAAAGCTGATTAAAACCAATAAAACAAAATAGCAAAGAGCCTGCGCGTCGTGGGCGTACTGTGCCCCCCATTCTCCTGCGTTCTTCTGTCCAGACGTTTTATCGACCAAATCAGGTCACCATTGTTTGAAGCACAATCCACGGTGCTCTTCCGTGCGTTGTGCGAGTTGTGACCGTGGGGGGTGCTGGGGGGCGGCAGCCCCCGCTGCCCTGGGAATCCGAAGGGGGGTGGGCACGCACCCCCCGCGGCGGGGGTGTGGGGCGAGCAGCCCCACGACATTCATTCCCCACAGGGGGGCTCGGGGCGAAGCCCCATTTAGATTCCATTGACGGATTCCTCTTCTTTGTTATATTTAAATCATGCGTTTCATCCCCCAGTAAAATACCAGGAACGAAAGAGAGGTTGCATGGCAGAGGAAACCAAATATTGTCTCTGCTGCGGCGAGGATGTTCCGTGGAATCGGATCACCCGCGACGGCAATGAGGAGCTGACCTGCCTCTACTGCGGGTTCATCCTGGGGGCGACGCCGCTCCCGGCCAAGACCGCCAAGTGCATCATCACCGTCGACGATGTCGCCTTCGTCAACGATCTCTTAAAGGGGATGTTGATCAACAAGGGGCTGGCCGACACGGTGATGACCGCCGCCAACGGGCAGGAGTTTATCGCCCTCTTCAATGCGCGCCTGACCGCGAAACAGCCGGTCGACATGGTGATCCTCGATCTGGAGATGCCGGTGATGGATGGGATTTCGGCGGCCCGGATGATGCGGGCGCTCGAAGGGAAGTATCAGGTCGCCAAATCGCCGATCCTCTTCTTCTCCGCGCGAAAGTCCGATGAGGCGCTCAAGAAACAGCTCGGTGTCTTTTCCCCCGCCAGCTACGTCAACAAAGGAACGTCGTCCGGCATGGACGGCCTGGTGGAGCGGGTCGATCAGCTGGTGACGCATTTGCTCAATAAGCAGCGCGCGACTGTCTAACCGATTGACTTTCTCTTTCATTTAAATATACTGAAAACAATTTTTATCGGCGGAGGAGCACTCCGTTTTGACGCTGGCAAACAGCAACGCGCCGCTGTTAAAATAGTGAATGACGGAGAATTGAGCGTTTGAGATTGGCGGAGTTGGGTGATGGGCAAAATTCAAGTTGAGATTCCAAAAGAAGAGATCGCGGCGTTCTGCAAACGGAATCACATCCGCAAATTCTCACTCTTCGGCTCTGTGTTGCGCGATGATTTCCGGCCGGAGAGCGACATCGATGTTTTGGTGGAGTTCGATACGGACGCAAAGATTTCTCTCTTCGATTTGATTGATATGGAAGAAGAGCTTGCGTCCATCCTGGGACGGAAAGTCGATTTGATCGAAGCCTCCTCTCTGCGCAATCCTTTTCGCCGGTACGAGATCCTCCGCACGCAACAGGTCATTTATGACGTTTGAGTCCCGAGACCCAGCTTATCTTTGGGATATGCTCGATGCGGCCCAGAGCATCCAATCGTTCACCGCGGGAGTAGATCAGGAAGCTTATTTAAAGAACCAGATGATGCAGTATGCGGTGGAGCGCCAGCTCGGTGTGATCGGAGAGGCGGCCCGCCGAGTGTCTGAAGGGTTTAAAAAGACACATCCTGAAATCCCCTGGCGGGAAATCATCGCTCAACGAAATGTTCTCACTCATCAGTATGGTGAGATCCGGCATGATCGAATCTGGCAAGTCATCACGGCGGATATCCCTGCTTTGGTCTCATTCTTAAAGCCCCTCATTCCGCCTCTCCCGCCGGAGGAGCCATAGGGCTCGTCTTGGGTTCAGATGAAATCCATCTAGAGAACCAATCATGAAACGGCGGCTTCGCCGGGCTGAACGATCGGTTCATCGATCTTCGCGTCGACGACCACGCCAAGCCGGTTCAGGAATTATCCCGTCTTCTGGCGCTGCATAAGAAGTTTTATCCGAGAGAGTGAGACGGTCTTCCGCCACCAACTCTATTGATGTAGTCCATTCCTCATTCGTAATTCAAAAATTCCTAATTGATCTTCTCGTGACCCATCTTCTCAAGAAGCGCGCGACGGTGTGATGGATTCGGAATTTTCTTATCGGAAGGAATATTTCTCGTAAACCCGCTCGATCTCGCGAAGCTGTCCCGGCTCGAACCGGCCGGGACGGCCCGCCCGCATTTTTAGAAATTCGTCCCGCTCGACGATCGTTTGCTCGCAAAGTTTGGAACTCTTCAGCAGAAAATCATCGAGACCGTCCGGGTAAGAGGTCGGGCAGTGGGGCTTGGTCGTCCGCCCGAATCCGAGCAGATTGGCGATGGTGGAAATGAATTGGATCGCCACCCTCCGCGTTGAGATCACTTCCGGCTCATAGTCCTTTCGAAACACGATAAAACGCTTCGATGACAACACGGCGGTTCCCCGAGAGGGGGTTTGCCAGGAAAAGACAAAGTTCGTTTTCGGTCCAAAGATGTCTTTTCCGGTAAAGGCAATGAGAAGGGTGTTGCTGGCTTTGGGGTTGGGATACGTTTTTTCCAGAAGGTCGAGGATGTGGTCGCCGTCATACTGATCTCGGGTTGGGTCCAAAATTTTCTTTTCATCCCATGTTATTGGATCAAGCACTTCGCACCGCACGAGAAATTTACTCTCCAACAAGGGACAGATGTCCTCGGTCTGAATGGCCGGATCGACACCGTTGATCGGAAGAATCCGGATCGTAAACCCTTTGTAAAACGGCTGACGGGCCAGCTCTTGGTAGGGGAACGGCGGTTCCGCCGCCACATGGAGCCGCTTCAGCTTCGTCCGGATCACCACCCCCTCTTCCTCTTTCAGGCCCGGACCGGCGAGCAACTCCAGGTAGTGAGAGACGGCGCGCTCCTTCTTCCCGGCGTCCACATAATACTCTCCCAAAATTATCTGAGCGACCGTGCTCTGAGGCTCCAGGGCCAACCCCTCTTCTATAAATGAAATGGCCTCATCCTTTTTTCCGATCTCATGATAGAGATCTCCCAGGATAAAGAAGACCTTGGCAAACTTCCGCCGGCTGACGTTATGGAGTTTTCGGACCATCGGAAGGGTTTTTTCATAGGCCGCAATCGCCTGATCGGTCTCTTTCAGCGCCAGATGGGCGGTTGCTTTCAAGTGGACGTAATAAATATTTTTCTCGGTGAGAGGGTGTTTTTCAAAGTACCGGTCGACCAGATTGATGACCTCCCGGTACGCTTTGGCGTCGAACCGTTCAAAAATCGTATTCAGAAAAGCTTTTTCCTCATCCGCCTCCTTCGATTCGACAGCATCCCTCGGATCGGCCCCCTTCGATTCGGGCGGGAACACCCAGGTGACCCCATTCAACAACAGTATCAGGAAGAGGACAGCCGAAGCCGACAGCAATATATATTTTTTGCCCGATTCGATTCGATCGATCATGAGTAAGCACCTCAAAGTTTGAGCGCCGCTGGTCTTGCCAAGAGGGTACCAGAGCCGATCATTCTGTCAAGGAATGCCTGGATGCCGCGCTTCTCGGTTCATGAGCCGAACCGACCCGAGTTGTCCAATGCGTTGCGGGGGGAACTGCCGGATTGATTCTGACTTTGATTCCTCATTCGTAATTGAAGCTCCCCTCAGCAAGCTGCGGGGAATCTTCGACCCGAAAGGATGGAAAGACTCTATTTGTATGCGCGTCTAACCTTCGCAGCAAGCTGCGAGGAATGTGCCCACAGGAATGAAGGCCGAAGCGCCTCTGCTCACATCGTGAGTGAAAGCGAACCATGCGACGCGCGTGCGTGTTCAAAAATTCCTAATTGCCCTTCTAGTGACCCATCTTCTCAACAAGAAGCGCGCGACGGCATGATGGATTAAAGTTCCTGCTGTCTATTCGGTATGGCTTCCTTCTTCACTGATTCCTCATTTTCACTCCTAATTGAAGCATTGATCCTACCTACTTTCCGGTTGATCTTTTCCTCCAATTTGATATAGTAAGCCATTCGTTTCATCCCCCAGGGAAATACCAAGAGTCGAGCACTATTTCCCAAATATCAAAGTTTAGGACTTGACCCCAGGATCTTTACGCATGGCCGCCACAGTGTTCAATAGCCCCATTGCGGTTCGTGCAAGCCTTCAAGTCGTCCGCACTTTTGTCCGCCTGCGTGAAATTCTGGCGACCCACAAAGAGTTGGCTTCAAAGCTGTCCGAACTGGAACGCAAACTGGAAGGTCACGATCAGGCCAAGCGGCGGGGGAGGGAGAGATGTTTGATTGCAAGACCTGACCCTGGTCGCATGAATTTAAATTGCATTATGACCCCATTACTTTTTATATAATGAACATAGCACTTAGGCATCCGCATGACAAAAGAAAACCAAATCGAACATGCCTTAATCGCTAAACTTAAGGACCTCAAATACACGTATCGCGCTGACATTCGCGACAAAGCCGCGCTTGAGCAGAACTTCCGCCAGAAATTTGAGGCACTTAATCGTGTCCACCTCACCGAAGCCGAATTCGCCCGCTTGCGCGATGAGATCATTACCGCCGATGTCTTCACTGCCTCACAGGCATTGCGCGAAAAGGGCAAGTTCAACCGCGAAGACGGGACCCCGCTGGAATACATGCTGGTCAATCTCCGCGACTGGTGCAAAAATGAGTTTGAAGTCATCAACCAGCTTCGAATCAACACTGACAATAGCTTTCAATGCTACGATGTCTTACTCTTGATCAACGGCTTGCCGCTGGTGCAGATCGAATTAAAATCACTACAAATCAGCCCTCGCCGTGCCATGGAGCAGATCGTCGAATACAAAAAAGACCCCGGCAACGGCTACACCAATTCGCTGCTCTGTTTCATGCAGTTGTTCATCGTCAGCAACGAAACCGACACCCGCTACTTCGCTAACAACCACAACCAGCATTTTAGCTTTAACGCCGAAGAGCGCTTTTTGCCCATCTACCAGCATGCCGATCAAGACAACAACAAAATCGCCCACCTGCATGAGTTTGCCGACGACTTCCTCGAAAAGTGCCATCTCGGCCAGTTGATTAGCCGCTACATGGTCCTGGTGCAGAGCGAGCAAAAAATCCTCGTCATGCGCCCGTACCAAATTTATGCGGTCAAGGCCATCGTCGACTGTATCCACCAGAATCGCGGCAACGGCTATATCTGGCACACCACCGGCAGCGGCAAGACCCTCACCTCGTTCAAGGCCTCCACGCTGCTGAAAGACAACCCCGATATCGAAAAATGCCTGTTCGTGGTGGACCGCAAAGACCTCGACCGTCAGACCCGTGAGGAATTCAACAAATTCCAGGAAGGATGCGTCGAGCACAACACCAACACCGAAGTACTCGTGCGCCGCATGCTGTCGGACGATTACTCCGACAAGGTGATCGTAACCACCATCCAGAAGCTCGGCCTGGCGCTGGATGAAAGCAGCAAGCGCAACAAGGAGAAGCAAAAAGAGGGCAAGCAGACCTACAAGGAACGGCTGGAACCTCTGCGCGACAAGCGCGTGGTTTTCATCTTCGACGAATGCCACCGCTCCCAGTTCGGCGACAACCACAAGGCCATTAAAGAGTTCTTCCCTAAGGCGCAATTGTTCGGCTTTACCGGCACGCCGATCTTTGAGGAAAACGCCACTTACCAGCAGATCGACGGCAATGTCGGCTCCTACAAAACGACCAAAGACATCTTCGAGAAACAACTGCACGCCTACACCATCACCCACGCCATCGAAGACAAAAACGTGCTGAGCTTTCACGTCGACTATTTCGGCAAGGAGGGTGACAAGAAGCCGAAGAAGGGCCAGACCCCGCCGCCGGAAGCAGTCATCAACGCCATCCTGGAAAAGCACGACAGCGCCACTGGCCAGCGCCGCTTCAACGCCCTACTGGCCACGGCCTCTATCAATCACGCCATTGAATACTACGAGAAATTCAAAACCCTCCAAGCGCAAAAACAGGCGACGGATGAAAACTTCGAGCAGCTGCAGATCGCCTGCGTCTTCTCGCCACCGGCCCACGCCGTCGCCACCGACAATAAAAATGATAAAAATGTAAAAGACATTCAGCAGCTACAGGATGACCTGCCGCAGGAAAAGGCGGATAACCAAGTTGAGCCAGAGAAAAAGAAAGCCGCGCTCGCGGCCATCATCGACGACTACAACCGCCAATACGGCACCAATCACAGCCTCAACGAATTCGACCTCTATTATCAGGACGTGCAGCAGCGCATCAAGGACCACAAATACAGCAACGCCGACTACCCGCGCAAAAACAAGATCGACATCACCATCGTGGTGGACATGCTGCTCACTGGCTTCGACTCCAAATACCTCAACACGCTGTACGTGGACAAGAACCTCAAGCACCACGGCTTGATCCAGGCCTTCTCGCGCACTAATCGCATCCTCAACGACAGCAAGCCCTGGGGCAACGTCCTCGACTTCCGTTATCAGGAAAGCGATGTGGACGACGCCATCGAACTCTTCTCCGGCGCCGCCATCGACAAGGCGCGGCAAATCTGGTTGGTCGACCCCGCCCCCAAGGTGGTGGAAAAATTTCAGAAGGCCGTGGATCAGCTGCAAACCTTTATGCAGGCCAAGGGGCTGCGCTGCGAACCCGCGCAAGTGGTCAACCTCAAGGGTGACACCGCCAAGGCGGAGTTCATTAATCACTTCAAGGAAGTGCAAAAGCTCAAGACCCAACTGGAGCAGTACACCGACCTTGACGAGCAGAGCAAGCAGACGATCGAAACAAAGCTGCCCACCGACACCCTGCGCAGCTTCAAGGCCGCCTATCTGGACACAGCGCTTGAACTCAAGCGTAAACAGGGCAGGGGCGATGCCGCGGACCCGGAGGTGCAGCAACTGGAATTCGATCTGGTGCTGTTTGCCTCGGCACTGATCGACTACGACTACATCATGGCGTTGATTGCCAAATCCACGCAGAAGGGCGGCAAGCAGAAGATGACTCGCGCGCAGCTCATCGAATTTATTGGCTCCCACTCCAATCTTGAAGAAGATCGTGAGGACATCATCAGCTACATCAACAGCCTCAAAACGGGCGAGGTTAAGAGCACAAAAGAAATTAGCGATGATTTCCAGGCCTTCAAGGCGCAACAGGCCGCCGAAAAGCTAGGCCGCATCGCCGCTAAGCACGGCCTGCCAACCGCCGCGCTGCAAGCCTTCGTCGACGTAATCATCGGCCGCATGATCTTCGATGGCGAACAGCTCACCGACCTGCTTGCGCCCCGGCAACTTAACTGGAAGGCGCGCCGCGAGGCCGAGCTGGCGCTGATGGCCGACCTGGTGCCCTATCTGCAAAAGCTCGCAGGCGGGCGCGAGATATCGGGGTTGAATGCGTATGAGTAAGCCAGAGAAGATGGGTCTGGTGCCGGCGCTGCGCTTTCCTGAGTTTCGGGATTCAGGGGAGTGGGAAGAAAAGAATCTAGGTGACTTATGTGAAATTACAAATGGAAAATCGAACGCGCAAGATCACATTGAAGGCGGATTCTATCCACTATTTGATCGTTCGGAGGTGATCAAAAGGTCTAATGAATACCTCTTCGATTGTGAAGCTGTGATCCTACCTGGTGAAGGAATGCGATTTATTCCGAAATACTATGTTGGAAAATTCGACTTGCACCAAAGGGCCTACGCACTAAAGGATTTTTCTTGTAAAGGTAAGTTCATTTATTACTCAATGGCTGCGCGAAGTGGCTTGTTGGCTAGAAAAGCAGTTCAGTCAACTGTTCTATCTTTGCGTTTGCCAATATTACAAAACTTTCCAATCCAAATTCCTGGTGTCCCGGAAGAACAACAAAAAATCGCCGACTGCCTCACCTCCATCGACGAGCTGGTTACCGCCCAAACCCAAAAACTCGACGCCCTCAAGGCCCATAAAAAAAGCCTGATGCAGCAACTCTTCCCCGCCGAAGGCGAAACCGTGCCCAAACTCCGCTTTCCTGAGTTTCGGGAGAAGGGAGGGTGGAAAAGCGATTCAATAGGCAATATTTTCGAAACGACTTCTGGCGGCACTCCAAGCCGCTCAGAAGAAAGCTATTGGGGCGGATACATCCCGTGGATCACGACCTCTCTAGTAAATTGTGGAGTGATAACTGAGGCCGAGGAATTCATTACTGAGGATGGGCTGAACAACTCTTCTGCTAAGATATTCCCCGAAGGGACTACTTTAGTCGCGATGTATGGCCAGGGCAAAACACGTGGACAGGTGGCATTGTTGGGAATTGCGGCTGCAACGAATCAAGCGTGCGCGGCCATTCTTCCAAAGAAGGGAATCGAGCCATATTTCGTGTTTCTGAGCTTGGCAGGGCGATACGACGAGTTACGAGATTTGAGCAACAGAGGCGGGCAAGAGAACCTGAGTCAAGGGTTAATTCGAGAAATTACCTTCTCGTACCCAGCGGATGTTGCGGAGCAAAAAACCATCACGTCTTGCCTTGCCTCCCTCGACAACCTTATCACCGCCCAAACCCAAAAACTTGACGCCCTCAAGGCTCATAAAAAAGGCCTGATGCAGCAGCTTTTCCCGGCCATGGACGAGGTGTGAGTATGAGCCTGCAAGCTATCGCTAACGAACTTAAAGATTTGAATGACTACGTTGTCCTGATTTTTGCTTTTAATGCAACCGGCAAGACGCGATTATCTGTTGCCTATAAGGATGCAACAAAAGACCTTGAAACAGGAAAACATGCGGGCGTCTATTACAACGCCTTCAGTGAAGACTTGTTTGTCTGGGATAACGATGAGGAAAACGACGGCGCAAATATGCGGCTAAAGGTTCTGCCCAGCAGCCTAAATAGATTTCATAGTTTTCTTTATGAAAATCCAGACATAGTTATAGAAAAGCTGGCGTTGTACGCACCGAAGTATAGTTTCCGATTTACCCCATATAACGATGCGGAGAAAGGAATCGAATCTGTTACGTTCTTTTTGGAGAGCGACGAAAATGCTGTTATTAAAATTTCACGCGGAGAAGAGCGAATTTTCGTCTGGTGTTTTTATTTAGCACTTCTGGAGGTAGAGGGTTGGGCGGATGAGCAGGACGCACATATATTTATTGATGATCCGGTCTCTAGTCTCGATGATCACAATATCTTTATTACTGCCAACACTATTCTTCAGCAGATAGAAAAGCACTTCAAGAAGAAGCGCATTATCGTCACAACTCACCATATTGGTTTGATGAATATCTTATACAACATGTTGAAAAAAGGTGAAAAGAGTGACCGATATAAAAATATAACTAGCGTAAAAATTCTAAAACATACTGGTGATGGATTGGTGCTCGAAGATTTAACGAAAAATGTGTTCCTTTATCATTTGCACTTATTGCAAGTATTAGATGAAGCAAGAAAAGGGCAGTTATACACATACCACTTTGCTTTGCTTAGGCAGCTTCTCGAAAACGTTGCTTCCTTCTTAGGCACGGGCCAATTTAGCCACGCCCTGTCTCAAATAGGCGTCGCCAAGCCTGATGACGCAGCTAACGTCATCAATACGCATTCTCATAAGAATGTCTATTACGACCAAACTGAAATGATGAACTCCACTGAACAAGACTATTTCAATGACATATTCAGCAAGCTCATTGAAACGTATCAGTTTGTGATTTAGGTGGGTTGACTATGACCAAAGAACAACTCAGCCAACTCGGCGAGACCCTCTGGGACATCGCCGACCAGCTACGCGGCGCGATGAACGCCGACGACTTCCGCGACTATATGTTGTCGTTCCTATTCTTGCGCTACCTCTCCGACAACTACGAGGCTGCGGCGCAGAAGGAGCTGGGGCGCGACTATCCCGCGCCGGCAAAAGACGAGCGGCGCGCGCCGCTGGCGATCTGGTACGACGCCAATGCCGAAGACGTTACCGACTTCGAGAAACAGATGCGTCTCAAAGTGCATTATGTGATCGAGCCGCAATACCTGTGGAGCAGCATCTATGAAATGGCGCGCACCCAGCACGACGACCTGCTGGATACCCTGTGGAAGGGCTTCAAGTACATAGAAGAGAAATCCTTTGCCAGCACTTTTCAGGGCCTGTTCTCCGAGATCAACCTGCATTCTGAGAAGCTGGGCAAGACGCCCAAGGCGCGCAATGAAAAGCTGTGCACCATTATAAAAAAAATCGCCGAGGGCATTGCCCAGTTCAGCACCACCACCGACATCCTCGGCGATGCCTATGAATACCTGCTAGGCGAGTTCGCCGCCGGGTCGGGTAAAAAGGCGGGCGAGTTCTACACCCCGCAGCAAATCTCCACGATTCTTTCCCGCATCGTGACGCTGGACAGCCAGGAACCGGCCACGGGCAAAAAGAAAAAACTCGATCAGGTGTACGACTTTGCCTGCGGTTCCGGCTCGCTGCTGTTGAATGTCCGCAAGCAACTCGGCAAGGGCGGCATCGGCAAAATCTACGGCCAGGAAAAGAACATCACCACCTATAACCTGGCGCGCATGAACATGCTGCTGCACGGAGTGAAAGATACCGAGTTCGAGATTCACCACGGCGACTCCTTGCTCAATGAGTGGGAAATCCTCAAAGAGATGAACCCGGCCAAAAAGCTGCAATTCGATGCCGTGGTCGCCAACCCGCCTTTCAGTTACCGCTGGGAACCCAATGATGCGTTGGGCGAGGATTTCCGCTTCAAGAATTACGGCCTCGCCCCGAAATCGGCCGCCGACTTCGCTTTTCTGTTGCACGGCTTCCACTTCTTGAGTGACAGCGGTGTGATGGCAATCATTTTGCCCCACGGCGTGCTGTTCCGTGGCGGCGCGGAAGAGCGCATCCGCACCAAGCTGCTGAGAGACGGCCATATCGACACCGTGATCGGCCTGCCCGCCAACCTCTTTTTCTCCACCGGCATCCCAGTTTGTATTCTGGTCCTAAAACGCTGCAAAAGACCCGATGACGTGTTGTTCATTAATGCATCCGAACATTTTGAAAAGGGCAAACGCCAAAACCGCCTGTTGCCGGAGCACATCGACAAGATTATCGAAGCCTATCAGTACCGCAGGGAAGATGAACGCTACTCACGACGTGTTTCAATGGAGGAAATAGAGAAAAACGATTACAACCTGAATATCTCGCGTTACGTAAGCACAGCCACTCCTGAGGAACAAATTGACTTACAGGTGGTTAACACAGAATTGACAGACCTACAAAATAGGATTGTTGAAAACACAAAGAAACATAATGAGTTTCTTAAAGAACTTGGTCTGCCACCCTTGCCTGGCAAAGAAGATTGAGTAGCGCTCATGGTCCGGGCCGGACCTAGAGATTAGATTGGTGTCAGGGGTCAGCTCTTGCGATCAAGCATTTCATTGCTCTGATTCCTCTGTCTAAAGCTTTCTATTTTTCATTGAACCCCTTCTGAAAACGGCGTACCCTGAAGCGGCATGTGCGGCTTCATAAAAAAATAGGGACACCCCCCATTTATAGAAACTCAAAAGGCTTTCCACCATCCAACCATATCATCTTCTAGGAGATGCTAAAATCCGATGCCCTACTATATAGATCTTTTCTCTCCTGAAACCCATGCGGCTTTCGCCGCATCGTCCCGCGATATCTCCGGATTCCGTATCCGACATAAAAACATGGCCGAAAGAATCAAGCCCGGCGATGTCTTCATTTGTTACCTCACCCGGTTGTCTCGCTGGTTCGGGGTATTGGAAGTAATCGAAGGCCCATTCATTGATAACAAGCCTATTTTCGTTCCGGAAAATGACCCTTTCGTGGTCCGATTTCGAGTTCGGCCCACCGTGTGGCTTGATATTGATCAAGGCATTTCCATCCACGAGAACGTCATCTGGACCGGCCTGTCATTTACACGGGATTTAAATAAAGATTCTCTGAGTTGGACCGGGAAGGTTCGAGGCAGCCTCGTCCGGCTCGACGATTCAGATGGTAAATTTCTATCGAAGAGACTCATGGCCCAGGTGGCTTCTCCAAAACCCTATCCACTGAGCGAACAGGATGTGCGAAAGCTTGCTACTCACAAGGTGAATCGAACGGACAAAGTGATTAACGTTTCTGTCCCTGAAGATACGGGTGCTCTTGAAACTGCCGGAGTCATCCCGGCGGAAGAAATCCGTGAATCTCTTCGCATTCAGGCATTAATCGCATCAATAGGAGCGCAAATGGGGATGTCGATTTGGCTCCCGCGCGCCGATCGCGCAGGAGTCCTGAAGGGATGGAAAAACGAATCCGACAGCTTACTTGATCGCCTTCCCCTGAACTACGATGACACAACGCTTCGCACCATCGAGCAGATCGATGTCCTATGGCTCCGAGGCCGTTCTATTGTCCGGGCATTCGAAGTGGAGCACACCACTTCTGTATACTCGGGAATTCTTCGAATGGCGGACCTTTTGGCGCTCCAGCCCAACATGGATATTAAGCTCCACATTGTCGCTCCGGAAGCGAAGCGTGAAAAAGTGTTTCAAGAAATTCGGCGCCCGGTATTTTCTCTTCTTGAAAAAGGTCCGCTGGCTGAGAGCTGCACTTATCTCTCGTATGATAGTCTTCGCGAGTTAGCGAAGGAGCGGCACCTTTCGCACCTTTCAGACACAGTGCTTGATGAATACACTGAAGAAGCAGAGTAACGGTTGAATACGATTGGGCGGCTCAGCAACTTTCTCCAAAAATAGAATTCGAGATTGACTCAGTGCCGGCAAAATAAGCCTGGAGAGCCGAGCTCTGTTCCAGCGAGATACTTTTAGCCGCGAGGGAGACTTTTTGAAAAGCGATTTGGAAAAAGCCGCGAACGGAAACAGGCTACAGGGTAAGGCACTCGACCAAGCTAGCACCATTCTCGCCGATGTTCGAAAGCAAATTCAGAAGGCTGCAGGTAAAGACCCGATTTTACTATTCCATATACGGCGATATGTGGCCAGGAAATTAATATATGATGAACGGGGAACACCGATGCAACGAAGAGCTCTCAAAGAAAAAAAGAGAATTCAGCAGGCCAATGCATGTGCTGATTGTAAAAGCCCGTTGACTGCCAAAGGCGCTGTGCTCGATCGCTTAACTGCACTCGATGGATACACCGAGAGTAATACACGGCTTCTTTGCCCATTATGCGATTCGAGGATTCAAAGTGACCGCGGATTTAAATAAGAAAATGTTTAGGTGCCAAGTCTGGAAATTTGACTTCTAAATGAACCCTCCTGGATCGCCGACGATGGTTTCCTCAGATGGGTGGTTCGTCGTCTTGGTGAACCACGCGCAAGGCCGCGTCATCGAAACCCGCCATCACGTCTGCGGCTCGTATAAAGAGATCTTTAAGCCTCCCCCGGCAAGTTTTTGGAGCGAGAGAATGGTCTCTCCCTTGACCCTTAGTAACCATGCTATACTTCAGCGAAAGTGATTTTCAGCGGCATGGGTGATGCATTAGCACATGGATTCCTAAAACGAGAAAATACTTGGAGACCGAATAAATCGTCATCACAGATCGAATCGAGATTAATCCAAAAATAAGGAAAAGAGTCGGCAGGGTGCGATGATTGACCGCGTGACTTCCAAGAACGGCATCGCCATTCGACTCACCGATGAACGATGGGCGCATATCACGGAAGAGCATTGTGAGCTGGCCGGATTACGCTCGGAGGTGGTGGCGACCGTGTTGCAACCGGAGCGTATCCTGCTCGGCGGCGACGGCGAGCTGATCGCCGTCCGCGAACTGGAAGAGGGCAAGCATCTCGCGGTTGTCTATCGAGAGGGGTCGAATGACGGTTTTATCATTACCGCGTTCCTGACTCGAAGAGTCCGGTCGCTTGCAAAGAGGAGACAGGTATGGCCATAACTGATTTTCAGGAATATTTGAAACTGATTCCGGCCGTCAACCGGGCGCCGCAGCACGCGGTCTGGCTGACGTACGACGCCGAGGCGGACACACTGTATGTGAATTACAAGAAGCCGAGCTACGCCACTGACAGCGAAATGACGGACGACGATGTGATCGTCCGGTATGAAGGCGATGAGGTCATCGGTTTTACCGTTTTGCACGCGAGCAAACGGGCCAAGAAAACCACATAAAAGGCATCGGTTTTTATAGAACAAAAAAGGGACAGTCTACTTTAAATGAAACCCTCTTGGATCGCCGGGGACGAATCCGACCGTGGCGACGTTGGAGCGGATTCTACTGGCACTGGGGAAGAGGCTGGAACTGGAGGTGGCCTAGAGGAGTGAAACATTAGACTGAGTTGCTTGGACAAACTGCCAAATATTGGAAGAAACCATGAAAGTGAAATATGATCAGGAAGTGGATGTGCTGACGATTCAATTCAGCAGCGCCCCCGTTGAAGAAAGCGATGAGGATAAGCCCGGTATTATTCTTGATTATGACAAAGACGGAAACGTCGTCGGCATCGAAATCCTCAATGCATCGAAACGGATGGAGAACCCTCGCGCGCTTGAATATGCGATCGCTTGAAAGAAAACGTTTCCTCGAATACCCCAGTTGTAACACCCTCTTGGATCGCCGGCGTCGATGGTTTTCGTGGTGAGTGGTTCGTCGTCCTGGCAAACCACGCGCAAGGGCGCGTCATCGAAACCCGCCATCACGTCTGCGGCTCGTTTAAAGAAGTGTTAAATCTCACCCCTGCTCCGAAAGTCATCGCCATCGACATCCCGATCGGCCTTTTAGACACGCCGGAGATCGGAGGCCGGCAATGCGACCGGGAGGCAAGGCGCCTTCTGAAGCCCCCGCGCGCCAGCAGCGTCTTCTCGCCGCCGATCCGGAAATATCTTCCAGCCCAGAACCATCCCCATTATTAATTCTTAGCATGTTTCATTGATCCTTTTCCCGCGGTTTGGCTAAGTATCGCAAACCATGTTTTTCATCTTGCCAACTTTTTCTTAATTATGTATTCTGTGCCGGACTATTCCGGGCCGCTAGGCTGAGAACTTGAATAACAAGACCACTCAAACGCAGACGGGGAGATCACATGGCACAGTCACTGAGGATGGTGTTTCGATGGCATCGCTCATTTCTTTTCACGGTCATTGGCCTCTTTATGATATTGCAGTCGGGACAGGCTTTCGGACATGTGATGTTCGGAGATCCGACATCGTCGATCGGCGGCACGAACCGGTTCAGCCTTTCGGTCGGCGGAGGGGGCGTGATCACACAGAAGTTTATATTCAACGATCCGTCATATACCTACGTCACGCCGACACAAAGACTTGTGTTCGAGGGGCTGGAAGACTCAGACGACCCGGAGGCGGACTCCGACGAGTTTAAGGGGGAACACATCTTCCTGACCGGGGCTTACCGGTTCGGGGCGGCGGGAGAGATTTTCTTGACGGTCGGACAGATGCGGCTTAAAGAAGAGCCTTTCGACGGAGAGCTGGGGCTAATTTGGGGGGGAGGGGTGCGCATCAGCCCCCCGCAGCCGGGACCGTTTAAGGCCGGTTTGGTTCTCCAAGCATTCAGCGGAAGAACAAAAGATGAGGGCTACGACGTTCTGATCAACGGATTTCGGAACAATCCGAACGGGTCGACCTTCGTATTTTCCGAGGGGAGCGGTGAGAATGAAATCAAATATTCCGGATTAAGCGCCATGATCGGGATGAGCGCGCAACACTTTGCCAGTTTTCATCCCTATATCGGTTTGATGATTACTACTTTAAAAGGGAACGAGAAGGGCTCCGTCTCCGGAAACGGCAATGTAAATGATTGTGTCGTTGGGGTTACCTGCACCAATACCCAGGAGCCGTTTACCGCTTCTTGGGACATGGATTTCGAATTGAATACAATGATCGGGGGGATCATCGGGTTTCAATTCAGCCCGGACGGTCCGTTTACGGTCACGGTCGAGGGCCAGGTCGGGCCGCAGACCGCTTTTTATGTTTCGGGCGGAATGCAGTTTTAGGGACGATTCGTTAATAGGGTAGGTCATGCACCCGGAAGCAGAACGTTTAGATGAAGTAAAAACTTTTATTGTGGCGCTGGTTCGGCGCGGGGGCGGCGAGGCCGTTTCCCTCGACGCCATTCGGACCGCCCTGCAAACGCACCCCTTGATCCCCCTCTGCTATCGCAGCGAGGAGCCGGGGCTGTTGGCCTTCGAGCGCGCGGCCAAGCAGAAGAATTTCAACAACCTGGTCGGGGAATATTTGGTGGAGCTGGTGAGGGATGGGGAGTTGGTGTATGAGCCTTCGGAGAAGGGATACCGGTGTGCATAGGCGGGCGGTCATGTTTGATAAAGATAGTTATTCGAATGGGGCTCTTCGCCCCAAGCCCCACCACGGGGGTTGCGTGCCCAACCCCCTTTGGATTCCCAGGGCAGCCGGGGGGCAAGTACCCCCCCAGCTCCCCCCGTCTACGGTCAGAACTCGCACACCCACGGAAGTACACCGCTGGAGTGTGCTTTAGACAGCTGACCTTGTAGGGTAGGTGGAACGATTTGATTTGTAGTGGGCTGCTGCGTCCTCGCTCCACCCATCCCCCAGTGGGGCCCTTGCGCTGCGGGCACAGCAGCCCACAAGAGATCACCCAGTAATTCTAAGAATTCAAATCAAAACCAAATAGCAAAGAGCCTGCGCGTCAAGGACGTCCTGTGTCCCTCATCCCCCTGCGTTCTTCTGTCCAGACGTTTCATCTACCAAATCAGGTCACCATTGTTTGAAGCACAATCCACGGTGCTCTTCCGTGCGTTGTGCGAGTTGTGACCGTGGGGGGTGCTGGGGGGCGGCAGCCCCCGCTGCCCTGGGAATCCGAAGGGGGGTGGGCACGCATCCCCCGCGGCGGGGGTGTGGGGCGAGCAGCCCCACGACTTTGATCTTGCGATTGATCCTCGCAGGTGGGGCTCGGGGCAACGCCCCCTTCCAATCATCCCCCCTCTTCCTGAAACCCCCCGGCCCGATAGGTCAACACCAACGTATCCCGATAGCCCCCCTCGGCGACCGGCAGGATCGGCGTCGATTCGTGAATCACCCGCGTGTCGTCGAGCAAGAGGAGCGTCCAGGGTTCTGTTAAGGTAAACCGCTTGCCGTTCGATCCGGCCGCCTCGAAGATCCGGCTCTCTCCCCCTTTGATGTTCACCCGCCCCACCAGAAAGATCGCCACGAAATCGACCCCGTCGCGATGGGCCCCTTCCGGCGTCGGCCGGCCGATGCCGTGGGCGGTGTCGATCCGGAACGGGTGCGCTTCCACATACCAGGGTTGCGGGCCTTTGATTGTGGAACAGAGCTGCCCGATCACCTGAAGCAGCCGCGTCCAGGCCGGCGCCGCGACGGTGGCCGGGGCGATCGGCTCGAAGAGACGCTTCATCCCCCCATGCAGGGCGTTGTAGTCGAGCGGCTGCCAGTGGGCCCGGTGCGGCGCCTGCGTGACCTCCTTCCCCTCCACCACAAAACAGGAGTGACGCCGCCGCCGGTAAGGGACGGTATCTTTCAGATAGGGATCGAGCGGCAGGTCGTTCCAAGCCGGCGCAAGCGCTTCCAATTCCGAGGAGGTGCAACGGGCGAACGTACAAACGTCGGAGGGGCGCAGCACCGCGTAACCGTGAGACTGCAGCGCATCCGGCAGCTGATCGGGTTTCGAAAAGGGGGGAGGAAGGATGGCGCTTGGCATCGTGAGTTCGGGTTTAAACCTCCAAAAAAGGGGTCTGCTCCTGCACAGGGAATGGAAGAGAATACCCCCAAACAAAATTGAAATCAATCACCTTTTGAGATTGGAAGGGGCTTCGCCCAAGCCTTACCTGCCTGAATCCAAGGTCGTGGGGCTGCTCGCCCCACACCCCCGCCACGGGGGGTGCGTGCCCACCCTGTTTATCACACGTGGGGCCGGCGCTGGAAGAAGGTTGTTGGTTTCCGATCTTCACACCAGGTGCGCCTTGCCCCACACCCAAGGATTCCCAGGGCAGCGGGGGCTGCCGCCCCCCAGCACCCCCCACGGTCAGAACTCGCTCAACCACGGAAGAGCACCGTGGATTGTGCTTCAAACAATGCTGACCTGAAGCGGTAGGTGGAACGTCTGGACAGAAGAACGCAGGGGTATAGGGGGCACAGGACGCCCATGACGCGTAGTCTCTTTGCTCTCGGATTTCAGATTCCTAATTCCTAATTCTCAGATTCCTAATTAGCTAACCCCCGCCCCAATAGCATCGCCTCTTGCTCTATCGAGCGGCCCATGTTAATAAAGTGCCGTGAACGTTCATCTCATTCCCTGGACCCTCGTATGAACCTGATCCTCCTGGAACCCCATGAAGTCGGCGCTTCTGGCGAAGCCGTCCTTTCAGATGCGCGCGCCGTCCACCTGCGCAACGCCCTGAAGGTGGCGCCGGGATCTCACGTCCGCATCGGTCTTCTCGATGGGCCGCGCGGCGTGGGGACGGTGGTGTCGATCGGCGACGGGACGGCGGCCTTGCGCTGCGCGTTCGAAACGACTGTTCCTTCCCGGCCGGGGGTCGATCTGCTCTTGGCGCTGCCGCGGCCGAAGGTGATCCGGCGGATCTGGGCCCAGGTCGCCGCGCTCGGCGTCGGGCAGATCATTCTGACCAATGCCGAGCGGGTGGAGCGAAACTACTTCGACACCCATTGGCTCGCGCCGGAGGGCTACCGGCCGCGGTTGATCGAAGGGTTGCAGCAGGCGCGCGACACGCGGCTGCCGACCGTGTCGATCCACCGGCAATTTAAAGTACTGATCGAAGATCAGCTCGACGGTCTCTTCAAAGACGGGCGGCGTCTGGTGGCCGATCCGGCGGCGGAGAAGCCGGCGGGGGCGGCGGTCCGGGAGGGGGGCGAGGGACGTGTCCTGCTCGCCGTCGGGCCGGAGGGGGGATGGAACGATTTCGAGAGGGGGCTTCTTGCGGCGCACGGCTTTCAGCCGGTCGGGATGGGCCCCCGGACATTGCGCACCGACACCGCCTGCATCGCGCTTTTGGCGTTGGTCCATGAGGGGATGAAAGGATAATGGGGTTAGATAATTAGGAATCTGAAAATTAGGAATTAGGAATCCGAGAGCAAGGAGAATGCGCGTCATGGGCGTTCTGTGCCCCCCCATCTTCCTGCGTTTCTTCTGTCAGACGTATTATCTACCAAATCAGGTCACCATTGTTTGAAGCACAATCCGCGGTGTTCTTCCGTGCGTTGTGCGAGTTGTGACCGTGGGGGGTGCTGGGGGGCGGCAGCCCCCGCTGCCCTGGGAATCCGAAGGGGGGTGGGCACGCACCCCCCGCGGCGGGGGTGTGGGGCGAGAAGCCCCACGACTTTGGATTCAGGAAGGTGGGGCTTGGGGCGAAGCCCCATTCCAATCTAATTTCTGAGGTTTTAGTCCAGTCTATAAATATCTCCCCTATCGATTCACCTCGATTTCCGATTATAATGTCCTGACAATGCCAAGAGAGGGAGAAACGCGTGATTCAAACGGTGCCCGATGAGAATGCCCCGGAGGAAATCAAAGAAGAAAAGAAATCACCCCCGGTTTCCACCGGCGAGATCGCCCTCGGTATCTCCCTCCCCTTTCTCGTGATCGCCGCCTCCGTCTTTGTCGATGCCGTCTACGTCCGAAACCATCCCTGGCGCCAGGGATACATCGGCTTTGTTTCGTTGATCCTCTTTAATCTGATCCTCCTCGTTTATGCCCTGGCCGTCTGTAAACGGCGGGGGATCTGGCCGCTCTTTCGTCCGATCTCCCCCGCGGCGGTCCTCTCGATGATTCCCTTCGCAATATTGATCGCCTTCGGCATCAACCTCCTGGTCGGGACGACCCACATGGCGATGGAGAAGATCTTGAACCAAAAGTTCGAGATGCCCGACTATTCGGCGCTGGCGACCTTCGGGCCGAACAGCCTCCTCTCCGTCATCATGATCGTGATCGGCTTCACCGCCATTCCGATCTTGGAAGAGATCTACTTTCGGGGGTTTCTCTACAATGCCCTCAAGACCCGCCTTCCGCTCCTCTTTGCCGCCAATCTGCAGGCGATCCTCTTCGCGGCGGCCCATGGGGCCGGCTTCATGATCGGGATTCTCTACTTCATCGCGGGGATGGCGCTGGCGGTGGTTTATGAAATGCGGAAGGAGCTGGTCTCGCCGATCTTGGTCCACGGCGCCATCAATGCGATGGCGCTGATGCCGCTGCTCGCCCTGGCGCTTCAGAATTTTCACATGCCGGCCGCCACCTGGGAGGAGGCGGAGCGTCCGCCGGCATGGCTGGCGCCGGCGCCGCCGGCGTGGATCGATAAGAAAGAGAATGCGGCGGCGCAGCGGCAATACGCCATCGACACCTGGGGGAGCCAAGGGTCCAAAGCGTGGAAGAAAGAGACCGTCGCGCTGCAGGCGGTCTGCGTCTGGTTTCCCGAAGATCGCGAGGCGTGCGCCAAGGCGAAGAGCGGCGTGGTTGCGATCTACTCCACCTTTCTGAAAGACCACCGGCGGGCGGTCATCGAGGCCGACCGGCTGATCGCCGAATTTCCGAAGGAAGAAGAGGCGGTCGCCATCGCCTTGACGCGGCGGGGTTTCGCTTACCTGATGCTCCAGGATTTGGAGAAGAGCCGCGAATCGTTCGAAAAGGTGATCAACGAGTACAGCCAACACAGCACGCCGCTCGAAGAAGCCGCAAAGGGAATTCAGATATTGGAGAGGGTGGAGAGATAATGATTCGATTGGGAATCTGAGGATGAGGAATCAAACGCCTTGGAAGGGGGCAACGCCCCGAATAGGAAAATAACAGAATGAATTCCGGTATTGTCTACTCCACCGAACATGGTAAAATGTGCCCCGATTGCGGCGAGGCGACGGCGAAATGCCGCTGCCGGAAAAAACAGCCGGCTCTCAAAGGGGACGGCATCGTGCGGGTGTCGCGCGAAACCAAGGGGCGCAAGGGGAAAGGGGTCACTCTGATCACGGGGGTGCCGCTTCATCCGGAAGGGCTCCGGAACCTCGCCAAGGAGCTGAAGCAGACCTGCGGGAGCGGCGGCACGGTGAAAGAGGGGGTTATCGAAATCCAAGGCGACCACCGCGACACCCTGGTTGAAGCGCTCGGCAAAAAAGGATATGTCGTTAAACGCGCGGGAGGATGATTCATCAATTAGGAATTACGAATCGAGAATGAGGAATGAAAATAAAAATTCTTCCCTTTGTTTTGAACGATCAATTCCTAATTCATAATTTCATTTTAACTTCTCATTCGGAGAATCATCGGAAATGACTCGTCTTCTTTTTACACTTCTTGTGATCACCTTATTGACCTTTCTGTTGGGCCGGTTTCTCGGAAAGTTCCTCTACCGCCGCCCGGCGGGAAGCGCCGAGCGGGTCGATGCAGGAGACGCGCTGGTGCAAGACCCGAACTGCCTGACTTACCTTTCCAAGAAGAGGGCGCTGGAGGCGAAGCAGGGGGGGGTGACCCATTATTTCTGCGGACCCGCGTGCGCCGAGGCGTTCGAAAAGAAAAAAGCAGGGAAGGAGTCGGGCGGTTAGAGCGGTTTGCGGCGACAGACCCCTTTCGTCTTGCCAACATCCACCCGGCGATGTATCCTAGTGCCGAGAAGGCGAATCCGGGCTTATAGGGTCCATTTTTAGGAACAACGATGAACAATCCAAATCTGAAATTACCTCTCCGGGAGATCGGGCTGCTCTGTCGGCGTTACCAGGTCCGTGAGCTTGCTTTGTTCGGCTCGGCGCTTGGTAAAAACTTTGGACCTGAAAGCGACATCGATCTGCTGGTTGAGTTTGAAAAAGACGCACCAATCGGCTTCCTGGAATTTGCGGAGCTACAGAATGCTCTGAGCGATCTCTTGCATCGCAAAGTGGACCTGGTTCCTAAAAAGGGACTCAAGCCGCTGATTCGAGACGAAGTGCTCTCCCGTATTCAGGTGATTCATGCGGCGTGAAGATCTCTATCTCTGCGACATTCTGGAAGCGGCTGACGCAATCGCAAAGTTTATTACCGACATCTCTGCGGAGAATTTCGGTGAAAACGACTTGATCCGAAGCGCTGTTCTGCAAAAACTGCTGATTATCGGAGAGTCGGCGGCACGACTATCTGAAGACTTTAAGGCGAAAAGACCCGAATTCCCCTGGCGGGAGATCGTTGGTTTCCGAAATATCGCAATTCACGCTTATTTCGCTGTTGATTGGCAAATTGTTTGGAAAGCGGCCATCATCAATGCACCTCAACTAAGAAGGCAAATTGCGGAGATTCTCTCCAAAGAATACCCCAGCACTTATCAGAAATTCCACGACGGTGCCCTCGACGATACCCGATGAGAATGGACATGCCACCGCTCTTTTCGTCCGACGCTCTTTCATGTGAGGACGCTCTTTCTTACAATGGAAAATGATAAAGGGAACGTTTTCCCTATGACCGATTCTTCCTTACATCATCGCGCTCAATCGAACCTCCGCGACACCCTCACATTGGCCTTGGAGTGCGCCCCCGAGGCGCCGGCCCTTTTAGTCTTTGATGAACAATCCGGGTTGTCGCGCCTTTTAGCGGAAGCCTACCGGGCGGCGCTGCCGAACGCCGCCGTATTGAATTTCGATCAGGTCACCGCGAAAGAGATCTTATCCGCGGTCGATCTTCTCCCCGCGAAGGGGCTGGTGGTGCTGGTTCAGTCGACCAGCTTCCGGCTGAATGAATTTCGATTTCGGGTGGAGCTCTTCAATCGTGGGTTGAAGGTGGTCGAGCATCCCCACCTGGGACGGATCTCCGAAGCGGAGTTTGCCACCTACCTCGACTCATTGGCGTACGATCGGGCTTATTACCGGTCGGTCGGGCCGGCGCTGAAGGAGCGAATCGACCGGGCGGCGCGGATCGCCGTGATCTGCGAAGGGACCGAATTAATCTACGACTCCCCCTTCGAAGCGGCCAAGCTGAACATCGGCGATTACCGCGGGATGAAAAATGTCGGGGGACAGTTCCCGATCGGGGAGGTCTTCACCGAGCCGAAGGAGGTCCGCCGCGTGAACGGCGCCTTGAAGATCTTCGCCTTCGGCGACGCCGACTTTACCGTCCACGCTCCCGGCCGGCCCTTCACCGCCGCGATCGAAGGGGGGGTGCTGGTCGCCGCCCCCGACGCGCCGAAGGGGTTTCATGCCGTGTTGGATCAGATCCGGGCCGAGGAGCGGGAGGTCTGGGTGCGGGAGCTCGGCTTCGGCTTGAACCGCGCCCTGACGCGGGAGCGGCGGCTGACCGACATCGGCGCCTACGAGCGGATGCTCGGCATCCACCTCTCCCTCGGCGCAAAACACGCCCTCTACACCAAGCCCGGTTTTCCGAAGAGCGGAAAATTCCATGTCGATGTTTTTGCCGCCGTGGCGCGGGTGGAGATCGACGGAGAAAAGGTGTTCGAAGGGGAGAAATACACGATCATCGATTAGGAATGGGTCTTTTGTTTCGGAAGCCGCAAGAAGAACGTGGCCCCTTGGCCTTTTTGCGATTCCACCCAAACCTGGCCCCCGGCGAGATGGACGATTTTGGCCACGATGGAGAGGCCGATCCCGGTCCCCCCCGCCTCGCGCTCTTTGAGCTGCTGAAACGGATCGAAAATCTTTTTGTGATAGGCCGGGTCGATGCCGATGCCGTTGTCTTTCACGTAGAACTCCGCCCATCCTTCCAGTTCGCTTCCGCCGATTTCGATCTTCGGATGGGGCTGCTCCCCCATGAACTTTCCGGCGTTGACGATGAGGTTTTGAAAGACCTGGGTGATGTGGAACGACCCGAAGGTGAAGTGCGGGAGGGAGGGATGAACGACCACCTGCACTTTTTTTTCTTCGAGCCATTCTTGATATCGGTTGAGGATCGCGATCAGCGCCTCTCGAACGTCGACCGGCTCGTTTTTCTCGGGGGAGCCGATTCGGGTGAGGATCTGCATCCCCTCGATAAAGTCACCCAGATAGTCCGTGTTCGACAACACCCGTTGAATGTAATGCTTTCCTTTGTCGTCCAGCACGGCGGCATATTCTTCCAGGAGCAGCGAGGCGACCCCTTGCAGGGAGATCACCGGTCCTTTTAGATCGTGAGAGAGGGTGTAGACGAACGATTCCAATTCTTTCGTTCTCGCCCGGACCTGCCGCTCCAGACCGTCCCGGGCCTGTTGCACCTCCTCGGCCATCTTGCGCAGATCGGCTTCGACCCGCTTGCGCTCGGTGATTTCCTCGATTAACAGCGCGGTGCGTTCCCGGATCTTCTTTTCCAGATCGTCGTAGGCTTTCTGAACTTCGATGACCATCTTGTTGAACGTTTCGCCGAGCGAGCCGATTTCGTCTTTCGACGTGACCTCGACACGGGTATCGAGCTTCCCCCCCGCGATCTCCGCCGCCGCCGTTTTCAAATGGATGAGGGGATTAAAAATAGACCGGACAAAAAAGGTCCCGGCAGTCAACGCCAAACCGAAAATGAAGGTCGAATAAACGATCAGGGCGCTGACGGCGGTATCCCGGGATCGCCGGATATGGTCGTTCGCCGCGCCGACATGCGTGTAAATATCGGTGACCACGCGGTGAAGGGTGTCGTCGACCAGGTTCTTGTACCGTTTTGCCTTGATGATGTAGGTTTCCCGTCGCCGCTCTTCTTGCGCGATCTCCTCCTGATTCCCGGAGGGCTGAAGCCGGAGGATCTTTTCCTGGGAGGCGATGACCTTCTCGACATACTTCGCAAACCCGCCGAAATAAAGGGTCGCCTTGCCGGCGGCCTGCTGGATCTCGTAGGGGGCGGTGTTCACGACCAGGGTGTCTTGCAGCCCCATTTTTTCCCATCGGGCCGAGACGAGCCCTCCCGTCGATTTTTGAAACGCCTCCGTCTTGCTTCCCCAAATCATCGCCTTCGTAAACATGTCGAAGACCAGGACCGATTCCTTGAATCGGGTTTCGACCGCCTGAAGATGGCCGATCTCCTCATGGGTTCCGATCAACAGAACCCGATCGATGGTCCCGGCCCCGAGGGTCAAGGCATGGAGCGCTTCATCGGCGCTCCGGGAAAGGGGAATGCGCTCCGCGATCACTAGGTCGGCCTGCTCGGTCACTTGATGAATCCGGGTCACCCCGAAGACCACCAGAGAAAATCCGGCGACGGATAAAAAAGCGAAGATCGCCCCGAGTTTCGCTCTGATTCCCCTGATTCCATTGAACATGCCGGCTTAAAGCTCCTGGATAATGGCGCTGATGTTATAAATCGATTTGATCACGCCGATGGCCCGTTGGGTTTCCGGATCGATCACCGGCACATATAGGGCGATCGCCTCCGCCTGTGCGCTGTCGTCGTATTCGATATCTCCGTAGTAATGTTTTCCGCGGCCGCCGGCATACGCCTCGACCCACCAGTCCTCGTCGGCCTGGAAATAGTCGGAGGTCTTGTTGGTTTCCCCCACGATCAATCCGACGGCGTCGGCGATGAAAATCTCGGCGAATCCGTCGTGCGCTTTCTGAAACGCGATCAGGTGCCGGGCGCAGTCGTTGGCGATGAATGCGCCGATAAATTCATCGACCCCCTTCACCCTCCGCCATTTCTGATCGAGTTTTTCGATCTCGCGCGGGGTGAGGTGCTTGTTTTGATGATTCGACTCCCTGACGAGGCGGATGGTTTTCGGATCTTCCGCCAAGGTTTTGATCAGTTGGATTTTTTGTTGGAGAATTTCTTCGACCTCTTCGGAGAATGCATTTTCGCCCGCGGTTCCCTCTCCCGGCATCCCGGCGAAGAGCAAGATGACGAGGAAGCGGATCGCGCAGGCGCGGAAAGTCATCCGAATGGGTCCCCTCCAGCCGCGCCGTTTTAAACCGAACCCCGTTTTTGTATTCCGATCGATCATGAATAGATGCCGCCCATGGTTCGCCTTTGCTTTTCTTTTCATCGTGCGGAACGGGAGTAAAGGTAAGTATACCCGGCATTTTAAGTCCGTCAAAGAAGGGGCGCGCGGTCTTCCCGCAGGAAGAGAACCGACATGCGCAGGGAAAAGGGGGGCGGGCGGTTGACATTCCAGGTTCGGTATTCTAACGTTGACCCGATAGACGAAGCGCTTATCTTTACCCAGGAGGATCTGCCGATGTTTATGAAGTCTTTCGCTCCACAGACCTATGCCCTGATGCGGATGGTCACCGGTTTTCTCTTTATGTGGCACGGGACCCAGAAGCTCTTCGGGTTTCCGATTCCGCCGCAGGGAGAACCCGCCGCCCATGTGGTCTTTATCGCCGGTCCGATCGAGCTCCTCGGCGGACTCTTGGTGATGATCGGCCTCTTCACCCGGTGGGCGGCGTTTCTCTGCAGCGGGCTGATGGCGGCGGCCTACTGGATGGCGCACGGGACACAGGCGGTGTTTCCGATCTCCAATCGAGGTGTGCTGGCGGCCCTCTACTGTTTCGTCTTCCTCTACATCGCCGCCCGGGGACCGGGGATCTGGAGCGTCGACGCCGCCCTCGGCCGCGACTGAGATGGGCTGCTAAAGTCCATCCGCGTCGTGGTTCGCCTTGCTCACGGTGTGAGTAGAGGTACTTCGCACAATTGATTTAGAGCACACTCTCTCCCGCTCGGAAATCCTCACGTACGATACAGTACGCTGCGGTTTCCTCGCTCCCTGCGGCTAGCGACCTATCTCTCAGAAAAAATAAAACCCCGGATTCTTTCTCAAATGGTGTTTATCTGTTTCTACTTGGGAGTCGGTGAGCCCGCCCTCCGGAAAAAAGGAGGGCGGGTCTGAGACGACAGGACAGATGTCTTCCTACTGGATCCCCTTCGGGTGTTGGTAGACCATCAGGTGGGCGTAGGGGGTTCCGGCGAACATGATGTAGGTCCCCAATGGATTCACGTGAACCGGAAGGCCGGTCATCTTTGCATCGAACGGCCAGAAGATCATCCAGTGGGGGGGTTCTTGGACTTTCTTCGCCCCCGGCCCGTCCGCCATGACAATTGTCCCCTCTTTCTCGAAATGCCATCCCCCTTGCGCCATGTAGGAGACTCCGGGTGAGGTATTGGTCGGTCTCTCCTTTCCGCTGAGAAGATCGTTAAACCATTGCTCGGCGGCGGCGTCGTTGCAGATCGGGTCGGCCTCGGAGAGATTGCTGATATCGGGATAACAGACGAAGCCGTTGGTTCCCTTCTTGACCTCGATCAATTTACCGTCGGCGCCATAGACCTTCACCGTCGCGTCCTTTGCAATTTCCGCCGGCGCGGCGCTGAGCGCCACCTTGATCTGCTCTTCCTTCGATTTGGAACGGATTCCTCCTTTTGCCGTCATTCCCATTTCGCCCATCTTGTGGCCTTCTTCAGCCAGAGCAACGGCGCCGCCGAAGGAAATCAGCGCGGAAAGCATCCAGATCATCCATTTTCGTTTCATCTTTTTCTCCTCCTTTTCTTGTCCTGGTTTGATCGGGCATCCCCGGTTTGTGTCGGAGAGCCTTTCTATAACATGTTATGCGGCATCTGATGTGGTTCAGTATGATGTCGTTGCAAGCGGAGAAAACTTACAAAAAAAGCGATATTTTAATTCCTCATCCGTCATTCCTGATTTGTAATCAAAAAGTGCGTCTCCCTGAGAATCTCAAAGATTTGGTAGAATAGAAGGTAAGAACTCTATGTTTTTCAGTAAGCATCCATAGATCGAGGTCTTTCCGAGGGTCCGGACGCCAGGTCATCCTCCGTCGACACCGGATTTCTCAGGACAGCGACCTCGGGGGAGGTGAAACCGTGGAACAGGTGATGAGGCAAGGAGAAGTGGATGGGCCGTCGCGCTTTGCCGTTCTTTGGCTCTTGGTTTTTCCGTTTTTGTTCTTTTTTATCTTTTTCTTCACAAACCATCCGGAGTCGCACTACGACGAGATCCCGGTTCCCGAACGGAAGCTGAACCTGAAGGGGTTGGAGATGGTGACGACCCAATATCTCGACGAGCACCCGGAGGACTTTTACCGATTTATTCGCATTCTGACGAACGCGGATAATGCCCTTCAGGAAAACGAATCGCTCACCCGCGGCGCGGTGGTGAAGTGGCTGAACCAATCGATGCGGCAGGAGGGGTTCGATTCGGAGATGCCGGTCCGGCTCTTCCTGCGAAATGTTTACCTGAAAGAATGGGAGGGGGCGTATCTTCGCCGGATCGATCCGGGAGAGAGGGAATACCTCTACGATCTGATCGGCGCGACGATCGGCGGCATGTACCGCTGCACCTGTGTTCCCCCCGACCTGAAGCAGAGTTAAGCATAAAAGCATCGGTCGATTCGAAAATTGGGAATGGAAAGGTTTTGCTTCGTCTCCGTTCATTCTTAGATTGATTTTAGCCTTCCTCCATAAACATACCGAAATTGACAATTTCCCTATCCGCTTATATAGTTTTAATACTTTCAATAGTATGAGAATGCGGTGAGTGGAACAACTTCCCTCTGATCCGATGTTGTCGCCGACAGCCGGCCTATTGGATCGTGGCGAGAATCTAGGCCCTCATGTCCACTCTTTCCCTGCATTTTTAGATAGACCGGTTCATTCCTCCTTTTCTACTGCAGCCGACTGCGACGGGTAGCATCGCTTCCTTCGGTCCTTTTTTGTCAGCGGCTCGAAGGGAGAGCACTCAAGGACCGGAAACAAGCGGCGCTATAATGGGGTGACCCCTGATCACACCTTTTCGTTATCTCTCAATTCGTCAAAAATTGATTCGGATGAGCATGCTGGTGAGTTCGGCGGTTCTCCTGCTCGCAAGCGCCGGCTTCATCGCCCATGAATGGGTGACCTTTCGGAGCGTCATGGTCCGGAATCGTTCCACGCAGGCGGAGATCATCGCGATCAATACGGTTTCGGCCCTCCTGTTCAACGATCCGGAGTCGGCCGCTGAAACCGTCGGGGCGTTGCGGGTCAAGTCCGATATTCATTCGGCGGCGATCTATACGGCCGATGGCCGGCTCTTCGCAAAATATCTGAGGAGCGACGGGGCTTCGGTTTTTGAGATGCCGGAGCGAATCCCGGAGGGGATGGAAGGCCATCGATTCGAGTCGGGCTTTCTTTTTTTGTCGCGGCCGATTCTCTCCAACGGCGAGCGGATCGGCACCGTTTATCTCCAATCCGATCTCCAGGAAATGTATGTTCGTCTGAAGGGTTACGCCCTCATCGTGGGCGGGGTGCTCGCGGTGTCCCTGCTGACAGCCTATCGGGTCTCCGCCGCGCTTCAAGAAAATATTTCCCGCCCGCTTCTTGATCTGGCCCGGACCGCAAAGAACGTCTCCGAAGAGAAAGACTATTCCGTGCGGGCCGCCACCGGAAACCGGGACGAGATCGGCCTGCTGGTCGAGACGTTCAACGAGATGCTCTCTCAGATCCAAACGCGGGATGCCGCCCTGCAGAAGACGCAGGACGAACTGGAACAGAGGGTGAAAGAGCGGACGCTGTCATTGGAGCAGGAGGTGGGGGAGCGGAAGCGGGCGGAGGTTTTTCTCGACTCCATTGTTGAGAATATTCCCAACATGATTTTCGTCAAGGAAGCCAAAGAGCTCCGGTTCGTTCGATTCAACAAAGCGGGTGAAGTGTTGCTCGGCTACACCAGAGAAGATCTGCTCGGCAAAAATGACCATGATTTCTTTCCAAAAGAGCAGGCCGATTCATTCATCGCCAAAGACCGGCAGGTGCTCGGAGCGGGCTACCTCGTCGATATTCCGGAAGAGCCGGTTCATACCCGGCACCACGGCGCGCGGATTTTGCACACACAGAAAATCCCGCTCTATGATGGAGAGGGACAGCCGCTCTATCTGTTGGGCATTTCGGAAGACATCACCGAGCGCAAGCAGGCGGAAGAAGCCATGCGCAAGCTTAATACACAGCTGGAGACGGCAAATAAGGAGTTGGAGGCGTTTAGTTATTCGGTTTCACACGATCTGCGTGCCCCGCTGCGACACATTAATGGGTTCGTCGAAATGCTCAAAGAGCACACGGGGGCGCAGCTGGATGCGAAGGGGCAACGCTACCTGAACACGATTGTGAACTCATCGAAGAAGATGGGGAACCTCATCGACGATCTGCTGGTCTTCTCGCGGATGGCGAAGACAGAGATGCGGATCGGGAGGGTTTCCCTAGAATCTTTGATCCAGGAGGTGATTCGGGATCTGCAGCCGGAGATTCAGAACCGGGAGATCGCTTGGACGATCGGCACCCTGCCCGATTTAGAGGGGGATGCGGCGATGTTGAGGCAGGTGTGGGCGAATCTGATCGGCAACGCGGTGAAATATACCCGGACCCGCGCGCGGGCCGAGATCGAGGTCGGCAGCCGGCCGGAAGGGGAGGAGACCGTTTTTTTTGTTCGAGACAATGGGGTGGGGTTTGACCCGCAGTATGCCGGCAAGCTCTTCGGCGTTTTCCAGCGTCTGCACCGCGCCGAGGAGTTCGAAGGGACCGGCATCGGGTTGGCCAACGTCCGGCGGATCATTCACCGCCATGGCGGGAAGACCTGGGCGGAGGGGGAATTGGACCGCGGCGCGGCGTTTTACTTTTCGTTGCCAAATCGAAAGGAGGGGTGAGGATGGGGGATTTCAAGAGCATTCTGCTGGTGGAGGACAATGTGGAAGATGTGGAGCTGACGCTGGAGGCGCTCGCCGAGTACAATCTGGCAAACGACGTCATCATTGCCCGAGACGGCGCCGAGGCGTTGGACTACCTCTATTCCCGGGGGGCCTTTAAGATGCGCACGCCCGGGAATCCGGCGGTGATTCTGCTCGACATCAAGATGCCGAAGGTGAACGGGTTGGAGGTGTTGAGGACCATTAAAGCGGATGAAAAGCTGAAAACGATCCCGGTAGTGATGTTGACCTCCTCCCGCGAGGAGCCGGACTTGGCGGAGAGTTACACGCTGGGGGTCAACGCCTACGTCGTCAAACCGGTGAACTTTCAGGAATTCGTCAAAGCGGTCAAGCAGCTTGGTGTTTTCTGGGCGCTGCTCAACGAGCGGCCGCCGGGGAGCGTGAAAAGACAGAAATGAACGGCAGGGACGCGCAGACGGACGGGCCGTTCGTGCTTGGGTGGGTCCCCCTGCCGCGTGGCTGCGCGAGTCTCACTGGGGAAGAGGAACGGCAGTGAAGTGAACGGCCGTCTCCCGCCGGGCGCGGCGCGGGCGGTGTTCCTCAATCGGCGTGATGGTCGTGCTCGCGTTTGACGCAGAAAGGGCCCTCGCATCCGAGGAGGTCGACGCCTGGGTTTCTTCCGGGGGAGATGCGGAACTGCTTCTGTGTCTCATAGATCGGCCGGACCACTTCGCTCGCCTCGAATTCGAAATTCAGCTCGACATGCCCGTCGGGGGGGACGGTGATGATCTTCTCGATCGGCTTCAGGTGGGGATGCCAGGCCAGAATCTTGTACGTTCCGGGCGGGATCCGGTCGATCGCATAGCTGCCGCTCCGTGTCGTTTTGTCGAAATAGGGGTTGTCGACGATCCAGGCCCAGGTCTGCATATACTCATGCATGCCGCAAATGATCTGAGCGATGTTCTTTCCTTGGTCCAGATAGACCCATCCTCTCTGGACCTTGTCGGAGATCGGGATCGGGAAGCGGGTGATCCGACGGCCTGTTTCTTTCTGGTAAAACTGCGCGTCGTGAATCACCGGATCTTTGTTGAGGACGGAGAGCATGTATTTGTTCCGCATGACGCTGACGAGAGGATGGATGTGAACGAGGTTTCCTTCTTTGTCTACTTCAAACTGCTCATCCTCCGGCGTATTCGCCGGGTGGAACATGCAGTTCACCGCAAAAAGCCGATTCTCGTTGGAGCGAAATCCCTTCCCCCGGCTCACCTCCTGGATGGCAATCACCGCGTCCTGGAGCCCTCCGGTCGGATCGACGTTGAACTCCTTGAGGACGACATGTCCTTTCGCATCGGAAATCTTCTTACAGAACTCTCCGAAGGCGTATAGAACCATCGGAAAGACGCGCGGCTCCGGCACCGGTCCGTTCAAGACGACCCTTCCGGTGATCACCCCGCCGTTCTCCACCGGGGCGATCTCATACGCCGGCGCGGCCGCGCTCCAGGCGAGGCAAAAGAGAATTCCAAAAATCGATACAAGATAGGCTTTGATTCGTTTTGTCATGACGCTTCTCTCTTAAATTCTTTATTAAATATTGATCTCTTCCCGAGGCGCCTGTCAACTATCCCTGCGCCGCGCGGTTCTGATTTTATCACAGGAAACCATAGGGGAGATAGCGGTATTTTCAATTAGGAATTAAGAGTGACGAATTAGGAATGAAACATCCTTCGGTCTCCGCATTGATTTATTCGAGGAGAAATGGTTTAATCGCGGCGGAGAAGCCGGGATATTCCGATACTTGACGATCATCCGTCCGGGATGCCCTCCTGAGAAGAGAGGTCTCTGTGCTCGAAGGAACCGATCCCGCCCCAAAACGCCGATTTCTTTTAAAAGAGCCGACCGGTCTCTTTCTCCGGTTTCTTCTCCCGTTTTTCCTGATCGGCTGCGCCGCCTCTTTTCTTCATTATTACGATCCCACCACGTATACAAACCTCACCGACCTCAAGCCCAAAGTCGCCATGCTGTATGAAACCTTCGAGGAAGAGGCGATCGACCTGGAGGCCGTCCGGCAGATCCGGCTGGAGATGGGGCAGGCATACGAATATGAAAAGGGAAAGGGAGAGAAGAACCGGGAAACGGCGGGGCAGCT
This sequence comes from Candidatus Manganitrophus morganii, assembly GCA_021651055.1. Taxonomy (NCBI): domain Bacteria; kingdom Pseudomonadati; phylum Nitrospirota; class Nitrospiria; order Candidatus Troglogloeales; family Candidatus Manganitrophaceae; genus Candidatus Manganitrophus; species Candidatus Manganitrophus morganii. The sequence goes on from JAJHOH010000001.1 coordinate 2,812,909, forward strand.
CGGACTGATCTTGGAAATGTTCTCCCGGCATGTCCAGGAGCGGAAAAATAAGGGGAAGTGGTCGGAGGCGCAGATTCAGAACAGGTGGGAAAACATGGAAGAGGCCTTCGATATCGCGATTTCAACGGAGCGTTTGAAGAACAAAAACGAGTGAGCGGAGCGCGACCATGCCGGAGTTGTGGGAAGGTTTTATCGACACGCTCAGAGACACCGCAAGTCATCTCGCTAAGGATGAGCTGAAGAGGCTGGTCGCGAACGCCAAGACCGACGCCAATGCGTTTATCCGAAAGCAGGGGGTGAAGATGGAGCGGTATCTCAATCAACTGGCGGCGGGGGAGATCAGCAAGGAAGAATTCGAAGGCAACATGGAGGACCTCCGGACGCTCACCGAGATGCAGTCGCTCAAAATGAAGGTCGCCGCAAAGGCGAGCGCCCAGCGCCTCTGCAAAGGAATCGAGGAGGTCGTTTTAAACGGGCTGATGACGCTGCTCTGAAGGGGCGTCCGCGATGCTTCCGGCGTGAAACCGATCTGCTCCAGATAATATAGATAGTATAGAACGCGCCATCTTCCCTCGACACACCCTTCCGAACTATAATCGAAGTAATCTTCAATCAAGTCATCTTGTCATGCCGAGCCGAAGGCGAGCATCTCGTTTTGGACAGGATCGCGCGCTCAGGATGACATTGAACAAAGGCCTGGGAAGGATCCGGTTCCGCTCGGCCAAGGAGGGTACCATGCCTGAGAAGCGGTGGATGATTTATGGGGCGTACGGTTATACGGGCGCGCTCATTACGGAAGAGGCGGTGCGGCGGGGGCACCGGCCTGTCGTCGCGGGGCGGTCGGCCGACCGGCTGATTCCGCTCGCGAAGCGGTTCGGGCTCGATCCCCTTGTCCTCGATCTCAAGGATGAGACCGCCTTGACGAAAGCGGTCGCCGAATGTGCGCTGGTCCTTCATGCGGCGGGGCCGTTTGCGGAGACGAGCGGCCCGATGGTCCGGGCCTGTTTGAGCGCCGGGACGCACTATGTCGATATCACCGGAGAGGTTTCGGTTTTCGAGGAGATCTTCGCGCGCGACCCGGAGGCGAAGCAAAAGGGGATCACGCTGCTGCCGGGGGCGGGGTTCGATGTGGTGCCGGGAGATTGTCTTGCGAAGTATGTCGCCGACAAGGTGCCGGGGGCGACGCGGCTCGATCTGGCGGCGACGGCGACGACGCGGGTGAGTCCGGGGACGGCGCGGACGATGATCAAGCAACTTCCCCGCGGGATGTCGATCCGCCGGGAAGGGCGGCTGGTGACCTCCGCCGCCGCGGAGGAAGCGCGGACGGTCCGTTTTCCCGGCGGCGCTCGGCAGGCGGTCGCGGCCACGCTCGGCGAGCTCGCCGCCGTCTATTGGACGACCGGCATTCCGAATATCACCGCGTATATGGCCTTTCCGTCGCCGATGATCGGCCTGATGCGCTGGACTGCGCCGATCTTGCAGCGACTGCTCGCTTCCGATTCGATCCGGCGCGCGGCGGAGCGGGGAGCGCGTGCGGCGGTCCGCGGGCCGAATGCGGCGCAGCGGGAGAAGGGCCGGGCCGCCCTCTGGGCGCGGGCGTCGGACGAGAAAGGAAACGCCGCCGAGGGATGGCTTGAGACGGCGGAGCCCTATCTTTTTACGGCGATGGCGGCGGTCCGCTGCGCGGAGGAGGTTTTGAAGAAACTTCCGACGGAAGGCTGCTCGGGCGCCTGCACCCCGGCGGGGGCGTTCGGCGCCGACTTCGTTCTGAAGATCCCGGGAACGAAACGATTGGATCGAATCTCTTAAAGGCAATTACGAATTAGGAATTACGAATTAGGAATCAAGAGCTTGCGAGGACTCTAAAGATTTTCTTATTCGTCATTTAATTTGTTTTTCCCTCCAGTTTGTTCACGAACTTCTGGAAGTCGCGCTGCTCCTCCTGAGAAGGCTTGATTCCAAAAGCGAGGGAATCGATCTTGTCTTTCACCTCGACCAGGTTCGGATTGAGCCGGAGCGCCTCTTTGTATTTCTTTTTGGCTTCTTCCAACGTCCCCAGCTCTTCGAATCGCGCGGCCTCCAGCAGAAGACGGCCGATCTCTCTTTCCTGAGGCCATCCCGCGGCAATCCGCCATCCCCCCTCCTCCCTCACCACGCCGAGCCCTTTTCTCACGGTGATCATCGGAACGGGACGGTCGTGATATTGCTTCTTCAAAAACTGATCGAATTCGGCGGGGCTCATCGCCGAACCGGCCGAGGAGAGGGCGGCGAGGAGAAGATCTTCCGTGATCCGATCGGCGTCCGGCTGGTGGACCCGCACGACCGCCCGGCCTCGGTCGCCGTCGATTTCCAGGGTCTCGATGGAGAAGGTCGCTCTTTTCATCAGCGGCTCGATCCCCATGCTCTCATCCATCGACATATGATGGACAAACGCGTCGAAGTTCCGGAACGCGCGATCGGCCGAGGAGAGCTCTCCGTAAGCGGCCCGGAGATCTTGCTGGTAGGTGGCCGACAAATAGCGGGTCAATACCGCAGCCGGATCGGAGCGATCCGGACGGCAGGCCGCAAAGAGGAGAGCCAAGAGAAATAGGAAAAGTTTAGAGCGCACGCGATCCTCTGCCGGGAAGGTGTGTGGAATCCATCCGTAAGTATAGCAGGCCAAGGAAATTCGGGCGGGGCGCGCGGCCGTCGAATTAGCCGAGAAGGGTTGTCTCAAAGAGGATTTCGCGGCAGGTGCAGTAATTTCCGAGATGGCAAAGCGCCAGCCGGGGGGCGGCGCCGCGCGGCGGGAAAGCGGTGCCCGGCGCCAACGCGCCGATGCCGAGGGTGATGTGCGGGGAGAAGCGCTCTAAGGCCGCCGCTTCCGGATAGCGGTTTACCCAATCGACGCTGGCCGGCGCGACATCGGGAAAGTCGATGAAGTCCTCCGCCGTCGCATCGTGCGCAAAAAGGGGGCTCAACCGATTGAAGACTGTTTCGTGAAGCGACTGCAGTACGGCGGTCGGATCGACCTTCCAGGCGGCGACCGTCTCGCCGGTGGCGATGGGGCCGGCGTCGATTCCGGTGAAGATCAGCGGGATCGGCGGAAAGTACGACGCGATCTCTTCCAGAAAATTGGCGGCGGCCGGGAGATCCTCCTCCTTCAACGCTCCCATCGCCAGGGAGAGATGCGGGAGAGAGTGATTCCGATCCAGGACGATTTTCTTCTCGAAGCGCAGGAGCAGCTCCTGATTCATCTGAAGGGCGGCGTCCATGATCTCTTCGGAAGGAAGAAGGACGATATCGACAGCGAGTTTATTCAAGACCATCCCTTCTATCCTTTTTGGATTTCCTCTTCAAATCTTTTATAAAGATCGACATCGCCGCTTTTCCCGATCTGCTTCTCCTCATACGGTACCCCGACGCGGCGATAGAACTCCTGCGCGACATTTTGAAAAGTGCCGGTAACGAGGGCGATCAGCCAGTAGCGCATCTTCCCGAACTGAAGGTGAACCACCTGAAGCGCGAGCCGGGTACAGGTGTAATTGAGCAGGCCGGCAAAGGCGGCGTCGTTTCCTTCCGCCTTCGCCTCCGCGACGATCCGCTCGGCGAGCGCGTCAATCAAGGGATCGAATTGGATTCGTGCTTTCGGCGCAATGTAGGGCATCGTGAACCTCCTTGTGGGTGTTCGCCGGATCGAAGGGCCGACGGTCTCGGATCATCTTAAAGGGGAGGCCCCTCCAAAGCAACAGGAAGGCGTCTCGGACAGGCCGGGCGGGTCTGAGACCTAGGTCATTTTTTGTTGAATCACCCCAGGCCAAAGAGTATCCTAAAAGCGTTCCATCCACCCAACCAAAGGAGGTGTGCCATGAAGTTTCTTCAACGTTTTGGCCCCGAAACCGGTTTTGGGTTTGCTCTGTTTTTCCTGTTGGGCGCGCTCGCGCTCATCGCCCTCCATGGCCTCTTCGAGCGGGCAACCGGAAAGCGGATTCCACGGATCTTCCAGGCGGGCCTCACCTGGGCCGCCGCTTATGTTTTCTTCCGATGGATTCTCTTCCCGCCGATTCCCTCCTCACTCCTTTATATCTACATGGCCGTCGTCACCGTTGCCGTGATCCTCTTGATGATTGAGAGCCCTCTTTCCACAGAGGAGTGCAAGCAGAGGGGGGTTGCCACCATCCTCGGTGAGACGCCGGCCTATCGGATCGCTCAGGCCGTCACATTCGTCCTGATTGCTTTCTCCGCTTTCCTGTTAAGCCGCTATCTCGTTACCCCGCCGCCGATCGGGGAGCCGATCGAACTGAGAGTGTATCATTCCGCGCCACCGGCTTCGATCGAAGTTCATGGAAAGATCTACGATCTGCAGACGGCGAAGAATCCGTTCCGGGAAGAGGAAATTCCGCTCTAATAGAAACCGATCGACCTACGTAGAGACGTCCCGACGGGACGTCTCTACGACGGAGAAGAAATGGCGGAGAAAACAATTTCCGGCGTGACGGTCGAGTGCGTCAAGGGGAACATCGCGGCGCAGCCGGAGATGACGGCGATTGTCAACGCCGCCAATGCGGAATTGCGGATCGGCGGCGGTGTGGCGGGGGCGATTCACCGGGCGGCAGGGCCTGGACTAGAAGAGGAGGGGCGTCCACTGGCGCCAATTCGTCCCGGCGAGGCGGTGATCACCGGCGGGCATCACCTCCCGAATCGATATGTAATTCACTGTCTTGGCCCGGTTTACGGAAGGGACAGGCCGGAGGCGGATCTCTTGGCGCGCTGTTACGCGAATGCGCTCGACCTGGCTGAGAGGAACGCCATCGGCTCGATCGCCTTTCCCGCCATCTCCACCGGGGTTTTCGGCTATCCGATCGAGTCGGCGGCGGAGGTCGCCTTCCGAACGATCAAAGAGCAGCTTCCGAGCCTCCGAACGGTCAAACGAATCCGATTCGTTCTCTTTGCCGACAAAGATCTGGAGATTCACGAAAAGGCGCTCGATCGAATCTTCGGCGAATTGTAAGGGCGGGTTTGAAACCCGCCCCTACATCACGATCGGTGTCGGGTCATCAGGGGCCCCATCGAATCACGCTCGGCCCCTCCGGGGACGGCGCCGGATCTTCCGCGGGGGCGGTCTCTCCTCCCGCGGTTCTCCCTCCCATCGAATCCAGCGGTCGATCGTCCGTTCTTTCGCTCAACGCCGCTCGCCTGTTCGATGACGCCGATCTCCGGCGCGATCCCCGCCAGGTAGAGCCGGTCTTCTGTTGGATCGACCGTGATCGAGAAGGGGAAGGCGCCGGCCGTCTTGACCATCATAAATGCGCGGTCCCTTCCAAATCAACAGGAACGCGTCCCTTCCCGCTCCCATGTGAAGCGGATACGGAATAGCTCTTGAATTTGGAGCGCCGCTCGATTACGCTAAAACCACCTTGGGATCTAGGCCGGTGAGATTGATCGAAGAGAGAGGATCGATTTAGTGAGGCAGGGGTGTGGAAGTCGGAGGGGCCGCTTCGCGCTCGGATGCATTCTTTCCCTGTTGCTCTTTTCCCACAAGCTTGTTCAGGCCGAATCGGCCCATCCCTGTTCGGAGAATGTCGGGTTTGGGCCCTTGGGCATTCGGGGACAGTCCTATTTTCAAATGCTCCATTTGACGCCGACCCCGTCGGCCCCTTCCACGCTTCGGAAAGGTGAATGGGAGGGGCAAGCCCTCTTGACCTGGGTGAACGGTTGGGCGGTTTCAAAAGGCCACTATATGATCGACACCGAAACCCTCCAGTGGACCGGCAAGCTCAGCTACGCTCTCAACGACCGGATTCAGTTCGGTCTCGAGCTCCCCGTTCTTTGGCGGGGCGGCGGCTATTTGGACCGTTCCATCGAGGGGTTTCACCATGCTTTTAATTTGGGAAACGGCCGGCGGGATCGATTCCCGCGAAATCGGACCCGCTTCGAATTTCACCGCAAGGACGGATCGACCTTCGTTCTGGAAGATTCGGGGATCGGTCTCCAGGATGCGGTCTTCTCCTCCCAAGTTTCCCTGACCTGCGGCGGAGCGAAGGTCCCGGCCGCCGGCGTGAGTCTGTCGGTTTCTTTGCCGACCGATCGTGAGGAGAAGTTGTATGGAACGGACGGGATCGACGTGAGCGGGACCCTGCTTTTCGCAAAACGGATCAGTCGGGTTTATCTTTATCTCAATTTCAGTTATGTCCGTCTGGGGAGCGGCGATTTCGTCGGCATCCCTTTGCATCGGGATAAATGGGTCGGGTTTGCCGCCGTGGAATATCGCCTGAAGGAGGGGACCTCTCTGATCCTGCAAAATACGCTCAGCTCGGGGGTGGCCGAGGATTTCTTCGAATTCTCGGATTATACCGATGAGATGGCCTTCGGCTTCAAGACGGCGTTTTCAAATCGTCTTGTCTGGGAGGCGGGGGTGATTGAAAATCTGTTCAACATCCGAAACGGTCCCGACTTCGGTATCCATACCGGACTGAGTTATCGGTTTTAGTGAGTACCTCCGAGGCAAAATAAATGGTCGGAGCGGGTCATCAGCGGTTCCATCGAATCACGCTCGGCCCCTCCGGGGCGGGGGGCGGTTCGTGCGGGAGTGGCGGTTTCTCCTCCCCCGGTTCCCCCTCCCACCGAATCCAGCGGTCGATCGTCCGTTCTTTCCGCCCGCTGCCGCTCGCCTGTTCGATGACGCCGATCTCCGGCGCGATCCCCGCCAGGTAGAGCCGGTCTTCTGTTGGATCGACCGTGATCGAGAAGGGGAAGGCGCCGGCCGCTCCCTGGATCTTCACCTGTTCCAGCCGTTTTCCGTCGTAGACGAAATAGGATCGGAGCATCGGCGCGGCGATGAAGAGGCGCTTCGTCCGGGGATCGAACGCGAGGCCGCGCGCCAGCGTTCCCTTCGGTAGCGGGAGGCGATCGGGGGGGGCGGCAAGATCGGAAAGATGGAAAACCAGAACCCCGTCGAAGTTCGACACGTAGAGCCGCCCGCGGTCGGGATCGGCGGCGATGGCGAAGGGGCCGTTGAGCCCGCTCTCCTCCGGACCGATCGTCTGGTCCGGCCGGCGCTCCCCATCGACCTCCGCCGCTTTTTCGAAGACGAGGAGCGCGCCGGGGTGGGCGTCGGCGACGAAGAGACGGCTGCGGTCGGCGTAGACGCCGGTGGGGAAGTTGAACCGCTTGAGGATGCGGCTGGCGCGGGTTGCAGTGCGGGGATCGAACCGATCGAAGATCAGAAGCGCCCGGTCGGCGGCATTGGCGACGAAGAGGGTTTTGGAGTGGGGGTCATACGAGAGCCCCGAGATCATCCCGGTGAGCTCGAGGGAGGCGCCGGGACGCGCCCCCTTCTCACCGGGTTGGGGAAAAACAAGCAGCTTGGTTCCCCCTCGTTCTTCACCGGGGATCGCCGCAAAGAGGCGGTCTTGCGCCGGATCGAACGCCAGCAGCAGCGGCTGAAAAGAGGGGGGCTGGGCGCGGGCGAAGGCGCCTGAGAGCGCAACGGCCGCCAGAAGGAGAAGCGCCGCCCAACGTCCCGTCGGGTGTAAGATCATCCGTCTTAGTTTGCTCATCGTCTCTTTGCGTTCAATTCTTTGAGAGGAAACGCTCCTCTTCTCCATACCATTCTCCTTTCAGAGAAAGCAAATCAATTCTTCGGCGGGCGACCTGTCGTATCACCGGTGACCGGGTTGATGTGATGTTGCCGACCTGTTTTTTTCGCGCTTGAACAGGATCGTCCGCTGGGTTACTGTTAGAGAATATGGTTTTGGATCGATGAGATGAATCCTGACACTGAAAGGAGAGCTTCATGGAGGTGAAAGAGCTGGGACATGTTGTCCTCTATGTTCGCGATCTGGAACGATCGCGCCGCTTCTACCGGGACGTTCTCGGCTGGAAGGAGATCGGGCCGCTTGGTGATTGGGCCGCCGCCTTCTCTTCCGGACGGACCCATCACGAGCTCTTGCTGATCGAGGTCGGTACGGAGGCGGCGCCGATCCCGGACGGCCCGCGGGTGGGACTCTATCACTTCGGCCTCAAGGTCGGGAAGAGCGACGACGAGCTGCGGAAAGCGGTCGAGGAGATTCGCGCGGCCGGGGTTCCGATCATCGGGATGTCCGATCACACCGTCACCCACAGCGTCTACATCGCCGACCCGGACGGGAACGAAATCGAGCTCTACATCGACGTTCAGCCGGAGGTCTGGCGGAACGATCCGAAGGCGTTCATCGCCCCGATCCGCCCGCTCCGCTTATAAGAGGCGAGCATGAAGGCGATTCGCATACATCAATTCGGCGGGCCGGAGGTCCTGAAGCTGGAGGAGGTTCCCGACCTGCAACCCGGTCGGGGAGCGCTCCTCGTCCGGATCAAGGCGATCGGTGTGAATCCGGTCGACACCTACCGCCGCGCCGGATCGAACCCCGATCTGACATTGCCCTACACCCCCGGCTCGGATGCCGCCGGGGTCGTCGAAGCGGCCGGGGAGGGGGTCCGCCGGTTCAACGCGGGAGATCGGGTCTACACCGCCGGGACCCTCACCGGCGCCTACGCCGAGGCGGCGCTCTGTGAGGAGACGCAGCTTTATCCCCTTCCGGAGCAGATCTCCTTCGAACAGGGAGCGGCGATCGGCGTCCCCTACGCCACCGCCTATCGCGCCCTCTTCCAGAAAGCGCAGGCCGTTCCGGGGGAGACGGTGCTGATCCACGGCGCGACCGGCGGGGTAGGGCTGGCCGCCGTCCAGTTGGCCCGCGCGGCGGGCATGATTGTGATCGGGACCGGCGGAACCCCCAAAGGCCGGGAACGGGCGTCGGAGCAAGGGGCGCATCATGTCCTCGATCATCACGCGCCGGGTTATCTCGATCAAGTCCGCCCGCTGACCGAAGGACGCGGGGCCGATCTGATCCTGGAAATGCTGGCCAATGTGAATCTTGGGAAAGATCTCAGGGCCGTCGCCGAAGGGGGGCGCGTGGTGGTGATCGGCAGCCGGGGACCGGTGGAGATCAACCCGCGCGATGCGATGAATGAGGAGGCGACGATTCTCGGGATGCTTCTCTTCAACGCGACGGCAAAAGAAATGGCGAGCATCCATGCGGCGCTCGGGGCGGGGCTTGCGAACGGAACGCTTCGCCCGGTGATCGGCCGGAGATTCCCCCTGGCGGAAGCGGCGCAGGCTCATCAGTCGGTGATGGCGCCGGGAACGTATGGTAAGATTATTTTGATCCCTTAAGAAAGGAGAGGAACGGAATGCCGGATGGAGAGAAGAACCGCCCCTTCGGGGAGGTCGATCGTCATAAGCTCATCGAGGTGAACGACGCGCTGCGCGGGCTTCATAAAGTGCTCATCGGCACCGTCCGGAGCGAATACGAGCGGGAGCATGGCCCGATCGCCGGCTCCGGCGCCCTTCTCCGTTTACTGATGGAAGATCCATTTTTCTCATGGCTCCGTCCGATGTCGAAAGCGATGGTCGAAATGGACGAGCTTCTCGAAGAGGCAATGCCGCTGGAGCCGATCCGGATCGCCGGCCTTCGCGAGCGGATCGAGGGGATGATCGCCTCGCCCCGCTACCTGAGCCTCCTTCAATCGAGCCCCGAAGTGGTGATGGGCCACACCGCGCTCCGCAAAGCGCTGGGGGAACTGAGATAAGTAGGGGCGCAATTCATTGCGCCCTTTGGGTGGGCATGATGAATCATGCCCCTGCATAAACCACGCAACAAATATTCTGCGTTTGTGTTAGATCCGTCGTTTGCTTATCAATGCTTCTGATACAATAAAGACATAACCTGCCCGCCTCATATTCCATCCTAGAATATTTCTTCTTGACACATCCCGAAATAATGTGGTAAAGATCCCCAGAAAATTATTACGTAAGTGACTGAGCGCTCGTAAAATTCAGTGCGGTAGATTTTTTAATGTAGTAACTTACGCTGAACTCCCGGCCAAGGACGGCTGTTGTTTTCTCACAGTTCCTTTTGTCTGTTTAGAGGGTACCGTTGAAACGGATCACCGGCCGAGAGAGCAGCGGCGCTTGTAGCCTTCCCAATTCCTCCCTTCATTTAATCAAGAAATTTTCTTGTTTTATCATTCTCGCGTCGCTTGTCTTTTTAGGTTTTGCCTTATTCTCACCCGATGCTCTCCAGGCGGCCGACACAGGTCTCCGAAGTCCGACGTCTAACCTGGCAGATACAGGTGGGGATGGCAACGGTTATCAGGGTAATTCGGCCAACGCCCACACCGATGATACTTTAAACGCAGTAGACACCGACAGCGGATCAAGCACAGGCACCTCCTGCACGGGGATGGATAAAGACAAACACCGGTTCTATGACTACGGCTTCAGCATCCCTGGTGGATCAACCGTCAACGGCATTGAAGTTCGGCTCGATGCGCGGGCCGATAGCACCTCTGGATCTCCGAGGATCTGTGTACAACTCTCCTGGAATGGTGGGACGACTTGGACCACGGCGAAGACCAGTCCGAATCTGACGACCACACTCGCCACTTACACCCTGGGGAATGCCACCGACACCTGGGGTCGGACCTGGAATGTAAATGACTTCGGCAATGCGAACTTCCGAGTACGCCTGATCAATATCGCCAGCAATACCTCGCGCGACTTCACCCTCGATTGGGTGGCCGTACGGGTTCACTATGTGGTACCGGCCCCTCCGACGATTACTTCAACACCGGTGACGACCGGGAATGTCGGTCAGGCCTATTCCTATCAGGCGACCGCGACGGGGACCACACCGATTACCTGGTCGTTGGTGAGTCCTCCTTCCGGGATGACGATCGGCTCGACGACGGGGTTGGTTACCTGGACCCCTGGTAATGCAGGCAGCTTCCCTGTTACGGTCCGGGCAACAAACTCACTCGGCTCGGTGGATCAGTCTTACACCATTGTTGTGAGCACCCCGGCTGACACGGGTCTTCGAAGTCCGAATGCGAATGCGGCAGACACAGGTGGAGACGGCAATGGCTACCAGACCACGCCGACCAATGCCCACGCCGATGATACTGCAAACGCGGTGGATACCGACAGCGGGACAAACACCGGTACCTCCTGCACCGACGCCGGTAAAGACAAACACCGGTTCTACAACTACGGCTTTGCGATTCCGAACGGGGCTGTGGTCAATGGGATCGAGGTTCGGCTCGATGCAAGGGCCGACAGCACCTCCGGCTCCCCGAGGATCTGCGTGCAGCTCTCCTGGGATAATGGGAACACCTGGACCACGGCGAAGACCAGTTCGAACTTAACGACCACACTCGCCACCTACACCTTGGGGAATGCCACCGACACCTGGGGTCGGACCTGGAATGCGAATGACTTCACCAACCCCAACTTTCGAGTACGCCTGATCAATATCGCCAGCAATACCTCGCGCGACTTCACCCTCGATTGGGTGGCGGTGCGGGTTCATTATGCGATCCCCCCACCCCCCCAAATCAGCAGTCTCTCGCCAGATATCGGTCCCGAGGGCACCAACGTAACAATCGCCGGATCGAGTTTTGGGACGAGCGCAGGCACCGTGACTTTTAACGGCATGGCGGCAACCGTGAGCGGCTGGAATAACACAACAATCACGGTGCAAGTCCCAGCCAGTGCTACAACAGGCCCGGTCGTCGTTACAACGACGGGAGGGGTTGCCAGCAATGGCGTGACTTTTACTGTGACCCCGAAGATCAACAGCCTTTCGCCCGCCTCCGGAGTGATCGGCACATCCATCACAATCAACGGAACAAATTTTGGGGCGACTCAGGGAACCAGTATAGTGACCTTTAACGGTCTTGCCGCAACCCCAAGCAGTTGGTCTGATACCAGTATCGGTGCTTCCGTCCCGGTGGGAGCAAGCACTGGGGCTGTGATCGTTGCGGTTGAAGGGAATCCCAGTAGCGGGGTCAACTTTACCGTCTTACCTAAGATCGATACACTCGCCCCCACTTCTGGGCCGGTGGGAACATCGGTCACTCTCACCGGATCTGGTTTTGGCGCAACCCAGGGATCCAGCATTGTCAGATTTAATGGTGTGATCGCTTCGGTCAGCAGTTGGTCGGCGGAAAGTATTGTCACGTCTGTCCCCCCCGGTGCTGGCACGGGACCGGTTGTGGTGACGGTGGGAGGAAATGCCAGCACTGGAATGACCTTTACAGTTACGGTGACTCCTCAGATTAATAATCTCTCTCCGACATTGGGTCGAGCAGGTACCTTGGTCACAATCGGTGGAACCAGTTTTGGGGCAACCCAAGGGACCAGTACCGTCACCTTCAATGGAACAGCAGCAACGCCAAGCAGTTGGAGCGAGACGAGCCTTGTGGTTCCTGTTCCGGAAGGGGCAACGACAGGCCCTGTCCTTGTGACTGTCGGCGGCCTTTCCAGCAATGGGGTGGTCTTTATAACAAGTATCAGACAGACATACATCTATGATGATGCGGGCAGACTGGCGGGGGTCATCGATCCGGTAGGGGAAACGGCCATCTATTCTTATGACGCAGCCGGAAACCTTCTGGGCATCTCGCGTCAGAGTTCTTCGACGGTTTCCATCATTGCAATCAATCCGAAGAAAGGGCCCGTGGGTGCTTCCGTTACGATCTCAGGAACCGCGTTCTCAACGGTTTCGAGTGAGAACATCGTAACCTTCAATGGCACTGCGGCCACGGTTCTCTCTTCCTCTGCAACGGAAATCGTGACGACCGTGCCTTCAGGGGCGACCTCAGGACCCATTGCAGTGACAAATGGAAACGGAAATGCGACAAGCAGTACTTCCTTTACGGTGACGACACCATGAATGTGTCATCTATAGAAACAGAGGATTCAATGTCTACTGTTCGGGTCTTGGCACGCATTCTGATTTTTAAATTAATGCTTGTTGCATTTTTAATTGCCGCCAAACCTGCTTCGGCCGGCACGGCGGTGTGGACCACTCCATGTTATCAGCAGAACTGGGACGGCCCAATCGGTATTTATTGTGGAACTCTGGAGCAGGCTGCAAGAGCATACCTGGATGATACCGAACTTTATCTGGCCTCTATAGGACGACCTCTTACCTTTCAATTGCTTGAAGTATATGCCGGTCAGCACAATTTAGATATTCACTTTCTAAGAAGTGATGGATTTAACAATTGGACTCAAGTTGCGGCATATTGTCCTCCTGGCTACAATAATTTTCAGCCTTATTTCTGTCAACCGGACGGTGTCGATAAAAAGAAGAATGATTGTAATACCGAAGCGGTCGTCGGCAATCCATGTAGTGCGGGAAAAAGAAACAAAAAGGCCACTGAAATTGATTATAGCGGCCCTGGGCTGATCTACAAGCGTACTTACAACAGCTTCTCAATGGATGAAGCTCGTCTGGGGCACCTATCAGGATCAAATTGGCGCGGAGCCTATGACTATTCCCTCACCCTCAACAGCCAATGGAATACCCAGCTAGCCACGGCCATCTTAAAGCGCCCTGATGGAACAGTCATTAACTTTGCCCTTACGAACGGTCAATACGTTGCCGATTCGGACATCACCAATCGATTGGAGCAAACCCCAACTGGATGGAGCCACACTCTCAGAGACGGCACAATTGAGACCTATGATACTGCCGGGCATCTTCTTTCAATTACCAAGCTCAATGGCCAGATTGAAACTCTGAGTTATGACACCTCCGGTAAACTCGCCTCCGTAACCGGCCCCTTCGGCCACACGCTTCAATTCGTCTATGGGACCAACAATAAGATTGCCAGCCTCATCGACCCCGCAAATGCAGCCATCACCTATACCTACGATAGCAAGAACAATCTGGAGCGGGTCTCCTATCCGGATGGAACGGCGAAAATCTACCACTATGAGAACACGACCTACCCATTTCACCTCACCGGCATCTCCTATAATGATGGGCAGGGGGGAGTCACTCGGTTCTCGACCTATGAATACGATACCTCAGGTAGTCCGATCCAAACCGAACATGCCGCTACCGACAACGGCGCCCCTCAGGAGAGCTACACCCTGGTCTATGACTCACCGACACAGGCGACCGTTACCGATCCTGCGGGCAACGTGGAGGTCATGATCTTTCAGCTTAATCTTGGGGTCAATAACCTGATCAGCAAGACAAATTTAGCCGATGGCAAAACCCTCACGCAGGTTTTCGATGATAATAATCGGCTGACCAGCCGCACCGATGAGGAGGGGCGTACCACTACCTATACCTACAACGCTGCACATCAGAAGACCTCCATGACGGAGGCGGCAGGAACCCCTCAGGCACGCATCACATCCTATCAATATCTTTCGGCCGATCTTGATCTGCTCACTTTGATCCAAAGCCCTAGCGTCCATGCCGGCTCCCTGAAAGAAACGGAGACCACTTATGATCCCGCCCGAAACCCACTTACCATCACGGAGCGCGGGTACACCCCCACGGGAACGGCTATCTCGAAAACGGTCGCGTTCACTTATAACGGTTTTGGCCAGGTCTTGACCATCGATGGACCACGCACCGATGTCGCCGATATCACCACGCTGGAGTATTATGACTGCACCAGTGGGAGTGCTTGCGGCCAGTTGGAAAGCACGACCAATGCCCTGGGTCATCAGACACATTTCGATACCTACGACTCTCAGGGTCGCGTCACACAGATGACCGATCACAATGGTTTAGTGACTTCTTATACATACGACTTCTTCGGCCGCATTCTCACGATGACCCAAACCCCACCGACCGGAACCAGTCGCAATACACAGTATGTCTATGATCAGAATGGAAAGATCACGAGCGCGACCCTGCCGGACGGCATCGTCTTGACTTACACTTACGACGCGGCCCAGTATCTTCGGAGCATTACCGATAATTTGGGCAACAAGGTTGAATATCGCTATGATCTGAAAGGAAACCGCACAAGCGAATTGACCAAAGATCCAAACGGGACGCTGGTACGCAGTATCGAAACAGCCTATGATGTTCGAAACAGTGTTGCCTCAATCAATGCCGGCGGGAGCTTCACGCAACTGGTTTATGACGCCGTCGGCAACCTGGTTCGTACGACCGACCCGAACGACAACCCCAACACCGTTCACACCTACGACGCTCTCAATCGCCTGATTCAGACGGTCGACGCCCTCTCCGGCGCGGCACAGTATGGATATGATTCGAACAATCGGCGCAAGGAGGTGACCCCTCCGGGTACGACCGCCACGCAATATACTTACGACGATCTCGGCCATCTGCTCCAGGAAGTCAGCCCCGAACGGGGGACGATCAACTTGACCTATGATCATGCGGGGAATGTCAAAACGCGGACCGATGCCCGCGGGATTACCGCCACCTATACTTACGATGCGCTGAACCGACCCCTGACTGTCGATTACCCCGACACCGAATCGGATGTCACATTCACCTACGATTCCGCTCCAGGCTGTACCTTCGGAATGGGGCGGCTCTGCGCAACCATCGACGCAAGCGGCACCACAACTTTCGCTTACGATGCGTTTGGAAATCTAATTCAACAAGCCCACACCGAACTGGGGGTCACCTATACGGTCCAGTACACCTATGATGCCGGAAATCGGATTCAGTCGATCACCTACCCGGATGGGCAGACGGTCAGCTATTCCCGGAACGCAGTCGGTCAAATCAGCGTCATGACGTTACCGATCAACGGAGTCACCACCTCCCTGCTCAACAATATACTCTATCGTGCAGACGGCCTGATTACCGAGTGGACGTTTGGTAACGGCCTGGTCGAAGCCCGCAATTATGATTTGCAAGGACGGTTGATCACTCAGACGCTCGGAACCGTGGAGAGCCGAAGCTATACCCACGATCCGAACGGCAATGTGTTAACACGCATCTCCTCCGTTGGGAACTCCACCTACACGTATGATCCGCTCAACCGTCTGACAGGAGATAGTCTCCTCCCCGAGAGTACCAGCTTCACTTATGACGCGAACGGTAACCGTCTTGCCCTGCAGGCCTCCTTGGATGCGATCGTTGGCCTCGATCTGGGAGCAAGAACGTTTACCTATAATGCCACCGGCCAACTGGCTCAGGTTTATGAAAATGGGAATCTCATCGCCACCTACGTTTACAACGCGCAGGCCCAACGCACCCGCAAGATCACGGCTACCGAGACGATCCTCTATCATTACGACCGCTCCGGCTTGCTATTGAGCGAAACCACCGCCACGGGAAGCGCGATTCGGAAGTATGTCTGGTCAGGGGAGATCCCTGTCGCTCAGATCGATCAAAGTACAACCGAGGTAGTGCGCTATTTGCATACGGATCATTTAAACACGCCCAGACTCGCGACCGATGCTTCCAGTGCCGCTATTTGGCGGTGGGAGGCCGATGCCTTCGGAGTGGCCCAACCGAACTCGGCCATTACGATTAATCTAAGATTCCCCGGGCAATACTTTGACCAAGAGACAGGGCTGCATTATAATTGGAATCGATATTACGACCCGAAGATAGGGAGATACATCACGAGTGATCCGGTCGGGTTGGCGGGTGGACTGAACACGTATGTATATGCCAATAATAACCCAATCATATACGCTGATCCTTCAGGATTACTCGGCAATGGAACGGTCCCTGGAGGGGCTCGCCCCGACTACAGCTCATGTAGTTACTACGACCGAAAGTGCAGCGAGACAGGATGTGGATATTACTGCGAAACCGCTCCGAGACTTTGCCGAAATGCCGAATTGATACCTTCATTTTGGGGAATAAATAGTAACGAGTTTAATTGTATCCGTCGCTGTTTGGTACGCGAGGATAAGAAGGTGCACGAGCAACGGGATAAGTGCAAAAATAAAGACTGCCTCAAGGATAAGCAGATCGATGACTATCACATAGCTTGTTTTACGGAATGCGGCGTATCACCGAATCGATATCCTGGTGTCAACCCTTGGTGGCTCCCAAATCAAAATCCACCTAAATGACCTAATGCATTTTTGTGAAGAAACTCTTTAATAATATTGTAATTCTTATAGTTTCTATCGGACTTGCCTTTCTTCTATATGCTTCATTAGCGTGGCTCTTGCGTGGAGCCAGCTTAGTCTTAGGACGGGAGAGCAGGCTTGGCGATTTTTTCGAGGCAATGCTGTTTTGGATATCGCTGTTGGGTTTTGGTTATGTTATTCTTCCCCTGCTTACCATCCTTGTGTTTCTATGGCTAAAAAAGAGATGGGGAAATCTGTAACCTTCTCAGTCGCCATCCTTTTTACATTGTTGTCCTTTCTTTATTAAAAGTCACCCCCATCAAAGGTGGCGACCCCCAAATGGTTCGCCCTTCTTTCCTCAAACTCAACAGCCGGCCATAGCCCTTCCATCGAAATACTCCCTTTGAACTACATAGACACAACCTCCCCAAACACGATATCTTGAATTAAGGGAGGGTGTGGAGCGAAACAATCGGGAGTAAGTAGATGATTCTGATCGATTTATTCGTGGCGCTTATCATCGGTTTGATCTTGACCCTGATCTTCTGGCCGCGGTTCCGGGCGTCGGGTTCCTGGTCGAACTGGGCCGGAGTGGCCGGGTTCCTTTGGTTCTTCATCTTGGTTTTTCTGGCCTCCTGGCTTGGCGGCGTCTGGATCACCCCGGCGGGGCCGCGCGTCTGGGGGGTCTCCCCCTTTCCTTTCTTGCTGATGGGACTTCTTTTCGCGTTGCTCCTGGCGGCGACCGCTCCGATCCGCCCGCCCCGCGCGCGGCGTCAAACGCTGGCGGAGGCGCGGGAGGAGCCGACCGTCGAGGAGGGGACGTTCGTCGTTCTGAATTTCTTTTATTGGATTCTGTTGATCGCCCTCCTCGTATCGATTCTGGCGCGCTACGGCGCGTGATCGCGGGAAGCCTCGGATGGATTGAAAAGAGGACTTCCCTGCACCTCGCGTACTCACGATTAGGAGGTGAAATGTTCGGTAAAAGAATGACTCTCTTTAAACTCTTCGGTTTTGCGGTCCATGTCGATCTCAGCTGGATCGTGATCGCCGTGTTGGTCACCTGGTCGCTGGCGGCCGGTCTCTTTCCGTTTCAGTTTCCGGGTCTCTCGACGGGGACTTATTGGTTGATGGGGATCGCCGGATCGCTGGGGCTCTTCGGGTCGATTATATTTCATGAGATGAGCCACTCTCTCGTCGCCCGCCGGTTCGGGATTCCGATGAAGGGGATCACCCTCTTTATCTTCGGCGGCGTGGCGGAGATGGACGATGAGCCGCCGAGTCCGAAGGCGGAGTTCTCGATGGCGATCGCCGGGCCCCTCTCCAGCTTCTTCCTGGCGGCCGTATTTTACGGCCTCTATATCGTGGGGATGCAGGGAGGATGGCCGATGACCTTCAACGGGGTGATCGGCTACCTCGGTGTCATCAACGCCATCCTGGCGGTGTTCAATCTGGTTCCGGCTTTTCCCCTCGACGGAGGACGGGTCTTCCGATCGATCTTGTGGGGATGGCGAAACGACATCCGATGGGCGACGCGGATCTCTTCTGCGTTCGGCTCCGCCTTTGGGCTCTTTCTAATCTTTGTCGGCGTTCTCAACGCACTTCGGGGGAATTTTATCGGGGGGGTCTGGCAGTTCCTGATCGGAATGTTCCTGCGGGAGGCGGCCCGGATGTCGTATCAACAGCTCCTCGCGCGCCAGGCGCTTGAAGG
The DNA here is from genome assembly GCA_021651055.1 of Candidatus Manganitrophus morganii. NCBI lineage: Bacteria > Pseudomonadati > Nitrospirota > Nitrospiria > Candidatus Troglogloeales > Candidatus Manganitrophaceae > Candidatus Manganitrophus > Candidatus Manganitrophus morganii. The sequence goes on from JAJHOH010000001.1 coordinate 2,831,508, forward strand.
AGAGCCGGTCCGCCGCTTCATGAAGAGCGATCCGGTGACGGTTTCCCCCGCCACGTCGCTGGCGCAGCTGGTCGACGATTACGTCTACCGCCATCAATACAAAATGTTTCCGGTGGTCCAGAACGGCGCGCTGGTCGGCTGCATCGATCTCGATCAGGTGAAGGAGATTCCCCGGAATGAATGGGCCTATCGGACGGTCGGCGAGGTGGCGAAGACGTGTGCCGTCGAAAACACGATCTCTCCCGATGCCGATGCCGTAAAGGCCCTCTCGAAGATGAGCCGGATGGGCCGCAGCCGGCTGCTGGTGGTGGAAGACGGCCGGCTGGCCGGCATCCTTTCGTTGAAAGATCTCCTCCATTTCCTCTCGCTCAAGATCGAGCTGGAAAACGGCGAGCAACCGGGGCGCCGACCTGAGATTCCGGAGAAAGAGCAAGAGCGGAGAAAGGCGGCGTGATACTGATAGGGTGTAGGGTATAGGGGGTAGGGGATAGAGGGAGAAGTGCTGGCCTCATCCGCTATTTCTTCGCCTGGATGGTCTTCTCTTCATCAACCGGTTCCACCGTTTTCTCCTTCCAGAGCCGTTCTTCGATCGCCGCCAGGAGCGGGCCGAGGCTCTCCGGCTGGAGAGCCGAGATGGCGATCGCGCCCCCGTACCGCTCGCAAAGGGTCGCCACCGTTTTCGGATGAATCCGGTCCTTCTTGTTGAAGACAAGGAGCTGCGGCGTGTTTTCCAAGCTCAGCTCGGTCAGGATTTTCTGGACGGTCTGCATGTGTTGCTCGAAATGAGGATTGCTGATATCGATCAGGTGGATCAACAGATGCGCATCGCGCAGCTCATCGAGGGTCGATCGAAACGCGCCGAGCAGATCGGGCGGAAGCGACTGGATGAAGCCGACCGTGTCGGTGATGATCACCTCCCGCTCGCGCGGAAAACGAAGACGGCGGGTCGACGTATCGAGGGTCGCAAAGAGAAGGTCTTCGGTCTGAACGTCGCTCTTCGTCAGGGCGTTGAGCAGGGTTGACTTTCCGGCGTTGGTGTAGCCGACGATCGAGAGGATCGGGATCGAATGGGCCACCCGCCGCACCCGCCGCCGAGCCCGCGCCTCCGCCAAAGATTCCAATTCCCGCTCCAGCCGCGCAATCCGATCGCGCGCCCGTCGGCGGTCGACCTCCAGCCGCGTCTCTCCCGGTCCTCTTCCGCCGATGCCGCCGGTGAGGCGAGACAACGCCGTGCTCCGCTCGGCGAGCCGCGGGAGGCGGTATCGAAGCTGCGCCAGCTCCACCTGGACTTTCGCTTCCCGGGTCTGCGCCCGCTGGGCGAAGATGTCGAGGATCAACTGGGTCCGGTCGAGCACCTTCATTTCGGTGACCTCGCCGATCGCCTTTACCTGAAGCGGGGTGAGGTTTTGGTCGAAAATCAAAAGATCGGCCCGCTGCTGGAGCGCCTTCATCACCACCTCTTTGAGTTTCCCCTCGCCGAGGAGATACTTGGGGTGAAAGCTCTTCGGACGCTGGTGGATCCGATCGATCGGGACCAGCCGGGCGGAGCGGGCAAGCTCCGCGAGCTCATCCATCGAGGCTTCCTGATCGATCCGCGGTTGATTCGAAACGCTGATCAGAATCGCCCTTTCCTTCCGACGATCCACAGCCCGCGTCGGCTCCCCCGAGTCAAACTCCGCTTCAAGGGCGGAAAGGAACGATCTCAACGGCAGGTTTAATTGATGAATCGAGACCGGCGGATGGATCTCATAAATCTTTTCATCCGGATTGGTCGGAAGAAGGTGGGCGAGATAGACGGTGCCGGGAAGCCCTTCTTGGACCACCCCGACGGCGGCGATCAGATCGAGCCGAAGGAGGGCGAGGTCGGTCAGATCGTCTTCATTCAACGGCTCGTTCTTCAGATGGGTATGAACGAGCCGCACCCCCCGGAGCCCCCGCTTCCCGAAGCGAAGCCCGGTCAGATCGGGGATCTCGATCTCCCGTTCGTTTCCGACGAGGACGGTATAGATCTCCCCTTCCCGTCCCGCCAAGATGCCGATTTGTCTTCCGATTTCGAAGGAAAGGGCCGTCATCAGCCGCGCAATGTCGGGGGTGACGACCTGGTCTGATTTTATTTTCCGCCGGCCGATCTGTTCCAGCCGTTTGATCTGCTGCGGTTTCAAGCCGCTCGTCGTGCCGTAAATATTCGTTGGGGCCTCCTTTTTCGAACTTGAACACGCACGCGCGTCGCATTCCTCGCAGCGAAGGTTAGACGCGCGAATACAAATAGAGTTTTCCATCCTTTCGGGTCGAAGTTCCCCGCAGCTTGCTGCGGAGAGCTTCAATTTAATATTAACATTTTTCTTTTTCCAAATCGATTGGTATAATAGGCCCCTTGTTAAAAGAGGAGGCCTTATTGCGGTTGACCAGAGAATCGTTCTTCGTGGGGGGTGTCATCTGTTTTTCCATGTGGATCGGCCTCAGCGGCTGTCAGAGACCGGAAAATCAGCGGCCGGCCAATCCGCTTCCGCCGGTCGAGCTGGTTTGGAGCACCACCGGGGAGAATGCCACCTTCTCCCGATACGGCTCGGCGCTGGCGACGGGAGATGTCAACAATGACGGCTTCCCCGATCTTCTGGTGGCGGCCAACTCCTTCAATACCGGCCGGGCCGATGCGGGGAAGGTCTACCTGCATCTGGGGACCGCTTCGGGGCTGTCCGAAACGCCGGCCTGGAGCAGCAGCGGCGACAATATCGAAGGGGCCTATTTCGGCGCCTCGCTCGCGTTGGCCGATCTGAACGGGGACGGTTTTGCCGATGCCGTCATCGGAGCAAGCAATTACCGCAAGGGGGAGAGGGGGGCCTTCACCGGACGGGTCTATGTTTATCCCGGAAGCGCTGCGGGGCTTTCGGATCAGCCGATCTGGGCCTTATCGGGCGATGAGCAGACGGGGGCTTTCTTCGGGGCTTCGGTCGCCTCGGCCGGAGATGTGAACGGAGACGGCTTTACCGATCTCCTGGTCGGGGCAAGCGGTTATGCCGACAAAGATCTCTCGGTCGGAAAGGCCTATCTTTACATGGGGGGCGCGAAGGGGCCGTCCCAAAAGCCGGCCTGGACCGCGATGGGGGACCATGCCCCCGGCTCCGGGTACGGTCTTATCGTCAAAGGGGCGGGGGATATCAATCACGATCATTATGACGACATCCTTGTCGCCGCCCCCCGCCTTACCGGAAAGGTCTTCCTCTATCAGGGCTCTTCGCGGGGTCCGTCCGAATTTCCGGTCTGGAGCTCCTCCGGCGACAACCAGGGGGGGGCGGCATTCGGTCTCGGGATCGCGCCGCTCGATGTGAATGGGGACCGCTTTCGCGATCTGGCGATCGGCGCTTATTTCCAGGACACACCCGGCCATACCGATGCCGGAAAAGCATTCCTCTTTTTCGGATCGGCGTTCGGGATGTCGAAGAAGCCGGACTGGAGCGCTTCCGGAGAAAACCTGATCGATGCCAAATATGCGACAAGCATCACGGCGCTCGGCGACATCAATCACGACGGCTACGACGATCTCCTCATCGGCTCGAAGCAGAAAGAGAATGACCAGATCCAATCGGGCAAGGTCTTTCTCTATCTTGGCGGCCCCAAAGGCTTCGGAGAAAAAGCGGCCTGGACCACCGACGGTGAAAATCAACAGCAGGCCCTCTTCGGCGAGGCGGCGGCCCCGATTCGATCGAAAGCGTTCAACGGGTTTGTCGTCAGCGCGCCGACCTATTCCGCGGCGGAAGATCTGGAGCGGACGGGGAAGATTTATCTCTATCGCGTCCAATCCGCCAAGTCCTTTCCTTAACTTTAGCAGCCGGCGGCCCTCCCCCATCCATATGAACCAACTTGCATACTCTCCGCAATGTTCATCAGCGTGAAGAAAGTTGCACGCGCCTCTTTCGAGGCAAATCGTTCCGATCGAATGATTCAAAGCATCCTCCAGATTTGAATCTCTATTCATTACCGGTCGTTACCAGCGATTCTCCATTCCTGATCTAGAGGCACCCCTCTTGCATCGCTTCTTATATCGGTGCGGTTGCGTGGATCCTCGATGGGAGCAAAACAGATGAAGGGGATGATCATCCTTCTGATGGTTATCCTGGCTCCGGATATTGTCACGGCGGCCGCCGTGACTTCCGGACAATCGGGTCCCTGGTCTTCACCGGCGACATGGGTCGGCGGCGTCGTTCCGGGCGACGGGGATGAAGTGTGATTGCCGACGGCCATGCCGTCGAGATTGATCGGGACATCGGGAGCGAGGGGCTCGGATTGAAAATGCTCCGCGTCGGAACCCACAACGGCTCGGCGGCGCGGCTCTTCTTTGACGGGCGCAGCCGTTCCCAAGCGGTGACCCTTCGATTCGCGAGCCGCGGAAAAGACCGGGGAGTCGATGCCTTCGGCATTCACTTTTGGGGGAGCATTCAACTGGAGGGAACCCTTGAGCATCCTCTGGTGATCGAGCCGGTGGTCCAGGACGGGAGTGCGGTGACGTTCATTCAAAAAGACCCAAACAGCAGCCGCGTCGATCTGATCCTTCGCGACGTGATCCTTCGGCGGGCCGGCGATGAGCAAAGCGCCGGGATCGACGTCCGGGGGGCAAGCCGCTCCGGGGAGCGGGTGATCATCGAGGGAAATCGATTCGAGGGATCGGGTTCGATTCAACTCGCCGGCGCCGACGGCGGCGGCGCGACGATCTCCCTGAGCCGGAATGAGGCGGTCGATCATCGGGGATCGTTCGTCCAATTTCGGGCCGCGCGAAATCTGCTGATCGATCGGAATCGGATCACCCTGGTTGCCTTCCCCGCCGGGGCGCCGGGACAGGCGGTCATCGACGGCATCCAGGGAGACGGGGTCGGAAATGGGATTCGGATCGAGGGGAACACGATCCTCAGTACGATCGATGCTGAAAGCGCGACCCACCCGCGCCGCTACGCGATCTGGCTCAATGGTTTCCCGGACTCTGTCGTGGCCGGCAACCGGGTCGCCGCCCAGGGGGTCTCCTATGGGTTTGAAGAGGGGGTCACTATTTTGGGCGGGGCCGGGAGGGGAGCGAACATCCGGATCGATCGAAACAACATTATCGGCACAGTTCACGGCGTCGGCATTCATACCGTCCGGACCGACAACAGCGGCATCGAAGTGACCCGGAACCGGATCTTCGACAACCGCAACGAGCATATCTTCATCTCGGAGGGGCATCAGATCCGGATCGTCAACAACCTCCTCTACGGAACGCTTCATAGCGGCCAGGCCGGCATCCTCCTCTACAACACCGATCAGGTCGAGATCGTCCACAACACGCTCAATGGGACCCCTTCGGTCTCCACCGCGGGAATCGCCATCGGAAATCAGGGAATCGGCGTTTCGCACGGCGTCGTCGTCAAGAACAACATCCTGACCCGTTGGAACAAAGCGATCCAGAACCGGCCGGCCGGGAACACCTTCCGGGAGGTGGCCTACAACCTCTTTTTCGAGAATGTGAAAAATTATGATCTCGAGCCGATCGACGGGGCGGGAGCCGGCGATGTTCTCGGCGATCCGAAGTATGTCGACCGCTCTTCTAGCGACTATCATCTCCAAACCGGCTCGGCGGCGATCGACCGGGCCGATCCGGCCGGCGCGCCGGCGGAGGATATCAACGGGCAGGCGCGCCCGGCCGGCGCCGGATTCGACATCGGCGCCGACGAGTACCGGGAGCCGGCATCTGCCGATTTGGCGGCGACGGTCGGCGCCACCCCCGAGCGGGTGATCGTCGGAGGGCGGCTGACCTATGTCGTCACCGTGACGAATCATGGCCCCGCCATGGCGAATGAAGTGGCGGCGACCGTCACCCTCCCTTCGGAGATCGCGCTCCTTTCCATTCAGACCGATCGAGGAAGCTGCGATCCGGGGGGGATCTGCTCTCTTGGGGAACTGGAGAGCGCCGAACAAGCGGTCATCACCGTCGAGACGACGGCCGTCGCGGCCGGCTTCCTCAACGCGACGGCTCGGGTCGCCGGACGGGAAACCGATCCCGACGCCGGCAACAACACCGCTTCGGCGGAAGCGGCGGCGGTTCCGGGCGACGGCGGCGGGGGAGGACCGCCCATTCCTTCCCCTTCTCCCCCTTCTCCTCCTCCTTCCGACTCGACCGGTTCGCCCCGATACGGATTCGGTTGCGGGGCGGTTCAGCCGGCTTCCGGCAACCGGGGTTTTCGCCGATCCGATCTGGGCGATCTCCTTCTCCTTGCATGGCCGCTGTTCTTCCTTCTTTTCAGAAGATTGAAAAGGTTGTTCTCTCTGCTCCTCCGGAATGCGGTATGGGTCGGAGGCCTTCTCCTGATTCTCCTTCCGCTCGAAGCGGGAGGGGCGACGATCACCTCGGCTGGTAACGGTTCCTGGTCGTCCGCATCGACGTGGGTGGGAGGCCGTGTGCCGGGGGACGGCGATGAGGTGATCATCGCCGACGGGCACACCGTCCGGATCGACCGGAACGTCGGCACGAGCGCTCAGGGATTGAGGATGCTCCGGGTCGGCACCCGCAACGGATCGACCGCGGTGTTGAAGTATGACGGCGCCGCGGCGGCGCGGGGGTACACGATCGTCTTCGGAAGCACCGGGAAGGTGGAGGGCCAGGACGCGTTCGGGATTCGATTTTTCGGAACGGTCGATCTGCAAGGATCGGCGGCGAAGCCGCTGGTTTTGGAGCCGAGATTCAAAGACGGCCGGGCAATCACCTTTATCCGCAAGGAGGGGGCGAGCACCGAGGTCGATCTGACGCTGCGCGGTCTCACCTTCCGATTTTTAGGGGATGGGGAGCGCGCCGGGATCGATGCCTCAAATGGGGCGCGGATCGCCATCAGCGACAACACGTTCGAGCAGTCGGGTTTCATCCAACTGGCCGGCGCGAATGGGACGGCCGGAGCGGTTTTGGTGAGCGGAAACACGGCGACCGGACAGAAGGGGTCGTTTGTGCAGTTCCGCGCCGCCCGCGGGATCGACATTCTCCAAAATCAGGTCACGATCGCCTCTTTTCCGGCCGGCGCGCCGGGCCAGGCGATGATCGACAGCATCGAAGGGGATGAGATCGGGACCGATATCCTGATCGAGGGGAACACCCTCATCAGCACGATCGATGCCGAGAACCCCACGCGGCGCCTCTTCGGGATCTGGTTGTCCGGGGTGACCGACTCCATCATCCGTGGGAATCGGATCTCGGCCCAAGGGGTCGCCTATGGATATGAAGAGGGGATCTCGATTCTCGGAGAGGGAAACAATGCAAGGGATAATCGCGTAGAGGGAAACATCATTTCAAATACGATCCATGGGATCGGCATCCATACCGGCCGGTCGGGCAATCCGGGGATCATCCTTACCCGGAATGAGATTTTCAACAACCGGAACGAGCATATTTTTATCTCCGACGGTTATCAGATCGAAATCGTCAACAACATCATGTATGGACCGCTTCATTCGGGCCAGGCGGGGATTCTCCTCTACAACACCGATCAGGCGAAGGTGGTGAACAATACCCTGGATGGAACGCCGGAGGTCTCCACCGCCGGGATCGCCATCGGCAACGCGGGGATCGCGACCTCTTTTAATGTGGTTATCAAAAACAATATTTTGACCCGGTGGAACAAGGCGATTCAGAACAGAAACAGCGGCAACAGCTTCAGCGAGGTCGGCTACAATCTTTTCTTCGAGAATGTCAACGATATCGACGACCTGGCTTCCAACGCGGGCTCCCAAATCCCGAGCGATCGAACCGGCGATCTCTTCACCTCGCCGGGATATGTCGATGCCGCATCGCGAAAATATCACCTCCTGGCCGGATCGTCGGCGATCGATCGGGCCGCCGCCCCGAACGCGCCGGAGGTCGATTTCGACGGGCAGGCCCGGCCTTTCGGAGAGGGCATCGATATCGGCGCCGACGAAGCCTCTTCCGATGCGCCGATCCCCCCGTCTTCCTGTTCGGGATCGGGGTGCGGCGGGGAAGATGGAAGCGGCAACCCGACCGCCTCTTCCGAGGGGGAAAATTCGGGGGGATTCGGATGCGGGGCCATTCAGTCCCGCGCTCCGAGAAAAACGTTCGATCGATCCCATCTGGGTGACCTGCTTCTCCTTCTCGTCCCGTTCTTTTACTTTCTTTTCATGAGAAGCGCGGCTCATCCTGTCAGACGGAGGGGTACATAAAGAGGCCATGGATGAGGATGAGCCGATTGGAGGGCCTTCCGTTCAATGTGAACTTTGGGGGAGAAAGGAAACATCACGTTATGAAAAAGCAACCGTTCTGGATTTTCACAATGATCCTTTTGATTTTGCCCCAGCTCGGCTGGGCTCAGGAAGACGGGCGGATCGAGAACACCTTTGGAATCGGTCCTCGCGCCGGTTATTACAAGAGCAAAGATGCCGACGAGGGAGCATGGTATGGCGGTGTACAGAGCCGGTTTCGCTTCGGAGAGGTCATCGGCCTCGAGGTGGCGGCGGACTATCGAACGGAGGAAACGTTCGAGGTGGACGCACCCGGATTTGATGGAGAGATTAATGTACGCTCCTATCCGGTCACTGCATCGCTTCTTGTTTTTCTGCCGATCCTTCCCCATTTTTCTCCTTACCTGGTCGGGGGAGGAGGCTTGTACTACACCAAAATAGATTATTCAGAGAGTCTTGAGGATCTGGGGTTTGACGATCGGACCGAGCGGCCCTGGGGGTGGCATGCAGGGGCCGGGTTGGAATTCCCCATCACCGAGACGGTGGCGCTCAATGCCGATGTTCGATATATTTTCATGGATTCGGAATTCGGCGATGAGGGAGGCACCGATCTCGATGAAGACAGTTCGGTTGACAGTTGGGCGGCCACCGCGGCGCTGATGTTCTACTTCTAGACTCCATAACCTCCTTCCCACCTCATCGAGGGGCCGGCTTTGCTTCGGCAGGGTCGGCTCCTCCTTCCTCCAGCCCTCCAGCCAATTGCAAACTGATCGACCGGAAGGAACAACCCCTATTCCCGATTTCAAAGAAACCGTCTGGTTTTTATCCGGAGGGTGTGGTGGAGAGGGTGGAAGCTAACTCCGCTTGATCACCGCGAAAATCCCCCAGACGATCAACACCAGGAGGACAAGGTTCAGGAGCATGCCGAAGAGCATCGAATGGCCCCTTTCGTTTAAGGTTTGGTTGGTCTGATTGTAGAACGGGAGGGGGAGATTTTGCAAGCGCTGAAAAGGGTTATATGAAGACAATCGTTTTGTTTCCGTGAACAAGGACCCGGTCTTCGACGTGCCAGGTGACGGCGCGGGTCAGCACCGTTCGTTCGACGTAGCGGCCAATGCGCCGGAGATCTTCGACCTCCTTGCGGTGATCGACCCGTTCGACATCTTGCTCGATGATCGGGCCGGCGTCCAGCGCCTCCGTGACGTAGTGGGCGGTGGCGCCGATCAACTTGACCCCCCGCTCATACGCCCTTGCGTAGGGATCGGCGCCGACGAAGGCGGGGAGGAAGCTGTGATGGATGTTGATGATCTGGTTCGGATAATGTTTGATGAAGCCGGGGGTGATGATCTGCATGTAGCGCGCGAGGACCACCAGATCGACCTTTCCCTCCATCAAGGCAAGCTGCTTCCGCTCCGCCTCCTCTTTCCGGCTCTTATCGACCGGGACATAATGAAACGGAATCCCCCACGTTGCTACGGTCTGCTCCAGGTCGGGATGATTGGAGAGAACCATCGCGATCTCGGCCCTCAGATCGCCCGCCCGCCGGTGCCAGAGGAGCTCGAAGAGGGCGTGTTCCGCCTTTGAGACAAAAATCGCCAACCGCTTCACCTGCCCCGCATACGCGAGCCGCCACGCCATATCGAATGTGGCGGCGATCCGAGAGAAGGCCCGCTCCAACGCCGGGCCGCGCTGCTCCAGCCCCGAAAGCTGAAACTCCACCCGCATAAAGAAGATCCCGCCGGTCGGATCGGTCGAGTGTTGATCGGAATCGATGATGTTGGCCGCTTGCTCGAAGAGAAAGCGAGAGACGGCGGCGACGATCCCCGGCCGGTCGGGGCAAGAGATCAACAGCCGGCCGATGTCGCCGTAACCGTCCGAGATCGGCGGCCAGAAAGAAGGGGGGGATTGTTTTTGGTTCATCCGGGTCTCACTGATGGAAAATGGAAATCGATGTGATGCCAGCGGATCATAGGTTACCAGAAAAAGGGGTCGGAGACCAGAAGAAGAATCGCGACGCTTGGAAGGTAAACGGAATGTAAACGAAATGTAAAGAGAGATACAGATCGAGGTTTAAAAAAAGGTTAAGCTAGACCCAACTTCCGAAATCGCCGCGGCGTTTTATACGGCGGCATGACCGATGGACGTTCACAACGACTTGCAGATGATGATCTTTCAGAGGGAGGGTGAGATGGGGTTGAAGTTTGAGACGTTAGGGAATGCCACATTGCAGCTGTTTGAAGAGGGGAGGCCGGTTCTCGCCACCGATCCATGGCTGAAGGGGACCGCTTATTTCGGGAGCTGGGGGCTGGATCACCCGCTGACGGAGACGCAAATCAGGAACGTCGTCCAGTCGCCGTATCTCTGGATTTCTCACGGCCATCCCGATCACCTCCATCCCGATTCGATCGAGATGCTCTCGCGGAAGTCGCTTATCCTGCTGCCGAATCACTATCACCCGGAGATCCGAGAGTCGCTTGAGTCGAAAGGTTTTCGGGTCGAAGTGCTGCGATTCAAGGAGTGGACGCGGCTCACCCCGACGGTCCGGGTGATGTGCCTGGAGAATATGAATCAAGACGCCATTTTAATCGTCGAGGCGGGGGACGCGCTGATCGTCAATCTCAACGATTCCCCGTTGCACGGCGAGGGACCCTTCCTGAAGACGTTGATCGCCTCCTATAAAAAGTCGTTTCTGTTGGCCCTCTGCAGCATCGACGCCGACATGATCAACATTGTCGGCAGACGGGGAGAGTCGCTTGCCCCCCCTCGTTACGAGTCAAAACGGAGCGCCGTTTGGGAGCTGGGGGACCTCTGCGCCTTTCTGAATGTGAACCATTTCTGCTGCTTCTCCTCGCAACACCTCTATGTCCGTCCCGATTCGATCTGGGCGAATCCTTACCGGATCGGCTGGGAGGAGATGCAACGCCACTGGAATGCCCCCGAGACGAAGTTGATCGAGCCGTTCGTCACCGTCGACCTGACCGATGGTTCGGTCACGCCGAATCATCCGGCCCACCGGCCCGACCTGAGTTCGATCTCCACGGAGACCGGCGAGGATGACTGGAACGAGACGATGTCGAAAGGGGATTGGGAGGCGCTGGAGCGGTTCGTCCGCCGCTTTCGGCTCCTCAAGCGCCACGTCGGTTTTATCCGATTTACCGTCGCCGGGGAGGCGCGGACCTTTTACATCGATCCTCGGCGTGCGAGGGGCGGGAAGGATCGGCGGGGAATTCATTTTATCGCCCCGCGGAACTCTCTGATGAAAGCGGTGGAGTACGGCTACTTCGACGATCTTCTGATCGGAAATTTCATGAAAACCGAACTGATCAACACCCGCCTCTATCCTCACTTTACGCCGATCGTGGCGAAGCTCGGCGGGAATGCGAAGGTCTTCACCCCCCGCGAGCTCTGGCGGTTTCGCGCCCATTACTTCCGGCTCTCTCCGCGGGCCTACATCGCGCACCATCTGCAAATGCAGTGGGTTTATCAGTGGAAGCCGCGGCTGCGCGGCGCGCTGAAAGAGGCGGGCCTTCTCGATACGGCCAAGCGGGCGATGCGCCGGGCGCTCGGTCTCCCCTTGCTGCCGGCGAAGGCCGATCCGGAACCGCTCGGGGAGACGCGATTGCGCGGAACCGACCCGGGGCTTATCCGCCCGAAAGCGGATCGATGAGACCGACCTGCGCCGACGTGGTCTTCGTGTAGGGGAGTGGAAGGATGGGAGGGTGCGGCTTATCGCGGCTTTCTTTTTAGAATGTCTGCGAGGCGACGCTTGGGAGGCGGGGCCCGACGGCTTTGATACCGGAGACGCGTTCCATGTGTGAGGGAGAGGGCGATTTCTTCAGCGGCTAATTCCTTCGGAAAGTAGGTGCCGGAGACCTTGGCCCCGTTTAGGCTCGCTCCTTCCAGGTTGGTTTGGGATAAATCGACGCCGCGAAGATCGGTCTGGAGAAAATAGCTGCCGCTGAGATCGAGCCCTTTTAGATCGACCTCGCGCAGGTCAAGCCCGCCGAGGTCGGAATCGGTGAGATCCATCTTCTCTCCTTTGCGTTTTCTTGCGTTGAACTCGTCGATACGGCTTTCACGCAAGAGGCGATAGAGGGGATCTCGGTTGTCATTGATCGGTTTTAGCGACAAGCGCGACGTCTCCTTCCAGGGCCGGAACCCCGGTTTCCATCAAGACGATCCCTGCGTGAGGGATCCTTCTGATATAGAGAAGTATACTCCCGATTTTAAAAACTGGGATACGGCCCCTTCTACCGATTTCATCTCAGGCCGCTCATGGAGACTTTATGCGGTCATTACACGAACCCTCCGGCGCAGTGTCCGGAGGCCCAGGCCCACTGGAAATTATACCCCCCCAGCCAGCCGGTCACATCGACGACCTCGCCGATAAAATAAAGCCCTTTCACCTCTTTGGCCTCGAAACTTTTGGACGAGAGCGCGTTGGTATCGACCCCCCCCTTGGTGACCTCCGCCAGGCGATAGCCGCCGGTTCCGGCGGGGATGATCCGCCATTGCTGAAAGCGGGCGGCGATCGCCGCGATTTCTTTCGGCGTGTATCGGCCGACCGGCTTGTTTCCTCCCGACACTCCCAGCCACTGTTCGGCCAGGCGTTTGGTCAGCCGCTCGCCGATCAGGTTTTTCAGTTCCGCCTTCGGCCGCTCCTTCTGCCACTGTTTGATTGTTTCGGTCAGATCAAGATCGGGGAAAAGATTGATCGTCACCGGATCGCCCGGCTCCCAGTAGTTTGAAATTTGCAAAATGGCGGGGCCGCTTAATCCGTGGTGGGTAAAAAGGATCGCCTCCCGAAAGGTCCGGTCGCGGCAGGAGACCCGCGCATCCGCGGCGGTTCCGGAGAGGCCGTCGATCTCCTCCAAATCGCGGGGGTTCAAGGTCAAGGAGACGAGGCCGGGCCGGCAGGGTAACACGGGGAGGCCGAACTGCGTCGCCATCCGGTATCCGAAGTCGGTTGCTCCGATCTTCGGGATCGACAGCCCCCCCGTGGCGATCACCAGCGATTGGCTCTCGTAGCTTCCGAGGCTGGTTTGAAGGGTAAAACGATTGGGTCCGATGAGTTGCCGTTCTATTTTCCCAACCGAGCAGTTCGTCCGAATCTGCACCCCGCCGAGGCGGCACTCTTCCAGCAGCAGGTGAACGATCGCCGTCGCTTTCCCGTCGCAGAAGAGCTGTCCTAACTTTTTCTCGTGATAGGGGATGCCATGTTTCTCGACCAGCGCGATAAAGTCGGCCGGCCCGTAGCGGCTGAGGGCCGATTTGCAGAAGTGCGGGTTGGCGGAGAGGTAATGGCCCGCCTCCACATGCAGGTTGGTGAAGTTGCAGCGTCCCCCGCCGGAGATCAAGATTTTCTTGCCGACGCGGTCGGCCCGTTCCAAAAGCAGAACCCGGCGTCCCCGTTGGCCCGCGGTCAAGGCGCACATCAGCCCCGCGGCGCCGCCGCCGATGACGATGACATCGAATTGTTCCGAAACATTCATAGAGCGAGTTCGATTGAGAATTAGGAATTACGAATGAGGAATTAGATTCGTAATTGATCCATTCCCCTGTCTTACAAACCGATCAGCTCCAAAACATTCTCCGGGGGGCGGCCGAGCACCGCTTTTTGAGGGGTAATGACGATCGGCCGTTCGATCAAGATCGGGTTTTCCGCCATCAGCTTGATCCACTCGGCATCCGACCGTTTGTCTGAGGCCTTGATGCCCAATTCTCCCGCGACCGGCTCTTTAAAGCGAATCAGTTGCTTCGGCTCCATCCCCAACTTTTTCAAAATCTCAGAAAGCGCTTTTTGCGTCGGCGGGGTTTGGAGGTAGAGAATGATGTCCGGCTCGATTCCTTCTTCATTGAGAAGTTTAAGGGTTTCGCGGCTCTTGCTGCATTTGGGGTTGTGAAAGATTGAGATGTTCATGGCTTACTCCAAGAAAAGGGGAAAAATTTATTATCTAAAGATTTATCTTTTCTCGCTATAGAAAAGTCCATTCTAAGACGGCAATTTATAATCCAATCCTATCGCTAAGTCAACTTGCTCAAAACCGCACCCGTACCCGGTACTGCAGCTTCACCTCCTTGTCCTTCCCCACCGGCACATCGAACTGGACGGTGTGGGCCTCCACCTTCGTATAGTCATGTGTCGTCTTCAAAATTTCCCAGTCGCCGGGGATCGGCTCGATCACGCGGATGGTGGCGGAAGTCTCTTTATGGTTCCGAAGGGCGACCTCGAAGGCGACCTCGTACGTATCCCAAGCGATCTTTTTCCACTCGGTCTGCTTCCGCTCGGCGACGAGGTCGAAGGCATCCCCCATTTTGATCTTGATCGTTTCATCTTTGGGAGTGTGGTCGATCCGGTCTTCGCCGATAAACTGGAGGCTTCCGTCGCTGTCGGCTTTGTAGACGCGAAGGGTTCCCTTGGGGAGCGGCATGCCGAGCTGGTTTTCTTTTTTGTTGGCGATCTCCACATAGACGCCGACCTTCTGATTCGAGATCGGGGTGCCGTACTGCGTCCGATAAAAATGCGCCGCCCCGTAGTAGAGGAAGCGTTTCTTCACCGGAACCTGGTTGGCGGTCAGCAGCGTGACCTGTTTGGTCTGGTTGTCCTTCAGCGTCGTCGGGCGCTGGAGGGAGTAGAGGTGATATTCGAAGAACGATTCCTCCGTAAAGGGGGCGGCGGCCGATTTGGCGGCGGCCATTTCCAGCGCGTGGGGGGCGTCGCGCGTCTCGAACCGATCCAAAACCCGGTTCACATCGCCCGCCACCAACTTCAGCTTGGCATTCTTGAAGGTCGCCCCGCTTTTGTTGTCGAGGGTCACCCAGCCGGTCAGATCGATCTTTTGATCTTCCTTGTCGAGGATCGCGACGTAGTCGCTCCTCCAGGTCATCCCGCCGGTGAGATAGGTCGCTTCGACCTTCTGGGGGCGGGTGGTTTCGTTCTCCAATCTCCAGACGAGGGTCGGATTCGGGAGAAGATTTTCAGGAAGGCCGGGGAAGATCATCTTGCCGGGGTGGTCGGTAAAGATCCGGTCCCCCATCCGGTAGACGATGCCGCCGTGGGTGCTGAGGATCGTGATCGGGATCTCGACGCCGTCGCGCAGGACGTTGATCTCCTTGCCGACGAACTTGTCGAGCAGCTTCTGAGGCGAGAGGAGATCATATTCATAGTTCTGCTCCAACACGCCGAGTCCGGCCGGATCGGTGAGCGAGGTGATGTGGACCGTCTGGGGCATGATCTGCGCCGCGACGTCGGAGAACTTCAGCTCGGTGATTCCGGCCGGGAGGGTCAAGCGCCGGGTCTCCTTCACCAGGCCGAGATTGCTGTTGTAAACGGTCACCGAGAGCGCCTCTTGGTCGTCGGCATGGCTCGCCTGTTCGTGCGGCTTCTCCCGAGGGCCGGCCGCTTCGCCGCCGGGTCCGGTAAAAAGGAGCGCGGCCGACAGCGCCAGGGTTGGGATGATCAAAAGCAGGTTGGTTTTCATCTTCTCCTCCTAGGGAATGTTTTGGGGGGACGGTTTTGGTCCTTATCCCTGTTAGACCGCGGAGGAGAAAAAAGGTTTCAAGTTTTTTGTGGAAAATTTCCTTATTTGGCCGGGGGCGGCTTGGCGGCGCCGGTCTCTTTTGATTTATCGAATAGAAAGGTCAACTCGATCCGCATCGAGGACGAGGGCTCCGCCCCGGTTTGGGGGGGCGGGGAGGAGGGCTGCGATTCGGAGATAATCTCTCCGACCTGGGTCAGTTCCGACTTGAATCGGCTATATTCAGACTTCGGGAGGTCGAGCCGGAACCGCGGTTTGGCATTGTTCGGGTCGTCTCTCTCGGCGGCGGGATGAAGGGTGCCGCCGCTGCGCTGAACGATCTCCCTCACCTTGGCGGAGAGGTCCATCGGTCCATCCGCTTTTCCTCGGGTGAGGAGCGTCAGGAGAATATCGGGAGGAGAGGGGGATTCCCTCTTCGGAAGCGCTTCCGCCGTCCGTTGCTCGCCTCTCTCCGGAAGAGGGGGACCTGTGGAAAGACCCGTTTCGGATTCGGTTTTTCCCGATTCGGCCTCTTTGAATGCCATCTTCTCCTGCGCGGGGGCCGGCGCCGGCGCGGCGCGGTCTTGCCGAGCCGACGGCTCGATTTTATCCGTCTCCGCAGGGGGGGCTTGTAGGGAATCGGATAACAACTGCTCCGATGGGGCGGCGGGTGGTCCGGCCGTGTCGGCCGATTTCGATTCCTCGACGGCGGGCGGCGCTTGCTTCAGGGCCGGCGCGGCTTCCGATGGAATCGACTGTGCCATCTGCTCCATCGGCTCGTTCGCCCGGTAAAGAAAAACAGCCAGGCCGACGACGAGAAGGAGCGCGGTGGCATGGAGGGGGATCTTGATCCTGAGCGGCTGGAAGAGGCGCTCCCAGAGGGTCGGTCCCGCCCCCTCTTCCCGGACGCGCGCCATGACCCGCTGTGAAAATCCGGCGGGGAGTTTCACCTCGGGAAGTCCGGCCACCCCCTTGATTCCGTCCCGCAGCTGCTTCGCCTCCGGGAGGCATCGGGGACAGGAGGCGAGATGATCCTCGATCGCGCGCCGGCGGTCGGCGTCTTCGAGCCGGTTATCCAAATATTCCGAGAGCTGTTCTTGGATCTGGTCGCAGTTCATTTCTCTATCCTACTTGAATCGTAATACGGCGCAAGCTTTGTTTTTAAGGCGAGCCGCGCCCGGTGGAGCCGGGATTTCGCCGTTCCGAGGGGAACCTTGAGGATACGGGCGATCTCTTCATACGGAAGGCCCTGAAGATCGTGGAGGAGAATGATCAGCGCTTCTTCCTCCTTCAGGCCGTTCAAACCTTGCTGGACGCGGACGTGCGCCTCCTTCCGCTCGGCCTCCTGCGCAGGGTCCGGACCGGGATGCGGAAGATCGGCGAGCGGATCGTGCGCCTCTTCCGGATCGTCTGCGTCGAACGCCGCTCTTCGAGACACGTCGGCGGCGAGGCGTTTTCTCCGGGTCATCGCCTGGTTGACGGCGATCCGATAAAGCCAGGTGGAGAAGAGAGCGTCGCCCCGGAATTCTTGGATGGCGCGGTAGGCGGCAAGAAAAACCTCTTGCGCCGCATCGGAGGCCTCTTCGATATCTCCCAGCAGACGGTAGAGGAGATTAAAGATCGGCTTCTGATGGCGTTGAAGAAGGGTCTCGAAGGCGTCGGTTTCGCCGTTCTGGACCCGTTGCACCCACTCCCAGTCGGTTCCGTCCATCTGGTTTATTTAGACAATGAAAAAAGAAAAAGGTTCCTTAAAAAGCAATCACGAATGAGGAATGTGGAATTTAGGAATTGAAACTCGGTTTCCCGGCTTTAATTCCTATTTTCATATTGTACCTTACAAGTATTTCCATCGCCAAAATGTCGCTGCTTGTCCACAGTGGCGGTTTTCCTTGTCGAGCAGATTCCAGACCAGCGCCTGCTCGATCATAAAACGCCGGCCGGTGCGGGAGATTCGGATCCCTTTGTAGTTGTCGATGAAGCCTTTTCGGGTGACCTCCGCCAGCAGGCGCGCCCGCTCTTCCCGGCTGACCGGCTCCGCCGTCAGCCGGGAGGGGGTGCGGGTAAACGTTTCCCACGACATTTCCCAAAGGGCCAGCGCGGTTTCGTTTCCGTAATCGAGGAGGGGGTCATCTTCGACGCCGTGGGAGACGACCACGAAAGGGGCGTGAAAAAGCTGTTCGGCGAGTCTGCTTGAAGAACCGGCGGGGATGAGAAGATCCCGGCCGGTCCAATGCGTAAAGCTTTGGAGGAGTCGCTCGGTATGTTCAATGAAGAATGCGCTCTTCGTGTCCATCCGGGGTCTTTAGGGTCCGATTCAGGGCAGCGGGGGCATTATGGCAGAAAGGGAGCGCTCCGGCAAGGGGGAGAGAATCCATTGCGGATTGCAGAATGCGGATTCGGAGTGGATGCAATCGTAGGGGAGATCATCCCTCTGGGGTGAACAGGCTCCAGAGGTAGACGAGGGCGAAGCCGGCGAAGAAGAGGGCGGCGAGGGTGGTGGCGAGGAAGGCGGGGCGGGAGGGTTGCAACTCCGGCGGAAGACGGCGGCGATTCAGATAGAGGGTCAGTCCGGCGACGATCGGAATGTGGGCCGCTTCGATCCCGCCGGCGAGTTTCAGCAGGCCGACCGGCTTGCCGACGAAAAAGAAGAGAACGATCGGAAAAAGGGTGACCCAACCGATTAAATAAACGCGGCGCCAGAAGGCCTCGTCTCCCCATCGCCCTCCCGGATGGAGCGGGGCGACGAGGAGACGGGTCCCGGTCCCGAGGAGCCGCGAAAAGCCGTCCTGGACCGAAAGGACCGTTCCCCAAAATCCGATCAAGACGCCGGCGACCATGAACCAGTATCCGGCCGGTCCCCAGACCCCTCCCAGCAGGTGGCCGAGGGTGGCGGCGACCCGATCTTCGTCGGGAACCAAGCCTCTCGGCTTCAGCAGCTCCGCGCCGAGAATCAGGAAGGCGATGGCGATCGCCAGCGCGCCGATCACCCCGACCGTATTGTCGAGGGTCATCTGCGTGAGCCAGCCGCGCAGGCGCTGCCGGCCTGCGGAGGACGAATCGACCCCTTCTTCCGAGGCCGCGCGGCGCGCACCGGCGGCGCCGTATCCCTTTCGGGGAATCCAGAACGAATACCAGATGAACCCGGCGGCCCCCGAAAGCATAAATCCGAGCCAGGGGAGGACCTCCCCATAGTCGACGTTCGGGGGGAGGCGCGGGATCAATCCCTCGGCGAGCGCCGCCGGATCGGGAAAGAGCAGCAAGGCGGCGGTGAGGACGAGGACGGCAAGGAGGATCGCCACCGCCGTCGCGATCCGCTCGATGATCCGGTAATGGCCCTTTAAAACCAGAAATGCGGAGAGGGAGATGAGGCCGGCCGTCCAGAGGCGGATCTCCCCCGGCAGGATCAAGATCAGGGCTGTGGCGGCGGCGCTGGCCAATCCCGCGACGGTGGTGGCGGCGACCAAGAGCTGAGGGACCAGAATCAGCCAGACCGCCCAATTTCGCGGTCCGGGGAGCTTCGAGAAACCATCGAGCAGCGAGACGCCGGTGCAGACCGCGAAGCGTCCGACCTCGCGGTTGATGAACCACTTGAGAAGGACCGCCGCCAGGAGGCCCCAGAGAAGCGCATAGCCGTAGAGGGCGGCGACGCGCGGGGTGAAGAGCAGCTCGCCGGAGCCGGTGGCGGAGACCATCCAGAGAAAGCCGGGGCCGAGCCAGAGGAGCCGCCGCCGGCCGCGCGGCGGCTCCGGGATGTCGGACCGGCCGCGCTCCTCCGCCGGCCGGGAATAAGAGGGCCGCTCTTTTTTTCGGGGGATCACGCAGCCCCTCGTTCCGTCCGTTCGGCGGGACGATCGACCAGATTCGGCATGATAAATTCGGTGAGCGTGTCGATCAGGGGGTGCCGGTCTTCCGGATAAAGTTCTTTGAGCTGCTCGCTTGCCTGCCGCAGCAGATCTTCCGTCGGCGCATTGTCCCGCGAGGAGAGCCGAATCAAAGAATGGATGATCCCCTCGATCAAGGTCTGTATGCGAATGTTCTTCCGCTCCCGATCGAGGTCCGGAAAGGCTTCGTCCACCAGATCTGAATAGACCGCCGCAAATTGCCCCGCCAGGTAGTGTCTTACCTCTTCCGGAAGAGGGCGAATCCGTTTATCTAAATACATTTTCGAAAGCTCCATAGGAATGTAAGCAAGTGGATGAGAAGGAGGACCCTTGGGCCTCTCCCGTTTCTCTGTAAGAAGAAAGCCCGCCCGACGCCGATCTCTTCCATCACCGATCGGATCTGCTTCAGTCCAGAGCGAAGAGGAGCCATCGAGCAGATGTATATAGAAATGGTAGCGAATCGGGGCATTTGTTTGCAACGGAGCGGAGCGGCATACCGGCCGAAGGGGATTGCATTTCGAAGCTGGATGTGATCCGACGAGAGCAGGGCCGCTTGGGGAGGCGGTTCGTGATTCCGAGAAAGAATCAGCGCGCTCCATCCGAGGGATCGTAGCGCATGATCGGCCGCGTTTCGGAGCGCCGGAGCGCTTCTTTGAATCCGGCCTTTCGAAAGGCCGAGGCGATGCCGGTCCAGGCGAACGGGTCGGGCATGGCGTCTTTCTTCGGTTCGATCGGATATCCTTCAACCGCCCGAGCGCCGTTCTCCATCGCAAAGGCCACCGCCGCTTTCAGCAAGCGCGGGGTGATCCCTTTCCGCCGGAACGGTTTGGAGACGAAGAGACAGGTGATCGACCAGACCGGGGTGTCATCGATCGGCTTCAGAATACGGGAGCGTTCCAAGGCAGGGTAGTTCTCCCGCGGGGCGACGCCGCACCAGGCGACCGGTTGCTCCGCAGCATAGGCCAAGATTCCGAGCGGGGCTTTGGAGCGGGCCAGCTTCTGGAAAGCGGCCCTGTTTCCCTCTCCCTTTTGTTGATTGAATTGTGACCGCGGCAATCGCCAAAACATACACCAGCAGCCGCCGCACGCCCCGCGCGGGCCGAAGAGCGTTTCGAGGTCTTTCCAATTTCGAGACGTCAGCGCCTGAAAGGTCAGCGGGGGCGGTTCTTGATGATGCGGAGCGGATCGACTCATCGGAGCGTTCCTTTGCGGGAAAAGATTCCGGGTCGGCCGATTGTATCCCTTTGTGCGGAGCATCGCAAGGAGGGGCGACGCATGCGTCGCCCCTTCATGATGATCGGTTTAAAGTAATTTGATCGTAAATAAAGAAAGAATGGCCGGTTCCGCTAGACGCTTTCCCGGTATTTATTGACCGTATCCAACATGGCATGTAACAGCCGCCGTGTTTTTCTGCTCTTCGCGTGTCGGCCCGGGGCGGCCGCTGCGGAGGGCGATTCCGGCCGCAAGATCTGCCCTTCCACAAACTCCTGGAACATCTGGTGCAACTCTTCCGTCGAGATCGTTTTCCATTCTCTGACCATCCGCTGCCCGACGAAAATAATGGCGTCTCCGGTCACCCTATTGTAGCGGTTGATCAGAGCGGACCGGTCCCCGATCTGACGCAGGACCTCCTCCGTGGTCCGTCCCTCCAGATCGGCCGCCCGGCGGACCAGGCTCCAATACACCCGCTGGAACTGGGCGATCTTCTCCTGCCGGCTTCGACTGAGCCGGACATCGGCCGTGGAGGCGTAATCCGACCGCAAAATATCGATGAACTGTTTTGGAGAGATTGTGTCGGCGGCGGACAAATAGAGGGGGGGCAATTCGCGCAGGATATCGCGGATACAGAAGATGGCGTCCCAATTGAACCCGTCCGCCACGGCATGACGGCCCCGCTTCGCCTTCGCTTTTTCAAAATATCTCAAAATGGTTCTGAATTCCCCGACCCGCTCCCGATCCTGCGCGCTTTTCAATAAGAGGGCCTGGGTGTTTTGATCGAAACCGATGCGGTAGAGAACGGCTTCATCCCTTGTCTGCTCGAATATCCGCTCGAACCGTTTTAGCGACGGATGGTTTTTGAAGGCCCTCAGGTTTTTCTTTTTTCCGCTGGTCAAAAAGTCGGTGAGCTGCGCGAAGGTTCGGACGAGGTATTTGGCCTTGTTCTTCTGTTCGGTGATGCTGGTGGAAAGGCGGTCGACGTCGTCATATCGGTATTCATGGTGAAAGAGGCCGAACTGCCGGACCGAGCCGTAATCGATGATCCCCGCATCGGTGAGGATATTGTCTCCGTCCCATTCCATCCAGCAAAAGATATATTCGCTCTCAAATTGCGCGGCGGCTTTTGCAAACGCGACGGTGATCCGCTCCAGCAGGTCGCCGTACTTCTCTCCGGCATTCCGGATCAAAGGCCACTCTCTGTTTTCGACCTGTCTGGCGATGTGGTAATCGACCACCCGTTTTAATCCCGAGTAATCTCCTTGTTTGAGGTATTTAAAGAAATGGGCGGGACGCAAAAGATTTTTCCCGGCGCGCACGGTAATGCAGGTGTTGTCGTCAAAAGCGATCACCGCCAGCGTTCTCTCCGTCCGGATTTGATTGCGATGGAAAATATCGCTCATCAGCGCCGCGCAGACCCCGTCCGACAAATCCAAACGGCCGCTGCCGTACGACGCGTTTTTATCGCCGGTCTTAAAATATCTTTTTTCGATCGCCGTCGCCGGGCTCAGGCAGGTGACGCCGGCGCCGCAGCTGGAAATATCCCATCGGCCATGAGGACCTTTAAACGTCCCGTTCCAGATGCTACGTCCGTCGCCGGAGGTATGCCCCTTTTTGTCGGGATGCTGCATCTGCAAGTAGCGGGTCGCCATATAGCGATGGGGGCGGATGTCTTCCTTCGGGATTTTGACATGGTGGGTGATGTCGTATTCGTTGATGATCTGCAGGCTGAACGTATCGAGGATGGCTTGGCTGAGCGCGGGGGTGATCACACGGCGCGCTCTTTTTGGAATCAGGCCGATCTCTTCGGCAAGATCGAAATTAAAATAGAAGAGCTTCCCCCCATGGCGCGTTCTCACGGCATAATCGACAAAGCCGTTTGGAACCGCCGTTTTAAAAGGATGTTCCCCATTGATCCGAGCAAACCGGGAAGAAACATCCTCTGCGCTCTTTTTCTGTTTTCTTTTTATTGTGATCGACTCCGGATTGTTATGCGTGATCGGATGACAACGGCGGTTTCTTGAACGCGCCGCATCCGATCACGATCTTATTATAGCAACAGGTTGGGTTTTTGTGATCTTAGATATGTCTTTTAGATATATGGGGGACTGAGATCGTGAGGCCGCTTCGACCCATTCTAAAGTGCACTATCCTCCGCCACCAACCAAAACGGCATCCCAGCGGACCTTCGACCAGCCGATCCGGGGGAGAAGGGCCGCGACCGCTTCCGGGTCGGGGAGCCGGTCGCTTCCGCGGCAGCCTCGACCAGAGGGCGTAATCGACGATGTCGGAATAAGAAAGGGTCGCTTGAACGAAAACGATGAAGCGAACGATCTACAGGATAAGAAAGTCGGCGGACTGGCAAGTAAGATTTCAGGGAAGGTTCCCAGGCGGCGATCAGAACGACATCAAAACCAGACCTGAACCGCATCCCGAAGCCGCAAGACCGAATCTTGCTCGTATTGCTGCTCGTAGCGATGGATGATTTCCTGGATGGCCGATTCGGCCTGGAAGGTATCGGGGTGGATGATCTGTAAGACCATCGATCGTTCCTGGACGAGCCGGTTGTCGGCGCCGCGCCACTGGCCGTTGGCCTCCCAGTAGGTGAAGCCGTCCGGAAAACGGGGGGTGACGATGTCCCGGAGAAAGTCGCTCCATTCGGCCTCGCCGACCGGGCCCCGCGCGGTGCTCAGCCCGAAGAAGAGGGTGTCGGAGATCAGGACCGTTCCCTGGCGGCCGATCGACGGAGAGATCGGACGGGTGTTTCCATCCGTGGCGCACCCCGTCATGGAGGTGAAGAGGAGGCCTAAAAGAAGGAGAAAGGGGAGGGGGCGCAGGGGATGTTTTTTTTGAGAACCGTCCATCATCTCAAGACCTCGATTGAAGTTCCTGCCGGCGAGCCGAGCGGATCTGACGCAAGAAGAGTAAACCAACTCCGGCCGTAATTGCAAGATCGGCGACGTTGAAAACGCCGGTCCGAAGTCTCCCGATCCCGACGACCAGGAAGTCGATGACGTAATCGTAAAGAACGCGGTCGATCAGGTTGCCGAGTCCCCCTCCCAAAATGAGGGAGAAGGCGACGACTTCGATCACCGACAAGCGGCGGTTGATGAGAACGTAAAGGAAAAGTCCCACGAGAAAGCCGCCGACGAGGACGGAAAAAATCCAGAAGCGGGTCGTCTCCGAGAGCCCGGACCCCAGGCCTAAAAACGCGCCGGGATTCTCCACATAGTCCAGCCGGACGATCCCGCCGAAGAGAGAAATCGGCGGAGCCGATTCGAGCCGATCGCGCGCGATCACCTTGGTGACCCGATCGAGTCCCACCGTGGCGAGGAGGAGGGTGACAATCAGAAAGCGTTTTTTGACGGCCGTCATCCGGTTTTTCTTCGGGACTCTGCTTATTGAAATTGCGCCTTGAAATCGTGGAGGGTCCGTTTCAACTCCTCCAGTTCCTGACGGAGGGACCTGACCTCGTTTTCGAGTTTTGCGACCGCCTCGTTCTCCATCGGTTCATTCCGGAGGGCCGATTCGGAAGGGGCCTCCTCTTTGTTTTCGGGGGGGCCGGAGAGAAGGTGGGCATAACGCGATTCCTTCCGGCCGGGCTGCCGCGGAAGGAGGGCGACGTAGCCCCACTCTTCCAATGTTTGAAGGGTCTTCTGGGCCTCTTCCAAGCCGGCGAAAGAATGAAGCCGCTCCGTGCGCCCGCGGATCTCTCCGACCGTCTGCGCTCCCCGCAGCATCAACACGCAGAGGACGGCGGCCTCCCGCTGCACCAGGTTGGCGCTCTTGAGAAAAAGCTCCGAATACTTCGGCACTCGGCCGAGTTGGTCTTGGGTGGCCAGCCGCTTTGTTTTCAGCGCTTCCAGCGCCTCGGCGACCGTCTTCTCATCATAAGAGACGACCGGGTCGCGGTTGGAGGTTTGGTTGCAGGCGTTTTGAAGGGCGTTGAGGGAGAGGGGGTAATAGTCGGGGGTCGCCATCTCCTTTTCGATCAAGCAGCCCAAGACGCGGACTTCCGCGTCGGTGAGAACAAAATCCATCAGCACGGCTCCTTTACATTTTTTGTCATGAATGGTTTTTTATACCTGATCCGATCCGATTTCGCAACCGTTTAACCTTTGCGTGCGGTCGGGAGAGGGTGGGTCGTGATTGAGGCGGGGTGAATGAAAGAGAGGGGGCTTTTTGGATCTTTCTCTTTGGCGAAGACCCGGATCACCTCCAGGGGGGTGGAAAGGTCACCGGGTCATCGCCTCCTTGTGAAGAGAAAAAGTGGAGATCTCTGGGGAAGGTCCTACATCCACCAGACCTTGTCGGGGACTTGCGATTGGAGGTAGCCCTTCATCAGATCCCTTCGGGCCAACATTCCGACCAGTTTCCCCTCCTCATCGACCACCGCGACACGGATCAGATGTTTGTCTTCCATGACCTTCATGATTTCCGCCGAGCTCGCTTCGAACGGGACCGTGATGGCCGGTTTGGTCATGATGTCGCCGGCGTTGATTTCGTTCAGCTGCTTTCCCTGCCGCATCGCCTTCAGCAGATCGTATTCGCTCACGATCCCAACCGGTTTTAGATCGCTGTCGACGATCGGCACGCTCCCGAAATTCCCGGTAGTGATCGCCGCGGCGATCGATTGCGCTTTCACTGTCTTTGTAAAATAAACCACGTCCTGCTGCATGAACTGAGCAGCGGTCAATGTATTGAAATCCGTTTGTCCGACCATAAAGTCAATCCGTCTCATCCATTCCTCCTATGACTCGTTTCTGGGGAGACTCCTTCGTTGTAGGGTCCGCCGGTTTCATTCATACCAATCCGGGCTTCATCCCGCCGGCATGAAATCCCGGATACAGAATAAGTATGCCACAGAAGTGGAAAGTAGGCCACACGGCCGCTGAGTATAAATTTCTACATACATCACAGCGGGGTCTCGAATGAAACGCGAGGGAGCGGGGCTGGAGGGGCCGCCGGCCGCGGCCGGCTTCGGAAAGAAAAAACCCGGATCATGAGCAGGAGAGAGGAGCGCGTGCGCCAGGGGAGGTTCGCGCGCTTTTATCCGTCTCATGGTCCGGGTCGTTTGATTAAAGTATCGGGGCGCGCTGTTCCGTTTACATCCACCAGACCTTGTCGGGGACTTGCGCCTGCAGATAGCCGTGGAGCAGGTCCCGGCGCGCCACCATGCCGACCAGCCGACCCTCCTCATCGACCACCGGCACCCGGATCAGATGCCTGTCCTCCAGAATCTTCAACACGTCGTCTGCCTTGCTCTCCGGCAGGACCGTGACCGGCGGCGTGGTCATGATCTCCGCCGCGCTGAGATCGTTGAGGGACTTTCCTTGTCGCACCGCCTTGAGCAGGTCGAACTCGCTGACAATCCCGACCGGTCGCCTCTCCTCGTTTACAATGGGGACACTCCCGAAATTACCGGTAGTGAGCGCCGCCGCAATCGATTGCGCCTTCACCGACGGCGAAAAATAGACCACATCCTGCTGCATAAACTGCTCGGCGATCAATGTGCTGAAATCTTTCTGTCCGACAAGGAAATCGACTCGTCTCATGATTCTCCTCCTATCATCTTTTAGAGACTGCGTTGTTTGCAGCGTTTATTCTTTTTTCAGGTATTAGGGCTGCGTCCTTATTCTATAAAGCCTGTTGGAGAGATGTGAGGAACCCTCATCGACTCTATTCCGATTCCGAATAAAAACGAACGCCAAAAGGGATTATGCCATAAATGTAATAAGAGGACTATTCCGCGGAGGAGCTAATACGAATGGGTTATTCTACGATGGGGAGCCCCGTTCATATCGAATTTTGCCTATTCTTCACGTCGATCACGGCTTACAGAACGGGATTGACAGAACCCCCTGCTTCATGGAAAAATCAACCGCCCCTGAGATTTGGGGCGGTATCCATCAGACCTCGGTCGGCCGCGGTCATAAAAGAGGAATGTTTGATCTATGCTTTTGATTTTACACCCCCATATCGACGAGAACAGCGCCGCTTTCCAACAGACCTGGGCCTACCTGGCCACCCTTCCGAACATTCGCGTCCAGAAACATATCGTTCAAGGAAAGGCGCAGCGGCTCACGGAGATCTATCTGATCGGAGACACCGCCAAAGTCGACCGGGAGCTGATCGAAGCCCTCCCGGCGGTGGAGCGGGTTGTCCGGATCTCGGAGGAGTACCGCATCCTGGGAAGGCATAAAGACGAACGCCGCGCCATCGGGTTCGAATACAACGGCATCCAGTTCGACCAGGACAATCTCCATGTCTTCGCCGGGCTTTGCGCCGTCGACACGAAGGAGAACGTCGAGGCGATGTTGAAGGCGCTTTCCGCGCAGGGCCAGCGCTGCACGCGGATGGGGGCCTACAAGCCGCGGACCAATCCCTACTCCTTCCAGGGACATGGCAAGGGGTGTCTGCCGTATACCTTCGAGCTGGCGGGGAAATACGGGATCAAGGTGATTGCGATGGAGGTGACGCATGAGGACCATGTCGAGCAGATCGACACCTGTCTGGAGCAGACCGGCCGGCCGACGGGGGTGATGCTGCAGATCGGCACCCGCAACACGCAGAACTTCGAGCTTCTGAAATCGATCGGCCGGCAGGCGAAATACCCGGTGCTGATCAAGCGGGGCTACGGCATCCCGCTCACCGAGTCGCTGAACGCCGCCGAGTATCTGGCGAGCGAAGGGAACGCGAATGTGATCTTCTGCCTGCGCGGAATGCACAGCTCGTTCGCCGCGCCGCATCGAAACCTGGTCGACTTCGCTCAGATCCCGGTGGTGAAGCGCCTCACCCGGATGCCGGTCGGAATCGACCCCTCCCACTCGATCGGCAGCCGCGACCGCTCGCCCGACGGACTGCTCGATCTCTTCCACGCAACGGCGCAAGGGGTGATCGCGGGAGCCAACCTGATTCTGGTCGATTTCCATCCGGAGCCGCTCAAGGCGCTGGTCGACGGCCCGCAGGCGCTCCGTTTGGAGGAGCTGCCGCATTTCCTGGAAGATGTGCGGATCGCGCGCGAGGCGTACGAGAAGCGCCGCCGCCTTGCAAAAACCGCAATGACAATTTAGCGAGTCGTTTTCATTCCAGCCGCGCCGCATTCCCCTTTTAAAATCTCTCCCGGTCTCTTGATCGGCGGAAAGTCACCCCTCCAGCAAAAACGTCACCGGCCCGTCATTATGAAGCGAGACGACCATGTGTGCGCCGAACCGGCCGGTCTCTACGGTGAGGCCGGAGGCGGCGAGGCGGTCGACAAAGGTGCGGTAGAGCGCCTCGGCGAGATCGGGGGGCGCGGCGGTGGAGAAGCCGGGGCGGGTTCCTTTGGCGACGTCGGCGACCAGGGTGAATTGCGAGACGACGAGAAAAGCGCCTTTGATCTCTTGGATGGAACGGTTCATCCGGCCTTCCTCATCCTCAAAGATCCGGTAGGCGAGCAGCCGCTCCGCGAGACGAACGGCTTGCGCGGCGGTGTCTCCCTTCGCTACGCCGAGGAGGACGACCAGGCCGGGACCGATCCGGCCGATCACCTCTTGATCGACAGCGACCTGGGCTTCGATGACCCGTTGGATGAGAATTCGCATCGATGAAGTCGATTCGGGTGAACTTCAGAGAAGAGATCGAAAAGGCTTCCCTTTAGTCCCTCATTTTCGAGACGCTTCCGGCGTCGTCGGAAGAGGGCTGAAACTGATTCTCCATCGCCCCCTCGTCGAGGGTCAGGAGGAACTCGGCCAGGTTTTCCGCCGCTCCGAAGGTCAACCGCTCTTTAAAGTTCTTCGGCATGGCGTCGTCGAAGCCGGGAACGATGAACCCGCTCGGGTTCAGGATCGACTCGATCACATATTGCTTCGGCGTCGTCGCCCGGACCTTCCCCTCGCTTAAGGCGCGTTGATATTCCGGAGATTGAATCCGCTTCTCGGCGATCGTCTTGAGGGTCAACACGGGACCGATCGTTCCGACCTGCGCGATCCGGACCGTCGGGATTTTGTGACAGACATAACACGCCAGCTTCTCGATGATCACATCGGGCGGCTCTTTGGAGAGACCGACCTTCGAAAGGTCCTGCGGCACGGCGACCGACAGCGGCTTTTTGTCCGCTCCTTCGGGGAGGGTTAATTGCCTTCCGAAATAGTTCTCCCAGTCCTCTTTGGCCGTCACCTTCGAAAGATCCCCCTGCGCCTCGACCGCCTGCAGATAGGCGACGACCGCCGCCATCTCATAGTCGCTCAGCCCGAGATCCGGGCGTGGAATGAGCGGCATCATGCTGACGGTGTCGTTCGAGTCCTGAATGCCGAGTCCCTCCACCACATAACAGCTGGGGCAATAAATCGACTCGATGACATATTCGCCCGCGGTTTTCGCATGGGGCCGGATTCCCGTTTTCGGCTCCCCGGCCTCGGCGTGCCGCCGGGCAAACGCCCGGTAGCGCTCTTCTTTGATTCGCTCGCCGGCGCGCGCCATCACCCCGATCAACGGCGGGAAGCGGTTCGGCGGCTGTTCCGGCAGAATCTTGTGGCAGGAGGGGCACTGGCCCCGGCCGACCGGCAGGCCCTGATCCGAATCGAGGCGGGGATTGTTGTTCCCGAAAAGAACCCGCTCTCCCAGATCAACCATTCTTTCCGGAGAAAAGGGATCGGCGTTCTCGGCCCGCTTGGCGGGCGGAGCGGACGCCGCGGTGGGCGAGGGAGCGGCCGGTTTCTTCCGAGCCTCCCCCGATCTGAACTCGCGCACCAGCATTAAAACCAAAAGGAGCAATGCGCCCAAAACAAGGTGTAAGAGGGGACTGCTTAATTTCGATTTCTCTTTCATTCGCTATCTATTCCTTCTTAAATCGATGGGTGGAGAAACGGTGTGGCGGGTTTTTCATCTCAGGTGATGGAGATGGCCTAGATGTTCCACGGTTGGCGGTCTCGTCATGAAACGGGAGAATATCAGAAGGAAGGGGATGTTTCAAGAGCCGGCCTGTTGAAAGGATCAAGCGAATGATCGCGCTCAGCGGGGCACGCTTGGTCCGATTTGGAGGGTGGCGCCGACGGTGAAGAGCCGGTCCATTCCGGCCTCTCGGGTCGGGTCATAGGTCCGCCCGGCATTCACCGAGAAATCGAGCCAGCGCCAGCGGTAGCCGAGCGCCGCCCCCGCTTCGTAGCCGATTTTCTCTTTGCCGCTGCCGAGGGCGAGCGCCGGCCCGCCGAAGAAGGAGAGATAGCCGCCGCCCGGCTTGCTCGGATCGAATCGAAGGCCGCCGAGCAGCGAGACCAACGTCGTCGATCCGGCCGAGGCGGCTCCGGCTTCTCCCGTCGTCTCGCCGATCAGGCCGACGCCGATCCCGAGAGAGGGGTGAACAAAGCTGAGGACCGGCCCCCGTTTTTCCAGACCGAGATAGAGGCGCGCGTACGTCGTCGAGGCCCCTTCCTCCGGAAAGGCTTTTCCGATCGACGCGCTCAACACCGGCACGTAGCCGGTGTCGTAGGTGCATTTGGCGGCATCCCCCGAGCCGAACCCGAAACACGAT
Source organism: Candidatus Manganitrophus morganii (assembly GCA_021651055.1). Taxonomy (NCBI): domain Bacteria; kingdom Pseudomonadati; phylum Nitrospirota; class Nitrospiria; order Candidatus Troglogloeales; family Candidatus Manganitrophaceae; genus Candidatus Manganitrophus; species Candidatus Manganitrophus morganii. The sequence continues at coordinate 2,861,840 of JAJHOH010000001.1, forward strand.
TTCTCGCACCCGGCGGCGAGCGGCCCATGTCCGAACGGCGCCCACTCGGTCAGATGGATCACTTCATGGAGAATCGTCGATTCCAGCGGACCGCAGATCGCGTTCATCGCATCCGGGTAGAGATTGACGGTGGAGCTGAAGAAGCGATTCGCCCGGCCGCACGGGTTGCCCGTTCCCTGGTTGCATTTGATCGTCAGGCCGTTAAATTCATCGAGGATGTTTTCTTTCAACGACTTGGTTTTCACGCAGTTGCTCGTGTGAACTTGGTTGAAGGCGGCTTGGGCCGCCGCTTCGACGGCCGCCTTGTTGTAAGGGGCGGTGTTGCACCCGGATGATGTGGTGACCGAATAACGGGGCGCCGGCGCGGCGGCGCCTCCCCCTCCCGCTTGCCGTTGAAGCGTCGGGGCGGCGCCCCCCTGTTGGACCACATGGGTCAGCTCGTGCGCCAGCAGCTTTTTTCCTTGAGAGGTGTGCGGCGCATATTCCCCTTCGGCGAAGACGACATCCCGCCCGACGGTGTAGGCGAGCGCATCGACCGCGCGGGCCGACGTGACCGCTTTCCGGTCGGTGTGGACTCGCACCGGGCTTAAGTCGTAGCCGAACCGCGGCTCGAAGAAGGCGCGGGTCCCTGAATCGAGCGGGTGGCCCGGCGTGCGGAGAGCTTCGTGGACGATGGGGGGAACGGTGCTTTGGGTGGCGTCGGCCGTCTCGGCCCGTTGGGTTTGCAGATCTGCCTGTCCGGCCTGTTTTGTCCGGCAGGGGGCGCATTCGCCGCCGCAGGAACAGGGGGATGCTTTCTTTGACTCAGGCATCCGCATCACCTGCGCTGCCATCCGATCGGCTTCCTGCTCGTGTTTGTCTCCGGGGGTGCTGATTTTTAGTTTTGTTTGCAGGCGTTGGGTCGATTGGTTTCCGAGGGTTCGTTGTAACTGGAGCAGGGAATGAGGATGTTGAGACGGATATTGCGATCGGAGGTCGTTGGAGGTTCGCCGTAGAGGTTGCTTCTGTTTCTGTGTGAAGATGCGCATCGCCTTCCTCAGATCCTGAGATATTTTCGCCTGGCGGCAGGGGGAATGTCAAAGTAAAGATTCATTCGTCTCTTGATGACATGTCAAAGCGGCAGGTGCATCTCGGAAAGTGCTGCCAGGAGGTCTTGTTCTTGGATTGCTTTCGTCTTTGCGAGAGGAAAATCGTAGGTCCGCCCTGAAGTGGTCAGCTCAAGCCACCACCATTCTCCGCCCATTGTCGTGGTGAAAAGCAAGTAAAAGCCGACGGCGCTGAAACCAAGGACGGCAATGAGGAGCATTCCGGCCATCCGTCCTTGGCTGCCGATGACCATCGGATTCTGGGTGTCGACCAAGCGGGGAATGAAGTAGTAGCCGAAAGTCCCGAAGGAGAGGATCAGGATCAACGCCAGTGCGAGTCCTAACGCCGGGTATTTGACGCGTGATTTTTGATGCAGGCGAACGGAGGTAATTTCGTTGAGTCGAAATTTTTCTTTGAAACCGTTCTCACGCAGAATAATCAATTGTGTTTTCGTAGAGGTCAGTCGGCCGATTTTTCGAATGACCTCTTCTTCGGTAGAGGGAGACACTTCTTTTTCAGGATATTTTACGAATGACCAGGGATTATACATTTAATGTTTCCGCATACTTTCTGTCTTCCGGCAATTCACACAGAGAGGTTCGTCGGTTTAAAAGCGCGCCACCCTTGAAACCAGCCGTGCAGATGCCGGTTGCAGAGAAGCCGCCGGCATCTGCTGCAGATCCCGCCGTCCGCAGTGTCAAATTGCCTGCGGCATTGGTCGCATTCCATCAGGGTGAATGAGCTCGATCCCGACCTGTTCTTCATGTGATGGTGAGTGCCTGTGGCGGTTTACGCGGGCGGGTCGGACTGGAGGAAGTTTGCCGTTGATTCCGTTTCGGGAGAGAGAGTCGCATCGCCGTTCTCGCGGTTTCGGCTATTTTCGCTCGTCGGCATGCATTTTGTCAAAGGAAAGATAGAGATCGGGGGGGCCTCCCGATCGGTTTAGGGCGGGTCTTGTTTGCTTGAAGCGGTCGGCGGAGAAGTCTCATCCGGGTTAGAACTGAAGACTTCCCTGAAAGACGAGTCGATTCGTATCGTCGACGCCTGATTCGCTCCGGGTCCGTTTCTGTATTCCGCCGGTGACGTTGAGGTGAGAAGTGACATAGCGGAGCGCGGCCGTCAGGCCGGTGTAGTCTCCTTCGAGCAAGGTGTCGTTGTTTTGGGTGGTGTTTACCTCTAAGAGGAGCTGCAGTTGTTTTGATTCGGTCAGGGGGAAGAGGGCGCCGAAGTCGACCAGCGTGTGTCTTTCCTCATATGATTTTCCGAAATCGGAGATCATGATTCCGGCGTCGAAATAAAAGCCGACGAGGATGCTATCGGGTTTTCCGAGTTCGGCCTCCGCAGACGAAACGAGCAGCGCCTTGAATCCCCACGATCCGAACTGCCGCAGCTCGTCCTTGCCGGTCGGCTTAAAATAAGTGAAGGAAAGTCCGGCCGCGGGGAGGTTGTCTTTTTTGTTCTCGTCAATGAAACGCCACTTCAGGGAAACATCGACGTCCTGGAGGGTCCGTTCCTCCATTCCGACGACATTCACGAACAGATAATCCGCGCGGGCCGACAACTCCAGGCGTTCGAGAAGGCCGACGGTGACCGTGGGCATCAATTCGTTTAACGTGAGGTCCGGATTGTCGCTCTGCTCGTTCGCGAGGCTGAGCCCTATTTCAATTTGTCCCGGAGCCAACGTGTCGGCCGATTGGGTAAAAAGGAGTCCGCTCGGTCCGAATACCGTGGGAGAGATTTTTACAAACTCGGTATGATGGTCTGCCCAGGCGGTCGTGGATGAAGAATAAAAAGCAAGGAGCGACAGGAACAAAAAAAAGCGACGCATAGGTTCCCCCTCAAACGCGGTTGATATCATCGATCATCATCCTGATGAGGAGTATATCCAAGGGTCCGAAAACGGTCAAGGAAGCGCGGCTCTTATTATCCCATCTTGGTGTGGGGAATGTCGAAGGATCCACGTCGACTCGACTCATGAGCGACGTCCCGATCCGGTGATGCGACTATGGCGCTTTCAGCAGCGGGGGGAGGGTCGGGCGGGGCGGCGGGGTTTCTTTCGAGAAGCGCTCGGTCGGGCGGAGTCCATATAAAGTTTGGAGCGGTTCGGAAAGCCAGACGGGGCGGACCTGTTTGGAGGGGACATCGACCTCCCACCACCATCCCCGTAGGACGCCAGTTCGTTCGTCTTCCAGGGTCGCCATCGTATAACTGGCGAGATAGACCCCGTCTCTCCATTCGGTGTACCAGCCGTAGACGCAGAGGGTCTTCCCCGGCTTCCAGCATTCATCCCGTTCCCGATAGACGGTCGTCTCGGCAGGGAAGTCGCGGGTTCCTTCGTCGAGCATCGCTTGATAATCGGCCCGGATCAAATCGAGCGCCACAAACGAGGAAGGGGTCAGTACGCCGGTGGGAAAAATAAAGGTGAGCGCGAGGCCGCAGACGAAGATTCCCATGAGGAGCAGGATGAGCGGGGAAAGAAGCCGTTTCGGCCAGGAGGATGGTTTGCGTTTTCCCTCCGGAGGCTGCATGTCCGGAACCTTTCGGGGATGAGTGATGAGAGGTCTCTCTTGTGTTCTTGTGCGGGTCAGCCGCTCGACTTTCGTATGACCTCGGAGGATATATTTAGTCTTTCCGGATACTTTCCGCCTTCCGGCAATTCACACAGAGAGGCTCATCTCTTTTAAAAGCCCGCCACCCCTGAAACCAACCGTGCAGATGACGATTGCAGAGGAGACGCCGGCATCGGCTGCAAATCCCGCCGGCGGCCGTGTCGAATTGCCTGCGGCATTCGTCGCATTCCATTAGGGTGAATGAGCTCGATCCCGACCTGTTCTTCATGTAATGGTGGGTGCCTGTGAAGGAGCAATAATCAACAATGCGCCTGGAGCGGCCGCTCCGGTGTCGGATAGGATCTTACGCTTTTGTAATGCGGTTTACAATTATTTCCTTAAACGTCATACAAGGACGATCAAGGCAATCGAATGGTCCCGGTTTGGATTATGCGGCGGCCTTCCTCCGGGCCGCCTCCCCGAGAAACGCCAGCAGGTCGCTGTTGACCTTTTCCGCATGGGTCCAGTTGATGCCGTGCGGTCCCCCTTCCACCGTGATCAGCCTGCTTCCCTTGACAATCTCACGTATGCGCTTTCCGGTGGCGGGGAAAGGGCAGATCCGGTCGGCATCGCCGTGGATCACCAGCGTCGGGATGTCGATCCGTTTCAGGTCGTTTCGGAAGTCGGTCGACGAAAACGCAGTAACGCAATCGAGCGTCCCTTTGGGAGAGGCCTCCGCGGCGACGATCCAGCTGAGGTGGACCGCCTCATCGCTCACCTTCTCCCCTTTCAAGAGATCGACGTTATAGAAATCGGAGAGGAATTTGGAGAGAAGCGCCGGCCGGTCTGCAACGATCGCCTTTTTGATTCCGTCGAAGACGCTGCCGTCGATCCCATCCGGATTGTCGGTGGTCATGAGCATATAGGGTGGAATCGCCGCCATGAAGACCGCTTTGCTCACCCGTCCGGATCCGTGGACGCCGAGATAGCGGGCGACCTCGCCGCCCCCCATGGAGAAGCCGACCAGAGCGATGTCCCGCAGATCGAGCTTTGTAATCAGCTTGTGGAGGTCCTCGGCCATCGTGTCGTAATCGTAGCCGAACGTTGGCTGACTCGACTTTCCGAAGCCCCGGCGGTCATACGTGATGACCCGGCAGCCCGCATCGAGCAGGGCCGGCACCTGCTTCTCCCAGGAGTCGCCGCTCAGCGGCCAGCCATGAACCAGCACCACCGGCCTGCCCGAACCGTGGTCTTCGTAATAGAGATCGATGTTGCCCGAGTTTTCCCTGTCGACGGTGATGTACGGCATCTGAGACCTCCTGTGTGTTCGTCTGCAAGTCGTTATTATATAAGTGGGGTCATCTTACCCTTCCGTGAGGAATTTAATCTGTAAGGGGAATGACGCTGTTTCCGATTCAGAATAAAAAGCAAGGTGCGGGGCGGCCGTTGACAGTCGAAAAAAAGATCGTTATTGTCACCTTGCCGAGGGATCGAGGCGCAGCCGGAAAAGCAGGTAGATCATCAAGAGAAAGGAGAGAGACCTTATGTCAAACGAAAAGAAAATCTCCTTGGTTCGGGTGCTGATCGCCCTTGCCTGGGCCGACGGCGAGATCAGCCACGACGAGCTGAATTTTCTGAAGGACTTTATGTTCAAGTTCGATTTGACCGGAGACGAATGGGCCAAGATCGAGATGTATATGGAAGACCCGGTCACCCAGGAGGAGGCGGAGTTGCTGATTCACGATTTCGTTCAGCACCTCGGCGGCGCCCGGGAGCGCCAACAGGTGATCGAGGCGCTTCAAAAGATGACGGCGGCGGACGGCGTGACCACCCCCGAGGAGAAGGCTTTCCTGGAGCGGTTTTCCGGCATCATCAATGAAGCGGGGCCGGCTCCCGCCTTGTTCGGGCGCATCCGGGGGCTTTTTCAGGAGACGGTCTTCAAACCGGCGCGCCGCTCGAAGCGGAGCGAGGAGCTGCATGAGTTTCTCAACAATCGGATTTTGTTTAAAGTGCGGCGGAAGCTGGAGCGGGATAAGCTCTCGATCGAGGCCGATCCGGAGGCGCTGACCTATGCGTCGCTCTTCGGCGGGCTGCTCGCCCACGTGGCGTCGCTCCACCAGCCGCTCACCGACACCCAGATGGCCGTTTTAAAAAAACATCTGAAAGAGATCGCCGGATTCGACAGTGAAGGGACGGCGGTGATCGAGTCGGTCATCCGGGAGGCGGCCGGGAGCCTCGACCGGTTCCGGCTGACCCGGGAATTTTACGAGAAGAGCACCCCGGCGCAGCGGATTCAGCTGATCGAGTGTCTTTTCGATATCGCCGGGGTCGATACCGATCTGACCCATTCCGAGGTGGAGGAGGTCCGCGCGATCGCATACGGATTGAGGCTGACCCATTCGGACTTCATCAACGCCAAGGTGAAACATCTGCGGGAGAGCGAAAAAAAGACCAATTAGGAATTACGAATGAGGAATCAAAATAAAAAGTCGTTGTGAGAAAAATTGTAAATGAAGGAAGAAAATTTGAACGAAGAATCCGATCCCATTTCCCCTTCCCGCCGCTCGTTCATCCAAATGGCCGGGGCGCTGCTTCCGATCTTCATCGCCAACCCGTTCAACCTCTTTCGCTCGTTCACTTCCCCCGACGGCGAGCTGCGGCCGGTCCCGCGTCCCAAACCGAACCGGTTCGTTCAGGACGGAAAGGCGTTGGTCTCCGTCGTCGGCGGGGAAACGATCGACCGGATGGTCCGGGAGGCGGTTGATCTGATCGGCGGGATCGGGCGGCTCGATCTGAAAGGGAAGACCGTTCTGTTGAAACCGAACGTCGTCTCGCACAACCCGCCGCCGGCGACGACGAACCCGGAGGTCGTCCGGAGCGTGGTGAAGCTCCTTTATGAGGGGGGGGCCGGCAAGGTGATCGTCGGCGACATGTCGGGGGTGATCCGGCTGCCGACCCGGAAGAATCTGAAAGAGACCGGGATCGAGGCCGCGGCGCGGGAGGCGGGGGCGGAGGTGATCGACTTCGACGACGCCGAGTGGATCGAGGTGAAGCCGCCGCAGGCGCAGTTGAGCGGGAAGATTTACGTCGCCCGGCCGGTTTATGAGGCCGATCTTCTCGTCAACGTCCCGGTGGTGAAGACCCATCAGAGCGCGACCTACTCGATCTGCCTCAAAAACCTGGTCGGGGTGACCCACCCCCGGAACCGCCCCTATCGGGTGAACCCCGCCCGCTGGGAGGAGGTGGTGGCGGAGATGAATTTGGCGGCCCATCCCGACCTAAACATCGTCGATGCCACGACGATCATGGTCGCCGGCGGCCCGCAAGAGGGGCCGGCGGAGAAGACGAACATGATCTTCGCCAGCGGCGATCGGATCGCGGCCGACGTTGTCGGGCTCGGATTGATTAAACACTTCAACCGCTGGAAAGGGGTCGCTGAGATCAGCGTCTGGGCGCAGCGGCAGATCCGCTACGCGCAGACGATCGGGCTGGGGGTGAAGGAGGCCGCGTCGATGAAGATGATCGCGAAGCGGCTCGAAGGGGACGAGGCGGTTTTCTCGGCATTGATCGCGAAGATCGAATCGGCTCTCGCCGAGGGGCCCGAGGGGGGATCATAAAAAAGAGCATCCTGTTGTTAGGACGATTGCCGCTTGCTTAAGACGTTCATCAGCAGCGGGAGGGTGGTGGCCGCGCCGACCAGCAGAAGGGTCCATCCGATCGCCTTCCGTTGGCTCAAATTAAATCGGTCGGCGAGCAACAACGCTACTCCCGCGCCGAGGAGGGCGCGTGTTCCGCTGATCAGTCCGATTTCGGGGAGCGTCAGCGCCGCTGTTTTTGCCATTTCGCTTCCTTTTGCCATTGAGAGGATGTTCTTCATGCGGTCTCCTTGCCTGAGAAATTCTCTTATGCTGTTCCTTTTCTTCCTACTTTAAACCTCCATCGTCTGGACAACAAGGGTCTGGCTTACATTTCAGGCAATGGGGCTCCGCCCCACGCCCCAAATAAAGGGTAGGCCGGTTATTAGCGGTCGCGCGCTTTTTCGTAGGTTTCCAAGAACTTTTCCACCGACACACTCGCGACGATTTCGCCGATCACTTCCAGCGGCAGGTTCTCGATCCGCATGAAGCGGATGCACGACTTTCCCATGTCGAGGTGCTTGCGGGAGAGTTTATAGGCGGCTTGCAGCTTCGCCCCCAGCTTGGCGTCCTGAAAGATGCTGGTCAGGTAGAGGGAATAGTACCCTTTCTGCGCCGCGATGCCGGCATAGAGAAGGGGCTGTCCGTTGTAGGTTTTGGGATAACGCTCCAGCGGGACCTGATAGGAGATCATTCCCCAGTTCATCACTTCTTCATAACCCTCGGGAAGCGCTTCCAGGATCACGCTTCTGACTTTCATTACAATCGCCCGGCGGTCCGCCGGAAGTTCACTGAGGTATTCTTCTATCGTTTTTGCCTGACTTGAAACCATTCTTGCCCACTCCTATCAAATTCTCATTGAGGGTGATTCCATTTCCATCGACGCAACGCCCCGACCCTCGGCAGGGCGATGAGCTTTCTTTGCCGTTGTCGTCGCTGTCATTGATTGTCCAACCTTATCGTTGCACCGCTTCTTGTCTGATTTTTAATAACTTCTGCCAGAAGAGATATTCGGTCTCCAGGAGACGGCCGATGTACCGTTCGTTCCGCGCCACCTTCAGGTGAAGCTCCGGCCTCCCCGGCAGATAGCAGTAGAAGTCGATCGATTGAAGCGGGATGACGGCGAGGATGTGCTGCAATTGGCCATAGTAGTAACCGGGGACATCCCCGGAGGCCGCCACCTTGCGATACACACTCTCTCCGCATTTTATCTCCACCACCGCCGTTCCGTTCGCCGCCACACCGTCGACGCTCGCCCTCAGCCACTCCTGTTTCACGCTTTGCAGGCAGGCCGGTGTGAAGGCGACCCCCACCTTGGTTTCGTAGCGTTTTCTCGCCTCCGGCTCCAGCGCGTTCCCTCTTGCCATCGCCGCATTGGGGCGGGTGTTTTCCCCGTTGCATTTTTCCTGCAGCAGGTCGTCGGCGCTCTTCCAGGGATTCTCCCCCATGATCGTCGGCGCATCGGAGGCTCCGATTCCTTGACGGCGCCATTCCAGCCACTCCGGGGTCCCTTGTTGAAGATGGATGGTCACGTACGGCATGCAGCGGCTCCTCTAAACAAAAAATGGGTGAGAGTACGTTTGGGCTGATTGCGCGGCCACTGCCCTCCATTGTACTCTTACCCATCCTTTTTTCCTATGACTACTTTCTAAAGCGTCTTCTTCCTTAGGTAGCCGCCTTCTTTGCAAAAGAATGTCCTCTGTCATCCGAACCCTCATTCGCGGTTATTTAGAATGAAGAAGATGAAAAAGGCGGATGCAAAAGCGATCAGCACGAGGAGCCTTGCCCAATGAATGACCCGCTTCTCCTCTTCTCCGGAGATCACGCCGAATCCTTTTCCTCCGGTGTAGCGCAGAACGAGGACGAGGAGGCCGAAAAGAAAAAGCAGAGCCACATCGAGCGCGAAGTGCTTCATGGGTTGCTAATGTATCCTTTTTTATTCCAGTAGGCTACTTCTTCTCTGTCGGAAACTTTAGGCCGATATTACCTGGATTTGATTGGCCGAGTTCCGGTGGGATATCATCTTGAGTGAATGGGAGGCCATCTTTGCCAACGCTGAAAAGATAATAAGCCGTTTCCTGATCAAGAAGCTCATAATGAAAAGGTTTTAGATTGTCTTTTGTGCTTATCATAGGATCATTTATACCAATCGTTTGGTTAGGTAGCATAGACTGTCTTAGGGTCTCAAGAGATTCCGGGTACTTTCCATTCTGAAGTTTGTAGAACTCAATTGCCTGGACTAAAGAGTTAAGATGCATTCTGGCAAAAGTCTGATTGACGTCTTTAAATGAGTTCGAGGTGAAACTGAGATAAATGAGTATTCCATACGGTAAGATGGTACACAAGAATGTACCGCCAAAACCGATAAGGGCGACCCTCCTCCCTCCTCTCTTTTTCATAGTAAGGCCCCAGACAATTGCAATGAGACCACACAAGGCTCCGAGCAGAGGAATGAACGAAGCAAAGGCAACAACATATGGTCCTCTTCCTATTTTTTCTTCAGTATCTTGGGCAGGTTGTTGGGTCGGTACCACTACGCCAAGCGGTTGCTCCACGTTCTCAGTATTTATTGAGGCGAGTCTCATATATTTTTGGAGATTATAGTAGTATACGGTTAAAGCAATAATTGGAAAGGAATATCTCAGGGCATCTTGAGATCCTGGTAGTTCGATTTTCAGAAGTTCGATTGCGGCGTTTAAAAAGGACAAGTAATAAACTAAATAGGCAATTCCATAGATAAGCACGATGAGTGGAACGCTTAGGCAAAGATAACGCTCCAAGAAAAATTTCCCATCACCCTCCTGATTTGCCCGAAATGAAATGTTCAGCCCTACGAGGGTAACGCAGATATAGGCGAAGATGAAAAAAAGGTGTAGAGATGTATAGGGACCTCTGACAACTGAACCCGAACCGACAATCATATGAATGATGGCCGATGTGACGACGTAGTTAAACTTCTGGCGCTCGGATAGCTTTCCAGCCTGGAGATCAGTTGCGAGTTTTGCCGGATTCCAAAGATTCATGCGTATTCCTGAAACCAAACCACCCGCCTTTCCTCTTCTCCGGAGATCCCGCCGAATCCTTTTCCCCCGGTGTAGCGCAGAACGAGGACGAGGAGGCCGAAGAGAAAAAGGAGAGCGATGTCGAGCACGAAGGGCTTCACCTTACCCAAACGGCAAGGTACAACATTCTTCCAACCGCCGTATTTCTATGCTGCGTCATCCGGACCATCGGATTCTGAGGGTCGGCCGATCGCGTCGGTAAAGATCGGCGGTTGAGGTGAGGAAGCGCGCATTGCAACGGCCGGCGGCGGTTGGTTGCGGCCCCCGCCGAGACGATAATGGTACTCCGCTTTTTTTCCGAAACGCGTTTTCTTTTTGCGGTTGCCGACGCGCTCGTAGTGTTGGGCCATCCGCGCGTACCGGTCTGCAAGGTAGAGATGCAATTCGGGATTGAGGTTGCGCCGTCCCGTCGGATCGACCACCCAGCGAAGGAGGTGGATCCAGGCCACATCAAATCGTAGTTGCCAGATTGTTGTTTCCATCGCTCAGCCTAAGCGAGTACAGCAGGTGAGTCGGTCGATTCAGTGCTACTGATCGATCACATTCGTCTAGGAGCCACCGGCATCCCAGAACGGAGTTAATAGGATCACCTGGCCTTGCATTACGACAAATGTATTATTGCAAGACCTGACCCTGGCCTCGATAACGTTTTAAATCACCGGAAGGATGGCTTCAATTCGAATTGGGATGTCGCATTATTCATCCGAATCATGTTTCTACTTTGGTACAAAAAGTGTTTTAATCGCTTCACTGAATCTTTCTGTGCTACGGAAAATATGAAATAAAGGCCATTGTTCTAACTGTTCTTTTTTTAGTTCTCCAGCAGCAACAGCTCGAGGTAACAAGTTAAATAATTCGTCCTCTTGTTTACGAACGGCACAAAGTGCAACTTGAAAAATAAGTCCGCAGGCGGACCAGTCGTATGACTCTAACACCTTTTCTATTTCTTCTGATCGTCCCGAGTCACGTAAGGTTATCGCTTGATTAATACAAACAATTCGCTTTGAAACATCGTTTTCGAATGTTACCGTAGATGCGTACCTGGCAATTTGATCTACTAATTCATAGCGCTCTTCTAATAAACCATCGAATGTGGTATCTATGAGGAAGTCGTCTGCAGAAGCCACTGTATCCTTATCCCATTTTCGCCAGCACTGTTGGAGAAGTATGATACCGACTATCTCTATAGTGGTTATAGCTTGGCTCAAGTACTCGCGTTCAACAGGTAACCGTTCATTTTTAACTGCCCCATATTTTTCGACTAATTTTGGATCAACTCGTTCTAGATAAACCCGATTTACTATTCCTTGGTTATGCACGATCAGATTTCGCCTCTGATCTGTTTCAATGACGATTGGCCAGAAATCATCAAATATTGTTAAATCAATTTTTAGCCTCTTAGTGAAATACCGAAACTGTGAATCAAGGTCTTGTCTTAGGACAGAATCAACTTCCTTGGCAACTAGAAATGCTTCAGCTTCTTTTACAGAACCGATTTCTCTTAATTCGGCAAGTGATAAGCTACGGTCTTCGGCTGGCATAGCTTTGGGAAATCGCTCATAGAATGCATGGATTAAATTGGAAATGAGTGCTTCCAGATAGCTTATTAAAGATACGAGCACGCTTGTACTAAGAAGTTCTTCTTGTACAGGTGCTGCTTTGTGGTAGGAATTTAATGCACGAAGGAACTTTTCCTTGTTCTCTGGATTTTCAAAAAGTTCTTTTGCTATAACCGTTTTCATTTCTTCTCGGCTAGGAGATGTAATGCTCTCATTATGATTTCCGGATAAATCAGCAGTTTTCTCTTCTTCTTTTTCCTCAGAGAACAGCTCTGCAGGTATAAGGGATTTCAATGTTTTAATGAGAGAATCCATTGCTGATCTATCATGTTCAGCAGCGACACTGCCTATTCGACTATTAAAGACTCTCAGCGCCTGGAGATTCATAACGAACTGCTGCGCCATTAGCTCGGATTTATACTTTTTGCTCTCAGCTTCCATTAATTTAAAAACTCATATCGTGAAAGAGAAATATTGGATCGATATAATCTTTTATGGCGTAATTAGGAAGAAACTCTTCCCACTTTGATGCACAAGGATCTATACCATTGCGGAGAAGAATGTTACTCTTCTTTAAAAAAATTTGCAATTATCCTTACGGTGTCGAACGCATGAGGATTAAAAGATATCTGGTCTGTAGGAATATTTATGTAAAAAAGAATGAAAGGCTTATGTTACCGCGCCGCCAACCCCGTAAACACGCTGGTGGCAGCAACAGAGAATTCAATAAACGGCTGGGGCCAGACGCCAAGGAGGATCACGCCGGCAATCCCGGCATAGATCACCACTTTCAGCGGCATCGAGAGATGAATGGGGGTGGTCTCTTTCGGTTCGAGGGTGTAGATCTTCTTCACCACGATCAGATAGTAGTAGAAGGAGATGATCACGTTGATCAGGCCGACCGTCACCAGGAAGAACATCTTCTGGTGGACGGCGGCGGCGAAGATGTAGACCTTGCCGATGAAACCAGCGAGCGGCGGCACCCCGGCGAGCGAGAGCAGAAAAACCAGCATCGCAAAGGCCAAGAGCGGGGAGCGTCGATTCAATCCCGCGAGGTCGTCGATGTCGTCGGTGTTCGTCAGGTTCGAGAAGATGATCACCACCGTGAAGGCGCCGAGGTTGGCGAAGAGATAGGTCAACATGTAGAAAAGCAGCGAGTCGCTTCCCATCTTCGTCCCGGCGGCCATCCCGATCAAAATATTTCCGATCTGCGCGATCCCGGAGTAGGCCAAGAGCCGCTTCATGTTCGTCTGGGCGATCGCCGTGATGTTGCCGTAGGTCATCGAGAGGACGGAGAGGGCGGCGATGAACCAGGTCCATTCGGCCCGCAGCTCGCCGAAGGTGGAGAACATCACACGGAGAATCAGGGCGAAGGCCGCCGCCTTCGGGGTGATCGAGAGATAGGTCGTCACTGGCGTCGGGGCCCCTTCGTACACGTCGGGAATCCAGTTGTGGAACGGCACCGCGCCGATCTTGAAGCCGAGCCCCACGAAGATAAAGAGCAACCCGAGCATCATGCCGACCGAGTTCTTGTTCGGCATCGCGGCGATCTCGCGGAAGTAGATCGTCCCGGTGGCGCCGTAGATCAGGCTGATGCCGTAGGCGATCAGCGCCGCGGCCAACACGCCGAGGATGAAGAACTTGATCGCCGCCTCGTTCGACTTGAAGTTATCGCGCAGATAGGCGACCAGGATGTAGAAGCCGAAGGTCGAAAACTCCAGGGTGATGAAAAGGGAGAGGAAGTCGTTCGCCGACGCCATGAACATCATCCCGATCGCGGCGAAAAGAACCAGATAGTAGTACTCTCCCCTGAAGAGGGGAAGCTTCTCGACATAATTAATGGAAACGAGGACCACCAGGATCGTCGAGACGAGGATGAAGATCTTAAAGAAGATCGCCAGCGGATCGAGGACGAACATGCTATTGAAGAGGCTGCCGTTCTTACCCTGAATCGCGAAGCCGACGAGCTGCGCCGTGATCAGACCCATCCCGGCGATCGAGAGATAGCCGAGCTTCGTTTTCGAGACCTTCGGCCAGATGAAATCGATCGCGAGGACGACGCAGGAAAGGAGCGTCATCCAGAGCTCCGGCGCCATCAACATCAGATTAAGGTCAGCCCAATTCAACGGCTGCATTTACTTTCCTCCTGAAACGGGGTCCGCTGTCGGTTTTGCATCCTCTTCTTCCGGCGGATCGATCTCGATCGAAAACGAAGCCGGCTCGGCGGCGGTGGCCGGGAGCGACGGCGCGGCCGGCGCCTCCATCCGGGCCAGGATCGGCATCACCCCCGATTGGATCACATTAATAAACGGCGCGGGATAGAGCCCGAAGAAAATCGTCATCGACGCCAGCAAGACCAGCGGAAGACGGTCGACCAGGCTTCGCGCGTCGACCACATGCGCCATCCGCGGATCGGGCTCGCCGAAGAACATGTCGCGGATCATCCGGAAATAATAGGCCCAGGTGATCGTGATCGCCATCGCCGCTAAAACCGTCTGCACCGGATAGACCCGCCAGCTTCCCAAAAAGACCATCAGCTCCCCGATGAAGTTCATCGCCCCCGGCATCCCGAACGAGGCCGCGGAGCCGATCACAAAAGCGGTGGCGACAAAGGGCATCTTCGACGCCAACCCGCCTCCCATCGACGGAATGTCGAGGGTGTGGGTTTGGTAGTAGATGTAGCCGGCGAGGGCGAAGAGAAGCCCCATCGCCATCGCGTCGGCGAAGAGAAAGAAGACCGCCCCGGTCAGGGAGATCTGGTTCAACGACGCCATCCCGAGGAAGATATACCCCATGTGGGCGACCGACGAGTAGCCGACGACGAACTTGGTGTCCTTCTGCAGAAACGCCACCAGCCCGCCGTAGAAGATGTTGATGACGCAGATGACGGCGATGATCGGCATCCACTGCTGCGTCGCCGTGGGGAAGAGATAGAAGCAGATCCGGATGATCGTGAAATGCCCGAGCTTCTTCAACACCCCGGCGTGCATCATGCTCGCGGCGGCGGGGGCGGCGGCGTAGCCGACCGGCGACCAGGAGTGAAAGGGGAAGATCGCGGCGATCGGCGCGAAGCCCAAGAAGATCAGCCAGAAGTAGAGGTTCTCCTTCGACTTCAGAAGATGTCCCTTCTCGGCGATCTCGATGATGTTGAAGGTCCGCAGCCCCGAATCGACGTAGACCAACAGGAGCCCCAACAGCGCAACCACCGCGCCGAGGGAGAGGTAGAGGGTCAGCTTCATTGCGGCGTACTCTTTGCTCGACCGGTTGAAGTTGAAGAAGTGAGCGACCGAATCGCTGAGGGGGTCGCCCGCTTTTTTCATGTCGAGGTAGCCCTTGGTGTGCCGTCCCCAGATCACCAGGAAGAGATACATCGGGATCACCGAGAGCTCGTAGAAGAAAAAGAGAAAGAAGAGATCGAGCGACATATAGACCCCGATCGTCGCCGAGCCCAAGACCAGGAGGTTGATGTAAAACTCTTTCAGGCGGTCTTTGATGTGCCAGGAGACGAAGATCCCGGCGAACATCAACATCGCCGAGGCGAGGACCATCGGCGCCCCGATGCCGTCGACCCCCAAGAAAAAGGAGATGCCGAGCTCGGACGACCAGACGGTCTGCTCCTGGAACTGGAAGCCGCCGGCGACATGGTCGTAGGCGAACATCAGGTAGGCCGATCCGAGGAGCGAGAGGCCGGCGAAGGTCGCGGCGATCCCGTGGACGATCTCCCGCTGTTTGTTGGAGACGAAGAAGAGAAGGAACGCCCCGATAAACGGCGTAAAGAGAATAAATGAAAGGAGATGGCTCGTCATGGGGTTCCCTCTTTTTCAGCCGCCGGGAGGGGAATCTCCTCCTCCGGCGCATCGATCGATTGGAGCGCGGCCGGGGTGACTTCAACCGCCGGTTCGGTGATGACCGGGGCGGGGCGGGCGACCCGTTGGGCGACGAAGTCGATCGAGCCGTCCATCGCCTTCAAAAAGGGCATCGGGTAGATGCCGACCCAAAAAATCATCACGGCGAGCGCCACGCAAATGCCGATCTCCCGCCGGTCGAGGTCGGGGATCTTCTCGTTCTTCGGGTTGGTGATCTGTCCCATCATGATCCGCTGATAGAGCCAGAGCAGATACGCCGCGCCGAGGAGGACGCCGACGATCGCGGTGACGGTCAGCCGCCAGTCGAGCTGCGCCGCGCCGACCAGGATCAGCAACTCCCCGACGAAGCCGTTCGTCCCCGGGAAGGCCATCGACGAGAGGGAGATGATCATATAAAACGCGGCGAAGATCGGAAGACGCCGCCCCAGCCCGCCGTATTCGGAGATCGCGCGGGTGTGGCGCCGTTCATACAGAAAGCCGACGACCAAAAAGAGCCCGGCGGTCGAGATCCCGTGGTTCAACATCTGGATCATCCCCCCCTGGATGCCGGTCCGGTTCAGCGCGAAGATTCCCAGAACCACAAATCCAAGATGGCTGATGGAAGAATAGGCGATCAGCTTCTTGATGTCGTCCTGCGCCAGCGCCAGGAGCGCCCCGTAGACGATCCCGATCACCGAGAGGATCGTCATCATCGGAACGAAGTTGATCGAGGCTTCCGGCAGGAGCGGAAGGGAGAAGCGGACAAAGCCGTAGGTCCCCATCTTCAAGAGGACCCCCGCCAGCAGGACGCTCCCGGCAGTCGGCGCTTCGACGTGGGCATCGGGGAGCCAGGTGTGGAAGGGGAACATCGGAACCTTGAAGGCGAAGCCGAAGAAGAGGAGGAGGAAGACGATGTTCTGTTTACTCTCCGACATCGGCGCCTTCAACAGATCCAATATGCTGAACGAGTAGCTCTGCGAGAGATTCTGCGCCAAGGCATAGTCGTGGTAATTCAAATAAAGGATCACGAAGCCGACCAGCATCAAGACGCTGCCGAGGAGGGTGTAGAGGACGAACTTTAATGACGCATAGTCGCGGTTGGCCCCCCCCCAGATCTTGATCAGGAAATACATCGGGATCAGCATGATCTCCCAGAAGAGGAAGAAAAGCAGCAGATCGATCGCCATGAAGACCCCGACGACCGTCGTCTCCAATACCAGAAGGCAGATCAGGTACTGTTTGAGATTCAGCTCGACCCCTTTCCAGGAGAAGAGGACCAGAAGAACCATCAGGAAGGTGGTGAGGGTGACGAGGAAGAGGCTGAACCCGTCGACCCCGAGGTGATAGGCGGCCCCGAGCGGCCGGATCCAGTTCAGCTCCTCGACGAACTGCATGTTCGGCGTTCCCCGCTCGAAGAGAAGGGGGAGGAGGAGCGAGAGGGCGAAGACAACCGACGTGGTCGCCAGCGCCGTCACCCGCATCTGCCGCTCGTCCTTCAGGAATGCAATCGCCAGCGCCCCGAGCGCCGGGAGAAGAAGGAGCAACGTCAGCACCGGAAACCCGATCTGGTCGCTTGCGAAAATTTGATCGATCATCAATCCATTTCCTTGTAGGGGCGATCCTTGTGATCGCCCTGTCTTAAATCCCGAAAAGGGGCGAATGCAATTCGCCCCTACGAATCATTGCAACATCACCATCATCAGGCCTTTAATCTGGTCTTTGAACATCCAATAGATGTTCACCAGAAAGAAGATCCCGACGATGATGATCATGGCGTAGTTATGCACCGAGCCGGTCTGCAGCTTCCGGAAGATCCGCGACAGCACATGGTTGGCGTAGCCGACCATGTTGATAAAACCGTAGACGACATAGTTCTCGATCAGGTTCGAATACCAGCTTCCGCCGAAGACGCCGCGCCCGATGCCGTTTACCGCGCCGTCGATCACGCCGACGTCGAACCGGCGGCAGAGGGCGACGAAACGCTTCATCGGCTGGATGACGACGTTTTTGTACGCCTCGGTGATAAACGCCTCCCAGTCGGCGATCGGATTGTTCGCGGCCCACATGAAGCCCTCTCCCCCCTTCCGGTAAACAATGTCGGTGTCGAGCGAGATCGTCGGCTCCGGATGGAGCTTCTTCAAGAAAAGAAGAAAGATCAGTCCGGTTGCCGCGAGGAGCTGGAACGATTGGAAGAGATGCTCCAGGGTGTAGGGGTGGTATTCGACCGCGTTCGGCAACAATTGATAGAGAAGGGTCGGCCAGACCCCCAAGAGAATGCAGAAGAAGGCGGCGAGCCCCATCCCCCAGATCATGTTGATCGGGGGATCTTTCGCCGGGATCTTTTTATCCTCGCCGAGGAAGACGGCGTAGGGAAGCTTAAGGGTGGTCGAGATAAAGGTTCCGCAGGAGGCGAGGGTCAGCATGATATAAATCGCGATCCGGTGCGCCTCGCCCGCCGCCGAGATCGTCATCGACTTGCTGATGAAGCCCGACATCAACGGAACGCCGGAGATCGAGAAGCCGCCGATCATAAAGAGGACGAAGGTGATCGGCATTGTTTTATAGAGGCCGCCGAGCTCGGTCGCTTTCCGCTTCCCGGTCATGAAGATCACCGACCCCATCCCCATCATCAGGAGCGCTTTATAAAGGATGTGGGCGAAGGCGTGCGCCACGGCGCCGTTGATCGCGAGCTGCGTTCCGATCCCGATTCCCGCCACCATGAAGCCGACCTGGCTGACGATATGGTAGGCAAGGAGCCGGCGGATGTTGTTTTCGATCATCGCGTAGCCGACGCCGTAGAGGGTCATGAAAGCGCCGAGCCACATCAGCAGCTCCATGCCGGCGTACCCCCGCGCGAGGACATACACCGCGGTCTTCGTCGTGAAGGCCGAGAGGAAGACGGTCCCGGTGACGGTCGCCTCCGGATAAGCGTCGGGAAGCCAGGCGTGGAGCGGCGGCGCGGCGGCGTTGACCAGGAACCCCAGCAGAATGAGCGAGCCTCCCCAGCCGCCGTGCGGGAGGGCGTCGAAGACGAGGGTTTTGGCCTCGGTCGCCTGGATCACGATCCCCGCCAGCAGACAGACCCCGCCGAAAACATGGACCAGAAGATACCGGAAGCCGGCCCCCTCCGCCTCTTTCCCCCGGGCCCAGATCAGAAGGACCGAGGCGAAGGCCATGATCTCCCAGAAAAGGAAAAGGGTGAAGAGATCGCCGGAGAAGACGACCCCCAACGCGCTTCCGGCGTAGGTGAGCGCCGCAATATGTTCCAGGTCGTTCTTCACATGGAGGGAGTAGACCATCCCGATCGTCGCCATCAGTGTGAAGATGTAGCTGAAGACGAGGCTCATCTTGTCGACCCGCCCCATCACCAGCTCGTTCCCCAAAAAGTTGAAGACGCCGTAACGGCCGGGATCGAGAAAGACGACGAGAAGAAAGGCCGCGGCGGGGAGGCCGACGAGATAGCCCTCCTTCGCCTTTCCTTTCAGGAAGGGGATCAGGGCGGCGCCGAGGATCAGGAGCAATCCGGGATGAACCCACTCAATCATGGTGCGCCTCTTCTTCGTGGGCCGGTTCGGCAGGGTTCTCGTAATAATCTTCCCGCACCATCAGTACGGAGTGACCGATTCCTTTCGAGACAAGAATCAACACGACCGTGGCGAGCAATCCAAAAACCGCGGTGTAGCCGGGAACGTTCTCAAGCGCGAAAACCGCGTGGTGTTTGTGGACCAGAAAAAACTCGACCGCCGCGAGGAGGACGAGGAGGACGGCCGTATAAAGGATCAGCTTTTCTTTCTTCATTGAATCACCAGTTTTGCCAATGCCAGAAAATAGTCGGGGAAAAGACCGACCAGGACCGAGAGGATCGCCGTCACCACCAGCGGGACGTAAACGAACGGGGAGGCCTCGCCGAAATCTTCGCCATGATGGTCGTCGTGGGCCGCCATCGCCCCGACGCTCTGGGGCGCCGGGTGAAGCGGGGCATGCCCGTGACCATGCGTCTCCCCCTCCGGCGCATGAAAGAAGGCGGTGTAGATCACCGGGACAAAGTAGGCGGCGTTCAGAATCGTGCTGGCGATCAGGACGAAGAAGATCGGGATCTGGCCCGCCTCGATCGTTCCGAGGGCGAGATACCACTTCGTCACGAACCCCGCCACCGGCGGCACCCCGATCATGCTCAGGGAGGCGATCGCGAAGGCAGTCATCGTCCAGGGCATCTTCCTCCCGATCCCCCGCATCTGGCTGATATTGGTTTTGTGCGAGGCGACGTAGATCGATCCGGCGCAGAAAAAGAGGGTGATCTTGGAGATCGCATGATTGGCGATGTGCATCACCCCGGCGGTCATCCCGCTCGGGGAGAGAAGCGCCGCCCCCAGAATCACATACGAGAGCTGGCTGACGGTCGAGTAGGCGAGCCGGGCCTTCAGATTATCGCGCGTCAACGCATAAACGGAGGCCATGATGATCGTAAAGGAGGCGAGGTACGCGGTCATCACGCCGAGATGAAGCTGCCCCATCAGCTCGGGGCCGAAGACATGAAAGATCACCCGCAACACCGAGAAGACGCCGACCTTCACGACCGCCACCGCATGGAGCAGGGCGGAGACAGGGGTCGGCGCGACCATCGCCGCCGGCAGCCAGGCGTGGACCGGCATGATCGCCGCCTTGGCAAAACCATAGATAAAGAAGAGGTAGATCAAAACCAGCATCCACGGCTCCCCTTTGCCGGCGAAAAGCCCCCCCTTGGAGAACTCCAGCGTCCCGGCGACGTTGTAGGTGAGGATGATCGCCGCCAGCAAAAAGGTCTTGGAAGCGCCGACGAGATAGATCAGATATTTTCTCGCCCCCAGGAACGACTCCGGCGTCTCCTTGTGGTTGACCAGCGGGAAGGTGGCGAGGCTGAGGAACTCGTAGAAGATGAAGAGGGTCAGCAGGTTCGCGGAGAAGGCGACGCCGAGGGCCGAGGCGACGCTGATGGCGAAGCAGGCGAAATAGCGGGTCTGCTTCTTCTCATTCGTCCCTCGCATGTAGCCGATGGAATAGAAAGTGGTGACGATCCAGAGTCCCGAGGCGATCGTCGCAAAGACCATCCCGAACGGATCGACGCGGAATTTGATGTCGAATCCCGGGAGAAAGGTGAAGAGGGTATATTCGAGGATCTGTCCCGAGAGGATCGTCGGCGCCATCGAGAGGACGATCAGAAACTTGATGATCCCGGCCCCGATCGACCACCCTTCGCGGACGTTCGGATTTTTATCCGAGGCGAGAATCAGGCCGACGGCCACCATCGAAACGAGGATGGCGAGAAGGGGCCGGATGTCGGTGATACCTTCCAAAAGAACCTCTTATAAATGATGTATGGTGTCTGTTTTCGTAGGGGCAGGCCTATGTGCCTGCCCGCTCTTTGTTTGACCGTCGTAAAACCGGGCGGACACACAGGTCCGCCCCTACAGGGCCGCTACCATTTCAATAAACTGATTTCATCCACGTTCGTCGTCGCCTTCTTCCGGAAGAGAACGATGATGATCGCCAATCCGACCGCGGCTTCCGCGGCGGCGATGGTGATGATGAAGAGCGAGATGATCTGTCCGTTGACCGATTCGAAATGGCGCGAGAAGGCGACCAGATTGATGTTCGCGGCGTTCAGCATCAGTTCGATGGCGTAGAGGATAATCAAAAAGTTCTTCCGGATCAAGACGCCGATGAGGCCGATGACGAACATGACGGTGGAGACGATCACATAATAGGAGAGGGGAATCATCAGGCCGACCCTACCTTATCGAGCGCGCCGCGGGAGGTCTCCTCCGCGACGGAGTCGGGGGTCCCTTCCGGGTGACCGTTTCCGGTCTGGGGAAGGGGAGCCTCCAGTGCGTGCGCGCCGTTCCCCCCCGCCTTTGCGTCGGGCCGGGGCTGTTTTGCCAAGACGAGCGCCCCGATGATGCCGCCGAGGAGGATCACCCCGACCATTTCGAACGGGAGAAGATATTCATTGAAGAGGGAGAGGCCGATCGCCTCGGTGTTCCCGACGGCGGGGAGGGCGGCCGCCCCGGGGGCGCCGCTCCCTTCCAGGATCGGCGATTTAAAAAGGACAATCAAAATCTCCGCCAGGATCACCAAGCCGAAAAAGAGGGCGATCCAGGTCTGACGGTGAAGGAACCCTTCGCTGCTCTTCAAGTCGAGGAGCATCAGAACGAATAGATAAAGAATAAGAACCGCGCCGGCATAGATGATGATTTGAATGGCGGCGAGAAATTCGGCATGGAGCAATACGAACAAGCCGGCGACGTGAAGAAAAGTAGAAAGAAGGGCGAGGGTGCAGTAGATCGGATTTCGAAGGCCGATCGTCAATACGGACGAAAAGAGGGCCATCCCTGAAAAATAAAGAAAAAATAAAAGCTGTGCCATGAACTCCTTGCAGGTTTACGGGACGTTGAATCTGTTTTCGATCGTCCTCCTAGGCCGGCGCCGGAGATTCCGGCTTCGGGTCGGCGGCCGCTGCCTCCTGGCCGCTCGCTTTGCCGGCGGCAGGGGCCTGTGTCTCTCCGTTCACATAGGCCGGGAATTTATACCGATATTCGCGGGCGCTGTCGTCGGCTTTTTCTTGGTTGTGCGCCACGAGATAGGCCTTTGCCTCGGCGTGGTACTTCTCTCCGATCTCATACAGCTTCGGTTTGTCGAAGATCAAGTTTCTTTTATTGTCGGTCGAATATTCATAAAGCTTCGTCATCCCGAGGGCGTTGACGGGGCAGGCCTCCACGCAGAAGCCGCAGAAAACGCACTTGGTGATATCGATGTCGAACGCCGTGGCGATCCGCCGGAGGACCTGACCGTCCTGGACCTCCGCGCTGACCACCTTGATGCAGTGAGAGGGGCAGGCCGCCTCGCAGAGATCGCACCCGACGCAGCGCTCGGCGCCGTCTTCATATTTCAGCAGGCAAAGGGCGCCCCGGTGGGTGTCCGGCAGGGCGAGCTTCTGATGGGGATATTGGAGCGTCACCTCCCGTACGAACATGTGGGTGAAGGTGAGTTTCAGCCCCTTCAGAATTTCTTTGAAAATAATTTTGTCGAGCAGCTCGGTGAATTTCACGGATTCTCCGCTTGCTGTAGGGCGTGATGAATCACGCCCCTACGTTATTTCGTCTCTTCTGCCGCCGGTTCCGCCGGCATGACCGTCAATTGAATCTTCCAGACCTTCTCCAGGGCCACCTCTCCCTGTTTGAAATAGGGGACGTGGGTCGCCGGATCGATCGTGCCGGTCAGAAGGTCTTTTACGTTGGGCCGGTTGAAGTGGTTCGGGAAGTGGACCACCCCCTTCGGGAGCGACTCCAACACTTCCACCGGAACTTCGACCTGGCCGAGCGACGATTTGATCTTCACCGTGTCGGCTGTCTTCAGCCCCATCGCCTCGGCATCGGCCGCGCCGATGTAAAGGACCGCCCTGTCTTCGATCTTCATCAGGCCGGGATCGCGCGTGGAGAGCTTCCCGGAGTGGTAGAGGACCTGGATTAATTCGAGCGAGAAGGGGAAGGCGGCTTCTTTTTTCCGTTCGGTCGCGCGGTATCGTCCGGCGATCTCGGCGATAAAGGCACCGTCTGAATAACGTTCCGGACGCGGCGCCGGGCGCTCATCGCGGAAGTAGCCGGGAACGAGCTTTGCGATCTCCTGGGCGATGTCTTCCGGTCCTTTGTATTGGAGCGGGTGGTTCATCCCCTTCGCGAGATCGCAGAAGATCTTCCAGTCGGGGCGCGCTTCGCCGCGCGGGTCGAACGCTTGCGCGACGCGGCGGATCTTCCCCTCCACGTCGGTAAAGGTCCCTTCTTTCTCCGCGGCGACCGCGGCCGGGAGGACGAAGTCGGCCATTTCGCCGGTCTCGGTCATAAAAGGATCTTGGCAGACGATGAAGTCGACGTTTTCCAGCGCCTGGCGGACCCGCATCGCATTCGGCAGGGTCCCGAGCGGATTTTCTCCAACGAGATAAAGCGCCTTGATCTCCCCCCGTTCGGCCCGCTCCAAAATTTCGGGGAGGGTAGCGCCGATTCCTTCGGGAAGCTCGGTGTGCCAGGCCGACCGAAACCGCTCCCGGTCCGCTTCGGAGGCATACGGGCGTTGGCCGGGGAGAAATTCGGGAACCGCTCCCATGTCGACCGCCCCCTGCTCGTTGTTCTCTTCGCAGATCGGCAGAATCCCGGCCCCTTCTTTTTCCAGCAGGCCGGTCAGCAGGGCAAGATCGATCAGCCGGAGCGCATTGTGATAGCCCTCTTTTTTGGAGACGATTCCTTCGCCCCAGATCAACGTCCCCCGTTTCGATTTTGCCAGCAGCTCGGCCGCCTCGGCGATCTTCTCCCAGGGCAATCCGCTTTCGCGGGCCAGGTTTTCCTCGGAAAGTCCGGCGACGCTTTGACGAAGCGCTTCATAGGCCGCGGGGTATTTCTCGACGAAAGCGGGGAAGGCGAGCCCCTTGTCAAGGATCGACTTGACCAATCCCTGAATCAACGCCGTTTCGCCACCCACCGTATACTGCAGCGAGTGGCTTGCCAGCGCCATCAGGTTGGTCTGGAAGTTGTGGGCGACCATGAGCTTGGCCGCGAATCTTGCTTTTGCCTCTTTGAGACGGAGCGCGGTGACCGGGTTGGTCTCGGTCATGTCGTTTCCGATCACCAAGATCACATCCGAGAGGGTCATCGCCTTGTCGGAGGTGGTCGCCTGGCCGATCCCGATCGTCTTTTGCAGTGCGGTGACCGAGTTCATATGGCCGTAGCGGGCGGCGGTGTCGATGTTATTGGTCCCCAGCACCGACCGCATCAGGCGCTGGAAGAGATAGACATCTTCATTGGTGCAGCGGCCGGTGATCAGGCCGGCGATCGCCTCCCCGCCGTGCTGTGTTTTGATTTCCATCAACCGTTTGCCGATCATCGCCGTCGCCTTGAACCAGGGGACCTCGGACCACTGTCCGTCGGTTTTCATCAGCGGCCGTGAGAGGCGCGATTCGTTCTGTGTGTACTGGAATCCGAACCGGCCCCGGACGCAGGTCCCGCCATGATCATCTCCCAGCTCGACCTCTTGGCCGAACTTGCTCAGATACGACAGCTTGGAGGTGACCCGAACGACTTTTTGCGCCTCGCTCTCCAGGTGCAGCGTGCAGCCGTCGGAGCAGTAGCCGCAGGTGGTCACGGTTTTCTTCAGCTGCCACGGCTTGAACGAGTACTTGGAAAACCGGCTGACGATCGCGCCGACCGGGCAGACCGCCAGACAGTCGCCGCAAAATTCACAGTAGAGGGGGACCCCGTCGTGCGCGCCGACGTGGGTCTTCCCATCCTTCTTGTAGAAGCAGAGGGCATCGACCAATTGGACCTCTTTGCAGACGTTGATGCATTGCCCGCAGAGGATGCAGCGGTTCATGTTGAAGTCGAGTACCAAGCTTCGGGTGTCTTCCGGGATCTCCTTCCGGGTCCCTTTCTTGATGTCATAGACGCCGAGGTCGTAGGCCATGTCCTGCAATTCGCACTTGCCGTCGGCGTCGCAGACGGGGCAGTCGAGCGGGTGGACGATCAGATGTTTTTCGATCGCCTTTTTCCGGGCATCGACGATCTTCTCGGTATTGGTCTTCACGACCATTCCTTGGGTGATCTTGGCGGTGCAGGAGCGGACGTTGTTATTCTTCCCTTCCACTTCCACCAGACAGACGCCGCAGGAGCCGAACGAGGAGAAGGTGTAGTGATAACACATCGCCGGAATTTCCATCCCGAGGCCCCGGATGGTATCGAGCAGGAGGGAGCCCTCGGGAACGGAGAGCTTTTTCCCGTCAATCGTCACGTCCAACATCTTTTTGGCCGGGGCCGCCTCTGGTTCTGGGGCGGTCGGCAGCTCAATTTTCGCTTTGGTTTCGTCGCTCATGCTGTCACCTTGTCTTTAATTCCTTCACTCCGCACTCTGCATTCGAACTTATCTATCGCACTCTCCCATCACGATGTCGTAGGTGCCGAAGATCGTAATCACGTCGGCGATCATATAGCCTTTCGCCATGTGGTCGAACGCCCCCATGTGGATAAAGGATGGGGCCCGGATCTTCATCCGATAGGGTTTGCTGTCCCCTTTGCTGTAAATGTAAAAGCCGAGCTCTCCTTTGTGGGCTTCGGTGCCGCAATAGATGTCTCCCGGCGGGGCGTTGAAGCCCTTGCTGTAGAGCTTGAACTGATAGATCATGCTCTCCATGTCGGTGAAGACCCGCTCCTTCGGCGGGGCGACCACCTGCGGGACATACGCTTTGTAATCTCCCTGCGGAAGCTGATCGAGGCACTGCTTGATGATCTTGGTGCTCTCGTGCAGCTCCATCATCCGGACCCAGTAGCGGTCGTAGGTGTCGCCGTTTTTTCCGATCGGGACGGTCCACTTGACCTTGTCGTAGGCCCCGTACGGGCTGATCTTCCGAAGATCGTAGTCGACGCCGGAGCCGCGGAGGGTCGATCCGGAGAGGCCGTAGCGAACCGCGTCTTCTCCCGAGATGACGGCGATGTTCTTCGTCCGGGCGAGCCAGATCCGATTGTTCGCCAACAGGGTGTCATAGTCGACAATCTTCGAAGGGAAATCGGCGATGAACCGGTAGAGGTCGTCGATGATCTTCGTCGTAAAATCGCGCTCGACCCCGCCGACCCGGTACCAGCTGGTCGTCAGGCGCGCGCCGCAGAGCTCGTCGAAAATGTCGAGCAGGGTTTCCCGCTCGCGGAAGGTATAAAAGAAGACGGTCATCGCGCCGATATCGAGCGCCTGTGTCCCCAGCCAGAAGAGATGGCCGATGATCCGCTGCACCTCGGCGACGATGGTTCGAAGATATTCCGACCGCTCCGGAATGGTGATGCCCAAAAGCTTCTCGACCGCCCGGACATAGGCGAAGTTGTTGTACATCGCGCAGACGTAGTCGAGCCGGTCGGTGTGGGGGATGAACTGATTATAGGTGATCGATTCGGCGATCTTCTCGACGCCGCGGTGCAAAAAGCCGAGGACCGGCTCCGACTTGATGATCTTCTCCCCTTCGAGGGTGAGGACGACTTTCAACACGCCGTGGGTCGACGGATGCTGCGGCCCCAGATTGAGGAGGAGCTCCTCCGTCCTCAAAAGAGGGAGCGATGCTTTCTGCTCGGTTACCGGGGTTGTTTCTTTTACATCCATATCGTTGTCTGGTGTGGTAGGGGCGAATCTTGTATTCGCCCAATTTCGATTATGAGAGGGCGATCACAAGGATCGCCCCTACAAATCCTACGACTCTAAAAATTCAAAGGTATCGCGCCAGCCCCGCCCTTCGATCGGAAAGTTTTTCCGAAGGGGATAGCCCTCGTCATATTCATCCGGCAGGAGGATCCGGCGGAGATCGGGATGGTTATTGAACTTGATCCCCATCATGTCGTAGACCTCCCGTTCCATGAAATTCAGCCCTTCCCAGAGGGGGGTCAACGCGTCGACGGTGCAGTCCTCTTCCGAAACCCGCGTCTTCAGGCGAACCTGATGCTTCTTCCGAATGGAGAAAAACTCATAGACCACCTCGAACCGCTCCCGCTCCCCCATATGATCGACGGAGGCGACATGGACCGGATAATCGAAATCGAGCGCCGGATCGTCTCGAAGCAGCCGGCCCACCTCGAACAGCCCCTCTTTCTTCAGGTGAATCGAGAGATCGCCTCGAAAAAGGGTGGCGCCGATAAACGCGGCGGGAAACTGCGCCTGGACCTTCCGGGCCACCGGGTGCTCTCCGCCATCTTCCATTCCCGACGGAATTTTGAAGAACCTCCCAGCTTGCTGGGAGGATTCTTCGACCCGGGCGGAACCTTGATCATTTGTAATCGCCCCCCTTGACTCCCCATCAGGCTGGGGAGTCTGCGGCGTGCTGTTCGTGTTCATTTGGTGAAGACCTTCTTCTTCATAATCTGGTCCTGGAGCCGTAAAACGCCCTCTAAGAGGGCTTCCGGGGTTGGCGGGCAGCCGGGGACGTAGATATCGACCGGAACGAAGCGATCGACCCCCTGCACCACGCTGTAGCTGTTATAAATGTTCCCCGAGGTGGCGCAGGAGCCCATCGAAATGACATATTTCGGCTCCGGCATCTGATCGTAGACTTTCCGGATGACCGGGGCCATCCGCCGGCAGACCGTTCCGGCGACGATCATCAGATCCGACTGCCGGGGAGAGCCGCGGAAAACGCCCGCTCCGAAGCGGTCGATGTCGTATCGCGAGGCGACGGCGGCGATCATCTCGATCGCGCAGCAGGCGAGCCCGAAGGTCATCGGCCAGAGCGACCCTTTCCGGGCCCAGTTGACCGCTTGGTCGAGGGTCGTCGTGATGAAGTTCGCCTCGAATTTTCCGGTTAATCCCATTCCAGTCCTCCCTTTCTCCAGGCGTAGATATACCCAATTAGAAAAAGGGCGATAAAAATCACCATTTCGATGAGTCCAAACAGGCCGAGCTTGTTGAAGGCGACCGCCCAAGGGTAGAGGAAGGCGATCTCGATGTCGAAGATCACGAAAAGCATGGCGATGATGTAGTAACGAACGGGGAAAGGCATCCGGGCGTCGGAGATCGGCTCGCTGCCGCATTCGTAGGTGGTCAGCTTCTCTTTGTTGTAGACCCGCGGTTGGACAAAATAGCTGATCACCAGCGTTCCGACCCCAAAAGCGATCGAAGCCATAATGAAGATAAAGATAGGAATGTAATTGATGGGCGGGGCTACAGTCATGTCAATAAACCAGCCTAAATCAATCGCCGTTGTTAATAATTTCTGGCGCGTTAGCGAGGCGCTATTCTTTCATAATTTATGTTTTTTGTCAAAGGATTAGTGGGTATCTTAGCGTGGGGAGTGTCGGATGTTCAATAGATAAAAGGACCTACCATTGAGTCGGCCGGGATGGGTCTTTCGGACTATTCTGCTGTGCGTGTTCCAGAGACGACACCAATCACATAGATAATCGTCTAAGAATGAAAATAGTGATGCCGGACCTCAAGACGAAGTCCGGCATCACATGAGATGGGATTACCCGAGTTTTGCGACAATCAATTGCAACACTCCGGCTTCGTTCTCCTCTACCCAGGCGATATGGAGCGAGCCGTTTGCATAGAGGATCGGAGCGTGGGCGTTATTCACGAACAGCTCCTGGGGTAAGGTCAACGGAACCCATGTGTTCCCGTCGAGCCGCTTGATCCGAACGGCGAATTTATTTGTGACGAAATCCCGCTCCGACCAAGCCACATAAACCTTGTCGTTGTGAACGGCCAGAGAAGGAGTTTTGGCGAAGCGGCTGTTGACGTTTAAACTGCCGCAGTTCGGGTCGGCGCCGCAGGCTCCTGTATCCTTGTCCTGGATCCATTGGCTTCCATCCCAGTGTTTTACAAAGATATGCTCCCTTCCGCAGCCGGCGTCGGAGCACTCATGCCAGGCGACATAGGGGACATTCCCTGATACGTCGATACTCGGATAACGCGCCTCCATCGCCGGGTTGAGATTGAGTGGTCCGGAGCCGACTGCTTCCCAGGTCGATGACCCGTTGTTCCATCGTTTCACGAAGACATTCGGAGTACCGGGTGCAGCGGTCGTGTTCTCCTTCCAGGTGATGTACAACTGATCCCCTTTTTTAGAGAAGATCGGCGCTTCGGCCGAAAAGCCGGCGTTTTGGTTCAGCGGACCGATGTTCGATTGCCATCCACCATTCATCTGCCTGAAAAGGAGATGTTTTTGACCCGGCGGCGTGGGTGAGGAACGTTCGTAGGCCATCCCGAGGACATTCCCGAGGAGAGGATGCCGCGTCAGCGCCGGTCGGTCGTCACTTTCGGTGTCGGGAAAGCCGGTGTCGCTCCATCCCGCCTGATCGAATTTTCTTACGAAAAGGTTGCTCGGTGTTCCACGCTCTTTCCAGGCGGCATAAAGCGTCGCTCCGTCGTAAGCAAGCGTCGGATTGTGACCGTGACTGGAGGGGTTTTGGGTCAGATCGGAGCGTCCGCCCAATGCCTGATCGGTGAGAAGGTCCCAGTTGGCACCTTGGCGAATGTGAATTTTGGAAGGCGTGGCGTGATCACACGGGTGGTCATTTTCCCAGCCGTTTGCGCCGGGGAGGGCCGGAGTACATTCCTCCCAAATCACATAACGTTGCTCGCCGACGACCGCAAGCGCAGGATGGACGGCGTGAAGCGCTGGATCGATGTTCAGGCTGGACGAGGCGATGACCCCCCCCCCGCCGTTATTGCCCGGCGGTGGCAGGACCGCCACGACCAAAGGGGTTGCCTGTAGAGTCCCTTCCGTCGGATGCGCATCCTCATCCAGTTTTCCGGAAGCGTCTCTCGCGTGGCTGCCGAAATAATAGGTCGTCGTGCCGTCTTTCGTTAGATCGGTCAAAGTGAAGGCGCACTGTCCGCCGGTGCAAACGTCCGCTCCTGTGAAAACATAAGGGGTTTCTCCGGTTCGCTGAACCCCCTCCGGCGAGGTTGCGACATAGATGAGATAGCTCATCTCTGCTGCGGAAGACTGATCGTCCGTCGCTTCGGGTGCGGTTAAAACCACATTTCCGTTATTATCGGATGTGGCACCCTCCAAACCGGTAAACCGAGGCGCCGAAGCGTCCGGTTTGTTGCTATTGCCTCCCCCCCCACCACTTCCGCATCCGAATCCTGTCGCGATCATCGCGAACAAGAGGATGAAGTGCCAAAACCATTTTATGCTGGTTTTAGAAGACATTTTGTTCCTCCTTGAGTTGTTGATCGTATGGTTTGCCCTTGAGTTGCGAAAAGAGAACGACCTGGTCGCGCCCCGATTCTTTCGCGTGGTACAGGGCGAGATCGGCGCGATGAATCAGCTCCTCCTTTTCTTTCCCGTCGACGGGGAAGATCGAACAGCCGATACTCATGGTCATCCTGACGTCGCGTTTTTTCTCCTTTCCGACGAATGAATGGTTTTTAACCGAGCAACTGATATGTTTTGCGACGGCGAGGCCGCCGGCTTCATCGGTCTCCGGAAGCAAGACCGAAAACTCTTCCCCTCCGAATCGGGAAACCGTGTCGATTTGGCGGAGCCGGGCCTTCAGGATGACGGCGATCTCCCGGAGGGCCTGGTCTCCTTTCAGGTGCCTGTAACGGTCGTTATATTTCTTAAAGAAGTCGACATCCATCATCATCAGGACGAACGGCTTGCCGGTTCGATAAGAGCGTTGGATCTCCCGGTCGACCTGCTCGTCGAAATAGCGCCGATTGAAGAGGCCGGTCAATCCGTCGGTCATCGCCATCCGGCGGAGGAATTCGCGCTCCGTCTGGCTGTTATGAAAAAGGGTTTCCGACTGCATCGCCAGCATCCAGACCAGCAGCGCATCTTCTTCCGCGAATCGCCGCTGCCGGCATCCTCCCAATTGAAGAATGGCCATCAGCCGGTTGTTCACCAGGATGGGGATGGAGATGACGGAGTCGGTCTTGAGCAGCGAGAAATAGCGCTCCATCTCCTTGCCGGCGTTTTCCCGGATAAAAATCGGCTTGGAATATTGGAAGGTCCACCGTGCGATGAGATTCCCCTTCTCCAAGAGAGGGGGGAAGCTTTTCCCGAAGCCTCTCGAGACCCGCAATTGAAGCGCGTTTTTGTTGTCGTCCCAGAGATAGAAAAGTCCCCAATCGTATGGCGTAATCTCCGCGGCCAGATCCATCAGCGTGGTGAGGGAGATCTCCATGTCGGCATGATTGCCGGTGATCCGCGGCACGCGAAGAAGGATGTTCATCGCATGATAGTGCTGCTGCGCCATCCCTTTGGTGAATTCGGGAGGCTTCTTGACGAAATACGTATCCACCTTCGGGGGCGGTTTTCTCGACATTGTTTTCATGGAATCGGTTGTGAAGGGGTCTCCCGAATCCGGGAGGAGGGGCGGCCGGTTCACCCGGCGCCTCCCTTTTTCGCGACTTCAGCGGCGATGAGGAGGTACGTTCCAGCAAGGAGAAAGAAAAGCGTCTCCGAAAGGCCCCAGATCGGTCTATAAAATAAGACGATACCTACAGGGAGTACGATCATATATGGAACGGATAACTTCTTAAGCACGTTTTCCCCGGCTGACTGGGAAGGACGCTGAACGCCCTTCCAATGGACTTGAAATAATCGGGAGAGAGTGGATCGATCCATTCGGCGTCCCGTCCTCTCCTCGTTGGAGGCGGAGAGGAAAGAGAGGATCGCTCCTCTCTTTCCTCTTTGTACCAGAAAGGTCTAACCGCTCTTCGAGATTGAGGTTGCGACTTTTTCACCACCGCGTTCGACCATTGTGATATCCACTTTGTCACCCTTCTGGATTTGATCTAGTTGCGCCTTCTGGCTTGGATCAAGTTTTAAGGTTTCTTGACCCCCCTCTTGCTTTTTAATCTGGACGGTCCCCTGATCCTTGTTGATCTCGGTGACCTCGACCCCGGTCAGTTTTTGTCCCTGAGCCATGCCGCCGGCGCCTTGGTCACCCTGAGCCGCGCCCTGATCTTGCTCACCCGCAGCATAAATCGGCGTCAGTGAGCCTGCTCCGATGAGGGCAACGGCGAGGATTCCGATCATTAGTCGTTTTTTCATCCTAATCTCACCTCCCTTCGTTCTTTTAGATGTAGAGTTGGCCTTGCCTTTTTAGAAGCGAGACGCCCGCCTTTATTACAAGCGTCGCCGTGACTAGGAGCAAATTAAATGCCAGAGGGGGAAATAGGGGAGGACATTGCGGCAGGTCCTCGCTTTATCGTTCGATCAGGGAAGTCTTCCTAGGGAGAGCGAAAAAGCTTGCAGGTTTCATGCAAAAACTCTTTCAGGAAAAAACTTGATTCATAAATTTTTTTTAGAGTAGAATGAATTTAGATTTTTTTCGAGGGGAAGGGGGCTTGTCCCACGATATCAATGAACCGTTTCTTCTCTCCTCCACTGGAACCGGCAAGGACGACCCTCAAAGCAAGGAAATTCGACTTTACGTGCAGCCGACGCGGCCGGATCGGAACCTGCTCCGCGCTGTTTCTCTACGCATCGGCCCTTCTCAATCCCTTGATGGGATGAAATCCGGAGCCGTCCGGGCCGGCTCATGAAGTTCTTTCGAAAGAAATTCGAGGGATCCAAGGACAAAGACGTATGATTCAGACCCCCTCCGCAAAATTCAACGAGAAGATCCTCTTGGTGGACGACGAAGAGGCCCTTCTGGAAACCCTCCGGAGCATTTTGGAGCTGGAGGGGTACCGGGTGGTGACCGTCTCCAGCGGCGAAGAGGCCGTTCAGGCCATGGAGCGAACCTCTTTCGATCTCATTCTGACCGATCTGAAGATGAGGGGGATGAGCGGCCTGGATGTCTTGGCCCACGCCGAAAAACTCTGGCCGAGGCCGGTGACGGTGCTTCTGACCGGCTACGCATCGCTGGAGTCGGCGGTGGAGGCGTTGAACCGGGGCGCTTATGCTTATCTCGTCAAACCGTTCGGCATCGAGGGGCTGAAGGCGTCGATCCGCCAAGGGCTGGAGAAGCGACGGCTCTCCGAGGTTGAAGTTCTCTATCAGATTGCCCGAACCCTCATTTCGACCCTTCAGCTCGATTCCATTCTCAATGAAGTGCTTCGCGAGGCGTCGCACCTGACCGGCTTTTCAAGGAGTCTTTTTCTTCTCTATAAAGGAGGCGAGACGCATCGGGTGACCGGTGAAAAGGAGGCCGATCCGGAGTGGGCCGACGCCGTGACCGCCCTGTTGAACGAAGACAAGGAGATTTCGTCTCAACTGGAAAAAGGGGAAATCGTTCTCCTTCCGAACGCCGAGGCGGAAGAAACCCGGCCGCATCCGATCCTGAAGCGGTTGCGGATCAAAACGCTCTTGGCCGTTCCGGTGACCTATCAGAGACAGCTGGCCGGGGCGCTTTATCTCGACAGCCAAATCGCGACGCAGGCTTTCACCAAAAGAGATTTCCGGTTGGTCGTCGGCCTGGCCGATCTGGCGGCCCTGGCGATCCAGAACGCCAGCCTCTTCGAAGAATTGAAGTGGATGAATCGAAGCCTGCGCAAAACGAAGCTGGCCTTGGAAGAGGCGAACCGGGAGTTGAAGAGCCTCGACCAAATGAAGACGAATCTTCTCTCGAACGTCTCGCATGAGCTCAAGACGCCGATGGTGGCGGTGAAGGGATATACCAGCTTGGTACTTAAAGGGAAAGCCGGTCCGCTGGCCTCCCTTCAGAAAGAGTATCTGGAGATTGCCCTTCGGAATATTCACAAGCAGCTCGACCTCATCGACGATCTTCTCGATTTCTCGAAGTTGGAGACAAACGAGCAGACCCTCTTGCTCGAACGGATGAATTTGGTCGAAATTCTGGATGAAAGCCTGCAACTGATCCGGCCCAAGGCGGAAGAAAAAGAGATCCTCCTCGTGACCTCGATCGGGCCGGCCCCCTGCTGGGTTCGGTGCCACCGGAAAAAAATGGGTCAGGTGTTCGACAATCTTCTTTCGAATGCCGTCAAGTTTACCCCCAAAGGGGGGAAAATTACCGTTCGGTTCAAGGATCAGAAAAAAGGAAAAATTCTGATTTCGGTCTCCGACACCGGGATCGGAATTCCCACGGAAAAGCAAGGAAAGGTTTTTGATCGTTTCTATCAGGTGGAGTCGTCCGAATCGCGCCGTTATGGCGGCTTTGGGCTGGGGCTGGCGATCGCCCAGGACATTGTAAAAGGCCACGGAAGTAAAATTCGGGTGACGAGTCGATCGGGTCACGGAACGGAATTCAGTTTCTCTCTTCCCAAACAAGAGTGAGTTCTTGCGGGGACGATGCGCCGGGGGCGCTCCTCTCTGCTCCGATTGTGAATTCCCGTTGGGGGGTCGCCTCCTTGCAGCCTGCTGCGGGGGAGCCTCAAAGCAAGCGTGCAAGTGCGAAAGTGTGAAGGAGAAGCCATGAACACCGAAATAGGTCCTAAAGAGAAGCACGTTCTGGTGGTGGACGATGAGGAGTCGGTCCGGCGCTATCTCGCGACGCTCTTGACCTCGGAGGGATATGAGGTCTCTTGCGCGGAAGGAGGGGAGGAGGCGCTCGGCATGATCAAGCAGCAGCTCTCCCCCTCCGCGGTCATCCTCGATGTGATGATGCCCCAGGTCGACGGGCTGGAAACCCTCCGCAGAATCCGCGAGATGGACGAAGCCTTGCCGGTTATCATGCTCTCGGCGGTCGGGCAGACCGCCACGATCGTCAAGGCGATGAAGATGGGGGCTTCCGATTATCTGACCAAGCCGTTCGAGGATGACGAGCTCGGGATTACCCTCGAAAAAGTGTTTGATAAGATGACGCTGGTCCGAGAGGTGGAAGATCTGCGGGATCAGCTCAACAAAACGAGCGATTTTATCAGTATCAACGATGAGATGATTCGGATTAAAGAGATGATCCGCAAGATCGCCGGAACCGATGCCACGGTTCTCGTCCTCGGCGAGAGCGGCGTCGGAAAGGAGCTGATCGCCCGCGCCATCCACGATCAATCGCTGCGGCGCGACAAAATCATGGTCCGGGTGAACTGCGCCGCCCTGCCGTCGGAGCTGCTCGAGAGCGAGCTGTTCGGATTCGAGCGGGGGGCCTTCACCGGCGCCATGCGGGGGAAAATGGGAAAATTCGAGCTGGCCAACGGCGGAACGATCTTTCTCGACGAAATCGCGGAGATGAGCCCGGGGCTGCAGGCGAAGCTGCTCCATGTTCTCCAAGACGGAGAGTTCTCGAAGCTCGGAGGAAAAAAAGATTTAAAGGTCGACGTTCGGATCGTCGCCGCGACCAACCAGAATCTGGAGCGGGCGATCAAAGAAGGGCGATTCCGGGAAGATCTCTACTACCGGCTCAACGTGGTCAAGATCCTCGTGCCGCCGCTCAGAGAGCGAAAGGAGGATATTCCGATCCTCTGCCAGCACTTCTTCAAGAAATTTCGTGCGCAGTACGACAGCGATATGGAAAAGGTTCCGGAGACGATTCTCGGGGCCTTCATGAGCTATTCCTGGCCCGGAAATATCCGGGAGTTGGAAAACATGATGCGCCGGCTGGTGGTCTTGAGAGATGAAAAATATGTTCTCAAAGAGATGGTCCTTCCGGCGGAGGCCCGGCCCGAGCCGGAAAAAGCGGCTCCTTCCCTCGAACCGCTCTCTTTGAAAGAGATCAGCAAGCGAAAAACGGTCGAGGTCGAGCGAGACGCCATCTTCAAGGCATTGGTCGAAAATAACTGGAATAAGAAGCGGGCGGCGGAGACGCTGAACATCAGCTATCGCGCCCTGCAGTATAAAATTAAGGAGTACGGCATCGATCGATAAGCCAATGATGAATCGGTCGCCGATCGCGGTAGAGACGTCGGGCCGGGACGTCTCT
The DNA here is from genome assembly GCA_021651055.1 of Candidatus Manganitrophus morganii. Classification (NCBI taxonomy): domain Bacteria; kingdom Pseudomonadati; phylum Nitrospirota; class Nitrospiria; order Candidatus Troglogloeales; family Candidatus Manganitrophaceae; genus Candidatus Manganitrophus; species Candidatus Manganitrophus morganii. The sequence goes on from JAJHOH010000001.1 coordinate 2,897,903, forward strand.
ACACATTTTTAACAAACCCGTTTAAAAGTCAGTATTAAATTGTTGCATCTTTTTGCACCTCTTTCCGAATCTTCTGCATCATTTGGATCGATTGATTCATCCTCCCTTGTTTCTACAATCCTGAATGCCGCTTTGTTGAGGCACAGCTTTTGCTCTTTTCCTCCCCTATACAAATAGGCGCTTGCAGAGGGGGATTTATGTTCGGGCGAAGGTTGATCAACGGATCGTGGGTTCTTTTTCTTATTGGAGTGCTCTTTATCACGGCTCAGAGCGCTTTCGCGCAGTCCGCAGGCGAGCGCGGAGGGGACATGGGGGCCAAAGCGGACTCGAAGCGGTCGGATGAATATGTGCTCGGACCCGGCGATGTGATTCAGATCGTCGTTTGGAGAAATGAGCACCTCTCAAAGACACTTCCGGTCCGTCCGGACGGGAAAATTTCTTTGCCGCTGGTCGATGATCTTCAGGCGTCGGGGGTCACCCCGTCGCAATTAAAAGAGATGATCGCCAAAGGGTTGAAGCAATTCATCGATAACCCGATCGTCACGGTCATCGTCTCGGAGGTGAACAACTACAAGGTCTCCGTGCTCGGCGAAGTGAAGAAGCCGGGGGTCTATCTCCTCAAGGGGAGAACCACCCTCCTGGAGGCGATCTCCATGGCGGAGGGATTCACCGAATTTGCCACGACCAACAATATCCTCCTCATGAAACGGCGAACCGGCCAGCGATATCGTTTCGACTACCGTGCCTTCGTCAACGGCGAAAACCTCGACCAAAACGTCTATCTCGATCCAGGCGATACCATCATCGTGAGATGAGGAGCGCAAACGCGTCTGGAAATGAGCCTCTCTTCGCTCCGGCGAGAGGGGTATGGAGGCATTGTGGGCGATTGATTTTTTCTCGCGCCGCGGTTGTTCTCTTTTTCCAACTTTTTTTTCTGCCGCTCTTTCTTTTGCAGGCCGATCCGGTCGCCGCCCAGCTCTCGTTGGAGAGTGATCCGATCCCCCCTTCGGATCCCGAGCCGCCGCGGCTTCGGTGGACCCCCTCGCTCGAACTCACCTACGAATACGACGACAATATCCTCCTCCGGGCTGTGAACCGGATCTCCGATCATATCACGCGGGTGCGGCCGGGGTTCAATCTACTGGTGGAGCAGGAGCGGGTGCAATGGGTGACCGATCTGAAAGTGGAGTTCGCTTTCTACCGCGACCATCCCGATTTGTCGACCTTCGATCGCGCCCAGAATATCGACACCCACTTGACCCTTCGGCCCTCGGGCGTCTGGACCTTTGAATTCCGCGACGCCTTCACTCACTCGAACGATCCGACCGAGCAGCTCGATCTTCTCTTCCGAAGGAGCGAGTATTATTCGAACGTCCTCTCGCTGAAAGTGGGGTATCGCGTGTCGCCCCGGTTGACGATGGAGGGAGAGGCGATCAACCGGATCACCCAGTTTAAAGACCCCACCCTGATCGATGTCACCGAGGATGAGCTTCGCGGCGGCCTGGTCTATCGTCTCACGCCGGTGGTCACCCTCTTCCCGGAATATCGTTACAGAAATTTCTACTTCGAGAACCGGGGGCATACCGAGGCGCACACAGTGAGCCTCCGGGAGGAATATCGGTTCACCGAAACGTTGACCGGGCGGGCCATGGCCGGCGGGGTGGTGATTATCGACCGGGGGGAAGCGCAGAGCGAGCTGCTCCTCGGCTTGGGGGCCGAGCAGCGATACAGCCCGACGGTGGTTTTCCGCGCCGATTATCTTCGCGACGTCTCCGTCGTCGGCGGCCTCTCCGGGACCTTCATCTCTGATACGGTTTCAGGCTCGGCCACTTACCATGTGACGCAGTGGTTCGACTCGATCTTCGCGGTGACCTGGACCTTCCAGCAACCGATCCTCTCAACGCGATCCGACATCGACACCCTCTGGCTGCGGATCGAAGAGCAGGTTGAAATCACCTCCTGGCTCAAGGGGGTGGCAAGTTACTCCCATCGCCGTCAGAACTTCCACGAAGAGGGGGTCCGCGATATCTATGACAACCGCTTCTTCATCGGCCTGACCGCGTATACCACCTATCCGCCCGCGCCATAAAATCCGGAATACGAAATAGAGAAATCGGAATTCAGATAGAAAAGGATTTTTCTTTTCCTGATGGTTCCTGATCTCTGACCTTCTATTCCGTTTCTTGTCTTCTTTCGCAACTCTTTGCAGAAGATGTGCAAGAAATGAAACAACGGTGGATCGATCGGTTTGCAAAGATTCGTCGGATGGGTTTCACGCGGTCCGCTGCCATGCCGCATGCGGCATGGCTTTTGCTCCTCATGTAGGAAAATTTAAGGATCGTTCCATTCTCATCGTTTGATCGAATCGAGGCGACCGTGAACGTGAAGAAGAAAGTGCTCATCCTGGGAGGGCCGTGGGAAAAACAGGCTCAACTTAAGTTGATGTTGGTTCGCCTCAAGTATGCGGTTCTGGAATCGGGCCGGGCGATCCATTCCGAAGCGCCCGATCTCGTTCTGCTCGATATGCGCGGAGAAGAGCCCCCTGTTTGGGAGCGGCTCCACTCCTTGAAACAGGAGCAGGGAGAAACCCCGGTCATCGTGGTCGGAGAGAAAAAGATCGACTACATTGTGACCGCGATGAAAATGGGAGCGTCGAACTACATGTCCGAGCCGTTCGACGCGCAGGATCTGAAGAGCGTGTTGATGAACATCATCGATGAGCATCATCTCGTCTCCGAGATCGCCACCTTGAACGAGATTGCGAAAGAGCAGCCCTCGTGGCTCCTCTCCTCCAGCAGTCCGGCGATGAATGAGGTCAAGAAGATCGTCGAGCAGGTCGCCGGAACCGATGTGACCGTTCTGATCCGGGGGGAGTCCGGCACCGGCAAGGGGGTGGTGGCGCGCGCGATTTACCTCCATTCCAGACGGCGCGAGATGCCCTTCGTCAAAATCAACTGCGCGGCCCTTCCGAAGGAACTGCTCGAGAGCGAGCTCTTCGGATATGAAAAGGGGGCTTTTACCGGCGCCTATCAACGGAAGGCCGGCAAATTCGGTCTGGCGCACGAGGGGACCATCTTCCTCGATGAAATCAGCGAAATGCACTCCTCTCTCCAAGCCAAGCTCCTCCACGTCCTGGAGACCGGCGAGTTCTCCCGTCTCGGGGGGGAGGAGAACGAGAAGGTCAATGTCCGGATTATCGCCGCCACGAGCAGCCATCTCGAATCGGCCGTCCGGTCGGGACTCTTTCGCGATGACCTCTTCTATCGGCTCAACGTCGTCGCCATCCGAATTCCGCCGCTGCGGGAGCGGAAGGAGGAGATCCCGTTGTTGGCGGAGTATTTTCTCCGTCAGTATCACCACGAGTACAACAAAACCTATCGGCCGCTCACGCCGGAGATTTTGGCGGCCTTTATCCACTACGACTGGCCCGGAAATGTGCGGGAGCTTGAAAACTTCATCAAACGGGTGGTGATCTTGGGTGAGGAGCACTGCAATCTTCCGCTGCTCTTGTCGAAAGGGACCCTCTCGAACGGACAGACCGATCCGTCCGGCTTTTCCCTCAAGCAGGTCAGCCGCGACGTGGCCAAGAAGTTGGAGAGCGAGGTCATCCGGAAGGTGTTGAACCAGACCCGCTGGAATCGGCGAAAGGCCGCCGAAATTTTGAAGATCAGCTATCGATCCTTGCTCTATAAAATCAAAGAGGGAGGTCTCGAGACCTCTTCTTCTTAATCTTTTTTCATCCAACCGGGGGACTCCTCGAATGCGCGCGGGTATGTTGATCGCGGCTTTATTGCTCTCTTCTTTGGTCTTCACCGCGTGTGTCGATCAGATGACCGAAGTGCCGAATTTCAGACGGGTTCCGACCTCTGAAGAGCGCTCCTATGTGATCGGGCCGGACGATCTGCTTCAAATCGTCGTCTGGAAAAACGAGTCGCTTTCCCGGGAACTCCGTGTCCGGCCGGACGGGAAGATCACCCTTCCCCTGATCAACGATATCCAGGCGAGCGGGAAAACGCCGTCGGATCTCCGCGCTATCATCTCGACACGGCTGGAAAAGTTTGTCGAAGTGGCGGGGGTGACGGTGATTGTGAAGGAGATCAACAGCTCGAAGGTCTCCGTCCTGGGGCAGGTGAGGAAACCGGGGATTTATCCGCTCCGCAGCGATCTGACGGTACTCGACGCCATCGCGATGGCGGAGGGGTTTAATGAATTTGCGGCGCCGGACCGGATGGTGATTATTCGAAAAAACGGAAAGGAAACTCATTGGATCAAGGTCAACTACGACGAAATCCTCCAGGGGAGGATCTCGGAGGATCGGCTCTTTCTCGCTTCCGGGGACACGTTGGTGGTGCCGTAAAGAAAATTAGGAATGAGGAATGAAAGGCAGGACCGGTAGAAAGCCATTCAAATTCATCTCACAGTGCTCCGCACTTGTATAAGGGACAACAATGCGTGAACAGGGCTCCTTTTCAATCGGCTATCTTCTTGAATCGTTTCATCGGAGGAAACACTGGATCTGGCTGACGGCGCTGATCATCTCGGTCGCCTCGGTGGTGATCGCGCTTCGGATGCCGAAGATCTATCAGGCCACCTCGATGGTCCTTGTCCAGCCGCATCGCTTCCCCGAGCAGGTGGCGCGGACCTACGATCTGCACCGAATGGAAAATCGTCTGAAGGCGCTCAGCGAGGTGATCTACAGCCGCACTTTCTTGCAACCGATCATCGACGCCGAGTCGCTTTACGCCGATCAGGTGGATCGGCGGACCTCGGATGAAATCATCGAGCAGATGCGGAAAGACATCCGGATCGACATCCGGGCGAACGACGTCTTCAGCATCTCCTATGAAGGCGCCGAGCCGGAAAAGGTGATGAACGCGACCAATCGGCTTGCGAAACAATTCATCTCCCTGTTGCAGCAGCAGGTCACCGTCGCCCCGGTCAACCCCCAAGTCGAATTCCTGGAGACCCGGCTGAAGGATCTCTACACCGAGCGGGCCGATCTTCAAGCGACCTATACGAAAGAGCATCCGGAATTGATTGCTCTGATAAAGAAAATCGCCGAGGTGGAAGCGGTGTTGAGAGCGGAGAAGCGGGCCGCCGCGGAAGCGGCGACGACGGAGACACGCGCTCCGGTCGAACCTGAATTGCAGAATGCGGAGGCCCGGATCATCGACGAGGCGACCCTGCCGATGAAGCCGTTCAAGCCGAATCGGACCCTCTTCGCCCTGATCGGGTCGTTGATCGGCCTCGGCGCCGGCGTCGGCCTGGCGGTGCTGGCGGAGATCTCGGACCGGACGTTCCGGTACGCGGGCGATCTTCAGAGTTATGTCGGCCTCCCGGTCCTGGTCTGCATTCCGCAGGTGGAGACCGCCGGGGACTTGAGAAGGGTCCGGATCCGGCGGCGTCTCATCTGGGGGGTCAGCCTGATCCTAATCTGTCTGACGTTGTTCTATTTTTACCAAAACCCGGTGAGCCTCGGCCGTTTGGATGCGGCGACGATCGGTTTTCAAGAGAGGTGAGGAGAGCGAGATGCGCGGAAAATCTTTTGGAAGTGCCCGTTTTGACGAACACCTGGTGGTGTTGACCGATCCAAAATCGATTGCGTCGGAGCAGTACCGCGTTCTCCGGTCCCGAATGGAGCATCTGTGTCAAGAGAAAGGGGCTCGAACCTTCATTGTCACCAGCCCGGTGGTCGGGGAAGGAAAATCGATGACCACCGCCAATCTCGCTCTCAGCCTCTCCCAATCGAGAGACCGGCGGGTGGCGCTGGTTGATTGCGATCTGCGCCGTCCCTCGCTTCATCGTTTGTTCGGGATGCGGATGCGGGAGGGGTTCATCGACGTTCTGGAGGAACGGACCCCGCTGGAGACGGCACTCGTTCCGATCGAGCATCCTCTCCTTCCCCCCGGCGCGCTCTCGTTTCTTCCAGCGGGGAAAGCGAATGCCGCCTCGTCGGAATGGCTCGGCTCTTCCAAGACAGACAAGCTGATCACCCTCCTCTCGGAGCGGTTTGATCTGGTCCTCTTCGACACCCCGCCGATTCTCCCCCTCGCCGATGCGGCGGTGTTGGGGGGGAAGGTCGACGGCGCGCTTCTGGTCCTCCGCGCCGGGAGGACGTCGACGGAAACACTCTCTCTGGCGATGCAGAGCGTCGATCTGCAGAATTGGGTCGGCGTGATCCTTAACGGGGTCGATTTCGAGCGCTCTTCGCAATACGGGGGGATCTACGCCACCTACCAAAAGACCTACTCGGCCCACGCGATTGAAGGAAGAGGGGAAATCGATGATTAAGTTCTGCAACAGATCGCTCCCCACCCGAAGCGTCTTCTTCTGCTTGGCGGAAGATCTCCTGATCTGGTTTGCCGTTGTCGTCAGTGTTCTGATTTTTCCCCTTCCGGGAGAGCCGCTTCAAATGGGAGGGCGGCTGATCCTGATCCAAGGACTGATCCTGGCCGCCATCTTCCATCTCACCCTGTACTACAGCGACCTGTACGATTTTTCCCTTTTCCCTCCCGACCGGGTCCATCTGATCCGGCTGGTCCGGGCCGGGGGAATCGGTCTGATCGTCTTCGGAGGAATGGTCTCTCTTTTCCCGGCCTGGTTTCCTCCCGGAAAGAGCTTTCGCCTCTCCGTCATTCTGAGCCTCTTTCTGATCTTCGGCTGGCGGACTTTTTACAGCCGCATTCTGGAGAAAATGGAAGACCGGATTTTGATTCTCGGAACGCAGGATGTGGCCCGTCTTGTGGCGCAGGAGGTCTTGAAGCGGAAGGGGCTCGGGATGAAGGTGGTCGGATTTCTGGATGAAGACGGAAGCCGTCTCGGACAGAGTCTCATCAATCCGAAAATCATCGGAACCTATGAGCAGCTCCAGGCGGTCCTCGCAAAGGAGCGGGTCGACAAGGTCGTGATCGCCGCGCTCGAGCGGCGGGGCCGGCTGCCGATTCGAGAGATCCTGGGGGCCCGCGCGCAGGGGGTTGAATTCATCGAGGGGACCCGTTTCTATGAGCAGATCAGCGGCAAGGTTTTTCTGGAAGACGCCAAGCCGAGCGGGTTCATTTACGCGGAAGGGTTTAACAAGTCGGGTATCACCCGTTGGACCAAACGGCTGACCGGTATTCTCGCCTCCTCGGCGATCCTGATCCTCACCTTTCCGCTGATGATGTTATTGGCGATTCTCGTCAAGCTCGATTCACCCGGGCCGATCTTCTTTCGGCAGGAGCGGGTGGGGGAGGAGGGAAAGCCGTTTATGCTGATCAAGTTTCGCTCCATGCGGGAGGACGCCGAGGCGGTGAGCGGGCCGGTCTGGGCGGTGGAGGACGATCCCCGCGTGACCCGCATCGGGCGGATTATGCGAAAGCTTCGGCTTGACGAGCTCCCGCAAATCTTCAATGTCTTGAAAGGGGAGATGAGCTTCGTCGGCCCGCGGCCGGAGCGGCCCTTTTTCGTCGCGCAGCTCTCGGAGCAAATCCCCTTTTACGCGCTCCGCTTCGCCGTAAAGCCGGGGGTGACCGGGTGGGCCCAGATCCGCTATCCCTACGGCGCCTCGGTCGAGGATGCGCGGGAAAAACTAAGGTATGACCTTTATTACATCAAGAACATGGCGCTTCTCTTTGACCTCTCCATCATTTTTCAGACGGTGAAGATCGTTCTGTTTGGAAGGGGGGGACGCTAAAGGACAATGAGGAATCTGGAAATGAGGAATGAGGAACCGAAACCAAGAATGGTAAGCAGGTTGTTTGGGGGTGTATATGTGCGGGATTGTCGGTTATGTCGGAAATCGAAATACGGTGCAGATTTTGGTGGAAGGGCTGAAACGGTTGGAGTATCGCGGCTATGATTCGGCCGGCATCTGCTACTTCATCGAAGGGACGATGGCGGTCACGAAAGAGGTGGGAAAGCTGATCCATTTGGAGAAACGGCTGGCGGAGGAGAAGATGGAAGCCGCGTCCGGCGCCGGCATCGGGCACACCCGCTGGGCGACCCATGGGGCGCCCAGCGTGGGAAATGCCCACCCGCACCGTGATTGTTCCGGACGTTTTTCGGTCGTTCACAACGGCATTATCGAGAACCATACCGTCTTGAAGAAGCGGTTACAAGAAGAAGGGCATCACTTCCTCTCCGAAACCGACACGGAAGTCATCGTCCATCTGGTCGAGAAATACTTTCAGGGCGATCTGGCCGCGGCGGTCCGCAGGGCCTCTTTCGATCTGGAAGGGAGCTTCGCCGTTGAAGTGATGAGCGCCCTCGCGCCCGACGAAATCGTCGCGATCCGACGGGGAAGTCCCCTGGTGATCGGGACCGGGCAGGGGGAGCAGTTTGTCGCCTCCGATATCCCGGCGCTCGTCTCTTATACCCGGGAGGTTTTTTGGCTGGAGGAGGGAGAGCTGGCGGTCGTTCGTCCGGAGGGGGTCCGGGTGATCGATCTCCTCTCCGGGAATCCGGTTCAGAAAGAGATCCAGTCCGTTCCCTGGGATGCGCAGCAGGTCGAGAAGGGACGGTTTCCGCACTACATGCTCAAAGAGATCCACGAGCAGCCCGACGTCATCATGGAGATGGGGCGGCGGGAGGTCCTTTTTCAAGGGGCGCCGCCGGAGCGCCGATTCGCCGGGGCCGGCGCGGTCTCGCAGATGTATCTCGTCGCCTGCGGCACCTCCTGGCACGCGGCGCTGGTCGGGAAGCGGATGATCGAAAAGATGACGGGAATACGGGTGGAGGTCGACATCGCCTCCGAGTTTCGATATCGGGAGCCGATCTTCGACGCCGGGACGGTCACCGTCGGGATCAGTCAATCGGGAGAGACGGCCGATACCCTGGCCGCCCTCCAATTGGCGGCGGAAAAAGGGAGCGCGGTCTGGGCGGTCTGCAACGTCGCCGGAAGCAGCATGACCCGGCTTGCGGAGACGGTCTTCTACACCCATGCCGGTCCGGAGATCGGGGTCGCGTCGACCAAGGCGTTTACCTGTCAGCTGGTCGCGCTTTATCAGCTGGCGAGCCGGATCGCGGAGGCGCGGGGGATCGGTTCTTCCTCGATGGAAGATCGCAAGAACCGACTTTCGGCGCTGTCGAAGCAGATTCAGGAGATCCTCCAAAAGGAGGAGGAGATCCGCGCGCTGGCGATTGAATATTATCAAAAACGGGACTTCCTCTTCATGGGCCGGGGGATTCATTATCCGATCGCCCTGGAGGGAGCGCTCAAGTTGAAGGAGATCTCCTACATTCACGCGGAAGGATATCCCGCCGGAGAGATGAAGCACGGGCCGATCGCCCTCATCGATCCGGAGATGCCGGTGGTCTTTCTGGCGCCGCAGGACGCCGTTTATGAAAAAGTCCTCGGAAACATCGAGGAGGTTCGGGCCCGGGGGGGAAGGATCATCGCCCTGGCGCAGGTGGGAGACGAGCGGATCGCCGCCAAGGCCCATCATGTGATTTATCTTCCCAAGAATGACACGTTTTTGAACCCCGTGTTGATGACGATTCCCTTGCAGCTTTTGGCTTATCACGTCGCGCTTCAGAAAGGGTGCGACGTCGATCAACCGAGAAATCTCGCTAAGAGCGTGACCGTGGAGTAAGGGGCCTCACAGCGTAAAATCCCCTCTCTCTTTTACAATAAAGGAAGGTGAAGTGAGTCTGGTTAAATTCGTTTTCTGGCTCTCGTTTTTCGTGATTCTTTATACCTATATCGGGTATCCGCTGGTTTTATCCGGTTGGCGCTCTCTGAGAAGACAGAAGGTGAAAAAAAGAGAGATCCTTCCCTCGGTTTCGGTGATCGTCGCCGCCTATAACGAGGAGCGGGTCATCGAGAGAAAATTGAAAAACCTCTTCGGCCTCGACTATCCCGCCTCTCTTTTGGAGATCATCGTCTCCTCCGACGGCTCGACCGATCAAACGGAAGCGAAGGTAAACCGATGGAAAGAGCAGTATCCGAACGGACCCTCCCTCCTCCTGCTGACGGCGCCGGCCCACGTCGGGAAGGCGGCGGCCCTCAACCGGGCGGTCGCCCATGCCCGCGGAGAGATTCTCGTCTTCACCGACGCGCGGCAAAAGCTCGATCGGAAGGCCGCCGCGGCATTGGTTTCCAATTTCGCCGACGACCGGGTCGGGGCGGTCAGCGGAGAGTTGATCTTGGTCGATCGGCCGGGAGGGGAAGGGGCGTCGGGGGTCGGTTTGTACTGGCGATACGAGAAGTGGCTTCGAAAAATGGAAAGCGATGTCGATTCGATGCTGGGGGCGACCGGGGCGATTTATGCGATCCGCAAATCGCTCTACGATCCGATTCCGGCGGAGACGATTCTGGACGATGTCCTCATCCCGATGCAGGCGGTTTTCAAGGGATATCGGACCGTCTTCGAGCCGAACGCCTTGGCCTATGATTTCATCGTCAAGCGGACGGAAAACGAATTCGCCCGGAAAGTGAGGACCCTCGCCGGGAATTACCAGCTCCTTTGGGGAATCGACGCGCTCCGGTCGTGGCGAAGGAATCGCGTCTTTATCCAGTATTTCTCGCACAAAGTGGCGCGGCTGGTGGTTCCCTTCATGCTGATCCTTTTGTTGTTCTCGAATTTATTTCTGATGCAGGGGGTTTACTTGGTTTTTCTTTGGCTTCAACTCGCTTGGTACGGTTTGGCGTTATTAGGAGGAGTGTCGAATGGGAAGATTGATCCGAAAACAACGTGATGGCGCACGGCACGTCACAGGAGAGGCGGCCGCCGCGACTCCGATTCGATCGGCGGAAGCGGTCTCCGAAGTCCCGTCGCGAAAACAGGGCCGGGCGCTTCGCTTGCTGAGGGGAGCGGTTCAATTCCCCTACACCTTCGTTGCAATGAACGGGGCGGCGGTGGTCGGCCTCTATGCCTTCCTTCGAAATCGCAAAGACATCTGGGTCCGCACGGCCGATGTGGAGGCATGGGAAACCCTGCCGGAGCCGACCGTTTCGTTGTCAACGGCGCGCCCCCACTCGGTGAGGAAAGCAGCCTGAAGGCTGGTGACGTAAGGGGTCAGTTCAAAAGATTTAAATTTTTCATCGTTTACGCCTCACGTCTTTTCAAGAAAGGAAGGCCTTTTGAATTATCAAGTGGAAGAGATCTCCGATGTTGACGCGTTTATCTCATTGGAGAAGGAGTGGAACGCCCTATTGGTCGCGGCGCCGGTGAATGCCCCTTTTCTGCGGCACGAGTGGTTTCGGGTCTGGTGGAAGGCGTTCGGCCGCGGAAAACGACTCGCGATCCTCACGGTCCGATCCGGCGACGGCCGCCTGGCGGCGATCGTCCCCTTCATGGAGGAGCGGGGATTCCGAGTAGGGATTCCTTGCCGGATCTGGACCTCCATGAGCAACGACCATTCCTCCCGTTTCGATTTTATTATGGGCGAGGCATCGGACGAGGCGCGCGCCCGGATCGTCGAGGCGCTGGCCGCCTTCTTATCGCGGCGAACCCCTCGGGTTCATCTTCTGGAGTTGCAAGATTTTCCCGTCGACTCTCCGGCCCTGAGCCTTCTTCTTGATACGGTCGTCCGGTCGGGGCGGAAGGTCGGCCTCCGCCCCGAATTGGAAACGCCGTTCATCCCGATCGAAGGAAAGTGGCTCGATTATTACGAATCGATCTCCGGGCATCTGCGGCGCAACCTGCGCCGCCGCCGGCGACAGCTGGAGGAGCAAGGAAAGGTCGAGGTGATCTGCGTGACCGGAGAGGAGATCTCCGGGGGGCCGGCGCGGCTGGCCGATCATCTTCGGGAGGGGTTCCGGATCGAGGCGATGGCCTGGAAGGGATCGGCCGGGACCGCCATTCGCGAAAATGAAGGCTGGGTCGACTTCTATCAGGAATGGGCCCGCACGGCGGCGGAGCGGGGCTGGCTGCGTCTCTATTTTTTGAAGCTGAACGATCAGCCGATCGCTTTTTACTACACCCTGGTTTATGGGCGGAAGCTCTACTACTTGAAACTGGGATACGATCCCGCGTACGCGAGGTATTCTCCCGGCATTCTTCTTCACCAGGAGATCCTCGCCTCAGCCTTCGACCAAAAGCTCATCGAGCTCGACTTCCTGGGGCCGATGATGGCGTGGAAGCAAGATTGGGCCAAAGGGGTCCGCCCCCATGTCTGGGTCTACCTTTTCCAAAGAGGGTTCGTTCCGGAGATGATCTATTTAATCAAATTCAAACTGTTCCCCTATTTTAAAAAGATCGATTGGGTGCATCGGTTGCAGCAGAGGCTCTTTGCGAAAGGGCCCTCCGAGCTTTCCACGAAGTCCCCATCAACAGTGCTACCTCAACATGATTCGCTCGAAGAGGCGAGGAAAGAAGCAGCATGAATCCGGCGATCGTCATCAAAGGAAAATCTCGGTCCAAAGGGTATTTCATTCCGGTTCTTCCGGCGCCGTCGGCGACCTCTCTCCGGCGGAGGGAGGGGGCGCTTCCGTTTCCGTTCAGCCATCCCCGCTATTACGATTATTATTTCGGGCGGAACGCCGTCTGGCACGGGATGAAGCAGATCGGCCTTCCCGAGAACCGCCGCATTTTGGTCCCCGCCTACCACCACGGGGTGGAGGTCGAGGCGATTTTGCAGGCCGGTTATCAGGTCGATTTTTACCGGGTCAACCTCAAGCTCCAGATCGATCTGGAGGATCTGGAGAAGAAGATTACCCCGGAGACCGGGATGATCTACCTCATTTATTACATCGGATTTCCCCATCCGGTTGAGGAGATCGTCCGGCTCTGCAAGAGGCATGGCCTCTCCCTGGTGGAAGATTGCGCTCTCTCGCTCTTCAGCGAAATCGACGGAAAGCCGATGGGCTCTTTCGGCGATGTCGGCATCTTCTCCTTCCATAAGACCCTTCCCCTTCCCAATGGGGGAGGATTGGTCGTCAACCGGACCGACCGGCCGCTTCCTCCGCAACGGATCGGGCCGCCGCTCGTCTCCACATTGAGCCATTTGACCGGCGGAATCATGAACCGGTTGAAGATGTCGCATCCCGCCGCCGGCGCGCTTCTCCACGCTTTTTCGCGGGAGTTCGTCTCGACCCTCCTGAGGATCGGGAAGGTCGATCGGACCAGCGTGGCGAATATGGAATTTAATTTGAACAAGGTCGATTGGGGGATGTCGGGGCTGTCGAAAGCGATCCTTCAAACGATCGATTCCGCCGAGGTGGTCTCGCGGCGGAGGGAGAATTTCAGCTACCTTCTCGATCGGCTCGACTGCAAAGATCGCTTTGTCTTCGACGCCCTTCCGCCGGGGGTCTGTCCCCTTTTCTTTCCGATTTTGGTCGAGGAGAAAGAGCGGGTCTGCCGGAATCTGATGGCGCGGGGGATCGAGACGGTCGATTTTTGGGGGATCCCTCACCCCTCGGTCCCAAAAGGAATCTACGGCGAGGTCGAATACGTTCGGGCGCGCCTTCTGGAACTGCCGATTCACCAAGGACTCCACCAGGGCCACCTGGATTATATGATCGAGATTCTCAAGGAGACGCTTCGATGATCTCGAAAGAAGCCCCCTCGCCGATGACCCCCACTTTCAACAAGGGTTTGGTCGAAACGGTCTTTTCCGACCCGTCGATTGCGGTGGAGCGGGTCTGCACTGACGAGGGGCTTTTCGAATCGAAGGCCGATTGGGAGCGGCTCTTCGCGCAAGCGTCGGCTCAGAATCCCTTCTTAAGCTGGGAGTGGATGGCGGCCTGGTGGCGTCATTTGGGCGCCGGGAAGCTCCATCTTCTCTTTGTCCGGCGTCAGGGAGCGTTGATCGGTATCGCTCCCTTCTATCAAAGAGAGATCCGATTGGGTGGGATCTCGTTCCGCGCCCTCTCGTTTCTCGGGGACGAGGCGGTCGGATCGGACCACCTCGATTTTCTTTCCCGGAAAGGGTGTGAGGACGAGGTGGCGGAGGCGGTCGTTCAAGCCTGGCTGCACGATCGCCGCGGCTGGGATTTCATCGCCCTCCGGCATATGGCGGAGGCGTCGCCTCACGCGGACCGGTTCCTCCGTCTCACCGAGCGGGGGTGGCGCGTTCAGCGGCGGGAAGGGGAGGTCTGTCCCTATCTTCCCCTGGCGCCGACCTGGGAGGCTTTTCTCAACCGGCTCAGCGCCAGCATGCGCTACACCGTCCGCCGGAAAATCCGAAATCTCGAGAAGGGGCACCGGGTGGAATTCATCGCGATCGATGATCTCAACGAAGGCCGGCCCGCGATGGAGCGGTTGCTCGCCCTTCATCAGAAACGATGGGGGGATCGCGGGGGATCGGATGCTTTTGTCAGCGAAATCAAGCTTCCCTTTCACCGGGAGACCGCCGAGGCATTTTTCCAACAAGGGACGGCCCGCCTCTTCTTTCTCAAGGCCGACGGCGAAACGGTCGCCGCGCTTTACGGCTTTATTTTAGGACAGCGGTTTTTCTATTACCAGGCCGGCTTTGATCCCGCTTGGAAGGGGAAGAGCGTCGGGATGGTCTTGATGGCGAAGTGCATCGAGGCGGCGATCTCGCAGGGATGGAGCGAATTCGATTTCTTAAGGGGGCCGGAGGAGTACAAATCCCATTGGACCTCCGATCGGCGGCAGACGCAGCATTGGATCCTCTCTCCGCCCGGAATGAAAAATGACCTCTACCGGTTTCTGGCCGCCTCGTCGCAGACCGGCCGGCGTCTGGCGCGGCGCTACCTTCCGGACGCCTGGGTGGAACGGTTGAAGGGGAACCGGGTTGCAGGTGTAGGGCCAGGTATCGAGCCGGGTGTCGAGCCAGGTATCGAGAAAGACGCAAAGGAAAAGGAATCGGAATGAATGTAATGAAGTTCAAACAGCGCAACGGGTATCCCTTCTCCGGGAATGGAGACGCGGCTTCCCCCCGTCCCCGGGCTTCCCGCTTCCGCCGACTGTTGAAGTCGGCCGTGGCGGGGACCGCCTATTATAGCGGGCTGCTCGATCTCTATATTCAATTTCGGGATCGATGTCCGGCCCAGCGCCGCCTCTTTATCGTCGGTTATCACGCCGTCGTCGAGGAGACCGACCGGGCGATCGACGCGGGAATGATGCCGCAGCAGCTGATTTCCAAATCGCTTTTTGAGAAGGAAATCGACCAAATCGGCGCGCAGTTCGACTTTCTCTCGATCGATCAGGCGGTCGATTTCCTGGAAGGGAGGTTTCATCTCAAGCGCGACAGCGTCGTGGTGACCTTCGACGACGGATACCGGGGGATCTACGATCATGCCTACCCGGTTTTGAAGAAAAAGGGGGTTCCGGCGATCTTCTATCTTTGCAGCGATTATGTCGGCACCTCCCTTCTG
The DNA here is from genome assembly GCA_021651055.1 of Candidatus Manganitrophus morganii. Classification (NCBI taxonomy): domain Bacteria; kingdom Pseudomonadati; phylum Nitrospirota; class Nitrospiria; order Candidatus Troglogloeales; family Candidatus Manganitrophaceae; genus Candidatus Manganitrophus; species Candidatus Manganitrophus morganii. The sequence continues at coordinate 2,913,162 of JAJHOH010000001.1, forward strand.
TTCGATCATGACCGGCTTTTTTATTTGATCCAAAGGGCGGTGAATGCCTCCTTGCCGATCGAGGGGCTGTTGCTTCAACGTGACGTCCCGTTCGATTCGGCGAATCCGATCACGCACGGCGCCCCGCTGGAGGTGACGCGGCGTCTGCTGGAGATCTGTTCTAAAACCGAACTGGACGGTTTCATCCGGCTGCTCCAGGAGAAGCTCTCCGTCGGCGGCGCCGATTTTCCGTCCGAAGCGGCGATCGTCGGGTGGGACGAGGTGAAAGAGATGGCCGAGGGGGGAATGACTTTCGGATCACACACCGCCAGCCACTGTCTTTTGACCGAAGTCGATCCGAAAGTGGTGATGGAGGAGCTCCGAAGCTCCAAGGCGTCGCTGGAGGCGCGGCTCGATCGGAAGATCGAGCATCTCGCCTACCCCGACGGAAGGGTAAACCCGTTTATCGTCGAAGCGGCGCGCGCCTGCGGCTATCGCTCCGCCTGCACCACCGCCCACAGCGTCAACCGGATCGGGGGGAATCTCCATCTCCTCGGACGGGAGCTGCTCTGGGAAAACAGCGCGTTGGGATGGTCGTCGAACTGCTCGAAGGCGATGGTGGCGTCGCAGATCAAGGGACTTTTTAAAACAGGGTAGGAGAATAAGATGATTCGAATCGTTTGTGTGGTCGGCGCGAGGCCGAACTTTGTGAAAATCGCCCCGCTGGTCCGGCACATCAAGGAAGCGTGGAGCGACACGTTTGAGGCGACGCTGGTCCATACCGGCCAGCATTACGATGAGAAGCTCTCCCAGGTTTTCTTCGAAGAGCTTCAGATTCCGCAGCCCGATGTGAACCTCGGCGTCGGCTCCGGGACGGCGACGCGACAGATTGCCGAAATTATGCAGCGATTTGAAGAGGTCCTCCTTTGGAAGAAACCCGACCGGGTCGTCGTGGTCGGCGATGTCAACTCCACGTTGGCCGCCGCGCTGGCGGCGGAGAAAATGGGAATTCCGGTGGCCCATGTCGAGGCGGGGCTCCGTAGTTTTGACCGGGCGATGCCCGAAGAGACCAATCGGGTCCTCACCGACCGGCTCTCCGATCTTCTTTTTGCGACGGAGGAGAGCGCGGTTCAAAACTTGCTAAACGAAGGGGTCGAGAAAGATCGAATCTTTTGGGTGGGGAACTTGATGATCGACGCTTTGATCAGTCATGCGCAGGAAGCCGAGCGATCGACGATTCTGAGAGAAATGAACGTGGCCGCGCAGCAGTATGCCTTGGTCACCCTGCATCGCCCCTCCAACGTCGATACGCCGGAAGGGATGGGCCGGATTTTGACGATCCTCTCGGGGGTGGAAAAACAGATACGGATCCTCTTTCCGATCCATCCGCGGACCCGCGGGCGGATGGAGGAGTTCGGTCTGGCATCCGCAATCCGCGCCCTTCAAAACGTGACCCTCTGCGAGCCGGTCGGTTATCTCGATTTCATCCGGCTGATGCGCGACGCCAAGGTGGTGTTGACCGATTCCGGGGGGATCCAGGAGGAGACCACCGCGTTGGGAATTCCCTGCCTGACCCTGCGAGAGAACACGGAGCGGCCGGTCACGATCACGGAGGGAACCAATCTTCTGACCGGGACCGATCCGGAGCGGGTCTTGGCGGCGGTGATCGATATTTTGGAGGGGCGCGGGAAGCGCGGGAAGGTCCCGACCCTCTGGGACGGCCAGGCGGCCCGTCGCATCGTCCGGGTTTTGCAAAGCCGATCGACGCGTCGGGAGCCGAGTCAAGAGGTTCCTCTTTCAACGATCCTCCCCCGTTCTTAGCGGAGACTGTAACGTGGCGCAGATGGAAACAGTTCGAACCCCTTTTCCGAAGCGGCGCTTCGGCGGATCGATGACCGCTCTCGGCTGGAGGAAAACGGCGGAGGTTTCGGAGACGGGAGGCCGATCGTTTCAGGAAACGGAGGCCCCCTCACGGCAAGAGCGGATCGCCTACGGCGCGCTCCTCTTGTTTGTCGCCCTCATCTACATTACCCCCGGGACCCTTTATCCGCCGCTGGAAGCGGTGCCGATCGCCAAAGGGGTGGCGGTGATCTCTTTTCTCTTTCTCTTCTCCGCCCTGCGAGCGAAGGGGGCCTCCTGGAGGCTCTCCGATCCGGCGACCCTCTGGCTGATCGCCTTTGTGGCGATCGGAGGATTGTCGATTGCCACCTCCCTCTGGCGGATCTATTCCTTGAATGCGTTTCTCGACGTCTTGAAGCTGATCCTGGTCTATCTCCTGGTCCTCCATCTCGTCGATCGCCTGGAGCGGGTCCGCCGGCTCTTCTGGGTGATGCTCTGGGCGGGGATGGTCCCGGCGGCCGGGACGCTGGCGCACTATCTCCTCAAGATCGATCTGGTCGAGGGGTATCGCGGCGCCTGGCGGGGGGTTTACGCCGATCCGAACGATCTCGCCTATAACCTGATCGTGTTGGTTCCGATCGGCCTGTCTCTTCTGGAAGCGGAGCGATCGTTTGTCAAAAGAGGTCTTGTCTTCGGCATCTTGACCGTCTTTATGATGGCCATTTATGTGACCTTTTCCCGGGGAGGGCTCGTCGGGCTGATGGCCGTCTTCTTCTTCCAGATCCTCCGCTCGCGGAATCGGATGCTCCATTTTTCGCTCGCAACGATTCTCTTGATGGTTTTTTTAGCGGTGGCGCCGGCCCGGTATTGGGAGCGGGCCGAGACGATCTTGAAGTTCCACCACGACGAATCGGCGATGGGGCGGGTCTACGCCTGGCAGGCGGGGCTGTCGATGGTGGCCGATCGGCCGCTGCTCGGCGTGGGGCTGGGCTGTTTTGTCATGGGCTGGCCGATCTACGCCCCCGCCGAAGCGGGGACGAAGTGGCGAGCGGCGCACAACACCTTTGTGGCGGTCATGGGGGAGACCGGCCTGCTCGGACTGGCGGCGTTCGGCGCCTTTATCGGAACGACCTTGCGGGGGGCGCAGAAAGTCAACCGTTTGGCCCGCCCGGCGCCGCGGCCGCTCTTCATCTCCCCCTCCGTCGAAAAGAAAGAACCGGCCGAAGCCCCTTCCGTGACCGAAGCAAACCGGCGGGCGGCGCTTTATGCGCGCGGTGTGGAGATCGCCCTTTGGGGATTCCTGGCGTGCAGCTTGACGCTCGGAATCGCGCGAAGCTGGCCCCCTTACCTCTTTGCCGGTCTGGCCGTGGCCCTTTACACCCTCAGAATGGCGGACGTTAGAGAAGCGCGTGGAGAATTCAAATGAAGCCGCCCCGGCAGAACGACATCTTAAAAGGGGTCGAGGCGGGATCGGGAGAGTCGATCGATCTCCCCCCGTCGCTTCCGAAAGGAGAAGCCAAACCGGCTTCGATCAACAAGCAGGCGTTGACGTTGATTTTCGGGCGGGGTCTCTCCTCCAGTTTTACTTTTTTGATTCCGATCGTCCTCGCCCGCTATTTGGCCCCGGCCGAATATGGCACCTACAAGCAAATTTTCCTGATCTATGCGAGCCTCTTTTCGATCCTTCCGTTCGGGATTATCCAGAGTCTTTATTATTTCGTGCCGAAGGAGCCGGAGCGGATGAAAGCGTACCTGGTCCAGGCCTTTCTTTTCCTGCAGGGGTCCGGGCTGATCGCCCTTCTCTTTTTGGCGTTTTTTAGGGAGAGCATCGCCCTCCAGCTCAGCAATCCCGGCCTCTCCCCATATCTCTTCCAGATGGGGCTTTTTATCTTTTTGATGCTCTCTTCCGCTTATTTCGAAGCCCTTCTGATTTCTTCTCAAAAGATCGGCCAGGCGGCGCTGCTCGGCTTTGTCTCGGAAGCGACCAAAACGGCGAGCATGTTGATCCCGTTGATCCTGACCGGCCGGCTCTCCGACCTCATGTGGGGGATGAACCTCTTCGCCTTTTGCCGGTTCTGCTTTGTCTTTGTCTATGTCTTCCGAAGCTACTCCCTCTCCTGGAAGGATGTCCAGTGGCCCGCCTTTCGGCAGCAGATGGTCTATGCGATTCCGTTCGGCCTGGCGGTGATTCTCCAGGTCTCCCAGGACCAGTTCCATCAATATGTCGTCGCCTACTCCTACAGCGCCGCCGTTTTTGCCGTCTATTCGGTCGGGATGTTCCAGCTTCCGATCGTCGAGCTGATCTACACCCCCATGTCGCAGCTCTTGATCGTTCGGATGGCGGCGCTCCGGCAGCGGGCAACCCGGGAAGAGATCATCTCCCTTTGGTTCGATATCACCCGAAAATTGGCGATGGTTTTTTTCCCCGTCTTTGTCTTTTTGCAATTGATGGCCCGTGAGCTGATCACGCTTCTCTTCACGCCGACCTATCTTGCCAGCGTCCCCCTCTTCCGCGTCGCCCTCCTCTCGTTGCTGACCGCCATTATCCTGACCGAAGGGGTGCTTCGCGCCTACGCGGAAACCCAGTTTATTCTCAAGACCACCTTCATGAAGCTGGTGCTCACCTTGATTTTGATCTTCCCCTTTCTGGCCTGGTTCGGGCTTTCCGGGGGGGTGGTCACGCTGATCGTGGTGCTGGCGACGGCGAAGACGTTGATGCTCTGGAAGGTCTCGCGTCTGATCCCGCTCCCGCTGGCCGCCCTTCTCCCGTGGCGCGACCTCTTCAGCATCGCCTTTTTTTCGCTCCTCTGCGGGATTCCGGTTCTTTTTGTCAAAAGTTTCGAGATCGCCTCGCCGCTCCTTCTTCTGGGGATGTCGGCGGCGGTTTTTGCGCTCTTTTATCTGATTTTCCTCTTCACCTCGCACCTGATCACCTTTGATGAGAAGCGGGAGATCGCCCGAATGGTCCGGCGGGTGGGGGCGCTTCTTCCGGCGACGTCCAAATCGTAGTGAGGAATGGTATGACGAAACCGACCGTGCTCCACCTGATTGATTGCCTCTTTATCGGCGGCGGCGAGATGCAGATGGCCGATCTCCTCCGGCGGATCGACCGGGAAAAATTCCGCCCGCTGGTCGGCTGTCTTCGCAAGCAGGGGCAGCTCGTTCCCGTTCTGGAGGAGGCCGGGATCGTCGTAGAAGAATTTCCGGTCCGCGGCAAGCTCTTCTACCCCCGCTCGATCCGGGAGATTCTCCGCCTTGCCCGGTTCATGCGCAGGGAGCGGGTGCAGATCGTCCATACGCAGGATCTCTACTCCCACCTGGTCGGCGTCCCCGCCGCGTTGATCGCGCGGGTGCCGGTCGTGATCACGAACCGGCTCGATTTGGGGCACACGATGAAGCGATGGCATCGCCGGGCGCTGAAGCTGCTGTCATTCGCGATCACCCGGGTGATGGCCAATTCCGAAGGGGTCCGGACGATGCTGATCGAGGAGGAGAAGATCGATCCGGCGAAGATCGAATTGATCTACAACGGGGTCAACCTCGATCAATTCCAGATTCCGTCGAAGGAGAAAGGACCGGTCCCGCCTGTGCGTGATCTCCGCCTTGAGCCGGGGGATCGGCCGATTGTGGTCGTGGCGAATCTCTGGCCGGTGAAGGGGCATGAGATTCTCTTCGAGGCGGCGGTTCGGGTCACCGCCTATTACCCGACGGCGAAGTTCGTCCTGGTCGGAACGGGGGCGGCGCGCCGGGCGATTCTCGAAGCGCGGGCGCGGGAACTCGCGATCGACAAACAGGTCCTCTTTCTCGGCCCCCGTCAGGACGTTCCTCAGATCTTGCCGCAGATGGAAATTTCGGTCCTCCCCTCGCTGGCGGAGGGTTTCTCGAATGCGATTCTCGAATCGATGGCGGCCGGCCTTCCGATGGTGGCGACCGACGTCGGGGGCAACCGCGAAGCGATCGTGGAAGGGGAGACCGGTTTTCTGGTGCCGCCGCGCGATCCGGAGACCCTGGCCGACCGGATTCTCCGACTCTTGGGCGATCGGGAGGGGGGGCAACGGATGGGAAAGGCGGGAAGGGAGCGGATCAAGACGACCTTCTCGCTTCAGCGGATGGTGACCGAGACGGAGCGTTTTTATGAACGGCTGCTGGAAGAACGGGGGGCGGGGGCCCGGGGCCGGGGGCCGGAGGGTCAGAAAATTGAAACCGATCTCTCGCGCGTCAAGGTCTCGCCATGATGAAGGTCCTCTTGATCGGTGATTATCCCCCCCCCTACGGCGGGATCTCGGTGCATGTGCAGCAACTCGCCGACTTCCTCCGGCGGCAGGGTTCCGAGTGTGTCGTGCTTGACATCGAGCGCGGGACCGATCCCAAGCCGGGAGCGATTCGGTTCAATGGGTATCTCGGTTTCCTCTGGACGTTAATCCTTTTTTCCGGACGGCGGTATGTGAGCCACATCCATACCAACGGCCATAATTTCAAAAGCTGGCTGGCGATCGCGGTGACGGCATGGGTCGGTTTTTTCTCCGGCCTACGGAACATCGCCACCGTTCACTCCGGACTGATGCCGGCGTATGCCGCCGGGGGTCGGCGCCGCAAACTTCTGATCCGGGCCGCCGTTTGGCCGCTGGGAGGGGTGATCGCCGTCAATCAAAAGATCGAGCGGGCGCTTCTTGAGATCGGTGTTCCGCCGTCGCGCATTTCGGTCCTCCCGGCCTTCGCCCTCGGCCCGCGCGCCGAGGTGGTGCCGGCGTGGGCCGGAGATTATCGAAAACGGTTCTCCCCCCTCATCGCCTCGGCGGTTTATCTGGAAAAGGAATATGGGACCGATCTGCTGGTGAGCGCCTGCGCGGCGCTTCGGAAAAAATATCCGCGCCTCGGCTGCATCATCATGGGCTCCGGTTCGGAGGAAGAAGCCATTCGATCCCAGATCCGGACGGAAAAAGGGGAAGATTTTCTCTTCCTGCTCGGAAACGTTCCTCATGATCTCTGTCTCTCTCTGATGGCGCAGTCCGATCTTTTTGTCCGTCCGACCCTCTTCGATGGGGATGCGATTTCGGTTCGGGAGGCGCTGGCGCTCGGTGTCCCGACCGTGGCGAGCGACGTTGGGTTTCGGCCTCACGGGACGCGGCTCTTCAAGCCGGGGGACGTCGCCGACCTGGCGCTTCAGATCGATCGGGCGCTGCAGGAGGGGCGGCCCCCCGCCGCGGCGGAGGAAATTCCTGAAAATCTGGTCCTCCTCCGGGGGGTGTATGAACGGGTGGTAAAGGAGAGACGATGAAGCGATCTGTAGAACAAGAAAAGGCGCCGGGACCCCTCTTCTTCAAGGACCCGTTAATCACTATCCGACGTGGGAAAAATAATGAGCCGCATCGCCCAAGCCGGCCGCTTCAGACCGTTCTTCCCAAGAACGGGGCGTCCCCTTCTCCGGGGACCCGCACGTTCTTGGGGGAGGAGGTCGATTATGTCGAGCGAGAGGAGCCGATCGACCGCGCCTCCCCCGCCTGCACGCAGAAACGCTCGGTCCTTTTCGTCAAACCGGACTACTCGATTGTTCGGGACCTTTTTTCGGGGGAGGGGGTCGTGAATATCGACTGGCTTCATTCCTTCGCGCCGCAGGCGCGGATCGAAGGGAATCTGGCCGAGGGGTTCCATATCACTACCCCCGACGGACGCCTCTGGCTGGTTGCCTTCGGAACACACATGAAGGGGGTCGAGGTGCGACTGCATGCGACGGAAAAGCAGGTGGTAGTTCGGAGCGCGGGGCCGCTCCCGCTCTTTCTGACCACGCTGCTTTATCCCGATCACGCTTCTTCGCTCAGCCGGTATGATTTCAAATCGCTCTACTTCCCTTCGATCGAAGGGGGAAGCGCCTTTGAGGTTCTGACGGCGACCCACACCGATACGTTCCTCTTCGCACCCGCCCGGAAACGGCTTGCCCTTTCCAACGTCCGGTTCGAAGGGGAGCAGCTCTTCGTGCGACGGGACTATGTCGGGGAGATCGCGCGCGTCTTCGCCCTCTCCGGCCGATTCTGTTATTGGGAGGGGAAAACCCTTTTCGAGAGCGCGCAGCCGGTCCCCTTCCTTGAACTCTCTTATCGCGGAGAAATTTTGTACGTTCGGGGAACCCTCTCGGGACCGATCTCCTTTTATGCCGACGGGGTCGAAGAGGTGCATGTGAATGGAGAAAAGACCTATTTCACGCGGGACAGGGATCGATTGATTCTCCATTTTTGAGGGACGACGATGTGCGGCATTGCAGGGTGGGTTCAGAGAGATCCGAGACAAGAGGTCGATCGTGGCTTGCTGGAACAGATGACCGATCTGATCCGGCATCGCGGTCCCGACGCGGGGGGGCTCTTTACGGAGCCGGGAATCGGTCTGGGGCATCGACGGCTCTCGATCATCGATCGGGAAGGGGGCCGGCAGCCGATGACCAACGAGGACGGATCGGTCTGGATCGTCTTCAACGGGGAGATCTACAACTTCCAGGAGCTTCGTCCCGAGCTGATTCAGCGGGGACATCGGTTCGCCACCCGATCCGACACCGAGGTGATCCTCCATGCCTATGAGGAATTCGGCCCCGACTGTCTCCGGCGGCTGCGGGGGATGTTTGCCTTCGCGATCTGGGACCGCTCCAAACGGCAGCTTCTTTTGGCGCGCGATCGCCTCGGAAAAAAACCGCTCTACTACACGCGGCGCGACGGCGCGCTCCTCTTCGCTTCGGAGGTGAAAGCGCTTCTAACCGTTCCGGGGGTGACGCGGGGGGTGAACTGGGAGGCGATCGATCCCTATCTGTCGCTGCGCTACGTTCCCGGTCCGATGACCCTCTTTCAAGACATCACCAAGCTGATGCCGGGGCACTATCTTCTTTATAAAGAGGGAGAGGTCAAGGTCCAAAGCTACTGGGATGTCGCGTTTCGAGAGGAAGAGGATGGGAGAGACGATCTGCAGGAGGAGTTCGAAGCGCTCCTGAAAGAATCGGTCCGAATGCGGTTGATGAGCGAGGTGCCGCTCGGCGTCTTTCTATCGGGCGGCCTCGACTCCAGCGCCATCGTTGCCGAGATGACTCAGATTTCGAAAGAGGGGGGATGGAACCGGCCGATTCAGACCTTCTCGATCGGCTATGACGATCCGAAGGCGAATGAATTTGCCTACGCGCGGGAGGTGGCAAAATATTTCGGAACCGATCACCACGAGTTTCTCCTGGAAGGAGATGCGTTCCATAATTTCATTCCCAAAATGGTCTGGCATCTCGATGAGCCGATGGCCGATCCTTCCTGCGTCCCCTTTTTCTTCATTTCAGAATACGCCAAGAAATCGGTGACGGTGGTTCTTTCGGGAGAAGGGGCCGATGAGATCCTGGCGGGGTATGGGCTTTACCAGAAGATGCGCCTCATCGACCAGGTTCAGAAAAAGGTGCCCGCATGGCTCCTGGGCGGTGCCGCGCGGTTGTTATCAACACAACGGGCGGCCCGCTGGCGGAAATATGCCGAGTGGATCGATCGCCCGCTGGAAGATCGGTATTGGGGGGTTTCGCGGGTCTTTACCGAGACGGCCAAGCGCGAGCTGCTTCAACATCCCGATCAAGGTCGATCGGTCGCGGCCCTCTTCAAAGAGTATTACCGGAAGAGCGCCGGCCTCGATCCGCTCAACCGAATGCTCTATCTCGACACCAAGGTCTGGCTTCCCGACCAGATCCTGCTGAAGGCTGACAAGATGACGATGGCGAATTCGCAGGAGCTGCGGGTTCCGTTCCTCGATCATAAGCTGGTCGAGTTTGCGGCGACCCTCCCGATCCACCGGAAGCTTTCTAAAGGGGTGGGGAAACGCCTTCTTCGCGAGGCGATGGCCCATCGTCTCCCGGAGCGGATTCTGACCCGGTCCAAAAAAGGTTTTCCGATCCCGGCGGTCTGGTTCCGGAAGGAGGTCCTGCCGGCGGCGCGCGCGCTCTTCTCCGAGCGCGGCTCGCTCATCGGCGAGGTGATGCGAAAAGAGAAGGTGGCGCAGATGTTGGCGGAGGAGGAAGCGCATCCTTACACCCGTCACAAGGAAATCTGGACATTGGTGATCCTCGATTATTGGCACCGGATTTTTATTCGACAAAAAGGGAGTTGAACAAATGAAGGAAAGCGCCGTTCGTGTTCCGTCGGATCTGTCGGGTAAGGTGGGCAGCCCCACAACCCTGGAGGAGACCGTCCGCCCTTTGATTGAACTGTCGATCAAAGGATTGGAGCGGATGTGGATGAAAGATCAAGGGCTCTTCTGTTTTACGGTGCGCGACGGCCAAAACGGTCCCGCGCCGGAAGGGGTCTCCCTCCGTTATACGGCGATCACCCTTCTCGGCCTGCATCGCGCCGCAACGAACGGCTGGCCGGTTCCGCTCGATCTAAAGTCGATCCTCCGTCAGACGATCGACGCCGCGCCGACGACACGGAACATCGGGACCCTGGCGCTGATTCTCTGGGCGGGGGCGGCCTTGACGCAAAAGGTCGATCCGAAGGTCGAGGCGGCGATCCGGTCGCATGGTCCTTTTTATCAAGAAGCGGGCAACGGGGTCTATGCCACGACCGAGCTGGCCTGGCTGTTGATCGCCATGATCGAAGCGGCGGAGATCACCACGGGGGCCGAGCGGCATCGCTTCGAGGAGACAGCCCATCTCGCTTACCGGCTTCTGAAACGGAATTTCAATTCGAGGAGTTCGCTGTTTGCTTTCTCCACGCAACTCTCCAGCAGCTGGACGCGGCCGCTTCGGAGCCGGCTCGGCTTTTTCGACGGGCAGGTTTATGGAATTTATTCCTTCGCGCAGTATGCGCGGCATTTCTCGGACGGGGAGGCCCTCTCCCATGCCAAACACTGCGCCGAGCGGATTTGCGATTTCCAGGGAGGGCGGGGGGAGTGGGCATGGCATTACAATGCCCTGCGGGGAAAAATGGTCGACCGTTATCCGGTCTACGCCGTCCATCAACATGGGATGGCGCCGCTCGCCCTCAAAGGGCTCTCCGAAATCTCGACCGGCGATTACCGTGTTGAGATCACCCGGGGGCTTCGGTATCTCTTCGGCGAGAATCCCCTCGGGTTTCAATTTGTCGATGAGGCGCATTCGGTGATCTGGCGGTCGATGAAGCGGCGATCTCCGATGGCGAAAGCGATCTACATCAATAAGGTCGCCAGCTTCGTCGGGCCGACCGGCTGGATCTCGGCCCTGGATCACCCGTCGCTGATGATGATTGATCGCGAGTGTCGCCCCTATGAGCTTGGATGGCTGCTTTTTGCCTTCTCGGACATTCCGCCGAAAAAAGAGGGGGGCCATGGACCGGCCGTCTGAACGACAGATCGGAGCGCTTCATATTCACTCGGACACCTCGCATGACGCCGAGTGGCCGCTGGCGCGATGTAAAACGGTCTTCAAAGCGGAGGGGTATCACTTCCTGGCGATGACCGAACATGCGGAGGGGCTCGACTCGGAGCAGGTGGCGGCCTGGCTGGACGAGTGTGATCGCCTCTCCGATTCGGACTGTCTGCTCCTCCCGGGGTTCGAGTTCTCCGTCGGACGGAATATCCATCTCCTCGGGTTCGGCATCCGGAAGTTGCTCCGCGGCAGGTCGATCGAAGCGCTGATCGATCAGATCCATGAGGCGGGGGGGGTGGCTGTCTTGGCACATCCGACTCCGGCGGCGCTCAACCTGATCTATCCCGCGGCCGAAGCGCTCGATGGCATGGAGATCTGGAACACCCGCTATCACAAAGGAAGCCGTCTGCCGCTCCGGTTGTTGCGGGCGCTGGAGCAGCTCCGAGAGACGCGGCCCGCTTTCCACGGCTTTGCCGGGATCGATTTTCACAAAGGGACGCAAGACCGGCGGCTTTCCGTCGCCGTCGAATCGCCCCGAACGGCGGCCGGCATTCTGGCGGCCCTGCGGGACGGACAGTTTACGATCGAACGGGGTCCCGTTTCGATCCCGGCGACCGGGTCGCTCTCGCTGGGAGAGCAGATCAAGTTCGCGCTTCAAACCTCTTTTTCGCGGATGGAATCGGATGCGGTCTCTTCTTAAGCGAAAATTGCAGCGGGGGATCAAGTGGATGGTCCGCCTCTTTTATCCCTTCTATCTTCTGATCGATTTTTTCAGGAGACGAGAAGAGGTCCGGATCTTGATGTACCACAAAGTTTCCAATCTTCCGCCGGAGCGGGAGGTTCCCTATTGCAATGTCCCGGTCGCCTCCTTCGAGACGCAGATGCGCTTTTTGGCGAAGAGCGAGTTGGAGGTGGTTGCATTGGACGATCTCGGGGGCTGGCTGGAAGGAGGGTCTTTCGGAAGGGGACGGAAAAAAGTGGTGATCACCTTTGATGACGGTTTTCAGGATAACTATCTTTACGCCGCGCCGATTTTGAGGCGGCATCAGTTGCCGGCGACCTTCTTCGTGATCACAGGGGCGATCGGACGCAATGCCCCTTTCGATCACCTTCAATGGGATGAATCCTCGTTGGCCGATCAAGCGGCGCACCCGGAGCCGTGGCTCCCGATGACCTGGGGGATGCTCGGCGGGTTGAAAGAGCAGGGCCATACGATCGGATCCCATACCTGGTCCCATCGCTCACTCGCCGGTCTGACCCGGAGCGAGGTCTGGAATGAAATCGCCCAGTCGAAGAAAGAATTGGAGTCGGGCCTGCAGACGGCGATCACTCTCTTTTCTTATCCTTTTGGTTCCGCAGTCTATGGCGATTTGAATGAGGGGACGGAAGAGGCATTGAGAGAGGCGGGATACCGCTTTGCCTGCACGACCAAATGGGGGGCCAACCTGGCCGGGGAGCGTTGCTACCGGCTCAAACGAATTCCGGTTTATGACCATGACACCCTCTTCGATTTCAAGTGCAAGGTGGTCGGCGCGGCCGATTGGGTCGGATGGCTGAAGGACGGCTGGCAGAAGAGATTCCGGCGGGACGATAAAACCGAGTTCATCCCGACGATCCGAGAAGAGGGAAGAGAGATTTCCATCAACACGGAGAGATCGCCATGAAGGTATTTGTGACCGACGGCGCACAGAACCATGCCTTGGCGGTGGCCCGCTCCCTGGGGGCGAAGGGGGTCGAGGTGGTGGTCGGGGAATCTTCCGTCCTCTCCAAAGGGGGGTTTTCCCGCTATTGCCGGCAGCGTCGGGTCTATCCCTCCCCGGCGGAGAGTGTCGGCGGTTTCCTCTCCTGGATGGTCGAGGAGATGAAAAAAGGGGAGTATGATTTCCTCCTGCCGATGACGGAGGGGTGTCTGCTGCCGATCTCGGCGAATCGGGATCGTTTTCTTCCTTATGTCCGCCTTCCGCTCCCCTCACATGAAGCGATCTTTCAGGCCTGCAATAAAGCAGACACCCTTGCCCTCGCGCAGCAGGAGGGGGTTCCGATTCCACAGACCTGGTTCGTGGAGGAGCTGATGGAGCTGCCGGCCCTGGCAAAGACGATTCCTTATCCGGTCGTGATCAAGCCGAAGTGGTCTTCTTACTGGAAAGGAGACCGGATGACGTCGGGAGGAGGGGCGGCGTATGCCTTCGGGCCGGACGAGCTGGTGGAGAAGTTCCGGCGCGTCCATCAAGAAATTCCGTTCCCATTGATCCAGTCGTTTGTTCCCGGAAGAGGATATGGGCTTTACGCCCTCTTCGAGGAGGGAGAGCCGCGGGTCTTGTTCGCCCATGAGCGGCTGCGGGATGTCCGGCCGACCGGCTCGGGGAGCGCCTTGCGGAGGAGCATCCCCCCCGATCCGCTGTTGACGAAGCATGCCGTGTCGCTCCTCAAAGCGCTGAAGTGGCACGGGGTGGCGATGGTCGAATTCAAGTGGGAGCGGGGGCGCTCCGAGCCGGTTCTCATGGAAATCAACGGGCGTTTCTGGAACTCCCTTCCGCTGGCGATCGCCGCGGGGGTCGACTTTCCTTGGCTTTTGTTGCAGATGGCCCAAGGAAAGCCGTTCGACGATTTCCCGGCATATCAAACCGATCTCCTCTGCCGGTGGTTTCTCGGCGACTGCCGTCATCTCTTTTCCGTTTTGCGCGGGGCGCCGCCGGGATGGCCGGTCCCTTTTCCGGGGCGGGGCAAGACCCTTTTAGACTTTTTAAAATCGCACCGGCGGGGAATCGTCTCCGACACCTTCCGATGGGAAGACCCGATGCCGGGATTGATCGAGTGGCTCTATTTTGCCTTCACGAAAGCGCCCGGATATTTTCGAAGCTCCAAGAGGAGGCTTGCCAAACATGCCGAACCGGTTTAAGGCCGCGCTTCACCTTCATACCACCTATTCGGATGGGGAGCTGACCCTGGAAGAATTGAAAGCCCGGTTCCAGAAGGAAGGGTTTCGATGTTTGATGATGAGCGATCATGCCGAATCGATGACGCCGGAAGGGATGGAAAGGTATGTTGCTCAATGCCGCGCCCTCTCCGACGATCAATTCTGCATCGTCCCAGGTCTTGAGTTTGCATATCCATTTGAGAGCGGCAGTCTTCACCTGCTCGGTTACGGCGTCAGTCGGTACCAACGCGAGGAGGAACCGGTCGAGATGGTCAAGACGATTCATCAACTGGGAGGGGTCGCGGTATTGGCCCATCCTTATCCGCCGTTGTTGCCTCAAATCGTTCCGATGAAAGGAACGATTGATGGGATCGAACTTTGGAACACGAAGTACAACGGCCGAATTGCCCCCGCCCTCTGGAATTACGAGTTCTTGAAGGAGGTGAGGAGACTCCGGCCGGAAGTCCTCGGTTTCTACGGCACCGACTTTCATTGGAAGACGCAATACGCCGGGCTAGCGGTCTGGATCGAGGCCGACGCGTTGACCCCGGCATCCCTTTTAGCGGCGCTTCGAAACGGAAAGTTTTATGCGGAAAAAGAGGGGATGCGCCTCACCCCGGACGGCTCCCTCACCTCCGATCAGAAGTCTTCCTTCGAAAGAAAGGAGCGGTTTTATCGGCTCTGGAGAAAGATGGTGGTCGGCGCGCGGGGCCCCTTCAAGGCCCTTCGTCTCCCGATCCCGCAGCGGCTCAAGGCGATGGCAAGGAAAGTGCTCTAATTCATAGGGGGTTATCATGCTTCAGGGAAAAGAGATCATCTGTTTTGCGAACGATTGGGACGGCGATCCATTGAGCAAGAAACATATTATGAAACGGCTGGCGCAACGGAATCGCATCCTCTGGGTCAACTCGATCGGAAATCGGAGCCCCAAGATCAATAAAAAAGATCTCGGCCGGATTTTCAGGAAGGCGAACCAATTTTTCCAGGGGGTCCGCGAGGTGGAGAAGAACATCTACGTCTTCTCGCCGGTGATGATTCCCTTCTACCATTCGATGGCGTTCCGAAAGGCGAACCAGCTCCTCTTGGCCGCGATGATCCGGAGACAGCTGAAACGTCTTGGTTTCTCCAAGCCGATCACCTGGACATTTGCCCCCTCCTCCGCCGATGTGGTGGGATGGCTCGGCGAATCCCAGGTGATCTACCATTGTGTCGACGAGTTCTCCGCTTTTTCGGACGCGCCTCAAACGGCGATTCAAAAGATGGAGGAGACCCTTCTGAAAAAGTCCGATATGGTGATCGTTTCGGCAAGCACCCTCCAGGAGAGCAAACGGCGGTGGAATCCGAACACCCACCTCGTTCGCCATGGCGTCGAGTACGATCACTTCAGAAAGGCGCTCGATCCTGCAACGGCCATTCCTCCGGAACTCGCGGCCCTGCCGCGGCCGATCATCGGGTTTCATGGGCTTGTGGCCGACTGGATCGACCTCCCCCTGATCCGGAAGATGGCGATCCAATATCCCAAGTGGTCGATTGTTCTCTTGGGATCGGCCACGACCGACGTCTCGCAGATCGCCGGGTTAAAAAATGTCCATCTCCTGGGAAAGCGTCCCTACGAGAGTTTGCCCTCTTACTGCAAGGGATTCGATGCGGCGATTCTCCCCTTTGTGGTGAATCGTCTGACGCTGTATGCGAATCCTCTCAAGCTCCGGGAATATCTGGCGGCCGGCCTGCCGGTGGTCTCGACCGATCTTCCGGAGGTGCGGAGCCTCGGGGGAGACATCCGGATCGGCCGAAGCCACTCCAGTTTCATCGCGCACGTCGCCGATCTCGTTCAGAAAGAAGGGACGGGTCCTTCTCTTGCGCGTTCCAAGAGCATGGAGCAGGAGAGTTGGGATCACAAGGTGGAGCTTCTCTCGATGCTGATCGAGAAGGGGGCTTTATCCCAGGAGGGAGATCGTTCCCGCGCGTCAGTAATCGGTCCTATCAGTCATTTAGATCCGATCGGTCGTATAAGACCGATGAAGTGAGTTTGGGGGAGAACATGGGTTTACAACAGCTGGCATTGAAAATCAGGAGGAGGGAGGGGACCCTTTACAAGGGTCTCTACCAACTCGCGATTCGGATCCGGCATTTGGCCTGTCCGGTGTTCGTTCCTTTGCATCGATTTCTTTATTACGAACGGCTCTCAAGGAAGTCGGCGTGGCATTATCTCCGGCGGGTCTTCTATTGGGAGCCGCTCTTCAAGAGCATCTGTCGAGAGGTCGGACCGCGGTTCCGGCTGGTCAGCGGCATCCCCTGGGTGGAGGGATATCTCGACATCCGGATCGGGGCGGATGTGACGCTCAACGGCATCACGACGCTCGCCGGGGCGACCGTGTGGGAAAAACCGGCCCTGGAGATCGGCGATGACTCTTACATCGGTTATCAGGTGACGATCACCGTCGGCCCGCGGGTTCGGATCGGGCGGCATGTCTTGATCGCCGACCGTGTCAGCTTGATCGGATATGACGGCCATCCGCAAGATCCGGTCGAGCGGAGAAACCACCGGCCCGCGCCAAGGGAGGATGGACGGCCGATTATCATCGAGGACAATGCCTGGATCTGTTCGAACGCAACGATATTAAAAGGGGTCACCGTCGGCGAGGGGGCGATCGTCGCCGCGCACGCGGTCGTTACGTCCGATGTCCCTTCCTACGCCGTGGTGGCCGGGAATCCGGCGCGCGTGGTGAAACAGCTCTCAAGCGCCGTGAGGAGTGAGGCGTGAGGCGTAAGGAGTCAAAGCGCCAAGCGCCAATCATTTACGCCTCCCCCACGCCGGACGCCTCACGGTTTTTAGAGGGCAAGACGAACGGGGATTCCCTCGCGCGTCTACGCGCGATGGTTTTCCGGGAGCAACAGACCCGATGGGAGGCGCTCGGTTTCTCACCGGAGTGGTCGTTCACCCTCGCGCCGATCGAGGCCGAGGGAGAAAACGCCGCCAAATATCTTGCAACCTTTTTCTCAAAAGATGAAAAACCGCAGCGGAAGGTGTTTCTGAAGCAGTATCACCATCCGCAGATCGACGGTGCCGTGGTGGAGAACGAATTCTGCGGGATTCAGATCACCCATCAGGCCTTTCAATCGACCGACCGGTTCCGCGCCCCCCAGCCTTACAGCTGCCGGCTCGGCGAGAAGATCCTTTTTATGGAGTATTGTCCCTCCGCCAGTCTGAAAAAAGTGCTTTTCCGGCCGCTTCGTTTTTCGCGCCTGTTGCTTTTGAGCCGAGAGCGTGAGAGACTGCTCGAATATATGATCGAAGCGGGCCGGCTTCTGTCGCACTTTCAGCGCATCCCGGTCAGCCACCACCCGGCGGCCGGGACGGAGACGGCGGAGGGAATCGTGCTGCGTTATGAAAAGCAGCTCTTGCGCCATCTCGGCATTTGCCGGAAAGGGGGTTTTCCGGAGGATTTGATTCAACGGATCCAGTCTGCCGTGTTTCATCGGCTTGAAAGCCAATCCCCCTTTCCACCGATCGTTTTGCAACATTCCGATTTCGCCCCCTGGAATCTGATGGTGGGGGATCGGCATCTTTATTTGACCGATTTCCAAAACTTCACCCCCGGTTTTGCCTCCTTTGATCTGGCGTTCTTCTACTGCGCCCTGGACCTTCTCTACCGTTACCGAACCGTGGATGGGGCGCTTTTGTCCCGGATGCAGTCGGTTTTAGTCGATGCTTATCTCAATGGTCATGAAGAGGCCGGTTTTCTGGAGATGAAGCAACCCCTCCCTTTGTTTGAGGCTTTTCGATTGATGCACATGACCTACTTTGCGCAATCGATCTTTTGTATTCCCGCGGGCTCCTATTATCAATCACTCTATGCCGTTCCCTTCCGCCGCTTCTTGATCGAGTGGTTTCACCAGCACCTTGAGGATGAAGAGGGGAGCGCCGCAAAGTCGGTACGATGCCGGAAAGAATCTTAATCATCGATGATGAACCGCACCTCGTCATTACGCTCGAGGAGATCCTGCGGCAAGAAGGGTATGAGGTCGACTCCGCGAGAACCGGCAAAGAGGCACTGGAGAAGCTGCGCCACGCGCCCTATGACGTCGCCATCATCGATCATCATCTCCCGGACGGAAACGGACTTGCGCTCCAGAGCGAAATTGAAAAGATCCAGCCCACTCCCGCCACGGTCCTGCTGACCGGCTACGCTTCGATCGAGACCGCCATCGAGGCCCTTCGACGCGGGGTGAGCGATTATCTTTTCAAACCGGCCCATCCGGAGGAGTTGAAGCGGTCGGTGCGGCAGGCGCTGGAGCGGAAGAAGATCTCCGAGGCGGTGACCCTTCAGCGAAAAATGGAGCTGCTTTATCAGGTCGGCCGCTCCATTACCGGGGAGACCGAAATCGATGCTTTTCTGAAAAATCTGGTTGAAAAACTTTCGGAGGTCTTGGCCCTTCCCCGCTGTCTGCTCTTTCTTTTGACTGAGGAGAGCGAAGCATTGGTGCTCAAGGCGTCGAATGTTCCGGTGGAGCGGGAGGTCCGCATTCCGGTTCGCAGAGGGGCGATCTATGACCTCCTTCATGAGGGGAAAGAGGTCGTCATCGACGATGCACAGAAGGATCGACGGCTTCCTTCTTTATTGAAAAAGTTGCATCTCCGCTCGATGCTGATTGTTCCGGTCCTCCTCCGGGGGAACTTGCTCGGTGTCCTTTCGGTCGATTCGGGCGAAGCCCCTCACCGTTTTACCGAATCGGAGGTCAAGCTCGTTCGCTTCATCGCCGATCAGGCGGCGGTCGGCATTGAGAATATACGATACTGCCAGCGTGAGCGGGATAAAGCGAAAGAGTTCGGTCTTCTGGCGGAGATTGCGACGACGGGGACGGAATTGCACGAGGAGCGATCGATCCTGAGTCTGGCGATCGAGAAGGCCGTTTCGCTGATGCGGGTGGATGCCGGGACGGTTTTTCTGATCGATCCGGAGCGTTGGATCCCGACCCTTTCGGTTTCGCGCGGGCCGTCGTTGGCGCCGACCGGGAGGCCGAAGCCGCTCTCCCCGCGGGGGCTGGAAGGGATGATGGCGCTTTCTCAGAAACCGTGGGCGATTCCGAACATCGGATCGGAGAAGAAACTCCCGGCGTCGGAGCGGGGGAGGCTGAAGGGGTGGGCCTCTTATCTCGGCGTCCCGTTGGTCTATAAGGGAATGACGCGGGGAATTCTCTCCATCGCGACCCGGCAACCGCGCAGCTTCGTTCCACGCGAGGTTGCATTGATGAACTCGATCGCCCACCAGGTGGCATTGACAATCGAGAACGTGCGTCTCTACAAATTAAACCGGGCGCATCAAGAGGAGCTGCGGCAGCTCTCGCTGAAGGTCCTCTCGACGCAGGAGGACGAGCGGAGGCGGATCTCTCGGGAGCTGCACGATGCGATGGGACAGGGTCTGTTGGCGCTCAAACTTCACCTGGAGATCCTGGCCGACCAGATCCCTCCAGAAATGACCAACCAGCGAGAGGAGATCGGGGAGGCTCACGCCATTGCAACTCAGACGATTGAGGAGATCAGAAGGCTGGTCGCCGATCTGAGGCCGCTCAAGCTGGACGATCTCGGACTGGTCCCCACCCTGCGGGGGCTGATCAAAGACTTTTCCAGGAAGTTTAAGATCCGGACCACATTGAAACGGGTGAAACTTTACCGTCGGCTTCCCTCCGATATGGAGACGATGATCTATCGGATCGTTCAGGAGGCGCTGACCAATGTCGCCAAACATGCCCGGGCGACGCAGGTGTCGATCTGGCTGGAGCGGATTGAAGAGCAGGTCCGGGTCCGGGTGATCGACAACGGGGTCGGGTTTGATGCGACGACCCTGGCCCGGCGGCGCGCCCGCCGGTTTGGGCTGGTCGGGATTCAAGAGCGGGTCGACTTAATGGGGGGCGTTTTCCAGATCCTCTCCTGCAGAGGGCGGGGGACCGAGTTGCGGGTCGAGCTTCCCTTTGAACCGGCCGTCCAGAGACCGGAGTGGCTGCCTCCTCCGTCCGGGCCGGAACTTCGAAGGGAGCCGATCTCGACCAAGGCGACAAAGCGTCCCCTCTCGATCCGCAGGCCGCGGCGGCTTCCGCCCCATTGATTTCGGAGCGGGAATCTGTTTCACTGAAGGATATTTCCTAACGAAGAATGCGAGACGAAAAATGGCTAAAATAAGGGTTCTGTTGGCCGATGACCACACCTTGCTTCGGCAGGGGATGCGGCGATTGTTGGAAGCGGAAGACGACTTCGAAATTGTGGGAGAGGCCGGCGAGGGGCTGGAGACGATTCACAAGGCGGAGCAGCTTCGCCCCGACGTGGTGGTCCTAGACTATGCCATGCCGGGATTGACCGGACCGCAGGCGGCGCTTCGAATCAAGCAGATGGAGCCGAAGACCAAGCTCATTATCCTGACGATGCATGACGACGAGGAATATGTCGAAGAGGCGCTCGGCGCGGGGGCGTCGGGCTACATGCTAAAAGATTCGGCTTCCCACGAGTTGATCTCGGCGATCCGCTCGGTTTATCGGGGGGATACGTATCTCTCTCCCGGCGTCTCTAAGAAGATTGTGACCGGTTACCTTCAGCGGACGAAACGACCGGAGCCGAAGACCCCTTATGAGCAATTGACCGTTCGGGAGCGGGAAATCCTCCGGCTGCTGGCCGAGGGGCATTCCGCAAAAGAGGTTTCGCGCCTTCTTAATATTCAGCCCAAAACGGTCGACGCGCATCGATCCAACCTCATGAAGAAGCTGGGACTCCACTCCCGCACCGATCTGATTAAATACGCGATCAGGCGAAAAATCATAAAGGTGTAGGGGCGCAATTTATTGCGCCCTCCGGGGTGGGCGTAATGAATCACGCCTCTACAAAAAATAGATTCCTTCATCGCCCCGCGTGATCGAAGAACAGTCCTAATACGCGGATGCGGGCGGGATGGCGCTCATCGGGGAGGATCTGGAATGGTTGATCTCCGAAAAAGGGGACGGCCATCGCCTGGACCACCTCGAGGGCCGGCTGTCCTTCTTTTCCGGTAATATGAAGCTGATACTGGCCGGACGCATCCTCCCGATCGACTGCGAGAAAAAAAGCGATATCGACCCCGCAGACGACGGCGCGATGGCAATCGGCCGGACGCGCGCCGTCCCAACAGGGGGTGCTCTCGGCCGTTTTTTTCAACGATGCGATTTTCTGGTGATCTTCCGGGGTGAAGTGAAGTGTCCCCTTTCGTGCAGACGAATTCTTCAAAAGTCCTCCAAAAGCGAGTGTCGAGTGACGGGTGACGAAGGTCGGGAGCGATCTCTCGCTGACACCCGACCCTCGACCCACCTTTAGACTTACATTCCCAAATGTTTCTTCAGGTTTTCGTTTTCGGCGATCTTCGGGTTGCTTCCCCCGAACTCCTTTGCTTTCTTGAACGACTCCGTCGCTCCGGCGTGATCTCCTTTTCCATCCAGCGCGATGGCCAGGTTGAAATGGGCTTCGGCGAAATCGGGTTGCATCCCGAGTGCCTCTTGAAAGAGCGGGGCGGCCACGTCGTAGTGGCCCTGAACAAGATGGTCAACTCCCTCGTTGTTCTTGGCCGCCGCATCTTTGTTGCTGATGCTGGCCGGTGAGGTGATGGCGGGGATCTGCGCGCTCGAACCGCCTCCCCCTCCCGAACCGTAACAACCGGCGAGCGCCAATAGTACAAATACGATTGAAAGGGATTTCATCTTCATGTTGCACCTCCTGGGTTAATGGATGGGGGTGAGACGACTTCGAATACTATAGGTCAATCTGGTGCCGAATTCAAGTGAGGCTCCCGAGAAGAATGCGGGTCCGCCAATTGGATCGTAGGGGTGCCTGGCCCCAACAGTGGGAGCTTCCCCTGTTCCATCGGGCGGAGGTAATCGTCCATCTCACTCTGAAGCCGAGCCACATCGATCCCCATCCAGCGTTGATCCCGAAAGGGGTTGAGTTGCTCCGATGCGGCGCGCCAGAGTTTTTGGGAAGAGGAAGCCTCCCGCATGTGAAGTTTAAGGAGCGAGGCGGCGAGATTGATCAATCCCTGAATCAATCGGGCCGGATCGGTCCGGGGAGGATGGCTTTTCCAGAGCGTTTCCCAGACTTCGTGTGCTTCCCAAAAGTAGAACCGGTTAAAGAGATCGACGCCGCGCAGGTAGGCCTCGATCTTCTTCCACTGGTCCGGTGTCCAGAAAGGATGAACCTGGGTGCGGACGGCGCGACGGCTGTGCCCGCTCGGGTCGCGGATTGGGTGGGGGAGGAGGCCTGGGACGAATCGGTACGCCGGGAGCGCCCGTTCCTTGGCATACCAGGGAAAGGTCTCCATGCGAGGGGGATCGGGAATGGGAGAGAGTACCGGCATGTCTGTCGGGTCGATCCGTTAGCTCTGGATTTTCTCTTTCATCCAGTGAGAGAGGTGGACATACCGCTTCAGCGTCAGGCCGTCCTGGTCCGAAATTTGGGTGATCAGCAGGCCGTGGCGGTAACAGCCGTCCTGGCTCGTTTGGCTGTCGACCCGGACGACTTTGGCCTCCAGGGGAATCGTCTGCCAGTTCGAGAAGGGAAAGAGGGTCTTGGGAAGATAGAGCTTCACCTGAAGCGGCGTTCCCATCGAAAGGGCCTCTTCAAGAAGGAGCATGAAGCCGGCCTCGCCGATGCCCATTGCGCGGGCCCGCTGGAAGTGCTGATTGGATAAGGCATACTCCACCGGGAAAGTGACCCCTTCCAGACGGGACGATTTTCTTTTGTCGGGACTGTTTTCCATTATCGATTCCCTTTCTCCCTGCGGATCGCCTCCGCAACACGGACAACCCGTGCGAGGGGTTTGATATCATGGACCCGGATAATCCGCGCTCCTTGGAAGACGGCGATCGCGGCGGCGGCGGCGGTTCCTTCCAGCCGTTCCGAGGGAGGAAGGTCGAGAATCCGTCCGATGAACGATTTACGCGAGGGACCGACCAGCAAGGGGGCCCCGAGATCGGCGAAATCACCGAGGCGATGGAGAATTTTCAGATTGTGATTGGCGGTCTTCCCGAATCCGATGCCGGGATCGACGGCGATCCGGTTTCTTGGAATCCGGTGAGCGACGGCCGCGTCGATCCGCTCGTTTAAGAACCGGCGGATCTCTCCGATCAGATCGAGATAGCGGGGACGGCGCTGCATTGTATCTGGTGTTCCGTTTGTATGCATGATGACGAGACCGGTTTTTCCCCTTGCGGCCACGGACAACATATGGGGGTCGCGCATGAAACCGCTGACATCGTTGATAATCGAAGCCCCCGCCTCGATTGCCCGCCGCGCCACCTCCGACTTGGTCGTATCGACTGAGATCGGGATCGCAAGTTGTTTTGCCAGCCGCTCTACGACCGGAACCACACGGCGGGCCTCTTCTTCGACTGAAACCGGGGTTGCGCCGGGCCGGGTCGATTCCCCTCCGATGTCGATCAGGTCGGCTCCTTCCCCTTCCATCCGAAGCGCTTGTTCGACCGCTTGATCCGAATTAAAAAACTGTCCGCCGTCCGAAAAGGAATCTGGGGTGATATTCAAAACGGCCATGATCAACGGCCGCCGGGCGTAATTCAGCCGATACGAGCCGCAGCGCCAGATACCCGCCTGTTTTTTGGATCGGGACGGGCGGCGATGATTGAGAACAGACCCTTTTTGCGGGGAAGAAACGAAGAACCCGTCTCTCCCCTTCGTTTTAGGAGATGAGACGGGTTCTTCGTTCGACATGTTTTAACCGTTAGGCTGGAGAGGGAGAAATCGACGACTGAAGGATCCGATCGATTTCCGGTGCATCCAACGACTCTTTCTCCAGGAGGGCCTCGGCCAACGCTTTGAGCGCCTTCATATTGTTCGTGATCAAGGTTTTGGCCCGTTCGTAGTTTTCCGTGACCAAGCGTCTGACTTCGTTATCGATCTCAATCGCGGTATACTCCGAATAGTCGCGATGTTGGTTGATCTCGCGTCCCAAGAAGATCTCCTGCTCTTTCTTCCCGAAGGTCAGCGGACCCATCTTCTCGCTCATGCCCCACTCGCAGACCATCTTCCGGGCCAGGTCGGTCGCCTTCTCGATGTCATTTCCAGCGCCGGTAGTGCAATTGTTGAGCACCAGCTCCTCTGCGACCCGTCCGCCCATCATGATGGCGATGGTGTTGTAGAGATATTCTTTATGATAGTTGTGCCGATCGTCGGTCGGCAGCTGCATGGTGACCCCCAAGGCCCGACCGCGCGGGATGATGGTGACCTTATGGATCGGGTCAGTCCCCGGCAACAGCTTGGCGATCAAGGTATGACCCGCCTCATGCACCGCCGTGATCCGTTTCTCCTCTTCGGAGATGACCATGCTTCGACGCTCGACTCCCATTAATACCTTATCTTTGGCCGCTTCGAAATCGTTCATCTCGACCGTCTTTTTCCCTCTCCGGGCAGCCAAGAGCGCCGCCTCGTTGACGAGATTCTCAAGATCTGCTCCGGCAAATCCGGGCGTTCCCCGGGCGATGATTTCCAGCCCCACATCGGGAGAGATGGGGATTTTCTTCGTGTGGACTTTCAGAATTTCAACCCGTCCCTTAAGGTCGGGTCGTCCGACGACGATCTGACGGTCAAACCGTCCGGGACGGAGAAGCGCCGGATCGAGCACGTCGGGCCGGTTGGTGGCGGCAATTAAGATGACCCCTTCCGTGGTTTCGAAACCGTCCATCTCGACCAGAAGTTGGTTGAGGGTCTGCTCCCGCTCGTCATGACCGCCGCCCAATCCGGCGCCGCGATGACGTCCGACGGCGTCAATCTCATCAATAAAGATGATACAGGGGGCGTGTTTCTTTCCCTGTTCGAAGAGATCGCGGACCCGCGAGGCGCCGACACCGACGAACATTTCAACGAAATCGGAGCCGGAGATCGAGAAGAAGGGAACCCCTGCCTCGCCGGCGATCGCCTTGGCAAGCAGGGTTTTTCCCGTTCCGGGAGGTCCCACGACCAGGACCCCTTTCGGAATGCGGCCGCCGAGCTTCTGGAATTTGGGAGGGTCTTTCAGGAATTCAATGATCTCTTCCACCTCTCCTTTCGCCTCATCGATCCCGGCGACATCGGAGAAGGTGATCTTTTTTCGGTCTTCAGAAAGAAGGCGCGCGCGGCTCTTTCCAAAGGAGAGGGCTTTGTTCCCGCCGACCTGCATCTGGCGCATGAAGAAGATCCAGAGACCGACAAAGAGGATAAACGGACCCCATGTCATCAAGAAGGTCATGTACCAAGGGGGCTCTTCGGGAGGCTTGGCGGTGATCCGGACGTTTTTCTCCCGGAGATTTTTAACAAGATCGGGATAGGCGGCGGAGTAGGTTTTAAATTTGGTTCCGTCCTTCAGGATTCCCGAAATGTAGTTGTCCTTGATCGTCACCTCGGAGACTTCGCCCTTTTCCGTCTTCGCCATGAAATCGGAGAAAATGATTTCATCCTCAATCGGCCGTGAAGAGGTATTGAAGAGGTTGTAGAGCAGGATCATAAAGAGGGCCACCACGATCCAGGGGGCTAAGTTCTTGAAACGAGGGTTCATTTAATCCTCCTAAAAATCAAAAAAATATTGCTCCACATTCTAACACAGTTTTTTGGCGGTGACAATCAATTCTGCAAAGGTGGAATTGTCGAGAAAGCGCCTCCATACAATTCACAATTCGTGGAGCAAAGAGATCGTTTCAGCCGACTGGGCCGATCTTTCATGCATCTTCTTGGACATTTTCCAAGACGGCAATATAGGGGAGGTTCCTGTACTTGTTCTCATAATCGAGCCCATATCCGACGACATATTTGTTGGGGATGGTAAAGCCGACATAATCGATGGTGACTTCCGTTTTCCGGCGTTGCGGCTTATCGAGCAGGGTACAGAATCGGAGCGAGTTCGGCTTTCGGGCCATGAGTTTTTTCTTAAGAAAGGTCAGCGTCAGTCCGGAATCGACGATATCTTCGACTACAAGGACATCTTTTCCCTTTAGATTTTGTGTGGTATCCGAAATAACCTTGACCGCCCCGCTGCTTTTTTTCTTTTCACCATAACTTGAAACGACCAGGAAATCAACATGGAGCGGAAGGGGGACGGCCCGCGCCAAGTCGGAAAAAAAGACGAAGGCCCCCTTTAGAACACCGATCATCAGAAGGTCTTTTTCCTGATAATCTTGGGCAATGCGCAAGCCGAGTTCCTGGATCCGCTTTCGCATCTCCTCTTGGGTGATCATCGGCTTTCCAAAAATCCGTCCTTCCATCAGGGGCCCTCAGGGAGTGGCTTCACGCCCGGCAGAGAAGCGGGTCGATCCAGCGCGTGCGCCTCCACGATCAATACCTCTTTTGATTTTTCCGTCGCCCGAAACCGGTCGTCGATCCGCAAGCCGACGACCCACAAGATTCCCTCCGGACAGGTCAGGAGGGGAATTGAGGCCCTTTGTGATTTTGGAACCTTTGCATCAACAAACAGATCTTGAAGTTTCTTATGTTTGCCCCCCATACCGGTCGGAACGAAGTAATCTCCCGCCCGCCAGCGGCGAAGGGTCAAAGGATTGGAAATTCTATCAAAATCGAAAGAAGCGGCGCAAGTGGAAAAAGCGGGCCGGTTTTCTCGGTTCCGATGGAGCGAAACGCTCAGGCGCAAGCCCCACTCCGGAAGGTCGATCGGGTCAGGGGAAGGAAAGAGAATCGTCTCCAGTCGCGCGGATTGAAAAGACCCCGCCCGTTCCTCTTTCAAAGGGTTTTTTCGGAGAACGAGTTCTGTATATCCCTTCTCGACCCAAAGATGATGAGGAAGCGGATAGCGCTTCCCGGTCCGGCCGGCGAGGGCTTTCAACAAAACGGTTTCGATATGATGAAAACCGATTCCCTTCAGACCGGGATGGAGTTGGTCGAGCCCCCACCGGACGATTCGGCGTTGAAGGGCGGGGTGAAGCGACCGGAGGCGTTCGAGATCGAAAGAGACCGACGTCTTCTTTTTTTCGACGCCGAGGTGCGGGATCATCTCCTCTGTGTAGCGGGTCAAGAAATCATTCTCTTCCTGCAGCAGTTCCGATTCCCTATAGAACGCCTCCTTCACTTTCGGATTGTATTCCTCGAGAAGGGGAAGAAGCCGATGGCGGACGCGGTTCCGGAGATAGATTTCCTGCTCATTGGAGGGATCTTCGATGAACGGGATCTGCTCCCGCGATAACTCATCGACGATCTGCTTCCGCGAAATGGACAGCAAAGGGCGAATGATCATGCCGTCGCGCATCCGGGGGATCGCGCCGAGCCCTTGCGGTCCGGCCCCCCGAAGCAAGCGCATCAGAAAAGTCTCGGCCTGATCGTCGGCCGTATGGCCCAAGGCGATCCATCGGGCGCCGGTGGCTCCCGCGACCTCTTTTAGAAAGGCATAGCGGACTTCACGGGCCCCTTCCTGTTTTGAGAGATGCCGCTCTTTGCAAATGCGCGGGACCGGGAGGGAAGAAAGGGTGGCCGGAACTCCCCATTGGTCGCAGAGCCGCTGGACGAAAGCAGCCTCTTGCGCCGCCTCCGGTCGAAAACCATGATTTAAGTGGGCCACATGTAGAGTGAACTGATGGCGGGAGGAAAGTTGCCGGAGAAGATGAAGCAGGCAGACCGAATCGGCCCCGCCGGAAACGCCCACAACGATCTTGTCTCCAGGTTGGCGGGGAAATTGCCGGAAGTGCTGGGTAAAGATTTTAAGAATCGATCGATTCCTGCGGGCTGAGAGCATCTCCACGTTACGCGGGTGTGGCCCCCTTCTCTTTCAGGACCGCCCGTGCCTGTTCGCTGTCCTTGTTCATCTGCTGGGTCAGCGCCTCGGTCGACTCGAATTTTTGGTCACCCCGAATCCAGTCGACGAAGGTGACGAGCAGACGCTTGCCGTAGATATCTTCATTGAAGTCGAAGATATGGACCTCCATCCGGTTTTCATGTTCTCCAAAGGTCGGCCGCGATCCGATGTAGACAATGCCATCGAGGGTGACATACCCTTCCGCCTTGAGGGTGGCCACCCGGACGGCGTAGACCCCCTCCTTCGGCACCAGTTCATTGGGGAGCCGGAAGTTGGCGGTTGGGAAGCCGAGTTTCTTTCCCATTCCATCCCCCTGGAGGACTTTCCCTTCCATCGTATAATACCGCCCCATCATTCGCGCGGCCAGGTAGACGTTTCCCTCTTTCATCAGCTCACGGATTTTAGTGGAGCTGACGGGGATGCCGTCGACGGTCACCGGATCTTTCACCACCACTTCGAATCCGAGCTCTTTACCGAATCGGATCAGATCCTCCACCTTTCCTGCGCGATCTTTCCCGAATTGAAAGTTGCGGCCGACCACTACCTCTTTCGCGCCGATTTTGTTGTGCAGATAGGTCTTGGCGAAATCATAGGGGCTCAACTGGGCGAAGTTTTTGTTGAATTCGGCGCTGAAGGCGACATCGATCCCGGTCGCCTCGATCTGCCGCATCTTCACCTGAAAGGTGCTCAACAGTCGAAGGTCCCGCTCCGGATGCAACACCTTCACGGGATGCGGCTCAAAAGTCAGGATGACCGAGGTTCCCTCTTTTTCCTGGGCCCGCTGGATCGCCTCCGCCAAAATCGCCTGGTGTCCCAAATGAAGTCCGTCGAAGTTGCCGATGGCAACCACCGGATAGGCCTCGATCGGTTTAATGTTGGCCGAGCCGATAAACATTCTCATCTCTTTTCCCCCGAAATGTGCGCCATTTCTTTTGCAAAATAAGTTAAAATCATATCCGCGCCGGCCCGCCGGATCGAGAGGAGCGATTCAATCATGGCGCGCGTCTCGTCGATCCATCCCTTCTGGGCCGCCGCCTTGATCATCGAGAACTCTCCGCTGACTTGATAGGCCGCCACCGGAACATTGAAAGTATCCTTCACTTCCCGAATAATATCAAGGTAAGGAAGGGCCGGCTTTACCATCACGATATCGGCCCCTTCTTCGATATCGAGCGCCACCTCCCGGATCGCCTCGCGCCGATTGGCCGCATCCATCTGATAGCTCTTCCGATCTCCGAACTGGGGGGCCGACTGGGCCGCATCCCGAAAAGGGGCGTAGAAGCAGGAGGCATATTTGGCGGCGTAAGAAAGGATCGGGATCTCGGTCTGCCCGTTTTCATCCAACGTCTTCCGAAGAATCCGGACCCGTCCATCCATCATGTCTGACGGGGCGATCATGTCGGCTCCGGCCTCCGCGTGTGCCAGCGCCATCTTGGAGAGGATCTCCAGCGTCTCGTCGTTGAGGATTTTCCCCTCCTTGACCACGCCGCAATGTCCGTGGGAGGTGTATTCATCGATGCAGACATCGGTGATGACGAGGAGATCGGGCGTTTTCTCCTTGATCGCCCGGATCGCCTGCGGGACCACGCCGCGCGGGTCGCAGGCGGCCGATCCGTAGTCGTCTTTCGTCTTCGGGATGCCGAAGAGAATCACCGCCGGAATGCCCAGCCGGGCCGCCTCCGTCGTTTCCTTAAGAAGCTCGGGGATCGACAGGCGATACTGCCCCGGCATCGACGCGATCTCGCTCTTCCCCTTCTTTTCCTGGGTGACAAAAAGAGGGTAAATCAGGTGGCCGGCCGAAAGCTCGGTCTCGCGGACCATTCGGCGCAATGCTTCACTTGCCCGAAGCCGCCTCGGCCGGTGCGTTGGAAATCCCATAAGAACTCCTAAAGGCTTGTCATTTTCTGTTCCAATTTACTCTTTTTTCCCGAAATAGTCCACAATCGATTCGGCCAGAGCGGAAAGGGTATACTCGCCCGGAATGATATCGACCTTCAATCCGAACTCCCGCGCCGTCTCCGCCGTGATCGGCCCGATGCAGGCGACGGCGCTCCCGGTCAGCCATGATTGCCGCTGCGGGCCGAGGATCTCCATGAAATTGCGAAGGGTGGACGAGCTGGCGAAGGTGATCAGATCGACACCCTTAGCACGAAGAATGGTCTCCAGGATCGCGGGATCAGGCGTAGGCCGGACCGACTGGTACACCGGAACGACATCGACCTTCCCCCCCTTTTTCTGAATCTCCTCCGGCAGGATCTCTCGTGCCTCTAGGGCACGGGGGATGAGAAAGCGCTTTCCGGCAATCCCCCGTCCTTCCAGCGCTTGAAGCACCCCTTCGGCTTTAAATTCGGACGGAACCAGATCAACCTGCAGGCCCCACGCCTCCACCTCCTCCGCCGTTCGCGGGCCGATGGCGCAGAGCGAAATTCCTTTTAATAGCCGGAGATCTTTTCGAAGGGTCGCGAGCCGTTTTCGGAACGATTGCACCCCATTGACCGAGGTGAAAATGAGCCAATGGTAATGTTCGATCCGTTCGATGGCGGCATCCGCTTCGACCCAGCTTGGCGGCGGCGCGATCTCAAGGGTTGGAAAGGAGACCGCCTCCGCCCCATAAGAAGAAAGAAGATCGATGAACTCCGGCGCCTGTTCTTTGGCGCGGGTGACGATGATCCGTTTTCCAAAAAGCGGTTTTGATTCGAACCAATTGAGCCGGTTTCGAAGCGAGACCACTTCGCCGATCACCATCACCACCGGCGGCTTCATCCCCTCGGCGGCGACTTTTTCGACGATATCCTCGAGCCGGCCGGTCAAGGTCTTCTGAAAGGGGTGGGTCCCCCACCGGATCAGGGCGATCGGCGTCTTCGGGTCTTTCCCATGCCGGACCAGCTCCGAGACGATTCCGGCGAGGTTCCCCATTCCCATCAGGAAGACGAGGGTGTCGGGTCCGCCGGCGAGCTTGGCCCAGTCGACGAGACTTCCCTCTTTGGCGGGATCCTCGTGGCCGGTGACGAAAGCAACGGTGGACGCTTTGTCGCGGTGGGTCAGCGGAATGCCGGCATAGGTCGGAACGCTAATGGCGGAAGTGACGCCGGGGACCACTTCAAACGGAATTCCCGCCGCAACCAACGCTTCCGCCTCTTCTCCACCTCGACCGAAGATAAAAGGGTCTCCCCCTTTCAGCCGAACGACCGATTTTCCGGCCTTCGCTGCCGCAATCATCAGGTGATCGATATGCTCTTGATGAAGGGAGCTTCGCGAGCCCCCTTTTTTCCCGACGTAGACCTTCTCCGCCCCCTCTTTTGCGAATTCGAGCAGCTTCGGGTTGGCGAGGTAATCGTAGATGATGACATCCGCCTCGGCCAGCAGCTCTTTGCCGCGGAGGGTGATCAGCTTTGGGTCGCCCGGGCCTGCGCCGACCAGGTAGACGGTTCCGGTCTTTTTGTTGGAGGGATGTTGTCCCACGTTGTTTCCCAATCGATTGTGTCAGGGTGTTCCGGGCGCCGGCGGTCTTCCCCCTTCATAAACCGCTTTGAGGATTTTATCCGCACCCTTGGACAGGAGCGATTCGGCGACCTGCGCCCCCAGCCGGGCCGCCTCGGAAATCGGCGCCCGTTGCCGCTCCCGGAGAACCTCCCGTCCGTCCAGCGTGGCGACCCGTCCTTCGAGGGTGATCTCTTCCCCAGAGAGGGTGGCATAACCTGCAATCGGGACCTGACAGCCCCCCTCCAACCGGATCAAGAGGGCCCGCTCGGCGGTGACCGTGCAGGCGGTTTCCGGATCGTTCAAAAAAGCGATCTGTTGATTGACCTCCCGGTCCTCTCGTCGGCACTCGATTCCCAACGCCCCCTGTCCGATCGCCGGAAGGCTGATCTCGGTTGAGAGATACTCCGTGATCCGATCGTTCCATCCCATCCGGTGAAGACCGGCGGCGGCGAGGATGATCGCTTCGAACTCCCCCTCGGCCACTTTGCGCAGGCGGGTGTCGAGATTCCCGCGGAGCATGGCGAAGTCGAGATCGGAGCGATAGGCCCAGAGCTGCGCCTGGCGTCGAAGAGAACTGGTCCCGATCTTCGCCCCGGAGGGGAGGTCGGCCAAGCGAAGCCCCCGATGACTGATCAAGGCGTCCCGCGGGTCTTCCCGTTTGGGGATGGCTGCCAGGTGGAGCGGCTCGGGGAGTTCGCTCGGAACGTCCTTCATGCTGTGGACGGCCAGATCGATTTCGTTTCGCAGGAGCGCCTCCTCGATCTCTTTGACGAAGAGTCCCTTCCCCCCCACTTTGGCGAGGGGGACGTCGAGGATTTTATCGCCGGTGGTTTTGATCTTTACGATCTCGACCTGAAATCCCTTCTGCTCGAGCTGGCTTTTCACCCAATTCGCCTGCCAGAGCGCCAACTGGCTCCCGCGGCTCCCGATTTTTAAAACGCTCTTCGCCATTGTCTAATTCATTCTCCCCTGCATTCTCGGTATCCACTCATCGACCCCCCCCTTTTCTCCCAGCCAGAGGTGCCGGTCGGCATCGATGGCGATCGCATAAACATGTTCGTTCGTCAGCCCCTCGCGGGGGGTGAGGTTCATCCACTGCCGGCCGTCGAAGCGGGAGACGCCGTGGTTGGTCCCGAACCAGATCGCTCCGTCGGCCGGATCGACCGTGATCGCGTAAACGATGTTGCCGGCGAGACCGTCATCCGTTGTGTAGTTCTTCCAGGTCGCGCCGTCGAAACGGGCGGCGCCCCCTCCCCACGTCCCGAACCATTTGTTCCCGTCGCGGTCGATTGCCATCGAGAAGACATAATTTTCATTGTAGGTTTCGTTGCCGCCCGGATCGAGGATCGAGAGGTCGTGCCGGTGTTTGTAGTCATCCATCTCCGATTTGGAGAGGGTGCCGAAACCGGTGTTCTCGCTCCGGGTCAGTCCCAGCTTATTCGGCGCCCCGAGACCGTCCTCGTGCCGCCAGCTCTTCCAATTTCCTTGCGGGTCGAGGCGGCTGACCCCTCCCTCCGTGCCGAACCAGACCGACTGGTCCCGATCGATCGCCAGCGCATAGACCCATCGGTCGGCCAAACCGTCTTCGGTGTTGTAATTTTTGAACGTGGTTCCATCAAACCGGCTGACCCCGTTCCAGGTGGCGATCCAGGTCGTCCCGTCCGCGGCGAAGTCGATTCCGTAGACCCAGAAGTCGGCGAGGCCGTCGGAGGGAAGGTAGGTCTTCCAATCTTTCCCGTCAAAGCGGCTGATCCCCCCATTATTGGTTCCGAACCAGTGAACCCCTCTCGGGTCTTTCTTCATCGTGAAGATATAGGGGCTCTTCAATCCATCCGCCATCGTGTAGGTTCCAAGGGCTTCTCCTGTGCGTCGAGCGACCTTGATGATCCCTTCGGAGGTCCCGACCCAGAGAAAGTCACCGTCCGCCATAAGCGAGCGGACGTAACTTCCTTCACCGGTGCTGAAACTCCCCGTCAAAAGGTAGGGGCCGCCCCTTCCATGCGGCGGGACTCCCGGAGGAAACGACGGAGCGACTTTCCGCTCTTCCGTAACAGGGGCCGCCTGCGGAAGAGTCGGTTTTGGGTTGACCTGATTGGGATCGCGTCGACAGCTGATAAGGGAGAGAATCAGAAAGGCCAGCAACAGGGGAAGTCCGATGCCCCGGTTCATTACAACGGTTCCTCGGGGGGGACCTTCTTCTCCTCATCGAGCTTGGAGAGGACCTCCTCGAGATGGAAGAGCCTTCGGGTCGCCTCCAGAATCATGTTGCCATTGGTCGAGTGGGCCTCTTCCTTCAACACGGTCAGAGGGCTGTGGAGGAGCTTGTTGACGATCGAGCTGGTGAGGCTCTCCAGCATCTCTCGTTGGGCCGGGGTCAACGGTCCGAGCTTTCCGACGATTTTTTCGATCTCCGCTTTGCGGATCTCTTCGGCCCGATCTCTTAAGGCGACGATCATCGGAACGGCATCGAGCGACTTGAACCAGCGGGAGAAGCGCTCGATCTCCTCGTCGATGATCTGATCCGCCTTGAGCGCTTCCTGCTCCCGGGCGCGAAGATTGGTCTCCACCGCCAGCTGCAGATCGTCGATATCGTAGAGAAAGACGTTGTCGAGTTTGTTGATCGCCGGGTCGATGTTCCTCGGCACGGAGATATCGATGAAGAAGATCGGCCGGTTCTGGCGGATGGCGATCACCTTCGAGACCTCTTCAACCCCGATTAAGTAGTGCGGGGCGCCGGTGGAACAGAGAACAATATCCGATTCGGCCATTTGCGCCACGAAATCTTCGAACTTCACCGGGACGCCGTTGAACTCTTTCGCCAGCTCCAGCGAGCGCTCGTAGCTCCGGTTTGCGATGGCGACCGACTGGACGCCGTTGCCGACGAAGTGGCGCGCCGCCAGCTCGGCCATCTCGCCGGCCCCGAGCAGAAGGGCCGATTTTCGGTCGAGCTTTCCGAAAATTTTTCTCGCCAGCTCGACCGCCGCGAAGCTGATGGAGACGGCATTCTCGGCGATCTTCGTTTCGGTCCGGACCCGTTTCGCCACCGAGATCGCCTTTTTGAAAACCTTGTTCAGAACGACCCCGGTAGTCTTATGGAGGATCGCTTGATCGAACGCATCTTTGATCTGGCCCAAGATTTGAGGCTCTCCGATGATCATCGAATCGAGGCTGGAGGCGACGCGGAAGAGGTGGCGAAGACCGTCCCCGGCGGCATACATGTAGAGGCAAGGGGTGAGGACGTCGGGCGAAATGCCCGGCTGGTAATGGATTAGGAAATTTTTGATCGCTTCGAAACCCTTCGTTGTCTCCTTGACCATGGCGCAGACTTCCACCCGATTACAGGTGGATAAGATCAAACCTTCCTCGATGACGGGATTCGACTTCAGTCGATAGAGAGCCTCTCCGATCTGTTTTTCGGAGATCGAAAAGCGCTCCCGAATTTCAACCGGCGCGGTGCGATGGTTGAGACCGACGATCACGATATTCATGACGTTTTCTTCCGTTGCGCCATCTTCAAAACATCAGACCCAAAGCGATCAGAGGCGGTTTAAGCCAGGGTGACGAAAATAAAAACGACCCCCACAAAGCCGATGATGGCGAGGTGGGCCGCTTTCTTCGCCCTCCATCCAATCGTAATCCGGCCATGGAGGACCATCAAGTAAAAAAGCCAGGTTCCCAAAGAAAGCGCCTGTTTTGGATTGTTCTGGATCCAAAACGAACCGATCGAATACTGCGCCCAGAGCGCTCCCGAAATAATGCCGAGGGTCAGAAGCGGAAATCCGAGCAGGATGGCTTTCTTGTTCCACTCGTCGAGCAGATCGAGGGAGGGGAGCTTATAATAAAGCGGACTGAATTGTTTCGATTTTAGGAAACTTTCCTGGAGAAGATACATAATTCCGGCAATGAATGCAATCGCGAAGGCGACGATGCCGAGCAGGGAGAGGGTTGTATGGATGCCGAACCAGATGGTCTTCAGCGTCGGGTCGAGGGTGCGGATTTCATCCGGAAGGGCCGCCGCCGAGACCAGGGAGAGAAAGGCGAGCGGGAGAATAAAAGATCCGAGGATGTCAATTCCGTAACGGAACTCCACCAGGAAAAAAGCGAGCACGATCGCCCAGGAAAAAAAAGAGATGGCTTCATGGAGGTTGGTAAAGGGGATATACCCGGCTTCTCTGATTTGGGCGACCAGGGCAAGGGTGTGGAAG
Organism: Candidatus Manganitrophus morganii; assembly: GCA_021651055.1. NCBI lineage: Bacteria > Pseudomonadati > Nitrospirota > Nitrospiria > Candidatus Troglogloeales > Candidatus Manganitrophaceae > Candidatus Manganitrophus > Candidatus Manganitrophus morganii. The sequence goes on from JAJHOH010000001.1 coordinate 2,948,736, forward strand.
ATAAATCCGGCGCCGGTCACCACGACGGCTAGCTTTTGACTCCAAGAGGAATCGGCAAACGATCCGGTCGACGAATCGGTTTCCGAGTTTCCGAAAATCGGTTTTTTGGGGAGGCGTTCTCCCTTCCGACCCCAGAGGTTAAGCAAGAAAAAGGTGGTGCCGAGGAAATAAAAAAGGAGGGTGACTTTAAAAAATAAAACATTTAGCATCGAAATCAGATTCGCTTTAAGGGTGACACATTATAGCCGTTGGTCAAAAGGGTGTCAAGCTTAATTCCAAGAGAGAACAAGGGTTTGTGGGGCCGATCGATCGGGGTTGTTCGTTGACAAAGAATCGGTGAAAGTGATAGATTTAAAATAAATCTTTCGGTAATGATGGGAAGGACATCAATCATGTTGGTCCAGATGAAGGTGCGGGGTCTCATGTTTGACCCCTATAATAATGCCTATATTATTATTCTTCGAGACGAAGAGAATACCGAAGTCTTGCCGATTTGGGTCGGAAAGCCGGAGGCCAACGCCATCAGCCTGGCGCTGGAAGGGGTGTTTACCCCCCGACCGATGACCCACGACCTCATCAAAAACGTCTTGGATTCCCTCGATGCGAAGGTCATTAGTATCGTTGTAACCGATCTAAAAGACAACACCTATTTTTCGAAAATTCATCTCATGTACGGCGATTCTGAATTCACCATCGACTCCCGGCCCAGCGATGCTATTGCCCTGGCGCTTCGCGTCGACGCCCCGATCTTTGCGACCGAAGGGGTCATCAAAAAGCAGAGCTCCGAGGAATTGGACCGCTGGCTGGAGAATCTCCGGCCTGAAGATTTCGGGAAGTACGACACCTAAGCGGGCGGCATCGATCTCCTATCAAAATCAAATTGATGATCGTATAAAGAGTGGTATGATGATCAGCGGAAGAGGGGGGAAAGGTGCAGGTCTATCTCAACGAAAATGTCTTCATCGGTTTAATCCTCTCTGCCGTGGAAGTGTACAAGAAAGAATGCTTCGGTCTCCTCTTGGGTTATCGTAACCCCGATAAGTTCATTGTCGAGCATGCGATCCCCTATCAAAGTGTCAAGCGGGGCCATAGCTGGACGGAGCTGCGGCCTGAAAAGTGGCGGATCATTACGGAGGTCCTGAAGAATTTTCCGAAATTGGATGTCATCGGGGACTTTCATTCTCATACAATGTACCGCGATATCCGGGCGCATGTTACCCTTAGCTCGGAGGATATTCAATATATGGCCGATGATGATCTTCAGATCGTCATCGCAATCAACGAGAACAAGCGGTCGCGGTCAAGACTTTTCCAGTTCGATCATACGGTCTCGGGCTCGCTCGATAAATATCAGTTTAAGATTGCAGCTTATTATTTCGAAAACGGCCGCAAGAATGGGAACAACCGTCCCAGACTCGCGGAAATATCGGGCCCTCTCTCTACAAGAATAGAGCGGTTATAAAGGAGGCATCGGCTGAAGAATCCTCTCATCATGAAACGGACATCCCTCTTTTTTATTTTTGGTCTTTTATTTTTCGGGTGCGTCGGCATCGACGACCTCTCCCGGGAGGACTACCGTAGAGGGGTTCTCTATACCAGTAATCTTTCAACGGAAACGATCGCCGTCATGCCGATGATCGGACGGGGGGCGAACCGCGACTATACGAAAACGGCGGAGAAGATCTTCTTCCGGGCGCTGACCGAAATGCGGCAGCAAACACAGTTGATTTCTCCCGAAGAGGGGCGAAACAAAATCGAAGCGAATCAACTCGGTCCGCTGCTGGAACGGCTGAAGAAGGAGACATCGTTTAAAAAGGTGGCCGAGGAAAAAGATGTCGCCGAGCTGAAGAAAGTCTTCGGGACGCGCTTTCTCCTGCAGACCGAACTACAGCAGGTAGAGGTGATTGAAGGGGCGACACACGTTCGCCTCCAAGGCCGGTTGTGGGACATCGAAATGGGCGATATCATCTGGGAGGGAACGGGGGAGTCGAGAGGGTATCTCTTCCTCTTCTTTCCGCGTGTTCCGGCCAGTTTCGAAAAAGCGGCGGAGGTCGCAAGCCGAGGCCTCATTAAGCGGCTGCCGTAAGCGATCATTCGGAAGGCGCCGGGTTGGCGATGTCGATGAACAAAGAACTCAGGAAGGCAGGGAGTCAGAGATGAATATCCCACTAAAAGTGCACGCGGTGGTCTCCGATCCGAATACGGAAGCACAGATCGTCATCTTAAAGGATGAACAGAATGTGGAGCTTCTTCCGATTTGGGTTGGGACGACCGAAGGAAACGCGATCCGATTTGCCCTGGAAGGGATCGTCCCGCAGCGTCCTCTCACACATGATCTTCTGCGAGACCTGTTGACCCATCTGGGCATTCAGATGGAAAAGATCGTCATTCATGATCTCAACAACAATACCTATTTCGCGACCCTTTATCTGGTGCATCGGCGGACATTGGAGCAAGAAGGAATAGGGGCCGGAGAGTTTACGATCGATGCCCGACCGAGCGACGCCATTGCGTTGGCGCTTCGCACCGGGGTTCCGATCTATGTCACCGAAGAGGTGCTACGAAAGAAGTCTTCGGAGAACCTGGACGAGTGGCTTGAGCGGCTTAAACCGAAAGATTTCGGCTCCTACAATGCGTGAAGGGACCCAACGGGTCGTCCCCAATACCCCCCGTTTCAATCTTTCCCCTTGACAAAAGACCGATCATTGTATAAAAATACACTACTTTACAGCGTTTAAATGAAGGATAAAGATGAAAACAACGGCAGTGAAAGAGTCCGATATTCAGAGAAAGTGGTTCGTCGTTGATGCGAACGGCAAGGTCTTGGGACGCATGGCGACGCAAGTCGCGGCAGTTCTTCGTGGAAAGCATAAGCCGGTTTTTACCCCCAACCAGGACCTCGGAGATCATGTGGTCGTCATCAACGCGGCGAAGGTTGTTTTGACCGCCGGCAAAGCGGTCAAAAAGAAATACTATCACCACAGCGGTTATATGCGAGGAGGACTGAAGGAGACGAATGCGGAGAAGATGCTGCGGGAGAAGCCGGAACGGCTTGTCACCTACGCGATTGCCGGAATGCTCCCGAAGACCAAGCTTGGCAAGGCGATGGCGAAGAAATTGAAAGTCTATGCCGGGCCCGACCATCCGCATCAGGCGCAGCAACCACAAGCTTTTGCAGTAAAAGAAAAAGAAAGGGGTTCATGATCATGGCGGCAACCCGTTATTTTGCCACAGGAAAGAGAAAAAACGCCGTCGCGCGGGTTTATTTAGAGCCGGGAGAGGGGAAGATCTTGGTGAACGGCAGGCCGTCGGATGAGTATTTCCCCCGCCAAGCCTGGAAGTATCTCCTCATCCAGCCCTTCCAATTGACGGAGACGGTCGGACGATACAACGCTGTTGCCACTGTTCATGGCGGCGGACTGACCGGCCAGGCCGGCGCGCTCCGTCACGGCATCTCCAAGGCCCTCTTGGAAGCGATCCCCCAATCACGGACCGCTTTAAAGAAAGAAGGATTGCTCACCCGCGATCCCAGGGTCAAAGAGAGAAAGAAGTATGGGCAAAAAGGAGCGCGCAAGCGGTTCCAATACTCCAAGCGGTAAAAGTTCTTTTCACCTCGCACGTGATCGGGAAGGTCGAAAGACCTTCCCTTTTTTTTAAGTAAATATCGGGACCAGAGGTCCCTCCCACAAAGATAAGTGAAGAGATGACCCTCAAAGTTGCCATTGCCGGCGCCACCGGTTATACGGGTGGAGAATTGCTCCGGCTCCTGTCTCAGCATCCCCATGTCGAGGTGGTCAGTGCGACCTCCGAGCAGTCGGCCGGAGAGCCGCTCGTTCATCGGCTCCCCTCGTTAAAAGGGTATTACGACCTGACGCTGGAATCCTTTGATCCGAAGAAGATCGCCGAAAAGGCCGATCTGGTCTTCCTCGCTCTCTCCCACACAAAAGCAATGGAACCGGCGCGGCAGCTCATCGATCTGGGCAAAAAGGTGATCGACCTCTCCGCCGATTTTCGCCTCCGATCTGCCCCGCTGTATGAGCGCTGGTACAAGTTGCCCCACTCCCGCCCCGAGCTCTTGAAGGAGGCGGTGTACGGGCTTACCGAGATCTATCGGGATGAGATCGCAAAAAGTCATCTCATCGCAAATCCCGGCTGTTATCCGACCGGGGCGCTGCTGCTCCTCTCCCCCTTTTTAAAGGCCGGGTGCATTGATCCAAGCCGGGAGATCATCATCGATTCGAAGTCGGGGGTCTCCGGGGCGGGACGGACTCCCTCCGCAAAGGCCCACTTTACCGAGGTCAACGAAGGAATGGTGGCGTACAACGTCGGTGTTCACCGACATCTCCCTGAGATCGAACAGGAGATTCGGCGGATCGGCAAACAGAAGATGACCACTCTCTTCACCCCGTACCTTCTCCCGGTCAACCGGGGGATATTGACGACGATCTATCTTCCGTTAAAGGAAAAATTCACACAGAAGAAGATCGATTCGGTTTTGGACCTCTATCGGGGTGAGCCCTTTATCCGGAGGTTCAACGACGCGCCGAACTTGAATCAGGTCCGTGGATCGAACTTTTGCGACATCGGCGCCTTTGCGACCCCCTCCGGTCGGACGGCAATCCTCATGTCGGCGATCGATAACCTGGTAAAAGGGGCATCGGGACAAGCGATTCAAAATATGAATGTCATGATGGGATGGGACGAGCGGCTTGGCCTGATGTCGCCGGGGATCTTCCCCTAAACGCTTTTTATTTTGGATGAACGATGGAACAGATTGAAGGGGGGATCACCGCCGTCGACGGCTTTCTGGCGGCCGGAACATTTGCCGGGATCAAGAAGATGGAGAGGCCCGATCTCGCGTTAATCTTCTCCGAGAACGTCTGCAATGTGGCGGGGGTCTTCACCAAGAACCGATTCCAAGCCGCCCCGCTTCTGCTCGATCGAAAGCACCTTCGAAAGAAAAAGGGCCAGGTGATCATCACCAACAGCGGCAACGCCAATGCTTTCACGGGGGCGCGGGGCGGTCGGGATGCCGAAGCGATGGCCGAGGCGGCGGCGCGCGCGTTGAATGTCCCGATCGCGTCGGTCTATGTCGCCTCGACCGGGGTCATCGGCGAGTTCCTGCCGATTGAAAAGATCACCGGCGCGGTTCCGCGGTTGGCCTTGCAGCTTTCGCGAAACGGCGGCCACGCGGCGGCGGAAGCGATTATGACGACCGATACCTTTCCGAAAGAGGTCGCCTTCACCGGTAAGGTCGGTCGAGAAGAGGTCCGGGTCGGTGGGATCGCCAAGGGTTCCGGAATGATCCATCCGAACATGGCGACGATGCTTGCCTTCTTGGCGACCGATGTAGCGATGGAGCCCCGTCTGCTTCAGGAGGCGCTCCGGCAAGCGGTCGATCGTTCGTTCAACCGCACCACCGTCGACGGCGACACCAGCACGAACGACATGGTCCTCTGTTTTGCCGGCGGACAGCGGGGAAAAGAGATTCGCTCCAAGGGAACGGCCTACGGCCAGTTTGTCGTCCTGTTGGAGGCGGCCTGCCTCTCGCTTGCCAAGATGATCGTCCGGGACGGGGAGGGGGCGACGAAGCTGATCGAGATTAAGATCACCGGCGGCCGAAGCGATTCGGCGGCCCGGCGGATTGCCGAATCGATCGCCTGCTCCAGTCTGGTCAAGACCGCCTTTTTCGGAGAGGATGCCAACTGGGGACGGATTGTTGCGGCCATCGGCAATGCCGGAGTTCCGGTCGATCCGGAGCAGGTCGATCTTTCCTTCGGCCCGGTGGCGCTCGTCCGTAAGGGGGTCTACCAAGGAAAGGATGCGGAATCGAAGGTGGCGGTCCTCTTGAAACAAAAGGAGATTGAATTGACGGTTTACCTCCATTCCGGCAGGGGTCGTGCCGACTTCTGGACCTCCGATCTCAGCCTCGACTATGTCAAGATCAATGCGGCGTACCGGAGCTAAGATGAGGAAAGAGATCCTTTTTTCCTATTGCAAATTCAGCTATAATTATGTTACTTTTTAAAATCTCATCATTTGAAATTCCTGTGATCGAGATCGTGTAACACCTTCAACAATCAACACAAAATACACACGCTCCCCGCTGGGGCTCGGTCCCCGACCGAAACGGCGCAGCCGGAGGTCGGGTCGCCCTTTTTGTCCATGAGGCAATCAGTGCGTAAAAGCGGGAGCGGAGGCTCAGACCAAAATAAGGAGAAGCAATGACTGAAATGAGAGAATTACTTGAAGCGGGTGTTCATTTCGGACACCAAACCAATCGTTGGAATCCGAAGATGGCCAAATATATCTTCGGGGAGAGAAATGATATTTATATCATCGATCTTCAGAAAACCGTTAAGAAGTTCGCGGAAGCGACCGATTTCGTCCGAGACCTTGTGGCGCATGGAGAGACGATCCTCTTCGTCGGAACGAAGCGACAGGCGCAGGAGATCGTAGAGGCCGAGACGAAACGGTGCGGGATGTTTTATGTGAACCACCGGTGGCTGGGGGGAATGCTCACCAACTTCGCCACCATCCGGAAGAGCATTGAAAAGTTAAAGAAGTTCGAATCGGCGCGCGAAGACGGGACCCATGAGCGGCTGCCGAAAAAAGAAGTGCTCCAGATGGAAAAAGAGCGGGAGCACCTCGAGTGGAATCTCGGCGGAATCAAGGATATGCGGAGTCTTCCGGCGGCGATTTTTGTGATCGATACGATGAAAGAGCGAACCGCCGTGTTAGAGGCGAATCGGCTGGGGATTCCGGTCATCGCCATCGTCGATACGAATTGTGATCCCGATGAGATCGATTATGTCATTCCGGGCAACGACGATGCGATCCGGGCGATTCGGTTGATTACCAGCCGGATGGCCGATGCGGTCTTGGAAGGTCGGCGTATTCGGGAGAAGACTCAGACCGAGCGGCCGGCTCCCGCTTCCCAGCAGGAGGTAAAACCGGAACCGGTGATGGCCGCGGCGGAGGGAGAGCCGGGAGCGACTGCTTCTTAAGCGCTACCTCGGGCTCTAAGTATCTTGTTAAAGAAAGGGAAGGGAATGTCGGCAGTCGATACGATTAAAGAGTTACGCGAGAAGACGGGGGCCGGTATTATGGATTGCAAAGCCGCCCTCGCACAGTCGCAGGGCGATCTTTCCAAGGCGATTGATTTCCTCCGGCAGAAGGGACTTGCGACCGCTGCTAAAAAGGCGGGCCGGGAAACCCGTGAAGGGAGCATCGGCTCCTACATCCACTTCGGCGGAAAAATCGGCGTTTTGGTCGAGGTGAGTTGCGAGACCGATTTCGTCGCGCGAAATCCGGAGTTCCAGGACTTCGTTCGAGATATCGCGATGCAGATTGCCGGTTCGACCCCCCCGCCCCAGTATATCCGGCGCGAGGAGGTTCCTGCGGAGGTGATCGAGAAGGAGCGGAACATCTACATCGCTCAGGCGCGTGAGACGAAAAAGCCGGAGGCAGTGATCGCGAAAATCGCCGAGGGAAAACTCGAGAAGTTTTTTGAAGAGATCTGCCTGCTGGAGCAGCCGTTCATCAAAGATCCTCAGACCAAAATCAAAGATCTGTTGGCCCAGAAAATTGCAAAGGTCGGAGAGAACATGCACATCCGACGGTTTACGCGATATCAGTTGGGTGAAGGGGAGGCTTAAGGGTCTCCGCATCCACCCATTTTCATGCCCGAACGGAGCGAACGGCCCTTATGCCGTTCGCTCCGGCAGTGTTGACCTTATCCATTCATAACAGGATCGCCGCCATGTCCGATGCCAAGTATCGAAGAGTTCTTCTGAAGGTCAGCGGGGAGGTATTGGCGGGTGACCAGGGGTACGGGATCGATCCCAAGATGCTCGACACCATCGCTGAGGAGATCAAGGAGATCGCCTCGATGGGGGTTGAAACGGCGGTCGTGATCGGCGGCGGAAACATCTTCCGCGGCATCGCCGGGAGCGCCGCGGGAATGGAGCGGACCTCGGCCGATTACATGGGGATGTTGGCGACCGTTCTTAATGCGCTTGCTCTCCAGAATATCCTCGAAAAGAAGGGGGTCTTCACCCGCGTTCAGTCGGCGATCGAGATGAAAGAGTTGGCCGAGGGATACATTCGAAGAAAGGCGATCCGTCATTTGGAAAAAAAACGGGTGGTCATCTTCGCGGCCGGGACCGGCAATCCTTACTTCTCAACCGATACCGCAGCAGTGCTCCGAGCGATGGAAATCGGCGCCGAAGTAATCTTAAAGGGAACCAAGGTCGACGGCGTGTTCGACCGGGACCCGATGAAAGATCCGGCGGCCCGCAAGTTCTCCGAGCTGACCTTCTTCGAGGTGATCGAGAAGGGATTGAAGATCATGGATTCCACCGCGGTGACTCTTTGCATGGATAATAACCTTCCGCTGATCGTCTTCAACGTCAAAGAAAAAGAAAACATCCGCAAGGTCCTCACCGGCGAGCGTGTGGGAACGATTATTAGAAAGTCGCGATGATTTTATAGGTCCTATACGACTTATAGGACCTATAAAACCTATAAGATCTATAAAAGGATTTCATGCTTTCTGACGCGAAAAAGAAAATGGTCGAGAAGATGGAGGCTTCCCTCCAACACCTGAAGGTGGAGCTCTCCGGCGTTCGAACCGGCCGCGCCTCCTTGGTTCTCTTCGATTCCGTTCAGGTTAATTATTATGGAGCAACCACTCCTTTAAAGCAGATCGCGACCCTTTCCATCCCCGACAGCAGAACGGTCCTCATTCAGCCATGGGATACCAGCCAGCTTCCCGAGATGGAAAAAGCGATCTTGGGCTCCGGGCTGGGACTCACCCCCTCCAACGATGGAAAGGTCATCCGGATCAGCATCCCTCCTCTGACCGAAGAGCGAAGAAAAGATCTCGTGAAGCTGGTGAAAAGGATCGGGGAAGAGTCGAAGGTGGCGATCCGAAACATCCGGCGCGATACAAACGAAGAGCTCAAATCGCTGCAGAAGGACGGAACGCTGACGGAGGACGCGCTCCGCAAGGCGCAGGATGAAGTTCAAAAAATGACCGACCAAACGATCACCAAGGTCGATGAAATCTTAAAGAAGAAAGAAGCGGAGATTCTGGAAGTTTAAGTGAAAGTCTAGACGGCGTGTCGTTTCACGGTTCTCACAGTTGCGGATAGGAGGTCGTCGATGGGTTTTCGGGTTCAGCTTTTCTTTAAACGATCTTTGGTCGGTTATTTGGTGGTTGCAACAGTGGTTCTTGGACTCCTTTCCGCTTTCCCAACGTCCGAAGGTTGGGCGATGTTTCTCCCCTCCAATCAGACCTCTTCGATCCGCCAAGAGGATCTTTCCAAGATACAGACCGTTCTCGAATCAAAAATGATTCACCAACGCCTGGCCGATCTCGGTTTAAGCCAAGAAGAAATCACTTCCCGGCTGGCGCAGCTCTCCGATCAGGAAGTCCATCAAGTCGCCAGTCAAATCGATTCCCTCTATGCCGGAGGGGACGGGCTCGGCGTGGTGATCGCGCTTCTGGTGATTGCGATCCTCGTGGTGATTCTACTTCAACTGACCGGGCATAAAGTCATCATCACAAAGTAGATCGAATGTGAGTCGACTTCATCGTACGGGGCTTGCTGATGAGATCCAGCCGATTTCTTCCGGGATGATCCCAGTTCTGTTGCGGTCTTCTCTGGCGATTCTTTTCCTTACACTCGTTTCAGCCTGTGCCCCGGGTCAAATGCGTTCTCCCTCCCCGGAGGCGCTTCGGTTAAACGTTCCTTATTTCCCCCAGCAGGTCGGACTCTGCGGTCCGGCGTCGTTGACCTCCGTCTTCCATTACTGGCGGGAGGAGATTTCGGTGGAGGAGGTGACGCGCGCCGTCTATCTTCCGGAGTTAAACGGGGCGTTGGGGATCGATCTCACCCATTTCGCGCGGAAGAAGGGGATGCGGGCCGAGAGTTACGCCGGCAGCCTCCCCGATATCAAGAAACATCTCTCGCAAGGCATTCCGCTGATCGCATTTTTGAATCTGGGGGGACGTGTTTTCCCCGTCGGTCATTTTGTCGTCATTACCGGTCTGGATGAAACGCGGGAAGAGGTGATCGTCCACTCCGGATCAGAAGAGAACAAACCGATTCCGTATCCAACCTTTGTCGCAGCCTGGGAGAAGACGAATTATTGGACGCTTCAAGTCGTTCCCCGAAGCTCAAGCTAGCCCTGTTGGGACTTGCACGGACGCTGCTTCTCCTTCTCCTGTTCGGGCTCGCCGGCTGCGGCGCCGTTCCCAAAGTCGTCATTCTCAACGACCCGCTCTCCGGTGAAGAGCATCTTCAACTCGGGCTTTCCTATGAAGCGCGGGGGGCGTGGGACCTGGCGGTCGTTGAATATCAAGCGGCGCTCGACAAGGGAGGATCCCCCTCGGTGATCCAGGGCTACTTGGGAAACGTTTACTACGCAAAGAAAAATTACGCCGCCGCGGAACAGGCCTATCGAAAGTCACTCCGTCTCGACTCTCGGAACGCTCCCATTCTCAATAATCTGGCGTCGCTTTATCTGATCGAAGAGAGAGATCTGCTCGAAGCGGAGCGCTGGGTTCAGCAGGCGATCGAGATCGACCCGGCGCGAAAGCCCTACTATCTCGACACCCTCGCCGCCATTTACCTGGCGCGCGCCGAATACGAACCGGCCCTCGCCGCGGTCCGGGAGGCGAAAGCGTTGGCTCCCTCCGATCCGCTTCTCCTGAAACAGCTGAGCGAACAACAGAATCATGTGCTAGAATTGCTCGAAGAAAAAACCTCGAACGGCGTGGCCGCTCCGGTGGAATCGAATCCGAACGGCCGGGCCGGCGAGGGAGTGGATTGAGCAGGGGATAAGGATGGATGTTCGAAGGCGCTCGGCCAGCGTGGCGGAAGTGGATCTCTCGGCATTGCGGGACAATCTTCAACAGGTCAAGAAGCGAATCGGCCGGAGGGAAATCTTGGCGGTCATCAAGGCGAATGCCTATGGCCATGGCGCCGTCCCGATCGCGCAATTTCTGGTGGGAAAGAAACGGTCGAAGGAGATCAGCCTGCTCGGGGTCGCTTATTTGGAAGAGGCCATCCAGCTTCGAAAGGCCGGGATCACCCATCCGATTTTGTTGATGACCGGCTGCCCGATCGAGCAGATCCCTGAAATCGTCCGATATCAACTCACCCCCCTCCTCTTCGACGCGGCGTCGCTCACCGCCCTGAGCCGGTATGCCGTCCGGCGGGAAAAGCGGGTGAACGTCCATGTCAAACTCGATACCGGCATGGGACGCATCGGCCTGCCGGTTTCCGAAGCCCTCCCGTTCATTCAAACGGCGACGGAACAGAAAGGGATTCGGGTGGAAGGGATTTTGACCCACTTTGCCGAGGCCGATCTGAAGGATCTCTCTTTTGCGAAGAAACAGTTTGAGGCGCTGAAGCAAATCTGGACCGCGCTTCAGAAGGCAAAAATGAAAGTCCGCTATTGCCATCTCGCCAACAGCGCTGCTATTATGCACTTCGGCGCGGCGCACTTTAACTTGGTCCGGCCGGGATTGATGCTCTACGGGTATTCCCCTCTGGAAGAGGAAACGGAGATCCCGCTGAAGCCGATCCTCCAGCTACGGGCCCGCGTCATCGCAGTGAAAAAAGTTCCCGCGGGAAGCTCCATCAGCTATGGGCGCACCTTCTTCACCCGGCGGGAGAGTCTCATCGCCACCGTGTCGGTCGGTTATGCAGACGGTTATCCGCGGCTTCTCTCCAACCGCGGGGTGATGATCGCCAAAGGACAACGGGTGCCGGTGGCGGGCCGGGTCTGCATGGATATGACGATGCTCGATGTCACCGAGGCCCCTTCCCTGAATGTCGGCGACTGGGTCACGGTGATTGGGGAAGAAGGGGGCGAAGCGGTCTGGGCCGACGAACTCGCCCGCCAGGCCGAGACCATCCCGTATGAGATTCTCTGCGGGATCGGGGAGCGGGTGCCGAGAATATACAAGGAGAGGTGAGGCAAAATATAGGTCGTATAAGACCATAAGACCTATACTCTTATGCGCTACTTCGAAAAAATAGGGAGTTGGCTTCTTGGCTTTTTGACGGAGGTGGGGGCGATTGCCCTCCTTTTCATCAAGGCGTTCCTTTGGACGTTCCGGCCCCCGCTTCGTTTTCGGAACATCGCCCGGCAGATGGAGGCGGTGGGGGTCGAGTCGATCCCGGTCGTCCTGATCACCGCCACCTTCACCGGGATGGTCCTGGCGCTGCAGAGCTACACCGGTTTCCAGCGGTTTAATGCCGAGGGGCTGGTCGGGACGGTCGTCGCCCTTTCGATGACGCGGGAGCTCGGGCCGGTCCTGACCGGGCTGATCGTGGCGGGGCGCGCGGGGGCGGCGATGGCCGCCGAACTCGGGACGATGAAGGTGACCGAGCAGATCGACGCCCTGGCGTCGCTGGCGGTCGATCCGGTCCAATATCTGATTACGCCGAGATTGCTCGCGGGGATGTTGATGCTTCCGCTCCTGACCGTCTTTTCGGATTTCATCGGCATCATCGGAGGATACCTGATCTCGGTGCAGATGCTGGAGGCGAATCCGGGGATCTATATCCGCCGGACGATTCAGTATCTGGAGCCGAACGATATTTGGGGGGGGCTCTTGAAGGCGATGGTTTTCGGCACCCTCATCGCAACGATCAGCTGCTACAAGGGATTTAATACGCAAGGGGGGGCCGAAGGGGTCGGGCGGGCGACCACCGGGGCCGTCGTCATCGCGGAGATGCTCATTTTGATCTCCGACTATTTCCTGACCGCCTTTCTCTTTTAGAATGATTTTAGGAGGGGGAAGGTCATGAAACCGATGATAGAGCTGATCGATGTAAAGAAAAGTTTCGGCAACAACCATGTCTTGCGGGGGGTGAACCTCCAGGTCGAGGCCGGCGAAAACATGGTTGTCATCGGGGGAAGCGGAACCGGGAAGAGCGTTATTCTAAAGCACATCATCGGCCTGATGCGGCCCGATTCCGGACGCATTCTCATCGACGGGGTCGAAATTGAGACCCTTCCCGAGAGAGAGCTGAGCGAATTTCGGAAGCGGTTCGGGATGCTCTTCCAAGGGGCGGCCCTCTTCGACTCGTTGAGCGTTTGGGAGAATGTCGGCTTCGGGCTCCGGGAGCATACCGATTTGCGGGCTGAAAAAATCCGGGAGATCGCCCGCAAGAAATTGGAAATGGTGGGGTTGAAAGGGATCGAGGATCGGATGCCGGCCGATCTCTCCGGCGGGATGAAGAAGCGGGTCGGCTTGGCGCGGGCGATCGCGATGGATCCGAAAATTATTCTTTACGACGAGCCGACCACCGGACTCGATCCGATTATGTCCGACGTCATCAACGAGCTGATCTGCCGGATGAACAAACAGCTTCAGGTGACCTCGGTTTCGATTACGCACGACATGAAGAGCGCATATAAAATCGCCGATCGGATTGCGATGCTCTATCAGGGTAAAATTTTAGAGGTCGGCACCCCCGAGGAGATTCGGAACAGCCCCAACCCGGTGGTCCAACAGTTCATCACCGGGAGCGCGGTCGGCCCGATCACCGTGGGGGAGGGGATCGGCGGTCCAAAGAGCGAGGATAAGGAAGCCTAAGCGCTTATCTTTCATTCCTATTCACTTCTATAAGGAGATCCATTGAAGGGAATCACCACTGAAGCGAAGGTTGGAGTCGCTGTCCTTGTCGGTCTTCTTCTTCTCACGTATATGACTTTCAAAGTCGGCGGATTCGCCTTTCTTCAGGAAGAGGGGTATCGCCTCAATGCCACATTCAGCTCCGCTTCGGGTCTTGATCGACGGGCCCCCGTCCGGGTGGCGGGGGTGGAGGTTGGACAGGTGGAAAGTATCGAACTGGTGGACGGGGGTGCGAAGGTGATCCTCAAACTTCAGTCGGAAATCAAGATCCGAAAGGGGGGACACGCTGCGATCCGGTCGGAAGGGCTCTTGGGGGATCGCTATGTGGAGATCGTCCCCGGCACGGAGAATACGTTTTGGGGGAACGGGGAGACGATCCCGGTCCAGGAGGCCTCCGCGGACCTTGAAAATCTGATGACGCGCTTTTCCAGCATCGCCGACGATGTGAAAGCGGTCACCACGTCGCTCCGGGAGGTTCTCGGGAGCGAGGAGGGAAAACAGAATCTAAAGGAAGTCCTGGAAAATGCGAAGGGGCTGACGAAAGGGATCAACGAGTGGGTCCAGAAAAATCAGGAGCCGCTCAGCCGCTCCATCAGCAATTTCGAGTCGTTCTCCACGTCGCTCAAAGAGGAGGGGAATGAGCTTGTGGAGAGCCTCACCCGGATGGCCCAGAAGATGGAGCGAGGGGAGGGGACCCTCGGCAAGTTGATCAACGATGATGAAGCTTATGAGAAGCTGACCCGCGCCCTGGACGACCTCGGCCATTCGTTGAAGGGGGTGGAGAAACTCACGGCCAAGGTCGAGCGGGGGGAGGGAACCATCGGGAAGCTCTTTACCGATGAGACCGCGTACGAAAATATCAACAGCGCCCTGGAAGGGATCGGCAACGCGGTCGGCCGGATCGAAAAATTCCGGACCCATGTCGGCTTCCGAAACGAATATCAGCTTCAGGAGAGCCAAAACAAAGGCTACTTCACGATTCAACTTCAACCCCGCGCCGACAAATTCTACCGGGTGGAGATTGTGGATGATCCGCGGGGGAGCGTCCGCGAGAAAACCACGGTCATCACCACCGACGGGGTGCCGAGCACCATCACCGAGCTGGAGACGCAGCGCCGGTTAAAGCTCTCCGCCCTCTTCGGAAAGCGGGTTTCCAACCTCGGTCTCCGGATCGGTCTCGTTGAGAATACCTTCGGCGCCGGGGCCGACTACTTTTTATTTAATGAGGCCTTCCGGGTCAGCGTCGACGTTTGGGATTTCAACAGCGACGATCCCTTGTCGGAGCGGGCGCATCTGAAGTTGACCACCGCCTATACCCTCTTTAAATACATCACTTTCGAAGCCGGCTACGACCAGATCCTCAACAATGATCTGAATACCTTTTTCATCGGCGCCGGGCTCCGGTTTGAAGATGATGATCTGAAATATCTCATCGGCTCCATGGCCACCGCGGCTTTTTAAAGGACGCCTGTGCCGGTCTTCGAAAAAGAGATGAATCCCTTCGGCTTGTGTGATTTCGGTCACACGAAAAAGGGGAAAGGAAATCTTCGGCACGTTCTTCAATTCATTTCCGGCATCCCAGTCCGACTTTCCAGTAGAGTATCTCCCTCCTTTTGTTCCGATTGATCCGATCTAAGGAAAATATCAAAAGGAATTAGAGCGGTTGCCCTATAGCCGATCGATCACGTTTTGGTATGCTTGCGCTTTGTCTTCATCCAAACCTTTATGTGTGGAGCGCGGCATGAACCGATGGCGGCAGTGGGTGATTCTGGTCAGTTCTTTTTTCCTCTCGATCGGTGTTGCAGAGGCGCAGACGATCTGGTGGGATACCGGGATGGTCAAGCTCCGCCAAGCCAACAGCGGGACGACAGGGGATCCGGTCCCCGCTGGAATCGATCTCTGCACCAGCACCGGATGCAGCCAAGGGGGGGCAACCCTCTCCGCAGGAAGAAACGAGTTCGAGCCATTTCAAATTTTTATTGCCGCCGCCTCTTCCGCGCTCTCTCAAGTCAACGTCACAATCACCGACCTTTCCGACGGCCGGGGGAACGTCATCGCCGCGCTTGCCAACGGCCGTCCTAAGAATATCGTTATTTACCGCGAGCATTATCTCCCCGTTACTTCCACCTCTTCTTCGGAAGGAAAATTAGGACTCTGGCCGGACGGTTTGGTTCCCAAGGTCGATGAATATTTCGGCGAGGTCCGGCGGATGCCGGGGGAGACCGCGCCGGCCTTTCCGTTTAACGTCGCCGCGAATCAGAAGCAGGGGATCTGGGTCGATCTGTATGTTCCGCAGGGGACCCCCGCCGGCCTCTACCGGGGGACGGCCCAGGTGACGATCGGGAGCGCCGTCGCCGCCACAATTCCGATCCAGCTGACGGTCCGCAATTTTGACCTTCCCTCCATTCCTTCTTTAAAAACAGCCTATGCGGTCGGAATCGGCGAGGCGAAGACCGGCCATTACGGTACCGCCGCGGTCGGGGATGACAAGTACTGGGAGATCATCTGTCTTTATACAAAGGAGATGCTGCTCCATCGGGTCTCGAACGAAAACGCCATCTGGCCGAGGCCGGTCTGGAGCAACTCCCTCGGAGGGATCAATTGGTCGCTCCCGGCGATCTCGACCACCTGCAACCAGCGGTATCCGGAGTTTCTCAGCGGCGGGGATCCCAACCTCCTTCCGAACGGAAAGCTCCCGGGGACGAAGCTGACCCGGGCCCGGATGCGGGACGGAACGGGGCTGAGCGCCACCGGCGTGGAAACGGTCGCTTATTACCGGGATTATACCCGGTACATCGCCGACAAAGGATGGAAATCGCAGCTTTTCTATTATCTCTGGGATGAGCCTCCCTATCCCTCGGTGAGCGGGGTCCGGCGGTGCGACCAGAATTACAGCGGCGGCGCCTCGGCCGCCTGGAGAGAGGTCTACCAGAAGGCGAAGTTTTTCAAGGACAACGCCATCGACATTCCGATCATGATCACCAGCAGCCGGCAGGCGAGCGAAGATTGCTTCACCAATTATCTGAGCGTTCCCGATTATACCCGTTATCTCGACATCTGGACCGTCCCGAACAGCTGGATGAATGGAAAGCCGACCGGCGGTTTCCCTTTCAACACCAACCTTCGGCGCAGCTATGACACGATCATCACCCCCGGAAAGGAGCTCTGGTGGTATCACGCCTGCGGCAGCCACGGCTGCGGCGGGTCGGAGACCGGATATCCCACCCCGATGGCCGACCTGCCGGCGATCTACAGCCGCGCCTTTGAGTGGCTGACCTATCAATACCAAATCGGCTACGCGGCGCCGGGTCCCGGCACTCAACTCTATTTCGATACGGTCTACGCCTATCAATTCCCGGCCAACGATCCGTGGAAAAACATCTACTACTTCAGCGGCAACGGCGACGGCACCTTCTTTTATCCGGGCCGTCCCGACAAGATCGGCGGGACAAGGCACATTCCGATCCCGAGCATCCGGCTGAAGATGCTCCGGGAAGGGATCGAGGATTACGAATATCTCACCCTCGTCGAGACAAAAAAGGAAGAGGAAGGAGTCGACGGAAAGGCCTGGATCAAACAAAACATCCTCGATCCTTATATGGCCGCGGTCGACCCGGCGGACGGGGCGAGAAAATTGATCACCTATGTCTGGAACAAAAATCCGGGAAGCCCCACGTCGAGCAGCGGACTCCTGCGGGCGAGGGAAGAATTAGCCAAAGTCCTCTCCGCACAGCCCGATTTTACGATCGCCGCCGCTCCCACCTCCGCCTCGGTGGTGGCCGGAGGGACGGCCGCATCGACGGTGACGATCTCTTCGAAGGACGGCTTTAATACTTCTGTCGGAATCAATTGCGACGCCTCCCATCCGACCGTGACATGCAGTTACAGTCCTTCCTCCGTCCTCCCGCCGATCAACGGCAATGCCTCTTCCACCCTGACGGTGAGAACACAGGCGACGACGCCGATTGGGAATCACACGATCACGGTGAACGGGGCAGCGGGAGATCTTTCTCACCCGGCGACGTTCACCCTCACGGTGAGGCCGGCGCCCGATTTCCAGTTGACGGTCTCCCCCGCCTCACTCAGCACAACGGCGGGAGGGACGGCGGCTTCTACACTGACGGTTTCATCGGTCAACAGCTTTAATTCTTCGGTCTCCCTGACCTGCACGACCTCCAACCCCGGCGTAACCTGCAGCGATGTCAGCGCCGCCGTCACCCCGCCGGCCAACGGATCGGGCGCGACCACGGTAAATCTCCGGACGCTCGCCACCCTTCCGGCCGGAAGTTATTCGGTCACAGTGAGAGGGGCCTCCGGAAGCCTGCTCCGTCAGGCGACCCTCGCGCTGACGGTGACCGCTCCCGCCCCGCCGCCTCCCGCAAACGTCAGCGATACGTTCGATCGGGCCAACAACACGAGCTTGGGGGCGAACTGGAACGAGTATATGGTCGATTTCGAGATCAACGGCAATCAGGTCCGCAACCGTGATGCCGCCAGCCAGGAGGCGCGGTGGACCCAATCGATCGGACCGGATCAAGATGTCTCGGCCGACTGTAAGACGACCGCCGCCGGCAGCAGCTGCGGGGTGATGGCGCGGTGGTCGAATGCAAATAATTTCTATTATGTTCGACTCGATGCCGGGATGGGAGATATCGCTCTGTTCAAGAAGGTGAACGGCGTCTATACGAAACTGGCGATGACGGCGCGGCCGATCGGCTACAACACCTATTACCGGCTCCGTTTGGTGATCAAAGGAAGCACGATCAATGTTTACTTCGCAGGGGAAGGAGCGCCGGCGATCGCCGTCAGCGACTCCTCTCTTGGCACGGGAGAATACGCCGGGATTCGTTCCCACGCTTCCGCGGTCGGGACCACCTGGTTTGATCGTTTCTATGTGGTCTCCGCCTCAGGCAGCTCGCTCAGCGACTCGTTCGATCGGGCCAACGGCACAAGCTTGGGAGTGAACTGGAACGAGTATATGGTCGATTTCGAGATCAACGGCAATCAGGTCCGCAACCGTGATGCCGCCAGCCAGGAGGCGCGGTGGACCCAATCGATCGGACCGGATCAAGATGTCTCGGCCGACTGTAAGACGACCGCCGCCGGCAGCAGCTGCGGGGTGATGGCGCGGTGGTCGAATGCAAATAATTTCTATTATGCGTTGCTCGATCCGGGACTGGGAAGTACAGTTCTTTTCAAAAAGGTGAATGGCGTCTTTACGCGATTGGCAACGGCGAATCGGGTCTTGAGCTTCAATACTCATTATCGGGTTCGCCTGGTGACCCAGGGGAACACGATTCGGGTTTACTTTGCCGGGGAGAGTACCCCGGCCATCACCGTCACGGACAACTCCTTGACGGCGGGAAATTATGCCGGAATCCGTTCCTATGCGGGTGCGGTTGGGACAACCGGGTTTGATAATTTTAAAGTCACCGCCGCTCCTTAAACAGTTAAAGAGCGGACCTCATGCCTGGAGAGGCCCCTCGCGAGGGCATCTCCAGGCACCTTCCCCGATTTTTAAGCCAATGCTCAATTTGTCAGACAGCTCCAAGCCGGCGGATCAATGCGTCTTCTTCCGGCCTCTGTCCGAGTGGATCCTGCGGATTGTCCCCTTTTTTCCAGGACATTCTTTGAAAAGGTTCTTGACAAGTGTCAACCATTTTAAATATGATGGGGCAGCTTCATACCCTTATTCGGGCCGCGCGCTTCTTCGGACGCGGCATCCGATCCTGAGTCATCAGGGTACGATGCAAGACAGAAGGCATATCACATGGATTAGAAAGTGCCTTCCACGGCGGCAGGGGAAGTGGGGCTGATTTGGAATCGTTCGTATGAAGAAAAATAATCCTCCCTTCACTGTGGAAGCGCAAAGTAGAACAATATCCAAGCGTTTCCCATCATTCACCTGGAAACAGTCGTAAGCATGAATCAGGGAACGGGGGAGCCGGGGGGCTCTCTGAAAGTTTCACTACTTTAAAAAAGGAGATAAACAGATGAACAGGTTCGTCAAGCTATTCGGTACCACAGTTGCTGTCAGTCTGTTGTCTGCGACGTTTGCTTTCGCAGATTACGCAGAAGCACCCGTCTCCGGCGGGGGGTCGGTGTCGGGAAAGATCACTTTTAAGGGGACCCCTCCTCCACCGGAGAAATTCGATCTAGCCAAGTTTCCTCAGGCCAAATTCTGCAGCAGTGTTGATTCCGAGGGGATGACCCGGCTCCGCCATGATGTGAAGGTAAAGGGCGGCGCGTTGGCCGATGTCGTCGTCTACATCACCAATATCGAAAAAGGAAAACCGTTCAAGCCCGAAGCCACCAAGGTGGTGGCCGACCAGTGCCGTTTCTTGGTTGAGGGGGGAGCTTCCAAGTCGGTCGGTGTCGTCGTGAAGAAGGGTGAGATCTCGTTCACCAATAACGATGCCGATCCGAGCGAAGAGAAATCGAAGGAAGGGGTGCTCCACAACCCGCACGGTTACGAAATCGTCGGACCGAAGAGCTCCACCACCTTCAACAAGCCGCTTCCCAAGAAGGGCCAAACCATTACCGAGAAAATCAAGCCGATCAACTTCAAGAGGGACGGTTCCTTCCTGAAGGTGGAGTGCGACCAGCACAACTACATGAACGTCTGGTTCCGCCCGATCGAAAATCCTTATTATGCCATCGTCGGCGAGGACGGCACTTTCACCATCGGGGACGTTCCTCCGGGGAAATATAAGATTGAGGCGTTCCACCCCAAGCTGGGATTTGTGGAGAAAGAAGTGGAAGTGGCCGGCGGCGGAAAAGCAACGGCCGATTTCGAGTTTGCCGGCAAATAGCACCTTTCAAGATCAACAAAAAAGGGGAAGCGGTTGAACCGCTTCCCCTTTTTATTTTTTGTGGCAGGGGCGGGCCCCTACAAGATTCATGTTTTATGTTTGCATGATTAAGTCAGCGTCCCGCCGCAGGAAGAGCCGGCGCCGGCGGTGCAGCCGTAGCAATGGTTGCCGGTGACGATCCGGCGGTGGTGAAGCGCCGCCGGATCGAAATCGGAGAGATGCCGGGGCGCGCCGCCGTCCACCGGCAGATCGAGCATTTGGTTGAAGTCGCAATCGTACAATGTGCCGTCCCATCCCACCGAGATCGTATAACGGCACATCACCCCCGCCGCGGCGGCCGGGTTGAAAGCGTTGGCGAGCCGTTCCATGTACCCTTCCACATTGCCGGTCTCGATCAGAAATTCCAGAAAGCGGCTGATCGGCATGTTGGTGATCGTGTAGAGCCGGTTGAAGACGACGCCGTAGCGGAGGTCCAACTCCTTCCGGAATTGCGCCTCGATCGCTTCCTGTTTGGGGGGAAGAAACGCGCCGACCGGATTATGCACCAGATTCAGAATCAGCCCGCTTCCTTCGACGCCGTAGCCGATTTGATTAAGGAGCCGCAGGGCGGCGATCGACTTTTCGAAGATCCCCTCTCCCCGCTGCGCGTCGGTTTGTGCGGGGCGATAGTAGGGAAGCGACGCGATGATTTCGACCTGATGATCGGCCAGGAACGCCGCAAGATCGGCCTGAGAGGGGAGGAGCAGGACGCTCAAATTGCATCGATCGATCACATGCCGGCCCAGGGCGCGCGCCTGGGTGACCACCCATCGGAAGTGCGAATTCAACTCCGGCGCGCCGCCGGTGATATCGACGGTCGGAATGTCGGTTTGAGCCAGCGCGTCGATACACGCCTCGGCCGTTTCACGCGTCATCATCTCCCGGCGGTCGGGAGCGGCATCGACATGGCAATGGCGGCAGGCCTGATTGCAGAGTTTCCCGAGGTTCATCTGAAAAACCGAAATCCCGGTGGCGTGGAGCGGATCGAGACCGGCCTGTCGCATCGGCGCATCGAACGGCGGACACCCTTTGATCTCCGAGAGAATCCGGAGCTGCTCGGTTTCCGAGGTTAATAAACTCCCTCGGGCCTTTAGGCTGAGTCTCGTTTCAGACATTCTTTCTCCTGCTACATCGAGAGCTTGTGAGCCACGTTCCGCATCTGGACCCCATGGACCAGCGAGGCGCCGCCGCGGATCGCACAGGCGACATGAACCGCCTCGGTCATCTCCTCGACATTGGAGCCCTTCTCAAGGCAGGCCTGCGTATAGGAATCGATGCAGTAGGGACATTGTACCGCGTGGGAGACCGCCAGGGCAATCAGCGCCTTCTCCCGCTCGGTCAGTGCCCCCTCGGCGAAAACGGCGTTGTAATAGCTGGTGAACTTCTCCCACAATTCTTTGTTTCCTTTTCCCATCTCTGCAAATTTTCCAAGATCCCCCGGGTGATAATAGGTCTCCATTCCTTCCCCCTTTTGATGTATGTCGTCCGATCATTTGGACTAACGAAGAATGCATTCTGATGATGTGTACCATGTCCCGGCCGTTCTTGCAATCCTCTTCGGTGTCCGTCTCGGGAGAGGTGAAAAGGGAAAGCCCTGCCGGAGAAGCAACGAGGTCACTTCCTCGGCAGGGCGAGCTTGATGCTGTTTATCTTACTGATCGATGCTGACGATCGGGCAGTTCACGACGACCCCGATCGCCCCCCAGGGCATGCCTTCCGGACCGGTGACGCGGCCTTCCGCGGCGAGGCGGGCGACGGTGTTGAAGTCTTTTTGGGCGGCGTTGGTTTTGGCGCCGATCGCCTCCGCTTTCCAAACGGCGATATGGACATCCCACATGGGGGTGTAAAGCTCTGCGCGATCGCCGAAGGGGATTTCCTGAACGATGTTGAAAGGATCGCCTTCACCCATCAGCGCCGAAGCAAGCCCCTGGCGGGCGGGGTTCATTTTTCCGGTCTGGCCGTTTGCAAAGGGGATCAATCCGATCAAGGCGGAGCCCGGGCCGCTGGACCCTTTCATCGGGGTCGCTGCAAGCCGCGGGGTGTAGGTGGCCGCTTCCACCGCGGCGACGCCGGGGTCGGAGGCATTGAACGAAGTGTAGTGGACGACCTTCCCTTCAAAGAAGCCCTGGGTCATCTTGAACGTTGCCTTTTTATTTTTAAGATCGAAGGAGACGGTCCGGTCATGTTCTCCCGTGCTGTTCTTCACGTGGGGGGCGTTCAAGACCGTTCCGTCCGGAAGCTCGATGAGCGGAGTATAACCGGCTTCGGCGATTGCCCCCGGCTTCGCCTCTTTCGGAGGAAAGCCGGTCGGTCCCGGAACGACGCTGCGCACCGGAGAGAAGATGACGCTCCCGGTAAACGCGATCCTCCCATTCACGATTTTTACCTTCTCGACGGCATTGGTTCCTTTGGCGTTCGCCATCTTCGGCGAATAGTGAACCTTCCGCCGCGCGGCGTCTTCTTTGTTGGATGATTCGGTCACGACAAACCAGACCGTCTCCGTCCCGCGTTTTCCCTCGAAGATCGGCAGGGTCACGCTGCTCAGGTCGGCGCTTTCGGTCGCGCTCTGGAGAAGAAGCGTGTGTCCCTTCTTCATCATCCTGTCGTCTTTCATCATCCCATCCATCGCCGACGCCGACGCTGTCGGCGAAAGAGCGGAGAGGGAGAGGAGGAGCGTCCAGGCGGCAAGTGCTTGTCTCGTTGTCTTCATTGTTCTTCTCCTATGTTGAGTTGGGTGATCTATCGCTTGCACGGACGTATGTCGGCCCCATTTTGAAATCCTTACATTTCAAAGTAGGAAAAAAACAGAAAGGATTTTAGAGAGCGCTTTGGAAATGATCAGGGGAAAATGAGTCGGGAAAAAATGAAATCCTTACTAAAGATACTCAGGAAAGGAACGGAGGTTATTTGCTTTTTGGACGGAGGGCCTGTTTGATTCGCTCCTGGGCTTCAGGGGAGAGAGCGCCGGGGGCGGTCTCCCCGACTTTCTCGGGATTACCGCCCAGGATGTTGTGGATGAAGCGGATTTGTTTTTGATAACGAAAACACCATTTGCAGATCAGAAAATGGAGCCGGATGGAGAGCCGCTGCCGAATCGAGGGGGGCCGTTCCATTGAATTGGAAATCAACTGAATGATCTCCTTGCAGGAAGGGGTATGACGCGCCAGAAAATTCGTGAGCCATCGGGTCATTCTTTCACCTGTTTTTCTTTTCCAAAGAAGTGTATTTCCAGACACTGCCTCAGTTGCATCCGGGCGCGATGCATCAGCACCCAGAGGTTCGAGGCCGTCAGGTTCAGTACTTCACAGACCTGCTCACTGCTGACGCCGTCGATTTCTCTTAACGAGAATACGTGGGCCATTCGGGAAGGAAGCTTGGAAAGGCATCGATCCAATGCGATCCAAAACTGCTTTCTCTCAAGCAGGCGTTCCGGGTCGGCGTTCCACTCGCACGGGCCGGTTCCGTCCCGCTTCCAATGGCCGTTCTCGTCGAACGCTCCTTCCATCTGATCTTCAAACCGGGAGAGGTCCTCGATCGGTGTTTCCCGGCTGATCTTCCGGAAATAATCGATCACCTTGTGCTTGAGAATCCCGATCAGCCAGCTTCGCTCCGAGGCTTGTCCTAAAAAACGATTCCGGCCCTGAAACGCGGAGAGAAGGGTTTCTTGGACGGCGTCCTCGGCGAGCTTCGGATCGCGGAGCCGGAGAAGCGCAAACCGATAGAGGGCATCGCCATGCATCTCGACCCACTTCTCGGGGTCGGACGATGGAGTCCCCTCGTCCGGTTTTCGATCAATGGCGGGTTCGCTGATCAAAGAAGGTCCCTCACTGGCCAGTTTTTTAGCATGTTTCCTTGATTCTTGCAAATATATTTGCTGAGGTGGCGCTCCGGAAGGGTGTAAGCGGGGCTACTTTCAAAGTTCCGCTAACAGACTATCCTATTCATAACAGCCGATAGGCATCGTCAAGACAAGGGGAGGAATGAAGATGGCCGAGTGGAAATGTCAGGACTGTGGCAAGGTATTCAAAACGCAGCAAGATCTGCTGGCCCACGAACTCGAGCATGCCCCCCGCTATGAATGCGCCGTTTGCGGGGAGGAATTTAAAACGAAAGAGGAGGCCTATCTCCATGAGGTCGGCAAACATGGGCGGCCCCCGGCCACCGATCCGGTCCCCATAAGGCGACCCGCCTGAAGGGGTTGATTCTCCTGCTGATTAAATCAGAAAAAAGGGACCGCTTGAAATCGGCAAGGGGTTCGGCGTATAAGGGAAAGAAGGTCTTACCGGAGAGCCGTTCCCCTCGCAAGAGGGATGGAAGGTGTTCTTTTTCGCGTCGACTCGTTCTAAGGAGGGAAAGGGGAATGGCGCATGTATTCGACCTGCCGCTCTCTCGGGAGCGGAGGGCCGACGATCAAGAGCGGCGCCGGGATCATCGGCGAAGCGCCGATCAGATCCGGCGCAAGGAGCGCCGCGTTTTTCCGACGGCGGTCCGCTTCGGCTTCTACGGTTTGATCACGGCCGGGTTCTTTCAGGGATTTATCTTTGCCTCTTATTTTATCGAAGCGAAGCGGCTCTTCTCCGAGAACGGTCCGGTAGAGTGGTGCCAATTCCTGCTCCTCCTCACTTGCTGCGGCTGGCTGCAGGCGATCGCGGTCCGCTCCGGATCGCGGCGCGAGATCTTCCACCTCGGGACCCTTTTCATTCTGATGGCGGCCGTTCGCGAGATGGATGCCAATCTCGATCGCTACGTTTTCGACGGCGCTTGGCAGCTGGTGGTGACGGGGTTGATCCTTTCCGGCTTGCTCTACGCTTGGCCCCGGCGCAGGAAGATCGCGGCGCAGCTTCAGTCTCTCATTTTTTCTCGTCCCTTCGGATTGCTCTTGGCCGGCCTGTTTGTCGTGACCCTTTTTACGCCTCTCCTGGGACAACAGCGTTTCTGGCAGGCGGCGCTCCAGGAGCGCTATATCCGGTCGGTGGCCCGGATCGTCGAGGAGAGCGGCGAGCTTTTGGGTTTCCTCCTTCTCCTCTTCGGATGTATCGAGATGTTCACCTTCTTCCCGCCGGATCAAAACGACGCGCGATCCTCCTAGATCCGTTCTCTTCGAATCTCCGCGCTCGAAGCTCTCCCTGTTTTTGCGCTGGCGCTTCCAGGCCCGATTCGATACAATCAGCAAAAACAGGAGGGGTATGGCCTCGAAGAGACGCTTCTTTTTCTTTTTGCTGCTCCTGATCGTCCTGGTCGCCGCCGTCCGGCTGCTCGGGTTGCACGACGCGCTCGATCAGCAGCAACTCCGGAGCGGGATCGATCGATGGGGGGCCTGGGGACCGCTTCTCTATATTCTGATCTTCGCGATCGCCCCGGTCCTCTTTCTGCCGGGCCTCCCGATCACCGTCGCCGGGGGATTGGCCTTCGGCCCCCTCTGGGGGACGGTCTACGCTTCGATCGGATCGACGCTGGGGGCGGGGCTCGCTTTCCTGGTGGCCCGCTACTTTGCGCGGGAAGCCGTTTCAGAAATGCTCGGAGAGCGATGGAAGCGGATCGACGCGGGGGTGGCGGAGCGGGGCTGGGTCTTTGTCGCCATCACCCGCTTGATCCCGCTTTTCCCGTTTAATCTTCTCAACTATGCCTTCGGCCTGACCCGAATTCCTTTTGCGATTTATCTTTTTACCTCCTGGCTCTTCATGCTCCCCGGGACCGCCGCGTATGTGATTTTTTCCAGCTCGCTCCTCGATCTGATCAAGGGGGATCTCTCGCCGGCGTTTCTCATCGGGCTGGTCCTGCTGGTTGCCCTCTCCGTCATCCCCTTTTTTTATCGGCGCTGGAAGGGATCGAAAGACTCCCTTCCAAAAGTGATCATCTGGGGGGCGGCGCTCCTTCTGCCGTTTCTTGCGATTCAAAAAGCCGATGCGGAGGAGCGGATCGACCTCCTCACGAATCGGCAGGGTGAGAGCGGCCTTCCGGAGGGATGGCGGCCGCTGACGTTCCAGCGGATCTCCCGCCACACCGACTATCATCTTCTGGAAGAGGAAGGACGCCCGGTGATCCGGGCGGTCAGCCGGCAGGCGGCCTCCGGTTTGATTCACCCGCTCGATCTTGACCCTCGCCGCTACGAAACCCTCTCTTGGTGCTGGAAGGTCGACCGGATTATTTCGAAGGGGGATGAGACGGAGAAGAAGGGGGATGATTACGCCGCGCGGGTTTACGTCACCTTCCGGTTCGATCCGGACAAGGCGACCTTTTGGGAGCGGACCAAGTTCAGCGTCCTGAAGCGGATCTACGGGGAGTATCCGCCGAAGGCGGCGATCAACTACATCTGGGCGAACCGGCTTCCGAAAGGGGAGGCCATTGCAAACGCTTACACCGACCGGGCGCGGATGGTCGCCGTCGAGAGCGGGAATGAGCGGGTCGGCGAATGGGTCTGCCAAGCCCGGAGCCTGTATGCCGACTATCAATGGCTCTTCGATGAGGCGCCGCCGCCCCTTTCGGGCATCGCCGTGATGACCGACACCGACGATACGGGTGAAGAGGCGACGGCGTTTTATGCCGATATTTTTTTAAAGGCGAAATAATGTCTGACCCATTCGATATTGTGATCATCGGAGGGGGCGCCGGCGGGCTCGTCGTCGCAAGCGGGGCGGCGCAGTTCGGGGCGCGGGTGGCGCTGGTTGAAAAAGAGCGCGGCCTCGGCGGAGATTGCCTTTATTACGGGTGCGTCCCGACGAAAACGCTGGTCCATTCCGCGCGGGTCCTTTCATTGATCCGGCGCTCGGAGGAGTTCGGCCTCGGCCGGGTGATTCCGTCCGAAGAGAGCTTCACGGGGGCGATGGAACGGATGCGGCGGATGGTCGCGCGGATCGGCGAGCATGACGATCCGAAACGGTTTGAGGCGATGGGGATTCGGCTCTTCTTCGGAGAGGGGCGTTTTGTCGATCCGAAAACGTTTGAAGTCGCCGGCCGGAGGATTGCCGGGCGGCGGTTTGTCCTCGCCACCGGCTCCCGACCCGGTGCCCCGCCGATTCCAGGTCTGGCCGAGGCGGGATTTCTGACGAACGTCACCGCGCTGGCGCTCAAACAGCGTCCCGAGACGATGGCGATCATCGGAGGGGGACCGGTTGGTCTCGAATTCGCCCAGATCTTCCACCGGCTGGGGGTTCGGATTACAATTCTCGAAAAAAGCGATCATCTCTTGCCGAATGAGGATCGGGAGATCTCCGAAGGGGTCGAAGGAATCTTCCGAAAGGAAGGAATCGATTTTCTGACCGGCGCTTCGGTTCAAGAAGTCCGGCGGGAGGGGAATCAAAAAGTTCTCCTCGTCGGAGGTAAAGAGGGGGTTCGGCGGATCGCCGCCGAGGAGATCCTGGTTGCCGTCGGCCGCGCGCCCAACGTCGAAGGGCTGGGACTCGAAGCGGCCGGGGTCGCCTATGACCGGGAGGGGGTGAAGGTCGACGCCGCCCTCCGGACGACGGCGCGGCATATCTGGGCCTGCGGCGATCTGGTCGGACCGTATCAGTTCACCCACATGGCGGAATACCAGGGAGGAATCGTCGTCTCCAACGCCCTCTTCCCGTTCGTCCGCCGGAAGGTCGATTACCGGGTCGTTCCCCGGGTGACCTTCACCGATCCGGAGGTGGCGCGGGTCGGCCTCACGGAGGCGGAGGCAAGAGAGAAGGCCGGCCCGGTGCATGTCTACCGCTTTCCCTTCAAGCAGGTCGATCGGGCGATCATCGAAGGGGAGGAGGCCGGCTTCATCAAGCTGATCGCCGACCGGCGGCTCCGGATCGTCGGCGCCCACCTGATCGGCCCGAGCGCCGGAGATCTCCTCCATGAATATGTTCTGGCGATGAAGGCCGATCTGAAAATCACCTCCCTTTCCACCACGATCCATGTCTACCCGACCCTCTCCCAGGGGGTCAAGAAGGCGGCCGATCAATACTTCCGCGAAAAACTCTTCACCGGCTGGTTCCCGAAGCTGGCCCGCTGGCTGATTCGGTTTTGATTTTCTCGGCCCCCTTCTTTTGCCGGGATAATCCTATCGGATAGGTTGTCCGCGCCGGGTGAACTCTCTAAAATAGAAAAAGTGGTTTGGAGTGCGCGGATGGCGATTTTCAATAAAACCAAGCCGATTCCGGAACAGGAGAGCGCCGGAGAGACCGAGCGGATCTATCATGAGATCCGCCAGACCCTTCGTTCCACCGGCGTTCCTCAACTGTTCTGCAGCTGGGCAGGCTACGGAAAATTTCTTCCCTTGGTCTGGAGCGCCCTTCGGCCGAATGCCGAGACCCGTCTCTATGAAGAAGCGTCCGACCGGCTTCGCGCGGAAGGGGCTCGTCTGATCAAGCCGATGGAAAAACCGGATGTTTCTGCGCACGTGCGACTGGGAGAGAGTCAAACGTATCACCTTCGGGCCTCCCTCGATCTCTATCACTATCTCTACCCAAAATTGCTCGTGCTGACTTCGGCCGTTCAACGCGCTCTCGCCGGCGAGCGGATCGGGAAAGAGGAGAACCGGGAATTGGAGCGGATCGAACGCGGCGCCCCTGCCGGAATGATTGCGATGGAGCTGGCGCCGGAAGAGCCGCAAGACCCCCGCCTTCGAGCGTTGTTTGAAGAGATAAAAAAAACCTCGAAGCTTCCGAGCGTCGTCATGGAGATCCGTACCCTGGCGCTCTGGCCCGACTATTTGTTTGAAGCCCGGAAGCGATTGATGCCGATCATCGTCGGCCCGGAGTATAAACAGGCCGAAGAGCGTCTGAAGCAGACGGCGCGAAAAGAGGCGGGCAACCTTCCCTATCCGGTGTCGATCCCGAGGGAGAAGGTGAAGGGGGTTGTCTCTGATGTTGGAGAAATCACTACGCTGACGTCGGACTTCGAGCGCGCATACGCCCGCTGCATCCTGAATATCGCCCTTCTCCAATGCGATTGGAGAGACCCCGACGCGTTGGCCTCCTCCCCTTTTCCCGCCCCTTCCCGGCGACAGGTTGTCGCGGCAGGAGGGATGGCGTGAACTGGAGAGAGTATCAGGCAAAGCAGCGGGTGGCCGAGATCGGAGATCGTTTCATCAGCTATGTCGACGAGGGATCGGGTGATCCGGTGATCCTCCTTCATGGGATGCCGACCTGGGGGTTTCTTTGGCATCCCCTCTTTTCTTCTCTTTCCAAATCGCACCGCGTCCTGATTCCCGATCTGATCGGCTACGGCTACTCGGACAAGCGGGACGGGTTCGATCGATCCATTGCAAAACAGGCCGAGGCAATCCATGTCTGGATGGAGAAAATCGGAATGGAGCGGGCGACGTTCGTCGGGCACGACATCGGCGGCGGGGTGGCCCTGCGGCTGGCGACCCTCTTTCCCGGGCGGGTTGACCGTCTCTGTCTGATGAACTCGGTCTGTTACGATTCCTGGCCGGTGGAAGCGATATTGCAACTCGGCCACCCCGAAACGCGGCGGCGGCTCTCCGCCCGGACCGCGATCCTGCTGATGAAACAGGGCCTCAAGATGGGATTTACCTCCTCCCCGTCCAACGATCTATTGGACGGTCTGCTCATCCCCTATGCCACTGAGACGGGAAAGCTGTCGCTTATCCGGGATGCCGTGGCGGTCGACACGAATCAGACGATGGAAATCGTTCCGCTCCTTCAACGGATCACCGTGCCCACATTGATCCTCTGGGGAGAGGACGACCGGTTGCAGCCGGTCGATTATGGCGAGCGGCTTGCCTGGGACATCCCCGGAGCCCGGCTGATCCGAATCGAACAAGCATGCCATTTCGTGATGATCGACCAGCCGGGAGAGGTTGAAAGGGATCTGATCGCCTTTCTCGGCGGAGCCAAAGTCGAACGGTTGGCGGCGTAATCGGGATCTAAATCTTCTATATATTTATAGAGGCTGGAGAATGGGAATGGAGCGTTACGATCTCCTGGTGCTTGGGTCGGGCTCCGCGGGGCTTTACGGGGCGATCAAGGCCGCGCAGCTCGGCGCGCGGGTGGCGCTGGTCGAGGGGGGTGATGTCGGCGGAACCTGTCCGAACCGGGGCTGTCTTCCGACCGAACATTTGGTGACGGCGGCGGAGCGTTACTATTACGGCCAGATGGTTGCGTTCCGGGGGGTGAAGCCCCGCAAGGCCCGGCTCAACTTTGCGGCGGTGATGAGGGAGAAAGAAGCGGTGGTTCAACAGGCGAGGAAGGAGAAGGAGCGGATGATCGCGGCCCACCCGAACATCACGTTTCTCCCGGGGAGGGGCCGTCTTGTCTCGCCGCATCATGTCGCCATCGACGGTCAACCGGTTACGGCCGATAAAACGCTTCTTGCGACCGGCTCTTCACCGATCACCCCGCCGATTCCCGGCTTGGCCGACATTTCCCCTCTGAACAGCGACCGCGTTCAGGTCATCACCCGTTTACCGCGAAGCCTGATCGTGATCGGCGGCGGTGAGATCGGCCTCGAATACGGCCAGCTTTTTCTCCATTTCGGGGCGAGGGTGATCGTCCTCGAAAAAGAAGCGCGGATTTTGCCGAGGGAGGAGCCGGAGATTTCGAATGCGCTGCGCCGTTACCTGGGAGAAGAGGGGATGGAGATTCATACCGGCGTCGAGATCGAAGCGGTCGAGCCGCTCCCCCGCCGGCGGGGTTATCGGGTCGCAGCACGGAAGGGAGGAGAGATCCTCCTGTTGGAAGGGTCCGCCGTTTTCGTCGCCACCGGACGGCGTCCGAACACCGACGGTCTCGGCCTGGAAGAGGCCGGCGTGAAGCGCCTTCCGGACGGCGCGGTTGAGACGACCCCCTCTTTCGAAACGTCGCATTCCCATATTTTTGCGGCAGGGGATATCCGCGGGCATGTCCGCAAGCTTGCGACCGTTGCCGATCGCGAAGGGGAGCTGGCGGCCGAAAACGCCTTGAGAGGGAGCCGGCAGACGATGGAATATCTCGGCGTCCCCTATGCGATTTTGACCTCTCCCCAGGTGGCGAGTGTCGGATTAAAAGAGGTAGAAGCGCGCGCCGCCGGTTTCGCGTTGCGGCAGGTCGATCTCTCCCTGCCGGAAGAGCTGCCGAAGGCGATCGCCGACCGCGGATGGGTCAAGCTGGTGGTGGAAAAGGGAAGCCACCGGATTTTGGGGGTCCATCTCCTGGCCGCCAAGGCGGCGGAGGCGATCCATGAGGCGATCTTTATTGTCAAGAACGGTCTCACGGTCGAGGATGTCTGCCGGACGATCCATGTTTATCCCACCGTGGCCGAATCGATCCTGCGCGCGGCCGAGTCCTACCCCAAAGCGGCTTGAGGCATCCCCCCTTCCGATCACATTTCAAACGGATCTCTGTGCAATGATCAAAGAATCTCTCCCCATTGGATAAGGGTACTCTTTACAAAGCCACTGGTCCAGATCGACGAGGAAGAGAAGAAACGGATGGGCCATGGCCCGCAGGAGCCGTTTGTTCTCGATCAACGTATGAATTTCCCAAGCTGATTGCCAGAGCGGTCCCGCCGGATGGGTGATGGAGAGGGGGCGGAATCCGGCTTCATTGAGCTTGTGGGTGATCTCCTCATTCGAGTAGCCGCTCCGCTCGATCGAAATGGGGGGGGCGCCCGCCGGAGGAGCGGCGGGTTGGAAGAGTCTTTGGAGCGGACGAGGGAGGGGGGAGGGGGCCGGCGGGGTCGGAATGGAGAGGATCAGATAGCCTCCCCGTTTGAGCGCGCGGGAAAACCGCTTTAATACTTCCAGATCGTCTTTAAGGTAAGTCAGAACGTGCATCGAAAAGATAAGGTGGAACAGCTCGGAAAAACGGATCTGGTGAAGGTCTCCGACGTGGAACGAGAGATTGCTTGTTCTCTTTTTTTCGGCGATCGCCGCCGCCCGCGTGACCTGTTCCGACTCGATTTCGATCCCGGTGATCTTCCAGCCCGGGTGCCTCTCCGACAGGTAGAATGAATGGGCGCCGTTTGCGCATCCGGCATTCAGGACGTTCGCATCCTCCGGAAGGGAAATTTTCCGGAGCGCCCGCATCAGGTAATGGTTGCGGGATCGGTCTCCGAGATGGGTGGCTCCCAGCCATCGAAAGGCGAGGCGTTTGACCGGGTTGGTTTCGATCAGTGCTTGCTCACATCCATACACCATGGCTTCTTCCTTTCATCCCCCAATTTTTTGAACGAGAATAAGGGCAAGTTTTATGCCTCCTCATCGTTTTGTAAGGGGAGGGCGTTTGGGAAGGGTCTGGTGACTGTTTGAAGGCTGATAAAAGTGGATTCCCTTACTGGGGCGCATGTCAAAAAGAGGCAACAACCTATCACTTTTTAACAAGGGATGGCACGGCGTTGGGCTCTGACAGGATGATTGGTTTGTAATGTGATAGTGATTACAGTTTTGGGAGGCTGAGAATCGGATTAGTTTTTAAATGTGGGGATGGTCCCTGATTCGGTGGTGAAAAAGGGGGTGGCGCCGGCGGTGTGGTTGGTGGTGTCGACCAGGCCGGTGATTTCGGGGAATTTTTCGGAGAGGATTCGGATGACGCCGTGGTGGAGGGTCTTGCCGGCCATCGCGCATCCCTGACAGCCGCCCGACATCTCCACGTAGACGATGTTCTCTTTCAGGTCGACCAGTTTGATGTGCCCGCCATGCTCGGCGAGGCCGGGGTTGATCGTTTCGTTGAAGACCTTGGAGATTTCGCGCGCCAACTCGCTGTCCCACGCCGGATTCGGATTATCGATCACCCACGCCTGCGCCAGCCCGGTGCTCGAATAATCGATTGTCGATCCTTTGATGAGGGTTTCCGATTCCCGGTTGATGAAAAACTGATATTCTCCGCACGGCAGGGCAAAGTCCCGCGGATCGGCCCCGCCCGGCGCGACATAGTCGAACTTATATTTGAAGTCGCCCGCTTCGCGTATCACCGTTAGCCGCACGCCGATGTCGCTGCGGCCTTGAAGGGCCTGGCGGACCTTTTGGACCGCCTTTTCGGTGAGGATGGCGATGGGGGTTTCTGACATCGAAGACTCCAACATAAGTGAGATACGTTAACACGATGAGGAGGGGGTGTTCAATTAGTTTCAATGGAGCGGTGATCGGGTCATCTGAGAGGGATCATGTGCTGATTGAGATTTACCCAAATGTGAACGCGTAAAGCTCCGCGTTCGGACTCTCGAAGATCATCTCGAAGAGATGCTCCCCCTCGTCTTCCTTCGGGAGCGTCACCAGATTGTAGAGCCGCGCATCGTTAATGATCGCTTTGCCGTCCGCTCCGACATCGACGCCGCGCATGTTCGCCGGGAGCGGCGCGCCGTCGATCAGAATCTTCGCCGGAATTCCTTTCTCCGTCCCTTTCATCACCAGATTCAGCTTCGGCGCCTGGAAGCGGAATTGGATTTTGCCTCCGGGGGCCTGGAGGATCGCCGCTTCATCGATGACTTTCCAAGTGCCGCCGAG
Source organism: Candidatus Manganitrophus morganii (assembly GCA_021651055.1). Taxonomy (NCBI): domain Bacteria; kingdom Pseudomonadati; phylum Nitrospirota; class Nitrospiria; order Candidatus Troglogloeales; family Candidatus Manganitrophaceae; genus Candidatus Manganitrophus; species Candidatus Manganitrophus morganii. The sequence continues at coordinate 2,982,658 of JAJHOH010000001.1, forward strand.
GGCCCATTGGTTGAGTCGAAGGGAAGGAGGCGAGGTATAGTTGACCGTCACGTCGGGAGCCATCTTTTCTTTCGAGAAAAAATTGCCGGCGCGGTTGTAGCCAGTGTAGGTTTCGGGGGAGCGGATCCTGAAGACGTTCACCGTTTTTTCCGCTTTCTCGATCGTCACCGGCGCGTGAAGCAGCTTCGCCTCCATCAAGACCGATTGGATCGCCCCTTCGAAGATATCCTCATCCCCCTCGCCGAAGTGCGTCAGCCGCAGCCTTCCCTCCGCATCGATCAGATATTTCGCCGGCCAGAACTGATTGCGGAAGGCTTTCCAGGTGCCGTAGTCGTTGTCGACGGCGACCGGATATTTGATCCCGTGACGCGCGATGGCCCGCTTGATGTTTTCAATCTCCTTCTCGAACTGAAACTCCGGCGTGTGAACGCCGACGATGACCAGACCCTGGTCGCGGTACGTTGCGTCCCAGCGGGTGACCGCCGGCAGCGCGCGGATGCAGTTGATGCAGGAGTAGGTCCAGAATTCGACCAGCACTACTTTTCCGCGCAGGCTCTCTTTGGTCAGGGGCGATGAATTAAGCCAGGTCGTGATCTGCGTGAACTCCGGCATCTTTCCGAGGACAGGGTAGGGGGATTTCTTGCCGGCGCCGGGAGCGTTCTCGGCGCCGGAGCGGTTGCCGGCATCGGACGGCGGTTTGGTTTCGACCAGCCGCTTCTCGATTTGATTGGCGACGAAGAGCGAACCGGGCAGCTTGGCAAGGAGGAAGGTATCGAACTGAAAGAAGAGGGCGACGACCGTTGCGACGGTCAGGGCGCCGAGCGCTTTGTGTGTCAACGCTCCCCACCGGCGAAGGGAGGTGATCCGGTCCGAGATCCGTCGCCCGCCGTACCCGATTAAAAGCATCGGCGCCGCGGCGCCGAGGGAGTAAGCGCTCATCAAAATCAAGGTTGGTCCGAACGAAGCCTGCACGGCGGCCAAGGTCAAAATGATCCCCAAGACCGGCCCGGCGCAGGGGGCCCAGATCAGTCCGAGCGACGCGCCGAGGAAGGCGGCGGAGAGGGGCGTTTTCTCGATGGAGGATCGATTCATTCCGGGGATCTGTCGGATGAGGGCGCTGATCTTCGTCCCGATTCGCTCCCAGAGCGAGGGCCAGAGAAGACTGAGGCCAAGGAAGAATAAAATGAGGAGGGCCGCGTGTCGAAGGGCGTTATTACTGAGACCGAGGAAGCTTCCGAAGAACGCAAAGATGACGCCGAAAAGGGTAAAGCTGATTGCAAGACCGGCGACAATCCAGAGCGGGCGACGGTGATCCCCTCCGGAGATCGAGGCGCTTAAGAGCGGGGGAAGGATCGGCAGGATGCAGGGGCTTAAAACGGTGAAGGCGCCCGCGACGATCGCTAAAATTCCAAGGGTCCAGCTCATTACAATCTCCCCCGCCTCCAGGTGGGTCTGCTCCCTCTAAATTAGCACAATTCTCTCCTTCTTCATATTGTTCGGTTTGTTCAGATCCCGGCATACCATTCATAGCCTTGATCTTCCCAATAGCCTCCTTTTCCTCCGGCGAGGGTGTCGAAGCGCTCGACCAGCTCAATCCGCATAATGTACTTTGCCATCTTGTAACCGAGCTGTCGTTCGAGACGGAGACGAAGCGGCGCGCCGTTTCCGATCGGGAGAGACTGGTCGTTCAGATCGTACGCGAGGATCGTCTGGGGATGATAGGCCTCTTCGAAATCGATGCTCTCGTAATAATAGTGGCCGAGCTCGTCGGGATCGGCCGAGTGGAAGACGACGTAGCGGGCCTCCGGGCGGGGGCGGACCTGTTCGAGAATCAGGCGGAGAGGAACCCCTTTCCATTTGCCGATGGCGCTCCATCCCTCGACGCAATCGTGGCGGGTGATCTGGGTTCGCGACCGGAGGTCCCGAAGCGCGGCGAGGGAGAATCGGGCCGGCTGCTCGACCCGTCCGCCGACCTCCAATTGCCAGTCGGCGAAATTGTTTTCGACCCAGGCGAGATATTCGGCCGTGCCGGGATGCGTTGTCCCGTTGACCGGGAAGACCGGGGAGAGGTCGGCTTCGGTATACTCCCGCGCCATCGCTTTGCGGGGGGTGATGAGTCGGTGCGCCCGTTGGGTGAGTCCTTCCGCGCTGCTGAGAAGGCCTTCAAACCATGCTTTTCGGGAAAGCGTGTCACAGCCGGCGAGGAGAAAGAGGCCGGAGAATTGGGCGGCGCGGGCAAGGAACCCCCGCCGGCCGAGACTAATTCGTTTTTTCATGGTTCTCTCCTGATTGCCGGATCAAATACCATCCGGTGAGCATCGATCTCAGATTGTTCCAAAGGCCGGTGATCGCCACCATCAATACGTGGAGAAGGGTGTAGCCGATGAAGGCGAACGCAGCGATGAAGTGGATCGTCCGGGCCGACTGCCGACCGCCGAAGAGGGTCAACATCCAAGGGAAAGCGGCGTTGAGGTTCGGCGACATCGTCAGGCCGGTCAAAACAATGAGGGGCGCCAGAACAAAGACGACGCCGGTGTAGGCGACTTTCTGAAGGACATTGTAACGGGCGGCCTCCTCGCCGAAGGGGTGGCGGAAGCGAAGGTGGTCGCGGATCGATGCCCCGATCTTTCGGATCTCTTCCTTTTTCGGAAGAAGGTCACTCCAGAGATGACGGCTTACCAGAGAATAGGCGGCAAAAATGAATCCATTGAGGACGAAGACCCAACCGAAGAAGAAGTGCCAGCGCCGTCCCATCGCCAGCCACTGGTGCTTGGGCAGGGTGGCCCATTCCGGGAACCCGCGGCGGTAGAGCGCGCCCGCCTCGTTCCGGGAGGCGCCGAAGAGACCGGTTGTATCGAAGGAATGTCCGAAGAGGGTGGTGACCCCCCGAAGCTCGCCGTTTTCTGCGCGGAGGGCCTTCATCGCCAAAATCGGCCGATCGCGGTCCGACCGCTCGCCCCAATAGAGGGCAGGGTGGGCATTAAAGATCTGAAACCCGCTCATGAGAAGGATCGGAAGACAGAGCACATTCAGCCAATGGGCGAGGCGGACCCATAAAGGATGGCGAAAACGCCAGCGGTCGGCGCTTTTTCCTTCTTTTGTATGACCCGGCTTTACCATCGGACATCCCCTGAGCTTGCGTCCAAGTACCACCCCTTACTTGTTCGATGTTAAAGTAACGTCGGGCGGAAAGGCAATTCCTTACAGGAGGGGTCGACCCGGTGGGTCGCCCTTCTTTCCCGGTCAGGAAATCAGGGCGAGGCCGCGCCTCGCCCCTACGGGGCAAATATCTTTTGACTTCCTCTTTCCCGCCCGGTTACAATGTCGGCCAAGAATACCCCCGGTGAATCGCCCGAGGGAGGGTGTCGATACCGCTTTATTCGGACGGAACCGATCGCCATAAAAAATGGAGCGGCCGCCAGTGACCTATTCTCCATCCCGGCTAGAGACCTACCGCCAATGTCCTCAAAAGTTTAAGTTTACCTACATCGACCAGGTCCCTTCCTCCTTGGAGGGGATCGAGGCCTTCATGGGATCCCGCGTTCACGAGGCGCTCTATAAGCTCTATACCGATCTGCGTTTTTGCAAATTAACGTCCTTGGAAGATCTCCTCGCCTACTATCGCGAAATCTGGGAAAAAGAGTGGCACGGCGACATTCAGATCATCCGCGATGAGCTGACCCCGGATGAATACCGCGCCCTGGGGGAGAAATGTTTGGTCGACTACTATCGCCGGTATGCTCCCTTCGATCAGACACGAACGCTCGGCCTGGAGCATCCGGTCCAGTTTCATCTCGATCCCGACGGAAGATATGCGATGAAGGGATTCATCGACCGGTTGAGCCAGCCGAAGGACGGCGTGATCTGGATTCATGACTATAAGACAAAAGGATTCTTTCCCACACAGCAAGATCTCGATCAGGATCGACAGCTCGCTTATTATCAAATGGCGGTGCAACGGCTCTGGCCCGAAACAAAAGAGGTTGAGCTGATTTGGCATTATCTCATCTTCGATCAAGAGATCCGCTCGCGGCGGACGACGGACGATTTGGAAACGTTGCGGCAGGAGACGATCGCTTTGATCGAGGAGATCGAAACGACCACCGAATTTCCCGTCAAACAGAGCGCCCTCTGCAGCTGGTGCGAATATCGCGCGATCTGCCCCCTCTTCCGCCATCTTTATGAGACCGCGTCGCTTCCCAAAAATGAGTATATGAATGAAGAGGGGGTCTTCCTGGTCGAGCGCCTGGCCGCCCTCCAAATCGAGGAGGCAAGGGTCAAAGGAGAGATCGAAAAGGTCAAGGAGGCCCTCCTGGCCTATACGCAGAAAAAGGGGGTCGAGGTTCTCTTCTCGAAGACCCATAAGGTTCGGGTAAAAATATATGAAAATGTCCGCTTCCCGGGAAAAAATGATCCCGGGCGGCCCGCTTTGGAGAAGGCGATCAAAGAGGCGGGGCGATGGGAAGAGGTCTCGTCGCTCGATGTTTTTGCGCTTTCGAAGGTTCTTTTGAGCGGTACCTGGGGGGCGGAATTGACGGAGCGGCTGAAAAAACTGGGCAAACCTGACAAGAGCCCCTGGATCAAGGTCTTCCCTCGCGACGAACGAAAATAGCATCGGTCTCCGATATTCTCAACCTCTCCGAAGACGCTTCCGAATCAGTGCACACCCTCATCATTGATTTTTAATCGATTGCGTCGGACGGATGCGACTGGACAACCGGTTAAGAATTATATATAAAAGGACACGCAACTCAACATCGTTGTGAGGAGAGGAATGATCAAATACCTTATCATGATCGGTTTTATGGCAATGAGCACGGCTCCGCTCGCTGAAGCGGCCGATTGGAAAGTAATTCCACAACCCAAATTGGGAATGGTCTCTGCAACGGCGAATCAAAACTTTTCGGGTGGAGCGGAAAAAACGGAAAAGGCGACCCTCCCCGATTTCGCTTCTCTTCCGCAGGTTCTTCAAGCCGCCAGTTCCGATCAAGCCGGAGCGGACCGGAGCGCCAAAGCGGAAGCCCGTTTGGAGATAGAGAACGGCGTCATCCGGTTTAAGGGAAATCTGGAAACGACGGATAAAATGCCGACTGATTTTCTCGCTCCCGTCGCATCGATGAAAGGCGCGGTGACTTTGGATTTAAAGGTAATGCTTCCGGACCCGTCTGGAACAATAAAAGGATCGATTCGCGTCACCCATAATGCGCCTGAGTCGATGATTGCGGCGGGGACGGAAGAAGTACAAAAGGGGTTGCCGGAAAATATTATCGCGAAGGTTTTTGTCAATGACGAGCTTGTTTTAAATTCGACCGATCTGACGGCGGGGGTGAAGAGGGATATTCCAGTTCCGCTTCGTCATGAAGATATCGTGACGATCTTCGTTCAAGAAGAATTTAGTATGATTGCATCCGGAAAGGTCGATCTTCTCTCCACGATTGAGTATGAGTTTACTCCGTAGGAGAGTGTAAAAAAAGCTTTGCTTCGTAGCAATTGTTTGTGCTACCGTGATTTCCAGGGAAGTCTATGGACAAAATTTTTATTAGAGCTTGGATTCTTTTTGTTTCATTTTTGTGCCTTATTGCCCTTGTTGCAATCCGCGTTACCAGCCCAAAGGACCCGGAAGAGAGGGCGGTTACTCAGAGTGTAAAAGTCTCGGGGGATCCAAAGGAAAACCCAATGATTTTAGTGCCGGCGGGGGAATTCATCATGGGAAGCGAAGAGGGTGGGTTTGATGAAAAACCGCCTCGCCGCGTCTATGTGGATGCTTTTGAGATGAACCAGTATGAAGTAACTCAATATGATTATGCTGAATTCGTTCGAGCAACAGGACACCGCTCTCCCCTCTCTCGTTATCTGAAAAATATTGAGAGCTTTAATGACCAGAATCAACCGGTCGTATATGTTACCTGGGAAGATGCCGGCGCATTTTGCCGATGGAAGGGGGGGCGCCTTCCCACAGAAGCGGAATGGGAAAAAGCTTCGAAAGGCGCAGAGGCGGCTGCATGGCCCTGGGGGAGTGAGCCCAAGCCGATCTTTGCGAATTTCCTGGGGGGAGAGGATCAAGCGCATTATACGGCGATTGTCGGCTCGTTTGAGCAGGACAAGAGTCCTTATCGGATCTATGACATGGCGGGTAACGTGCGGGAATGGGTCCAAGATTGGTATGACGAGCACTATTACAGGCATGCGCCCAATCGAAACCCGAAAGGTCCGGATCAAGGGGAGATGAAAACGCTTCGAGGGGGCTCCTGGAATGACTCCGCGGTTTCAGGACGGACTTCCGCGCGGATGAAAATGTTTCCGGATTACAGGGATACTACAGTGGGATTTAGGTGCGCCAAGTCGACTGACCGGTAGGTTGGTGCGGCTGTCCGGTGTGGACGGCTAAACCAGATTCAGCCAGTAGAGGACAAGAAAGATCGCGATGAGGGCGTTAAAGATCAAGCCGACGATCACAATCATATCGAAAATTTGAGGATCTTTGCGTTTAGGGGGTTCCATGTTATTCAGCCTCCCGCGTGTTGTAGGTGAAAAGTACACTATCATACGACTCAGAAAAGAGTCAAGATTTTTGAGTTTGAACATGTTTACTTTTTTGTTGACAAGCTTTATTTTTTGGTATATAGTCCCGTCAATTTTCTTTCCGGTTTACCGTAGCAGTCATTATTCCTTGGGGGTGGAAAAATGGATCAACAGCAAGGCGTCAAATTAGGGAAAGTTATATTCTTAGTTACACTTATCTTCTGCTCGTGGGCCATTTGGTATATCTCCGCTCCGCCGCCGGGGTTCGGGCACTAAATTTAGCGACTTCCCAAGTAATGCTCTGGAGTATTAAGTCTTACAACGATATTAATGTTGAATAAAAGGAGTTGCGAGATGTCAAATCAGGAGACAGGCAGTAAGGAGACCGGCAAAACGCTCGGTTACTTTTTCGTATTTATGATTGTTGCCGCAGTCTATTACTATTTTCTTGATTGGGTCATGATGGGACCCATGCAAAACCTTCCGTTTCCTTATAAATAGTTTGATTGCGTTTTCTCAGAAGTTCGGGCGAGGGACTTCCCTTCCCGTCAGTTTCAAGTGTTTCACATCTTAATCATCTCTCAAGGAGGTATTAAAATGCGTAGCTTTAACGATCCTAGAAAGGCGAAGATCGGAGCAGGTGTCCTTCTGGGTGTGATAGGCTTGCTCCTCCTCCTCCCCTTTATCCCCCTTCAGGCTGGAGCCGAAGAAGCAAAAAAAGAAGCGGCTGCTGGAACGGAACAAAAGGTTGAGAAGGCAAAGGACGTTTTTTATAAGGGAGAGGGCGAGTTTGGGATCGTCTCGGGTCCGCCGGCCCCCACTCTGAAATATCCCGACGATTACGGAACCTACGGCACCTTCCAGAGCCGCACGATTCTCTGGGTTGCAAACCAGCAGCATCTCTATTTCGGTAGCTTCGTTCTCGCCGTCCCCATGTTCGTGTTCGTGATGGAGCTGGTCGGGATGATGCAAAAAGACAAGACGATGGCCAAGAAATATGATGATATGGCCCATGAGATGATGAAAATCAGCTTGACCGCTTATTCGATCACCGCGGTCCTCGGCGGTATTCTCATCTTTACCTTCCTGGCCCTCTATCCCGGGTTCTTCGGTTATCTGTCCAAAATCTTCAAGCCGATCATGCATGTGTATGCCCTCCTCTTTATCCTGGAGAGCGGAACACTCTATATCTACTACTACGGTTGGGATCGAATGAATGACGGCGGATTCCTGAAGTGGGTCCACCTCTCGATCTCCTTCCTTCTCAACACGATCGGTATCATCCTGATGTTCTTCGCCAACTCCTGGATCGCGTTCATGATGTCTCCGGCGGGCGTCGATGAAAAAGGCCGCTTCTTGGGCGACATCTGGAAGGCAGTGCATACCGCCCTCTGGCATCCGCTGAACATCCATCGCATTCTTGGAAATGCCGCGTTTGGCGGAGGTGTGGTGGCCGCTTATGCATCTTATCGACTGCTGGCCGCCAAAACGCCGGAAGAAAAAGCGTATTACGACTGGATGAGCTATGTCGCGATGTTTATGGGGATCTTGAACCTCATTCCTCTTCCATTCGCAGGTTATTGGCTGATGCGGGAAATCTACGGCTACCGGCAGCAGATGGGGATCACCTTGATGGGAGGTCTTCTGGCCTGGGTGTTCATCATGCAGGCGATGATGATCGCAATCTTGTTTGTGAGCACCAACTACTACCTCTGGCAGGCGATGGGGAGAATGCCGGGAGCGGAACGCTATTACCGGTTCTTTAAGTACATGCTCCTTGTCCTGATCGTTTCCACGATCGCCTGGTTGACCCCTCATACGCTGGTCATGACCCCCGCCGAGCTGAAGGCGATGGGTGGCGCGCAGCATCCGGTGGTCGGAAACTACGGTGTTATGTCGGCTAAAAATACCGCGATCAACATCATGATCTCGACGACGGTCCTCTGCTTCTGTATCTATCAACGATGTAACAAGGTCCCGACAGTGAAATGGGCGGCGATGGGAAATGCCTTCCTTGGTGCGCTCTTCACAGGTGCGGCGATCAACATCGTCTTTCTCGGAATCTACGGCTACTTCATTCCCGCCAACGTTCGGATCGGTCTTTCCGTCCCTCAGGTCTGCACGACCTTGACCTGTCTGTTTGTCGGGGTGACCGTGAATACGATGATGCTGAAGAACGCAAGACAGCTTGGCGAAGTTCGATGGGGCCAAATGTCCCCGAGGGGAGCCTATGCGCTCTTCTTGCTCGCCGTCTCCTTTACCTGGACAATGGCGGTGATGGGTTACCTCCGCTCTTCCGTCCGGTTGCATTGGCATGTCAATGAGGTTCTGCGCGACAATTCCCCATGGGCATTTACCAATCCGCTGGGTTATGCGGGTAACATCAACTCAATGAATGTGCTCTTATTCTGGACGATGCTCCTCTTCGTCTTCTGGCTTGGCGCCCTCTCCGCGAAGAAGGCCCATGTCACGGCAGAAGAGACAGCGGGTGTCGGAAAAGCGACAATTCCGGCGGGGAGCCATTAAATTCTCTTAAATGGGGGGGCAACCTATTCGGTTCGCCCCCCCAAAATACGTGGGGGGTAAGAGAAGAGAATGAAAAAGGAAAAAGAAACAGGGGGAACTATCTTAAAAGTAGCCATCTGGTACGTCTTTGTTCTGGGTGTCTTTGCGGGAATCGCAAATTGGTTGCCGCAAATCAGAGGAGACGCGCCTGAGGCGGCGGAAGCGGTAGACCTTGGTTCCGTCACGCCGGAAATGCTGGCGACGATGGGAAAAAAGATCGTTTTCGGAACTGAAAATCCGAGCTTCGGTAAAGGGGATGTTCCGATCGGAAAAGGTCAGTGCCCGCTCTGCCACATGTTCTTCCAGGAGCAGAAGGCGGATCGTTGCCCGGTTTTGATCGGTGAGGAAGAGCGCTCAGGCAATCGGGTCAAGGAAGAAAGATATAAAGCTTTCGCTTCGCGTCTCGCAAACGGTGAGCCGAATAGCGGACTCAAGCCTCATGCGGCTACCGGTGGAGAGTATCTCCTTGAATCGGAGTACTGCCCGAACTGTTACGTGGTGGAAGGCTTTGGTATCAAGGGGACGAACGATCAGGAAAGCCCCATGCCGATCATCAATAAGCCACCCATTCAGTTAACCGATACTGAAATCGTCGCGGTTGTCAGCTTCCTACAGTCAAAAGATGCGGGGGAGATGAACAAGATCACCGCAAAGGATGACTGGGAAGCTTATTTTGGAAAACCGTTGAAGCAAGATGCAGGACCGAAAGAGGGAGAGGCCAAAGTGGTGGCGGGACCTCCCGTCGCTCTCGAAGCCGATACGGTTGATCAGATCGTCACCAAAATGGCCTGTGTCGCTTGCCATAAAATCCCGGGTCTTGAAGTTGCTAAAGCTGGGATGGTGGGGCCTCTTTTGATCGAAAAGACGAACGCACCCAATCGGATTAAATCTCCTGAATATCAGAAGGCGGTGAAAGAAGGGAAGGCCAAGGCGAAAACGCCGAGGGAGTATGTCATTGAATCTATCATGGATCCGGCGGCCTTCATTGTTCCCGGATTTGCTGATGATATGATGAAGGACTTCCGCCATAAATTCACTGTCTCCGGACTGGATAAACTTGTTGATTACCTTCTGCAGCAAGATGCGGAAGCGGCGATCAAAAGCGGACTGGACCGGCTGCCGAACGAGAAGGAGGGCTCTTTAAAGAAGGCGAGCCTCACCCCATCGGAAGGGAAATCTGTTGAAACTGCATCGAATCCGAATTCGGATTCGATGCAGGCCGCTGTTACAGGGCAGGTTTCAGGAGGGAAATTTTAATGAATGGTATGAGGACGGGAGGCGCGTATCTTATGTTAAAGCAGAGAGCAACTTCTCTTACATTGCAAGTCCTCTTCGCAGTCCTGGCCCTACCGATGGTGGTCTGGGCCGGGGGAGGAGCGGGATTTATCGACGCCGGCAAGTTCGCCTTGCTGATTCAAATGGGCGTCGGAATCGGGATCATCATCTTGGCCTGGATTATCAAGGATAAGATGGGAATACCCCTGCCGAAGATCATTCAGGCGCCGATCATCTGGGTTGCGGCTTATATCGTCTTTCGGTTTGTTCTGCAGCCGCCGATCCCATTTTCACTTCTGGCAATCTATATGGCGGTTGTGACGATTGCATGTTTTCTCTATGTCTCGCTCAGCCAGCCTTCCTGGGAAGAGTTTACCAGTCCTATCAAGTTTATGCTCCAAGAGGACAGTGGAAAGGCAAAGATGTCGCGCTACTTCACCTTTGCAGCGATTCCTTTGCTTCTTGCCTACGGGACATACAACAAGATGCTCCCTAAGTTTGACGAGCCGATCGAGTTAAGAACCGTTCATCCGGCTCCTCCTGCGAGCATCAACGTTCACGACAAAGTCCTGAACCTTCAAACCGCGGAAAATCCATTTCGTATTGATGACTCCGGGAAATATCTGAAGGTCGGTCTTGAAAGCGTCTATCATGGAAAGAATCCCTTCGCTGCGGATGCTCCAAAATTTCTGCAGAGTGTTCGAGATGGGGGAGGGGTCTTTTTCGGAACCGCCGGATGTTTTTTCTGCCATGGGGATAATCTAGACGGAAGAGGGCCGTTCGCCTTTGCATTCAATCCTATTCCGGCGAATTTTGCCGACCCGGGCACGATCGCCCAGCTTCAGGAGACCTTCGTCTTCTGGCGTGTTGCAAAGGGAGGCCCCGGATTGTCGCGTGAGGCGTTTCCTTGGGCCTCTGCCATGCCGCCTTGGGAAAAACATTTGACCACAAATGAGATGTGGCAGGTGATTCTCTTTGAATACTGGCATACCGGTTTCTTCCCGAGAACATGGGATTAAGCTGAGGGTTTCGTTCAAACAGGATATTCCCAATTCGGTTTAATTGAGGGGGGACTTACTACCATGAGGGGAAAACTCAAAGAAGAAATGAGCCGGTTTGCTGCAAAAACGGTTGCAACCGGTTTAGTCGGCGTATTTCTTGCCGCCGCAGGGACGCTCTGGGTCGGAAGTGCGGAAGCCCAGCAGAACCTGGAGCCGAAGCCCGGAAAGTATAAGCCGGCAAAGCCAAGTGCCGAAGAGATCGAGGCGGGGAAAGCGATCTACTTCCGAAAGTGTGTCTGGTGTCACGGACCGGACGGCGCGGGAGACGGCCCCTCGGCGATTCGCCTGCCGACCAAGCCAAGGAATTTTAATCAGGGGACCTTTAAAATCAGGCACACCGCCAGCGGAGAACTTCCGACGGATGAGGATCTCTTTTTATCGGTCACACATGGTCTTTCCGGTTCGGTCATGCCCCCCTGGGGCGAGATATTGAACGAAAAAGAGCGACGACAGGTCGTTTCATTCGTCAAGGCCGAACTAGTGAAGGATCGTAAATTCGATGATCCCGATGAGGAGATGACCGTAATCGATTATGGCAAACAGATCCCTTCCTCCGAGGAAAGTATCAAGTTGGGACAAGAGATCTACATGACAAAGGCAAAATGCGTCGAATGTCATGGGGTTGAGGGTCGAGGGAACGGAAACCTCACGCAAAGGGACGATTGGGGATTCCCGATTTTTCCGGCCGACCTGACCAAGCCTTGGAACCTGCGCGGAAATCGACGTGATCCTTTCAATCCGCGAAACATCTTCCGGGAAATCTCGACCGGGCTGAATGGAACGCCGATGCCCTCCTTTGCGGACGAGCTCACTCCGGAAGAGCGGTGGCATGTCGCGAACTTCGTGATGTCGCTTTCCGACAAATATCCGATCGATCCTCAAACGGCGAAGCCGGCGATCCAATTCGTTCTTAAAGCGCGCTTTCTCGCGGAGGGTGACCTGCCGAGCGATCCGAATGATCCGAGATGGAAGGAGCTTCCGCCACAATATATCGGAATGGCGAGCCAGATCATCCAACCTCCGCGCCACTTCCTCCGGACGGTCGATGATGTGCGGATTCGCTCTCTCTTCAACGACAAGGAGATCGCCATTTTCTTGGAGTGGAATGATCGGACCGAGAGCCATCGGGACGAGAACAAAGAGGCGGTCTACGATGCGAAGCGGATCTCTTCGGATGCTTTTCCCGCGATTAACACGACCAATCTGACCCATGAAAACGACGATCAACGGGGTCCCTTGAAGGATGTAAACCCCGAGTCCAAGGGGGTTTATAACGATGGGATCGCAATCCAGTTTGCGGAGAAATGGCAGCAACTTCCGCCGCCGGAGAAGCCGTATTTTATCCACGGCGATGCGAAGCGGGGAACCGACATCTGGAAATGGGAGTCCGACGGTTCTACAAAGGAATTAACCGGCCACGGACTTGAGAAGATAGCGGTAAAAGAGGCCAACAAAAACCTCAAGGTCGAAAACGCCAAATGGAGCAACGGCCGTTGGCAGCTGGTGATGAAACGAGCTCTCAAGACAGAGGATCCGGAACACGATGCTCAGCTTGAAATGGGCCAGAACATCCCGGTGGTTTTCTTCGCTTGGGATGGGGATGCCGGCGAGGTTGACGGAAAAATGGCTCTTTCGACCTATTACTACTTCATGTTGGAGCCGCCCGTTCCCGGTAAGGTTTACGTTATTCCTCCAATCGTAGCAGGTGTGGTTGTTCTGTTGGAGGGGCTGGTTCTCTATGCAGCGCGTAAAAAGAAAATAGAGAACGCCTAACTGAAACAGGTCATGCATTAGAAAAAGGGTGGATACGGAAAGATTGTATCCACCCTTTTTCTTTAACATAAAGATGAAATTATCCTTCTGAATGTAACAGAAATCCTTTGATTTCCTGTTTTTGTTCGAGTTATAATCAAACAATTTTGAAACCCGTCACCAACGTGATATGGGCTTGGGTAAGACGCGAGTAAAATGATCGTTGAGGCCAAGAAACTCAGGCCTCAATAGAAGGAGGAACGTGATGAGTCGTTTAAATTTTTTATTTACTTCGGAATCGGTCACGGAGGGCCATCCTGATAAGATTGCCGATCAGATTTCCGACGCAGTTTTGGATGCCATTATCGGACAGGACCCAACATGTCGCGTCGCCTGCGAAGCGATTGTAACCACCGGCCTTGCGTTTGTGGCGGGGGAGATTACCACCTCCTGCTATGTCGAAATTCCCGATATCGTCCGGGAAACGATCAAGCAGGTTGGATACACCCGGGCCAAATACGGGTTTGATTATGAAACATGCGCGGTGATCACTTCCATCCACAGTCAGTCCCCGGACATTGCGATGGGGGTCGATACGGGAGGCGCCGGAGACCAGGGGCTTATGTTCGGCTATGCAACGAATGAGACGCCGGAATTAATGCCGACTCCGATTCTCCTTGCCCATAAAATTACGAAGCGACTCACAGAGATGCGGAAGGGAGATATTCTTCCTTATCTTCGGCCGGACGGGAAATCTCAGGTGACCGTGGAATATCGAGATGGAAAGCCGACCCGGGTGACGACAATCGTCGTCTCGACACAGCATAGCCCCGATATTACTTTAAAAGAGCTTCGGGAAGATGTGATTGATAAGGTCATCAAGCCGGTTATTCCGCCCGAGCTCCTCGATGATGAGAGCATCATCTATCATATCAACCCAACCGGACGCTTTGTGGTCGGGGGGCCGCAAGGGGATACCGGGCTGACCGGAAGAAAGATTATTGTTGATACCTACGGCGGCGTCGGCAGTCATGGCGGAGGGGCTTTCTCCGGAAAAGATCCTTCCAAAGTCGATCGATCGGCCTCTTACATGGCTCGTTATATTGCAAAAAACCTGGTAGCCGCCGGCATTGCGGAGCGTTGCGAAGTCCAGCTTGCGTATGCGATCGGTGTGGCCGATCCGGTTTCCATCCTGGTCGATACCAAGCAGACGGGAAAGGTCCCCCAGGATAAGCTGGTGAAGCTGGTCCGGGATCATTTCCCCATGACCCCTCGGGGGATCATTGAACATCTGAAACTCCGGAGAGCCATTTATAAGAAGACCGCCGCTTACGGCCATTTTGGACGGAATGATCCTGACTTCACCTGGGAGAAAACGGACTTGGCCGATGCGATTAGAAAAGCTGCCGGGCTTTAATCGATCGCTTGGCCGTCCGGTTCAGCACGGTCGTCGGCTGGAATAAAGATCAATTCTGTTTAAAAAATAAACATAGATAAAGAGCGGCCTGAAGCCAAACCAAGATCGATCCTGCGCCTCGCGTCATCGATCGACGGCGAGAGAGTCGGGCACGTTCAAAAAGTCAACCTCTAGCATGTGATGGAGAAGGAATGGACTACGATATTAAAGATATCAAGCTGAGTGAAAAGGGAAAACTTCGGATGGAATGGGCCGAGCAGAGCATGCCGGTGCTTCGCCTGATTAAAAAGCGATTTAAGAAGGAAAAGCCGCTGGCGGGGGTGCGCATCTCGGCCTGTCTTCATGTCACCACCGAGACGGCGAATTTGATGGATACTCTCAAAGCGGGGGGCGCCGATGTGGTCCTGTGCGCCTCCAATCCGCTTTCGACCCAGGATGATGTCGCCGCGACGCTGGTCGATCATTATCAGATAGCGACCTTTGCAATCAAGGGAGAGGACAACAAGACCTATTATAAGCATATTCAATCGGCCTTGGCGCATAAGCCGATGATCACGATGGATGACGGGGCCGATTTGGTCTCGACCATTCTCTCCGAGCAGAAGCAATTGATCCCGAATCTCATCGGGGGGACCGAGGAGACAACCACCGGCGTCATTCGCCTTCGAAGCATGGCTCAGAAGGGGGTTTTGAAATTCCCGGTGATCTCTGTCAATGACGCCAGCACCAAGCATTTCTTCGACAACCGTTATGGGACCGGCCAGAGCACGATGGACGGCGTTCTGCGCGCCACCAATCGGATGGTCGCCGGATCGGTGGTGGTCGTCGTCGGCTACGGCTGGTGCGGCCGTGGGATCGCGATGCGGGCGGCCGGAATGGGGGGAAATGTCATCGTCACCGAGATCGATCCATTAAAGGCGATTGAAGCGGTGATGGACGGCTATCGGGTGATGCCGATGTCGGAAGCGGCCAAGATCGGCGACTTCTTCATCACCGTCACCGGCGATATCAAGGTCATCCGGAAAGAGCATTTTGAGGTGATGAAGGATGGTGCGATCGTCTGCAATTCGGGCCACTTCAATGTCGAGATCGACATTCCTGCCCTCGAGAAACTCTCCAAGCGGAAGCGGACCATCCGGGAGTTTGTCGATGAGTATACCCTCTCGGACGGACGGAAAGTCAATCTCCTCGGCGAAGGGCGCCTGATCAATCTTGCTTCGGCTGAAGGACATCCTTCAAGCGTGATGGATATGAGCTTTGCCAACCAGGCCCTCTCCGCAGAGTATCTTGTTCAACAGCACAAGAACCTTGAGAAGAAGGTCTACCCCGTGCCGCCGAAGATCGACGCGGAAATTGCGCGCCTCAAGCTGGAGGGGATGGGGGTTAAGATCGATAAGCTGACCAAAGAGCAGGAAAAGTATCTCGCCTCCTGGGAAATGGGGACCTAAATAAATTAGGTCATGGAAGTTTGGAATTCAGGGGCCAGAATCCAGGGTAAATAAGGTGCACACCTTCTGGTTTCTGGCTCCTTTTTTTCTGAATTCTGTTAGAATAATGAACTATGGCTTGGTTTAAAAAAGAACGGCAGCCCGGAGAAACGAAAAAGATCAAAATCCCGGAAGGGCTCTGGGTCAAATGCAACAACTGTCGCGAGATCATTTACCGAAAAGAGCTCGAACGGAACGCGAAGGTCTGCCCCAAGTGCGACTATCATTTCCCCATTTCCGTCGAAGAGCGGATTGCGATGGTGGTCGATGAGGGAAGCTTCAATGAATTCGATTCTTCTCTCGCCCCCCTGGATCCTCTCCACTTCAAAGATTCTGCCAAATATAAAGACCGTCTGAAAGCGAACCAAGAAAAAACAGGACAGCTTGATGCCCTGGTGATCGGCGACGGGGAGATCAATCACCGCGCGGTGACGCTCGGTGTCCTCAACTTCGCCTTTATGGCCGGCAGCATGGGTTCCGTCGTCGGTGAGAAGTTGACGCGCGGCATCGAACGGTCGAAGGAGAAGCACCTCCCGCTGATTCTCTTCTCCGCTTCCGGCGGCGCCCGGATGCAGGAGGGGATTCTCTCCCTAATGCAGATGGCGAAGACGAGTGCCGCGATTGCCCGTCTTCAGGAAGAGAAGGTCCCCTATATTTCCATCCTCACCGATCCGACTTTCGGCGGCGTCACCGCCAGCTTTGCGATGTTGGGAGATATCATCATTGCCGAACCGAAATCCCTCATCGGCTTCGCCGGGCCGCGGGTGATCGAAAAGACGATCAAGCAGCAGCTTCCGGAAGGTTTTCAAAGAGCTGAGTTTCTTTTGGAGCATGGGATGATCGACATGATCGTCGAGCGAAAGCACCTCCGGGAAACCCTCATTCGCGTTTTATCCTTTTTTTAGCTTTTCAAGCCCCCCTTAGAATCCAGCGCTTCCTTCGGCACAAGCCGTCATGTTATACTCGCCTTAAATCAAGGAGCCCTCTGCTCAAATTAAAATATATAGGGAGATCTGCATGAAGAATAGCCACGCCAGGAATCATCCGACTGTTTCGGAACAGATTGGAATGGAAACCTATCGAAACGTCAAGCAGGCCGACTATACAAAGGAAGCGGAGGTCTACGATTTAAAGCGATTTTCTCATGTCGCGGGCCGGTTCTATGCCGAATTGTCCAATCAGATCATCTTCGATCTTTTAGAGGCGAAGGAGGGAGATCGTATTTTGGACCTGGCTACGGGGACGGGTCGGGTTTCTGTGGGAATGGCGGAAAAGGGCGTTTCGATCTTTGGGGCCGACCTCACCTGGAAGATGGTCGAACGGGCCAGGGAAAAGGCAACCGAGAAAGGACTTGCGAATGTGTCGTTCCATCTGGCCGATGGGCTGCAGCTTCCCTATAAAGAGAATACCTTTGATAAGATCGTTTCGATTCGTTTCTTTCATATCCTCCCCTTCGAGATGCAGAAGGCGATCCTTCAAGAGGTCCGCCGTGTCTTAAAGCCGGGAGGAACGTTTATCGTCGAATTCAACAGCCCCTTTGCCGGCCTCTTTCTTTGGGCGCTCCGTCGCGATCATCTTGTGATCTGGCCGCGTCAGGTCCGGGAATTGTTTCAGGGGATGACGATTGTTAAGAAGGTCGGTGTCATGCTTCCCGGATTGGGACGGATTGCGAAGGTCAATCCCCAACTCGGATATTCCCTGGGCCGCCGTTTAGATTTTTTCCCATTCAACCATCTCTGTAATCAGATCCTTATCGTCGCTCGAAAGTAGGAATTCGTTATTCGTTAAGAGTGATTCGTTAATCATAAAGATAGAGGGAATAAAGAAGGTTGTTCTTTCTCTTGGTTTTTCACGTTTAACGTATAGCGTTTTTTTCAGTTAGGGATCAAGTTTAAGGATATGCTCGCTATTCGCGCCGAGGTGAAGTTGGTATCTCCCGTCCGCCCCGGACATCGCCTTTGCGGGCGTTCCGAGGGAGCTGATTTCGATTCCCTCCACCGAAATTCCGGCTAATTCTCCCGCCGTCGGGTTGATGACCTGACCGTCCACCATGACGGTCGTCGGCTGGGTTGGATTCATATTTAAATGGGTGTAGGAGAGACCCCCTGAATAGGCGGTCACCAACGCGTTTCCTCCCCCCCCTTCCGCTACGCTTAGATTCGTTAATCCGGCCGGGACATTGAAGAAGATGAATCGGCCGCTTTCTTCTAGGGTGGCCGTGGCCCCTACGATCTGACCATTGGAATCGGGATACGCGGCCACGCCGACCTGTTCACCTGCCCCATTCCTCGCCTCAATCCGAACGCCTGCCTGGGGACGGTCAGACCCACGGAATAATCGAAGCGCTCCGCTGCTTGCTTCAGAGAGGATCAAATCCTCCTTCCCATCAGCGTCGGCGTCGGCCAGGGCGAGATCAGAGACGGGGGACGAAAGAACGCTTTTGGACGATCCGAACGATCCATTTCCATTGCCGATCAGGAAGCGGGCCTCCCCTGTCGATCCCGTCCCTCCTAGGATCAGGTCCACCCGGCTGTCGCGGTTGATATCTGTAAAGAACATCCGGGTCGGGATAAAATCAGCCGGTAGCTCAAACGACGGGAGAAAGGCGATATTTGTTGTCGGCGTATCCTGCACCTGCGCCGGCGGCAGACCGAGGAAAAAGGCCCCTCCCGTTTTGTGGAGGAGAAGAAAATCGGGGATATTATCCAAATCGAGGAAAGCGGTTTTAATGGCGATCACATCGGCTGGGGAGACACCGGCTGGAAGTGTAAGCGTGATCGGCGGCGCATTCGGAGATCCCGCATTGTCGAACGTGAAATCACAGAGTCCGCGGGCCGCGTCGGAAATCAAAATGTCGATCACGGCCAATCCGACTTGCCGGACGGCGATCGCGGTTGGATCATTCCCGCAGCTGCCGGAGGGATCTGCTACACCGGTTGCTGCTTCAAACCGGACAAAAGAACCGTCCGTTTGGTTGATCAAGCGGAGAAGGGGCCGCTGCCCGCTGAGCGCGAAGACCAGGTCGGGGGAGCTGTCTCCATTTAACTCTGCGACGGTCATTGCTTTGGGACTACCTGAATCAAAGAGGAGGGTCGGATTCTCCCTTCCTTCCTCAAATCCAATGGTTCGGTTTCCAGTCCCAGGGAAGAAGATCAGCGTGTTGTCTCCAAAAACAATTATATCGGTTTGTCCATCCCGGTTGAAGTCTCCAATCTCAACGGATTGCACGGAAGCCAGGTCTTGAAGAGGGGGAGGAGGATCTCCTGGAGTTTCAGGACGACTCCTGTATTTTAATTGAGAGGACAACGGAGATTCAAAGCCGTCTTGGCCTTTTCCGAAGAGAAGGGTCGCCCTTCCCTGACTGGATACCGACAAGAGGTCAATATGTGTGTCTTGATCAAAAAAACCGAAGTGAAGTTCCTTTGCGGGAGTCTCTAATGAATCAATGGATGATGATTCCGATTCATCGAATCCAGGCACAAGCACCTGCCCCGCTAATATTCCCCCTTGTAAAGGAAGGGCAAGGCCGGCTTGTTGTGCCAGTGTGTCGGCTTGACCAGCCGAAATTGTCCAGAGAGGAGAGGAAGGGGAGATGCGACTTTTTGCCGACGTTTCGACCTGATAATTATAAGAGGGGAGGTATCCTTCTTTCTCGACGCGGACGATGAAGCGGCTGTTGCTATCGAGAGGGAGATCAAACCGGCCGGATGCGTCACTGGTGAAACGTTTCTGTGTCCCAAGAACCGAGAGCTGTACATCCGAGACCGCATTATTTACTCTTTCGGCTTCAGAGAGAGTTTGCACCTGTCCCCTGAAGGAACTCTCCCGAGGCAACGCCTTGTTGACGTCTATTGAGACGATGGTCACGCCGTCCGGGTAAGCGGTGACGAGAAAGGTGCCTGAGTCTTCGGGGGAGGTCACGCGGATTTGAAACAGACTGGAAGCATCCGAAGAGAAGGGAAGATCACAGATGATAAACTGGCCCTGGTTATCGAAAGAGACGACCCGACCGGCCTCTTCCCCGTTCTCTTTGAAAACTTTCAGGGTGATCCCCTCTGCTGCACGCCCCCTTCGGGATGGATCGATCAGGCCGAGGTCCCGAGCCGTCCCGATCAAAGCGCCTTGGCCGGAAGGAGGACAGAGTTGGGACATCCGTGCCGCCTCCACCAAGATCAGATCGCGCTTTCCACCCGCCGGGCCGGTTGAAAGGGGTTGGTATGTTGGAACGAAAGTGAGTCCCTGCGCCCTAACAGTGTAGTTGCTGTTTGCCATCAGGGGGGAGATCGCACCCGGTGTGCCAGAAGGGGTAGGTGAAATTGTGAATTCCCCCTCGCCATCGGAACTGGTACTCCCGTCCAATCCAACGATCTGCAGCGTTGCTCCCGCGACTGCAGCGCCTCCTCCCTCCGGTTTCACTTCCCCATCGATAGGGACTGTAAACGAGGTCGATCCTACAGGCCGTGGTGTGATCGCGATCGTCTGGAGGAAAACCTCGCCCGGCCGGCAGTAGGCGACCGCCCGTCCCGTGGAGAAGATATCGTTATTTTGCGGATCGGAAGCGATTGCGGATGCATTGAGAAAGATCTCCCCGCCCGGGTTCTGGGCGCAATCTGGAAAAAATACGAAGGCGGAGGCATTGGTCGTCTTACCGAGATTCGCGGGGTTCCCCGTTGAATCGAAGTAGAAAACCGTCCCGAGGGAGGCGGGATCGGCGCCGGTCGGCGTGATCACGACATCCGCCTGTCCGGGCGTGACCCGTCCGATAATTACACCGGTCGTCGGCCGGAGTTCCACGCCGAGGCGCTGCGCCCAGTCTTGGATGTTCCCTTCCGAGTAGAGGAGCATGTTATCGTCTGTAAGAGGATCGAATGCCTGCTGCCGATTGAGAACATCCCCCATGGCCGTATTGAAACGGTGCGTCGTCTCCCGGAAGCCGGGAGCCGAGAGTCGGACGAGGTATTCGCCGTTGGTCGGCAGGCCCTGGTCGAGGGAAATCAGGAAGAGCCCGGCGCCATTGGCTTCTTCTACCTGCTCCCTTCCAAAAAAAGCGGCCAAGGCGCCGGGGACACCGGCTCCGGTAAGATCGTCGATCGCCACCCCCAACAAGCCGACCCGTTCTGGAAGCACAGGGAGAGCGTCGATTCGGCCGAGGGAAACGGCCCCGGCGAAAGAGGTGATCCGGCCGTTGCCCCGCCCGCCTCGAACGACCTGAAAGAAGGTCTCCCCCGGTGGGACATTGAACACCGTAAAGGTTCCCTCCAAGGAGGTCCCTTGATCGATGGTCAGATCGGGAATCCGTCCCAGGCTGTTGTAGAAGAGATTCCGGCTTGTTCCGGTGGCATGCCCGATGATGTTTCCCTCGGCGTCGGTCACCTGAATGGCCGCTTCGCGCGCCGGTCCCTGCGACCCCTGAACCACCCCGCCGATCAATCCGTTTCGATTTAACTGGCTGGTCGCGGCGGAGTTCATCAGGGTCATGATATCCGCTTCCGTAATGATTCGGAGGAACTGGTCTGGGTTTGGCGCAACAATGTCGCTCGAGCCGGTCTTGAACTGAGCGAGAAAGGTCGTGCTGAAGGGGGCATCCCTCCGCTCTCCTGCATCGATACAGCAGTCGGGGAAAGGGTCCGCCGAACAGGCGGAGAGGAGAAGGAAGAGAAGAAAAATTTTCTTTAGTAAATATTGCATCTGTTGCCTCGTTGCTTGTTAAAAACTGTAAGTCAATTCCAGATAGACCCGGTCATTGTTTTTAAAAAATCCGACGAAATTGAATTCGCCCGGCAGCGGGCCGCCGATCTCTCCATGGAAGATGTCGGCCCCCACGGCGATTTTGAAAGCGTCGTTCAATTGATAAGTCGCCTTGGGACGGATCAAGAGCTCCCGGTCATTCACAAAATAGATCGTCAGCATCTCCAAAAGCAAGCGGCCGTAGAAAAGCTCTTTACGGATGAACAGGCCCCAGACGGTATCGATCCGGTCCTGAATGATTTCGGATTGGTATCCCAAAATATATTGCTGTTGAACCTGCAGGGAGAGGTCCGCCCCGAAGACGCGCCAATCGACGCTCAATGCATATTTCCAATAATCCCGTTGAATCTCTCCAAGGGTCAATGTCAAGGCGTCCGGATTGTCCGAATCGGGATCCGGGTTGAAGCGGCCGAATCGGGTTCCGAACATCTTTCCATGGACAAAGGCGGCCTCGCCGTTGAAGACCAGCGATTCAATCCCCTTTGAGAAGGTGGTTCCTACAATACGAAGCCGGGTATGTCTCGGATTAAAGGCCACCTCCGGAGAAACCCCGAATTCTCCCAGACCGAAGACGGTCCGAAAGGCCGACGGGAAATCATCCCAGGTATAGAAGTAGCTCAGCGAAGTATCCCATCCCCCGATCTGACGCATTACTTTGATCGCCCATTCGCTGTTCTTCAAGTTCTGAGAGGGTGTCTCAAGCCCTTCCAGTACCTGGAATTGTTCCCATTCACTTCCGACCGAGGCCGGTTTGTGAAACTCAAGATCGGGAATCCAGAGAATCTCCACCGTGTTCGGATCGAAATAGAAATCGGCCTTGATCATCCAGAGGGGGATATATCGATCTTGAATCTCTCTCAAGATAAACTCCTGGAAATCGAGCGGGTTGACCTCATCGGTGACCCGCGCCCCCTCCACAACCCCCCATCGGACGATCTGTTTTCCGATCCGCAGATCGAGCCTCGGGAAAAAAAGATCAAGATAAAACTCCCGCAGCTCGGTCTCCTTCTGCTCGACCTCAATCTTCCGGAGGTTTCCAATCCGGAGGGCTTTAATCTCCTCGGCGGTAAGATCCTCACTCAGAATGGTCCGCGGATTCTTCCTCGGGACGACATTATCGACCTCCTGGAAATCGTACACCGCATCGTAATAGCTTCGGACCAATGCAGTCAACTGCACCGATGAGGAGGGGATATAACGCGCCTCCAGACGGGCCAGGTTATATATTTTGGTAAAGGAGGCCGGGTTGACATAGCGGTAGGCGGTCTCGTTTTTAAGCTGGCCATGGAATGTGAAGGTCTCTTGGGCGAAGGTATTTGCGATCATCATGTTTTGGGTCACTAAAAAAATAAAAATGAAAAAGAGGAGAGCGAAACTAAAACGCAACGTTCACCCCCAACGTCAGCGTTCTTTTTTCATAATCTCCCAAGGCGGTGCTTCTTCCCAGCAGGATATCCTCTTGGCTCACAAATGCCGGGCCGAGGTTCGACCGATTCTCCTGCCATCGATAATCGATGAAGAGATTTGTGCTCTCGCTCCAGGTATAAAGAAGCCCCACGCTGTAGGAGAGGAGGGTGTTCTGTCGGAGTCGGCCTTCCGGGTCCAGGGCGTCGGGATGGAGAAAGTCTTGTAAGAAAACAGCTGCCGATCCCCGGAATTGAAGATCGGGGCGAAGCCATCTTCGGTATCCGATTTGAAGGCGATGGCCTTGGTAACTATTTTCGAGAGAGCCCGGGCTCTGTCGGTCGTTAAAGGTATAGGAGAGGTCGGCTTCATCCTGCCAGCCGAAAGCCTGGGTTGCCGACAAAGTCCCCCGATGTTCTTGAGCATCGAGCCTGGCGTTGTGGCGAAAATAGAAGTCGCTGAATCCATATTCGAGAGAGAGAATAGTGGGAATTGTTCCAAAGCGGCTCATGGAGGCGGTTCCCTGTGAAAGGAGAAGCCCCACACCGCCGTTTTTGGCGAAGCTGGCTTGGAAGCGTCCGGTCATTCCGTAGGAGAAGGAGGTGCTTGGCCGATGTTGGAATCCCACGGAGAGGCCATGATTGCTGAAGTAGATTGAACTGCGGTAGTAAAAGGTCGTATCCTGCTGATAGGAAAAAGGAATTTGAAATTGTGGGGACCGGACCAAATAATAAGCCAGATTCACCGAAAGACTGGTAAAGGTCTCATCCTGCGGCGGAGGGAAGAGATCCTGGGGCGGCGGGCCGAGGTTAAAGTTGCTATCTAGCCCGGCGGCATATCCGACATTTCCGAAAAAGCGCCTCTCAAGCCTCAGGACGTTTGCCTCGATCTCCTTGACCTCCATCGGGTGTGGATCAGGCGCCACCTCCAGAAGCGATTTGTAGAAGGTTAGGGCTTTATCGTTCTCCTCTTGCCATTCATAAAGGTAGCCAAGGCGGGCGTAAGGAGGGAGGTAGCGGCGATCGATCTCGATCGCCGCCTTATACGCCGCGACCGGTTCTTTCAAAAGGCGCGGCTCCTTCTTCACCCGCTCCGCATTTTCCCGATTCAGTCCCCCTTCGCCGAAATTGAGATGCTCATAAAGGAGGCCGAGGTTGTAATGATAACGCGCCTCGTCGGGGCGAAGGGCGACAGCTTGCTTAAAGTCCCAGAGCGCCAGTTGAAGCCGCGCCGGGTCGGGTCTTTCGACATCGGCAGCCGGCTGGGCCGTCCCGCTCTTGGAAGCGATTTCGGAGAGGCTGTTTAAAACCGCAAGCCCCCGCTTCTCATGGCGCTCGGCCTCTCTCAGCCGTTTGAGATTTTCGGTAACGGCGGCAAGCCGGGCCGACGCTTCTTTGTATTCCGGCGCGTCGCCTCGCTCTTTCTGTAGCAGGAGGCGTCGATAGGTCTGGGCGGCGGCCGGCAGCATCCCTCTCGTTTCTTCGATGAAACCGAGCCGAAGAAGGGCGCCCAAATGGAGCGGATCGGCGTCGAGAATCTTCATGAAAACGCCGGTCGCCTCGGGCAACTTACCCTCTATCGCATAAACGATCCCGAGGGAGTAGAGGATCGAGAGGTTGTCTTTCTCTTCGTTAGACGCGGCTTCGAAAAGAGAGATCGCATTTTCGTTCTCCCCCTTGGCGAGGGCCTCTTGTGCTTGATTAAAGAGGGCGCGCGTTTTCGCGCGGGCTTCTTCCATTTTCTGTTGAGTGGCTCCCTTTTCTTTTTGGATTTCCTCGCGCGAGGTTCCGATCGACGTTAAGCCTGGATCAGAGAGGCTGAGAAGCCGATCGAGGGCATCGAGCGCTTTTGCGTGACGTCCTTCTTGAGCGTAAAGCCGGGAGAGCGCCCGCCAAGCCGGATAGAGGCCGGGGTGGAGTTCGACGGCCGCTTCAAAGGCGGCGATCGTTTTTTCTCTTTCCCCCTTTTTCTCGTAAACCTCTCCGAGAGCATGGTGAATCAGAGGACTTCCCGGCGAGAGGCGCGATGCCTGCTCCAGCGAAATCTGGGCTTCGTCCAGCTCTCCGCTCGCTTTCTTCTGGAGCCCGTCCCGATAAGGTGGGGCCGCCTCAATGGGGGCCTTGAGCATCTCAAATTCCGTTTGGAGGAGTCCGGCCTGGGCTTCCAGGTAGAAGAGGCCTTCCTGGCCATTTGGGGAAAGGGAAAGGGTCTTGATGTAGGCGGCCAAAGAATCCTTGAAGGCGCGCTCTGCGCGGAGGGCTTTTCCAAGGAGGAGATGGAGAGTGCGGGAGTCCGGCTCCAGAAGGAGGGCCTCATTCACCGCTTGAACGACCAGATCGGGCCGATTGGTCTTGTCGTAGAACCGCGCCAGATTGTGATGGACGACCGGAAGCCCGGGATCGATCGCCGCAGCCGCCTGAAAGTATTGAAGGGCCTCCCCCCATTTTCCTTCTTGTGTCAGAAATTCCCCCCTTTGGGTCAGTTCCTGGATTTCTTTCCGGTCCAGCAGGAGAAAAAGTGCCTCCTTAGCGGATCGAATTTCCGGGAGGGTCTCG
This sequence comes from Candidatus Manganitrophus morganii, assembly GCA_021651055.1. Classification (NCBI taxonomy): domain Bacteria; kingdom Pseudomonadati; phylum Nitrospirota; class Nitrospiria; order Candidatus Troglogloeales; family Candidatus Manganitrophaceae; genus Candidatus Manganitrophus; species Candidatus Manganitrophus morganii. The sequence continues at coordinate 3,008,444 of JAJHOH010000001.1, forward strand.
TCGTGATTTAAGAGAAGGAGGGCTTCATACTCTTTGATCGCTTCATCGGTTTTTCCGATCTGGTCGTAGAGTTTCGCCAGGGAGAGATGGGGCTGAAGGGCGGTGGAATCGATCTGAATCGCTTCCCGATAGACCTCTTCCGCCTTGGTTGGATTTCCAAGTTGAGAAGCCAGGCTCCCCATAAAGAGTCGAATCGAGAGGCTCTTTGGAAGAAGTTCAGCCGCTTTCTGATAAAGAGCCCAGGCCTCCTTGGCATTCCCCTCATTGAGCCGGGCTTCCGCTTGAGCGACCCACGTCTGAACCTGCCTTGCGATCTCCGGGGTGTCCCCCAGCTCTTTCAGGTGCTGTTCGGCCTCACGCGCTTCCAAGGATGCCGCCGGGCCGTGCTCAATGACTTTCTGATAAGCCGCGACGGCTTCATCCATCTTCCTTTGTCTCTCCAAGATTTGGCCGAGGTGGAGCCAGGCGGAGATATGCGCGGGAGATAACGTAACCGTTTTTCTGAAAAGCTCCTCAGCCTGTTCGATCTTTCCCTGATTTCTGTAAACGAGACCGAGGCCGAAATATCCTCCAGGGTAGGTCGATGCCTTTTGGATCACCGCCTCGAAAGCTGTTTTTGCTTCTTCCAATCGGTTTGATTGAACATAGACCAGTCCAAGGTATTCGTGGGGAAGAACCAACGTGGGATCTTCTCGAAGGATCTCCAAAAATTCCGTTTCGGCCTCATTTATTTTTCCTTGTTGAAACAAGGCGACCCCTTTGTCGAATCGTTTCTTTAGTTCGGGGGAAGCGGCCAGTGCGCTTGAATGATTGATCAGATAGAAAAAAAGAAGAAAAGCAGAGCAGAGAATCGAAAGGAATCCTCTGTAGGAGGGTAAGAATTTTTCGGGTCCGAACCGGAAAGAGCGGGAAGATAGTAAAAAATTAATTTGCATTCAAAAAAAAGAGTCTCTTTGTTTCATAATCACCTGCCGTCCATAGCAACCTCTCCAAGAGGATCTTCTCCTGGGGGATGGTCCCCCCAGGAGAAGAGGTGTTTGTTAGAAAAATACCGGGAACTCGTCGGGGTTGGTTGGTGAAATGTTCAACCCCGGTGTCTGGAAGGCTCTCTCCGTCGGGAAATTGCTCCCGGTGAACGGAGACGTGCCCGGAGCCGGGAAGGCATTCCAGGACTGGGCATACGGGAAATCCACCGTTACATCCAATGCAAACGGTGTGGCTGTAGGGATTCCACTGTCGCCGGTTTGCGTTAGTTGCATCCCTGCGACCATGTTGACCGGACCGTCAAAGGCAAATTGGTCCGGATCGGCCGACGCGGTGAATGTCGGAGCGACATCGGTCTCAGTGAACGTGATTGTGAGACCGGCCGCATTGTTGATGTTTTGAACGACCTGCTGATCGATCGACGCGGTCATGGTATCCGGGTCGAGGGTAAAGGTGATATGTCCCGCCGCATGGAACGGATCGGTTGCGGCGGTTCCCAAACCCAGGTCGATGTTTGAGGTGATAAGACCGGTGAGAGTATTGGTTTCCCCCGCTACCCCGCCAAAATCAGGCGCGGTTTGCGGGTCTGAACCTCCTTCAGTGCCGCAGAGAAGTCCGCAGCCGAAATCGGCATCGGCCCAAACGATTTTGTTGGGATTTCCGGTAAAAGAACCGGGCATCCCAACTGCCTTGACGTAGTTGTCCAAGGTACAGTCCATCACTCCAGCCGTCCGGGCTCCGCAGGTAGGGGCCGTGACCGATTGCATCACTGTCCCGAGCTGTGCCGATGTAATGGCAAAGCCGAACTGCGTCGACCCGAGCGTGGTGCTGGTGGTGTTGGTCTGGATGTTCTGACCAAATGCCACTCCGGCCAGGAGGAAAACCCCCAGCGTCCCGAGCGTCATAAGTTGTCTGATTCTCATACACCCTCCTTATTGATGTTCCTTTAGGTGTTGCTTTTGCTGCCTCATTTCCCGGCAGCCCTCTCCGATCCATGATGGACCGGAGAAGCCGTATGAACTCTCCGACTACTGGTGCAAATTCGTTCCGCTGAATCCGTTTACGCTGTCGAATTGAACCGTTCCCTGTGTGACGACGCCGTCGATTTCTTGGGTGAATGTTCCGGTCGCGCTTCCGATGAGGTTGCCGTCCGGGTCGGTTAATGAATTGATTGAGAAAAGAATTGAAAACTGTTGGCCTCCGATTTCCGAGGTACCGGGCGTTGGCCCGACGGTTTGGCTGATCCGGGAGGTAAAGGTATTGCTCCGGCCGTTGGGCATCGGAAGGGAAGACATTTCGTTTTCGGCCGAAAGGGTCATGTTGCTTTCTGTGAGATCGAACGGGGTCGAATGAAAAAGCGGGGTCCCGCTGTCGCCTGCAGGAATCCCGACGCCGAATTGATTGTTTGGAGGGAGCGCGTTTGCAATAATACTTGGAAGTTCGGCAGCCCTGGGATCTCCTTGAAATAGAGGGGTCGAGGTGTCAGGAAAAACGGTGCTTGGATCATGATTCGGGATGGAAGCGCAGGCGGCGCAGCCGAGAACCGGATTATTGAGAAGGTTGGTGTTGGTCGAAGTAATGGTAAAAGTGGCCGTGTTTTGGGCCGCGACTTCCCAGGGGGAAAACAAAAGGCCCATCATCCAAAATCCTGCGAAAAGGACGATCAATGCCTGCCGGGATAACCACCTGAATAGACCGCTTCGTCTCATAAAATTACCGCAGATAAAAAAAGCCGCCATAGAAATTCCCTTTGGCGGCTCGACAGGCATGGCTTTTCAGCTTTAGCCTCGTTGCTCTGCGTCCCTCCCTTTCGAGAGGTTTGCTCTGAGCAAAGGATGAATCGTCGTTGCGTCGATGGAAGCAATTACGAGTGTGTTACCCGATCAGGTGCTGATTCGCTTTGCAACCCACCGTCTTCGTGGTTACGATTCCCGTTGGAAATCTCCCTGGTACTCGATCCGCCCATTCGATTATATAATGATGGGCTATTTAAAATCATCAAAAATAAAAATGAATTCCGATCATTCCTTCCACGCCGTCCAATTCGAGCGGCAGGTGTCTCACATCGGATCGGATTTCACATGTTGGAACCCCTCCCCGTTGGACCTCTCCATATGTAACGACCTCTCCCTCTTGGGGGCGGGGCTGAAGATCAGGCTCGCCGGGTTGGCATCCCGTCTGTGACTCCAATGGAGGATCGGCCGAGAATCCCGAGGGGAAGAATCGCCTGATTTTCAGCCTGGAAATCTTCCCTACTATATAGCTGGTTCGGAATGAAATTGCAATCCAATTTTTCAAAAAATAGGTGCCGCCGAATCCCCATCGGCTTGTGAATCCCCACCCCTCCGCTTCCAGTGAGCTGGCCACCGGGAAGGGCTCGGCAGCGGGGTCGGTCACCCGCAACAACGTATCGATCGTCATCTGGCCGTATGCAAGACCGATCAAGCCGATATCGAGATAAACCCGGCTCTTTTCCTCCACGATCGGGATATGATAACGCCAACCTAACCAGAGATTCGTGATCGAGACGTTATATCGGCTCGTCCGCGGCACCTGATCAAACGTGGTCGCCGTTGCCGTTGTGATCTGCGGAGCGATGTCGTTCCCTGTCGTCTCCCCGTCCCAAATGTTCAGGGTTGCCACAAAGGCGTGCCGGCGATTGACCTCCCGCATCAGCTCAAGGCCAAAAGCCCGGTCGGCCTCGAAAGAGGGAACCTCCAGGTTCCTCACCGCCGGAGTGAATTCCTCATTCGGCTGAAGTTGGTGATTCGGATCTTGAAGAATCGCCGAGCTGCGCTCATTTAAAATTCTGTTTAGCGTTCTCAGCGACGGCTTATAAACCCCTCCGAGGATCCCGACTTCCCATCTTCCTTCTTCTTCGGCAGCGAAGCTTTTTCCGGTTCCGGTCAGGAGAAGAAGTAAAACGATTCCATATTTTAGGATCTGAAACGTAATCGATTAACTTTCTTAAGTGTTAATGAAGCAACGGGCCGACCTCTCCCGTTCCGGATTTGGTTTCTCCGTTTCTGACGGTTCTACGAGATGATCGAACGCGAACCAAATTTTTTGTTTACCTGAACTTCGAGAGGGCATTACCAGACTACGAAAATATCTGTAATTATCTTCTTTGTCAAGAAATTTATGCTGCTCTCCGAGTGTCTTATCCGAATGATTTTATTCATCGTGAAGAGGCGCAAAGATTGGCCAGAATTCGTTGACTTTTTTATGATCTCTATGGTAGCCTGGAACACCCGTTTTATGGAAGTCTCATGGTGACCCCATCGTTTGATCTTTTCTGCCAGAAGTCCAAAGAAGGTAACCTCATCCCGGTTTACCGAGAGATCCTGGCCGACACAGAAACACCCGTTTCCGCCTTCTTAAAGATTGCGACGTCGGAGTACGCCTATCTTCTGGAAAGCGTCGAAGGGGGAGAGAAATGGGGGAGATACTCCTTCCTTGGGGTCGATCCCGCGACCCTTATTCAAGCCAATGGCGATCGGATGGAAGTGATCCGGGATGGAAAGACGACGCAGATCGCCGCCGATGGAAATCCGCTTCTTGTGTTGGAAAAGCTTCTCTCCGAGTATAAGCCGGTGGAGGTGGAGGGGCTCCCCCGCTTTTTCGGCGGGGCGGTCGGCTATATCGGTTACGATATGGTCCGTTTTTTCGAGCCGGTCGAATTTAAAACGGCCGACCGGCCGAATCCGGACCTCTTTTTCCTCCTTACCGATACCCTTCTCATCTTCGATAACGTCAAACATCGAATCAAGGTCGTCTCCAACGCATTGATCGAGGACGGAAATCTGAAGGAGACCTATCAGAAGGCGGTCGAGAAAATTGATGCGCTGATTGCGCGCCTTCGACGACCGTTGAACCAGGATACGGCGTCCCCATCGAAGGGGAGAAAGGCGACCGCCCCGAAATCGAATTTTACACGGGAGGAGTTCAAGAAAGCGGTCCTCGCCGCCAAGGAGTACATCAAGGCGGGTGATATCTTCCAGGTGCAGATCTCGCAGCGCTTCTCAACGCCGATTTCCAGCGATCCCTTTATGGTTTACCGCGCGCTGCGGAGCATCAACCCTTCGCCCTATATGTTTTTTCTGAAATTCGGTCAGCTTCACCTGGTCGGGACCTCTCCGGAGGTGCTGGTTCGATTAGAGGGGAGACAGGCCGAGACCCGCCCGATCGCCGGGACCCGCCCTCGGGGAAGGTCTCCCCAGGAAGATCAGGCGATGGAGAAGGAGCTTTTGGCCGATCCAAAAGAGCGGGCGGAGCATGTGATGCTGATCGACCTCGGCCGGAATGATCTCGGCCGGGTCTGCGATCATGGCACGGTGAAGGTTGACGAAATGATGGTGATCGAGCGGTATTCTCACGTCATGCATATCGTCTCCAACGTCATCGGACAATTGGCCGACGGGAAAGATGCCTTCGATCTTCTCCAAGCCTGCTTCCCCGCCGGCACTGTGACCGGCGCGCCGAAGATCCGGGCGATGGAGATTATCGACGAGCTCGAACCGGAAGGGCGGGGGCTCTACGCCGGGGCGGTCGGCTACTTCAGCTTTCAGGGAAACATGGATACCTGCATTACGATTCGAACGATTATTATCAACGGCAATCAGGCGACCGTTCAGGCGGCCGCCGGGATCGTGGCCGACTCCGACCCCGACCGGGAGTATGAGGAGACGGTCAACAAAGCCAAAGCGATGCTGACCGCCATCGAGATGGCGGAGCAGGGACTCGAGTGAACAACGTTAAACGTGAATCGTTAAACGTTAGTTAAATGTGTGGCTCGAAACCTTATATACGATTAACGAATCACTAATAACGAATAACGATGCTTTTGATTCTAGACAATTACGATTCATTCACCTACAACCTGGTCCAGTACCTGGGCGAGCTCGGGGCGGAGATGTCGGTCCATCGGAACGACCGGATCACGCTCCAAGAGATTGAAAAAATGCAGCCGTCGAAGATCGTCATCTCCCCCGGCCCTTGCACGCCGAAAGAGGCGGGGATCTCGGTCGATCTGATCCGAAAGTTCGGCTCGCAGATTCCGATCCTCGGCGTCTGCCTCGGCCATCAGGCGATCGGCGAGGCGTTCGGGGGTGAGATCATCCGCGCCCCGCGGTTGATGCATGGAAAGACCTCCATGATCGAGCATGACGGCCGGGGCGTTTACCGCGGCCTTCCGAATCCGTTCGAAGCGACACGTTATCACTCCCTCATCATCCGCCGGGAGAGCATGCCGAGGGTCCTGGAGATCACCGCCTGGACCGAGGAGGGGGAGATCATGGGGGTTCGGCATAAAACGTTTCCGATTGAAGGGGTCCAATTCCACCCGGAATCGATTCTCACCAAGGCCGGGAAGGATCTATTGAAGAATTTCTTAGCGTATGAAAACGTTATCGTTAGGTGAATCGTTATTCGTAAGAGGATTTACGTTTAACGTTTAACAAATGACGATGAACGTTTATTGGGGTGAAAGAATGATTAAAGAAGCGATTGCCAAAGTGGTCGAAAGGATTGACCTGAAAGAGGAAGAAGCGGAGCAGGTCATGCGGGAGATCATGGAAGGAAAGGCGACGCCGGCGCAGATTGCCTCCTACATCACCGCCCTGCGGATGAAGGGGGAGTCGGTCGCCGAGATCACCGGATCGGCCAAGGTGATGCGGGAGAAAGCGGTTCGCGTCCGGGTCAGCGATCCGATGGTGGTCGATACCTGCGGAACCGGCGGAGATCGGCTTCACACGTTCAACATCTCGACGACCGTCGCCGTCGTCGTGGCCGGCTGCGGGGTCACCGTCGCCAAACATGGCAATCGATCGGTCTCCAGCTCCTGCGGAAGCGCCGACGTCTTAAAGACGCTGGGAATTCAAATCGATCTTCCCCCCGAGCGGGTCGAGGCATGCATCAATGATATCGGCATCGGCTTTCTTTTCGCCCCGCTCTTTCACGGCGCCATGAAACATGCCGTCGCCCCCCGGCAGGAGACCGGCATCCGGACCATCTTTAATATCTTAGGACCGCTGACCAATCCGGCCGGGGCGACCGTCCAGGTCCTCGGGGTCTTCTCCTCCATCTATACCGAGCTGATGGCGCAGGTGCTCCTCAATCTCGGCTCGCGCCACTGCTTCGTCGTCCACGGCGCCGACGGCCTCGATGAGATCACCATCACCGGCAAGAGCCGGATCTCCGAGGGAAAAGGGGGCCGCGTTCTGACCTATCCGCTGGAGCCGAAAGACTTTCAACTTCCGGGTGGAAGTCTCAAAGATTTGGCCGGAGGCAACGCCGACGTCAATGCGGCGATCCTCCTCGACATCTTGAAAGGTGAACAGGGACCGAAGCGGGATGTGGTTTTGATGAATGCCGCCCCGGCGCTCGTCGCCGTCGGAAAGGCAAAAACACTCCAGGAGGGGGTCCATCTGGCGGAGGAATCGATCGACTCCGGAAGGGCGATGGGCAAGCTGGAAGCCTTGAAGGAGATGACCAATAAGTAAGGAGTAAATAGTTGGCTCCTTACACTTCACTCCTCACTTATTCTATGACTTTCCTAGACGACATTCTTAAAGTCAAACGCGAGTCGGTTCAACGCCGGAAGGGGCGGAGCGCGCTTCAAGAGCTCCGGTCGCGGATTGCCGATGCGGAGCCGACCCGTCGATTTCAGAAGGCGCTTCGAGAACGCCAAGAGGGGGCTCCCCGGCTGATTGCCGAGATCAAGAAGGCCTCTCCTTCGAAAGGGATCATTCGGGAAAAGTTCCAGCCGGTTGAGATTGCCCGGATCTACGAGGGAGAAGGGGCCGCCGCCGTTTCCGTCTTGACGGAAGAGCACTTTTTTCTCGGCAAGCCTTCTTATCTAAAGGAAGTGCGGTCGGCGATCGCGCTTCCCTTGCTGAAAAAAGATTTCATCCTCGATGAATTTCAAGTGTACGAAGCGCGCGCCTGGGGAGCCGACGCGCTCCTTCTGATCGCCGCCTTGTTGGAACGCCAACAGGCGATCGACTATTTCCATCTGGCGCGGGAGCTCTCGCTCGATACCCTTGTGGAAGTTCATGACGAGAAGGAACTGGAGCAGGTGGTCGATTGGGCGCCGGTCATCGGGATCAACAATCGGGATCTGCGCACCTTCAAGACCGATCTGGAAACGACCTTCCGCCTTCTCCGCAAGATCCCATCCTCGGTTCGGAAGGATCGGATTGTGATCAGCGAGAGCGGGATTCACTCTCGAAAAGAGGTGGAGCGGCTCTACGATGCCGGGGTCGAGGCGATGCTGATCGGCGAGACGTTCATGGCAGCTGAGAAGATGGCGGACAAAATGAAGGAATTGTTGGGAAGATGATTGTGCATACCTGTTCTGTAGGGGCGAATCTTGTATTCGCCCAGGCCTCACGGGTAAAAAGCGGGCGATCACAAGGATCGCCCCTACGAATATAATCGCCATGCGCGTCAAGATCTGCGGGATCACCAATCTGGAGGATGCGATGATGGCGGCGGAGTATGGGGCCGATGCGATCGGATTCATCTTCGCCCCGGAGAGTCCGCGATTCACCCCGCCGGAGACGGTTCAAAAAATCATCTCCTCCCTGCCCGCTTTCGTGACGACCGTCGGTGTTTTCACCTCAGGAGAGGAGAAAGATTTCAGGCAGGCGGTTGAAGAGTGCGGACTCGACCTGATTCAATTTCATGGTCCTTTTTCACCCGAGACGATCCGGCCGTTTGCATCGCGGGCGATCAAGGTGATCCGCGTCCAGAGTGAGAAAAGTCTCGATGAGATATCATCCCATCCCGCGCGCGCCGTTCTGCTCGACACGTACCACGATCAACAACTCGGCGGAAGCGGCGCTTCATTTGATTGGAAGATTGCGGCGAAGGCAACGCGGCTCTGTCGGATCCTCCTCGCAGGGGGGCTGACGCCGGAGAATGTCGCGGCGGCCATTGCGGCGGTCCGTCCTTACGGCGTTGATGTGAGCAGCGGGGTGGAGATCGAGACAGGGGGCCGGGGGTCGGGGGTCGGGGGTCGGAGAAAGAAAGATCACGTGAAGATGAAACGATTTATCGAAGCGGCGAAGCGGGCGGGGGAGAAGTATGCTGTTACCGAATAAAAAAGGGCGGTTCGGCCCCTACGGCGGGAGATATGTTCCCGAAACATTGATGCCGGCGCTCGAAGAATTGGAAGCCGCGTATCAGGCCGTCCGCCGCGACCCGGCGTTTAAGAAAGCGCTGGCCGATGCGTTGAAGAATTACGTCGGTCGGCCGACGCCGCTCTATTTTGCGCAGCGTCTCTCGGAGCGGCTCGGCGGCGCCAAAGTCTATCTGAAGCGGGAAGACCTCTGCCATACCGGGGCCCATAAGATCAACAACACGATGGGCCAGATCCTTCTCACCCAAAAGATGGGAAAGAAGCGGGTCATCGCCGAGACCGGCGCCGGGCAGCATGGGGTGGCGGTGGCGACGGTGGCGGCGCGCGCGGGGCTTGCCTGCGAGGTCTACATGGGGACGGAGGATATGGAGCGGCAGGCGCTGAATGTCATCCGGATGCGTCTCCTGGGGGCGAAGGTGACCGGCGTCGATGCGGGGAGCCGGACACTGAAAGATGCGATCAATGAAGCGCTGCGCGATTGGACCACTCACATCCGAACGACCCATTACATCCTCGGCTCGGTTCTGGGGCCGCATCCCTTTCCGATGATGATCCGCGACTTCCAGTCGGTCATCGGGCAGGAGGCGCGTCAGCAGATCTTGCGGGCGGAGGGACGGCTTCCCGACGCGCTGATCGCCTGCGTCGGCGGGGGGAGCAATGCCATCGGTCTTTTTTATCCGTTTCTCTCGGATAAATCGGTTCGAATGGTCGGCGTCGAGGCGGGAGGACGCGGCATCGCCCCCGGGCAGCACGCGGCGCGGTTTGCGTCCGGCTCGGTCGGCGTTCTCCATGGGACGATGACCTACCTGCTCCAAGATCCGAGCGGACAGATCCAGACGACCCATTCGGTTTCGGCCGGTTTGGACTACGCGGCGGTCGGCCCGGAGCATAGCTATTACCGGGATATGAAGCGGATCGATTATACTTATGTGACCGATGACGAGGCGCTGGCGGCCTTTAAGTTCCTTGCGGAGACCGAGGGGATTTTGCCGGCGCTCGAGTCGGCCCACGCGATCGCCCACCTGGTGAAGCTTGCGCCGACATTGGGCAAAGATCAGTTGATCATCGTCAACCTCTCCGGACGGGGCGATAAAGATGTGAATCAACTCTCCCAGATGGAAGCATTCGCGTCCATGATTGGGGAGAGGAAGTAAAGCGGGGAGGGATCATGCCTGCAACGACGAAGAAGAGAGCGAAGGCGGGCGGAGGGAAAAAGCGCAAAAAGCCCGCGGTTCAGGTGCGCGCAGAGATCGGCTTAAAAAATAAGATCGCCGCCCAGAAAGCGCGGCTCGAGATCCTGGAGACAATGGAGGAGATCGGCCGGCTTCTGAACTCCACACTCGACGAGCGGGAGGTTCGCCGGCGCGCCATGGAATCGGCGACCCGCTTGATGCGGTCGGAGGTCGGCTCTCTCTTGTTGATCGATCCCGAAACGCAGGAGCTTTTTTTCGAAGTGGCCCTTGGAGAAAAGGGAGAGAAGGTCCGTGAGATCCGCCTTCGTCCGGGGGAGGGGATCGCCGGCTGGGTCGCGCAAACAGGGGAGCCGCAAATTGTGAACGATACCCGTGCGAACCCCCGTTTCTTCAAGAGCGCGGATGAGAAGAGCGGTTTCGTGACCCGCAACATGATCTGCGTTCCGGTGAAGATTCGCGAGAAGATTGTCGGCGTCCTCCAAGCGATCAACAAAAAGCGGGGAAAATTTACCGAGATCGATCTGGAGGGATTCAAATCGTTGGCCGACCAGGTCGCCATCGCCATCGAAAATGCCGGTTTGTACAAAGAGTTGAAAGAGACCTTTTTGAGCACGGCCGCGGCGCTTGGGGACGCCATCGAGGCGAAAGACGCCTACACCGGCGGCCACACGAAGCGGGTATTGGAATACAGCATGGTCGTCGGAAAACGGCTGGGACTTTCCCCGGAAGAGTTGGATCAGTTGAAGCTCGCGGCGGCGCTTCATGACATCGGGAAGATCGGCATTGAAGACCGGATTCTCGGAAAACCGAGCCGTCTTGAGCCGGAGGAGGCCCAGATCATGGAGAATCACACCGTGATCGGGGCCAAGATCGTCGAAAATATCCGGCCGCTCCGCGCGATTGTCCCCGGCATCCGCCACCATCATGAGAAGTATGATGGAAAGGGGTATCCCGATGCATTGAAGGGAGGGGGGATTCCGATCATGGCCCGGATTATCTCGGTCAGCGACACATTCGACGCGATCACCTCCGACCGTCCCTACCGAAAAGGGCTTCATTCGGAGATTGCCCTCCAAGAGCTGCGGCGACATTCCGGAACGCAATTCGATCCGAAGGTCGTTGATACCTTTATCGCGGCCTTCGAGAACGGAGAGATTGAGCCGATCCTCCATCGAAATCGGCCGACGGCCGCTGCACCCGCCACTCCCCCATTAACGGAAAAGGCCCCCTCATGAGCCGGATCGAGTCTACGATGAAGAGTGTGACGGCCCGAGGCGAGAAGGCGCTGATCGCCTACGTGATGGCCGGCGATCCGACCCTTTCCGAAACGGCGCAAATCGTTTTGGAGATGGAAAAAGCGGGAGCCGACCTGATTGAATTGGGGGTCCCGTTCTCCGACCCGGTTGCCGACGGCCCCACCATCCAGAAAGCATCGGAGCGGGCGCTGCGGCAGGGGGTGACGCTGCGCGGCGTTTTGGATCTGGTCACCCTGCTCCGCCGGCAGACGAAAATCCCGCTGATTTTGATGACCTATTCCAATCCGATCTATGCCTTCGGCCTCGGCGCTTTCTTCAAAGAGGCGAAAGGAGCCGGGGTTGACGGTTTGATCGTTCCCGACCTTCCCCATGAAGAGGCGAAGGAGTTTTTGTCTCTCGCGAAGCGCCACCTGATCGATTTGATTTTCCTGGTGGCGCCGACCACGCCTCCCGAGCGGGCGGAGCGGATCGTCAAAGACAGCGGCGGGTTTGTTTATTACGTTTCCCTCACCGGTATCACCGGCGCCGCTCTCACCGAGAAGGAATCGATCCGAACACGGATTCAGAAATTGAAGTCGATGACCGACCGCCCGGTCGCCGTCGGCTTCGGCATCTCGACCCCGGAAGAGGCGAAAGAAATGGGACAAGCGGCCGACGGAATCATCGTCGGCAGCGCCCTGGTCAAGATCATCGAAAGCGCCCAGAACGACCCCGCGTATCTCTCCCGGCTCTCGGGACTCGTCTCCTCATTGAAAGCCGCGATCCGCTCCTGACCTCTCTATATAGTAGATAATATTATGCCGGTTTCAGGTCCAACCGGTATTCCTCCTTTCCTTGACAAACCTCGATTTCCTGTTACCTTTGTAAACGTGTTTCGGACCACTCTGTCATTTGTAATCCCATAAAAATATATCCAAATACGGAATGACTAAAGAGGAGAGGACCATGCGGTTTAATTTAAGGACGGTTGTCTGGATCGGGTTTCTTCTCAGCACCGGTTTGTTTCTCGGCGGCGCGGAGGGTCAAGGCTGCGGCGGGAAGAGTGTTTTTGAAAGCATGGCCGATGACAGTACCGATGAAGCCAAGCTTGAAAAAGCAAAGATCGCGCTTGACGAGGGAGAGTTTACAGATGCGGTCGAGCTCCTCGCGGACCTCTGCGGGACCGATCTGACCGCGCCCGGTTGTGATCCGGAAGTCGTCAGTCTCTACGCTTCCGCCTTTGCCGGTCGCGCGGGGCTGGACGTCTTCGATCTGATCCAAGAAGCGGCCGACCGGACGGTTGCGCCGGGAAGCAGCTACACGCTCTTCTCTTCCCACTTTTCCAGTCCGGATTCGGTGGATGTCAGCGATATGAACAGCGCCGTCCTTCTCCTCCTCTCCCTTCCGGTCCGAACGCCGGATCAGGGGCTTCAACTTGCGGTGGCGACCGTCGTCGATCTGGTCGTCGTGCTCGGGAGCGAGACCGGCGGATATGGAACCGATGGAAGACCGAATCAAGTTCCGACGGCGGCGGAACTCGACTTGAGCGTCATCGAAGGGATCACGCTGATCAGCCGGGTGCTCCGAGATGTTAACAATATGTCGACCGGATTGGATGAGGCCGCTATTGGAAATGAAAACATCAGCGGCCACATTCGCGAGATTCAAGAACAATTGTCCGGGGCCGATTCAACGGCGCTTCAGACTTTCCTAGGTTCCATCTAATGACTCGGATACATTTGAGGGAGAGCGCGATGGTTAAAAAGGGAATCATTCTAGGGATCTTGATCGCGGGACTTTTGAGAGGGGGGCTCGCCGCCGCCGAAGAGCTTCCGAATCTCTACCGGGGAATTCGGCCGCTAGGGATGGGAGGGGCGTTCATCACCCTCTCCGACGATGAGAACGCGATGTTCTATAATCCCGCCGGTCTGAATGACGTGAGCGGGTTCGGCGGGGTGGACCTTCTCAATCCAACTTTGGAATTCTCTGAAAACAGCAACTCGCTGTACCAAGACTTAAGCGACCTCGACACGGACAGTGAGGCGGCGGTGGCTGAGTTCCTCAGCGGAATGGTCGGAGAGCATCAACACGTCCGCGCATCGGTCCTGCCCAATCTATACATGCACAACTTCGCCATCGGAGCGCTTGCACAGGCGACGGTCGATATGGAGATTCGAAATCGCGCCAATCCGCAAGTGCCGACGAGTGTCCGGCTCGATACGGGGGTTGTCGCCTCCGGGGCGCTTGGCTTTTTTGACCAGATGTTACAGATCGGCGTGACGGGTAAGTTTATTCAACGCGAGGGGGTCAACAGAGTCTATACCGCTGTCGAGATCGCCGCCGAGGATTTCGATCCGCTGGACGACACGGTCAAGAAATCCGACTTCGCGCTCGATATCGGGACGAAGGTCAATTTCAAAAATGCCCTCAAGCCGAGTGTCGCCCTGGTTGTTCAGAACATTACCGATCTCGACTTCGAAGAGCTGGGAGTCATCCCCCAACAGTTCAGCATCGGCGCTTCGATCAATCCCGATCTCTGGATCTTGAAGACGACCTTTGCCGTCCAGATCGATGATTTGACCAAGCAGGTCGAAGGAGACGACGACCTTTACAAGCGGCTCCATCTTGGCGCCGAGTTCCGCTTCCCGATGATCTTCGCCGTCCGGGCCGGGGTCAACGGCGGTTACCTGACGGCCGGCGCCAGTCTCGACCTTTGGATTCTCTCCATTTCGTATGCGACTTATGCCGAAGAAATCGGGGCCTTCTCCGGACAGCGCTCCGACCGGCGTCATGTCGCCCAACTCAGCCTTGGGTTCTAACGCTTGATCTTCTCAAAAGGGAGCGACCCTTCGGTCGCTCCCTTTTTTGTTCAAGCTTCATGATCTTGCCTGCTTTTCCACTCGGGTCCGCTTAGACGATTTCCGATCCAGTTATGGGGTTGCATTTTTTTCCTCGATTCCCTTAAAATCACATATCTATTTGCCGATCCTTTTGTTAACGATATGGAAGAAAATATGCAGAAAAAAGACCCCAGGCCCACAGGCGAAGACGGACTGGAAGGGGCAAGGGCGGCCGAGGAGATCGAGAAGCTCCGCTTAATCACCGATTCCATGCCGGCCCTCATCGCCTATGTCGATGCGGGGCATTGCTATCGATTTAATAACAGGGTGTACGAAGAGTGGTTCGGCCAGAAACCCTCCGATCTTGATGGACGACATGTCAAAGAGATCCTGGGTGAGGGGGCTTATGCCGCCCTGCTTCCTTATATCGAAAAAGTGTTCTCGGGGGAGCGTGTCGTTTTCGACGGTAAAGTTCCCTATCGGGAGGGCGGGGAGCGGTATATCCGAGCCACTTACTCCCCGCATTGGGCCGATGGAAAAGTGAAAGGATACTTCTCTCTGGTTCAAGATATCACGGCGCAGCGGCAGACGGAGAAGGCGTGGCATAAGAGCGAGGAGCTTCTCAAGATCGCGCTCGAAGCCGGCAGAATGGGGGTCTTCGAGTTCGATATCCGGAGCGGAAAGGTCGCCTGGTCTCCTAATCTCGAAAAGATTCATGGCCTGGCGCCGGGGACATTCGGCGGCACCTTTGAAGATTTCAAACGCGATATTCATCCCGACGATTTGGACCGGGTTTTAAATCGGGTTCAACAGACCATCCAAGAAAAAAGGACCGACTACGGCGTAGAATACCGGATCATCAAGCCGAATGGAGAGGAAGCATGGGTTGAGGCCCGCGGACAGGTCTTCTTCGATGCGAACGGGGAAGCGGAGCGATTCGTCGGTCTCTGTATGGATGTCACCGCGCGGAAGCAGGCGGAGGAGACGCTTCAGAATGAATTTGCCTTCCGACATGCGATCGAAAACGCCATTCCCGCCGGGATTACCGTGGCTGATCCGAACGGACGTAAAACCTATGTCAATCGCGCCTTCTGCGAGATGGTAGGGTGGAGCGAATCGGAGCTGGTCGGAGCGGCCCCTCCCTATCTCTACTGGCCGCCGGAAGAGATGGCTCGGATCACGCAAGCGTTCGAGGCAACGATGGCGGGGAAGGTCCCCCCGGGCGGTTTTGAGCTGCGCTTCCGACGCCGAAACGAAACGCGATTCGATGTTCTGCTGACCCCGGTTCCGGTCAGGGACAGCCAGGGCGCCGTTACCGGCTGGCTAGCCTCGGTTGTCGATATCACGGAGCGCAAGCGGATCGAGCAGAAGCTCCAAGAAAGTGAAACGCAGTATCGTCTTCTCTTTGAGACCAACCCGCAGCCGATGTGGGTTTATGAAATCGAGAGCATGGCCTTTCTGGAGGTGAACGAAGCGGCGGTCCGGCATTACGGCTACTCCCGAGAGGAGTTTCTATCGATGACGACTAAAGAGATCCGTCCGCCGGAGGATATCCCGAAGCTGGCTCAAAAAAACGCGGATGTTCTCAAAGAGGTGGTTTTAGGCCTTCGCTCCGCCGGGGTGTGGCGGCATCGTAAGAAAGACGGGACGATCATCGAGGTGGAGATTACGCGCAGTCCGATCTTATTCAAGGGGAGGAATGCCCTTCTCGTTCTGGCCAGCGACGTGACCGAAAGGCGTCGAGCGGAGGAGGAGCGTGTCGGCCTGCTCGCGCGCGAACGGCAGGCGCGGCAGGAAGCGGAAGCGGCCAACCGGGCCAAAGATGAATTCTTGGCGACCATCTCCCATGAGCTGCGCACCCCGCTGAACGCCATTTACGGATGGGCCCGTCTTCTGCAAATGGGAGAGCTGGATCAGGAGACGGTCACATCGGCCTATGAAACGATCGAGCGGAATGCCAAGGCCCAGGCGCAGTTGATCGATGATCTTCTTGATGTTTCCCGGATCATCGCAGGAAAGCTTCGGCTTGATGTTCGCTCGATCGAGTTGAAGCCGGTGATCGAGGCGGCGATTGAGACGGTGCAAACGGCGGCGGACGCGAAGGGAATCACGCTTCACTCGCGTTTGGATGAAACCGTCGGATCGATTTCGGGCGATCCGGACCGTTTGCAGCAGGTCGTCTGGAATTTACTGTCGAACGCCATCAAGTTCACCTCGACCGGAGGCCGGGTGGAGGTCCGGATCAATCGGATCGACTCCGCCGTCCAGATTCAAGTACAAGATACGGGAATCGGCATCCATCCCGAATTTATCCCTTATGTTTTTGATCGGTTCCGGCAAGCCGAGAGAGTGAGCACCCGATTCTACGGAGGTTTGGGGCTCGGCTTGGCGATCGTCCGCCATCTGGTGGAGCTCCACGGCGGGACCGTTTCAGCCGAGAGCCCCGGCGAAGGAAAGGGAGCGAATTTCACGGTGACCCTTCCGCTCAAAGTGCTTTCCGAGGAATCACCCGATCCGGAGATGAAGCGCTCGGAGGAGACGATGCCGCCGACCCCTGCGATGATGCTGGAAGGAGTTGAAGTCTTGTTGGTGGACGATGAGGCCGACGCCCGCGAACTGCTCACTCTGATTCTTCAAAGATCGGGCGCCCGGGTGATCACCGTTTCATCGGCCCGAGAGGCGATCGACAGGCTCAAGCGGAAAAAGCCCGATCTTTTGGTGAGCGATATTGAAATGCCGGGAGAGGATGGTTATTCCCTGATCCGGAGGGTCCGGGCGCGAGAGGCCGAACGCGGGGAAGGGAGCGTTCCGGCGGTGGCGTTGACCGCTTATGCCGGAAGGGCCGATCGACGGCGGGCCCTCATGGCCGGTTTTCAAAAGCATGTTCCCAAGCCGGTCGATCCCGCGGGATTGGTCGCCGTGGTGGCGGGCCTGATCGGACTTCCGAAGGAGGAGCATCGGGCCCCCGATCGATCCTCGGACGAAGCGAATTCCCGCTGATCCGACGCGTTCCCTTTACGCCCCTTCAATTTTCCCATCGACCATTTTGATGAGCCGATCGGCCTGAAGCGACAGCTTCTCGTTATGCGTCACTAGGACGAAGGTGGTCCCCCTTTCCCGGTTGAGCTTTTTTAGCAGGGAGAAGACCTCATCGCTCGTGTGGGTGTCGAGATTTCCGGTCGGCTCGTCGGCCAGAATTAATTGCGGCTGCAGGACCAGCGCCCGTGCGATGGCGACCCGTTGCTGCTCCCCCCCGGAGAGTTGCCCCGGCCGGTGGGTCAGCCGATGACCCAACCCGACCGCTTCGAGCATTTCCTGAGCGGCTGCTTCGATCTTCTGCCGCTCCATCCGTCGGATCAATCCCGGCATCATGACATTTTCGAGCGCCGTGAATTCGGGAAGAAGATGATGGAACTGAAAGACATAGCCGATCTTTCGATTCCGGAATTCGGCCAGCTCCCGATCGGACCGGGAGAAGAGGTCGATCCCTTCAAAGAAGACCTTCCCGGAGGTCGGGCGGTCGAGCGCGCCGAGGAGATGGAGCAGCGTGCTCTTGCCGACCCCCGATGCCCCGACGATCGCCAACAGCTCTCCCTTTTGGATTCCGATCGTTACCCCTTTCAGGATGACCAGCTCCTTGCCGGCGATCGGAAACGATTTGTAGAGGTCGATCACTTCAATCATCGATATAATCCAAGCTACTCATACCTGAGCGCCTCGGCGGGATCGAGTTTGGCGGCCTGCCAGGAAGGGTAGAGGGTGGCGAAAAATCCGATGAGGACCGCCGCCAACGAGACAAAGAAGACATCGAGCGCGTTGATCTTCACCGGCAGGTGGCTGATGTAGTAGATGTCGGCCGGCAGCGTATAGAACTTCTGAAGCACCCAACAAACGACGAGTCCCAAGGGCGTTCCAAGGATCACCCCCACCAGGCCGATGATCACCCCCTCCAGCATGAAGATCCGCATGATTGACTCCCGCGTCGCCCCCATCGCCTTCAAAATGGCGATCTCCCGGCTCTTTTCAACCACCGTCATCGTGAGGGTGCTGACGATGTTGAAAGAGGCGACCAGAATGATCAAGACGAGGATAATGAACATCATCATCTTTTCGAGCTGGAGCGCCGAGAAGAGGTTCCGGTTAAGCTTCATCCAGTCGCGCGCCTGGTAAGGAAAACCAAGATGGGTCTCGATCTGCTGAGCCACCCGGTCGGCGATGAAGATGTCATCGACCTTCACCTCGATCCCGGTGACGACGTCGGAGAGGTTGAAGAAGTTCTGCGCCTCTTTGATCGAGATGTAGGCGAGCGAAGAGTCATATTCGTACATGCCGGAGTCGAAGATGCCGACCACCCGGAATTTCCGGATCTTCGGCGTAAAACCCATGGGGCCGGTGAGCGATTTGCTGATCGACGCTCCCTCCTGGCCGACCGGCGAGACGATATTGATCCGATCTCCGAGAAACGCCCCCAATCGCCCCGCCAGCTCCCTGCCGATAATGATGCCGGGGAGGATCTTCTCCGGCTCCCCTTCCGTCTCCTCGATTCCCTCTTCTGGAAGAGAAGATTCGGGAGGATTGGTGAGGTAGTCGAGCCGCCCTTCGACGATGTTTTTGCCGATCTCGGTGACCTCCGCTTCGGTTTCGGGGTTAATGCCGCGCAGGACCACGCCGAAGACGTTGGTATCGGAGGAGAGGAGGACCTGTCTGAAGATAAAGGGGGTGGCGGCGACCACGTGCGGAACCTTCTTCGCCTCGTCGACCAGCCGGGGATATTCAGGAATCTCGTCCCGGGTCCGGTCGGTGATGACGATGTGGGAGTTGGTTCCGAGGATCTTATCGCGGAGGTCTTCCTTGAAGCCGGTCATGACGGCAAGGGTGGCGATGAGTGCGGCCACGCCGACCATGACCCCGCCGATCGAGATCAGCGTATTCAGGGAAATGCTTTTTTGGCGCCGTTTGGCCTTCAGGTAGCGAAGGCCGACGAAAAATTCGTAAGGAAATGCCATCCCATCCTTTCCGTTGCGAAATTATTCCTTCTCCGCGGCGGAGGGGGAGCGGTGTTCCGGTCTCATCTGCGGAAAGAGGATCACGTCGCGAATCGAGCTCTGATTGGTCAACAACATCACCAGCCGGTCGATCCCAATCCCTTCCCCCGCGGTCGGGGGCATTCCATATTCCAGGGCGCGGAGGTAGTCCTCATCCATCACATGGGCTTCCAAATCGCCTGCCGCCCGCTGGGCCACCTGCGATTCGAAGCGGGACCGCTGATCGTGCGGGTCGTTCAACTCAGAGAAGGCGTTTGCGATCTCGCGCGAGGCGATATACATCTCAAACCGCTCGGTCAGATGCGGCTGATCCGGTTTTCGCTTTGCCAGCGGGGAGATCTCCGTCGGATAGTCGGTGATGAAGACCGGTCCCGTCAGCTCCGGCTCGACCGTCATCTCAAAAAGATCGTTCAACTGTTTTCCGAGGGAGGCCCCTTGTTTGATCGGCAGCCCCGCCCGCTGCATCAGCTCGGCGACCTTCTGCGGATCGGAGAGGTCGCTCACGGCGACCTGGTATTTCTCCGCGATCGCATCGAGGTAGGCGAGCCGGCGCCAGGGGGGGGTCAGATCAATCTGCTTTTCTTGGTATTCGAACGTCAGCGTCCCCAAGACCTCCTGCGCCACGGTGGTAATGAGCGATTCGGTGAACGACATCAAATCCCGGTAATCGGCGTAAGCCATGTAGAATTCGAGCATGGTGAATTCGGGGTTGTGAATCGTCGAGATCCCCTCGTTCCGAAAATTCCGGTTGATCTCGAAAACCCGCTCGAACCCCCCGACGATCAGCCGCTTCAGATAAAGCTCCGGCGCAATTCTCAGGTAGAGGTCGACTCCCAGCGTATTGTGGTGGGTGATGAAGGGACGGGCTGCCGCGCCTCCGGGGATCGGGTGCATCATCGGCGTCTCCACCTCCAGGAAGCCATGCTGCGTCAGAAAGCGGCGGATCGAATCGATGATCATGCTGCGGAGCGCAAAGACTTTCCGAACTTCCGGGTTGGCGATCAGATCGACATATCGCATCCGGTAGCGGGTCTCGACGTCGGTCAATCCGTGCCATTTCTCTGGAAGGGGGCGAAGCGATTTGGAGAGGAGGGTCAGGCGGTCGGCTTGAAGGGTCAGCTCGTCGGTCTTCGTCCGGAAAAGCGGACCTTCGACCCCGATGTAGTCGCCGATATCGAGCTTCTCGAAGAGATCGTAACCGGCCTCCCCCAGATGGTCTTTCTTGAAGTAGACCTGAAGCCGCCCGGCGGCGTCTTGCAGGTGCGAAAAAGCGGCTTTCCCGAAACGGCGAAGCGAGATCATCCTCCCTGAGATCTTATAGGAAACCGGCTGCGCCTCAAGGGTCTCTTTGGTCGAGGCGTGATGCTTCTCGACAATCTCGGCGAGCGGCGTCTTCCCCTCGAAGCGGGCGCCGTACGGATCGATCCCGGCGGCGCGGAGGGTCTCCAGCTTCTTGATCCGCTGGACAATCTGGTCGTTGGTCTCTTCCATCTAGGATGAAACTCCTCAATTCGTATTGGGCTGGGACGACTCTCTGAGCGGTGAGAATCCTTTCAAAAATCAAATCATTATAGAGGATTGGCCGGGACACGTCAAGGATCAGACATGGCATGACGGAACGGCCGTTTTCTTGTCAAAAGGGGGATCGGCTGTTACACTCAAATGGAGTATGAAACGCTTGGAAAAACAATGAACCGGATCAAGTTAAGCCCTCTCTCCTTACGGGGAGCAGGGATTTTTTTTCTCGTCATCGTTTTATCCCTTCACGCCTGCGGGCGGGGAGGGGGGAGTCGGCATCGGGGGGGGCGTCCTCCTGCCGCGCCGGCCGGGGTCGCCGTGACCGCATTCAGCGGGGCGGTTGTCATCGGATGGGACCCGGTCGAGGAGGCGACCTCCTACCATGTCTACGTGGCGGCCGGCCCAGGGGTGACGAAAGCGAATTACGAGACCCTCCCTTTCGGGAAGCGGAATCCCGCGGCCGCCGGTCCCTTCACGCAGAGCGACCTCTTCGACGGGACGACCTATTATTTTGTCGTCACAGCGGTGAATGCGGCGGGGGAGAGTGCAGAATCGGCCGAGGTCTCTGCGACACCGATGTCGACCGCGCTTCCTCTCCCTCCCGCCGGACTCAGAGCGATCGCCGCGGACGGTCAGGTCACACTGGAATGGAACTCCGTCACCGGCGCCTCGAGTTATTTCCTCTACAGGGCGACCGTTTCCGGGATCAACCGAGACAATTGGAACACCATTGTCGGCGGAAATCGGACCCAGGTTCCGGGAGGTGCGACGGTCTATATCGAAGACAGCCTGACCAACGGGACGACCTACTTTTTCGTCGTCACCGCCCAGAACAGTCTGGGCCAGAGCGAGGAGTCGGCCGAGGTTTCGGCGACCCCCTTTGCGGCGGACACCGTTCCGGTGCAACCGACAAACTTAACTGCTTCAGCCGCGGACGGTGAAGTCATCCTCCATTGGAATGCCGCCGCAGGGGCGCAGTTTTACAATGTCTACTGGGGGACGGCGGCGGGGGTGACCCCGGACAACGGAACAAAAATTTCAAATCTTTCCGGCACCACCTACACGCACACCGGCCTCACGAACAACACCACTTACCATTACATTCTGACAGCGGAGAATGCCCACGGGGAAAGTCTTCCGTCCGAGGAGGCCTCGGCCACGCCGATTCCGACCCCGCCCCCGGCGGTGGTGACGTTGCCTCCGAGCGAGGTCTTGAAAACCGGCTCGGCGATTTTACATGGAGAGGTCAATCCGTTGGGATTCTCAGGCCAAACGACGGTTTATTTTGAATGGGGGGTGACGACGGCCTACGGCAGCAGCACGGCGCCACAAACAAAATCGGGAGGGAATACCTTTGTGGCGGTTTCCGACAGTTTAACGGGTCTGCAGCCGAACACCCCTTATCATTACCGGATCGTGGCGACCAACGACAGGGGAAGCGGCTTTGGAGCGGATCAAAGCTTCATTCTCCCCTTCCTCGGTCAGCCGAATGAATTTCCGGTCCGGGGTGGAGGAAGCCCCAACGATGTCGTGGTGGCCAAATTCGATGCGGGTAATCTATTCGATTTGGCCGTGGTGAATTTTGCGACCCATGAGGTCTCGCTGTTGACCGGGAACGGAGACGGCACGTTCGATGCCGCCGTCCATTTTCCGGCGACCCCTCCCGGTGTGCAGGGCTTTCCGCAGCATCTCGCCTCGGGAGACTTCAATAAGGATGGCATGCCTGATCTTGTCGTTTCCAACGGCGCCGTGGGAACGATGACGCTGCTTCTCAATACCGGGGGGGGCTTCGCGGCGGCCGTCTCGTTTGATCTTTGGATCGATCCGGACGACAGCGGACGGACCTTCCCGTCCGACTTGGTCGTCGCCGACTTCAACGAGGACGGAAACGACGATGTGGCCGTCACCGCGGTGATGAACGGCATCGGAAATGTTTCCGTCCTCCTGGGAGACGGGGCGGGAGGATTCGGCGCGCCGGTTCTCTTTCCAGCGGAAACCAGCCCTTCGGGAGTCGTCGCCGTTGATCTGGACGGGGATATGAACCTTGATCTGATCGTTGCCAACAGCTTAATCAATGAGATCTCCCTTCTCTCGGGGAACGGGGACGGCACGTTTGATCCGCCGGTCTCCTTTTCGATCGGGACCGACGCGTTCCATCGGCCGGTGGCCTTGGTTTCGGAGGACTTCGACGAAGACGGCACTCCCGATCTGGCGGTGGTGAATAACGAGAGCGGGACGGTTTCGATCTTCCTGAACGACGGGACCGGCGGTTTTGCCGCGCCGACCCGCTTCCCGGTCGGATTGGAGCCCCAAGGGATCGAGGTCGGCGACTTTAACGGCGATGGAAAACCGGACCTGGTCATTCCGAATTTTCGCACCGCCGTCGAGACGGAGTCGGTCACGGTTTATGTGGGGGTCGGAGACGGCACGTTTGGCCCCTCGCTTGAGATCACCCTCGGGACAAGTAAAAACCCGGTGGCCGCCGCCGCGGGGTATTTTGATGATGATCCTGTCGATCCGAATGCTCTACGCGATCTCGTCGTCGTGAACCGGAGCGGGAACTCGGTCTCGGTTCTTTTAGGACAGTAGGGCTCCAACGGCCGCTCCAGCCGTAGGCCGCTTCACTCGCGTCAGCATTGATCCGCTTATGCCGCCCGCTTCGGAATGATCGAAATCCCGCCGCTCCGCTCCAGAACGGCATATTTGATCTGGTCCATCCTCTCCAGCCCGAGCCGCTCCCGGGCCGCCGTCAGAATATCCGATTCATCGACCCGTGCTTTGTCCATCCGATCGTGAAGCGGGCGGCCGTTTTCCACAATGACGAGGGGAACGCCGTCGAGCCACTTTTCCGCCTGCGGCGACCGCTGCTTGATCAACGACATCAGGATGTCGGCTCCGAGGAGCGTGATAATCAGCAGAAAGGCGTTGGTGATGGAGTAGTCCTGGCCAAGCAGGGCCTGTTGGGTCGCTTCTGCAATAATCAGAATGAGGATAAAATCAAAGGTGGTGACCTCCGCAACGGAACGCTTCCCGGCAATCCGGAAGACGATCAAGAGAAATATGTAAACGGCGAGACCGCGTAGAACGGCGTCCATAAAAGACCTCCTTGGGTTCATAAAAGAGAGAGCACACTCATGGATAAATCCACTGGCGGAAAGTCAGCTCCTCTTCCGTGTTGAGACCGACCCGGCCTGAAAGCAGGCCGAACCGCTCGGTCTCCAGGTGAAATGTAATCTCCTTGGGAGGCCCCGATTTCTCGACCCGAAAAAGGTAGGTGAGATGGTCCGGACCCCCTTCGACCTCGTCCGGCTCCGGGGTGATTCGCCTAATCTGCACCCCCTTTAGATAATCGTGGTTGATCCAGACACGGACCGCCCCCTCTTTTTCAACGCCGGGCTCCAGATGGATGTGGAGGGTTGCCGGGGATTGAAATCTCTCAAAACGGTTATACTCCAACCGGAGAGGCCCCCCTTGCCGGCCTTGGCTGGCGCTGCTGAGCGGCCCCGGACCGAATAGCCCGAGAAAGGCTCCCATCACCGCGAGCCCCATAAGAATCCAGCCGAACCGTTGGATCTTCCAGGAGCGTTCTTGAAAAGGGAGATCTTCATAGACCTCTAAACTTCCGACCTGCTTCATCGTTGCCATCGTTGCATCCTCATCTTTTCCAATCATCTCATCAAAAGCAAAAAGCAAAACTTATGCCGGTAGCTGGACCAGAGGCAGCCGCTATGGAATGGCATTGATGAGCTTGGGTTACAACTGATCCTGAACCGGGACAGACCTTGAGCGGGCAAGGGCGCGCGACTCCTTCCTTGTATTTCCTGGAAAGGTAGTGATACAATGAAACGCTGTCTGCGTCATCATCCATTTCTTCTTCGATTCTGTTCTTGTTTTTATTCGATTCAGCGCGTCCCAACACCCCTGGGGTCCAGCGCGATCCCTCCTACGGGCCCGACGAGAAGATTCGTCATTGATGTCTACTTGAAGATAGGTGAATGGATTTGCATGTTTCAACGGGATGGACTTCCGATCGCTCGGATTGATAAAGTGCGCGGTGATAGAGACGGCTTGCATTGAAGGCGTTGAGTGGACTCTGTGAAGAGGAGTCTGCATGAACACCACAATCGGCTATACTATAGGAAAGTGTCGTTCCACACGCGAGGGGGAGGTTCCAGCTTTCCTCTTTGTCGTAACCAGGAGGTGAAGATCCGTGCAAAAAAAGATTTTAGTCGTCGACGATAACCAAGATACGGTCCAGATCTTAACGGCCGTACTCAAACGAGGGGGATATATTGTCGTGGCGGCGAGAGACGGGGTCGAGGCGGTTGAGAAGGTTCAACAGGAAAGACCGGCGCTGGTCCTTTCGGATCTCATGATGCCGAAGCTGGACGGCTTTGGGGTTATGGAGGCGATGCGGGCCGATCCGGGGATGAACCAGATTCCGGTGCTGATTATCTCCGCCAAGGTCGATCCGGTCTCCAAGGCGCGGGGGATGGAGTTGGGTGCCAAGGATTATATCGTAAAGCCGATCAACCCCGGCGAAGTTCTCCAGAAGGTACGGCACCATCTTCAAGAAGGTCTCAACTAGAAACAGGTCACAATCCACCTTTCTTCAATCCCTTCCATTTCTTTGAGATCCTCTCTATTTCTTCGTTTACCCGCTTGATAAAAGTGAAATAGCCTGGTACACTCCCTTCATTCCGAAGGAATGAGGGACCTCTTT
This sequence comes from Candidatus Manganitrophus morganii, assembly GCA_021651055.1. NCBI lineage: Bacteria > Pseudomonadati > Nitrospirota > Nitrospiria > Candidatus Troglogloeales > Candidatus Manganitrophaceae > Candidatus Manganitrophus > Candidatus Manganitrophus morganii. Next base: position 3,034,122 of record JAJHOH010000001.1, read on the forward strand.
GCCGGAATCAAAACGGATTCATATCATCGCCGTCTGCGGGACGGGGATGGCCGCCCTCGCCGGACTCCTCAAAAAGGGGGGGCACGCCGTCACCGGCTCCGACACACAGATCTACCCCCCCATGAGCACCCTTCTTGAAGAAGCGGGAATTCCTTGCAAGATCGGATATGACCCGTCTCACATCGAACCGAACACCGACCTGGTGATCATCGGAAATGCCGTCGGCAAAACCAATCCGGAGGTGGTCGCCACCCTAGAGCGGGGATTGCCCTATTTCTCCATGCCGGCGGCGCTGGGGGAGTTTTTCCTCAAGGGAAAAACGTCGCTGGTGGTGGCCGGGACACACGGAAAGACGACCACCTCTTCTCTTCTCGCCTGGGTCTTGACCTCGGCAGGGCTCGATCCGGGAATGATGATCGGCGGCTGGGTGAAGAACTTCAACAGCAACCACCGCTCGGGCAAAGGGAATTACTTCGTCGTTGAAGGAGACGAATACGACACCGCCTTCTTCGACAAAGGACCCAAGTTCCTTCATTATCAGCCCCATCACGCCATCCTGACCAGTATCGAGTTCGACCACGGCGATATCTATGCCGATCTGGCGGCGATTAAACAATCCTTCCGAAAGTTCGTGGCGCTTCTCCCCGCGGAGGGATTGCTGGTGACGGCCGCGGGAGATCCCGCGATCGGGGAGGTCATCAAAGGGGCCGGCTGCCGGATCGAGACCTACGGGATCGATGAAGAGGCCGATTGGCAGGCGGAGCAGATCCATATGACCGGGGAGCTCCTTTCATTCGACGTTTTCCGCCGCCGAAAAAAAATGGGGACGATTCGAAACCCCTTGGCCGGCCGGCATAACCTGAAAAATACATTGGCAGTGATCGCGTTGGCGCACGAGGTCGGCGTTCCTTGGGAAAAAATCGCGGAAGGGGTGCTGCGATTCGAGGGGATCAAGCGGCGCCAGGAGATCGTGGGGGAGGTTCGCGATATATTGATCATCGATGACTTCGCCCATCATCCGACCGCCATCTCCGAGACCCTTATGGCCCTCCGGCTCCGGTATCCGACCCGGCGGCTCTGGGCCGTCTTCGAGCCGCGCTCCGCCACCAGCCGGCGGAATGTCTTTCAGAAGGAGTTTGTCGCCGCCCTTGCCCCGGCCGACCGGATTATCTTGGCCGACATCTTCGCCCCGGAGAAGATTCCGGCGGAGGATCGGCTCAATCCCGAAAAGATCATCTCCGATCTGGTCGCGCTTGGAAAGAACGCCCGGTTTTTATCGACCGCCGACCGGATCGTCTCCGAAATGGTGAAGGAACTGGTGCCGGGAGATGTCGTCTGCGTGATGTCGAGCGGCGGTTTCGGCGGGATTCACCAAAAATTGATTTCGAAATTGGCGATGTAGGGGCGAATCTCGCTTGCACTGTAGCACCGTGTATTCGCCCTAGCCCGACAATAATGAAAATGATGGGCGATCACGAGGATCGCCCCTACCGTTAGGAATGTGTCCAGTCGAATCTCCCAAAAAATGCAGGAGGGGGTCGCCGCCGGGGTCTTCCCGGGGGGGGTCCTATTGGTCTCCTCCCAAGGGGAGGTCCGTTTTCATCAGGCGTTCGGATCGGCCTCGCTGATTCCCAATCAGGTCCCGATGACCTGCGATACTCTTTTTGATCTCGCCTCCCTGACGAAGCCGCTCGCCACCGCCGCCGCGATCCTCATTTTAATTCAGAATGACCTTCTTGCCCTCACCGATCCGCTCTCGAAGTTTTTTCCCGAGTTTACTTTCGGAGCGAAGCGGGAGATCACCCTCTATCATCTCTTGAACCACAGCGCCGGTCTTCCCGATTGGAAGCCCTATTATCAGGAGATTGCAGAACAGGAGGAAAAAGATCCCGGTTTTCTCGGCTCCTCTGCGGCCAAGCAGAAAATCTGCCAACGGGTGAAAGAGGAGCCGCTGATCGCCTATCCGGGGGCGAAAAGCCTTTATAGCGATCTCGGTTTTATTCTCCTCGGAGAGGTGGTGGAAGCGGTGGCGACGGAGCCGCTTCACCGCTTTTGTTATCGGAACCTCTTTTCAAAACACGATTGCAAGGAGACTTTCTTTATCCGGCTCGGACGGCGGCCGCAGGCCTATCGGGGGCGCCTTTTTGCGGCGACCGAGGAGTGTCCCTGGCGGGGCAAGGTGATCCGGGGGTGGGTTCACGACGATAATGCTTATGCGATGGGAGGGGTAGCCGGCCATGCCGGTTTATTCTCGACGGCGTGGGAGGTCTACCGTCTGGTCCGGCTTTGGTTCGATTCGATCGCAGGAACGGGGCCGCTCAATTCAACGCTGGCGACCCTCTTTACCACCTGCCAGAAGGGAAATGACATTCCGGTCGGCTCCTCCTGGGGGTTGGGGTGGGATACCCCCTCACATCCTCATTCCTCTTCAGGCCGGTTTTTTTCTCCAATGAGCTTCGGCCATCTTGGCTTTACCGGAACATCGATTTGGGTCGACCGGAAGAGAGATCTGATTGTAATCTTGTTGACCAATCGGGTCCATCCGAGCCGGGACAATTCGGAGATCCGTCTCTTCCGCCCCGAGCTCCACGATCTGATTTTTGAGGAGGTGGTCGGTGTCTAACCAGCGCCGGCAGTCGATCATCAAGCCGAAACGGCTCTCCCCCGGGGAGACGATCGGAGTTGTGGCGCCGGCCGGACGGGTGGAGCCGGCCGATCTTCACCGCGGTGTGCTCCGGCTCGAACAGCTTGGGTTCAAGGTCATCGTCGGGCGGCACGTTGAGAAGAGCCACCGCTACCTCGCCGGGAAAGACCCCGACCGGGCGGCCGACCTCCGGTCGATGTTCGAGAACCGTGATGTCCGCGCCGTCCTCTGCGCGCGGGGGGGCTCCGGAACCGCCCGGCTTCTTCGTTTCCTCGATCGGAACCGCCTTGAACCGAAGATTTTCCTCGGCTGCAGCGATGTCACGACCCTGCTCCTCTATTTCTCCCGCATCTTGGGTTGGGTGACCTTCCATGGCCCGATGGTCGCAACGCAGTTTGGGAAAGGACCGAATCAGGCGATGGACGAAAACTTCATGAAGGTCCTCGGCGGCCAGGCGGTGGAAATGTCGTTCCCCGGCGTCCGGACATTGCGGCCCGGTCAAGCGGAGGGGATCTTGACCGGCGGCTGTCTTACCCTGATCTGCACAACCATCGGGACCCCCTATGAGATCGAGACCAAAGATAAGATCCTCTTTATTGAAGACATCGATGAGGCCCCCTATCGAATCGATCGGATGCTCTCTTATCTGAAAGGGTTGGGCAAATTCGACCATGTGCGGGGGGTTGTCTTTGGTCAGATGCCCCGTTGCCAGCCGGAGCTCCTTCCCGAGATCATTATGGAAATTTTTGATGAACTCCCCGTCCCGGTTCTCTTTGGTTTCCCTTCCGGCCATGGGGATTCGCTCGCCACCCTTCCCTTCGGCCTTCCTGTGCGGATCGATGGAATCACCGGCACCATAGGAATGGTGGAGCCGGCTGTCCTTTGATGATCTCCAGGTGTGAAAGATTTACATATCTTCATTAAGCCCTCGCATCGTTTGTATATAACTTACCCAAGGCAATCCTCTCTATCTACTTTGATTTCCAATTAATTTTGTCTTTCTTTCCTTCGCCGCATTCCGTTGCAACGGGTTGATCCCACTTCCTAAAAAGTGCATGTTTTTTCATCGATCATCCGAAGAGGCCCCTTCTAACCGATGAATTCGAAAGCGTTCTACTGGCATGGGACTTGCTTTTTTCCTAATACAGAGTCGGCGAAGAGGAACTGTTCCTCTCATCTCAGAAACGAACTTTATATGGAGTAGAGGTCGATTATGAATTGCCCAAGATGCTCAGGATCGATGGTCCACGAGAACTTCTACGGTCTGGAAGATGAATATGCATGGTTTTATCCGGGCTGGAGATGTGTTTACTGCGGTGAGATCGTGGACAAAGTGATCCTATCTAACCGCAAGGTCGTCAGCCGTCCTCATCGACGGGCTGCCTAGTCGTTCATTGAGCGAGCGGAGAGGAGAGAATGGACGCTCCTGTCAACGAAAGCGCCATGATCCGCCATCCTCAATCGACGCCGATTCCCTGGGTCTTCAAGCTGATCTTGGGAAGCGGGGAGAGGGCTCTCGATCCATTATGAGGGCCAAGGGGATGATCTTCCCCCTTATCCATAAAGCAGGCAAAAAAATGATTTCGCGACGAAGGAGAAGCGTCCGGATCGCGAAGTGGAACGGAACAACGGGTCATTTCTTGTAGATACTATCAAGTGAAACGCGGTCGTCGGCTGACCAATACACGATTGGTCCAGAGAACGCACACAAAAACGTATCGACGGAATGTATCGCGGTGTTCAAAAACTTCTCCAAAAGGTATCAGCGTGCCATCGGCCCATCGTATCGTAGCCGCCTCTCAACAAAAACGAATCATCGCGATGACAGACCGGATCAATCGATTTCTCTTGTTGAGAGTGTAAGGAGGCTTCGAATGAAAGGGTTTGGTTGAAGACAGAGAACGTGACTTTTAGTGTCGAGTATCACGCGACCTTCTGGGACTTCAGGGAGAATATCGACAATGTCGCCGTACGCGCCGCCCTCCCCGATCTTGAGACGAACAACTACACGGTGCGCGGCGCGCTTACGTTCCTGTTCCACCAATCACAAGGAGAAACACCATGAAAGAGACACTCAGCAAGCTGTTGATTTTTATTCTGCTTATTGGAGCGACAACCGGTTGTGCCAGCTGGCGGGACCACGATACGGAAAGCGCGCCGACCGATCGCGGCGCGGGGACTACGACCCAAACCGATGATGCGGCGTTGACCGCAAAGGTGAAGGCGAAGCTCCTCTCCGATGATGTTCTGAACGGGATGAATATCGACGTCGATACCCAAAATGGGGTTGTCTTCCTGAACGGGGTGGTTGATAGTCAGGACCAGAAGCGGAAGGCGATCGAGTTGGCCCAGAACACGGAAGGGGTCCGGGAGGTCGAAGACAATCTGAAGGTCGGTCGTTTCGAGGGCTCTTCTTCAGAAGAGTCTGGTACCACGTTGCCTGTGAATCTACTGGAAGATCTAGGATAGTCCTTTGACGCGGGGGCGGTCGTTTCGGCCGCCCCCGCGTTTTGATCCACATTTCCAATCTGGAGAAAAAAAGATGCGGATGATTCATTATGCCTTATTGATGGCGCTCTGCATCGGAATGATCGGGTGTGCCTCCCATCTAAAGAAGGGGACGGAAGAACGGGTAGACGACACCGCCATCACCTCCCGGATCCGGGCGAAGTTGGCCAATGACGCAACCCTCCATCTCTTCCGGATCCATGTCGACAGCCGCCAAGGGGTCGTCACCCTTTCCGGTATGCTCCCGTCGGAAGACCGGAAACGCCGGGCGGCGGAGATTGCGGCGGGGGTGACCGGCGTTCGGCAGGTTGAGAATCTCCTGCGGGTGGGGGAGACGAAGCGGGGAGATCGATTTGAGGATGCGGTGATCGCCTCCACGATCACATCGCGATTGATTCAAAATCCAATGACCCACGCGCTTGCCATCGACGTTGAGGCGGAAAAAGGGAAGGTGATCTTGTCCGGTCGCGTTCAGAGTGAACGGGAAAAGAAAGAAGCGGAACGGATTGCCCGGAATACAAGCGGGGTTCTTTCGGTTGAAAATCAGTTAGAGATCCTCGAATAGGAAAAATTTCGGATGCTCTCATGAAACCGCGCTATCGAAGGGTTTTCTTTCTAGGGGCGCTCTTCTTATTTACGATCGTGGCCCCCGTGCTGATTCTCGGCGCGAGCGGATACCGGTATGATTTTCAGGGGCAGGCGCTGGTTCCGACGGGAACCCTTGTTTTGAAATCGTATCCGGAGGGGGCGAAAATACGCATCAACCAACGGGAAGGGACCGATCGGACGCCGGCTGAGATTCAGGGCCTGCTTCCCTCATGGTATGTCTTGGAGGTGAATTCGGAAGATTTCCGTCCCTGGCGAAAAGAGGTGGAGATTCAGGCGAATCGAATTACCGTCGAGGATCAGATTTTATTGATTCCGAAACGGATCGCCTTTTCCTCCGTGTCGGCGAAAGAAATTCGGACCTTCGCCGTCTCGCCGGACGGTCGGAAGCTGATCTATGTCCACCGAAAAAGTGCGGAGGAGGCGGAGTCCCTCTGGCTCTTCGATTTGGACAGAGGAGAGGAGCGACTCCTTTTCCCGGATACCGATCAAACAGGGTCGCTCTCTGCCGAAGATTCCATCGATCGCCTCCTTTGGCTGGCGGACGGCCGGGGGGTGGCCTTTTCCGTTTCGGGCTCTCGATCGAAACGATATTTTATCCTGGCCGTCAGGGAGGGTGAAGAACGGGAGAGGCCGTTTGAATGGACCCCGCCCGAACGAGGAGAGGTTGATCATTGGAAATGGACCCAAAGCGGACTTCATCTCTTCTTCATGCAAGGGAAATCGCTCTATCGGGCCGATTATGAAACAAGATCGATCGCTCAGGCGACCCCCGACCGTGTCCAAGGATATGCCCTTCTTGAAAATTACCTCTACTTTGTGACGGCCTCCCCGCCAGTTCTTTTCAGGCAAGATCTTGTGACTGGCGAGCGGACCCCGCTGGCGGAGCTTCCGATCGAACCGGTCGAAAGAAATAATCCCGAGCGCCTCGTCGTCTCGCCCCAAGGAAAAATCGCTTTGATCGATCGCCACCATATTCTCTGGCTCATCGACGACGTTCCCTCCGCGGTCCCTCTGCCGGTCGCGTCCGGGGTTCAAACGGTCCTCTTCAATGGAGACGGGAAACGCCTTCTCTATCAGACAAAACAGGGGATCTTTATTTATCACCTTGAGGAGGGAAAGACCTTGGGGGGGCGGGAAGCCGGTTCTTTTGAAACGGCCGTCCGGCGGAAAGGAACGGTCATTGCGCCGGTCTGGTATAGCGATCAATTCCACATTCTCTACGGTGTCGGGGATACCGTTTATATTACGGAGATCGGCGGACAAGCTCCTCCCAATACCTATCCGCTTTTCCGCATTCCCGGCGAAGCCCCCCAATTTGTTTATCACGATAACGATCAGGTCACCTTTCTCTTTCGAAAACGGCTTTACCAGGCGGATCTCTCCTTTGGAAGGCCCCGCTCGACGCTCCTGGGGAGCCGTCTCTAATGGGTGTTTTTCTTCCTTCTCCCCGCACGTCCCATCGAAGGGATGCGCTCCTGCAGCGCGCCTTTGAGATCGTTCCCGGCCTTCTTCTCTGGTCGACTTTTCTCGGCCTTTTTATTTTCTCCTTCTTTCAACCGGTCGCCGTCGCGATCTTCATCATCGCTTATGATCTTTATTGGCTGATCCGTGTGACCTATTTTTCCATCTTCATGCTCCTCGCTTACCGGCGGGTGCGGATGGAGTGGGGAACCGATTGGCGGAGGCGATGTGAAAAAGCGTCCGGGGAGATTCCGGCCTATCGCCGGGAGATCGAGGAGGAGATGGCGCGTGCTGAAAGTGAAGGGGCTCCAAAACGGAGGCTTCAGAGCCTGCGTCTTCATCTGCAGGAAATCGAGCGGATCGAAGCGGAGAAGGTCGATGTCTGGGATTGGACGACGATCCGTCATCTAGTGATCTTCCCGACTTATCAGGAAGGGCTCGAAATCCTTCGCTCGTCATTGAAGGCCCTCTTGCAGGCCGACTATCCGAATGAGCGGATGATCGTGGTGCTCGCCTTCGAGGAGCGGGAGGGGATTCCCGCCTACCGGAAGGCGAAGGCCCTTCGGCAGGAGTTTGGATCTTCCTTCGGCGCCTTCTTAACGACCTTTCATCCCGATGGAATTCCGGGGGAGGCGCGCGTCAAAGGGGCGAACATGGCCTGGGCGGCCCGCCAGGCCAAGCAATACCTTGATCAAGAGAAAATGGCTTATGACCGGGTGATCCTTTCCGCCTTTGACGCCGATACCTGTGTCGACCGGCAGTACTTCGGATGCCTTACTTACAACTACATCATCCAGCCGAAGCGGACACGGAGAAGCTACCAGCCTCTCCCGATGTACCATAACAACATCTGGGATGCGCCGTCGTTCGCGCGGGTGGTCGCCAACAGCACCACTTTTTGGCATATGGTGCAGAGCATCCGGCCCGATCTTCTCATCACCTTCTCCAGCCATGCGATGTCGTTTCAGGCGCTGGTGGAGGTCGGATATTGGCCGGTCGATGTCATCTCGGACGACTCGGTCATCTTCTACTCCTGCTACTTATATTATGGGGGGGAGTATGAGACGATCCCGCTCTATGTTCCCGTTTCGATGGATGCGAACCTGGCGGAGAGTTATTGGCGTACGCTGATTAACCAATATAAACAGATGCGGCGGTGGGCCTGGGGGATCGAGAAGTTCCCCTTGATGATGCGCGGGTTTCTGATCGATCGGGCCATTCCGCTTCGAAAGAAAATCAAACATGTCTTCCGAATGCTCGAGGGGAATTACAGTTGGGCGAGCGCCCCTTTTGTCATTCCGGTTTTCGGTAGCCTTCCCCTGCTGGTCGGCGGGAGAGAATTTTATCAGACGGTTCTCGCTTACAATTTTAACGCGACCACCCGGTCGATCTTATCGATGGCGCTGGTCGGCGTGCTCCTCTCGGTTTTTCTCTGCCATGCGCTTCTTCCCCCCCGCCCTGCGCGATACGGACGGTGGCGAACCGCTTCGATGACATTGCAATGGGCATTGGTTCCCTTCTCTTATATTTTCCTGGTCGGACTGCCCGCGGTCGATGCGCAGACCCGGCTGATGCTGGGGCGTTATCTTACCTTTTGGGTGACCGATAAGAAAAGGAAGGAAGGGGACGTCGCGTCCGGGAGTCCGGAACTCGGCCCCGTCGCAGGATTGGCGGAAGTTCCGGAGAAGCGGGAGGGGGTCGGATGAGGCGCTTTATCTTGCCGATGTCGGGAATGATTCTTTTTTATCTCCTCTTCGAGAAATACGGCCAGCCGCTCTGGGTCAGCCACTGGCGCCTCTATCTTTTCCTGGAAGCGACCACCCATCTCTTTCTCGCCTTTTTTGTCTTGATTGTCCTCGAGGGGTTCTCCCCGATGATTTTCATTCGGGTCTTCACGACACTGATTCCCGACATCGACCATGTCATCTGGGCGCAATACCGGAGTTTCTTCCACACGCCGATCTTTATCCTGTCTCCCCTTCTCTTCCGCCGATATGGGGAGAAGGAGGCGCGCCTTCTCACCTTCATGTTCGCAACCCATTATCTCTTCGATACCCGCTCACAAATGGCCTGGTGGCTCAACTACGGCGTCTGGCTCCTCCCCCCGAAGGGGCTGCCGGTCCTCGTTCCCTGGATGCCGCTGGTCCTGCTGGTTGCGCTCGGCCTGCTCGCCGGCCTGGTGGGTCATTCCGGCCAGATCAAGGCCTACTTGACGGGGGAACGGATGTGGGTCTCTTAATCGGCTTGATCGGTTTCGTCCTCATTTCGATCTCCAACTTCGGGTTTGCTCAAGACGCCCCGCCGCGGGAGCCGCAATCGGCCGATGTCTTTCCCCGGATCCCTTCTCCTCGCTTTCTGGAATCGGGAGAGCGGCGGGTCATCGATATCGTCATTTCCAATCCGGGAGAAGAGATCAATTTTTACACCCTCAGCATCGAGCGAAAACCGGAAGGGTGGATCGCCCGGGTTGATCCGCGCAATGTTGATTTAGCCCCGCATGAGGAGATGCCGATCCGTGTCACGCTCATCCCAAAACGGGGCCCTCCCACTTTTACCGAGCAGATGACCCAATACGATATTGTCATCAAGGCGGAAGATAAGGAGGCGAAACCCTTTATCGGAACCTTGCCGATCTACTTGAAACCGGGTTATCAGGACCTTCTGACCTTCTTCGGAACCCCGACGCTAATCGGCTTTGCCGCCATCGGGATAGGAGAATGGCTCCGCCGTCATGACCACTTCAGGGTCGGGGGGCTTTTTGTGATGGGGGGAGGGATCTTGGCGGTGGTCTCGGTGACGGCGGTTCTGGGAATTCTGGTTTTGTAGAGAGAATCGGAAGGAAGAGTTTACGCGGGATTTGGGGATTTAGTTCTGCATCTGGTCGCGCAGGGTCTGAATCCGTTGGTCAACGATATGGATCTGCTGGGAGGCCCCCCCCTTCTGGAAGAGCTCTTTTGATTTCTCGAGATGTTCGATCGCTTGGGGGAGATTCCCGAAGCTCTGGTGAATCGTTCCGATGGTCCCTTCGACATTGGCCATTCCGGGGAGATCATTCATCTCCTCCCGGATCTTCAGCGCCTTTTCCGCCGACCCGATCGCTTTCTCCAACTCCCCCTGATCCTGATGGATCAGCGCCAGATTGATATGAGAGTTCGCCTGGGAGGAAAGGTCGTTTCCGGCTTGATGGATGGCGAGAGCGTCGGATTGGAACGAGAGCGCCTTCGCGAAATCTTTTCGGTCTTTATAGATGAAGCTGAGGCTGGTGAGGGAGACCGCCTCTCCGATCGGGTTTCCCAGCTCCCGATAAAGCTTGAGCGCCTTTTGTTGATAATCGAGGGCCGTTTCGTAGGACCGATCGAGGTAGTGGAGATTGCCGATCGACGCAAGCTGGCGCGCCATCAGCCGCCGGTCGGAGATCGACTCGGCGATCTTCAACGCTTCCATGTGCGCTTCCGATCCCTTCGCGGTGTCTCCCGCTTGATAATAAAGGGTTCCCAAAAGGGCGAGGTCGGCTCCTTCGGCCTGCCGGTCGCCGGTCTGGCGGTCGATCGCCAGCGCCCGCTCGGTCCAGGTGATTCCCTCTTTCCAAACCCGCTTCGTAGAGAAGAGAAGACCGAAGTTCGCCAACGCGGCGGCCTGTTCCTGAGGGGTCTCGGCCTGGCGATAAGCCTGCTGATACGCCGCCGCGGCTTCCTCATGTTTTCCGAGGAAGGCCAGTGCGTTGCCGTGCAGGAGATGGAGGGGGGCATTTTTCCGATCGTCCGAGAGGCTGACAATTTGATCCGAGACGGCTTGGAACTGATCATCGTCGTAAAGGGCCAGAAGCGAGGGGAGGGGCGAAGCAGGGTCGTTCAGGTTCCGTTCGGAGAGGCGAAACTGTCGCTTCGACTCTTCCAGCTTGGTCTTTTTCAGCATGTCAGGGTTGATTTCTCTCGGCTCGGTCTGCCGGGCCGACGAGGGGAGGGTAATCCGATGGCCGACCCCCCACACGACAAGGGCGGCCATGAGGGCAAACAGGAACGTTTTTTTGTATGAACGTGACTTCATCGCTTTTTCAAAATCGGCGACATCCTAACACAACCGGTTTCGAGAGTCAAAACAGGGGAGGAGGTAGGCAGTGGGCGGAAAAAAGATGAAAAGAAATTTCCTTGGGCTGTGTTGAACCAGGGTGTTACGACGCTTTGTAATAAACCCAGGGCTCTCTCTCGGCGAGGTAGCGATCTTCTCTGAAGTTGACCCGCGTCCTCAACTCTGTGAATCCTTTTTTTTGAAGTTTCTTGGTGAGATCGCTTAAAACTTCTTCGACCGTCGGATATTCACTTGTCTGGACCGTCAACCCTTCGTAGCTGCAGTGGCCGGTGTAGCCGTTCTCGCCGACGTTGACCCGAACGTTGCGGCTGAACATCCTTCCGGTCGGATCGAACCCTTCAATATGATGGATCTCAAAGACCATTTGAAAATTTCTCCCAAATTTTTCTATGGACGAAGGCGAGCCGATTATAACGAATTGAATCTCGTCGAGCAAGGTTTTTTTATCAACGTTTATTTTTTATTTTGGAGATGAGATCGGCCGGATGTCGGAAACAATAACGATTCATTTCCCGTGCCGCGGGTTGCCTCCAATTTAGGCAAACTGCTCTCTCGCCTAGAGGGATCGGCCTTTTGTCGTGATGAAGAGGCGCTTATCCACAATCTTTCCACCCGAAGTGTTGAAAACTCCCCATTTGACTTCGGCGCGCCCCACCTCTATAATCGACGTTTCACTGGAGGTTGTTTTCCTCCGAAAGTAACCTGAGAGAAGGTGGTTTGTGGAACAAAAGGGAGTTCGTCTTTCAAAAAGTGCGGGATTGACGATCGAGAAGGTCGAGCCCGGCAGCATTGCGGAAGCGGTCGGGGTCGAGGCCGGCGATCGATTGATCAGCATGAACGGCAGAGAGATGAAAGATGTCCTCGATTACCGTTTTGTCGAAGGAGACGAAGAACTCCTCCTGGAGCTGGCGAAGCCGAACGGCGAAGTGTGGGAGGTCGAGGTCGAAAAAGATCTCGATGAAGCGCTCGGAATCGACTTCCCGGAGATGAAGATCCGAAGTTGTCCGAACAAATGTTTCTTCTGTTTTGTCGATCAAATGCCGGAAGGACAGCGGGACACCCTCTATATCCGCGATGAAGATTACCGGTTCTCTTTCCTCTTCGGCAACTACATCACCCTGACGAATTTGACTCGAAAAGACAAAGAGCGGATCTTCGAGCAGAAGATGAGCCCCCTTTATATTTCGGTCCATACCACCGACCTGGAGCTGCGCCGCTTTATGCTGGTCAATCCGCGCGCGCGCGATATCCTGGCCGAAATACGCGAGATGACCGAACATGGAATTGTCCTGCACACGCAGATCGTTCTCTGCCCGGGCATTAACGACGGCGACTATCTGGTTAAAAGTATCGAGGACCTGGTGAAGTTCTACCCCTCGGTCGGATCGCTGGCAATCGTCCCGATCGGCCTGACCCGGCATCGGCAGGGACTTCAAGAGCTTCGGGAGGTGAGCGTCGAGGGGGCGCGCGAGATGATCGAGTGGATCAAGCCGTGGCAGAGGCGGTTCCGAAAGGAGATTGGCTACCCGTTCGTCTTCCTGGCCGATGAATGGTATACCAAGGCGGGCCTTCCGTTCCCTCCCTTGGAAGAATATGCCGACCTTCCCCAACAAGGAAACGGCGTCGGAATTGTCCCCCTTTTCCTGAACGACTTCGAAGGGATGCTTCCTTTTTTACCGAAAAAGATCTCCGAGCCGGCCCAAATTCTCATGGCGACGGGGACCTCCTTTTCTCCTTTTTTAACGTCATGCCTGAAACGGGTTCGAATCCGCGGCGCGGAGATGGAGGTGGTGACCGTCGTCAACGATTTCTTCGGCGATTCGGTGACGGTGGCCGGTCTCATGTCGGGCAGGGATATCGTCAAGGCGGTCCGACAGCGGATTTCGGATCGATTCGGAACCCGGATCCTTCTTCTTCCGTCGGTGGCCCTCAATGAGGATCGAAACCTCTTTCTCGATGGGATGACCCTGCAGGACCTTGAGAAGGAATTGGATCTCTCCGTTCAGGTTGTCTCCGCCGATGCCGAAGGGCTGATGGGGTTTCTCCAAAATATTCCGGTTTCCCAGTACCGATAACGGTTTTCGAGAAAACAGCCCTCCAATCCTAGCGAGGGGAGCGGCACCGGACCGAATGAGTGACTTGAAACCAATCACCGGCCAGACGAAAATCTTTGGAATCTTCGGGCACCCGGTCGCCCACACCCTTTCCCCACTGATGCACAACGCGGCTTTCGACGCCCTCGGTCTTCCCTATCGCTATCTTCCCTTCGAGGTCCGTCCCGACCGGTTGGAAGGGGCGGTCAAGGGGATCCTCCCGCTGGGGATTCTAGGAGTGAATGTCACCCTTCCCCATAAGGAGACGATCCTCCCTTTTCTCGACGAGATCGATGAAGAGGCCGGGAAAGTCGGCGCGGTCAACACGATCGAAGTCGCCTCGGACCGTCTGATCGGCCGCAATACCGACGGGCGTGGTTTTCTGGAATCGCTTCGAGAGAGGAATGTCGATCTCTCCGGAAAAAGGGTGATTCTTCTGGGGGCGGGGGGGGCCGCGAAGGGGGTTGCGGTGGCGCTGGCGCAACAGCCGATCGCGGAGATGGTCATCGCGGCGCGGACGGCGTCGCGCGGGAAAACGCTGACCGATCGAGTCACCGCCGTCGCGCCCCGTTTAAAGACATCCATCATCGGGGTCGATTTCGGTCCCGGTTTTCCGGCCGATTCGGAGCGGCCGACCCTCTTGGTGAATACCACCCCCCTTGGAATGAAGCAAGGAGATCCCTCCCCCTTTCCCCCACATCTGCTCGATCCCCGATGGTCGGTCGCCGACCTGATCTACCGTCCTGAAGAGACCCCACTCCTCGCCGCGGCGAAAGAGGCGGGCGCGACGGTCATTCCGGGTCTCGGGATGCTCCTCCATCAAGGGGCCCTCGCCTTTGAAATCTGGACGAAGCAGAAAGCGCCCCTTTCCAAGATGAGGCAAGCCCTTCAAGAGGCGCTTTCTCGCGGTCCTCTTCAACATTGATTTTCGAAAAAAAGAGAGAATAAAGCCGATCCCAGAACGGTAGGCGCCATTTTTTGTCTCATCCCCCGTTTCGTTGACAGAAATTGTAACTTGGGATAGACTTTCCTCAGCATTTTTGTGGTTTTCATGTCGGAAGCGTGGTCCGCCGAACGGCTCTTGTCATTCCTCGTTCGGCCGGACCGATCCCAGGTTATCTGTTCATATCGAGGGGTTCCTTTGGTTTCAGAAAAACTTGGAAAGCTCATCGTGAATGCGCAGTTGATTAACGATGAGCAGCTCCAAAAAGCCTTGCTGGTCCAAAAGAAAGAGGGGGGGCGGCTCGGGAGCATTCTGGTTCGCTTAGGATTTATCGATGAGGCCAAACTGTTGAAATTCTTAAGCCAACAGTATGGTGTTCCGGCGGCGGACCTTACAAAAATAGAGATCGATCCTACGGTGGTCAAATTGGTTCCGGCCGAGGTGGTGAAGAAATATCTGGTTGTTCCCATCAAACGGATGGGGGCCACGCTGAGTCTCGCGATGGTCGATCCCTCCGATGTCTTCGCGATTGATGATATCAAGTTCATGACCGGTTATAACGTCGAGCCGATCATCGCCGCGGAGTCTTCCGTGGTCGAATTAATCAATAAGTATTATGGCAAGGGGGCTTTGGCCGTCGTCGAAAAAACGATGACAATCGAAGCCAAAGACTATACCCTCGCGGAAGAAGATACACAAAATCCCTTCCAAGGCCAGGATGATGACAACGCCATGGTCTCGGTCGATGACTTCGATACCGTGGTGGGAGATGCCCTGGAGAACATCGATGTCGTCGAGGAGCAGCAGGATGACGGGGGGATCAAAGATGTCGATGCTCCTATTGTCAAACTGGTCAACGGCGTCTTGGTCAATGCGATCAAAGTAGGCGCCAGCGATATTCATGTGGAGCCTTTTGAAACCGTTTTTCGGGTCCGGTTCCGGATCGACGGTTCGATGAAGACGATCATGAATCTTCCGATCAAGATCAAAAATGCCGTCGTCTCCCGTCTGAAGATCATGTCGAAGCTCGATATCGCGGAGCGCCGTCTTCCCCAGGACGGACGGATAAAGCTGAAGCTCGGAAAGAAGAAAGAGGTCGATTTCCGTGTCTCCACCCTTCCCTGCCTCTTCGGGGAGAAGGTGGTGATGCGTATCCTCGATAAGGGAAACCTTTCCCTCGATTTGACCAAACTCGGTTTCGAGGTGGGCGCGCTGAAAGACTTTACGGAGGCGATCAACGCTCCGTATGGAATGGTGTTGGTGACCGGGCCGACCGGAAGCGGAAAGACGACCACCCTCTATTCCGCCCTGAGCACCATCAATACTACCGAAATCAATATCATGACGGCGGAAGATCCGGTGGAGTATAACCTGATGGGGATCAATCAGGTTCAGATGAAAGATGAAATCGGTCTGAATTTCGCAGCGGCCCTCCGATCGTTTCTCCGGCAAGACCCCGATGTCGTCATGGTCGGAGAGATCCGGGATTATGAGACGGCCGAGATCGGCGTCAAAGCGGCCCTCACCGGCCATCTCGTCTTATCGACCCTGCACACCAATGATGCCCCCGGTACGGTCAATCGTCTCCTCAATATGGGGATTGAGCCCTTTCTTGTTGCCTCTTCCGTTGTTCTTATCCTTGCGCAGCGGCTCGCCAGGAGAATTTGCGCCAAATGCAAGGAGCCCGATCCGCTCCCTCCCGACGCCCTTCTAAAGGCCGGGTTCAAACAGGAGGATCTGAAAGGATTGGTCGTCTATAAGGGGAAAGGTTGTGATGTTTGCAACAAAACCGGGTATAAAGGGCGGGTGGCGCTCTATGAAGTGATGCCGGTGAAAGAGGAAATGAGAGAATTGATCCTCCAAGGGGCTTCCGCGGATGAGCTCAAAAAAAAGGCGATCGCTCTTGGGATGAAAACCCTTCGGATGAGCGGCTTATCGAAGGTCAAAGAAGGAATGACCACGATCGAAGAGGTATTGGACAGCACGTTTGCGGATTAAGTAAGGAGCACGCATGGCCAATTTGCATCAATTACTTCAGATCATGATTGAAAAGGGGGCGTCGGATTTACATCTGACCACCGGCTCCGCCCCCCAGATTCGGGTCAACGGACATCTGATGCCGCTCGATCTCCCGCAGTTGACCCCGGCCGATACGAAGCAGCTGGTTTACAGTGTTCTGACCGATGCGCAAAAACATCGATTTGAAGAGGAAAACGAGCTCGACTTTTCGTTTGGATTGAAGGGCTTCAGCCGCTTCCGCGGCAATATTTTCATGCAGCGGGGCGCGGTCGGCGCGGCCATTCGGACCATCCCCTTCAAAATTAAAACCTTTGAAGAGTTAGGGCTTCCTCACGTCGTCCAGGAGTTGGTCAAGAAACCGCGAGGATTGGTCCTGGTGACCGGGCCGACCGGGAGCGGAAAATCGACCACGCTGGCCTCGATGGTCGATCGGATCAACTCGGAGCGCCACGATCATATCCTGACCATCGAAGACCCGATCGAGTTTCTTCATCCCCATAAAAAATCGGTGGTGAACCAGCGGGAGGTGACGACCGATACAAAGAGCTTCAAGGCTGCATTGAAATATATTCTTCGCCAGGATCCCGACGTCGTGTTGATCGGGGAGATGCGCGATTTGGAGACGATCGAGGCGGCACTCACCATCTCGGAAACAGGCCATCTGACCTTCGGGACTCTCCACACGAATTCCTGCGCGCAAACGGTCAATCGGATCATCGATGTTTTCCCCCCCCACCAGCAGCCTCAGGTCCGGGCGCAGCTTTCGTTTGTGTTGGAGGGGATTATCTCGCAGCAGCTGATCGCGAAGTCGAACGGCCAGGGGAGGGCGATGGCGATGGAAGTCCTGATCCCGACGCCGGCGATCCGGAACCTCATCCGCGAGGACAAAGTCCATCAGATTTACTCTTCCATGCAGACCGGTCAAGGGAAACATGGAATGCAGACGATGAACCAGTCGCTGTATGAGTTATACACAAAACGGATCATCTCTTATGAAGACGCGCTGGCAAGATCGAGCAATGTCGAGGAGCTGATCAACATGGTCAATCGCGGCGGAGGGGCGGGTCCGGGTTCGGCCTCTCGCGATCCGGGGAAGATGGTTCGGAACTAAAGATGGCACCCAGTCATCAAGGAGTGATCCATGGCGACGTTTGAATGGACGGGGAAGACCCGACAGGGGACGATTCAGAAGGGGCAGCTGGCGGCGAACAGCCGGGAGGAGGTCATCGCGCTTCTCAGAAAGGAAAATATCCTTGTCACCTCCGTTCAACAAAAGGCCAAAGATCTCAAGATCCCGGGATTTGGCGGAGGGAAGGTCAGCGATAAGGATATTGTGATCTTCACGCGGCAATTCGCCACAATGATCGATGCCGGGCTTCCGCTGGTGCAATGTCTTGAAATTTTATCGGCTCAATGCGAGAATCCAGTGTTGGCAAAGGCGGTCGGAGAGGTCCGGGGCGATGTGGAGGGAGGATCGACCTATGCCGATGCCCTGAGAAAACACCCCAAAGTCTTCGATGATCTCTACGTGAACATGGTCGCCGCCGGGGAGGCGGGGGGTATTCTCGATACGATTTTGAATCGGTTGGCGAAGCACATTGAAAAATCGATGAAGTTGAAAAAGCAGATCAAGTCGGCGATGGTCTATCCCTCCACCATCATGGGGGTGGCGGGGATCGTGATTGTGGTCTTGCTCGTCTTCGTGATTCCGATCTTTGCGCAGATGTTTACCGATTTCGGCGGCACCCTCCCGGCGCTGACTCAATTTGTCATCGATGTGAGCCATTTTATGCAATCGAATATCCTCATCATTGCAGGGGCCGTCGGCGCGGCCGTTTATGGTTTCAAAAAATATTACCGGACGCCGAATGGAAGGAAGACGGTCGACAAGATTGCCTTAAAGCTCCCGGTGCTTGGTGATTTGATCCGGAAGGCCGCCGTTGCGAAGTTTACACGGACCTTAGGGACGTTGATCGCCAGCGGTGTGCCGATTCTCGAGGGGCTGGGGATCGTTGCGAAGACGGCAGGAAACAAAGTCATCGAGCAGGCGCTCATGAACGCCCGTCAAAGCATCAGCGAAGGGAAAACCATTTCAGATCCGCTCGGGAAAGAGAAGGTTTTTCCTCCGATGGTGGTCCAGATGATCGCCGTCGGAGAGACGACCGGGGCGCTCGACGCCATGTTGAGCAAGATCGCCGATTTTTACGACGACGAGGTCGATTCTGCGGTCGGCGCCCTCACCTCGTTGTTGGAGCCGATGCTGATGGTCTTCCTCGGTGTGACCATCGGAACGATCGTAATCGCCATGTACCTTCCAATCTTTAAATTGGCTGCGGTGGTGGGATAAACCGATTGCGATGCGATAGGATAGGTCGATGAAAAGAGAAGACGAGATCGTTCTGGGGAGGATCAAGTGGCTGATGGCCCTCCGGATCTTCCTGGTGACCTCTCTTCTCGGCATCCCTCTTCTGCTGGAGCTCAATTATCTCAAAAACCCATGGTCGATCACCACCTTTTATTTCCTGATCGGGTCGACCTATTTCCTCACCCTTGTTTATGCCCTCTTCATCTCGCGGACGCGGTATCCCCTCTTTTTCGTCTCCGTTCAGTTGGGGATCGACCTTTTGTTTGAAACGGCCCTGATCGTGGTGACAGGGGGGATTCAGAGTCCCTTTTCTTTTCTTTACGTGATTACGATCGTTTCGGCCTGCATCTTCTTCCACCGCAAGGGGGGGGTGCTGACCGCGGCTGCGGCGACGTTTTTGTTCGGCACCGTCGTCAATCTACAATATGCCCACATTCCTCCTTTTAATTCCCCCAGTCTGCTCGGTGAGAAGGAGGTGTTTTATATGCTCTTTCTTTATATGATCACCTTCTTTACCGTCGGCAGCCTCAGCGGAAGGCTCTCGGAACGATTGCATGAGAAAGAGGTCGGGTTTTCGAAGCTGCGCGTTTTCACGGAAGATATCGTGGAAAGCATCTCAAGCGGTCTCGTGACGACCGATCTCTCCGGAAAGATCACCTCGTTTAACCGATCGGCCTCCGAGATGACCGGTTTTCGGGCGGAAGAGGCGGTCGGATCGATCTGGTGGGAGCTCTTTTCCTGGGGGGAGATTCGGGACCGCTACCGAGACCTTGCGATCACCGGCGTTCCGCAGCGGTTCGACGGAGAAATTTATACGAAGCAGGGAGAGCGCTGCCTGCTCGGCGTGACGATCTCGCCCCTTCGGAATGAGCACGGGGGGCAGATCGGGATTATCGGGACGTTCCAGGATTTGACCCAGCTAAAAAGCCTCGAAGAGGAGATGCAAAAGAAGGAGCGTCTGGCGACCATCGGAGAGATGGCGGCGGGAATGGCGCATGAGATCCGAAACCCGCTTGCTTCGCTCAGCGGTTCGATCGAGGTGCTCAAGGGGGATCTCAGCCTCCGCGATGAACATCTCAAATTGATGGAGATTGCCGTCAGAGAAGCGGATCGGCTCAACTCGATTATCACGCAATTCCTTCTCTATGCGAAGCCGCTGCCGCCCCGGCGGAGGCCGACCGATCTCCACGCCCTTTTGTGGGAAACGGTTCAGCTTCTTCGGAATAATCCCGAGTATCACGACCGGATCAAGGTTTCCCTGCTGATTCCGTCCGAGCCGCTGATGATTCTGATCGATCCCGACCAGATCCGGCAAGTTTTCTGGAATCTCGCGATAAACGCCTTTCAAGCGATGCCGGAAGAGGGGGTGTTGACGATTTCGACGCGACGGAGCCGTCCTAAAAAGGGGAAAGGAGCGGCGGTCCCCGACGAGCGGATCGAGGTCTTCTTCGCCGACACGGGAGGGGGGATCCAAAAAGGAGATCTCCCGAAAATCTTTTATCCCTTCTTCACGACAAAAAGCTCCGGATCGGGTTTGGGTCTGTCGATCGTCCAGCGGATCATCGAAGAACATGCGGGAGAAATTCGCGTCGAGAGCTCTCCCAAGGGAACCACCTTTTTTATCACCCTTCCGCTGGATGAGTTGACAAGGAGCGAACGGTTGGATATCGAAGATTCCCGTCCGGAGGGGTCTCCCGGGGTCGGTCGGCCGTCCGATCTTTTTCAATCTGCAGAGAGCCGGTTGAAGTCGTTATCGGTATAGGAAAGAGAGATGGAGAAAGTACTGGTCGTTGACAATGAAAAGAGCATGCGGGACTTCCTGTCGATTGTCCTCAAGAAAGAGGGCTATTTCGTCGAGACGGCAGAAGACGGCGATCAGGCCTTGAAGGTATTGGAGAAGGACATCTTCGATCTGGTCCTGACCGACATGAAGATGCCCCGTATGAGCGGCCTCGATCTCTTAAAGGGGCTGAAGGAGCTTTCTCCCGAGACGATCGTGATCATGATGACCGCCTATGCCTCCGCCGAAACGGCCGTCGAAGCGATGAAAGAAGGGGCCTATGATTATTTGACCAAGCCGTTCCAGATCGATGAGGTCAAGTTGATCATCAAGAATGCTCTGGAGCGGAGAAAGCTGCGCCAGGAGAATACCCAGCTTCGCCGCGAGTTGAAGGGCCAGGCGACCTTCACCCAGATTATCGGAAGAAGCGAGAAGATGAAGCGGGTGCTCGATCTGGTCCGGAAAGTCGCCGACAGCAAGAGCAACGTCTTGATCTACGGGGAATCGGGAACGGGGAAGGAGCTGATTGCGCGGGCGATTCATTTCAACAGCGCCAGGCGCGATCGATCCTTCGTCACCGTCAACTGCAGCGCGCTTCCGGAAGCGCTGCTGGAAAGCGAGCTCTTCGGTCATATGAAGGGCTCTTTCACGGGGGCGATCGGAAACAAAGAAGGGCTTTTTGAAATTGCTCACGAAGGGAGCATTTTCCTCGACGAAATCGGGGAGACCTCCCTGTCGATCCAGGTCAAGCTCTTGAGGGTCCTCCAGGAGAAAGAGTTCCGCCGCGTCGGCGGAACAAAAGATTTGAAGGTCGATGTTCGGATCATCGCGGCGACCAATCGCGATCTTGAGAAGATGGTGGCGGAAGGGAAATTCCGCGAAGATCTCTACTATCGTTTGGATGTGATCCCAATCGACCTTCCTCCCTTGCGGGAGCGGCCGGAAGATATTCCGATGCTCGCCGATTTCTTTCTGCGCAAGTTCAATCAGAGCCTTGGAAAAGAAATCGAGGGGATTGAACCGGAGGCGATGCGTGTCTTGATGAACCACGAGTGGAAGGGAAATGTGCGAGAGCTCGAGAACGTGGTCGAGCGCGCCGTCGCGCTGGCCTCCCATAAAATGCTGACCCTGGCCGATTTTAACCAAGGTTTTCTTAAACCGGAGGAGAGCTTTCCGATTCCGGCCGCCATCCCCGAAGACGGGCTCCATTTGGAAGATCTGATCGGGAAGATCGAAAAGGAGCTTCTCCTGAAGGCCTTACAGGAGACAAATTGGGTCAAGAAAGAGGCGGCCAAGCTCCTTCACCTCAACTTTCGCTCCTTCCGTTACCGGCTCGACAAATACGGCATCAAGAAGCTGAAAAACGGGGAGGTCGATCCGGACCTTGAAGACGACGCTGACGACAACCCCGACGATCCCCTTGCCTAGCAAAAAATTCCGCCCCGCTCGCCTTTTGCGCCGGAATATCGTACAATCCCCCCTCTGAATAACCTCATCATACTGACATCGATCAAATGAAAAAAACCGTTTTGGTGAAGGCCCCCGCCAAGGTCAATCTTTATTTAAAGGTTCTCGGGCGGAGAGAAGACGGCTACCATGAAATCCTATCGCTGATGCAGATGGTCGGCCTTTATGATTTCGTCGCCCTCCGGGAAGAGCCATCCGATGTTCGCTTAACGATTGTAAATGGATCTTCCCTTCCGGTCGATCGCTCCAACCTCGTCTTTCGGGCGGCGGAAGCGCTCCAAAAGGCCGCTTTCCAGGGGGAGGCGCGATCGAAGGGGGTTTCCATCCGGCTTACCAAGAACATTCCGATTGCAGCGGGGCTGGGAGGGGGAAGCAGCGATGCGGCGGCGACGTTGGTCGGTCTGAACCGCCTCTGGGGTCTCCGTTGGTCGCGTGAGCGGTTGGCCCGCCTCGGCGCCACGCTCGGAAGCGATGTCCCTTTCTTCCTCTATGGTCCGACCGCTTGGGCGACGGGAAGGGGGGATGAGGTTGAGCCGGCGACGGCGAACGGAGCGGGATGGATGGTGCTGGTCAACCCCGGAATCGCCGTCTCGACCGCTTGGGTTTATCAGGCGTTTTCGCGAAAATTAGGGTTGACAAAAAGCGACCGGGAGATTACTATAAACAAATTTATTGCGCACAGACCGTCTTTAAGGGAGATCTATCACCGCCCTCATAACGACTTGGAAGCGGTCACGTTAGAGGCCTTTCCGCAACTCACCCAAATCAAGAAGGAACTCCTCGGCTTGGGAGGAAAAGGTGTCATGATGTCGGGTAGTGGTCCGACCCTTTTTGCCTGCTTCAGCGACTATTCTTCGGCCAAACAGGCCGCCGCCGCCTTCGAAAAGAAGGACTTGGTAAAGGTGTGGATCGCCCGAATATTGAGAAGGTCGCCGGTATAGTTTTTATTATTGGGGCGTCGACTAGCTGGCAGGTCACGAGATTTTGGATCTCGCAGCCCAGGTTCGATCCCTGGCGCCCCAGCCAAACCACCCCAAAACAGTCTGTTGACGCGGAAACGGAGCGCATCAGAACTGTCTGCGGGGCTTATGATGAGGATCGCTTTCCATGCGACGGTTGAAGCTTTTTTCGGGTAATTCAAATCCAGTCCTCACCAAAGAGATCTGTGATTACCTCGGTATCTCGCTCGGACATGCCGTCGTCTCCACGTTCAGTGATGGAGAAATCTTCATCAAGATCGACGAGAATGTTCGCGGCAGCGATGTCTTTGTCGTTCAATCGACTTCGGAACCGGTGAATAATCATATCATGGAACTGCTGATCCTGATCGATGCCCTCCGGCGCGCCTCGGCAGAGAAGATCACGGCGGTCATCCCCTATTACGGATATGCGCGGCAGGACCGGAAAGACCAACCCCGGGTGCCGATCACGGCGAAGGTCGTGGCCGATCTGATCGCAACGGCGGGGGCCGATCGGGTTTTGACGATCGACCTTCATGCCGGACAGATCCAAGGCTTTTTCAACATCCCGGTCGATCATCTTTATGCGACGCCGGTTTTGCTCGACTATTTCAGGAAGAAGAAGTTTAACGATCTTGTCGTGGTCTCCCCCGATGCGGGGGGGGTGGAGCGGGCGCGGGCCTTCGCCAAGAGATTGAATGTCGGTTTGGCTATTATCGATAAACGGCGGGAGGGACCCAACCGGACGAAGATTATGAATATTATCGGTGATGTCGTCGGGCGGGATATCCTGATCCTCGACGACATGATCGATACGGCGGGGACCATCGCACAGGCGGCGGCGGCGATTAAAGCGAAGGGAGCGGCCCGGATCGTTGCCGGGTGCACGCACCCGGTCCTATCGGGTCCGGCCTTGCAGCGGCTCTCCGAAGCCCCCATTGATGAGATCGTGGTGACGAATACGATCCCGCTGAAGGGGAAAGAGCAGGTCTGTAAGAAAATTACCGTTTTGTCGATCGCTTCCCTCATCGGTGAAGCGATTAAGCGGATTCACGAAGAGGCGTCGGTCAGCTCTCTCTTCGTATAAAGAATGATAGGCTAGATCAGAATCGGGACCGGGAGGTCCCTCCCACAAGAGAGGTTTTATGCAAAAGATTGAGATTCAAAGTGAATTTCGAAAAGAGGCCGGCAAGGGTGTCGCCCGGCAGCTGAGAATGCGCGGAAAAATCCCGGCGGTGCTCTACGGCGCCGGCGCTTCCACCCTGCTGACCATGGACCCCAAAGATATCAACAAGGTGCTCCATTCGGCCTCGGGAGAAAATACGCTGATTACCCTCCAAATCACGGGGGGATCGGGCGAGGAATCCCGTGTGGCGATCTTGCGTGACTTTCAGCGGGACCCGATCACCGGAAAGGTCTTGCATGCCGATCTCTTCGAGATCAATATGAATGAGCCGATCGTGGTCAAGGTGCCGGTCGAGGTCACCGGGACGGTGTCGGTCGGGGTGAAAGAGGGAGGGGTGCTTCAGCACAACCTCCGCGAGATGGAGATTCGCTGTCTCCCTTCGCTGATTCCGGATCATATTCAGGTGGATGCCTCCGCGTTGGCGATCGGGGAATCGGTTCATGCAAAGGATATCCGATTGGCGGAAGGGATCGAAGTGATGACCGATCCCGACCAGGTGGTCGTCTCCGTCGCCGCCCCGATTTCCGAGGCGAAGCTGGAAGAGCTCTTGACCGCGCCCAAGGAGATCAAGGAGCCGGAGGTCCTCACCAAAAAGGAGGGAGAGGAAGCTCCGAAGGCCGAGGGGGGGAAGGGAGAGGCCAAAGCGGGAGAGGCCAAAGCGAAACCCGAGGCGAAGGGGAAGGAAGAGAAAAAAGAGACCAAGAAGTAAGTTTCTAAAACAGGGAGTGGGGTTTGGAAAAATGATTTTAACTGCCCCCTACACCCTATTCCCTACCCCCTGTTTTTTGGGAAGCGGATCGTGAAAATGATCGTCGGGCTGGGGAACCCCGGTCCGGAGTATGAGGAGACCAAACATAACGTCGGTTTTTGGCTGATCGATTCTTTCGCAAAAGACCACGGTATTTCTCTCTCCGAAAAGAAGGGTGAAGCCAGGGTAGGACAGGGCCGATTGGCCGTCCCCTCCGGGCAGATCGATTTGGTTCTGGTGAAGCCGCAGACTTTCATGAACCGAAGCGGCCGGTCGATTCAGTATCTTCTTCAGGTTTTCGGTCTCTCCCCCTCCGAAATGATTGTGGTGTATGATGATCTCGACCTCCCGTGCGGCCGGATTCGAGTTCGGACCAAAGGGGGTGCCGGCGGCCATCGTGGGGTGGCGTCGATCATCGATGCAATTGGAACCAATGAATTTATTCGTCTCCGCGTTGGAATCGGTCGCGACCCAAGCCAAGATCCGGCCGATTATGTCCTGACCCCCTTTCGATCGGAAGAATTGAAGCAGGTGGAAGGATCGATCGACAAAGGGGTCGAGGCGCTTCCGCTTCTTTTAGAGGGACGAATTACCGAGGCGATGAATCGGTACCATTAAGGCGTTGAGGCGTGAGGGGAGAGGGCTCACGCCTCACGTGTTTTAGGAAAAATATGGCAGTCAATTGTGGAATTATCGGGCTTCCGAATGTCGGAAAGTCGACCATTTTTAATGCGCTGACCCGCGCCAACGCGGCGGTCGCGAACTATCCTTTCTGTACCGTCGAGCCGAACGTCGGGATCGTGGAAGTCCCGGATGAACGGATCACGCGGCTGTCGGAGATCTATCGGCCGAAGAAGCGGACGCCGACGAATATGGAATTTGTCGATATCGCCGGCTTGGTCGAAGGGGCCAGCAAGGGGGAAGGGCTCGGAAATCAATTTCTGGGCCATATCCGCGAGGTCGATGCGCTAGTCCACATCGTCCGCTGCTTCGACGATCCGGAGATCGTCCATGTCAACGGGGCGGTCAACCCGAAGCGCGATGTGGAGATCATCGATACCGAGCTGATTCTGAAAGATTTGGATTCGATCGATAAGCGGCTTCTCCGGGTCGAGAAGAAGGCGAAGTCGGGCGATAAAGAATCGGTGCGGGAGGCGACTCTCCTGACCCGTCTGAAAGAGGCCCTCTCGGAAGGAAAATCGGCGAGACAGGTTCCGTTCTCGGAAGAAGAGGCGCCGGTCATGAAGGAGCTGGCCCTTTTGACGGGAAAGCCGATTCTCTACGTGGCGAACGTGCCGGAAGGGGATGTCGAGAAGGGGAACGCCTACTCCGACCGCGTCATTGAGATCGCCCGGCAGGAGGGGACCGAGTGCATCATCATCAGCGGAAAGATCGAGTCGGAGATCGCCGTCCTTTCCCCCGAGGAGGGAGCGGTCTTCTTGAAGGAGTTGGGGCTGACCGAACCGGGGCTCGCCCGGCTGATCCGCGCCTCGTATCGTCTTCTGGGACTGATCACCTTTTTTACCGTCGGTGAGGATGAGGTCAAAGGGTGGACGATCTCGAAGGGGACCCCGGCGGTGCAGGCGGCGGGAAAGATCCATTCCGACATCGAACGGGGTTTCATCCGGGCCGAAATCTTCCGCTACGACGATTTGATCCGTCTCGGCAGCGCGCAAGCGATCAAGGAAAAGGGACTGCTCCGCTTGGAAGGGAAGGAGTATCTCGTCCAAGACGGCGACTGCGTCTATTTCCGGTTCAATGTTTAGGTGCGCCGGATGGGAACGGTCCAAATTGACTCGGAAAATCGGATATGTTAAAAAATGTGGCGTTGAACTTGAGTGAACACGCACGCGCGTCGCATTCCTCGCAGCTTGCTGCGGGGAGCTTCAATGCCTGGAAGGGGATTTTCTTTCAGCAGCGCAAAGCGGACGGAGAGCCGTCCGAAATCGCGGCAGGGTGGTGCGGTTGCACTACAAATGCCTTTATAAACATCCTCGCTCTAAACCTGTTTTAGGGCTTGATTAACCGTGAGGGAGAATTCATGAACGGATATGAGACGATTTTCATCGTCAAACCGTCCCTTTCCGATGAAGAGGTCGCCAAGATCACTGAAAAGATCAAAGGGGTGATCCAGAAAGCGGGAGGGGAAGTGGTCGTCACCGAGAATTGGGGCAAAAAGAAGCTCGCCTACGAAGTGCGGAAGGAAAAGAAAGGGACCTATCTGATCGCCCATTTCAAGGGAACCGGGACGACGGTCTCCGAACTGGAACGGAGCTATCGACTCGACGAGTCGATCATCAAGTTCATCACCATCAAAATCCAGGATGAGCAGCTTGGAAAAACCCTTCCCGCACGCGATGAAAAGCCGGTCTCATCGTTCCGTGATCGGGAATCGGTCGGAGGGAGATAATATCAACTTGAGAGTTCCGCGGTCGTTTTCGTCTTTTTTGACAGAAAGGTGCTTATCTGCGGAACGAGGAGTGAGAAAATGGTCAGCTTTAACAAAGTCATTTTGATTGGAAACCTTACCAAGGATCCGGAGATCCGTTACACGCCGAGCGGAACGGCCGTCGCCAGTTTCGGGCTGGCCGTCAACCACCGCTACAAGCAGGGAGAAGAAACCAAAGATGAAGTCTGCTTCATCGATATCGTGGTCTTTGGAAAACAGGCGGAGAACAGCGGACAGTATCTTTCCAAGGGCCAGGGGGTCATCGTCGACGGGAGACTTCAGCAGCGTCGATGGGAGACGGAAGACGGTCAGAAGCGGAACAAGCATGAAGTTGTCGCCCAGACGATCCGGTTTCTGCCCAAGCGTCAAGACGGCTCCTCGGAGGGGCCTTCCCGCAGCGACCTGCCCGGTGACGAGGGGATGGATGAGGTTCCATTTTAATTAGGGGCGTATTGCAATACGCCCCTACGATGCGTGTTCAGGAATAAGAACAAAACGGAGGAGTTGTGGAGAAGAAATATTTTCAACGGAGGCGCGTCTGCCGTTTTTGCACTGAAAAGAAAGAGACGGTCGATTACAAGGAGATCCAGGTTTTAAAGGGATTTCTCACCGAGCGGGGGAAGATCATCCCACGGCGGATTTCCGGAAACTGCGCCGCGCACCAGCGGCATCTGACCGCCGCGATCAAGCGCGCCCGGAATATCGCCTTCTTGGCTTTTGCGGAAGAGCGATAGACACGATCGACTAGGGGTTCTTCCTTCGCCCGCCATCGGGCGAAGGAAGAACATCGGCGCAGCAACGGGACGCCCCGCGTCGCTGAATTTGATTGACGGATCTCCCCAAAATTGATATAGTCAGCCTCATCTTTCTACTTTGATTGAGGGGGGGATATGCTGACTTCTGAACGGAAACCAAAGGTCAACCGGCGGGAATCCACCAGGGTCCCGTTCATCGTTCTCGAGGTCAAGGGAAAGTACTCCAACAAGGTCTTCCTGGCGTATGCCGAGAATATCAGCCAAGGAGGGCTCTTCCTCTCCTCGGCGCAGACGCTGAAGGTCGGAGATCGTTTTCCCATCGAGTTTATCCTTCCCGACAACAAAACGAAGGTTCGCTGCACCTGCGAGGTCACCTGGAAGAAGAAATACGACCACAACGGAATTATTTCCGAAGGGGTCGGCGTTCGCTTTATCGACCTTCCGGCGAGTCAAAAGAAGATCATCAGCGGCTGGATCGATAAGGAAGAGAAGAAAAAACGTGGTTCATGAGCAAGCCCCCGTCTGAAGCAATCCTCGCCCGTTCCTCAAAACATCGCTTTCGCGTTTTGCTTTTCATTTTTCTTCCCGGCAATTTATTTTTTCCTCCTCTTGCGCCGGGTTCGGGAAGGGGGCTTCTCGCTCGCGGATGAAGTCACGGAATGTCGGCGCAAGCCTAGGTTTTTGCAGGAATGATTTTCAGGAATTGAAGCTCCCCGCAGCAAGCTGCGGGGAGCTTCGACCCGAAAGGATGGAAAGACTCTATTTGTATTCGCGCGTCTAACCTTCGCAGCAAGCTGCGAGGAATGCGACGCGCGTGCGTGTTCAAAATCGTCGGGGAACGACGCGTCACGCGTTCGATCGACTGATATAGACTGATTGAGAAGGGGACGATGGAAGTTCCGATTCCGAACTTTTACTTCATGGGGATTCAATTCATTCACCTGCTGGCCCTTTCCATTTGGGTCGGCGGAATCGTGGCGATCGGTTTAATCGTCGCCCCCATTCTTTTCCGGCGGATCAAATCGCGGCGCACCGCGGGCGAGTTGATGGGGGAGATTTTGAGGAAGTTCGATCTTCTCTCCCTTTTTTGCATCGCGGCGCTGATGATCACCGGAATCATCAAATATTGGACCTGGGAGAATCTCACCCCCTGGAATCTTACGCGGTATCTTGCCATCCTGGTGATGTCGGCGGGGGGGCTTTACTCGGCCCTGGTCGTCTCGCCGAAACTTCGCAGCTGGATGGCCTCCCAGTCGTCGGCCAAAGTGGCCGCCGTCGCCCGAGAGGGGGCGTTGCGCCCCGCGATGGTTCTGGCCTCTTCCGGTTCGGCCGCCGTCCAAACGGTGGAAGAGGTGGAAACCGGGGAGAATCCCCCCGACTTCAATCGGCTTCATCATCTATCGGTTCGCCTGATGAGCATTAATCTGATTTGCGGCGTGGTAGCCCTTCTGATGGCATGAAGTCGGGCTGCTTGCGCTTCTTTAGGGAGGAGTGACCGAAGTGATTGACTCTCAAGAGAGACGCGCCGGAGAACGGCGGGATGAAACGGAAGACCGCCGCCAAGGAGATCGGCGGCAGGCAGATCGGCGGCAGGGGGCGCGCCGGGCGATTGAGCGACGCAAAGAATCGTGTCCCGTCTGCGCCAGCGAGCTGACCCCCAAACTTTTTTGCCCCTCCTGCAAGATGAGGGTGATCAAGATTAGAAATTAATCCGGTTCGCCGGGCAAAATCGCTTTCAATCCAAAAGGCTTTTCAGCCGGGCGATAATCTTCTTTCCAACGGTCTTTCCATCTTCGCTGGAAAAAAAGGGCAGAGCGGTTCGATCCCTGTTCGGGAGGATGGAGAAGACGTCGGCGCGACCCCAAAGGGGGATCCGCCTTCCACTCCCGCGAATCGACGGCCATGTCTTTGACGATTAACACAAAGCGCTTCTTTCCAACCTCTTTTCCTCATTCTCTCTCTATTCATCTCGTTATTCTGGTCGGACTCCTTGCGTTCAGCGGGTGCGCCGGCTCCCCCCGCAAGGCCGATTATGACCTCGGCTACCGGGAGACCGGCCGGGCTTCTTGGTATGGAAAAGATTTCCATGGAAGGCCGACCAGCAGCGGCGAAATTTATAATATGTTCGACCTTTCCGCAGCGCACCAGACCCTTCCTTTCGGGACCCAACTTCGCGTAACGAAACTGGACAGCGGACGGAGCGTTCGGGTGAAAGTGAACGATCGGGGACCGTTCGTGGGCGATCGGATTCTCGATCTTTCCTACGAGGCGGCCAGAAAATTGGGAATGATTCAAGCGGGAACGGCCGACGTTGAAATCGAGATCGTCGGTTTTGAGAAAATGCGCGGCCACGGCGATTTTTTCATTCAGGTCGGCTCCTTTCAATCCAAGGAGAATGCCGCTCGGATCAAGGAAAAGCTGGGGGGGCAGGGTCAAGCGGTCCGCATGGAGACGATTGAAACGGGAGACGGACCCGCCCACCGGGTTCGGGTCGGACCGTTTCGCTCCGAGAAGGCGGCCCGCGCAGCCGTCCGGCGGCTCCGAAAGCAGCTCGCGTCGGAGTCGCTGAAACCGATTATACTAAGAGAGTAATTGAACGTTCGATTAGGCATGTGACAATTCGGAATGACGAATCAGGTAAATAAGGGGAAGCGTGGAACGGATTCATAGTCTTTTAAAAAAAATAAGGCGGGGGGGGGAGAAGGGATTTACCCTCATCGAATTGATGGTCGTGGTGGCGATCGTCGGCATCCTCGTCACCCTCGCCGAGCCGTCGTATCGCATCGCCACGATCAAAGCCAAAGAGGCGGCGCTCAAGAAAGATCTCTATGTCATGCGCGATGTCATCGATCAGTACCACGCGGATCAGGGGAGCTATCCCGCCGCCCTCCCCGACCTCGTCGAAAAGGGATACCTGCGGGCCATTCCGGTCGATCCTTTCACCGGAACCACCGAGACGTGGGTTGAGATTTTTGTCTCCGAAGGGGATGAATCCGGAATTTACGACGTCCACTCCGGCAGCGATATCATCGGGACCAACGGGACTTCTTACAACGAGTGGTAGCGGTTCACTTGTTTGAGACCGGAGCTTTCCGGATCCTCTTTCTTCGGCTAAGCTGATCTCCACCTCTCCTCATCAGACTTTCTTCCCACTCCAAAAAGTCTATAAGATAAACCCATCTAAACGATACGGGGCGCCATTTATTTGTTTCAGTTGGATGACTTTCCGAACTTGATCGAGGAGCTTTTTCGGTTGAGGAGCGGAGGGCTGCACATGGGTCAGAAGAGGGGGATTCATGTTTTGACCGATCAATCCTTCACGGCGGGTTTACACATACTGTATTGATTTTAGAAATTCCATGTGATATACCACCGTCGTCCATAATTTTAGAGCACAAAATTTTCTGCCTATCTCCGGTTTGGTCTTTGACTACATTATATTTTCAATATGTTAGGAATGATCAACAAGAGATAGACAGAAAAAATTCCGTAAAATAAGGCAGAAAAATTTCTGTCTATTATATGTTGGGCATCACCGTGACGCAGCCCAGTGGAGTCAGCAGGCGTATTCAACAGTGTATTGAACGCTTGCAATCAAGAGACTACGAGGGTGCTCTGGTCAATCTGTTTCCTGCAATCGACAAGACCGCCAAGAAACGAAGACCAAAGGAAGGCGTCGGCTCACGGATACGAGCGTTTTTAGAAGACGAAGAAGCGCTCATTTCGGCCGTCGCTACAGGTAATGTACTTACGCGCATCTCGGTTAACGGCGTGAGTATTACAGACGCACTCTATAAATTTGGTCGCACGCCCATTGCTCATGAAGGTGAACTCGATCCACGCCTTCAGTTCAATGATGCGGGCTCAGTCGAGATCGGAGCGGTGCGCTGGAACCTGCCATCCGGTTACATAGTAGGTATGACCGTGGCTGTAGTCGTTGCTCCTGAGAACAAAGCAGAACGAGTCAGTGACGACCTCGGCATCACTCTGTTCGGAAAGCAGTTTCGAATAAATGAGCTGTGGGGGGAAAGACTGGTCCATGGCCTCATCTGCGAGAAATTCCGCAATCCGCGGCTATTCGAGAGAGCATGATGCCCAACACTTCCACGCGACTCGCGAAACGCTCGCGCGTGAAGCACAACGTTGGGCTCGATAACGTTGGAGGTCTACCATTATGATTGGTCGTCTAGCGGGCTGGCCTGTGGTCTTTGCGGTTCTTACAGGTGGTTGCGCCATAATGCAGATTGATAATACTGTGCAGAGGATTGATAGTTCTGTCGGTCTTTACTGGGCGGCAGCGGCTTCAGTGAAACTCGGCGACTCCAAAGAGCATGTTCTTACAACCCTCGCACCGACCCAGACCTCCTTATCGCCCAAAGAACGCAAGCAGTCGGATACCTTTAGGCAAGGTGACTCCATCATTGAAATCCAGTACTTTCGGAGCGGACGACAACCCGATGGTCTCACGACAGACGACGAGTTCACCCCTTACGTATTCACTGATGGCGTTCTGACATCGATCGGGTGGACATCGCTTGGTGGCCCACGGTCTCGTGGTCAGGCAATCCAGCCGCCGCCGATAATTAACCAAAAGGTCATCGTCAAGTAACAGTGTCATGTCACTGGAGCCGACCGCTCAACAGCGCGAGTGCTCATCATGCTCTCGTAGCCCGCGAGTGGCGGCTCGGTACCAGGTAATTCGAATCAAAATGGCAAACAAAGACACAGCTATTTCCAAGATAGATCAGGTCAACACCGCTTTTTCAACTTCGCCTATTGTCAAGGGTCTGATCGACGGTGGATTATCCCTTATTCCCTTCCTCGGGCAAGCGATTACCTCCGCACTAGATACGCGAGCATTTCAACTTTTTGAACAAAATTCGAAGAGTTTTGCGGAAGAAGTAAAAAAACTGATGGACAAAGTTGACGAGAGTAAAGTTGATAAACGCTTCATTCATTCTACCGAATTTGTTTCTCTTCTAATCGATATACTAGCCCGAAATGCCCACACTCATGAAGAAGAAAAAATTAATCTCTATGCAAAGCTCTTTGTCAATTTCACAAAGCATGGAAATTCAGAAACTCCATATAAGGAAGGACTAATCCGGATAATAGATGAACTCGGTGTAGAACACATCCGAATTTTGGCTTTCATCAAAGAAAAGGATAAAATTTCTACTCCCAAGGATGGTAAGTCATCAACCACTGATGTCCAATTACATGAGATCGCGCAGGCCACCGGCATACCTAAATCTCGTGTCCAAGCGTATTGTGATCAGATGATACGATTTGGTTTGCTTCAAGATGCAGCTATAGGTTATTTCGGCTATGAGCCCGGCTCATATGCTATAACTGAATACGGGTACGAATTGACGAGATTTCTAACAGAACAGGTTTCGTGATGCCGACTTGCCCAACCAGGCGCTGGAGCCCGACCGCTAAAGAGCCCGCATTATTTTGGTGAGGGTCGTTCAGCGGCGGCTCACCTTTAACGTTAGGGGTCAGATC
This sequence comes from Candidatus Manganitrophus morganii, assembly GCA_021651055.1. Taxonomy (NCBI): domain Bacteria; kingdom Pseudomonadati; phylum Nitrospirota; class Nitrospiria; order Candidatus Troglogloeales; family Candidatus Manganitrophaceae; genus Candidatus Manganitrophus; species Candidatus Manganitrophus morganii. Next base: position 3,067,705 of record JAJHOH010000001.1, read on the forward strand.
ATGAGCAAGGAATTGCGTCACGAGCTTATCGCTGCCGCTCTCCAGTACAAACAAACAGCGTAAAACAAACAGGGCCAGGTCTACAAATTTGACTATAGGACTCTAATACACAATTTGTAGACCTGGCCCCGACCGACAACGATTCAATTTCCGTGGTAGGCGACACAGGGTGAGCACCTCGCGAATTGGGCTCGTGCCCTTGGAGCCAGACGGCGGGCGGCTCGTCGCGTATCTCGAACGGAGGACACCATGGGACTCTTGACCTTCAGTATCAACGTCACCCTGGACGGCTGTGTCGACCACCGGGAGGGAATCGCCGACGACGAGACACACGCCTTCTTCACCCGCCTCATGGACGAGGGCGGGGCGATGCTGTGGGGCCGCGTCACCTACGAGATGATGGAGAGCTACTGGCCGGCGGTCGCCCGCGGCGAGGTGGAGGCACCGCCGGCGATGCGCGAGTGGGCGGTCAAGTTGGAGGCCAAGCCGAAGTACGTCGTGTCCTCGACGCGAAGGAACTTCCCGTGGACCAACAGCCACCATATCGCCGGCGACCTGCGCACGGGTGTGCAGAAGCTGAAGGACGCGACCCCGGCCGGCGTGCTCCTCGGTAGCGGCAAGCTTGCGACCGAGCTGGACCGGCTGGATCTGATCGACGAGTACAAGTTCCTCGTCCACCCCAGGATCGCCGGCCACGGCCCGACCCTGTACGAGAGTGGGCTGCCCAGCACCCGACGGCTCGAGTTGATCTCGGCGAAGCCGCTCCGCAACGGCGCGGTCGCCATGCACTACCGGCGCGCGCGCTGACTCGGAGATGGGTCATGTCGCCTAACAACGCGCTGCACTCGGACGGCCTCGCGTTGCTCGGCCCGCCGGTGAGCGCGGGCGTTAGGCCAGAAAGAAGGAACGATACGATGCCTCGGTACTTGATTTCGTTTGATGACGGCTCGATGGACCATATTCCTGATGAAGATTGGCCGTCGGTGGGCGAGGCATCACATAATGTGGTTCGGGAAGCAAAGGCCGCAGGGGTTTGGATCTTCGGCGGCGGTGTCCAGCGCCAGCAATCGACCATTGTTGCGACAGACGGGACCATCTCGGCCGGACCAGTGCCGGAGACAAAGGCAGTTATCGGCGGGTTTTCAATCATCGAGGTTTCTTCACGTGAGGAGGCACTCGTTTGGGCTGCCCGGCTCGCCGCTGGGTGTCGCTGCGCGCAGGAGGTTCGCGAGATCATGTTCGACCCGGAGTCCTGATAGGAGTTTGCTGGACCGTGTGGCCTAATTTTAAAAACCGGGACACATCCCAATTTAAAGACCGCTGATGCTGGGTGATTCTCATGCCACGGTGAGCGCGTGCGGTTGCAATCGGTTACCCTCACCATTCAAAAGGAAATAGTCGGCAAGAAATTTCATCCCATCCATTCAGTGAACCAACCGGTTCCCCCTTGCATCTCTCCTCAAAGCTTGTATAATAGTCGGGTTTATAAGGAGAAGTATGTCGAAATCATTCGATCAGCTCGTCGCGCTGATGGAACGGCTGCGCGCGGAAGGGGGATGTCCGTGGGACCTCGCGCAGACCCCCGAATCGCTGAAGCCCTTTTTAATCGAAGAAGCGTATGAAGTCCTCGAAGCGATCGAAGCGGGAAAGGCCGAGCCGCTCTGCGAGGAGCTCGGCGACCTTCTCTTCCAGGTTCTCTTCTATGCGCAAATCGCGAAGGAGCGAAGCCAGTTCGATATCGAAGCGGTCGTGAAGACCTCGTTGGAAAAGATGACCCGCCGGCATCCGCACGTCTTCTCCCCGGAGCAATCGGAGGCCCCTCCCCTCGATCAGCAAGCGGTCTTATCCCGATGGGAGGAGATGAAGAAAAAAGAAGATCGAAATCAATCCCGCAAATCGGCATTAGACGGAATTCCGCGACAGCTTCCGGCGCTTTTGCGAGCGCACCAGATCCAGGCGAGGGCGGCCCGGGTCGGATTTGATTGGAAGACGATTGAGCCGGTCTTTGGTAAAATTGAGGAAGAATTTCAGGAGGTTCGAATCGCGGCGGCGGAAGGCGTTCCCGCTCGGATTGAAGCGGAGGTCGGAGATCTCCTCTTCACGGTGGTGAATGCGGCCCGCTTCCTAAAGGTGAACCCGGAAGATGCGCTTCGCGGGACGATTCAACGTTTCACCGACCGGTTTCAAATAATGGAGTCGGAAGCAAAACAGCGGGGGGTGTCGCTCGACACGCTCTCTCTGGAGGAAATGGATGCCCTCTGGGAAAAAGCGAAGAAAGATGAAACACGGGAGGCGTGAGGCGTTCGGCGCCTCTCCCCTCCCGTCTTCTCGGTTTTAATGATGGCTCTCTTTTCATATCGTGTCGCCAAAGGGGACGGAACAATCGTCACTCAACAGGAAGAGGCCGAAAGTGAATCGCTCCTTCGAAGCCGCCTGGAAGAGCAGGGATATCTGGTCCTCTCCATTTCCAAGACGATCGGCCTCTCCCTCCCGACCCTTTCCATGCAGAGACGGCTTCCTCCGCGCGATTTTCTGGTCTTTAATCAGGAGCTGATGGCCCTCTTGAAGGCCGGTCTTCCGATCATGAAGATCTTCGATGTCCTCGTCGATCGGGGGAGCCAGCCCGGGTTTGTGGAGGCGCTCAAGACGGTACAACAGGATATTCGAAGCGGCAGCGCGATGTCCGACGCCATGGCGAAACATCCCGGCTACTTTTCGGATCTCTATGTCTCCTCCCTCCGGGCGGGGGAGAAGAGCGGGAACCTGGTCGAGGTCATCGGTCGCTTTATGGATTATCAAAAGAAGATCTTGGAGGTGAAGAAAAAGGTCGTCGGGGCGTTGGCCTATCCTTCTTTTCTTTTGGCGATCGGGTTCGGCGTGCTTGGCTTTCTGCTGATCTACGTAATGCCTTCTTTCACCGAAATCTATGAGGGATCACAGGTCGATCTTCCCCTTTTCACAAAGGTCTTGCTTGGACTCGTCCACTTTATTCAGGGGAATCTTTTCTTGCTGTCGGTGGCCGCCGCCGGTCTCGGGGCGCTTCTCTGGAGCCTCTACCAAAGCGGATGGGGACGGGCGCAGGCCGACCGGCTTTCTCTCTCTTTCCCCTTTATCAAGCCGATTGTCCGGCGGCATCACTTGATCCGGATCAGCCGGACCTTATCGACGATCCTGAAGAGCGGCATCCCGCTGGTGGAGGCGATCCGGATGGTGGCGTCGTCGATGACCAATCGGGTGGTCCGTGATGACGTCGGGCGGGCCGGGGAGGCGGTGAAGACGGGAATCGGGATCTCGGCCGCCCTCTCTCAGATCGATCTCTTTCCGAAGATCTCGATCGAGATGATCGCCGTCGGGGAATCGACCGGCTCGCTGGAGGAGATGCTCAACGAGGTGGCCAATTTCCATGAGGAGGAGCTGGATCTCTACCTCTCGCGGGTGACGACCTGGGTCGAGCCGGTCCTTCTTTTGACGATCGGCTCCCTGGTGGCGATGATCTTGATCGCCATGTATCTTCCCATTTTCCATCTTGCAGGAACGATCCGATGAAGCCTTTCACAAAAAGAATACCGATCGGCGCCCTCCTGGTCAAAAGGGGAAAGGTGACCCTGGAGGTGATCGATCAGGTCCTCGAAGAGTACAGCGGGAAGGGGATGCGTCTCGGCGAGGCGTTGATCGAGAAGGGGTTCATCACGGAGGAAGATCTCGCCCAGACGCTCGCAGAGCAGTATCACCTTCCGTATTATCCGCTCGATCATTTCAAGATCGATTCCGCTTACTTCAAGAAAATTCCGGTCGAGTTGATGTATCGTTATCCCTTCGTTCCTTACGGAGAAGCGGAAGGGAAGATCCTCATTCTCATCTCCGATCCGACCAAGCTTGCGGCGATGGATGAGCTGGCGCTGATTCTGAAAGAGAAGATTACCTTCGGCGTCAGCGGCCGGACCGCCCTCCTCGAGACGTTGAAGCGGAGCGAGGGATCGGGCCAGGTGCTTCAGCAGATTCAGGCCGATTTCAGACCGGTTCTGATCAAAGAGGATGAGAAGGGGGAGGAGATCCTCTCGATCGAGAAGGTCAGCAAGGATACCAGCCCGGTCATCAAGCTCCTCGATACCCTGATCCTCAACGCCCTTCATAAGCGGGCGAGCGACATCCATATTGAAGCGAGCGAGACGCAGGTGCTGATGAAATACCGGATCGACGGGGTGCTCTACCGCGCGATGGATCCCCTCGATATTAAATTCCATCCGGCGCTGATCACCCGGATCAAAGTCCTCTCCGAGCTCGATATCGCCGAGAAGCGGGTTCCGCAAGACGGCCGCTTCAAGATGCGGCTGGAAGAGCGAAAGGTCGATTTCCGGGTTTCGATTCTTCCGAGCGTCTTCGGCGAAGATGTCGTGATCCGGATTTTGGACAAAGAGTACATTACGGCGGAGCTCAATGAGCTTCGCCTCGACCGGCTCGGTTTTAACGAGGGGGATCTGCGAAAATTCCGAAAAGCGATCATGGAGCCGTATGGCATGGTCCTGGTGACCGGGCCGACCGGAAGCGGCAAGACGACGACCCTCTATGCGGCGCTCACCGAGATCAACACGCGCGAGGACAAGATCATCACCATCGAAGATCCGGTCGAATACCAACTGCAGGACGTGGTCCAGATCCCGGTCAATGAAAAGAAGGGGCTGACCTTCGCCAGGGGGCTCCGCTCCATCTTGCGGCACGATCCCGATAAGATTCTGGTCGGGGAGATCCGGGATGCGGAGACGGCCCACATCGCCATTCAGTCGGCGTTGACGGGGCACCTTGTTTTTACCACCGTCCACGCCAATAATGCGTTTGATGTCATCGGGCGTTTCGTGAACATGGGAATCGAGCCGTATAATTTCGTCTCCTCCCTCAATTGCATTTTGGCGCAGCGGCTGGTTCGGGGTCTCTGTGTGGTCTGTAAACAAGAGGCGACCCTCCCTGAAGATCTCTTGGAGATTTCGGGGCTCAAGCCGGCGGAGCATAAAGATCGGCTCTTTGCCCTTCCGAAGGGGTGCCCGGAGTGCAATGGGACCGGGTTCAAGGGGAGGGCCGCGATCACCGAGTTCCTCAATCTCTCCGATACGATCCGTGAGATGATCCTGTCGCGCCGCCCGACCTCCGAAGTCCGCCGCGCGGCGCTAGCAGAGGGGATGACGACGCTGCGCCAAGCGGGGCTGGAGAAAGTATTCAAAGGGGAGACGACCCTCAAGGAGATCAATCGGGTCACGTTTATTCAATAAGATAAAGCACGTTATGTGGGTCTTTAAATGGGTTTTTTGAAGCAAGATCATGTCGGTCTCTCCATCGGGCCGACCCATCTCTCGATCGCTTCCGCGGCGCAGCGGGGGGATTCGATCGACATACGGCATTGCGCCGTTGAGGCGTTGGAAGAAGGGGTCTGCCGTCCCTCTCCGGTTGAAAAAAATATTCTTCAGATCGACCGGTGGAAAAAATCGGTCGGTTCGATGTTGGATCGCTTTCCCCGCGTTCGCCACTTGACGCTGGCCCTTCCCGATTCGGCGGTTCGGATGCTGTTACTCGACCTGCAGCAGCTCCCAACGGGCCGGAAGGACTTCGAAAAATTGATCCAGTGGCACATGGAGAAGACCTTCCTCTATCCGTTGGGCGAGTCTCGGTTTTCGTATCAGGTGCTTTTCCATGAAGGGGGCCGGACGAAGATCCTTGCAACGGCGGTCAAGAAAGAGGTGATCGAGCAGTATGAATCGCTCGATGAAGCGCGCCCGATCGAGGCGCGGCGTATTTCTCCTACTTCGTTTTATCTCTTCAACCTGTTCCGGCCCCTCATCACTCGGACCGTAGGGGAGACGGGCCACTTCGTTTTTGTCTGTCTGATCGACCGAAATTTCACCGTCTTGGTCTTTGAGCAAGGACATGTCCGTTTCATCCGGGTGAAGGAGGTTCCCCACACGGGAGAAGATGCGGAACGCTCGACCGACTTTCTCTTGGAGGAGCTGGGGAATTCCCTCTCTTTTTACGATGAGGGGGGCAACCGCCTTCAAACGCTGACCCATCTCTTCCTCCTGCTCGAAAATAGCGCTCCCGAAATGGAAGCCCGTTTTCAGGAGATATTTCATATCACTCCTGTTTTCTTGAACCCGTCTCAAGTCATCCGGTCGGTTCCGTCTTCGCTTCCCGAATCTTCCGAATGGACCCTGCGGATGATCTCTGCGGCGGCGGCCGCGGTCGGAGGATAACCCGTTGGATCGGTTTGATATCAATCTCTCGTCGGGAGACTACCTCAAGCGAAGGGTCATTCTGCTCACCCTTTATCTCGCGATGGTCGTGATGGTCGTGTTGATCGGAATCGATCTGATGAAGCTCAATGAGATGAAAGAGAGTAAGGTCGCCTTTGATGCGCGGATCGGCCGCGTGATGAATGAACAGCGGGAGCTCCAGGAAGAAATCGGAAAGATGGGGCGGAGGGTTTCAGACGACGCGGTCAAAGCGATGCAGAATGAGATCCAACTGATCAACCAGCTCCTCCGCCAAAAGAGTTTCTCCTGGACCGCCTTTCTATCCGATCTGGAAGAGCGTGTTCCCGTCAAACTCTCCGTCGCCCGGATTCAGCCCGACTTCAACACCGGCCAGGTGATCCTGGGAGGGTCCGCCCCTTCTTTAAAAGAGGTCACCGAATTGATCGGTCGTCTCCAGGAACCTCCTTTCGAGGAGGCCTTTTTAATGCAGCAGGAGGAGTCGGAGAGGGAGGGGAAAAAGGAGGTGAATTTCTCCATCCGATTTAAGTACAATGCGAGGGGAGGAGGGATATGATCCTCTCCGTAAAGGGGTTCCTCGCCCGGTTTGGCCGGCCGCTTTTTTTGTTCCTCCTCTTGGCGGGGCTCCTTCTCTTTGTGCACGCCGGAAGGGTCGTTCCGCTTCAGAAAGAGATCATTGCCAGGGAAACCAAATGGCAATCGGAGCGGCCGAAAATCGGTCAACTCACCACGCTCAAAACGGCGCAGCAAGAGTTGATTCTCTTCCACCAGCGCCTTCCCGAGGAGACGGCGCTTTCGGAAGTGGTCTCGTTTGTTTCCGATTCGGCCGCGGCCCATCGCCTCTCGATTCCGGCGATTTCGTATCAGCCGGAAAACGTCAGCGCGCCGGGGCTGATGAAGGTGCTGATTTCATTCAGCGTCAAAGGGAACTATCGGGATATTCGGAATTTGATTTATCGTTTGGAGCAGTCGGGCTATTTCCTCGTTCTGGAGAATCTGGTGCTTGCCTCCTCCAGCAGAGAAGGGGAAGCGATCCAGCTTCAACTTCGGATCGCAGCCTATTTCCGAGAAGGAAAGGGTTCGTAGAGGACGGATGGATCAGAAAAAACTCTTAATCGGCTTGTTGGTGTTCTGGGGAGCGCTTCTCTCGTATCGGGCCCTTTTTAGTGAAGGCCCCCAGCGAGCCCCGTTGAAATATGTAAAGGGGGCGGTCCAGACCGCCACGAAAAAGGAGAGCAGCTCCCCGATTAAAATCCAAACGGAGCTCTTGAGCCAAGCGCCTCCTCCGCTGCCGGCAGAGGTCAAAAATATCTTCGCGCCGATTCCGGCCCCCAAGCCCCCGCCGCCGCGGGCGGTTGCTCCACGTCCGGTTCCCCCTCCTTCCGCCGAGCCGGCGTTTCCCCCGCCGCCGGTAATCACGGGGCCGACCGCAGAGGAGCTGGCCCTGGCGCGGGCGAGAGCCGAATTGGGGGAGATTCGCTATCTCGGTTTCCTGGACCGGGGGAATGGAAAACAGGAGGGTTTTTTCTCAAGAAGGCAGGAGACGGTGATCGGTGAGAAGGGAGGACTCCTCTTCAGCCGTTTTCTCATCCGGGAGTTATCGAGCTCCATCGCCGTCCTGGCCGACAAAGACACCCAAGCTGAGGTGACGCTTCAGCTCTCCGAAGGAAGAAATCAACAATGAACCCAATTCGCATCTTTTTGATCCTGGGATCGATCATCCTTCTCTTCTCGGGTTTGATTCATATGATGACCAGCCTCTTTGTGACGACCGACACCGATCCGATGGTGTCGGCCTTTGATATGAGCCGCCCGCGCGCTCCCTCCGATGCGAGAAAGCTTAAGAACCCGATTCCACTTTCCGGGGATGCGATCTCGAACGGCAAGGCTCTGTATGAGGGAAAGGGGAACTGCTTCGTCTGCCACGGAATGAATGGGCATGGCGACGGAGAAGCCGGGGTGATGCTCAGTCCTCCCCCGCGCAATTTCACCGATGTCCAATTCCAGAGGCTGCGGGCCGATGGGGAGCTCTTCTGGACCATTCGATATGGCATTCCGGATACGGCCATGTTCGCTTTTGTTCCCCGGCACCTGACCGAGGAAGAGGTGTGGATGATCGTCCACTATCTTCGGACGATGTGGAAAGAGGAAGAGCCGATGTAGACAGATCTAATCATCACCCATCGACTTTTAAGTCCCCTTAATATTAAAATTAATTAACATCAGTATTTCTTCATGCCGGATTAATTTCCTGCGTTTAAGGGGCAGCAATGAAAAAAAAATTATATTCCAAAATGCCGGCGGTACTCCTCCTTTTCCTTTCTTCTTTGATATTTTCCTCCTGTGGTCAGAAGGTGATCCCCGAGGATCTGGAACGCAAAGTGGAGAAAGAGATTTCATTTCAGGAAGTGAAAAAAAATCCTGAGTCGTACAAGGGGAAGAGAATCCTGGTCGGCGGGGAGATTATCGAGATCCGCAATCTGCAAAATAAAACCGAGATTGAAATTCTCCAGAAACCGCTCGGACGAGATCGCGCTCCGATCACCGTGGATGAATCGGGTGGACGGTTTGTCCTCATTCATCCCTCTTTTTTGGATCCTTCGGTCTTCCGCAGCGGACGGAGATTGACGGCGGTCGGATTAGTGGAGGGAGGGCGTTCGGAGCAGGTCGGAGAGGCGGAGATGGTCCAGCCGGTCCTGCAGAGCGAGCATATCCATCTTTGGCCGCCGGGAGAGGGAGGCCGATCGGAGCCTTCGATCGGAATCGGGCTCGGTTTCGGGTTCAGCTTTTAGCCGTTGGAAGAAGGGGTCGAAGCGGGTTTGAAGATACCGAAACAGCTTGTATACCCGTGCAGGAATGTCGTCCCGCCGACGGCGCCGATTTCTCCGTTGCAGAAGAATCCCCCCAGGGGGAGCGGGCCGAACCGGGTGTGAAAGAGCTCGCTGTCGTGGTTCGGCTCGCCGTAAAGATGCTCGCCGCGCCCCATGCAGGAGAAGAGAAGGGCCCCTTTTGCGGATCGGGCTTTTCCTTCTATCTGGTACTCCGTCAGGTACCACTTCAGATCTTCCGTCGAGGTTTCGGCGTCCCGCAGATGGAACTGAACCAGCTGGCCTTCGCGAAGGAAAGCCCCCACCGCAAGGCTCCCCGTTTTTGAATCCATGCCGATGAGGTTTCGAATCAGGAAATCACCTCTCTTCAGGGTCTCTTTGAAAGGGGTCATCGCCAGCCCGAGGAAAAGAGAGTGCTGCATCAACTTTTGATCTTCCTCCGTTAATTGCTTGTAGACTTCTTGAAGCACCTCCAGAGGGGGTTTGTGGTCGAGCTCGGTGAGGAGGTTCCGGTTGCATTTTGTAATCGGAAAGGGGGCGCCGATCGGCCGGCAACCCTGCGCTACGATTGTATCGACCTCGATGTTTCCGCTCAACGCTACGCCGACCATCCCGGAGCGATAGATCTTTTGGTTGAGAAAAAGGGCGTTTTCGCCGGGGTTGTTCCCGCCGCTGACAAGACCGCCGACCTTGACCGCCCTCGGATAGGCGAAGTCGAGCCCCATCAGCCCCTTCTCGGCTTCGAACGTGAGCGGATCGGCGAAGAGGACGAACTGAGACTTCTGCTCTGCATCGACCTGAAAAGAGTCCTGCCATTTTTTGGGGCTTGCATCGAGATCGGGAAGATCCGACGAATCCAAATGGAACAGGGTGATCTCCACCTCCGGGAGCCGGGCCGCCATCAGCGCCGCCGCCGGCAAGTGTTCGATTTCCCGTCCCCCTCCGATGATCCCCCCGCCGGAGCAGCCGACCAGGGTTCTGCAGCCGATTGATTCCATCACGGCGGCCGGTATCTTGTCACTGAGAAGCGCCGGGGAGACAAAGAGAAAGGCGATGTCGATCGGTTCGTCTCCCATCTGGGTCCGGATTGCTTCCGTCAATTCTGCGATCACTTCCGGGGTGGACTTCCCTTCGCTGAGTGCGGATGCCCATTTCATCGAATGATCTCCTCAATAGTTGATAGCATGTAACGCAACATCATACCTTTATTGAAACCCGTCTGTCGAGGGGGATCGCGTCCTCTCGTTTTTTCACACTGGAAAAAGGGAGCGAATTCAGGTAAAAAGGGGTGTGGATCTTCAGAAAAACCCCGGCATAGAAAGTGAGTAAGCAATGGCTTTCAAACGAATTTCGTTAGAATATCGGTCCTGTCGATGAATTCGGTACTGGTTTGTCCCAACTGCAGAACCCCCACCGAATACCAAGGCTCCGGGCAGCCGGCGTGCAGCGCCTGCGGAACGAAGCTTTCGGCGCATGCCGACGCGGCCGGTAACCAAGCGGCGGAGAGACAGCGTCCCCTTCTTCTGTTGATGTTGATGGTTTTTCTTGCGTCCCTTGCGACGATCGGGCTCATCATTACTTTCATGACGGTGACCGTGCCGGGAAATGAAGATTATATCGTCGATAATCGGCTCGCTACCCAAAGCGATTTTCTGATCAAAATGTTCCCGTTCATTCTGCTCTATCTTGCAGCGGCGCCGATTGCCTACGGTCTCTGGAAGGAACGGCCATGGACCCGGCCGCTCCTCGTTGCGTTCTTCGCGATTCCCGAGTTCGGAAAATATCTCACCCCCCGTTGGAGTGAGGCGCCGGCCCACGCGTTCATTCCACGGTTCATCCTCTCCGCGATCCTCATCGGCTTACTGAGCTGGTATCTCTATAAAAAAAGAAACGTCGTCCGCTATTACAACGCCCTCTCCGGGTTGAAATCGGATTCCTGATGTCGCCCGATTGACTCAAGATCTTGTCCGGTTCTATCGTCTTACGTTGTGAGATCAATGACAAATGGAGGAGAGTCATGATGAGGTGGAATCACGCAGTAAGAATCGTTGTCGCAATTTTTACAGTGGTTCTGTTGGTCGCTGGAGGCGCGCCTGTATTCGCCAAGTCGGGATCGGGCGGCGGCAAGCCGAACGGTCCGGGCCACGACCCGGAGGAGACCGTTGTTTTCACCCTTGACCCGTCTACGCACGGCAACCCGGAGGGGGTGGCGTTCGATAAGCGCAGCGGTGCATTCTTCGTCGGCGCGGTCGGTGACGGCGCCCTCTACCGGGGAATGTTGAATGATCCCACCGTAACGGAGTTTATCCCCGGCGAGAGCGGCAAATCGGCGGTTGGAATGAAAGTCGCAAAGGGGAAATTGTACGTGGCCGGCGGGAACACCGGAACGCTCTCGGTTTATGACATCGCGACCAAGGAACGCGTCGCGTCATTCGAGACCGGCGGAGGCGGTTTTCTCAATGATCTCGTCGTCACGAGAGAGGGGGATGTCTTCATCACCGATTCGTTTCGCCCCACCCTCTGGCGTGTGACGGCCGAGCAGGTCGAGGCGGGGAGCGGCCTGCCGGAAGGGATTCCGATGGGGCCGGAGGTTGAATACGAAGCGGGGGCGTTCAACCTCAACGGGATTGTTTCGCTTCGAGGGGGCAAGCGGCTCATCGTGGTGCAGTCGAACAACGGAAAACTCTTCCTGATCGACTTGAAGGACAAGGCGCCGGACGGCCGCAAAATCCATCCGATCGACGTCGAGCCGCTGGTCGGGGGGGACGGCCTTTTGCTCGACCGGGGCCGATTGATCGTCGTCCAGGGTGCTCCGCCGACGCTGACATTCGTCCAACTCGGCCATGGCCGGTTGCGCTGGAAGGTCCTTGAGCGGAGGACCGACCCGACCCTCCGCGGGCCGTCGACCATCGCCCGGGCGTGGCACCTCTATCTGGTCGTCAACGCCGACTTCGCTACGAGCAACACGCCGTTCACGGTGTCGGGTATTCCGCGCGAAGAAGAGGAGGATGAATAGCGGTCTTGTTAGAACGGAAGATTAAAACTGTGGAAAATGCGCCGACATTCCCATGAAGAGGAGCATCGGAAAGGAGAGATAGAAGTTTGTTCTTGAGGCGAGGTAGGCGATCCTGGCGTGTTTGGCCATCTGAGGGGGCGGGGGCGTCTTGGTGGCGGTGGCGTCTCCGGTCATCTGGATGACCTTTTTCTGGTTCGGCCAGATGAGGACCCAGACATTAAAGAGCATAATCAGACCGAGGGTGCCGCCGATCATAATCGACGTGTTGACGATTCGCCCGACCATTAATAATAAAATCCCCGCCAAGACGGTCACCAGCGCCGACCAGCGAAACCACCAGAGGGCGCGCGGCACCAGCCGCAGCACCACCCCGCTTTTCGTCGCCGCATCGGTCTCTTTCATGAAGGGGACCTGAACGAGGTTAAAGTAGTAGAGCAGGCCGATCCAGGTGATCCCGGCGACGAAGTGAATCCAGCGAAGTAATAATGGTAGAACGGTTTCCGAACTGACCATCTGCTCAAGCTCCATGGCGTGCCCGACGAGCTGAACCCAAAAAGCGGTATCCCTTCCCCTCGGACCGGTCCCTCTCTCGATGAAAGGCGATGATCCTTAGAAGAGACCGGCCGGTGCGTGGCTGGAACTCGCCATGAAGAAGAGCATTGGGATCGACAGCATTGTGTTGGTGCGCGACGCGAGGAAGGCGATCCGGGCCGCTTTGGTCTTCTCTTCCGCCGTCGCCTGAACGATGCCGAGCACCTTCTGCTGGTTCGGCCAGATGATCACCCAGACGTTAAAGAGCATGATCGTGCCGAGCCAGGCGCCCATTCCAATGACGGCGGCCGCTCCTTGGAGGAGGAACGCTTCGAAGAGAATGCCCCGGACCATCAGGATCAATGCGCCGAAGATCCAGGTAAAGGCGGCCGCCCAGCGGAACCACCAGAGGGCGCGCGGAACCAGGTGCTTGGAAACATCGGCCTTTCCCTCGGGACTGGCCGCTTTCATGAACGCGCCTTGGATGAAGTTGAAGTAGTAGAGGAGGCCGATCCACATAATCCCGGCCAGAAAGTGCCCCCATCTAAAAATGAGCTCAATGGTCATGGTTTTTCCTTCCTAGTTAGTAGAGAGGTATTTTGCCGATCGACAGGGGTTATGCCAATGCCCTGACAACGAAAAAGAGAATGAGCGTCAACACAAAACCGGCCGTCACTGTGCCACCAATCGTATCAAGCGGATTTTTCATATCTTCTCTCCTTGGTCAAGGAATCACGATGAGACTGAGATGTAAAGCTGCACGTCCTTCCGAGCGATGCGGGCAGGCTGTCTCAACCGTTTTGTAATGAATAGGGATGAACTAGAGGTGAGGATACACAACCGGGGGATTGTTCGTCAATATAAAAATATGGAGAGGCGAGTGATATTGCGGAGTTCGGATTTAAGAGGGCGGCGTGTAAAGATGAAGAGAAGGTCCTGTTTCCCCGTCTTTGCCACGCCGCTCTCCGCATTCCATCCTCTGAAAGATCCTTCTCAGGCGGCTTTCCGCAGGGAAGTCCGGTACTGAGCGAGGGGATAACGGTTCAACATTTGAGCGGCGAAGTTCCAGCTCATGTTCGGGAGAAAGCCCTCTTCGACATAGCTTTTCACCGAGGCGCCGTAGTCGATGTAGTAGGCATGTTCGTACATGTCCAGGATCATCAACGGGATGATGTTCCACGCGCCGATGGAGTGGTTGTCGGTCAAGACATTAAAAATCCGGCCGCTGTCGAGATCGAAACCGCAGATCGACCAGCCCCGCGCCGAGAGGCCGCACGCTTTGAACTCTTGCTTCCAGTTGTCGTAGGAGCCGAAGTCCTCTGAGAGCATCTGTTTGAGAATGTCGGGCGGATCGCTCCTGCCGGAGAGGCATTGCCAGAAGGCCTCATGGAGCTTGATCGAGTTGTGGCAGTAGAGCCGCTCGACGAGCAACTCGCGCGTCTGACTGTAGTTGGGATTCGCCTTCTGTTTGTCGGCTTCTTTCAATTTGTTCTGGATCTCGTTGAATTTGGTGATGTAGCCTTTGTACTTTACATCGAAATGATCGTCGATCTGCCGGTCCGTAAGTCCCGGCACCGGCCTCGGCTTAAGGTCCTCTTTGAATTTGGCCTGGAATTCAATCATCGCGCTTCCTCCAGTTGGTTTTTAACGGAGAAAATTTGCAAGATCAAGACCGCGACCTTAGCCGCACGATGAGGAGATCGTTCGGTTCTAGTGACAGTTTTTATCTGATCTTGTGTGCACTTCTTTTACAAGCCGCGGGACGAAATCGGGGTCGGCAGAGAGGCTAAGACACGAGACCGATGCGATGAAGAAACGCCGTGATCATGTCGAAGAGGTAATCTTTTTGTTGGCTGAGGCGATGATCCCCCCCGCCGATGAGGACCAGATCGAGCGGGCGGGCCGCGGCGCGGCGGAGAAAGTCGAAGCTTCCTTCCGGGGGAACGGTCGCATCGGCCGTCCCATGAAGAATCAGCGTCGGGGTCAGATAGGTGGGAAGAATTTTCTCAATGTCGTACCCCTTCGCGTCTTCGATCATCTCGCGTCCGACCGTTACATCGATCCACTCGTTTTTGATCCGCATCTCCCCCTCTTGGTTCAGGCGCCGGAGTCCCCCCTCTCCCAGATCGCGCAGCCGGTTCTGGTAGAAAGAGAAAGAGGGGGCGATCAGGACGGCGGCGGCGATCCGGTTCGGGTTCCAGGCCGCGGTCCAGACCGCGAGTTGCCCTCCCATCGAGGAGCCGATCAGAACGATTTTCCGGAAGGGAGCGGCGGGGCCGGCGAGGATGGCGGAGAGGTCCTCCAGCCCGCGGGTGAGGGTCAACTCCCGGATCGTTCCGCTCGAGTCGCCGTGTCCCCGCAGATCGAAAGTCAAGTAGGCCATCCCCCGCTCGACCGCGCGATCCCGGAAATAAATCGCCTTCTCTCCCCCTTGGTGCGAGGCGAACCCGTGGATGTAGACGAAGAGAATCTCGGCCGGCCGGGAGGGGGGGAGGGTCAGCGTGTAATCGAGGTGATCATGATTTGAAAGTGTCAGTCGCGCCATATCGGATCGATTCAATTCGAGATCAACAAGCAACCTTGGCATCATATGAGAAGGGAGCGGCCGAGGTCAATGACAATTCCCTCCTTGAAGAATCGACACGTTGCCATTACAATGAAAAGACGCTCATTTTATTGAAAGGAAAATCGCCATCGAAACGAAGCCTTCCGACCTCTCCCGTCTCAAGATCGATTGGAAAAATACCGGAGCCGGATCGGCCCCCCGTCGAAGCCGTAAAGGGCTCTGGATTGTTCTCTTGCTGATCACGGCGATGGGGGTTGTGATCGGGCTTCGCGCCTTCAGCGGCGCGGCGAAATCGGTTGAAGTGGCGACCGTCTCCTCCCTCGATCCGTCTCAGTCGGTTCCGTTCCTCAACGCCAGTGGTTACGTGGTCGCCCAGCGGCGCGCCGCGGTCGCCTCCAAGGGGACCGGCCGGCTGGTCGAATTGCGGGTGCGCGAAGGGGACTTGGTCAAAAAAGGAGAACTCATCGGCCGGCTGGAGAGCGACGACATGGAAGCGGCCTTGGCCCGCGCCAGGGCGAATCTCAACGTCGCCCGCTCGGCGTATGATCAGGCGAAAGCGGCGCTCGACAACGCGACCTCCGATTACGAACGGAAGAAAAGTCTGCTGGAGGAGGGGCTTGTTCCTCGGGCCGATTTCGACGCAGCGGAGGCGCAATACCGCGGGTCGAAGGCGGCGCTCGCCTCGGCCGCGGCGGGGGTGAAAGCGGCCGAGGCAGCGGTCCGTTCCGCCGAAGTCGAGGTGGAGAATACCGTCATCCGAGCGCCGTTCGACGGGACGGTCCTGACGAAGAACGCCGAGGTCGGGGAAGTCGTCGCCCCCTTCGGCACATCGACGCAGGTGAAGGCGGCGGTGGTGACGATGGCCGACATGTCGTCGCTTCAGGTGGAGGCCGACGTCTCCGAATCGAATATCGAAAAGGTCCGGGTCGGCCAAGCGGCCGAAATCGCCCTCGACGCCTATCCGGAAACGAAATACGAGGGGGTCGTTCAGACAATCGTCCCGACCGCCGACCGGGCCAAGGCGACGGTTTTGACCAAGATTCGTTTTCTCAACCTCGACGACCGGGTCCTTCCCGAGATGAGCGCCAAGGTCGCCTTCCTCTCCGAGCCTAAGGCCGATCAAGGAGGCGCGCCGATTGTCACGGTGAACCCCAGTGCGATCGTCACCCGGGAAGATCAAAAAGTGGCCTTTCGCATCAAGGAAGACCAGGTAGAGATGGTTCCGGTGGAGACAGGCGGCTCGGTCGGAAGCCAGGTCGAGGTCAAACAAGGGCTGAAGCCGGGCGACCGGGTGGTGCTCAATCCTCCTGAGAATCTGGCGGCTGGAGATCGGGTTCAGATTCAATAAATTGTTTCCTGAAGCAAAGTAGGGGCGACGCATGCGTCGCCCTTTACAATTAGAAAGGCAACGTTTTGGCAGACCCTCTCATCGAACTAATCGACGTTTTCAAGTCGTATCGCCGGGACACGCTGGAGATTCCGGTACTCCAAAACATCTCGATGACGGTGCCGGAGGGAGAGTTCCTTGCGCTGATGGGGCCGTCGGGCTCCGGAAAAACGACCCTGCTGAATCTGATCGCCGGAATCGATCGGCCGACGCGCGGCCTCCTTCGTGTGGCCGGGACCGAGCTCGGCCGGTTGACCGAATCGGAATTGGCCCGGTGGCGGTCGCGGACGATCGGTTTTATCTTCCAGTTCTACAACCTCCTGCCGGTCCTCACGGCGCTGGAAAACGTCGAGCTCCCTCTTCTTCTGACCCCGCTTGCGAAGCAGGAGCGGCGGGAGCATGCCGCCGTGGCGCTGGAGCTGGTCGGCCTGGCCGACCGGATTCATCACTATCCCAAGCAGCTCTCCGGCGGTCAGGAGCAGCGGGTAGCGATTGCTCGGGCGATCGTGACCGATCCGCCGTTGTTGGTCGCCGACGAGCCGACGGGCGATCTCGATCGGATCTCCGCCGAAGAGATCATGAACCTTCTCGGCCGGCTGAATGCGGAATACGGAAAGACGATCGTCATGGTGACCCATGATCCCCGCGCGGCCGAACGTGCGAAGGCGGTGCGAAATTTAGACAAGGGGTCCTTCGCCTGATGGAATTATTCCGCCTCATCTTGAAAAACACCCTGCGCCATCCGCTCCGGTCGATTTTGACCGTCTTCGGAATCGCCATCGCCATCAGCGCCTTCGGCTTGATCCGGACGGTGATCGGCGCCTGGTACTCCGGGGTCGATGCCTCGGCGCCGAACCGGCTGATCACCCGCAATGCCGTTTCGCTCGGGTTTTCGTTGCCGCTCTCTTATCGGGAGGCGATCCGGGGAATCCCCGGGGTGGCCGACGTGTCGTACGCCAGCTGGTTCGGCGGGATTTACATCGACGAGAAACATTCGCAGTTTCCCCAGTTTGCCGTCGATGCGACCACCTGGTACGAAATTTACCCCGAGTTCCAGCTCCCCCCCGAGCAGGAGGCGGTGTTCAAGCAGCAGCGGAACGCCGCGGTGGCGGGGCGGAAGCTGGCGGAGCGCTTCAGCTGGAAGGTCGGCGATACGATCCAGATGCGCGGGATGATCTTTCCGGGAGAGTGGGAGTTTGTCATCCGGGGGATCTACACCGGGGAGCGGAAGTCGACCGATGAGACGCAGTTTCACTTCCACTACCAATATCTCGACGAGAAGCTCCGCCAGACGGCGCCGTTTCAGGCGGGGAATGTCGGCTGGTATGTCGTGAAAGTTCAGAACCCGAAGCAGGCGGCGGAGGTGGCGGAGGCGATCGACCGGCGGTTCAAGAATTCGCTCGCGGAAACGCTCACCGAAACGGAGCGGGCCTTCGTCCTCGGCTTCATTTCGATGAGCGAGACGATTTTAGTGGCGCTTCGGATCATTTCGATGGTGATCATCGGGGTGATTCTTTTGGTCCTCTCGAACACCATGGCGATGACGGCGCGCGAGCGTCTCTCGGAGTATGCGGTCCTCAAGACCCTCGGCTTCGGGGCGCGGCATCTGATTGTTCTCATCATCGGAGAGTCGCTCCTCATCGCCCTGACGGGCGGTCTTTTGGGAATACTGATCACCTATCCTGCGGCGAACGGTTTCGAGCGGGCGATGGGGGATGCGATGGGGGCGATCTTCCCGGCGTTCGATGTGGCGACGAGCACACAAATCATCTGCGCCCTGATGGCGGTCATCGTCGGCCTCGCCGCCAGCGCCTTTCCCACCTGGCGGGCGGTGCAGGTGCGGATTGTGGATGGGTTGCGGCGGGTGGGATGATTATTCCTCTCAACTACAGTTTTCGTAATCTCTGGACGCGGCGGCTGACGACCTTCCTGACGGCGGGAGGAATTGCGCTGGTGATCTTCGTTTTCTCGGCGGTGTTGATGCTGGCGAACGGGCTGGAGAAGACACTCGTGGGGACCGGGTCGGATAAAAACGCCATCATCGTCCGCCAAGGGGCCGAATCGGAATTCATGAGCATGCTCGATCGGAATGCGGTCAACATCGTCAAGAGCCAACCGGAGATCGCCGTCGGTCCGGAGGGGAATCGCCTGGCGGCCTCCGAAGTCGTTGTTCTGATCAATCTCCCCAAGCGGGGGAGCAGCAATCCGTCCCACGTCCAGATCCGGGGGGTGGCCCCCGAGTCGCTCACGATGCGTCCGCAGGTGAAAGTGGTGGAGGGTCGCCGCTGGCGGCCGGGGCTCTCAGAGGTGATCGTCGGGCGCCCCGTCGCGGAGGGCTTTCAGGGGGCCGGGCTGGGGGAGACGATCCGGTTCGGCATGCGGGACTGGACCGTCGTCGGTGTATTCGATGCGGAGGGGGCGGGGTTTGAATCGGAGATCTGGGTCGATGCCGAGCAGCTGGTTCAGGCCTTCCGCCGGCCGGTCTTCTCATCGATCACCGCGCAGCTCTCAAGCGCCGGTGATTTTTCCTCCCTCAAATCGCGCCTGGAGTCCGACCCCCGGCTGACGGTAGAGGTGGCGCGGGAGAAGCAATATTACGCCGAGCAGTCGGAGATGATGGCGACCTTTATCCGGGTGCTGGGGCTCTTCGTCACCGTGATCTTCAGCCTGGGGGCGATGATCGGGGCGATGATCACGATGTACGCCTCGGTCGCCAACCGGACGACCGAGATCGGGACGATGCGGGCCCTCGGTTTTCCCCGGCGGAGCATTCTCGGCGCTTTTCTTTTTGAATCGCTCCTGCTTGCTTCGATCGGCGGGGGGCTCGGGATCCTCCTCGCCTCGTTCCTCCAGTTCGTCACCGTCTCAACGACCAACTTCGCCACCTTTTCCGAGCTGGCTTTCCGCTTTATTCTCTCGCCGGCGATTGTCGTCCAGTCGCTTACCTTTGCGCTCGCGATGGGCTTCCTCGGCGGCTTCCTCCCGGCGGTCCGCGCCTCCAGACAAAAAATCGTCGAAGCCTTCCGGGCTTCCTGACGATCCAAACCGCGTTGTTGAGAACAAGACGAAAGTGAGGTATCATAATCGCGGCATGAAAACATTCGATGTCATGGTGATCGGGGCCGGAAGCGCGGGGCGGTATGGGGCCAAGGCGGCGGCGAAGCTGGGGGCGAAGGTCGGTCTGGTCGAGACCGGTCCCTTCGGCGGGCTCTGCATCCTCAAGGGATGTATGCCGACGAAAGCTTACCTCCGCTCTTCGGAATTGATCGGATTGCTTAAGAAAGCGCCCGAGGTGGGGATCTATCCGGGGAAACATGTCGGCATCCGTTTCGATCAGATCAAACAGCGCAAAGATAAATTGATCGCCGAGATGGCCGACGATGCGTACCAGGGGGTCCTCCGGCATCCGAATATCACCCTGCTTTCGGGGCGGGCGCGGTTTCTCTCCGGGAAAGAGGTTCAGGTCGGCGAGGAGTCGTACGCCGCCGAGCGGTTCCTCATCGCCACCGGATCGCGGGCGATGATCCCGCCGATTCCCGGCCTGGAAGAGGCCGGCTACATCACGAGCGATGAGGCGCTGGAGATGGAATCGCTTCCGGAGTCGATGGTGATCATCGGCGGTGGGGTCGAGGGGACCGAGTTCGGTCAGTTCTTCGCCCGGATGGGGGTGAAGGTGACCCTGCTGCAGCGGAGCGAGCGAATCTTAAGCCACGAAGACGAAGATGTCAGCGAGGCGCTTGCCGAGATTCTGCGGAACGACGGCATCGACCTCCGGACCGGGGTCCGAGAGGTCGTCATCGAAAGAGATCCGCAGGGCGAGTGGATCTGTTTTGAAGAGAAAGAACGGGTTCAGAGGGTCGCGGCCGAGGTGATCATGATCGCGACCGGACGAACCGGGAATATCGACGGGCTCCATCTTGCGGCCGCCGGCGTGGAGACCCACCCGCTCGGGATCGTTGCGAACGATTTCCTTCAAACGAGCAATCCGAATATCTACGCGGCGGGGGATGTGACCGGGGGGGCCCAAATCGTCAACATGGCGACCTACGAGGGAGAGATCGCCGGGACGAACCTGGTGAAGGGGCCGGTCCAAAAGGCCGACTACCGGGTCTTTCCTCGCGCGGTCTTTTGCGATCCGGAGTTCGCGCGGGTCGGCCTCTCCGAATGCGACGCGCGGGAGCGGGGGATTGCTGTCCGTGTCGGAAAGTTTCCTTTCAGCGATCTCGGAAAAGCGATTATCACCGATCGAACGGAAGGGTTTATCAAGATCGTCGCCGATGCGCAGCGGGGAGAGATTTTGGGCGCCGCCATTGTCGGGGCCGAAGCGTCGATTCTCATTCACCAGGCGGCGGTCGCGATGCATTTCCGGTCGACGGTGGAGGAGTATGCGAAGATCAGCCACATCCATCCGTCGCTGGCGGAGATCATGCTTTATCTGGCCGATGAGATGGTCGGAAAAGAGTAGGGGCGAACCTGCGTGTTCGCCCGCACTTTATCGATCAGGTAAAAGATCGTAAAATAAAAAAAGGCGCACACATCGGCGCGCCCCCTACCCTGGAAGGTCCTTTAATGTACCGAAGATCGCCCTGTTGAATATTCGGACAGCTCCTCGGTGATGATCGATCCGGTCGGATTGCTTCCGTCCGGGGAGGGGAATTCGGTCTTCTCGATTCCCTTTACCATGCCGACATCAGGCGCGAACCAATTGGTCGTCTTGTCGGTCATGAGAAGGACCTTCCCATTGCTGGAGAGGGTGATGAAAATCTTCATCCGTCCTTCCAATTTCAGGGAATCCTTAAACACCCCCGCCGGCACGGAGACCGTTTCGAATCCCAAAGCGACGATTTCCGCTTGGACCACCGCCACTTCTTCCGTTCCATCTTCGTCCAAATCGCGGCCGAAGGAGATCGATTTGTCGATTTGGGAAAAAGGTTTGTTGAGGACCAGCGGGAATCGAATGACCCGATAGGGGACGAGTTGGCTTTCGAAAGGGGTCGTCGGCTGGCCGCCGAAGTAGGAGATCCCTTCTGGATCTCTGACGAAGTAGCTCTCGGCGGGTCCTTCATCGGCCTGATTGCTCTCCGTAAAGATCTTCACTTGTGCTCCCTTTTTCTGCGCGGTTCCCTTGACGGCGGCGGTGTTGATATAAGCCCCGACGCGTTGAACGTCATCCACGACCGATCCCCGGTAGCTCCAGGACATTCCCACCTCATCCGGAAAGTAGCGCTCCACCTGGGGAATGGGCGTCTCTTCCGCCTGCGCCCAGCCGGCGCAAAAAAACAGGATTAAAAGAAAAGCGAATGTCCGCGTGATCTGATTCATTGCTCTCTCCTTTGCTTTCTATCATAGCGGGATTCGGCGACCCAGTCAATTGACATTCTTGCCATTCGGTCGGGAATGTGTTAAGAAGGGGTAACCGAATGAGCCAACCCTCTCCCCTTTATGATAATTTCATCCACTCTCCGCTCGGGATAATCCTCCACCCGGAGAGCCTTTCTTCTCTCTGCCGGTGCCGGTCCGAATCCGATCTCCTCGACAAGATCGATCGATATCGGTTGCATCCGCAGAGGAACCCTCGACGGCTCGAACGTTCGTATCGTCCACTCGATCATTTTGAATGAACCGATCCTTTTGAGGGTGGGATCTTTCTTCAGCCACGCATTGGGAAAGAAGGAAAATATCTGTTATATCTGCGCGTCGAACCTTCTCTCTTCTAGAGGAGAAGGGGCAATGCACGGGCGTGTTCAAAAACATTCAAAAACAAAGGAGGCATGAATGGCCGATATTTACGAGATGAAAGTTCCGCGAGGGTTTTCAAACTTGCCCCGGTTGATCATCATCGGGGGGATCGTACTGTTTTTGTTGATTGTTCTCTTCAGCTCCTTTCAGGTGGTCGGGGCCGGGCAGCGGGGGGTCGTTTTCAGCAAGCTGAGCGGGATCAGGGATGTAACGCTGGGGGAAGGGCTTCACTTCAAGATTCCCTTTATCGAAGATGTCGTCCTGATCGATGTGAGGGTGCATAAGTCGCAAACCGCCGCGCCGGCGGCTTCGAAAGATTTGCAGAATGTCTCCTCGACCATCGCGGTGAATTTTCATATCGACCCAAGCAGCGCGCAGAAGGTTTACCAGGAGATCGGCCTTAGCTACAAGGAGCGGGTGATCGACCCCGCGGTTCAGGAAGCGGTCAAGGCGGTGACGGCGCATTTTACGGCGGAAGAGCTGATCACCCGGCGGGGCGAGGTCAAGGATGCGATCAAAGCGAATTTGACTGAACGGCTGGTCCAGTTTAATATTCTTGTAGACGAGTTTTCGATCGTCGATTTTTCGTTCTCCGAGGAATTCAATCGGGCGATCGAGGCGAAACAGACCGCCGAGCAGTCGGCATTAAAAGCAAAGCGGGATCTGGACCGGATCAGGATCGAGGCGGAACAGCGGGTCACTCAGGCACGGGCCGAAGCAGACGGCCAACGGCTACAGCGAGAGACCCTCACCCCGATTTTGCTCCAACTTCGCGCAATCGAAAAATGGGACGGCAAGCTTCCTCAGGTCTCCGGTGGGGCGACCCCTTTTATTGATGTGAACACACTTAAAGTAAAGTAGGGACCGGAGGAGGAAAAGCGGAATCATGAGAACGGATCTGTTCTCTCACATCGATTCCGAACGCCGCGCGCTCAATTTTTAAGCGCGCATGATTCAGAGGTTTGTTCGTGGTTTTTCCCAGCGCCAGCCGCAGCGTAACGCTGCGGCTTAACTTCAAAAATAAAATCGGCATGCTCGGCCAGATCACGTCGGCGATCGGAGGGGCCGGCGGGGATATCGGCGCGATCGATATCGTCAGCGTCGATCGGGGGGTGATCACCCGGGATATCACCGTCAGCACACGGGATGAAGCGCACACGGCACGGATTGTCGAGGCGGTCAAGCGGATTCCGGGGGTCAATGTGGTTCACCTCTCCGACCGGACCTTCTTGCTTCATCTCGGGGGGAAAATCGAGATTGCAAATCGAATTCCGATCAAAACCCGCGATGATCTCTCACGCGTCTACACGCCGGGGGTGGCGCAGGTTTGTATGGCGATTCAGGAGGATAAGAACAAGGCCTTTGCCCTGACCATCAAGAAGAACAGCGTGGCCGTAGTGACCGACGGCTCGGCGGTCTTGGGGCTGGGCAACATCGGACCGGAGGCGGCGTTGCCGGTGATGGAAGGGAAGGCGATGCTCTTCAAAGAGTTCGCCGGGATCGACGCCTATCCGATCTGTCTTACCACGCAAGATCCGGACGAAATCGTCGAGACGGTCCAGCGGATTGCCACCGGCTTCGGCGGGATTAATTTGGAAGATATTTCTTCGCCCCGTTGCTTCGAAATCGAGCGGCGTCTGAAGAAGACGCTCGATATCCCGGTTTTTCACGATGATCAGCATGGGACCGCCGTGGTGGTTTTGGCCGCGTTGTTGAACGCCGTGAGGATCGTAAAAAAGAAGCTGGAGGATCTCAAAGTCGTCGTGAACGGCGTGGGGGCCGCGGGCACCGCGATCATCGACATGCTTCTTTCTTCCGGGGTAAAGCGGATCATCGGCTGCGATCGGGACGGCATCCTCTGTGCCGGCCGAAGAGTCGAGATGAACCCGGTGATGCGCCGGTATGCGAAGCGAACCAATCCGGAGCGGGTAAAAGGGAAACTGGAGGATGCGCTCGTCGGGGCCGACGTCTTCATCGGTGTTTCGGTCGCCGGCGTCCTCCACGCCGCCGCGGTGAAGAAGATGGCGCGCGATCCGATCGTTTTCGCCCTGGCCAATCCGTCCCCCGAGATCATGCCGGAGGAGGCGGAGGGGATCGTCCGGATCATGGCGACGGGACGATCAGACTATCCCAACCAGATCAACAACGTCCTCGCCTTTCCCGGGATTTTCCGGGGCGCCTTGGATGTCCGCGCCTCCGAGATCAACGACGCGATGAATCTCGCCGCGGCGGAGGCGATCGCCTCCGTGATTCGAAAAGACGAGCTCTCCGAAGATTATATTGTTCCCGGCGTCTTTAACCGAAAGGTCGCAAAGGTGGTTGCGCAGGCGGTCTCGAAAGCGGCCACCGAAACCGGCGTCGCCCGCCGGGAAAAGAAGATCACGAACAATCAAGAATAAACCGAGATCGGTTCTCCGGATGTTGAGAATCGACCTGCCGTCCGTTGCGGAACCCAATCCAGCCCGTTAAAATCGACCCTTCCTTGACAAGATCGGCACCGTGCGATTTACTTGTTTACGGGTCTTCTTCCCTCTTTTTCCTCAATGCTTCAATAAAGCATATCCCGACCATCACGATAGGGGCGACCGGAAGTGCCGACCGATTTTCCCGTGCAATACGGAAAATACCTCCTCATCGATAAGATTGCCAAGGGGGGCATGGCCGAGGTCTTTCTCGCGAAGCAGACCGGATCGAAAGGATTCGAGCGGCTTCTTGCCATCAAGCGGATTCTTCCCCACTTTACCGAGAATGCCGAATTCGTCTCGATGTTCATCAATGAGGCGAAAGTGGCGGCCCAGCTCTCTCATCCGAATATCGTCCAGGTGTTTGATTTCGGACAGGTCGAGGAATCTTACTACATCGGAATGGAATACATCATGGGAAGGGATCTTCGGACGATCATGGAGCGGAGTCAAAAGAGTAGCCGGCCCCTTCCGATCGATCAGATTCTCTTCATCGTCAGCCGCGTTTGCAGCGGGTTGGAGCATGCGCACAAGAAGAAAGATCTGCACGGAAACGAGCTGAACCTGGTCCACCGGGACATCAGCCCGCAGAATATTCTGATCTCCTACGACGGCGAGATCAAGCTGGTCGACTTCGGCATCGCAAAAGCGGCCCTCCAAGAAAATGAGACCCGGACCGGAACGTTGAAAGGAAAATTCGCCTATATGTCTCCCGAGCAGGCCTGGGGAAAGAAAGTCGATCACCGCTCCGACCTTTTTTCTTTGGGAATTGTACTGTACGAGTGTGCCACCGGCAAGCGGCTCTTCAAGGGGGACAGCGAAATCAACACGCTTGACCGTGTTCGAGAGGCGAAATTCGATCCGCCGCGCCGGTTTAATGCCGATATCTCGGAGCAGATCGAGACGGTCATGTCGAAGTCGCTCGTCAAGGAGGCGGGGAATCGGTACCTTTCCGCGGCGCAGATGCAGAGGGAGTTGGAGCGGTGTTTGTCGAAGCCGCTCAGCGAGGTCCAAGCGGGGCTGGCCCAAAATCTCCACCAACTTTTTAACGAGGAGATCGAGAAAGACCGGGAGCGGATGAAAAAGGCCGCCTTGGCGACCTCGGAAAAATCGAAGATTCAAGGCGGGGCGCAAACTCCCCCTTCGGGTCCTTCAAAAGCGGCGTCCCCTTCCAAGCCGACACCGGAGGCGCCGAAGGCAGAGTTCAAATCAACGGCTCAGCCGACGATCCTCCAGAAGTTACAGGATCGGATCCATCACCGGGGGGATCTTCCTGTTTTGCGCGACACGGTGATTCAGACGCTGCGCGCGGCGGAAGACAAAGTTTCAGGCGCGGCCGATGTGGCCAGAAACATCCTCCAGGATCAGGGGTTCGCCGTGAAGGTCCTTAAAGTAGCCAACTCGGCTTACTTCAACGGCGGCTACGGGGAGGTTTACACCGTCTCAAGGGCCGTCGTGGTTCTCGGGCTCGATATGATCCGTTCGGTGAGTCTCGGTCTGTCGTTTGTGGAGTTATTCCAAAAGCAGCACCCCGGGATCGATTTAAAAAAGATCATTGCAGACGCTTTCATCGCGGCCACCCTCGCGAAAGAATTGGGTGAGCGCCTCCACTATCCGAAACAAGAAGAGCTCTTTCTCGCAACGCTTTTTTACAATCTCGGACCGATCTCGCTTGCTTATTATCTGCCGGAGTCGCATCTTGAGATTCAGCGCCTGGTGGAAAAATCGGGGCTCCCTTTGTGGAAAGCGGAGCAACAGGTTTTGGGGGCCTCGGTCAACCAGCTCGGCATCGCCATGGCGAAGGAGTGCAAGGTTCCTGATCATCTGGCGGAGCCGTTGGCCGCCTCCGACCAGATCCTTTTTTCCCCTGCGCACACCCCTCGGGAACAGCTCTGGGCCGTCTCGTACCTCGCAAACAGAATCGTCGGGAATCTCTTCACGGAGAAGGGGACGGAAGAAGAGATGGCCGGGTTGATGCAGCAGATGGAGGTCTGCCTGCAGATCCCGCCCGAGGAGGGATTGGGCTTGATCCAGAAGGCATACAAAAATATCAAGGAAGTTTCGGACAGTTTTGAAATTGAAGCGGAGAAATTCAGGCCTCCCACATCCGGTTCAAAAACGTCCTCCCCCCGGAGTGGTTTGCTGGAGCGTCTCGGAAAGATATTCCGGGTCTCGGAGGGAGCCGAGGAAGAGGTGCCGATCCCTCCGGTCCAGATCAAAGAATCGACGAATGAGACAGAAAAGATTGAAGCGCCGGAAAAAATCGAAGGGATCGACCGACCTTCGCTGCAGTTGAAGTTCCTGCGGGACATTTCCAATCACATCGCCGAGAACCAAGACATCAATGTCCTTTTCAGCGCGATCCTGGAAGGGATTCACATCGGAATCGGTTTTGACCGGGCCCTTCTCGTTCTCTGTAATCCTTCGAAAACACAAATTACGGGCCGCTACGGTCTTGGCGCCCTGTCTCAGGAACTGGCGGATCGGTTGAACCTTCCGAATGACCCCGCCGATAATTTTTTTGGAAAAGTTTACTTGGAGAAAAAGGCGGTATTTGTCCAGGATATTCATGTCGAGCCGGTCCGGCCGCTGATATCGGAGTCCTTTCTTTCTCTCTTCGAGTCCCAGTCCTTCGTGATCAGCCCGATTCACGCCAAGGGGAATGTCATCGGGTTCTTCTATGCGGACAAGGCTCTCTCCAAAGAGGCGATCAGCCAGGAAGATTATCAGCTCTTTCTGCACTTTGCTTTTCATGCAAATATCGCTCTGGAGCGGATGTTTCTGAGGTCGACCTCATGAGGTAGAAATGAGACTGTCGGGCGGGCGGCCGTCGCGGTGGAGCTGTTTACTCCGGGATTTTTTCCGCCGATTCCTTGCGAAACGCGCTCCGCCGCCGCTTCGGTGAAAAGAGGACCGAGAGGAAGAAGAAGAGCGTTGCCAGGAGAACGATCGTCGATCCGGAGGGGAGGTCGAACCAGTAAGAGAGAATCACCCCCGCCCAGGAAGAAGAGATGCCGATGAAGATGGAGATGATCATCATCGTTCTCATCTTGGTCGCCCACTGCTGGGCCGCGGCGGCCGGGATGACTAACAGTGCGAAGACCAAAATCGCCCCGACCGCTTGAAGCGAAATGACGATCGTCAGCGAAATCAGATTCAGCAGCAGAAAAAAGAGATTGCGGGCCGGAATGCCGCTCGCCTCGGCCATCTCCTGGTCGAACGAGATAAAGTGGAACTCCTTGAAGAAGAGGAAGATCGTCAGGAGGATGCCGAGGGAGAGAAGGAGAATCACCTTCAAATCCGACGGGGTGACCGAGAGGATGCTTCCGAAGAGGTAGCCGTAGACCTCCGGATTGTACGCCTTCATCAGGCCGATAAAGAGAATGGCCAGCGCCATCGTCAAGGTGTAGAAGATCCCGATCGAGACATCCGGCTTCATCTTTCCGGTCTGTTGCAGGTAGCCGGTGATCCAGACGGTGGAGAGGCCGAAGAGAACGGCCATCAAGAGAGGGTTCGCCCCGATCAGGAAGGCGAGCGCCACCCCCGCAAAAGCGGCATGCGCCGTCCCCGCCCCGATAAAGGAAAGCCCCTTCAAGACGACGAAGACCCCGATGACCGAGCAGACCAGCCCGATTAAGAAAGAGGCGAGCAGCGCCCGCTGCATGAAACCGTATGACAGCATTTCAAGCATATCAGTGATGATGGTGGTCGCTCATGATGACGTAGGGTCCCTTCTCCCGTTCGGCGAGGATGGTCTCTTTGCCGTATACGCTGGAGAGAATCTCCTGCTTTAAAATTTCGCGGGGAGGCCCCTTCCCGTAGAGCCGGGTTTTTAAGAGAATCAGAGAGTCGACGACAGGGCTGATGATGTTGATGTCGTGCGTCACGAAAACAATCGTCAGGCCGTAGTTCTGATGCAGGCTCCGAATCAGATCGATCAGATGATGCTGCGCGGTGGCGTCGATCCCGGTGGTCGGCTCGTCCAGCAAAAGGATCTGGGGACGTTGGGCCAGCGCCCGCGCGATGAGGACGCGCTGTTGCTGTCCGCCGGAGAGACTGCCGAAGGGGAGATCCTTCAACGGTTCGACGCCGACCGCTTGCAGCGACTCGAAGACGATTTCCCGGTCTGCCTTCGAAGGGCGGCGAAAGAGCCCAATCGCGGCATAGCGGCCCATCATCACTACTTCCCACGCGGTGATCGGGTAATGGGGGTCGATCAGTTCCTTTTGGGGGAGATATCCGATGCGGGCGCGATGCTCGCAGCGCAAGGCATGGCATTCGCAATCAAAGATCTGGACGCTTCCTGAAACCGGATGGACAAGGCCGAGGACCGCTTTGAGGAAGGTGGTCTTTCCGGAGCCGTTCGGCCCGATGACGCCGGCAAACTCCCCTTCCATGATATCCAGGGTGATCTCTTCCAGGGCAACCCGGTTTGCAAAGGCGAATGTGGCATGGACAAAATGGATGATCGGTTTGGCGGCGGTTTGCGGCGTCGGAACCGCTTTCAAGACGGGATGGGCCATTAAGATCCTCCCAATGCCTTGATCAAGGTCTCGGTGTTATAACGGATCAGGTCGACATAACTCTCGGTTCCCGGAAGGGCGCCCGTCAATGGGGAGAGAACGACCACCTTGGCCCCCGTCTCCTGGGAGAGGGTTTGGGGAACCTTCGGGTTGAGCTGTGGCTCCGAGACGATCACTTTCACCTTCTCCCGCTTTATCAACTTGATCAATTGGCCGAGATGTTTGGCCGACGGCTCGGTGCCGACCTGGGTCAGAATATCTCCTTTGATGACAAAGCCGAACCGCCGGGCATAGTAGGGCCACGCCGGATGATGGGTGACGATGTTTCGGTTCGGCAGGCGGTTCACCTTTTTCTTCAGCTCCGCTTCGAGCGATTCCAGTTCCATGATGTAGCGCGACTGATTTTTCAGGTATTCGCCGCGGTGGGCCGGATCGAGGCGGATCAACTCATCCGTAATGTGCCTGATCATTATTTTAACATTTTCCGGATCGAGCCAGATATGAGGATTCCCCATCGTATGTTGTTCTTTGAAGGCATGCTGCGGGTCGATGGTTTTGTCCCGGTGCTCTCGTTCGGGCCGTTCGGCGTGATCGCGGATGAGTCCCACCCCGTCGGAGGTGGTGACGATCCTCAAATCGGGGCGGTCGGCATTTTTGATCAGGGCGTTGACCCAGATCTCTAAACCCAATCCGATCTTGACCAGCAGTTTCGCTTCTTTAACGGCAAGGAGGTCGCTCGGCTTGGGGGTGTAGGTATGCTCGCTTTCCATGCCGGTGATCAGCGACTTGACCGCGACACGGGAACCGCCGATCTGTTCCGTGAAATCTTTAAGGACCGGGAGGGTCACCACGATCGGGATCTTATCTTCCGCATGGAGTCCGGTCGCAAAGAGAAGGCTTCCCAGGAGGAGAACCGCTTGGAAGGACAACTTTTTATGCTGTCGGCCGAAAAGCATCGCGAAAAAATAACACCATGTGAGGAATAAGTCAAATCGAATTCCGATAGAGGATGATCGACAATCCGGCCGATCGCCTTACAGTTTTTCCCGCTCTTGATCGGCCTTGGCCGCCCAGACAAAGTCGCTCTCGGTCAGGCCGTTGATTTTATGCGTCCAGATGATCAATTTGACCTTTCCCCAGGCCAGATAGATGTCGGGGTGATGGAACTGCGCCTCGGCCAGCTCGCCGACCCGAATCGTAAAATCGAGCGCCTGCCGAAAATTGGGGAAGGTGTACTCCTTTTCGAGATGATGTTCGTCGATCACTTTCCAGCCGTTTCCGAGTTTTTCCAGGAGATTGGATAGCTCTTTCCCCTTCAGCGGAGGAATGCCTCCCTTACAGGGGATACATTCTTTCTGCGCCAATTCACTCGCCATGATGACCTCCTCTGTCCACCTTACGGTAGAGGCGTCCCGCCGGGGATGTCTCTACGACCACGATCACGATAACATGCCGTCTCTTTCCGGAGCAAGTCATTCCTCTTGACCTTTCCGGTTAAATTCGGTAGCCTTCCGCCTTGTGAAGGTCATCGGCCTCATATCGGGAACTTCTTCGGACGGCATCGATGCCGCTCTGGTCGATATCCGAAAAAATCGAGGGCGGGTTCAATTGGACCTGATCGCCTTCGAGGTTTATCCCTATCCGAAATCTCTCCCGCGGCAATTAATCGATCTGGCCTCCGGTTTCCCTCAATCGATTGCGAACGTCTGCCATCTGAATTTTTACGTCGGCGAGCTCTTCGCCGAGGCGGCGCGGGAGATTGCCCGGAAGGGGCGGGTGCGTCTTGGCAAAATTGAATTGATCGGATCGCATGGACAGACGGTTCATCATCTTCCGGTGCCGAAGCGGGAAGGCAAGCGTGCGATCCGCTCCACCCTCCAGATCGGGGAGCCGTCTGTGATCGCCGAGCGGACGGGAATTACCACCATCGCCGACTTTCGCCCCCGCGATATGGCCGCAGGAGGCGAGGGGGCGCCGCTGACCCCCTATCTTCATTTCCTTCTCCTTTCCAATCCAAAACGGTCGCGCGCCGTCGTGAACATTGGGGGGATCAGCAATGTCACCTATCTGAAGGCGGGCGCGGCTCTTGATAAGACGGTGGCCTTCGATATGGGGCCGGGGAACATGGTGATCGACGGGTTGGTCCG
The DNA here is from genome assembly GCA_021651055.1 of Candidatus Manganitrophus morganii. Taxonomy (NCBI): domain Bacteria; kingdom Pseudomonadati; phylum Nitrospirota; class Nitrospiria; order Candidatus Troglogloeales; family Candidatus Manganitrophaceae; genus Candidatus Manganitrophus; species Candidatus Manganitrophus morganii. The sequence continues at coordinate 3,099,161 of JAJHOH010000001.1, forward strand.
GACCCTCACCGGGAAGGAGTTCGACGAAGGGGGGAAGATGGCGCGCCGGGGAAAAGCGGACGCGGCCCTTTTGTCGGAATTGATGCGCCATCCTTTTATCCGAAGAAAGCCGCCGAAGAGCACCGGCCGCGAGGTCTTCGGGGCGTCGATGGTGGCGTCGATTCTCCAATCGACCCGGATGCGCCGTCTCCCGCCGGAAGATCTGGTGGCGACGGCGACCGCATTTACCGCTTCGGCGATCTCCGAGAACATTCGCCGGTTCATCTTAAAACGGGGAAGCCTTCACGAGGTGATCGTCGGGGGGGGCGGGGTGCGGAATCCGGTCCTGATGGAGCGCCTTTCCGAGCTGCTCGCTCCCATCCCCGTTCAACCGTTCGAGGCGTTCGGCCACGAAAGCCGCGCCATCGAAGCGATGACCTTCGCCCTCTTTGCCTATCAAACATTCCACGGCCAACCGACGAACATCCCCTCCGTGACCGGGGCGCGACGGCCCGTCCTTTTGGGAAAAATTGTTCCGGGAGCTTCTTTCAATCTGAAATAATCCACTGAGCCGCCGCCGCTTCCATTTCGAAAGCGGCAGCGGCCTTCAATGATAAAGCCCTGACTGATAAACGGGACAATTACGCCGCCCGCGCCCCGTATTGCGGCTTCACCTCCTCGGCCCGCTCCGGCGCCGTGTTGGGGGCTTTCTCGGCGTCGAGTGATCTCAGGCGGATCTCGGCGGTCCGCTTCGCTAATGCTTCGCTTGCCCGGACGAGCTCCTGTCCGGCCGACTCCATTCTCAGTCGAACGACCTCCTCAGAAGGGGCTCCGGACGCGTTGACGATCCGTTGATAGGCGTAGCTCGGCCAGTTGCTCGGAAGCGCGTCGATTCGCGCGAACGCGCCGTCGGGCATCAATCGTTTGTTGACCGTGTTGAAGAGGACATCGGCGACATACGCTTTGTTTTCCTCAAACGTGCCGGGGGTCGGAAGGGTTGTTCCGACGATCTCTTCCGGATCGCGTTTGTCGTACTTCTTGAGCATCTCGCCGGAGATCCTCAAATGTTCCAATTCGTAGCCGAGGAACATCTCCCAGATCTGCTTCAGCTTCGGATCGACTTCCGTCGTGTAGCAGGCATAATAATTGGCGCACTCCACAAATTCATGGCAGACCCATTTCTCATGCCAGGTTTCGTTGGGATCCATCAGCGATTCATACTGCGTGACATGCTCCTCTTCGACCTCCGAAATTTCGGCGTACAGCTCCCTTAAATCGGGACTCCCATACTCAAACCCATGTTCTTTATAGAAGAGGGCGGTCTGCTGCTCCGCCGAGAGGAGGGTGAGGATGTTCGCTTTCGAGATCGGATTCGCCTGGTTCTTCTCGTAGTGTTTTCGCAGGCGAAGGATCGGATCGTTGTGATGATCCTGTGTGGGCCTGCCGGGAAAAACATCCGTTTTTCCTTGAAGGATTTCGTCCGGATCTTTCCCCTCGATCAGGTCGAGCATCTGGGCGAAACGAAATAGATGATCGAAATCTTCAAGAAGTCCGAAATCGAACACTTCCTTTACGTAAGGATCGGGCTCGGTGCGGGCCAAGTAGGCGGTGAGATCGATCGCCACCTGCTCGTAGGCGATGCTCGTCTCCAAAATTGTCTGGTCCGGCGGGTTGAGCCAGTTGATCGTGACCTGCTGCTGGTGCTCCACCCGCCGCGTTTCGGCGAGGCGCGCCTGAATCTCCTTATTGTCGGTGTTTCGGGCGAAGGAATGTTTGAAGAACCACCCTTCGTTCTCGATTCCGTTCATGAGGATAATCCGGGTGCGGGTATAGGCATCGACCTGCTGTTTTCGATAGGGGAGCAGGGCGATCTGCTTCCAGTTTCGGATCTGTTTTTCCAGAGGGATCCCTCTCTCTTTGAATGGGTTCATCGCCATTTCTCACTCCTTCGGTTAGAGGTTGTTTTATTGGATTGAGGTTTTAGAAGAAAGCGCACTGCTCGACGTGTCTGGTGAAACAGCAAAATGAGTGCCAGTAGAAATGAGGTGAGGAGAGATGCTCTTTTGTTTTTTTATCGGAGTGGAATGGCAATGAATTCGGAAGTGAGAAGAAATGAATCGGTTCGATCTTTCTTGAGTGGGGCGGGTGATCAGAAAAGGATCAAGCGCCGAAGACCGCCCGGTGGAGCCCGTCCCAGAAGGTTTTCCGGTAGGCGAGCGATTGCAGGGCGCCGTTGCGGAGGCGCTTTTGGCCCTCTTCGGTTTCGACGTGGCGGGAGATCAGCTTGTTGAAGACGACGGCGTGCTCGACATCTTCGACGATATGAAGCGAGAAGTACTCGACATCTTCATCGGTCAGGCTCGTGTTCTTCTTGAGCCCTTCAATTAAATAGGCGAACATCGTCGGGATGGAAAACTCGTGTCCGGGGCCGATGGCGCCGAGGGCGAAGAGGAAATCCTTTCCTCGGGTCATCTCCTTGTGGCCCTCGATGAAGCGGGATGTCTCCGGGAGGATCCTCACCCTGCCCCAGGCTTCGTCGGGGAGACCGAGCGCCTTCAGGAAATTTCGATAAAGGGCGGGGTGGCTTCGGAAGATGGTGTGCTGGCCGAACTCGTCGTCGAAGACGGTCCGGAAAAGATCGGCGGCGTCTTTGTCCGGAATCTTCGGCAGCAGGTTGGTCATGTAGTTGACGAAGACCTTGACCAGCTGATAATGCTGCAGGCCGAAGGTCTGGATCTGCTCGACCGTCAGCTTCTCGGAGGCGAAGCGCTTGAGGAAGGGATGATGCACCGCTTCATGATGCAGGATCTCTTCCTCAAGGGAGTGGATAAACGTTTGGGCGTCCATCGTCGTCGACATGGTCGCCCGCTTAATAACCCATCCCGATGAACTTCGATTTGGCTTCTTCCATCAGATCGGCGGTGATCTGCGTCTGTCCCCGCTCTTTGGCCATCCGCTCGATCTCTTTTTTGGCCATCGGGCGGATGAAAGAGGGGATGTTGTCGAGGCGGCTTTCCGCCTCCTTCGACCAGACCATCTCGCCTTGATCATTTTTGGAGGCGTCCATGACTTCCGGGGTGATCGTCGAGAGCCCGCTGCGCCGGGCGTAGCTTTCGATTCCCATCTGAATCATCGGCCGCATGAACGAGGGGACCTTCTCGATCCGCTCCTTCGCTTCTGCGGTCCAGGTCAATTCCCCGGTCGCCGCTTCCTGCTTGGCTCCCCCCTGCATCTGGGCGACCATGCTGGAGAAGGGACAGGTCCCGCCGCCGGAGGAAGAGGCCTTGGCCATCTCGGCCGCCATCATTTCTTTCTGGACCGCGGGAGAAGGGGCCGGCTTGCTGAAGTTGTCGGGGGTTTCTTTCAATGTCTGCCGTGTCAACTCCATCGGCTCGGCCGGGGCGGTTCGTCCGCCCAGCTTCACGCCGAGCGCCTGGACCATCGCCGTCTCGCCGGGGTTGGTCACCATCGCGACCTTGGCATTACAGGTCGGGCAGGCGAAGGTTACGCCGAGCGATTGTTCTCCCGGGACTTGGACATTCTCAAAGGTCATGAAACTTTCACACTTCATACATACGAACTTCATGGGGTCCTCCGTAAAAGGAAAAATCAGAGATTTGTGGGACGCTACAATTTTTCGGCGACGATCTTTTTATAATCCAAGAGCTGTTGGATCCGGTTGGCGATCTCATCGAACCGCTTCGAAATCGGATGCGCCGCTGCGAGCGGCTCGCCCGTGTCACACGCGTGCGACAATTCGCGGTCGAAGGGGATCTTTCCCAACAGGGGAACATCGAGCTCTTCGCAGAGGTCTTCGCACCCTCCCTCGAAGAAAGGAACGGCGGTTTTGCATTCCGGGCAGAGGGCGCCGCTCATGTTTTCGACCAAGCCGATAATCGGAATGCCGAGATCGCGGGCATAAACGATCGATTTCTTCACGACGGTTTTGGCGACTTCGGAAGGGGTGGTGACGACGACCGCGCCGTCGAGCTCCGGGATGAATCCGGCGATCACCGGCGGCTTATCGGCGGCGGCGCCGGGGGGAAGATCGGTGAAGAGATAATCGATCTCGCCCCAGTTCACATCCCCCAAAAATTCGCGGATCACGTTCATCTCCATCAATCCGAGCCAGACGGGCGAGAGCTCCATCGGCCCTTTCCAGCGAACCGGAGAGTCTTCCTGGCGAAGAAAAAAATCCATCGAAGCGACCTTCATTTCATACGGCCCGACCGGCGGGATCGCACCTTCGGAGGTGAACTCGAAGCGATCTCTGACACCGAGCATCTTCGGAATGCAGGGACCGTTTAAATCGACATCAAGGACCCCGACCTTGTTCCCCTGTCGCGCAAAGGCGAGGGAGATATTGGCGGTGGTCATGCTCTTACCGACCCCCCCTTTTCCGCTCATGATCACGATTTTCCGCCGGATCTGACCCATCCGAATTTTGACCTGAAGGGATTGGTCGACCAGCTGCTTCATGACCTGGGCGTCGTCTGTAAAGTGAATTTTTTTAAGGATTGTTTTTAAATCTTTTTGAGCTTCTGGGGACATTTCCGGCACTCCGAATAAATATGGCCCGAATCTTATAACAATGGGAGAACCATGTCAATGAATTTGTCCGTTTTCGGAACTTTAGGTTCGTTTTTCGTCGGAGACAGGAGGGGGGTTTTTGATTTATTTATTCATATCTTATGACGCTGCCCCTGCGCCTCCTTCGGGCAGACGGAGGTCGATCAACCCCGCAGTTTTGCCCGAAGATGTCGTCCCTCTTTATTTCGGTTGGCGGGCTGGATCAGACATCGCCTCGATCAAAATCGCGGCGACCTCGGCGCGGCTGAACTCGGGGGGCGGTTTGATCCCGCCGCGGAGCATCTCGCGCACTTTGGTTCCGGAGAGGGCGATATGTTCCGACGAATCGTGCGGGCAGGTCTTGGCCGAGACCATCCCGAGGCAGCGCTTGCAGTAGAAGGTGTGATCGAAGAAGAGCGGTTGGATGCCGAGCTCCTCCAGCGTAAATTTCTGAAAGATGTGATGCGCATCGAACGAGCCGTAGAAATTGCCGACGCCGGCGTGATCGCGGCCGACGATGAAGTGGGTCACCCCATAGTTCTTCCGGCAGATGGCGTGGAAGATCGCTTCCTTGGGGCCGGCATAGCGCATCGCCGCCGGGAAGACGGCGAGGATCGTCCGGTCTTTCGGGTAGTAGTTCTCGAGGAGCACTTTGTAGCAACGCATCCGGACATCGGCGGGGACATCGTCGCTCTTCGTCTCCCCGACGATCGGGTGCAGCAGGAGGCCGTCGGTGATCTCCAGGGCACACTTCTGAATATACTCGTGGGCGCGATGGATCGGGTTGCGGGTCTGGAAGGCGACGATCCGCTTCCATCCTTTCTCCTCGAAGAGCTTGCGCGTCTGCGCCGGGTCCATCTGGTGCTCGTGAAAGCGCTGGATCGGCGAGCGGCGGAGCATCTCGATCTTGCCTCCGAGATAAAAGTCGCCGAGGGTCTGTGTGTAGGCGACGCCGGGGTGGCTGGCGTCGTTCGTTCCGTACGCGGTGAGCGCCTCTTTCTCTTTATCGAAGGGGTAGATTTCGTCGATCTTCAGAATGGCGAGCGGCAGCCCGGTTTCCTGGATCAAGGCCACTTCCATCCCTGGCTTCAATTCGGCGGCTTCGGCGGCGGTGACCGAGAGGGTGATCGGGAGGCTCCAGGGGAGGCCATTCGCGAGCCGCATCCGATCCAGCACGCTCTGGTAATCGGCGCTCCCCATGAATCCTTCCAGGGGGGAGAAGACGCCGATTGCGATCAGCTCCAGATCGGAGATCTCGCGCGGGGTCAACTCGATCTTTTTCATTTGAGCGGCCTTTTGCGTGAGCCGATCGACCTCCTTCGGATCAACAAAACGGTTGATCAATCTGCCGCCGTGCGGAATGGAAATAGCCATGCTTTAACTCCTTAATTGTGAGAAGAAGCTGTCAGCGCTCAGCCGTCAGCATTCAGCTTAAGATCAAAATCTTTAAGCTGATGGCTGAAAGCTGTTTGCTGATCGCTTTTTGTTATTAAATCGAAAAGTCGAGCGTCTGTGTTCCCCCTTCGACCTTTTCATCGAGCGCCACCGGCATCAGTTTGGTTCGGATGGTGAACGTCTCGCTGTTTCCCTGCGTATCGATCAGCTCCCAGGAGATCTGATCGTGCGATTTATGGATGTGGGGAATCAGCTTGGCGCCCTTCCCTCCGAACTGGTAGGCGAGATGAAACTCGATCGCCTCTTCGGGACAGACTTTGACGCAGGGGAGGCAGTCCCAGCAATCTTCCGGATATTTCAAATAGGCCTTATTGGCGGTGTGGTCCTTGACGATCAGGTCACCCGGACACATCCGAAGACAGGGGGGCTGGCTGGCTCCATGACAGCCGTTGCACTTTTCTGGATCTACCCAAACAGGCATGCGTTCTCCTTAAATTTAAAGAGAGGGGGTAGGGGGTAGGGGGTAGGGGGCAGGGGGCAGTTTGACTACACCCTATACCCAACACCCCTACACACCCTGTCCTATGGTTTATATCGATCTCCAGGGATGACCTGCTCGTAGGGCCGTGTCAGGACCTCGATGTTCCCGGTTTTCGGATCGCGCCGGGAGTTGACGAACTTCAGCCAATTCACATCGTCCCGTTCCGGATAATCGGTTCGGGTCTGATACGACGGCCAGCGGGTCTCTCTCCGGTGGAGAAGGTGCTCGACCAATGTCTGGGCGACATCGACCCGGTCCATGATTTCGTGCACCTTCATCAGCTGATGAAGGTCGTTTGCGACCAGGTGATCGAAGTCGGCCGGGAATTTGGCCAGCCGCTGCCGCGCGATCTGGAGCATCTCTTCGTTCATCTCATAATAGGTCGAGGCGCCGCCGGCATACTGCTCCAGCAATTTCTGAAGCCGGGCTTCCATGTCGGTGGGGAGAATAGGGTAGCGCACTTTGCCGGGCCGCTTGATCGCCTCGAAAGCGCGCGCTTCCTCCGCCGCGATCTGCTGATCCGAAACGGTGATCGGCGGCATGTTCGCGATATCGGCCCCGGCGGCCCGGGCGGCAATGACCCCCTCCGCCCAGCATCCGGAGACGAATTTATAAGGGGCGCCTCCGGCGACATCTCCGGCGGCATAGAGTCCTTTCAAAGTGGTCCGGCGCTCGCCGTCGACCCAGTAGCCGGCCTGGCAATGGCCGCCGACGATATAGGGCTCGGTCGTTTGGACTTCGATCGGCTCTTTGGAAGGATCGATGTTGTTGGCGGCCCAATAGAGGACCATCGAGGGATACATGTCGAGATAAGCTGACTTCAGCTCTCGAACCTGTTCCGCCGTGAGGCCGCGGGTGTCGAGATAGACCGGGCCGCGTCCTTCCTTGATTTCCATCAATGGGCCGTACGTCCGATAAGGGGTGGGGGCGCCGTCGCCGCCGAGGTGGGCGTAGCGGGTTTTCATGAACTGCTCCCCTTTGGCGTTGACCTGCGGTGCTTTCACGCCGAGGGCGATCGTGCCGGTCGGGGCGATGGTGTCTTTCGTCCGGAGGGCGACGTAGCGCATCTCGAACGAGGTCATCTCTGCGCCCGCCCGGATTCCCATGGCGTATCCCGCTCCCGTGTTGTAGGGGCAATACCATGTCTTGTGCGAGGCATCGCCCGGATTGTTTGGCCGATAGAGTCCCGCCGCGCCGCCGGTTGCGATGATTGTCGCCTTGGCTTTGACGACATAGAAAGTGCCGTTTCGGAGCGAAAACCCGACCGCCCCCGCGATCCGGTCTCCATCCGTGAGGAGGTTGGTTACGGTGACCCAGTTGTAGACCTGCGCCCCCGCCGAGCGGGCTGCTTTGGCAAGGATCGGCTTGAGCGATTCGCCGTTGATTTTGATGTTCCATCGTCCCCGCGGAAGATAATTTCCCTGATCGTCACAGAGGATCGGCAGGCCCCACTTCTCAACCTTCTTTACGCAATATTCGAAGAGCTCCGACATCGTCTTGACCAGGTCTTCCCGGATCAATCCGCACGAGTCGGACCGGACATACCGGACGAAGCTCTCGGGGGTCTCCCCCTTGTTCAAATAGGCGTTGATGGCGTTCATCCCGCCGGCGAGGCAGCCGCTTCGGTCGATATGGGCTTTCTCCAGGATCGTCACATTCAGTTGCGGGTAACGTTCTTTTGCCTCCACTGCCGCCATACATCCGGCGGTTCCCCCGCCGATGATGAGGATATCGGTCTCGATGATCTTCCGTTCCATAGGCTCCTTTCTGTTGTTACATTTGCTGAGATTGATTATTCTTTCTGGCTCCATCGGCTCTCTACCGGAGAGATGCCCTGAACCGAAGGGATCACCTCCGGTGTTATCTCTGGATTTTCGGATTGGATCTCAATCGGTTTGCGCCGGGTAAAGAAGGTGTAGAGAAGATAGCCGTCGACCACGAGCGCGGAGAGCATTACGCCGTAGGCAAACGGGCTGACGATCAGTTGCAAATCAATCAAAACCCGGGAGAGGCCGAAACCGACGACCCAGACATCGAAGCTCATGCAGATACGACGGAAGGTTTCCGCGTCCATCTGTCGAATCAAGAAGGCGCCGACCGGGATGCCGATGATCACACTCGGAATGATGGTCGAGAGGATCGCCTTGCTTTCGATCGAATAAAGCCCCAGATAGTAATAAGCGAGGGCGGTCAGGCTCGACTCGGCGACGCGGATAATTCCGAGGGCGGCGCGAAACTCCTTTTTCACGAAACCTTGGTTGTTAAAAAAGACGGCGAGGGGAGGGCCGGAGACGGTCGTGACGGAGTAGAGGAACCCGATGCCGGTGCCGAATGGAACGCCGAGGGCCCGCTCCGATTGGATCGGCCTCCGAATTCCCGCCGCCTGAATCAGGATCAGCGGGAGGAGAAAGAGATAGGTGAAGAACTTAATCCAGCCGGGTTGAATCGAGGAGAGGAGATAGCTGCCGATCGCCACGCCGGGCGCCAGACCGGCCAAAATCGGATAAACTCGCCGCCAAACGGTCGGAACGCTTTCTCTATTAATGATGAGGACGTAGATGTTGACGACCACTTCGATCAAGACCAGCGCCGGGTTGAGGATGCGATTGGTATAAAAAATGAGGGCGACCGGGACCGTAATTGAAGAAAAACCATACCCCAGCGCGCCATTCACGACGGCTGCAATGAGTGTGATTGAGATTAGGACGATCGAACTGATATCGATAGGGTTCATGGTTACTTTCTAAGGGGTCTCACTTTTTCATGCTTCTTATGAACGATTCGCTAAATATGAAACATCAACGTCTGCTTTCCTTCCAACTCCTTTTTTCTTTCAGAGAGGTCTTTAAAATTGATCGAATCAAGATGATCTCTCAGCGAGGTGTTTACCTCTTGCCAGACTTCCCTGATGAGGATGTTGTCGATCTCCCCATTGGTCCCATTCAGCGACTCCCGCTGGCGGCGCTGGGCGGAGTCGATTTCGACGAGGGGACCCTCCATCGCTTGAAGCACCTCTCCTAAGCGGATCTGGTCCGGAGGCCGGGTTAAGCGGTAGCCGCCATGGGGACCTCGCACACTCTCGACGAAACCACGCTTCTTGAGATGATTCATCACCTGTTCTAAAAAACGGAGGGGGATTCTCTCTTTTTGGGCGATCGCCCTGACCTGGAGAGGGCCCTCCCCGGAGTGAAGAGAAAGGGCGAGAATGGCTAAAACAGCATATTCACTCTTTGCCGAGAAATGGACCATATACCCTACTATTCCGATAGAGATTAAGTATTTTATAGATTTATAAACGATAGCGCTTCAGCTGTCAAGCGAATTCTTATTCTTGTTCGACCTAGGATTTTGTGCTATGTTAAGCGAAGGAGAACAACTTTATGACACTCGAACTGACGCTGATCGTTATATTAATTCTGATCAATGCGTTTTTTTCGGCCGCAGAAATTGCCGTGATCACCGCCCGAAAGAGCAACATCAAGAGTCTTTCGGAAAAAGGGAATACTCGCGCAGGGATTCTCTATCATCTTCAGAGTGAACCGGAACGGTTCCTTGCAACCGTTCAAATCGGCGTTACTCTGGTCGGTTCTGCTGCTGCAGCCGTCGGCGGTGCCGTTGCCGTGGAGTCGATCCGTCCAATTTTTGACAAAATTCCCCTACTGAATCGATTCAGTGAGGCGGCCTCCATCTCCGTAATGGTCATTGTCATCTCATATCTTTCGTTGATCTTAGGCGAGCTCGTCCCAAAATCGTTGAGTCTGAAGTATCCTGAACAGATCGCCCTGGCCTTTGCGAAACCGCTTGATCTGATGGCGCGGGTTTTAGGACCCTTTGTAAGGATACTGACGACGTCGGTTCGTTTCGTCCTGAAACCGATTGGGGGAAAAGTTATTCCAGGCACCTTCATCTCTGAAGAGGAAATTAAATACCTATTAAAAGAAGGCCGGGAAAAGGGGGTTTTCAACCAGACAGAGCAGGAGCTGATCCATAGTGTTTTTGAGTTTAATGATATTTCTGTGAAAGAGGTGATGGTTCCGCGTCCGAAGATCCATGCCGTCCAGATTGATACCCCTTTCCAAGAAATCCTGAAATATGTGACTGAAAATAAGTTTTCGAGATATCCGGTCTATCGAACCAATATCAATGACATCACTGGAATTCTTTATTTTAAGGATCTCATGTCGGCCTTGATTCAGGAAAAGGCCGTTCATTTAAAAGACCTCCTTCATCCGGCCTATTTCGTTCCTGAAACCATGCAGGTGAGCCATCTTCTAAAGGAGCTTCAACGGCGAAGGATTCAAATGGCCATTGTCATCAACGAATATGGAAGCGTCGAAGGGTTGGTGACGATGGAAGATTTGGTGGAGGAAATTGTCGGTGAGATACAAGATGAATACGACGTTGAGGATCGTCCCGTCGAACGCTTGAAGGACGGCTCCTGGGTGATCGACGCCTCGCTTTCGGTTCGAGACCTCAACACCGATTATGGGCTTCCCATCCCGGAATCGGCTAATTATGAAACGTTGGGGGGATTTGCTCTCTCACAGTTGCAGAATATGCCGAAGGGGGGAGAAATTATTCGATATGGCGATTATAAATTCACCATCGTCGACATGGACGGCCGCCGGATCGCCAAATTGAAAGTTGAAAAAAAACCGGACACAACGCAACCCCAAAGCGGAGGTACTTTGGGGCCCCCGCGGAGTACGGTTCCACACAAAGTATCGATTGACAAATAAGAGGGATTCCCTTATATAAGTCTAAATTTTGGGACCCTCATGTGAAGAACAAAACCAGACCGTATATACTTCCGGCGGTTCTCGTCCTCTCCTTTTCCTATCTTTTATTCGCATATCTGATCACTAGAAATATCTCTCCCGCTTCGATCCCTTTGTCTATTTTCCTTTTCTCCCTGCTGGTCGGCGGGGTTTTATTCGCCCTCTTCCGTTTTGATCATCAACAAGAGCTTCGCTCTTCCATCGAAGATCTTGATGCGCTCAACGAGATTTCGGTATTAATGACGCAAGGGGTGGAGGTCGATGATCTTTTCAAAAAGGTATTTGCAAAGGTGCAGGAACGGCTTCCGGCACTTTCCGCCGGCGCGCTCTTTCTCGTCGATTGGCAGGGAGAAGAACTCGGTCTGGCTGCCTCTGTGGCGCTTCCTCTTGAGTCGATCTCCGATTTAAAAGAACGGCAAGCCAAGTCAGGTTACGGAGTTATCGAAAGGGTTGCAAAGGGAGGAGAGGCCCAGCAGGAGGGTTCTTTACCGTCTTTACAAAAGGAGGGAACGACCCTCTGCGGCGCTGTCCCGCTTCGGTCTTCGGAGCGGGTGGTGGGGGTTCTTTCATTCTGGTCGAGTCAGCCGATGGATCTGACGCCGCGAGAAAAAAAATGGCTTGAGGCGGTCGGCGGACAGATCGGTTTGGCTTTGGAGCGGATTCAGCTTCAGAAATCGCATTTGAGAAGGGAAAAAGAGGCGTTGGCCCTTTTTCAACTCAGTCAGGCGACGACCTCCTCGTTGTCGATCGATACGGTTGTCAAAATTATTTTGAATCATGTCGCCGGTATTACTGAATCGGAGGCGGTCTGGATCATGTTGTATAATCCGATTCAACGGCTCTTGGAGGTGGTCGCCGCGCGCGGTTTTTCGGATCAGATTTCTCTGAAATCGCTCACCCTTCGTCCGGGGCAGGGGGTTTTAGGAGAGGTCTTCGAAAAAGAGAAGTTGATCTTTGTTCCGGATGTGCGGAAAGATCATCGCCTGGTTTATCGGGACGAGACTGAGCGCTCCGGAATCACCTCTATGATTGGAATTCCTTTGATGGTCAAAGGGAAAGCCATTGGGGTACTCGGATTGTTTTGTCCCAAATCGGTGGAGGCGGGGCGGATTCAGCAGGAGCGGCTCGATTTCCTGACGACGATCGCTTCACAGGTTGCCATCGCGATCGATAATGTAAAGTTGTATCAGGACCTGGAGCAGAAGGTGACGGAGCTGCGGCGGCTTCAGGGGCAGCTGATCCAAACGGAAAAGCTTTCCGCCATCGGAGAGCTGGTTTCCGGGGTGGCCCATGAGATCAATAACCCCCTCACGAGTGTGGTTGGGTTTACGCAGCTTTTGCTGGAGACAACCGAGAATCCGCGCGATCGCGAATTTCTCGAAAAAATATTCAGCGAGGCGATGAGCTGTTCCGAAATCATCCGCAATCTTTTGACCTTCGCCCGGCGCCATCCTGCCGAAAAGAGCTATAACAACATCAACGATATTATCCGGAAAGCGCTTGAGCTCAAGCGGTATCAGCTTGAAACCGACGGTGTTGAAATCATCGAGAACCTCTCCGATTCCATCCCTCCCATATGGGTCGATCCGCACCAGATGCAGCAGGTCTTTTTCAACGTCATCCATAATGCGCACCAAGCGCTGCTTGAAAAGAAGAAGTTGAGCACCAGCCCTTTACGGTTGACGATTGCCAGCGAGAGTAGGAATGGTCTTGTTTCCATTTCCTTCCACGATACCGGTCAAGGGATTCTCCCGGATGTGTTGCCGAAAGTTTTTGAGCCGTTCTTTACGACCAAAGAGGTCGGCGTCGGAACTGGGTTGGGGCTCTCCATTTCTTATGGGATCGTCAAGGAGCATGGCGGGGAGATCCTCATCGAAAATTTATTCGGAGAGGGGGTGACCTTTATCGTCACCTTTCCGATCAACGGACAGGGAAGGGATCGGAGAGTGGCTGAGGGGGCCAAAGGGGGGAGCTATGCGGGGAGGAGAATTCTCATCGTCGATGACTCCAATGCGGCCCTGGAAATGTGCACCTATATCTTGCGGTCGGAGGGATTCCGTGTCGAGGGAGTGGAGAGCGGTCGTGCTGCATTGGAGCGGCTTCGGTCGGAGGATTATGATCTGATCTTGACCGACCTCGGGATCGCCGACATGCCGGGACTGGCGTTCCACGATGCGCTTCTTAAAGAGTATCCGGTGATGGCGGAGAAGATTCTTTTCTTGGCCGAGGAGCGGATCAACCCGGAGGCGCGGCGTCTCCTTGAAGAGAGAAAAGTGGAAATTCTCTTCAGGCCGTTCGGGATGACGGCATTAAAAGAGGCGGTTTATCGCTCTCTGATCACCTCTTTGAAGGCTTGATGAAGCCGGCGGGTGATCGGCCCCGGTTTCCCGCTACCGATCGGGTTCCCGTTGATCCGCGTCACCGGCATCAATTCAAAACCGCTGTTCGTGAGAAAGGCCTCCTCGGCTTCGAAGAGCGCGTCGGGCTGGTAGAGTCCCTCCTCGGTCGGAAGATGCTTCTTCCGGGCCAGATCGATGACCACTTCCCGCGTGATCCCCTCCAAAAGCCCCACGGCCGGTGAAGGGGTTTCCAGTTTTCCCCGCCGTACCCAGAAGAGATTGCTCGTCGTCCCTTCGGAGAGATACCCTTCCGGATTCAGAAGAAGCCCTTCGTCGGCTCCCCCTTTTTTCGCCTCTAATTTTGCCATCACGTTATTGAGGAAGCTGGTTGATTTCAGGGCCGGATCGAGCGCCGTCGTCGCGTTCCGCCGGACCTGAACGATGATGGCGGAAATTCCATCGAGATAATATTCCGATGGATAGCCGGTGAACGGCCGGGCCGTGACGACCAGTGTCGGTTTATCGCACAGCGCCGGATCGAGGCCGATCTCCCCCTCTCCACGGGTAAAGGTGAAACGGAGAATTGCATCCCGAAGGGCGTTTCGCTTCAGCGTGTCATAGAGAATGGTCTCAAGCTGAGGAAAGGGAGGAAGGGGAAGTTCCAATCGCCGGGCCGACCGGGCTAATCGTTCCAAATGCCGCGAGAGATGGAAGAGGACCCCATCGTAGGCGCGAAGGGTTTCAAAGAGACCGTCCCCATAAAGAAAACCATGATCGAAGACGGAAATCTTTGCCTCTTCTTTTCGGACAAATCGATCTTGGAGGTAGATCCACATCTAATCGGCCGTGAAGGGGGAGGAGTGGGGCGTCAGGGCCTGGCGACTCACGTGTTTCATGGTTCCAGCGCCTTTATCAAAGCGGCCGCCTTCTGAAGGGTTTCTCGGTATTCTTTCTCCGGATCGGAGTCGGCGACGATGCCGGCACCCACTTGAAAGGTCATCTCCTCTCCCTGCCGGACCCAGGTCCGAATGGCGATGTTTAGATCCATCTCCCCTGTAAAGTCGATATAGCCGACGGCCCCGGTGTAAATGCCCCTGGCGCGTTTCTCCAGCTCGGAGAGAATCTCCATACAGCGAACCTTCGGAACCCCCGTGATCGTCCCTCCCGGGAAAAGCGCCTGCACGACCTCCGTCAAGGTCATCTCCGGCCGAAGCTCTCCGTGGATATTTGAGACCAGGTGAAAAACATGCGAGTATTTTTCAAGCGACATCAACTCGTCCACTTCGATCGATCCGTATCGGCAGACCCTTCCAAGATCGTTCCGTTCCAAATCGACCAGCATCAGATGCTCTGCCCGTTCTTTCTCGCTTTTATAGAGGGATTGAATCATCCGCTGATCCGCTGCTTCATCTTCCCCGCGCGGATGGGTTCCGGCGATGGGTCGCGTCGAGACGTGGCGTTTCCCTCCCAAGGTGCTTACACGGACGAGCCGTTCCGGCGAGCCGCTTGCAATCTGAATCGAGCCTAAATCGAGATAAGCGGAAAAAGGGGAAGGGTTGATCTCGCGAAGCCGCCGATAGATCCGGAAAGGAGCGGGAGCGGGGAAAACGATACGAAAACGGTGTGAGAGATTGGCCTGGAAAATGTCTCCGGCGGCGATATACTCCTTTGCCTGCAGGACCATTTTAATATACTCCCCTTCCGAAACCTCTCCTTCAATGGCCGGCGAAAAAATTTGCAGTTCGTCTTCTTGAGATGGTCGGGGAGAGCGGAGCCTCGATCGTAAATCGGCCAGTTTTTTTCGCCCCTCCCGATGAACCGATTCTTCTGATCTCCCCATTTTGATCTCGGGAAGGGGATTATAGACCAGATAGAGTTGTTCCCTTGTATGATCGAGGAGGACGAAGAGATTAAAGAAAAGGAACAGGGAATCGGGAAGGGTCCGATTTTGGACCGAGGGGGCGGGGATGTTCTCCCACTGCCGGACCAGATCATAGCTGAAGAATCCAGCCGATCCTCCTTGTAGGAACGGAATTTCAGAAAGGGACCCTTCGAGAGGAGAAGATTGGAATCGATCGAGCCATTGCTGAAGATGGGAAATCGGGTTTTCCTTCTGAAAGTAAGTGTTTCCCACTCCTTCGCCGAGCGTTTTGAATCGACTGGTTTCTTCTTTGCTCCGGAATTCGGCAAATGGGTTTCCCGCCAGGAGTGAAAATCGCCCATTAAACCAGCCCCCTCGCATCCCCTCAAAAAGAACGGCGTGTTCCTTCCACCCGAGCCGCTCAAAGAGGGCTGTCGCCGACGTTCCTTGAATAGGAAGCGTTTCGATAATGAGATCCCTACTGGGGCGGTCCACTATCAGGCGATCGGAGGGGATCATTTATTCTCTCTCTGAGATTGAACTAACTGGGGCGGACGCATCGGAAGCCGACATCGCTGATGGTGGAATCGGGAGGAGCGTAAAGGCGGAATGAGACGGTTGAATGATGTTTTACCAACTCTTTTTGGACATCCGGGGGGAAATGGCCGATCGCCGACCAAGAATTGCCTCGAATCACCTTGAGTTGTTTTCCATACTCCTTGCTCTGATACTTGCTTCCGGGATAGGGATGATACCAATCGGCCGTCCATTCCCAGACGTTCCCGATCATATCCACCGCGCCGTAAGGACTTTGGCCTGCGGGATAGTGGCCGGCGGGGGTCAGATCTTGAGATTGTCCGCCGACATTTGCCTTCATCGGATCGAATTCACTTCCCCAGGGGTATCGTCTCCCGTCTGTACCCCGTGCCGCTTTTTCCCATTCCGCTTCGGTCGGGAGCCGGCCCTCCTTCCAATGGCAGTAGTCCTGCGCATCCTGCCAGGGGACCATCACCACCGGATAAAGATCACTCCCTTTCAAGTATTGTCCATCTTCCCAATGGCCGGGAGGAGCGCGCCGCGTCGACCGAATAAATTCGGCGTATTGCGCGTTGGTAACTTCGGTCCGGTCGATATAATACAGCGGCAGGTAGACCTTGTGAGCCGGGCCTTCATCGACAAACCAGGGTTTGACGATCCCCTGTTCTTCCGCAAAATGCGCCTCATCGACCTCATCGGTTCCCATCATAAAATCACCGGCGGGAACGGCGACCATTCCTTCCGGAGGGCGACGCGAACAAGCAAACAAGAAGGCGGTCAGGATGAGGGCAAGGATATTATTTTTATGATGGATCATCCGCAGGGTCCGATTTTGAGTGAGCCGATCTTACTGAATCAGGAATGAGGTGTCAAGTTTTGCAAAAAAGACTTGACACTCCGGGGGTCAATCGATATAGTATCGCCTTGTTATTCCGAAAAGGTCACTTGTCCTTCCAGCTGAGAATTCTTAACAGTCAGAGCGCGGGAGCGAGTGTTTTTCACTTTCTGAGATCTCTACAAGCACCAGCAATACCGGATCAGTAACACCAGACAGCAGAGCTTCATTAGAAATAAACAAGGAGGAACAAAATGAAGTTTGGACGGATCGGTTTGGCAATGCTCGTTGCAACAGCGTTTAGCGTGAATATCGGTTCGGCGGCAGAAAAAGATCCCACAGCACCGCGTGTTCCTGCGGACCAGATGGCGGCCGCAAAAGCGTGGAAGAATCCACAGAAAGCGACCCCTGATAATATTGCCAAAGGAAAAGAGATCTTCAACGGAAAGGGAACCTGCTTCACCTGCCACGGAAATGAAGGACGCGGTGACGGTCCTGCCGGCGCGGCCCTTGATCCCACCCCCCGCAATTTCCACAATCCGAAATTGAAGGGCAAGACGGATGGTGAGTTTGCTTGGGTGATCAAGAACGGCAGCCCCGGCACCGGGATGATCTCCTATGTCCCCGGCGTGATCAGCGAAGAAGAAATGGCGCTGGTGATCCTTTTTGAGAGAAGCCTGCACGACCAGCCATAAGTTCGGATGCATGAGAGGTGTTTAGAAGGTTTTTCCCAATCCTTTTGACTTTGGTTTTGATGGCCTCCTTTGCGTTTTCAGCCGAGGAGGAACTGGCAAAACCAAGGGTTCCTGCGGATCGTCTGAAAGAGGCTCAGAGTTTGAAGAGTCCCTTTAAGCCGACTCCGGAGAACATATCGAAAGGAAAAGCGCTCTTTGAGGGAAAAGGAACCTGTTTCACCTGTCATGGCAAGGAAGGGACAGGGGAAGGGTTGGCAGCCGCAGGGCTGGATCCTCCCCCCCGCAATTTCACAAGCGCCGCCTTCCATGCGATGCGTACGGATGGGGAACTCTTCTGGGTGATTAAACATGGGAGTCCGGGAACGGCGATGATGCCGATGGTCGGAAGCGTGATCACCGATGAAGAGGCCTGGTTGGTGCTTCTCTATGAGAGAAGCCTCGGCCGAAAAAAATAGTAAAAGGGGGAGCTTTCGCTCCCCCTTTTTTTTTGGAGATTAGGTTTGATGTTTCGGTACTGATAGGAGGGCGGCTCGTGACTCGTCCCTACCGATCAAGAACCCTCCATCGTTGACAGTGTTGGCTTTTTTATTCTAGAATACGTAGCAGATTTGTGAATAATTGGGCTTTAATGATGGAAAAAAAAGGAACGATCTTAATCGTAGATGACGAAGAAAATATCCGTGACATCCTCTTCGAGGTTCTCTCCAATGAAGCATATGAGTGTCATCGCGCCGAAGGGGGTGAAGAGGCCCTTTCACTATTAGGAGAGAGGTCTTTCGAGCTGGTGTTGTCGGATATCCTCATGCCCGGCATGTCGGGGATTGACTTGCTGAAAGAGGCCAAAGCGGCCGATGCCGATTTGTCGTTCATCATGGTCACCGCCGTCCATGCGGCGGAAACCGCCATTGAGGCAATGCGGTTGGGTGCCGACAATTATCTCATCAAACCTTTCAATTTGGATGAGGTGATCCTGAGTGTCGAGAAGGCGCTTCAGCGTCGAAGATTGATTATCGAGAACAGAGAGTATCAACTTCACCTTGAAAAAAAGGTGGAGGAGCGGACCCGTGAGCTGCACGATGCCTTAAAGAAGATTCAGGCAAGTTATCGGGCCACACTCGAAGCGCTCGGCTCCGCACTCGATACCCGCGATATCGGCACCCATGCTCACTCAAGGCGGGTGACGCATTATGCCCTTCTTCTAGGGCGCACTCTCGGCATGAGCGGTCAAGAACTGGAAGTGTTGGAGAGAGGGGTTTACCTGCACGATATCGGCAAGATCGGCATTCCCGACGATATTCTCCTCCGGCCTGGAAAGCTGACCAAGCAGGAGATGGAGATCATGATGACCCACGCGGAATTAGGAAAGCGGCTGCTCTCCAGGATCGACTTTTTGAGGGAAGCCTCCGAGATCGTCTACAGTCATCAAGAGCGTTTTGACGGGTCCGGTTATCCAAGGGGGCTGAAGGGAGAGGAGATTCCGCTGGGGGCGCGCGTCTTTGCAATTGTCGATGCGCTTGATGCAATGACCTCCGATCGCCCCTATCGAAAGGCGCTCCCCTTTGAGGCGGCGCGTGCGGAAATTATACGCTCGGCGGGGATCCAATTCGATCCTGAGATTGTCCGTGTTTTCATGAGCATTCCCAAAGAGCAATGGCTCAGGGTGCGGGAGCGCCCCCTTCTCTATGAGGAGGAGAGGGAAGTCGCCTAAATATTTTGCTGTGCGGTAGAGAGGATTTCCGCGCGGAAGGCTTGCCGCATGATCTCTTAGAAATCGGCTCGGAGCGCCGTCCGGGACAGTGCTTTTCGGACGAGAGGATCACTTCTTCCTTGATCAGGCGATATTCAAAATCGCTTTGACATTCAGAGGGATCTATGTTAAAGTCACCGCCGACTATGATCCGCATCCAGTCCCTCTGGATGAACTCAATTGCGGCAGACACCCTCACTCATGAACTGGCCAAGAGAGGAAGTTCCACCCCCTTACTATCGCAGAGGCAAGTACCATACGATTTTGAAGGACACAGGGTGTGAGCGGGTAAGGATTAAGGATGTACGAAGAACAGGTACCTGTCCCAATGGAGGAAGACAGCGGAAGCTCCTTCAGTAATTCGGCCGATTATGAGCCTCCTCCCAGTGAGAATCGTGCGTCATCCTCTCCCTTTGAAAAACTAGAGCCGATTCTTCAAGTTATGGCGGACCATGCCGAATTGGTTCGCGATCCCCCCCAATTCTTAAATCTCCTCTTAGACCAAATCTTCAAAGTCCTCGGCTCGGACATTCTTCTTCTGTTTAGCCGGGAGGAAAAAGCGAAGGAGTGGGTCCTTCTTTCCCATCGGGGAATGCCGAAAGATTTCGGGAAGAATGGTTTTATCCCTCGCGCCTGGCAGTCTCTTCCGACGATCATCCTCCAGCAGGGCCCCGCCCTTTTTTCTCATGAAATCTCAAAAGATCCCGTTTTCATCGGTCAGATCATCCGGGGGATGAACATTCAGAGCTTCGGCGGAGCCACCCTCCAGTCGGAAGGGAAAGTGCTCGGGTCGCTCTCGGTCGGTTATGCGAAGCCCGATGCAATGACGCCGAAAGATCGAGATCTCTTTCTGATGATTGCGAAGCTGATTTCCCCGTTTGTCACTCAACAACAAGGCGTCCCCTCCGCCGCCGCGCCGGAAACGCCCCGTTTGACCGCCGGTCTGGATCTCAGCGGCCGGATCGTTTCGATCAATTCCGAATTCGCTCAATTCCTCGGTTATGAAAAAGAACAGGTCCATCGGACCCCCTTTTCTCAGCACCTGACCGCGACGGGACTGAGCACCTTTTCCGGCCAGGTGGAAGCCCTCAAGTCGGGTCAAAGGAATCTTCCCCCTTTCCATCTGGAAGTCTTAAGGCGTGGCGAGTCAAGGCGGATTCTCAATGTCCAGCTCTCGCCATATCTAAAAGAGACCAAGATGGCCGGCGTGACGATCTCAGCACAAGATGCAACAGAGATCGACGTCTTGGAGAAAGATCTCTCCGATAAGAAAATCGAACTGAATCTGTTGGAGTCGCTTTTTGCCAGCCTCAGCCGCTCCTTCCAGGAAGGAGATGTTTTCCGGACTGCTTTAGAAAAAATCCTCTCGCTGATGAATATAGAAGGAGGGTATCTTCTCCGGTTCGACGATAAGAAACAACGATTCCTCCTGGTTGCGCAAAAGGGCCTATCTCCCGAAAAAGCGCAGCGCCTTGAAAAACAGGGGGCAAAAGTCGGCGAAAATGTGATCGGAAAGATTGTGGAGAAAAAATCACCCACCCTTGTTGTCGCGGAGGATGTGAAGGGCCCTTTAAAAAAGAGATTTGTCGGAGAGGACGGTCTTCTCGCCTATATGGGGGTGCCGATCCAGGCTTCGGGACAGATTTGGGGGACCCTCTCCTTGTTCAGCAGGAGCCGGCTCTTCACCGAAAGTGATCTGGGCGTCCTCGGCTTCGTCGGCAGAGAGATCGGCTTTACCATCGACAATATGAAATTGTTCGATCAGGCGCGCCAGCGTGTCGAAGATCTGACGATCATGAATGAGGTTAGCCAGTCGATCACGAAAAGTCTTCACCTCGATCAACTGCTCTCTTCGGTCGCCAACAGCCTGACCCGGATGATCGGGGCGAGCAACTGCTATATTTTCTCCGTGGACGACAAACGAAACCTTCTCTACGGCGTGGCCGCGTCGGATCAGCGGGGGGACGCGATCCGGAAGGTGGAAATCAAAATGAATGAGAATACGCTCCTTTCCCTCACGGCGAGGGAGCAACACTCCTTTGTGATCGAGAACGCCCCGCAAGATCCGAGGATCAGCAAGAAGTGGATCGATCTTTTTAAGTCGCGATCTCTTTTATCGGTCCCCCTCATTATCAAAGAGCGGGTCATCGGGGTGCTTCTTCTAGATGAAACCCGTTATTTCCGACAGTTCACTCCGGAAGAGATCCAGAAGATCGTCACGATGGCCAATCAGGTCTCGGTCGCCATTGAAAATGCCACCCTTTATCAGGCGGTGACCAAGCACATGGAGCGCCTGCAGACCCTCTCTTCCGCGATCGTCAATATCCAGGAAGAGGAGCGGCGTCGGATCGCTCAGGAGCTGCATGATGAAGCGGGGCAAGCGCTGACCGGAATCAAGATGAATCTCGAGTGGGTGGAAAAGGAGCTTCCCCCTTCCGAGAAAGCGGTCCGGGAGAAAATCGAGGAGGTCAAATCCCAGGTGGGAAAGATCATGGAAGAGCTCCGGCGACTCTCCTACGATTTGCGTCCCGCCATTCTGGACGAACTTGGCCTGGTGCCGACGCTCCGCTGGTACATCGAGGAGTATTCGAAGCGCACCCGGACCGCCGTCCACCTCCAGACGACCGGGCTGCAGAAGCGGCTCTCGGCGAAAATCGAGATCCTCCTTTATCGGGTGATCCAAGAGGCCCTGACCAATGTCGCCAAACATGCGCAGGCGGAATCGGTCATTCTTTCCCTGGAAAAAAAGGATGTCCATATCCATCTCTACATCACCGACGACGGAAAAGGCTTTGAGGTGAAGCGCTACTTTTCTTCTCCGCCGATGATCCGGCGGGGTCTCGGGATTTTGGGAATGAAGGAGCGGGTCGAATTGGCGGGGGGGACCTTTTTCATCGACTCGGACCTGGGACAGGGAACGCGGATTTCAATCAAGGTTCCGATCGTAAAGAGGGGATCGTGACGAGAAAAATAAAGCTCATGATCGCCGACGATCATACCATCGTCCGGCAGGGAATGAAAAAACTTCTTGAGACCTATCCGGAGCTACAGATTGTCGGGGAGTCGCAAGACGGCGAGGAGACGGTGGAAATCGCCATGCAGCTCCTTCCCGACCTGATCATCATGGATATCAGCATGCCCGGCCTCAACGGCCTGGAGGCGACCCGCGAGATTAAAAAGCGGCTTCCCGAAATGAAGATCTTGATTCTCACGATGCATGCGGAGAAGGAATATATCTTCAAAATTCTTCAATCGGGCGCTTCGGGTTATCTGCTCAAAGGCTCTCCCATCGAAGAGCTGGTCTCGGCGATCCACGCCGTGGATCGGGGGGAATCTTATCTGAGCCCCGCCGTTTCAAAGTCGATCATTGAAGATTATGTCGGCGGTGGGGTGAGACGGCCCGTCACGACGCGGTCTCAACCGCTGACGACCCGAGAGCGAGAGGTCCTTCAGCTGATTGCGGAGGGTTATACCAGCAAGCGCATCGCCACCCGACTCTCTCTTAGCGCAAAGACCATTGAAACGCACCGGTCCCATATCATGCAAAAATTGAATATCCACAACGCAGCCGGATTGATCCGATACGCCATTCAGAAAGGCTGGGTTGAAGGACCTCACGCGCAGGAACTGTAGCGCACCGCCCTAGGTGATCCCCGCTTTTGCGCCTTCCCGTTTGCTTGAACGACCGTCAGGGACTCCCCTGATTTACAAATGAATCGCAATCAGTTATAAGTATTAGCGTTTTTACCCTCAGATGGAATATCCCTTGTCCGGATCACATCTGGTTTGCCCCGGAATCGACGGGTAAGTTGCGGGGTCGGTCCCCGAAAAAGGTCGGATTGGCGGGAAGGGTTAGAGCGGTTGTCCGGTTATCCTGGAAAACTGGTTTTGATGATGGAAAGACGAAGGCATCGGCGAAAGTTCCATCCGTTTTTTTCCTCACCCTTTTTAATCCCATTTTTTAACACGATTGTTTCCTCCCCTTGGATCATAACCTATTCATGTTGAACGCATAAAGAGGAAGAGAATGCCGGAAAAGAGATCGTTAACGAAGCGTGAAACCGAAATTGTGCGTCTTGTCGCGGACGGCTTTAAAAATAGGGAAGTGGCGGAAAAGCTTCAGATTAGTGTTAAGACGGTGGAGACCCACCGGGCCAATATCATGAATAAACTTGCCCTCAGAAACCTGGCCGAGTTGATTCGATACGCGATTCAAAAAGGATTGGTTAAAATCGATCAAGAAGCGTAACATGGCCGATCGCGCAGGGCATGGATGCCATCAAAAGGGATCATGGCCAAGAGAATCCTGATTATTGACGATGAGCAGCTCCTTCTCGATCTGCTCACCCACCTTCTGTCCAAAATCGGATATGAGGCGGACCAGGCATTGGACAGTCGGGAAGCGGCGAGCAAATTAAAAGATCAGAAGTATGACGCCATTTTTCTCGACATGAAAATGCCGCTGATGGACGGGAAGGAGCTTTATTTTAAGATTCAGGAACGCTTTCCCGACATGGCCAAGCGGGTGGTTTTTATCACCGGAGATATCGCCAACCCGGAGACGGTTTCATTCCTCGAAGAGACCGGCAATCTTTTTATTCAAAAGCCGTTCACGATTAAGGAGGTCAAGAACCTCCTCGACGGTTTTTTCATGAACCCGAACGCTTCTTCTGCCCCTTCAGATATTCCTCGATAAACGGATCGATCTCCCCGTCCATGACCGCCGTCACGTTTCCCTTCTCAAGGCCGGTCCGGTGGTCTTTCACCATCTGATAAGGCTGAAAGACGTACGACCGGATCTGATGCCCCCATCCGATCTCCTTCTTCTCCCCCGCCCCGGTCAATTTTGACAACGCCGCCTCTTTTTGCGCTTGCTGGATTTCATAGAGCCGGGATTTCAAAACGGTCATCGCCACCGCTTTATTCTGGAGTTGGGAGCGCTCGTTCTGGCATTGGACGACGACGCCGGTCGGCAAATGGGTGATCCGCACCGCCGAAGAGGTCTTGTTGACATGCTGCCCTCCGGCGCTGCTGGCGCGATAGGTGTCGATCCGAAGATCCTTCTCGTCGATCACCACGTCGGGATCATCTTCGATTTCAGGAGAGATAAAGACCGATGCGAAGGAGGTGTGTCTCCGTTTATTGGCGTCGAACGGCGAGATCCGAACGAGACGGTGAACCCCGCTTTCCGATTTCAGATATCCGTAAGCGTACGGTCCCTTCACGGAAAAAGTGACGCTTTTGATTCCCGCCTCTTCTCCCGGCTGCAAGTCTAGGGTTTCGATCCGATACCCTTTCCGCTCGGCCCAGCGGACATACATCCGCATCAGCATCTGCGCCCAGTCTTGAGATTCGGTTCCCCCCGCCCCCGGGTGGAGGGTGACGATCGCATTGTTGAAATCTTTCTCGCCGGAGAGAAGGGTTTCGATCGTGAACTGATCGATCTCCGATGTGAGCCGCTGAAGATTGGCCTCGATCTCTTTCTCAAGCGAAGCATCCGCCTCCTCCTCCGACAGCTGCAACATTACGGAGGTCTCTTCGAAGCGGGTCTCAATTTCGTTCCAGCGCTTGATCTCCTTCTCGAAGCGTGACTTGAGGGCGAGCTTATTCTGGGCGACCGACGGATCTTTCCAAAAATTGGGATCGCTCGATTCGGAGGTTAATTTCTCGATCTGTTCTTGATGGTCGGCGAGGTCAAAGATGGCTCCGGAGCTGTTCGAGTTCCTGCCGCACCGCTTCGAAGTTCTGTTGTAATTCAATCAGCATCGGTTTTTCTCCTCTTTTCTCGATAAACAAACGATACAAATCCCAGGGCGATTATAACACAACCGATCGCGAAAACATCTCCGTAGGCGGTGTAGAGGGTCCGTCGCGTGCCGGGGTGAAGCGATTGCGTCAGCGCCGCCTCGGTGAAGAGGGGGCTCTGCTTTATGATCCGCCCATGCGCGTCGATAAAACCGGAGATGCCGGTATTCGCCGCGCGGGCGAAGGGAACCCGATTTTCGATCGAGCGAAAGACCACCATCGAGAAATGCTGGTAAGGGGCCGCGGAATCGCCGAACCAGGCGTCGTTCGTAATCGTCGTCATCACCGTTGCCCCGTTTTGGGCGAACCGCCGAACCACCTCGGGGAAGATCACTTCAAAACAGATCACCGTTCCAACACGCGTTCCGGCCACCTCCATCACCGTCGCATCGCGTCCGGGGATGAATTCTCCGATCCCCTCCACCAGTTTATTGACAAAGAAGAGAATGGAAGAAAGAGGGACATATTCTCCGAAAGGAACCAGGTGAATCTTATCGTAGCGCCCCACCACCTCGGCGGCCGGAGAGAGAAGATAGGCGCTGTTCAAAAGCGCCATCTGTCCCGAGGACGCCGGCGTGAAGGCGGGGCTTCCGAAGAGAAGATAGAATTTCCCTTCTTGGGCGAAGTCGAGCAGCTCGTTTCGAAGGGTGGCCTCCGTCTGAAAAAAGAAAGGGGCCGCCGATTCCGGCCAGACGATCAACTCCGGAGGCGTGCTTCCTTTTTCAACAGAATCGAGGGAGAGACGTTTGTACTTTTGAACCGTCTCATCGCGCAGGCGGACATCCCACTTTTGATCCTGCTCGATATTTCCCTGGACCACCGCGACCGTTACGCTTCGCGCTTCTCCCATCGGCTGATCCAAGCGATAGAGGCCGTATCCGAGGCTGAGGAGGAAAAGCCCTCCGGCCAAAATCAGTTCACGCCATGCCATCCGATGCTCGATCCATCCCTCCCGGATCGCTTCAAAGAGGCCGACATTGACCAGCACGATCAGAAATCCGACCCCGTAGATGCTGGCGAGATCGGCGATCTGAATCAAGGGGAGAAAGCGATATTGCGAATAGGCGAGAGCCGCCCAGGGAAAACCGGAGAGAAGCTGTCCGCGGGCATATTCCAGCGCGACCCAGAGGACCGGAATCAGCAGAAGCGCCCACCCGCGCTTTTTTTCAAAGAGAAATCGGCTCGCGGCCGCAAAGAGTCCGACGTAGATCGCGCAATAGGCGACCAAGAGTAACATCAGCAGATAGCTGATCGGCTGGGGGATCTTGCCGTACCGGGTCATGCTGATCGTGACCCAGGAGAGGGTGCCGGAAAAATAAACCAATCCGGCCGTCCAGCCGATCAGAAACGATCGGGCCGCAGAAACATTCCGGACAGCGAAAAAAAGGGGGATGAAGGCGACCCAGGCGAGCGGAAAGAGTTCCCAGCGTGGAAAACTGAGGGCGAGAAATAAACCGGATAAAAATGCCAGCGCGAAGGGGAGAAGTCGCCTCTTCACAAGCGCCGGATTCGATGGGAGCGATGGAGCGGTGGGGCGTTTATTCTGTGTGGCGCGGATGGTGGTCAATCCCGACGTATGCCTCAATAAAGCGGCGGATTCTGGCTTCGTCAAATTCATTCAGTCTGTCGATTTTTCCCCAGGCCGTCAGCGCGATCGGCGTCTCCATGCCGGGGTAGGGGGCGACGATGAGATGCCCAAAACGGTTGTTCTGCGGAGTCATCTGGGACATCTTGAGGTACTCTCTTCCAAGATTTTCCAACTTCTGGATCATCTCCGCGCAATTTTGGCAGTCGTATTGAATCATGACGCCGCCGTCTTCCAGGTTGTGTACTTGAAGTTCGTTGGGAATCTGCTGCCGATAGATCCCCCATTTTGCAACGAAGGGGACATGCGGTCCGGAGGTCGGCGGCTTGCTGTTATAAGGGGGATGGGGGGAATCGATCGATTGGATATGGTCGTTGCCGAGAGAGGGAATCGAGACCCCGGGCGTTTTCTCCAGCGCTTTCTCGGTTTTTTTCTCCGCGCCCTTGGCAGGCGCTTTCGGGGCCGCCTGCAGCGGTCCGTTCAAGAACAGGATCAAGGCGAATAAGATCGTTCCGATCGATGTTGTTCTCATCTCCTCCTCATATTTTATTTTGGGTTCGTATGATAGCCGATTCTATCAAAATGTAAAGTGAAAAGATAGGCGGCCTCCTCGGCGGCGGAGATATGCCGACGCGATATGTTTTTTTTCTGATCGATTGAAAAAGTAAGACGAGCTTGTTAGGATGTAATATCCATTCTTATTCGACGGAGGGCCATGCGGGACATTATTCTTCTACAAGATTTAGCCGTTGTGATGATTGTGTCGGGTCTGGTGACGGTTTTCTTCCACCGGTTCCATCTTCCAGTGGTGCTCGGCTACATCCTTGCCGGCTTCATCATCAGTCCGCACACCCCTCCCTATCCGCTCATCAGCGATGAGGCCTCGATCGAGACGCTGGCACAGTTGGGAGTGATCTTTCTGATGTTCGCCCTCGGCCTCGACTTCAATCTTCGGAAACTCAAACAGGTGGGGAGCGCGGCGCTCAGCGCCGCGATATTGGAGATCCTCGTGATGGTCTGGCTCGGCTACGAGGTGGGGCAGCTTTTCGGCTGGGGAAAGATGGATTCCCTGTTTCTCGGCGCGATCCTTTCGATCTCCTCCACGACCATTATTTTGAAGGCGCTTGAAGAGCTCGGGAAAACCAAGGAGAAATTCGCCCAGATGATCTTCGGGATCCTGATCGTCGAGGATATCCTCGCGATCATGATCATCGCGCTGCTTTCAACGGTCGCCGTGACCGGTTCACTGCAGTTGACGGAGGTGTTGCTGACGGCGGGGCAGTTGGCGATCTTTCTGGTGGTCGCGCTTGTCTTCGGTTTGCTGGCGGTGCCGCGGCTTCTCCGGTATGTCGCCCGATACAGGAGCAATGAGATGCTCTTGGTCACCGTTCTCGGTCTTTGCTTCGGATTTTCATTGCTGGCGGTCAAGTTCGGCTATAGTATCGCGCTCGGCGCTTTTATGATCGGCGCCATCATCGCCGAGGCGAGGGAGATCGGGAAAATCGAACATCTGGTCGCCCCGGTGCGAGATATGTTCAGCGCCGTCTTCTTCGTGGCGATCGGCATGCAGATCAACCCGGCCCTCCTGGCGCAGTATACGACCCCGATTATCGTCATTACACTTGTCGTGGTGGCCGGGAAAATCGTGACCTGTACGGTCGGGACGCTGATTGCGGGACACGATCTTCGTACCTCGATGCGGGTCGGAATGGGTCTGGCGCAGATCGGGGAGTTCTCTTTCATCATCGCCTCGCTCGGCATTACGCTCAATGTCACCAGCCAATTTCTCTATCCGATCGCGGTGACCGTCTCCGCGGCGACGACACTCCTGACCCCTTTTTTCATCCGAAGCGCAGACGGGTTTGTCAATTGGTTCGATCGAACCGCCCCCAGGACGCTGGTCGGCTCTTTGAGCCTCTACGCCGACTGGATCAAACGGCTCGGAAGCACCGCCGAACGAAGCCAGGCGAAGCGTCTTGCCCGGCGGCTGGCCTGGCAGATCGGTTTGAACATGGCCTTGATTACCGGCGCCTTTTTGGTGGCCGCCTACCTGGCCAAACGAATTGAAGCGCCCTGGCTTCCCGAGTGGATCGGAGGGGCCAAGGCGCTGGTCTGGTTGATCACCCTTCTGATCACCCTTGTTCCGCTCCTCGCCACCTTCCGAAAGTTTCAATCGTTGGGTTTCCTTCTTGCCGAGATCAGCGTCCGCCGCAGCGGCGCAGGGGTCCGGGCTCCGGCGATCCGAACCACGATCGCCAATACCATTCTGTTTGGAGGAACCATTTTCCTGGCGCTCTGGATCCTTCTGATCAGCGCCACATTCCTCCCTCCCTGGCCGGTCCTCTTTGTCTCCCTGATTTTGATCGCCGCGGTCTCGTCATTGCTTTGGCGGAAACTCTCTCGAATCCACAATCTGGCCCAAGTCGCCCTGGATGAGGTCTGGTCCCCGTTGCCGCCCCATCCTTCGGAAGGTTTGTCTCTTCCGCTGCTGGCGAATTTGAAGGAGGTCGAGTTGGATACCCTCTCGATCCTGGAGCGATCCTCGGCCTCCGGAAAGCTGATCAGCGAGCTCCAGCTCCGGAGCAGAACGGGGGCGAGTATTATCGTGATCGAACGGAATGGAGATCGGATCATCAATCCCGATCCGAGCGAAGAGCTCCGGGCCGGCGATAAACTCCTCCTTCTCGGGGATCATCGTCAGCTCGAGGAGGCGCGACGGATTCTGTTCGGCGCCAAGAGCGCTTCCTGAAGAAATCGACCCGGAGAGTTGACTTTTCAAACAGATCCGCTATACTCAAAAGCTTGTTTTTCCTTTTTTCTTCAGCGCTTCAAGTGAAGATCGCTCGCCGAGAATAAAAGGTCGGCCGCCTGTTCACGGCGGCTTCATACATGCCGGGAAGAATCGATGAAAGCCATATTAACGGGTCTCCTGACGGAGGTCATCGCGGAGGCCCGAAAGCAGGGGAAGCTCAAACAGGGGAAGAGCGCCCAGATCATTTTGGAGGTCCCGAAGCGGGAGGGGCAGGGGGATTTTGCGACGACATTGGCCCTCTCTCTTTCAAAGGAAGAGGGTCGTCCGCCGCGGGAAATCGCTTCGGACTTAGTCGCCCTGCTCCAGGGACGCTCCCCGCTGATCGAAAAGATCGAAATCGCCGGCCCCGGTTATATCAATTTTTTCCTGAGCAAGGACCATTGGTATCAAAGCCTCCTCGACATCCGAGAGAAGAAAGGCCGATACGGTCAGACCTCGATCGGGGGGGGAAAGAAGGTCCAGATAGAGTTCGTCAGCGCCAATCCGACCGGCCCGCTCCATGTCGCGCACGGCCGGGCGGCCGCATTGGGGGATGCATTGGCCCTTCTTCTCCAGGCGGTCGGTTACCAGGTGGACCGGGAATATTATATTAATGATGTCGGCAATCAGATGAATCTGTTGGGCCGATCGACTTATCTTCGTTACCGGGAGCTCTTCGGCGAAAAGGTGACCTTTCCGGACGAGAGTTACCGGGGTAGTTATATTATCGAGATCGCCGAGGAGATCAAGAAATCAGCCGGGGACCGGTATCTGACCGGTTCCGAGGAGGAGCACCTTTCTTTTTTCGTTCGGACGAGTTATCAGACGATCCTCGGATGGATCCGGCGGGACCTGGATCAATTCGGTGTTCGCTTCGATCGGTGGTTTCCCGAAGAAGATCTTTACCGGAACAAAGAGGTCGATGCCTCCCTTGAATTCCTGAAATCGGCGGGGGTTCTCTATGAGCAGGACGGCGCCCTTTGGGTCGCGACGACCCGCTTTGGGGATGATAAAGACCGGGTGGTGATGCGGAGCAATCGGCAGATGACCTATTTCGCATCCGACATCGCTTATCACCGGAACAAATTCGAGCGGGGATATGATCGGCTGATCGACATCTGGGGAGCCGACCACCACGGCTACATCGCCCGGGTCAAAGCGGTCGCCGCCGCCATGGGCTATTCTCCCGATCGGCTTGATATCCTGATCCACCAATTGGTCAATCTCCTCCGCGAAGGAAAGCCGGTGGCGATGTCGAAGCGCTCCGGTGAGTTCGTGACGTT
This sequence comes from Candidatus Manganitrophus morganii, assembly GCA_021651055.1. NCBI lineage: Bacteria > Pseudomonadati > Nitrospirota > Nitrospiria > Candidatus Troglogloeales > Candidatus Manganitrophaceae > Candidatus Manganitrophus > Candidatus Manganitrophus morganii. Next base: position 3,129,901 of record JAJHOH010000001.1, read on the forward strand.
AAGAGAGGTGATGGATGAGGTGGGGGTCGATGCGACCCGGTTCTTTTTTTTGATGCGCCGATCCGATACGTCGCTCGATTTCGATCTCGATTTGGCCAAGAAGGCTTCTACCGAAAACCCGGTCTATTACGTTCAGTATGCGCACGCCCGCGTCTGCAGCATCCTCCGCGTGGCGACCGAACGGGGACTGAATGTGGAAGAGGAGATTCAAAATGCGAAATTGGCCGATCTGACGGTTTTGGATCTTCCGGAGGAGCAGGCGCTGATCAAACAGCTCTCCAATTATCCCGATCTGCTTCAATCGGCCGCGGAGGTATTGGAGCCTCACCGATTGACCTTCTACCTTCAGGAGTTGGCGGGAATGCTCCATCGCTATTACTTCGATCATCGCGTGGTGACGGAGGATCTTCCCCGAACGCGCGCCCGGCTCGTCTTGATGGCGGCGGTCCAGATCGTCTTAAGGAATGCCCTGGCCATTTTAGGGGTGCGCGCGCCGGAGCGGATGTAATGGAGCGGATTGAAATCGATACGGCGACCGGGAAAAAAGAAGCACACGCGGGGGAGCACTTCCGGCTCCTTCACTCCACCAAGGAGACACCCGCGCGGCGGGGGGTGGTCCGGACCCTTCACGGCGAGATTCAGACCCCGGCCTTCATGCCGGTCGGAACGTTGGGAAGCGTCAAAGGAATGTCGCCCGAAGATCTCGAACGGCTCGGCGCGCAGATCATCCTCGGCAATGCATACCATCTTTACCTTCGCCCGGGACACGAATTTATCGCGCGGCGCGGCGGACTTCACTCCTTCATCGGCTGGAACCGTCCGATCCTCACCGACAGCGGCGGCTATCAAATCTTCAGCCTGAATCTTCTGACGAAGGTGACCGACGAGGGGGTGACTTTCCAGTCTCATCTCGACGGCTCGCGCCATTTTATTACACCCGAAAAGGCGATCGAGATTGAGGAGGGATTGGGGGCCGACATCATCATGGCCTTCGATGAATGCCTGCCCTATCCGTCCGACTACGCGAAGACGGTCGCCTCGCTCGAACGGACGCTCGACTGGGCCCGCCGCTGCAAAGCGGCGCATCGACGGGGTGACCAATTCCTTTATGGCATCGTCCAGGGGGGCTTCCACGAGGATCTTCGGAAAAAAGGGGCCGAAGGTCTGCTGGAGATCGGATTTGACGGGATCGCCATCGGCGGCCTCTCGGTGGGAGAGCCGCAGGAGCAGATGCTCCATATTTTAGACGAAGTGGTTCCGCTGATTCCGGAGACGTTCCCCCGTTATTTGATGGGGGTTGGCACACCGGAAGATCTGGTGGAGGGGGTGATGCGGGGGGTCGATCTGTTCGACTGTGTTCTTCCGACGCGGCACGCGCGGACCGGATCGCTCTTTACCTCTCGCGGGGAAATTCATATTAAGAATGCGCGGTATACGGAAGATGACCGGCCGCTCGACGCCGATTGCGGCTGTTATACCTGCCGAAACTTTTCGCGGGCCTACTTGCGACATCTCTTCATGGCAAAAGAGCTCCTGGCAATTCGGTTGAATACCCTGCATAACCTGTATTATTATCTCACCCTCATGGAGGGTTTACGTCAGGCGATTGAGAAGAACACGCTGGGGAGTTTCCGAAACGAATTCTATCAGAAGCGAATCCGGAGATCGAAGGGGCGGAGTCGGAAGCCTGAGTGTTTTCACCCCCCATTTTTTTAATTCCGGATATACTACTAGGAGGTTGCGTTGCTGGAATGGTTTGAATCAACTGCATGGGCACAGGCGGGAGGAGCGCCGGCGGCGCCCGGAAATCCGATGCTCTCATTTATCCCGTTTATTTTAATTTTTGTTATTTTTTATTTTCTTTTGGTCATGCCTCAACAAAAGAAGATGAAAAAACGGAAGTCGATGATCGAGGCATTAAAAAAAGGGGACCGCGTGACGACCACGGGAGGGATCATCGGAACGGTGACCAATCTTTCCCCAGATGTCGTGACGATTCAGATTGCAGAGGGGGTACGGGTGAAAGTGGGACGAAATTACATTGAAGAGGTTCAAACCGCAGAGGCCGGAGGGGCCGAGGAGCGGGCGAAATGAAGAAAGGAATCCGAGGACGTTTGGTTTTCATTCTGCTCACGGTCTTTGTCTCGATCGTTTTCTTCCTTCCGTCGACCCCGCTCTACTCGAAGCTTCCCTCCTGGTGGGGCCGGTTTTTCCCGGACAAGGGGATTACCCTTGGGCTCGATCTCCAAGGGGGGATGCATTTGGTGATGGAGGTCGAAGGGGAAAAAGCGGTCGACAACACGGTGGAGCGAACCACCGAGAGCCTCAAGAGATCATTGGAGGAGAAGAATCTGGCCGCGCAATCGATCCGAAGGGAAGGAAGGGATATCCTTCTCTCCTTTGCTCCGGAAAACAAAGAGGCGATTTCTAAAATCCTCGATGAAGACTATCCCAACCTGGCGACGAAGCAATCAGGCTCGGGGGAGATGGTTCTCACGCTTCGGGAATCGGAGGTCAACCGAATTCTGGAGTCGGCCACCTCCCAGGCGTTGGAGACGATCCGGAACCGGATTGACCAATTCGGCGTGACCGAACCGCTGATTCAGAAGCAAGGGGCCAACGAGCTCCTGGTCCAGCTTCCGGGGGTGAAGGAGCCGCAGCGGGCGATCGAATTGATCGGGCGGACGGCCCAGCTCGAGTTCAAGCTGGTCGATGATCAGGTCCCGATCGCGCGACAATTTCCGTTCGAGATCGAGGCGGACCAGGAAGAGGCCTTTGTTCAGGAGTATCAAGCCCAAATTCCTCCGGACGACCAGATCCTCTTTGAACGGATGGAGAACGAAGAGACCGGCAAGGTCGTCAAACGCCCGTTTCTGGTCAAGCGCCAGGCGGCGCTGTCGGGAGATTTGTTGAGTGACGCCCGTGTGTCGATCGGGGAGTTCAATGCGCCGTATGTCGCCATCACCTTTGATCCGGTCGGCGCAAGGTTATTTGAGAAGGTGACGGAAGAGAACCGGCGCCGGCGCCTGGCGATCGTTCTCGACAACACGGTCTACTCCGCCCCGGTCATTGAGGAGCGGATCTCCGGCGGCCGGGCTCAGATCAGCGGCACGTTTACGATGGATCAGGCGAACGACCTATCGATCGTTCTCCGGGCCGGTGCGCTTCCGGCGCCGGTAAAAATCATCCAGAACGTGACCGTGGGACCCTCCCTGGGGCAAGATTCGGTCGAGAATGGATTAAAGGCGGGGATGATTGGGACCCTCCTGGTCGTCTCGTTCATGATTATTTATTATCGGGCCTCCGGTTTGTTGGCCGACCTGACGATGGTTCTCAATATTGTTTTGTTGCTGGGGGCGATGGCCGCTATGAATGCGACCCTGACCCTGCCGGGCATTGCCGGAATTATTTTGACGATCGGGATGTCGGTCGACTCGAACGTGTTGATCTTCGAGCGGATTCGGGATGAGCTTCGGGCGGGAAAACCGGTTCGGCTGGCGGTCGATGGGGGCTACCACAAGGCTTTCTCCTCCATTTTTGACTCCCATGTGACGACGCTGATTACGGCCTTTGTCCTCTTTCTCTTCGGGACGGGTCCGATCAAGGGATTCGCCGTTTCGCTCTCGCTCGGTGTGATGATCAATCTCTTTACCTCTTTGATCGGGACCAAAGTGGTTTATGATTTTATCAACAGCCGGTGGAAGCTGCAGAAGCTGAGCATCTGACGCGGCCGTTCGTTCTTTTGTCCGCGGATGTATAAGGAGGTTTATGTTTCAAGTATTTAAAAATACCAACATCGATTTTATCGGAAAACGCCATCTTTTCTTCGCCCTTTCAGGGGTGCTGGTCGCGTTGGGTCTCGTGGCCCTGGTGCGAATCTCTCAGGGAGAGGCGAATCTCGGAATCGATTTTGCCGGGGGGGCCGCCATCCAACTCAGATTCGAACAGCCGATCCAGATCGAGGAGGCCAGAGCCGCCCTGGAAGAAGGGGGGGTGAAAGGGGCCGAACTTCAAGAAGTCGTCGCGGAGAATAAGCTGCTGGTCCGCCTGAAGCAGGATATCGTCCAGAAAAATGTGGTGGAGCAGGTTCAGGAGGCGCTGAACAAAAAATTTTCAGGGAATCAATTTACGGTGGAGAGCAGCACCGAAATCGGGCCGACCATCGGAGAAAAACTTCGGAAAGATGCGTTGTTGGCGGTCACGATCTCGATCATCGGAATCATTATTTATATCGCGTTCCGATTTGAATTCCGATTTGGGATTGCAGCGACCCTCGCGACCTTTCACGACGTCCTGGTCGTTCTGGGAATTCTCTTTCTCCTGAACAAGGAGATCACCCTCTTGATCGTCACCGCCCTCCTGACCATTGCCGGCTACTCTTTGAGCGACACGGTGGTCGTCTTTGACCGGATCCGGGAAAATCTCAGGCTGCAGAAGAAGGAATCGTTCCAGCAGATTGTCAACCGCTCCATCAATGAGGTCCTCTCCAGGACGTTCATCACCGGCGTGACCACATTTTTGGTTCTCTTGGCGATCTTCTTCTTCGGCGGAGAGGTCATCCGTGATTTTGCTCTTGCGATGCTTTTTGGATTGATCGTCGGGACCTATTCCTCCTGGTTTATTGCAAGCCCGCTGCTTCTCTTGTGGGAAAAGAGAGCCAAGGTGTTGAAAAGAGCTTCTACACAGAGCTGAGAACAATGACCGCAACCCCCATCCTTCCTTCCGGCCGGCTCCGGGACACCCGGTTGCCGGTCCTCCTGCAGCTTCTTCGAAGCGAGCTTAAAACCGGCGTTCTCACCCTCAAACGAAACGATTTGAACAAGTCGATCTTTCTCCAGGAGGGGGACATTATTTTTGCCTCTTCACTCTACTCCGATGATCGTTTGGGAGAGGTGCTCCTGAAGGCAGGGAAGATCAACTTTAGGCAGTACGAGATTTCCGTCGATCTGCTGAAGAAGACCGGCAAGCGGCAAGGAACCATTTTGGTTGAACAGGGTTTCATTGCTCCGAAGGATCTCTTCGAAGGGGTGGTCTTTCAGGTAAGAGAGATTGTTTTGAGCCCTTTTACCTGGGTCGAGGGAGATTATGAATTTATAGAAGGACCGCTCCCTTCGGAGGAGGTGATCACGCTCCAGATCAGCACGGGGGATATTATTCTGGATGGGATTAAGCGGATCCAGGATTGGAACCGGTTGATCCGCGATCTCCCTCCGCTTAATAGTGTCCTACACCTTTCCAACGATCCCCGCTCTCTTTTTCAGAGTGTGAACCTCAGCGCGGCCGAGCGTGATCTCCTCCGTTTGATAAACGGGGAGCGGACTTTGCGTGACGTTCTTTCGGGATCAACGATGTCGTCGATGGATTGCGCCAGGGTGCTCTATTTTTTTATCACGGCGGGGATTTTACAGCCGGCTCTCCAAGAAACGGAAGGGGCCGAAAAAGTCGATCGGCAGGACCATCATCAAGATCATCAAAAAGAAACGGAAGAGGTGCCTCCTGCCGTCGAAGAGGAAGTTCTAAAGCAAGCTTTTTTCGACGAGGAGAAAGAGGCGACCGTCCAAAAGATTCGTGAAGCTTACCTGCAGATGGAGAATCAGAATTATTACGAAATATTAAAGGTGACCCCCTCGGCGGGTCGAGACGAGATTAAGAAGGCTTATTTTAGGTTGGCAAAGGAATACCATCCGGATCGTCACTTTGAAGCCGAAATGGGTCAGGTAAAAAAAGAACTGGAAAGCCTCTTCGTCCGGATCACCCAGGCCTACGACACGCTCTTGGTAGAAAAGAAGAGGAAGGTCTACGATTCCGAGCTGGCAAGTGGAAAACAAAATCAGAAACAGGCGGAGCCGACACATCGGGATTTTTTTTCGCGTGGACAGGCCGCGCTCCAGAAAGGGGATCTTCGGGACGCCTGTTACTTCTTTCAGGAAGCCATTGATAAGATGCCGGAAAGAATCGATAAAGCGATCTATTATTTGCGGTACGGCCAAGCAATGGCGCGCATTCCAGGCAAGCTGCGCGATGCAGCTGAAATTCTAAAAAAGGGGGTTGCCTTAGATCCCACCAGGACCGAATTCCATGTGGAGTTAGGTCTGATCTACAGTAAGACCGGATTGACACAGAAGGCGGTCACTTCCTTCGCAGAAGCCCTCAAAAGAGATCCAAATAATAAAATCGCAAAAGCAGAAATCGAAAAACTCCACCCCTAGATTTTTCCAAATCGGCCGTGAATTTTCGGTTGACATGGGTAAAGTGCTGTGTTATGTTTATATCCGACTAAACTAGTCGCCGATTAAAATGGTCGGCGATTCTCTTTATCAGAGAGCATTATGCTAAAACTAACAAAAAAGACAGACTATGCGCTCATGGCAATCAATTATATGTCCTGCCAAGGGGAAGAGTTCATCGCAAACACCCGAACGATCTCGGAAATATATAATATCCCATTGGAATTGTTAGCAAAAATACTTCAGAGGCTTGCAAAAAAAGGGGTCATCGTCAGCCAAAATGGACCGAAGGGTGGATATATCCTTGCCAAAGAACCCTCGGCGATCACCGTGGGTGAGGTGATCCGAGCGATAGAGGGTCCCGTCCAAATTATCCGGTGCCATGATGGAGAGAATACGTGTTTACAAACGGAACGTTGTACGGTCCGAAGCCCGCTCCGCAGAATTGAAAGCAAAATTATCGAGCTTTTAGATAAGACAACCCTCGATCAAATGTATCGAGAGGAAGTCATCGAAGAAATTACGGTTCGCTGACCGTTTACTAGAGGAGTTTATGTTGAAATTCCCTATTTTCATGGATAATCATTCGACCACACCGATGGACCCCCGTGTTCTGGAAGCGATGCTTCCCTATTTTGTCGAAAAGTTCGGTAATGCCGCCAGTCGAAATCATGCGTTTGGCTGGGAAGCCGAAAAAGCGGTCGATCAGGCACGCGAACAGATTGCTCATCTGATTCATTGTGATCCGAAAGAAATTATCTTCACCAGCGGTGCAACCGAGTCGGACAATCTGGCCCTCAAAGGGGTCGCCGAGATGTATCGGGAGAAGGGGAACCATATTATTACGGTGGTCACTGAACACAAGGCGGTTTTGGACAGCTGCAAACGTCTAGAGAAGATGGGATATGAAGTCACTTATCTTCCGGTCAAGGCCGATGGAATGGTCGATCTCGATCTGCTCAAAGCGGCCATCACCGAAAAGACGATCCTGATCTCGGTGATGATGGCAAACAATGAAATCGGCGTAATCCAGCCGGTGGCCGAGATCGGCAAAATTGCCAAGGAACGAGGGGTCATTTTCCATTGCGATGCGACACAAGGGGTCGGTAAAATTCCGGTGGATGTCCAGGCGATGGGAATCGATGTGATGGCCTTCTCGGCCCACAAGATGTATGGCCCGAAGGGAATCGGCGCTCTTTACGTGAGGAAGAAAAATCCACGTGTCCGAATCGCGCCCATTATCGACGGCGGAGGGCATGAGCGGGGGATGCGATCGGGTACGCTCAATGTCCCTGGGATCGTCGGTTTTGGAAAGGCGTGCGAGCTTTCCGACAAAGAGATGGTTGAAGAATCGGCCCGCCTCACCCAGCTGCGGGAGAGACTCAGACAGGGGATTCTCAAGGGGTTGGATGAGGTTTATTTGAATGGAGATCCGATTCAACGGTTGCCGGGTAATCTCAATATGAGTTTTGCTTATGTCGAAGGAGAGTCACTTTTGATGGGTTTGAAAGAGATCGCCCTCTCCTCAGGATCGGCCTGTACCACCGCCACGTTGGAGCCGTCTTACGTTCTACGCTCCTTGGGGGTTGGGAGCGATTTGGCCCATTCTTCACTTCGATTTGGGTTGGGACGTTTCAATACGGAAGAAGAAGTCGACTACGTCGTTCAACGCGTGGTCGAGACGGTTCGACGGCTTCGAGAGATGTCCCCGCTCTATGAGATGGCCAAAGAGGGGATTGATCTTAAGAATGTTCAGTGGACACAACATTAATCTGATCATCTATTTCAGGGGTAGAGGAGAAGCGAAATGGCATACAGCAATAAAGTGATCGACCACTACAATAACCCCCGAAACGTCGGGTCGCTTGACAAGAACGCTCCTGAAGTTGGAACCGGAGTCGTCGGCGCGCCGGAGTGCGGGGACGTGATGAAGCTTCAATTGAAAGTGAGCAACGGCGTCATCGAAGATGCCAAATTCAAGACATTCGGCTGCGGCAGCGCCATCGCCAGCTCCAGCTTGGCCACGGAGATGCTCAAGGGGAAAACACTCGATGAGGCAACGGGGATCAAAAATACCGACATCGTCAACGAGCTGAATCTTCCTCCGGTGAAAATACATTGCTCGGTTCTGGCGGAAGATGCGATTAAGGCCGCCATCGCCGATTATAAGAAGAAAAACGGTCTGGCTTAAGCAGGAGGCAAGATGGAATCGACAACGAATCAGGAGCAGGTGATCGCTCTTACGCCGAATGCGGTGGCGGCGGTCAAAGAGATTATTGAGAAAAAAAACCTCGGCCAGGCCGGTTTGCGGGTCGGGGTACAGGGAGGCGGCTGCTCGGGTCTCTCGTATAACCTGAATTTTGAAACAGAGGTGACCCCCCACGATACTTCTTTCGAGGTGGACGGCCTTCGGGTGATCGTCGATCAGAAAAGCGCGATTTACCTTGCCGGAACGACGCTCGACTTCAGCAAAGAATTGGTCGGGGGAGGTTTCAAATTTCTCAATCCGAATGCGAAGCGCAGCTGTGGATGCGGCGAGTCTTTCTCTGCATGATGTTCACCTGAGGAATAGGGTAGAGTGACACTCGGCGGCCTAAGTTGTGCGAGGCCGCAGCCGAGAAAAGGGTGATTGTGGATCTCGGAAGGGCCCCGTGAGGGGCCGTTCTATTTTCTAGACCTGGGATTTTAAATTGAAGCTCTCTGGAACATCGGAAATCACAAAAAGAGCCTGTTGGAAGTGCGGTGCTCCGATCGCGTCGCTCGATGTCTGCACCGAATGTGCCGCCTTGCAGCCTTTTCCAGAAGGGATCGACTATTTTACCCTGTTTGGAATCGGGCCTCGTTTGAAGATCGATCCGGCCGGGCTCGAAGCGACGTTTTATGCATTGAGCCGCAAGTTCCACCCCGATTTCTATCAAAAGAAATCTTCGGAGGAGCAGGCGATCAGCCTCGAGAATTCGGCCCTTGTGAATAAGGCCTACCGCACGCTCAGAGATCCTCTTCAAAGAACGGAGTATTTAATCCAACAGTTCGATGGCGGAAACGCCGTTTCAACGGAGGCGCCGGCCGATCTTTTTGATGAGATTTTAGAACTGCAGGAATTATTGGAGAGTGTGAAAGAAAGCTCGGGTGATTCGAGCCGAAGGGGGCAACTCCGCGATGCCCTTACGAATGAGCAAGCCCGGTTTGAGCAGATTCAGGATCAGGGGAAGCAGGCGCTGGAGCGGATTGCGACCGAATGGGACGGGCTCCAAGAGATTTCGGAGAAAAGGGAATGGACGGAAGAACAGCGGCGGCTTCTTTCAGGGATGAAGAAAATCGTGTCGCGCCGCGCTTATCTCGATCGAGTATTGAACGACATTCAAACCGGAATTGAAACGTTAGAGAAAGGAAGTTAGATGCCGAGAGTGGTGGGAATCGATCTGGGGACCACGAACAGCCTGGTCGCCTACATGGACAAAGGAACTCCCCGGGTCATCGCGGACGCGCAAGAGAGGGTCATTCTCCCCTCCGTCGTCTCATTTGGATGGGAAGGCCGACCCGACGGCGTGATCGTCGGAGAAGAGGCGAAGAAACATCTGATCACCCACCCGGATCGAACGATTTATTCGATCAAGCGTTTCATGGGAAAGGGGATGGAAGATGTCGGCGGCGATCGATCCTTCGTCCCTTACGCGCTCTCGGGAGGGCAGCAGGAGGTCGTCCGGATTTCCGTCGCCGGGAAGCTCTATACCCCCCCGGAGATCTCCGCCTTTATCTTGAGAGAGCTGAAGCAGCGGGCGGAGGCATTCTTCAAAGAGCCGGTCCGCCAGGCGGTCATTACCGTTCCGGCCTATTTCAACGACAGCCAGCGGCAGGCAACCAAAGACGCCGGGAAGATCGCCGGGCTTGAAGTGCTTCGAATCGTCAATGAGCCGACCGCTGCATCGCTCGCTTATGGACTCCAGAAGAAGAAAGAAGGAACGATCGTCGTCTACGATCTCGGCGGGGGAACGTTCGACGTTTCGATCCTGAAGATTAAAAACGGCATCTTCGAGGTTCTTTCGACCAACGGCGATACCCATCTCGGCGGCGATGATGTCGATCGACAGCTGATGCTCCTGATCGCTCGCGAGATCTCGGCTCAGAGCGGAACCGATCTTTCCAACTCGCCTGATGTTCTTCAGGAGATCCGGTTGGCGTCGGAGGAGGCCAAGTGCCGGCTTTCATTCGAAGAGAAGGCGGAGATTGCGCTCTCTTTTCCCGATAAAAAGATCGATTATCGCCGGACGATTTCACGGACCGATTTCGATACGCTCATCAATGACTTCGTCGAGAAGACCTTGGGGCCGTGTCGTCAGGCGCTGGCCGATGCCCATCTCAAACCGGAACAGGTCGATGAGGTGATTCTGGTCGGTGGATCGACCCGGATTCCGCTGGTCAGAAAAAAGGTCGCCGATCTCTTCAAGAAGACCCCTCACAGCGAGTTGAATCCGGACGAGGTGGTGGCGCTCGGTGCCGCCGTCCAGGCCGATATCCTCGCGGGCGGGATCACCAACATGCTCCTGCTCGATGTGACCCCCCTCTCGCTCGGGATTGAAACGATGGGCGGGGTCGTCAGCCGGTTGATTCCGAGAAATACCACGATCCCGACGAGCGCAAAGGAGTCGTTCACGACTTTTGTGGACGGGCAGAAGTCGGTCTCGATTCATGTTGTCCAGGGGGAGCGGGAGTTGGTGAAAGATTGCCGGAGCCTTGCGAAATTCAATCTGACCGAGATCGATCCGATGCCGGCCGGCATTCCGAGAATTGAGGTGACCTTCATGATCGATGCCAACGGCATCCTCAATGTGACCGCCAAGGAGTTAAGGAGCGGGAAGGCGCAGTCGATCGAGGTGAAGCCGACTTATGGATTGACCGATGGAGAAGTCGAAAAGATGATCTCCGATTCGATCGAGCACGCCCGTGCGGATCTCAACGAACGGATGTTCATCGAAGCGCGAAACGAAGCGGAGTCGGTGCTGCGTCATACGGAGAAGGCCCTCTCCCAGGGGGCGGCATTGATCGCTCCGGCCGAAAAAGCGGAAATTGAAAAAAGCATGGCCGGTTTAAAAGAGGCGATGAACGGAACAGACCATCATCGCGTGCGCGAAGCGCTCGACCGGCTCGATCAGTCGACGAAGCAGCTTGCCGAAACGTTGATGAATCAAACATTAAAAGAGACGCTTCAGGAAAAGAAGCTCTCTGATTTATAGAAAGAGACCATGCCGAAAGTGACTTTTAAATTAGGAGATGTGGGACAGGACGTGACCGTCGAAGCGAAGGAGGGGCAGTCGATCCTCGACGTGGCGCTCGACAATCATATCGACCTGGAGCACAACTGCGGGGGAAACTGCGCCTGCACCACCTGTCATGTGATCGTCCGGGAAGGAACGGAGAAACATCTCTCCGAAATGGATGAAGACGAAGAAGACCGTCTCGATACGGCGGAGGGGTTGACGCTCACCTCCCGGCTCGGGTGTCAGGCCCGGATCAAAGGAGATGTCGTGGTCGAGATTCCGAAGAACACGCAGACGTTCCGAAAAGCCGAGCAGCACTGACGCGAAGGGCATTTGTCCTAACGGAGGGAGATTCGATGAAAATGGGCTGGCACGATTCCGAGGAAATTGCGATTTTGCTCTTGGAGAAACATCCGAATCTCGATCCCCTCACGGTCCGGTTTACCGATCTGCACAAGATGGTGACCGAGCTTCCCGGCTTCGAAGACGACCCGAAGAAGTCGAACGAGGCGATCTTGGAGGCGATCCAGATGGCCTGGCATGAGGAATATCAGGACGCCCAGGGTTGACGGCCGGATCGGGAGACTTACCAGGTTACGACGCTCTCCGAATCGAGGATATATCCCAGCATTTCTTTATAGCCGATCGGAGGATGGGCCGGCGTCTCTCCCCCCTTCAGATCATCCGCCAAGGCGAAGACCTCCCCCTTGATCCCTTTTAATTCAAGACCGACCGCATCCTGGATCAGGATAATGACCAGCTCGTTCGATTCGGACTGCCTCCGGATGATTTCCAGAGGGGCCGGATCATCCTTCCGCTTTAAAATGTGCAAAATCCTTTTCATCGGCTCTTTCTAAAAAAGGGCGAAACGTTGGGCGGCCGCAATTTTTTCGGCGATCTCTTTTTTTGAGAGGGAGACCGTCTTGTAATCGCTCTCGGAGAGAGCGACTTCTTTGGCGCTTTCCTGATCGATATAAAAGGTGGGGATAAATTCCTGGAGGGTGGAGAGGAACTTCTCCGCCATCTCGCCGTCGACGAAGGTGTCGGTATCGGGCGTTAAGAGAAGCGGCGCGCGGCCGGTAAGGATCACCTCCACCGCATGATCTCCGGAGGCGAGACCGAGGGCGATCCGGATCCCTTCGACGGCGCGGTGACTTGTCTCGGGATCGCTTCGAATCAGGATGACGACGCTGCGTGTCATTCGGTCAATTAAATGTGACGAAACGGTCACATCCTTTCACCAGATCGGAGAGAACGACCAGCCCGCAGAAGACCGCCTTGTCGCTCGTCGGAATGCCGCGGCGCTGCGCGCCGTAAGCGCAGAGAAAGAGTTTTACCCCATTCTGCTTCAGCCGCTCCATCTCGGGACGGTCTACATTCCGCACCCCCTCGTCGATCAGGTAGAGATAGGTGTCAACCCCCTGACGAAGGGCCTCGTTTGCGAGAGAGGTGACGGTGGTCAGGTTTTTGTCTTCCGGAGGGGTTGATAAGAGAATGCCCAACTTCTTTTTTTCCATCGGCCCGACTTTAACACCTGCAAAACCGCGTTGTCAACTTTGACGCCATTCCGGCAAGGAATCTTTCGGCTGAAAAGCGGGCGGACGTCCTGAGCCCGGTCGTGAAAAATTTGCCTTGAACTCTCCGAAAGAGACGCGATATCTTGTGAACATGCACGCGCGTCGCATTTCTCGAAGCTTGCTGCGAAGGTTAGACGCGCGAATACAAATGGAGTCTTTCCATCTTTTCGGGTCGAAGATTCCCCGCAGCTTGCTGCGGGGGCTTCAATCGCCTAAGTATACTCCCATATTTGTCTTGATATTTTTTTGTGGATCGGCGTCCTTGATCAATAAGCGCGTAGAACCGTCATCCCCCTTACGGAAAGGGGGCGAAGAGGGGACTATGATGATCTTGGCTTTTACCGGAACATAAGCGGGCGGATCGATGCAGGAACCAGGAAAAATAAGCCAGGGAAGGGGAGCGAAGGGAAGGAACAAGCCGCGCGTGGTCGGAATTGAGAAACTCGTTCGCGAACTGGAGATTTATCAGCGCGAGTTGGAGGTCCAGAATGAAGAACTCCGGCAGGCGCAGTCCAATCTGGAGCTCTCCTGCGACCGTTTTTCCTCCCTGTACGATTTCGCTCCGGTCGGTTACTTCACCTTCAGCCGGAGCGGCCTCATCTTAGATGTGAATTTGAAAGGGGCCAAACTGTTGGGTGCCGAGCGCGCCGGTCTGGTGAAGACCTCCTTCTCAGTTCATCTCGATAAGGGGAGTCGATCGTCCTTTATCACTTATCTGAGGCGATTGTTCCAGGAAGGACATCCGGAGAGATGCGAGGTGCGGCTGCGTCCGGGCCGCGGGATGCTCTTTGCGGCCCGGATTGAGAGTGTGGTCGTCAAGGACCGCGAGCAGGGGCGGGTCTCTCGATCGATGCTGATCGATATCAGCGATCGCGTTCAAGCGGAGGAGGCGCTGCGGGATTCGGAGGAAAGATATCGCCTGCTGTTCGAGAGCAATCCCCACCCGATGTGGGTCGTCGATACCGAGTCGTTTGCCTTTTTGGCGGTTAACGAGGCGGCGATCGATCATTACGGCTACAGCCGGGAGGAGTTTCTCTCCATGACCATTCGAGACATCCGCCCGGCGGAAGAGGTCTCCCTCCTGACGGAGGGGCTTGCGAAATCGTCCGGGAGGCCCGTTTGCGCGGGGGTGTGGCAGCATCGAAAAAAGGACGGCACCGTCATCGATGTGGAGATCACCGGGCAGCGGATCTTTTTCTCCGGAAGGAACGCCCAACTGGTGATTGCGAACAACGTCACCGAGCGCAATCGGGCCCAGTCGGCGTTGCGGCAGAGCGAGCGGCGGTTCCGCGTGTTGATTGAGAACAGCTCCGATGCCATTGCCCTGTTGGATGCGAGCGGGAAAATTTTCTATGCGAGCCCCTCCACTTTGAGAATCTTCGGCTACGTCCCGGAAAAGCTGATCGGAAAAACGGCGCTCGAACTGATCCACCCCGAGGATCGGGGAAGGATGAAACATCTTTTCTCGGATCTCGCCAAGCGGTCGGAGGGAGAGGCGACGGCCGAGCTCCGTTTTCGGCACAAGAGCGGCGTTTGGCGCTGGGTGGAGGGAATCGGGAGCAATCTGCTTCGGGAGCCGGGGGTCCATGCCATCGTCGTCAATTACCGCGACATCACCGAGCGGAAGGAGGCGGAAGAGGCGATCGGGGAGAAAAATTTACGGATTGAGGAGGCGAGCCGCGCGCGCAATCGGTTCTTCTCATATATGTCGCACGAGCTGAAGACCCCGGTCAACAGCATCGTCGGCTTTGCGCAGCTGCTTCGAAACGGCAACTACGGGGCCCTCGCCCCCGAGCAGACGGCGGCCGTCGGCCGGATCAATAACAATGCCCGAGAGCTCATCCATCTTATCAACAACATTTTGGATTTAGCGAAGCTGGAGACGGGGAAGATCGGGCTGCAGGCGGTGGAGTCCAATCTTAAGGAGCTGGTCGACAAAGTGCTCCTCAACTTCGAGCCGCTGCTGCAGGAGAAGGGGCTTCGGTTCCGGAAGGAGATCGATCCCGACTTCCCGGAGCGTTTTTTGACCGACCCGATGCAGGTCAGGAGCATTCTGATGAACCTGATCTCCAATGCGGTGAAATTCACCGAGCGGGGGGAGATCCGGCTAAGACTGATGCGCCTCGCGCAAGGGGGGATCCGGTTGGAGGTCTCCGACACCGGGATGGGGATTTCGGAGGAATATCTCGGGAGAATTTTCGAGGAGTACGAGCAGAGAGGGGTGGTGCGGGAAGCCAAAGGAAATTACACGGGGGGGAGCGGGCTGGGGCTCGCAATCGTTAAGAAAATGGTCGATCTTCTGAGCGGCCGGATCGAAGTCGCCAGCACCCCCGGCGAGGGAACGGTCTTCACCGTCTTTATCCCTGAAGCCCCCCCGAACGACATAAAATGACACAAGCATCGCTGGAAGACCTTTCATCGAGGTCCGGCGACCGTATTGATCTAACATTCCGAGCGTGTCACAATAGATTATCAATATGGTGAAAGGAGCAACATGGCCGGAAGAAAGTCTTCGGGGCGGAGCGGCAATGGTAAAGGTGTTCCGGTAAAGCAAAGGACGCATGATATCATCGTCATCGGCGCGTCGGCCGGGGGGGTGGAAGCGTTAAAGGAACTGGTCGGCGGTTTTCCTCCCGATTTGGCGGCATCGGTCTTTGTGGCCCTCCACATTGCTCCGACCTCGCCCGGCATTTTGCCCGATATCTTGAGCCGGTGCGGGCCGCTCCCGGCGGTTCACCCGAAGAATGGGGAGGCGATTCAGCCCGGCCGAATCTATGTGGCCCCCCCCGATCACCATTTGACCTTGGAGCCGGGCTATATTTGGGTGACGCGGGGGCCCCGCGTGAACGGCCATCGTCCGGCGGTCGATCCCCTTTTTCGAGCCGCGGCGCGCGCCTATGGCCCCCGTGTGGTCGGCGTGGTCCTGACCGGGTCGCTCGATTGCGGAACCGCCGGTTTGATGTCGATCAAGGCCCGCGGCGGGGTGGCCGTCGTTCAAGACCCGAATGAGGCGATTGCCTCCGATATGCCTCGCAACGCGATCGCTCATGTCAAGGTCGATCATATTCTTCCCCTCTCCAAGATTCCTTCTCTTATTGCGCGATTGACCCGGGAGCCGATCAGCGGAAAGGAGGTGATGGCCGTGGAGATAAAGAATATGAAAAAGCGATCGTCAATCACCTGTCCCGAATGCCACGGTTCGATGACCGAGTCGGAAGTGAACGGGTTCATCCAATTTCAGTGCCATGTGGGACACATCTTCTCCATGGACGGGATGGCGTCGGCGCAGGCCGAGGCGCTGGAGGCGGCCCTTTGGGCGGGGGTGCGCGCTCTGGAGGAGAGCGAGGATCTGGCCCGACGGATCGCCCAGCGGTCGGAGCGGAAAATAGGAGGTCGCTTGATCGAGAAGGCAGACGCGATGAGGGTGCATGCCGACCTGCT
The DNA here is from genome assembly GCA_021651055.1 of Candidatus Manganitrophus morganii. Classification (NCBI taxonomy): domain Bacteria; kingdom Pseudomonadati; phylum Nitrospirota; class Nitrospiria; order Candidatus Troglogloeales; family Candidatus Manganitrophaceae; genus Candidatus Manganitrophus; species Candidatus Manganitrophus morganii. The sequence goes on from JAJHOH010000001.1 coordinate 3,146,404, forward strand.
TCAGAAGGTCCTCCTGGGGGGAGATTGGATGCTCTCCTCCGACGAAACCCACCAGATTCGAAAACGGGATAAGAAGGAAAGAAATAAAGTTGATGCGTCACGGAATCTCTAAACAGACCTTTTAATCGTCCTCTCTTTCTCTCGATTCAAAGTAGAATCTCCCAACGATATATGTTAATCTCCAAGGGAACGAATCTCGACTCGCCGCGACCAGGTCGTCGCGGCGGATCGGCGGCGTCCCAATCAAAGAATGAAAAAAGAGAAAACGAACAAGAAAACCTCCCGGAAGCCACCGGCCCCGCGCGCATCGGCGCGCAAGGCGGCGCCGCCGGAGCCCCCCTTCTCTGGGAATGAGTTGCCTGTCGTCGGGATCGGCGCCTCGGCGGGGGGGCTGGAGCCGATCGAGACCTTTTTCGATCGGATCTCCACCGACAGCGGGGTGGCCTTCGTCGTCGTCCAGCACATGGACCCCCACCACAAGAGCATCATGGCTGAATTGCTCGGCCGCCACACCGAGATGCCGGTCCGGATGGCGGAAAATCGGATGCAGGTTGCGCCGAACACCGTCTATGTGAACCCGCCGGGGAAATACCTCACCCTCTTTCATGGAATGCTTCATCTCAGCGACCCCGACCCCGATCAGGGGGTCCGTTTTCCGATCGATTCTTTCCTTCGCTCCTTGGCGGAGGACCGGGGACATCGGTCGGTTTCCATCCTCCTCTCCGGGGGAGGAACCGACGGGACGCTCGGTCTTAAGGCGATCAAGGCCGCCGGCGGAATGACGATGGTTCAGGAAGAGGGTTCGGCCAAGTTCGGCGGCATGCTCCGAAGCGCCGTCGCCAGCGGGAGCGTCGATTATGTCCTGCCGGTGGAAGAGATGCCGAAAGAGGTGATCCGGTACATCCGGCACCCCTACACCGCAAAGTCGGCCCCCCCTCCGGAAGCGGTCGAGCCGACCTTCGTCGATCGGCTGGAGAAGATCTTCATAGTCCTCCGTTCCCAGACCGGGCACGACTTTTCCCTCTACAAACGAAACACGATCTGCCGGCGGATCGAACGGCGGATGGCCCTGCACCAATTCAGGCAGGTCGGCGATTACCTCCGTTATCTCCAGCAGAACAAGGCCGAGGTGGAGGCCCTCTTCAAGGAGCTTCTCATCGGGGTGACCAGCTTTTTCAGGGACATCGAGGCGTTTACGGCGCTCCAAACAAAAGTGATTCCTCATCTTTGTGAGGGGAGGGAGGCCGAGCGTCCGATCCGGATCTGGGACGCCGCTTGCTCGACCGGAGAGGAGGCCTATTCGATCGCCATGCTGGTGAGCGAAGAGATGGAGCGGCTCGGCCATTTTTATAAGGTCCAGATCTTCGCGACCGACATCGACGAAGAGGCGCTTGAATTCGCGCGGGCGGGACTTTATCCGGAGTCGATCGCCGCCGATGTCACCCCGCAGCGGCTGCGCCGTTTCTTCGACAAAGAGGGGAGCAACTACCGGGTCAAGAAGCAGATCCGTGAAATGGTCATCTTCGCCAAACAAGACCTGATCAAAGACCCTCCCTTTTCGAAGCTCGATCTCGTTGTTTGCAGAAACCTCCTCATCTATCTGAGCGGGGTCTTGCAGAAGAAAATCCTTCCCCTCTTTCACTACACCTTGAATCCCGACGGTTATCTGATGCTCGGCCCCTCCGAGACGATCGGAGAGCAGGCGAATCTCTTTTCCATGCTCGATAAGAAGTGGAAGCTCTTTCGCCGAAAGAGCGCTGCAAAGGTCGCCGTCGAATTTCCGGCGATCCCTGTGGCCAAGGCGGCGGCGGGCCCGCTGAAAAGAGAGACGCGGTCCGCGTCCGAATCCGACGTCGTTCGTCTGGCGGAGAAGGTTTTGCTCGACGAGTACGCCCCTTCCTCCGTCATCGTCAACGAGAAGTACGAGATCGTCCACTTTCGGGGCCGGACCGGGCCCTATTTGGAGCATCCGACGGGGGAGGCCTCCTTCAATATTTTGAAGATGGTGCGCGAGGGGCTTCGGATCGAGCTGCGCGGCGCCGTGCACAAGGCCTTCACGAAGCGGGAAAAGGTGGTCCATTCCGACATCCACGTTGAAGCCAACGGCAAGGCCCGGACGATCCGCCTGACGGTCCAGCCGTTCCAGCAGAAAGCGATGGAGGGCTTGGTGATGGTGATCTTCGAAGAGGTCGTTCCATCCGTTTCTGGCGGCTCTGGAAAACAGAAGAGCGCCGCGCAGGTCGATCAGCGGACGCTCGATTTGGAGCAGGAGTTGAACATCACCAAGGAGACGCTGCAGACGACGATCGAAGAGCTGGAGACCTCCAATGAAGAGCTCAAATCGACCAACGAGGAGATGCAATCGACGAATGAGGAGCTGCAGTCGACCAATGAGGAATTGGAGACCTCCAAGGAAGAGCTGCAGTCGATCAACGAAGAGTTGGTCACGGTGAATTCCGAGCTCCAAAACAAAATCGACGAGCTCTCCCAGGCGAATAACGACATGATGAACCTTCTCAGCAGCACCGATGTCGGAACGATCTTTCTCGACAGCTCCCTTCGCATCAAACGTTTTACCCCCGCGGTCGCCAAGGTCATTCATCTCATTCCCTCCGACGTCGGCCGGCCGATCAGCCATATCACCTCCAACCTCGTTTGCGAAAATTTTGCCGCCGATATCGAGCAGGTGCTCCGGACGCTCATCTTCAAGCAGACGGAGCTTCAAACGCAGGAGGGGGAGTGGTATTTGATGAAGATCCTTCCCTACCGGACGATGGAGAATCGGATCGACGGGGTGATTATTACCTTCTTGAACATCACCGAGCTCAAGCGGTCGAAAGTGGCTCAGAAAGCGCTCCTCGATTATACCAACGGCCTGATCGAAGCAATGGACCAGCCGTTGGTGATTCTGACCAAACGATTGCGGCTCTTGTCGGCCAACGAGGCGTTCTACAAGATGTTTCGGATTCGAAGAGAAGAGAGCGACGGCCAGCTTCTCTTCAATCTCGGCGGAGGGCAATGGAACATCCCCGCGTTAAAAAAGGCGCTGGAGGAGAGTCTTACCGATCATTTAGCGGCTCGGACCATCGAGGTGGAGCAGACGTTCCCCGAACTCGGGAAGAAGCGGCTGAAGATCGGTCTTCACAAGCTCAATCTGAAAAAAAACGCCGTCATGGAGGAAGAGGAGTTGATCCTTTTGTTTTTCGAGGAGCGCACCTCTCCTCTTTAGTATCAAATTTAGTATCAAACGAGGCATTCAGAAACGTCCAAGCGAGGCGGTATGGAGATCCCTCCCAAGGTCCGGCAGAAGCGAAAAATAAAGAAGAGATCCCTTACCCCGGTCAGCCGGGAAAAGGCTTCCGAAAACGGCGCGGGAGCGATCTTTTCTTCGAGCGAAGTTCAGCAGATCATCGCCGAGCTTCGAAACCACCAGCACGAACTCGAGGCGCAAAACGACGAGCTTCGGCGGACTCAGGCGGAATTGGAGGCCTCCCGGAACCGCTACTCCGATCTGTATGATTTCGCGCCGGTCGGTTATTTCACCCTCAGTCGAAGCGGATTGATTCTCGAAGCGAACCTCAAGGGAAGAGAGCTGTTGGGGGTCAATCGCGGTTTTCAGCCGAGGACCCCCTTTTCTCTCTTTGTCTTCAAAAGAGACCGGCCCCTTTTCCATGCCCATCGGAGTAGCCTCTTCAAGGGGGGGAAGCGGCAGATCTGCGAGATCCGGCTCCAGACCCGGAGCGGAATTCCCTTTTATGCGCAGATGGAGAGTATTTTTGTTGAAGAGACCCTGTTGGGACCGGTTTGCCGGACGGTGATCAGCGATATCACCCTTCGAAAACAGGCCGAGGAAGAGCGGGCGCAACTCTTCGAGCGAGAACAGATGGCCCGCACGGAGGCCGAACGGATGCAGTGGCGCTTGACTTTCCTGGCGGAGGCCAGCGAGATTCTTGCCGCTTCCCTCGATTACGAAACGAGCTTGCCCCGGGTGGCGCGCCTGGCCGTTCCCTATCTGGCCGATGGGTGTGTGGTCGATGTTGTGGAGGAGGATCGGACGATCCGCCGGGTCGCCGTCGCGGCGGCCGATCCCTCCAAAGAGGCGTTGGGGTGGGAGCTGATGCGCCGCTATCCCCCTCTGCCGGGGAGCCCCCATCCGCTTCTGCATGTCCTACAATCGGGTAAGTCGATCATTTTACCCGAGATTTCCGATCGTCTCCTGCAAGAAATCGCGAAAGATCCCGAGCACCTCCGGATGGCCCGCTTTTTGGGACTCAGATCGGCCATGATGGTTCCGCTGATCGCGCGGGAGCGACCGCTCGGAGTGCTTTCCTTTTTGACCGCGGAGAGCAACCGATGTTATGGAGAAGAAGAGCTTGCTTTGGCTGAAGATCTGGCGCGCCGCGTCGCTGCGGCGGTCGATAACGCGAACCTCTATCGGGGGGCGCAGAAGGAAATCGCCGAGCGCAAACGGGGGGAAGGGGCGATTCAGGAGATGAATCGGACGCTCCAGCAGAGGAATTTGAGCATTGAAGAGGCGAGCCGCGCGCGAAATCTCTTCTTCTCCTACATGTCGCATGAACTGAAGACCCCGGTCAACAGCATTTCCGGCTTTACCCAACTGCTTCGAAGGGGAGCCTATGGAGAGCTTACCCCCAAGCAGGCCGGCGCGGTCGGCCGCATTCATCATAATGCCAATGAACTGATTCACCTCATCAACAACATCTTGGATTTGGCCAAGCTTGAATCGGGCAAGAAGGGGTTGCAAGTGATGGAGGTGAACCTCAGGGAGTTAACCGAGAAAGTGTTGATGATCTTCGAGCCGCTTCTTCAAGAGAAAGGGCTTCATCTACGCAAAGAGATCGACCCCGGCTTCCCGGAATGTTTTTTGACCGACCCGATGCAGGTGAGAAGCATCCTGACCAATCTCCTCTCAAATGCGGTGAAATTTACCCATCGAGGCGAAGTTCGGCTCCGTCTGGGGCGGCGGGTGGAGCGGCAAGAGGTGTTATTGGAGGTTTCGGATACCGGGGTGGGGATTGAGCCGGCGCACCTGGACAAGATCTTCGAGGAGTATGAGCAGAGAGTGGTGGTGCGAGAGGTAAAAGGGAAGTATATCGAGGGGACCGGCTTAGGGCTGGCGATCGTGAAGAAAATGGTGGCGGCGCTTGCCGGAAAGGTCGAGGTCGCCAGCGCCCCGGGTCGGGGGACGACCTTCACGATTTTTCTTCCGGAGCAGCTCCCTAATGAATTGATTTATCCCATCCCTAAGTAGAATAGTCCCGCCGCTGATCCCCTCTTGGGGCGCTCCCCGGATCACAAAGCGCTTGCTTCCCCAACGACATTCCTGTATAATGCCAGACTTGTTTCGCACCTTTTAGGTTATACTTAAAACCAAATCACTTTATTACAAATCGAGGATGGAAGAATGGCGCAGATGATGACCGCCGAGGTGGCGGATGGCCGAATCATAGACTATAAAGCGATCGTTGTCTTTTCGGCGCTTTCGATGGTTATGTTCGTTGGTGTTCCCCTGTTCGGTTATTTTTTCGATTATTCCTGGTTGGATTGGACGATGTTCGGTTTGCTCTATGTGATGTCCGGAATGGGAATCACGGTCGGCTACCACCGATTCATCTCTCATCGGAGTTTTAACGCTCCTGACGCGGTGAAGGTGGCTTTCCTGATCGCGGGGGGCTGGGCGCTGGAGAATTCGGCGCTGAAATGGTGCTCCGACCATGTCCGGCACCATGCCAATGTCGATACCGATGCAGACCCCTATAACGCGAAGAGAGGATTCTGGCACAGTCATCTTCTCTGGATCTTCATCAAAACCCCTTTTTCGATGGATGATAAATATACCGCCATCTTTAAAAAAGATAAGCTGATCATGTGGCAGCACCGTAATTATCTCCTCGTCCTTCTTTCAGGTTTTGCCATTCCGACGCTGATCGGTTTTCTTCATCGCGGTTGGATCGGGGCGCTCTCCGGGTTTCTTCTCGCCGGTGTGTTCAGAACCTTCCTAGTGTTGAATTCGACCTTCTGCATCAATTCGATCTGCCATATGTGGGGAGACCAGCCGAACGGCACTCAAAACAGCAGCCGGGACAGCTGGTTGATCTCCTTGATCACTTTTGGTGAGGGGTATCACAACTACCACCACACTTATCCCCGCGATTACCGGAACGGCCCGAAGTGGTATAACTTCGACCCCTCCAAGTGGTTGATCTTCAGCCTCTATATGGTCGGTTTGGCGAGAGATCTTTCCTATCGGACTGAAACGAATTAGGCTGTTTTCCTTTAGCCGGCCCTCCTTCGAAAAGGGGGGGCCGGTTTTTTATTTTCTTTGTCTAAAGGCCATGCAGGGGTTCAATATGTTGAACCCCGACCATCCTTCCGCCGGACCTTGACAACCTCTTTCCATCCCGCTTATTATTCGTCGTTATGAAAAAAATATACCTCGATCATATCGCAGCCACACCGCTTCTGCCGGCGGCGCGCGAGGCGATGCTCCCCTTCCTGACGGAGCACTTCGGCAACCCGCAAAGCCGTCATGCGGAGGGGGAAATCCCACGAAGGGGAATCGAAGAGGCGCGCAAACGGGTGGCGGAGCTGATCGGCGCCGAGGCGCGGGAGATCGTTTTTACCGCCTCGGGGAGCGAAGCGAACAACCTTGCGATCAAGGGCATTCTTGCCGCGCGTCCGAAGAAAAAGACCCACATCATCACCTCGGTGATCGAGCACTTCTCCGTGGCTCACCCCCTCAAGCATCTGGAACGCGAGGGGGTGGCGGTCACTTGGCTTCCGGTCGATCAAAAAGGGCGGGTCCGTCCGGAACAGGTCGCGGCGGCGCTGCGAAATGAGACAGTGTTGGTGTCGATCATGCATGCGAACAATGAAATCGGAACGGTGCAGCCGATTCAGGAAATCGCCTCGATCACGCAGGCGGCGGGGGTCCTCCTCCACACCGATGCCGTCGCCACCGTCGGGATGATTCCGTTCCGTGTCGATTCGCTCGGGATCGATCTGGCCTCCTTTTCGGCGCAGCCCTTTTATGGACCAAAGGGGGCCGGCGCGCTCTACATTCGCCGGGGAACACGCGTTCATCCTTTGATCGAGGGAGGGATTCAAGAAGGAGGCCGGCGGAGCGGGACCGAGAATGTCGCGGCGATCGTCGGAATGGGGGCGGCGGCCCTCGAGGCGCGAAAGCGCCTCCCTTCCGATGCGCCCCGGTTGGCGGCGCTGCGGGATCGGCTGATCGTCGGACTGACCGAGCGGGTTCCTCTCATTCACCCGACCGGGGATCCGATTCACCGGCTTCCTCACATCGCCAGTTTTGCGGTGGAGTTTGTCGATGGAGAGGCGCTCATTCGACTCTTGGAAAAAAAGGGGATCTTTGCGGCGAGCGGATCATCATGCAGCGCCGAGGCGTTGAAGATCTCGCCTGTCCTCACGGCCACCGGATTTCCGGCGAACGTGGCCCAGGGGGGGATCGTCTTCAGCCTGGGGATGGGGACCACCGAAGAAGAGATCAAGACGGTCCTCTCCATTTTTCCGAGGTGCGTTGAAGAAATTAGGAAGGTCTCGCCGATTTACACCAACCTGTCGCCTCAGGTACAGCAGGGCGGCACTTTAGGATGAATGGATGATTGTTGCCGATCAGACACTCGACACCCTGGGACTCTTCTGTCCGATTCCGGTGATTTTGACTTCAAAGAAGATCAAACAGATGGAGATCGACCAAGTGCTGGAGATCCTCTCCGATGATGAAGGGATCAAGAAAGATCTGCCGGCCTGGTGCAAGAGCAGCGGAAACGAGTTCTTGGATTTAATTCAGGAAGGGAAGGTGTTCAAGGTCTACATTCGCAAGAAGAAATAGTTTTGAAAGCTGGAGCCGGCTGGAGGACTTCACCGGCCCCAGCCCTCTTTTATCCGTCCGCCTGATCCAAATCTTCCAGCAGCGCTTTTTTCGTCTCTTCCGAAATCGACGCCCGTTCTTTATAGTGGGGGTGTTCCGCGACCAGATAGTTTTCCTTTTCGCTTCGGAACGCTTCAATGAGCGTCGGATTCCATTTGAACCGGACATAATGGACCGCGCTGATCTTCTCCTCGGTGCTTCGGCCCCCCTCAAAAACAGCAGGGACCTTTTTCTTCCCGATCTGGAAATAAACGACATTCGGTTGGTCGATTCCGATCAGCCGGTCCAAAACCTCTTTAATCTTGGCTTCCTCTGTGATTTCGATAAAAAGGGTCGCGGAGAGCTCCCCTTCGTCCGGGATGAGATCATTATAGACGTCAACCTCTTCTTGGATCTTGGCGGGATCTTCGACCCGCTCTACGCGCAACATCTCGTGTATCTGGAAGAGAATGGTCTCCCGATTCTCGAAGGTCAAAGAGACGTAAGGGCCCACTTGGATCCGCCTCTTCTTCTTTTCCTCCATGATCGCTTGACGATAGGAATCTCTTATTTTTTCGTACTCAGCCAGTGAATGGAGTTCTTCAGCGTCGATTTTCTTCATCGTTCTGCTCCAGGTTGTAGGGGCGACGCATGCGTCGCCCTCATAATCCATATGCCTTTTTCACAATTTGAATCGGATGAAGCGGCTCTTTCCCGGTCCCTTGGAGGATTTGCATTCCGGCCAGGGGGCAGTCGGTTGCAACCACATCGGGATTCCCCTCCTCAATGGCGCGGAAGAGCGGCTTCGCCGTCTTCATCGATTCGTCGAAGTACTCGGTCTTGATCCCCCAGGTGCCGTCATGCGCCGAGCACTTCTCGATCACATCAATGGTGGTTCCCGGAATCAGCTTCATCAGATCGCGCGATTTGTAGCCGATGTTCTGATCCCGCAGATGACAGGGGATTTGATAGGAAATCTTTCCGACCGAGTTCTTAAATTCCTTATTTAACTTTCCTTCCCCGTTGAGGCGCATCAAATATTCGCAGAGATCAAACGTGTGCTCCGAGACCGTCTTCGCTTCGTCGCCTAATAGGGCAGGATACTCTTTCTTCAACATCAAGCTGCAGGTCGGCATCGGGGCGACGATGTCGTAGCCGGCCCGGATGACCTCTTCAAGCGATTGAATATTGAATCGGGCTTTTTCCCGGGCCGATTCGATATCCCCGACGTCGAAATAGGGCATCCCGCAGCAGCGCTGCGGGGGGGTAATGACTTCGATATTGTTCTTCTCCAGCACCTGCACCGACGCTTTCCCGATGTCGGGGGCGTTGTAGTTGACATAGCAGGTATGAAAGAGGGCGACCTTTTTGGCTGCCGGCGAAGTCTTGGGTGGGTGATTTTTTGCCCGCCATTCAGTGAAGGTCTCGGTCGCGATCTTGGGGAGAATCCGCTCTTTGTGAATGCCGAACCAACGATGGAGGAGGAGTCGAACGGCGCGAACCGAATTGGCCCAGTTGAGAAGCGGCGCCAACCGGCGTCCCCATCGGCCGACCCAATCGGTGTCGACCAGAATCCGATCGCGAAAGGTGGGGCGGTGGGTCTTGGCCCGCTCGGCTTTTCCGAGAAGCATCAAGCGAGGGAAGTCGAGGTTAAAGTGATGCGGCGGGGTGTAGGGACAGTGGTTATAACAGAGCTTGCAGTAGTAGCAGAGATCGGTGATGTCGTTCTGATCTTTCTTGGTAAGGCTGTCGGCCTCGCCGGTCCGATCGTCTATCCGGATGAACATCTGATCGAACGAAGGGCAGAGGTTAAAACAACGGCGGCATCCGTTGCAGATGTCGGCGACGCGCGCGAATTCCTGATCGAGGGTTCTCTTGTTTTCTGAAATCAGGCTTAAGGGATCCGGCGACATGGATGATCCAATCTTTGAAAGATGGGGGTGCGCCGGCGATTTCGCCGGCGCACCCTCCGATTTGAAGTCAATGAGGGAGGCGGTTATTTCCCTTTGATGGAATCGAGGGCCTTCTGAAACCGGCCCGCGTGCGATTTCTCGGCGCGGGCGAGGGTTTCGAACCATGCGGCGATCTCATCAAAACCTTCCTCTCGCGCCATCTTGGCAAAGCCGGGGTACATCTGGGTGTACTCATAGGTCTCGCCGTCGATCGCCGATTGTAGATTGACGGCGGTGTCGCCGACGGCCGATCCGGTGGCCGGATCGCCGACTTCTTTTAGAAAATCAAAATGGCCGAAGGCGTGACCGGTTTCGCCTTCCGCCGTGTCGCGAAAAACGCCGGCGATGTCGGGCTGGCCTTCGATATCGGCCTTCCGCGCAAAATAAAGATACCGGCGGTTCGCCTGGGATTCTCCGGCGAACGCGTGCTTGAGGTTGTCGTGGGTTTTGGTTCCGTTGAGTGGTTTTCCCATCTTTTTCCTTCCCCCTTTCTCGTCTGTTGTATCAGACCGCAAATCAATGCGGTTGGTTGGGTTCAATGCAACCTCGGCAGATGCCGAAGGCCTCTATTCTCCACTCATCGATCTGGAAGCCTTTTTCCGAAAGACTTCCGGTCAGTGAGCGGTAGTTCGGGTAAATATCTTCGATTTTTCCACATCGTCGGCAGGTAAAATGCTCGTGGCGGCTGACGTTTCGATCGTAGCGTTTCTCGCCGGTTCCGAAACTCAGCTCGATAATTTCACCCTGTTCTTTTAAGATCCGAAGATTTCGGTAAACGGTGGCTTGCCCGACCTGGGAGTCGGCCTCCCGAACCCGGGCAAAGATTTCTTGCGCGGTCGGATGGGTTCTCATGTCGGAGAGGGTATCGAGAATCATCTGCCGCTGGCGGCTTTTTCGAAAGGAAGGGCCCATTTGAAATCATTTATTAATAATGAGAATGATTATTAATAGATGATTTCGGAACCCTTTGTCAATCCCTTCTCTTTCTTTGTTTTCCGATCAGGAGCGAAAGGTTTTGATCCTCATTGTTGGCGACGACAATGTCGAGGAACCCGTCCTGGTTAAAATCGCCCTGCGCGATTGAAAAGGGTCCGACGCCGGTACGAATATTCAAGGGGGGATGCCGGAAGGTTCCATCCCCTTTTCCGGCTAAAAAGGAGATATTCGAGCTGCGGCTGTTGGCGACGACCAGGTCGAGGAGATCGTCCCCGCTGAAATCGGCCGCAACGGCGGCGACCGGTCCCCCCTCCGCGCCGAAGTGATGGGCCTTCCCGTAACGGCCTTCTTTCTCTTGAAGAAAAAGGGAGAGAGAATCTCCAAGGCCGTTTACGACCACAATATCGGGGCGGCCGTCTTGATTAAAGTCTTCCGAGATCAGGCTCAGCGGGTTCATCCCGGCGGTCCCTTTTTCTCCCTTCTCGAAGGTGCCGTCCCCCCGTCCCCATAAAAAAATAAATTCATGGCTTCCGGGGCCGTTGTTCGCAACGGCAAGATCGAGGAACTCGTCTCCGTTGAAAAGCCCGGAGATGATTCCGGTGGGGATCGCTCCCGGATCGAGGACCATTCCATCCTCAAATGTACCATTTCCTTTCCCGAGCAGGATCATCAGACGATCGTAGCGCGAGACGACCGCCATATCCAGATGCCGATCTCCGTTGAAGTCGGCGACCGTCGCCATGAAGGGGGCGCGGCCGACCTGATAAATAACGGGAGGGGCAAAAAGGACGTGGCCTTGGACGTGGCCTTGGTTGAGAAAAAGAGAGAGGTTGTCTTCATCGTTGTTGAGGGCGGCCAGATCGACCTTTCCATCTTCGTTAAAGTCCCCGAATGCGATGGAGCGCGGCTGCCGTCCGGTTTTGAGCTGGACCGGGTCTTGAAAACTTCCATCTTTGTTGTTGATGAGAAGAAAGACGTTGTTGTCTTCGGTATTTGCCACAGCCAGATCGAGAAAGCCGTCCTGGTTCAGGTCGGCGGCCCCGACGAACGAGGGGCTATGCCCAACCGCGTAGGCGATCGGCTCTCGGAACGGATTCGGAGGCGGCGGCTCGGGTTTCACACAACCGGCTTCCAAGAAGAGGAAGATTGCTGTGAGGACGGAAAGAGATCGGTTTGTCATGGCCGGTATTCTACGCGAATTCATTTGCCTGTCAAATTCTTTTTCAAACCGAAAGGCGTGATTTCTCCGTGGTGAAGCAAGCCTACCTGAGAGGATTAGCTCTTCGAGGTAATTGATGCGGGGCAACTGCCATTATTACAATAAAGACTACGGATATGCTCACTAGAAGGAGGTACAGAATGAAAAAAGTAATCGTATTGTCGATGGCGTTGATGCTCCTCACGACGGCGTGTGGAACGACCAAAGAGATTTTTAACGGCGGGGGCGGCGAGCCGCAAGCGGCGGCGCCCGGGAATTTGCCGGAAACCGCTCAAGACGAATTTAACAAAGGCGTTAGCGCGTACAACGAAGAAAAGTATGTGAACGCCCAGCAACATTTCCAAAATGTCACCAAGATCAACCCGAATATTCCGGAGGCCCACTTGAACTTGGCGCTTTCGCTCTATCGCCAGGGGAAAACGGAGGAGGCCGACCGGCATTTTGATAAGGCTAAAGAGCTTCTCTCCAAAGAGGGAATGGGAGGCGCCGATGTCGGAGACACCAGCGGCCAACAGTAGCATAAAGTGATCATTACGTAGGTTAAAACCGGCTAAAAAAGGGAGCCCATCGCGGCTCCCTTTTTTATTGGATCTTGTTTGTTTTAAAAGGGGAATTTCAGCGTTCTTGGAGGAGAGTTTTATATTGATTGTTTGGGGAAAGTGGTGTATCCTTTGGGAAAATCTTTTGTCATCAGTGAGGATTCAATGGGCTCAATCCAAACCACCCTTCCAGAAGAAATCGTCAAGGAAATTGAAAACTTTGGTCTTCAGGTGGAACGCTTGAAGAAAAAAGAGATTCCAGAGGAGAAGTTCAAGCGTTTCCGGCTCCAGCATGGGATCTATGGACAGCGGCAAAAAGGGTTTCAGATGGTCCGGGTCAAGATCCCGTCGGGGGTTCTGAATAGTCAGAAGCTTCGCGCTTTGGCGGAAATCGCCGAGCATTATTCGACCGGCAAGGGACATGTCACCACCCGGCAAGATATCCAGTATCATTTTGTGAAATTGGACGACATCACCGCCGTGATGACCCGGCTGGCCGAATCTGGATTAACGACCCGCGAGGCATGCGGCAACACAGTGCGCAACGTGACCGCCTGCCATCTCGCCGGGGTCTGCCCCACTGAGTTGTTCGATGTGACCGCGATTTCAGAGAAGGTCGCCTACTACCTGCTGCGGAATCCGATCAACCAAGATCTTCCCCGCAAATTCAAAATCTCCTTCTCCGGGTGCCAGAGCGAGTGCGGTTTGGCGTCGATCCATGATATCGGGTTCATCGCGACAAGCCGTGACGTTCAGGGCCGGACGGAGTACGGCTTCAAAGTTTTTGTCGGAGGAGGGTTGGGGTCTCATCCGAAATTGGCGAAGCTCTATACCGAGTTTTTGCCGATGGAAGAGGTTTTGCCTTTCTGCGAAGCGATCCTTAAAATTTTCGATGCGAACGGAGACCGGAAAACAAAGAGCAAGGCCCGGATGAAATTCATTATTGAAAAGTGGGGGAGCGATCAATTCAACAAGAAGGTGGCGGAAGAATTGGCCCTCCTCAAGGAATCAGGCAAAGTCTATCCCGCTCTGCCGGCCCCGCAACCGAAGGCCCCCTCTCTTGAACTCAATCTGATTGAGAACGGCGGGAACGGCCGCCACGGAAACGCGGAATATGAAAAGTGGTTTCGAACGAATATCATCCCGCAGCCGATGCCCGGCATTTGTGCCGTCCAGATCAAATTAATTCTCGGCGATATTACCTCCGCCCAGCTGCGCGGGATGGCCGATATCGTCGATCGGTTTTCCCCGGATGCGATCCGGACGACCCATCAACAGAATTTAATTCTTCACCATGTCCGCCAGCAGGAGCTCCCTGCGCTTTACGCCGCGCTCGATCGAATCGGGCTGGCCGGCGCGGGGGCGGAACGCGCCGTCGATGTGATCGCCTGCCCGGGCGCCGACAGCTGCCAGTTGGCATTGACCTCCTCGATGGGATTGGGCGCGGCCATTGTCGACCGATTCGAGAAAGATCTTCCGGAATTCGAAGACATCAACGGTCTTCGGATACGGATCTCCGGCTGTCCGAATTCGTGCGGCCATCACCATATCGCTGGGATCGGTTTTCACGGGGTCGGCAAAAAAGTTCACGGCAAGCTGGCGCCGCACTACCAACTCCATTTGGGAGGGGGAGTGAGCGCGGAGCGCTCGGTGATCGGGGCCTCCAAGTTGAAGATCCCTGCCAAGAACATTCCTTCGGCGGTGATCGAGCTCATCAAGGCCTATCGCGAGAATCGGCAGGGGGAGGAAGCGTTCAACCAGTTCATCGAGCGCTTCGGCCGCGACGCCCTCTCCGTCCGGCTGGAGAAGTTCATCCAAATTCCGACGCCGCAGGAAGCGCCGGAGTATTATCAAGATTACAACGGCGATCAGGATTTCTCGCTCGATGACCTCGGCCCGGGGGAGTGCGCCGGGACCGTGATCGATATGATCGAGCACCATCTTCGGATGGGGAGCCAGTCGATCGAGAAGGCCTCCGCCGCCCTCGCCCGTGGGCAGTCGAACGAGGCGATCGCCGACATCAAACAGGCGATCATGGTCTGCTGCCGCGCCTTGTTGATTCCGTTCGGCGTCGATTTGCCGCATGAAGATCAGATCCTCAAGGAGTTCCAGCACAAGCTGGTGGAGCAGGGGATCGTCACGGAACGGTTCGAAAACTTCACGGAGGATCTCGGAAAGTGGGTCTCCTTCGATCCGCAGCTCGAATCGGTCCGGAAGACCCTCGATCTGGCCGATGCCTTTGTCCGGGAGTGTCATGAAGCATATGATCGTCTCGATGCCGGCTTGAAGTTAAGGAAGAGAGAGCCGGTTTCGTCCGTGATACAGAATGAGGTGGATATGAGCGTACAAAAAGAAGTCGATGCCAGTCTGGACCTTTCGGGTGTCGCTTGCCCCATGAACTTTGTGAAGACGAAGTTGCAGCTGGAGGAGATGGATGCCGGCCAGCTGCTCGAGGTCATCATCGACGACGGGGAGCCGATCCGGAATGTTCCACGAAGCGTTCAGGCCGAAGGGCATAAAATTTTAAAGAATGAAAAATTGCCCGACGGCCATTTCAAGCTCGTCATCGAAAAGGTCTAATCGGCGATCAGGATTTCTTATCTTAAGGCTTAAAGCGCAGCCCGGGCCATCTGCCTGGGCTGTTTGCTGTCGGAGGAAGCGGTGCAAAGGTTGACCTGAGTTCCTCTCCATGTTAGCATACAAGGAATTCATATGAACGTTTCCGGAACATTCTTTTGATGAAGCCAAGCCCGACATACGATATCACCCGCTCCTACGAAGCCAATTATCAAGAAGGTCCCTTTCTCAAAGAAAAGCCCCCCGCCCGGCGGATTCGGAAGAAAGTGAAATTCCTCGGATTCGATGTCAACTCCCGTCTCGGCATCCCGGCCGGACCGCTTTTGAATTCGCGCTGGATCATCGCCTATGCGGAGCTTGGCTTCGACCTCCTTGTCTATAAGACGGTCCGAACCGCGGCGACCCCCAGCCATCCCGATCCGAACTGCATGTTCCTTCAATGGAAGGGGCCGTTGACCGAGAAAGATTTCGGGAAGCGCTTGATCGCCTCGATGGAATCTCCCTCCAGCGTGGAAGAGATCAGCATCACCAATTCGTTCGGAATGCCGTCGCGTGATCCGAAGATTTGGCAGGAAGATATCGGCCGGGCGAAAGCGGGAATCCGCGACGGGCAGCTGCTGATCGTCAGCGTTGTCGGCACGCCGGGCGAAAAGGATCTGGCGGAAGATTACGCCCGCGCGGCCCGTCTGGCCGCCGAAGCGGGGGCGACCGTGGTCGAGATCAACCTCTCCTGTCCGAATGTCGTGACGGGGGAAGGGAGCGTCTACACCGATCCGGTCTTCTCTTCGGAGATTTCGAAGCGGGTGAAGCAGGCGATCGGCGCGGTGCCGTTGATCATCAAGATCGGCTACATCTCCGACCCGTCCCGGTTGGAAAAAGTGGTCGCCGCCAACGCGCCGCACGTCGATGCGATCTCCGGCCTGAATACCCTCTCCTTTGAGGTGGTGAAGCCCGACGGCGCGCAAGCGCTCCCCGGGAAAGGACGGCTTCGGTCGGGGGTCTGCGGCGCCGCCATCCGGCCATGCGCGATGACGCAGGCGAAACGGATCGTCGATTTAAAACGAAAAGAGCGGTATAATTTCGAGATCGTCGGCGTCGGCGGGGTGATGACCCCGGCGCACGTCCGGGAGTTCGTCAATGTGGGGGTCGATGCCGTCATGACCGCCACCGGCGCCATGTGGGATCCGTTTCTGGCATACCGTTACTGGCAAGAAGAAGCAGGCAGATGAGACGTTCCAACAAAAAGCAGATACCGTCGAAAAACGGAATCGGAAAAATCGAGAAGGTCGAGCTTCACCAGCATGTCGACGGGTCGATTCCGGTTGATATTACCTGGAAGCTGATGAAGGAGCACCGGCTCAACCCGGTTGCCACCAAGAAGGAGATGGAGCGTCTTCTCGTTCTTCAGGAGGGGGAAGAGGGGGCGCTGCTCCGATACCTCGACAAGTTTCACTATCCGGCCTGGATCACGCAGTTTTACGGGAATATCTCCTATGTCGTCGAGGCGATCGTCAAAAAGGCCTATCAGGACGGCGTGCGGCTTCTGGAGCTTCGTTATGCGCCGATTATTCATACCTTCGCCGGGTTGACCCTCCGGCAGACGATCAGCTCGGTGTTGACCGGCTTAAACCGCGCCAAGCGAAAATATCCGATCGAGACCGGACTGATCGTCATCGCCATGCGGCATCAAGGCCCCCATATCGCCAAGATCCTCGCCCGGCAGGCGATCGCCGAGGCGCAGCAGTTCCATGAACGGACGGGGGTGATTGGCTTCGATGTGGCGGGGGCGGAGCGGGGAAACCCGGCGCGGCTGTTTAAAGAAGCTTTCGACATCGCCCGTTCGGGGAAACTCGGCCTCACGATTCATGCGGGAGAGGATGAAGGGCCGGAGGCGATCTGGGAGGCGGTCGATATCCTCGGCGCGCGGCGGATCGGCCACGGCTGCTCTGCGATCAAAGACAAAGCGTTGATGCGGCGGCTGGCGAAAGATCAGGTTCTGGTCGAATGCTGTTACACCTCCAATTATCAGACCGGCGCCGTGCCGATGGGGGCGCCCCATCCGATGTTCACCTTTTTGGAGTATGGGATTCCGATCGCCATCTGCACCGACAACACGACCGTTTCGAATACCGATCAAATCCGGGAGAACGAAAAGCTCTCGAAGTGGCTGACGGCGGCGCAGCTTCAGGAGATTCATCGAAAGGCCCGCGCCCACTCTTTTATCCACGCGACACCGAACATCCGGGAAAACCTTCCGCCGCAGCATGATCTGGAGCGGCCTCGGTTTAATCATTCAAAGAAATGATCTCTCTTCTCAACATCACAAAACGATTCGGGGCCAGGACCCTGCTTGCCGACGCGACCTTGCAGGTGGCGTATGGGGATCGGATCGCCCTGATCGGCCCGAACGGCGCGGGCAAAACGACGCTGCTGGAGATGATCTCCCGCAAGGTCGACCCCGACGAGGGAGAGGTCATCATTTCCAAGAGCTCCGTGGTCGGTTATCTTCCTCAAGAGATCATCCAATTAAGGGGGCGATCGATCTTGGAAGAGGTTCTTTCGGCCTCCGATTCGATCAATCAGATCGAAGCGACCCTCAAGCGGATCGAGCGCGAGATGCACGAGACCGACGACATGAAGGAAAAGGAGCGTCTCGGCCTGCACTATGCGGAGTTGCAGATCCAGTACGAGTCAAAGGGAGGGTATGACCTGGAACACCAGGCGAAGCAAATCCTCTCGGGATTGAGCTTCAAAGAGGCGAACTTCGGAAAGAAGACCGACACGTTGAGCGGCGGATGGCTGATGCGGATTGCGCTGGCGAAGCTCCTCCTCTCCCAGCCCGACATTCTTCTTCTCGACGAGCCGACCAACCATCTCGATCTGGAATCGGTCATCTGGCTCGAAAACTTTTTGAAGAGCTATGCCGGAGCGATTCTGTTCATCTCCCATGATCGCCCCTTTATTAATGCGCTGGCCGACCGGATTGTCGAAATCGACAATGGAAAGCTGATCAATTACACCGGGAATTACGATCGCTATCTTGCCGCGAAGGAGGAGGCGGCGGAAATTCGGCAATCGACTTATGAGAACCAGCAAAAAAAGATCGATGAAACCAAGCGTTTCATCGATCGGTTCCGCGCCCAGGCCACCAAGGCGCGCCAGGTGCAGAGCCGGATCAAGCAACTCGAGAAGATGGATAAGGTGGAGCTGACGCAGGAGCGTAAGAAGGTGCGGTTTACCTTCCCTCAGCCGGAGCGGGGAGGCCAGGAGGTGATCACCCTGGAAGGGATCGACAAGTCTTATGGGGCGATCAAAGTCTACCAAGGGCTCAACCTGACGATCACGCGGGGACAGAAGGTGGCGTTGGTGGGGCCGAACGGCGCCGGAAAATCGACCCTCCTCAAAATTCTGGCGGGGGTGTTGCCGATCGACGGCGGGCGCCGCGCCCTCGGACAGAAGGTCAATCTCAGCTATTTCAGCCAGCATCAACTTGAATCGCTGCATCCGAATTACACGCTCCTTCAGGAGATGCAAGAGGCCCATCCGGAAGGAGCGCAGTCGTTCCTGAGGGGGATCCTCGGCGCTTTTCTCTTCTCGGGTGATGATGTTTTCAAACAGGTCTCCGTGTTGAGCGGAGGGGAGAAGAGCCGGTTGGCGCTGGCGAAGATGTTGATCAAGCCGGCGAACTTACTTCTTCTCGACGAGCCGACGAACCATCTCGATATCCCTTCCCGTGATGTTCTTGAGGAAGCGTTGAGGGAGTATACCGGCACCATTTGCTTCATCACGCACGATCGGCACGTCATTCGAGGGGTCGCGAATCATATCATCGAGGTTGACCAGGGGCTTGTAACCGTTTATCCTGGCGATTACGATTATTATCTCTATAAGAAAGGAAAGACGGCCGAGACGCCCGCGTCTTCAACGGGGAAGGGTGTCTCGCAAGAGGCCCCGCCATCCTCAGAGAAAGAAAAGCCTTCTCTCAGCAAGAACGAGCAGAAGGAGCAGAAGCGAAAAGAGGCCGAGGCGAGAAATCGGCTCTACCGCGAAGCGCAGCCGCTGAAGAAAAAGATCGAAGCGCTTGAGAAGGCGCTCGATGAAAAAAACAAAGCGTACCAGGAATGTGTGGCGCTTTTGGCCGATCCGAACATCTACCAAGAGAAGGTTCGTTTTTACGAACTGATGGAACGGCACAACCATTTGAAGTCCGAGATCGATCAGGAGACGGCCCTCTGGGAGAAACTCTCCCTCGAATATGAAGCGCTCTCCCAAGCGATGACGACGCAATCATCCCCTCCCTGATCCTCTTTGCATAGGAGGAAAACGACATGCCAAAACAATTCACGACCATCCTGCTCATCGGCGAAGGACAACTGACGAAGCAGCTCGGCGTGCGCCTCCTACAGCACGATCACAGTGTCTGGGCGCTGATTTCATCCGACGGCCTGGCCCCCGGCTTCGCCCGGCTTGGAATCAATCCGTTGGCGGCCGATCTCTCGGAGCCCTTTTTGGCGAAGATGGCGGTGGCGAATGCCGATGTGATCTTCCATCTTGCCAACCGGCGGCAGCATGGGATGGCGGCGCCGGAGCCGACCGATCTGAAGGCATTGCAGAATATCCTCTCGGTGATCCCGCGCGGCGCGGTCAAGCGCTATATCTATGAGAGCAGTCTCGCGGTCTACGATAATGTGGTTCCCGGCCAGAATCTGCCGGCCGCGGGGATTGATGAGAAGGTCTTCTCTCGTCCGAAGAGCGCGACCGGCCGGATTCATCTGGAGGCGGAGCGGGAGATTCTGGCTCGGTTCTCCGAGGAAGGTTTTCCCGGGATCATCCTCAGGACCGGCGCGCTCTATCAGGCGGTTCCCGGCATCCTCGATCAGGTCCGAAGAGGGGTCTATTCGCTTCCGGCCGATCTCCCCTCCCTCTTTCACAGAATCTATATGGAAGACTATCTCGACATCTTGGTCGCCGCGATGGAGAAGGGTCGGCCCGGCCAAGCGTATAACGTGGTCGATCAAGCGCCCCATACCCCGGCCGAGTATTACAATCAAATGGCGGCGATGCTGGGTGTCCCCCCGCTGATCCCTTCGATCTCTGATCCCCAAGCCGCCCCTGCGGGGGTCCGGTATCAGAATGAAAAACTTGTCAGAGAATTCGGTCTCACCCTCCGTTTCCCCACTTACCGAGAAGGCCTGTTGGACGGTCTTCAGAAGGCCGAAGATCTGAAAACACGGGAGGCGTGAAGCGTTAGGCGTAAGGAGTCAACGATTTTAAAGTCTTTCGATTTTTATCCCTGACGTCTCACCGCTCATGTCTAACGTTAACTCAGAAAACCCTTGTGCCTCGTCCTCGATCATGATATAAGAAAAAGCCATGTCGAAGCCATCCAGCGAAACGATTGCGAAAGTCTATAACGATTGGGGAAAGGGGTTTGACGATCTTGTCAGCGAAACCCCTTTCCTGATGAACAGCTATCTCCTTTACGACCTCTGCCTCGCGGAGTTGACGAAGGGGAAGCGCTATTCGCGCATCCTCGATGTCGGCTGCGGGAGCGGCCTGCAGGCGATCCATTTGGCGCCGTATGCCGACGAGGTGGTCGGGATCGACCTCTCGAAGGAGCTGATCGAAGTGGCCAAAGACCGGTGCAAGGCGCACCCCAATGTGAAATTCCAGGTGGCGAATGCCTGTCAGCTTCCCTTTCCCGATAAGAGCTTCGATTTCCTTATCTCCTACGGCGATGTCTTAAGCCACATCGTCGATGGATACGAGCAGGCGGTGGCCGAGATGGGCCGGGTCGCAAAGCCGGGGGCCATCTTGACCATAGAAACCGATACCAAGTGGAATTTCGGAATCTTCTATCACCCCTCCGAGATGATCGATGCCCTCCGTGTTCCGGGGAAGGGACATGCCACGCGGGTCTGGGAAGGGATGCGCTTTAAGACGTTCACCTGGCGGGAGCTCAAATCGCTCCTGGAGGAAAACGGATTCGAAATCCTCTCCTGCCGAGGCCATAACATTCTCTCTTCTTTGATTCCGGATCGCTATCTTTTGGAGAAGGGAAAGCGAAGCCCGATCGGCAAGCTCGCCCTCGCGATCGGCAAACTCGACCTTGCGATTTCCGGGACCTTCCCCTTCAATCGATTCGGTTTCAACTTCGTGGTGACGGCAAGAAAAAAGGGATGAGCGCCTCCGGCGTCATCCCTCTCTGTCAAACCCATCTATTTGTCTAAATTATCCCAGGGCTATTTCATTTCCTGCGCATGCTTGTTGCCTTCCTTTGCATGCATCATCGCTTCTTTCGCGTGATCCATCATGACGTCATTGTGGCCGGCCTGACCATGCTCGACGGCGCCCTTTGCATGAGTGACCGCTTCTTGCACATGCTTCATCGCCTCACCGCCATGCATCTGCGTCGCGCTTCCCTTGGCCGCGCTTTTCACCGCCGTCTGGCCGTGATTCAAACACTCCTGTCCCTCTTGAACCATCTTCTTAAGGTGTTTCACTGCAACGTCGGTGTGTCCTTGTCCCCCATGATCCAATCCGCTTTCTCCCGCTTGGACCATGCCGTTGCAGTGTTCTTTCGCGGTTCCGGCGTGTCCGGCATCGGCAAATGCATGGGTCGCCGCCGACATCATGAAAAGGCCCGCCGTAATAACGGCGAATTTTCCCGTTAGACGCATGTTTCCTCCTTTGTGGGGGTGGGATAAAAACAGTCGAAATTTATCATTCAAATAGGAAGACTGTCAAGATAAGGGACGATTCGGCCCGCTTTGGCTTCCGTGGATGGAGCCGTTCTAGAACCGGACCTTCATCCCCAATTTCAATCTTTCCTTTTCTGCAAACCCCGATGCAACCTCGATGACGTAGAGGGCATTTTTATCAAGCGGCCCGTAATTCGGGCAGGGGTCTGCTTTGCAGGGCGGGGTTTTCTCGGAGATGAAGATAATCTCCTTCTGTTCGTTGAACCAGATGATGTCGATCGGGAATTTGCAGTTCTTCATCCAAAAAAGATAAGGGCGCGCCTCTTGAAAAACAAAAAGCATCCCGCCGCCGGAAGGAAGGGAATCACGGAACATCAGCCCGGTATTCCTCGCTTCAGGGGTATCGGCGACTTCGGCGTGGATCTGGGTGCCGCTTGGAAAAGTCACGGTGCGACGGGCAGGCGGTTTTTCCGAAAGGGCCGAATTCCAGGAGAGGGCCATTGCAAGGAAGAGCAGCAGAACAAAAATCGGTTTTCGCATGGGGTTATCTTATGAAAATTAAAGGGTTCTGTCAACCGCGGCTCGGGCCGGACATCGCCTTTGATGTGTGTTGCCGTTATGTTATAATCCGTTCCATGCACCTCTACGATGAAATCGCCGAAGAAGTATATCCGGAAGGAAGAGAGAGATCCCGCTTTCCTTATGTTCTCTTTATTTCCCTCTCATTTTTATTCCATCTCTCGATGCTCCTTATCATCCAGCAATGGGCGCGATGGGAGCCGGCTCGCGTTGATTTAGAAGATCAAGTCGTTCAGTTGGTCGACCCGGAATCGCTTTCACCCGCCCCGCCAAAACCAAAAAGTCTCCTGTTCGGAACCGATCGGGAAGAAGATCTAAAATCGATCCCGCGAGGGGAAGAGACCCGCCTCCCGCCGATTCCAAAGTCGGAGCGCCCGGGTCTTCCTCCCACGGCCAGAGCGGGAAAAGCGCCAGGTCCGATCGCGCCTCCGGCGCCGAAGCCGCAAGCCCCTCCGGCGCCGATCGTCCCGGCTCCGTCCCCCGCTCTTCCGGAACGTTCTACAGAACCCGAGGGGGCCCTTCCCGCACCGAGCCCTTCCCCTCCGCTTGCAACGGAAGAAGCGAAGAGACCCCTTCCGTCGCTTCCCTTCGGGCAAGGAGGACGGGGAGAGGCCGGAACCGATTCTCCGCCCCGGCCGGGTGTCCCCGGTCTTCCCGGCCTCCCTTTTGCCGATTCAAAGAGCCTCGACCGGTTGGCGAAAGTTTTTTCCGATCAGGAACGGGTCCCGCCGAAAGATACGATCTCCATCAATACGGACGATCTGAAATATTTCTCCTATACGCTGAAGCTCAAGAACAAGATTGAATATATCTGGAGGTATCCGCAGTCCGCTGCGGAGCGGGGAATCCAGGGAAACCTCCTTTTGACCTTCACGATTCAGCGAAACGGCTATGTCAGCGAGGTGAGGGTTGTCTCCACGTCGGGTTATGAAATTCTCGATCTGGAGGCGGTGCGTGCGATCAAAGAGGCCTCTCCTTTTGCCCCCTTGCCCGATTCTTGGAACGAGGACCATATCACCATCACCGGTCATTTTGTCTATCACAATCATATTACCTATTTACGATAATATGTGGGGGCCCGTGCAGTGCTCGCATTGCTGCGCGCTTCCGATGCCCCCACGCCCCGAGCGCTCGGACAGGCAAAGCCTGATCCTCGCTTCAGGTAGATAGTGTCGGTACACGGGTTTCCAAAATGCCAGGCTAATCCGATGCCCCCACACCCGCGCTCGAATCGGCAAAGCCGGTTGCTCGCTTTGATCTAGATCGGGTCCCTTTCCATATTCGGAACGCCAGAAGATTTTATTGACAAATAAAAATCGAAACGGTAGATTGATTGAAAATTTAATCGGGTCTGTTTAACCGGATAGAGGGGACCATGGTGCAAGAGCAGTTGGAAGTATTGGAAGCGCGGGTGCAGGAAATGATCGAGCTGATTAAAAGGCTGAAGCGGGAAAAAGAAGGATTAGAGGCCAAGGTCAACGAGCAGGCGAGGGAGTTTCGCCAGCTTCAGGAAGAGCGGGGCGAAGTGCGTCTCCGGATCGAGCGCATTTTGGGGACGCTGAATCATCTTGAAATCCAAGAGTCGCTTGAAGAAGACTCAGAGATTCCCGTGAAGGTGAAAGCCGGTGAAGAATAAGCTTCATGTCGAAATCTTCGGCCATCGATATACGCTTCGGGGCGATGCGGATGAAGCCTATGCCAAGGAGCTTGCCGGTTACGTCGATAAAAAAATGACCGAGATGGCGGGCCATGCCAAGGGGATCAATTCCTCCAAGCTGGCCATCCTGGCGGCGATCAACATCGCCCACGAGCTCTTTCAACTCCGAAGCGGTCAGAAGGAGCGGGACGCCCTCATCGGCGGCAAGACGCGGGATATCATCGAGAGCATCGAAGAGCAGTTCGAAGAGTTCAAATTGGATTAATTTCGTTCCTCTTGTATTTTTAAAATAACTTTGATAAGGTAATTTTAGAAACAAAAGTTGCCCCTGCGTTGTGCGTGGATGGGTCGTCTCTAAACCTAACAATCGCTGCCAGGGAGCCGAGTCCAGGAGGACGGTGTGCACGTTCCGCCCCGGGCGGAAAAGCCTAAAGTCTTCATCTCGGTGCCCACCTGGTTGTTTCCGGTTTGAGGAAACCTTCTCCACGGCAACCGTGGGGGCTTCTCTTTTTCTCCCTTTCTCATCCTACCTCAACCTCCGGCATAACCAGCAGCGCGCTTCATCACGGCATGGTGTCAAGGTATGGCCCAATCCCCTGCGAAAACAGACAATACCGATAAAAAACCTCCTTTGGCCTGGCGGATGCGTCCGAGAGATTTTTCGGAATTCGTCGGACAGGAGCACCTTGTCGCGCCGGGGAAATTTCTCCGCCGCGCCGTGGAAGCCGATCGGGTCTCTTCCCTGATTCTTTTCGGCCCGCCCGGTTGCGGCAAGACGGCGCTGGCCCATCTCATCGCCGCCTACAGCAAATCGGCCTTCGTTGATCTCAACGCCGTCACCGCCGGCGTCGCCGAAGTGCGCCAGGTGATTGCAAAGGCGCAGGAAGAAAAAAACGGCTCCGGGCAAAAGACCCTTCTCCTGGTCGATGAGATCCACCGCTTCAATAAAGTCCAGCAGTCGGCCCTTCTCCCCGACGTCGAAAAGGGAAATATCACCTTGGTCGGCGCCTCCACGCAGAATCCGTTTTTCTCCATCATTCCGGCCCTCTCATCCCGCTCGCAGATCGTCGAGCTGAAGCCGCTCCCGCCGGAGGGACTTCGCTCTCTCATCAAACGGGCCCTCTCCGATCCGGAGCGGGGTTTCGGAAAATTAAACGTCCAGTTGACGGAAGAGGCAGAGCGGCATCTGATCGAAACGACCGAAGGGGACGCCCGCCGCCTTCTTAATGCGCTGGAGATCGGCGTCGTCACCACGCCGCCCGATCCGCAAGGAATCATCCGGGTCGATCTGGCCGTCGCCGAGGAGTCGGTCCAGAAGAAGGGATTGGTCTACGAAAGCGGGGACAGCCACTACGATACGATCTCGGCCTTCATCAAGAGCCTTCGCGGCTCCGATCCCGATGCGGCGGTCTACTGGCTGGCGAAGATGATTTATGCCGGCGAAGACCCCCTCTTTATCGCGCGGCGTTTGGTTATTGCCGCTTCCGAAGATGTCGGCAACGCCGATCCGCGGGCGTTGGTCGTGGCGGTTGCCGCCCTCCACGCGCTGGAGGCGATCGGGATGCCGGAGGGGCGTATCCCGCTTGCTCAGGCGACGACCTACATCGCCTCCGCCCCCAAGAGCAATGCCGCGTATCTTGCGGTCGATGCGGCGCTCGAAGAGATCGAATCGGGCCGCGTGATGGAAGTCCCCCCCTCGTTGAGGGATACCCACTACAGCGGGGCGAAGCGGCTGGGGCGGGGGAAGGGATATCTTTATCCGCACGATTATCCGGACCACTTCGTTCCGCAGCTTTATCTTCCCGAGGAGAAGACGTTCTATCGTCCCTCCAACCAAGGAGAAGAGAAGCGGATCGCCGAGCGGCTGCGGCTCTGGCGGGAGAAACAGCGGGCGCTCCGCAAGAAACCGAATCATGAATAATGTAGAGACGTCCCGTCGGGACGTCTCTACAGAAGAAGGGGATGAATGGCATTTTCTCCGATCCAACCTTCCGAGCGAAAGATCCTGACGGTTCAGGAGTTGACCGCGCGGATCCGTTCTGATCTCGAGCGGACCTTCTCCGATCTTTGGGTCGCGGGAGAGGTCGCCAATCTGAAGATCCCCTCCTCGGGACATATTTATTTTACACTCAAAGATGCCGCCTCCCAGATCAAGGGGGTCATCTTCCGGTCGCACGGGCGGTTTCTCCGGTTCACCCCCAAAGAAGGACAGTCGGTATTGATCCGCGGACACCTCACCCTCTATGAGGCGAAGGGGGAGTATCAGATCATTGTCGATTACATCGAGCCGCGGGGGGCGGGGGCGCTGCAGGCCGCTTTCGAGGCGCTCAAGGAAAAGTTGCGCGGCGAAGGGCTTTTCGATCCGGGCCGGAAAAAAGGGATCCCTCCTCTGCCGCGGCGGATCGGGCTGATCACTTCATCCACCGGCGCCGCCCTTCAGGATCTGATGAAGGTCCTCGAACGGACCGAGCTTCCTCTCTCCATTCTGATCTATCCGGTGGCGGTTCAGGGGGAGGGGGCGGCCGATGAGATCACCCGGGCGCTCGATGCGTTGAACCAAAGGAGCCGCCGTTCCTCGGGGGAGCGAATCGATCTTCTTATCCTGGCGCGCGGCGGCGGATCGCTTGAAGATCTCTGGGCCTTCAATGAGGAGATTGTCGCGCGCGCCATCGCCCGGTCGGAGATTCCGGTTCTCTCGGCGGTCGGGCATGAGACCGACACGACGATCGCCGATTTTGTCGCCGATCTGCGCGCGCCGACCCCCTCGGTTGCGGCCGAGATCGTCGTCCGAAACGCCGCCGAGATGCTCGGTCGATTCTACTCTTTGAATGCCGCATTGGTCGAAACGATCCAGGCGCGGATTCAGGCCGAACGAAATCATCTCCAATACGAGATCCGCCTCCTCGCCGATCCGGTCCGCCGGATTGGGCAGTTTCACGATCGGGTCGATCATCTCGCGATCCGGCTTCGGCAGTCGGTCGGGCGGCTGCTGTCGGAGCGGCGGGCAAAACTGGTTCGCCATCAACAGGGGCTGACGCACTTAAACCCGATCGATCGACTCCAGGCGCTCCGGCGCCGTTTGACGGAGCTGAATTTGAATTTGACCCAAAGGGGAAGCGATCTGATCTTGCGGCGGCGGCGCCTGCTCCAATCGCAGATGGTCCAGCTGAATATCCTCAGCCCCCTGAATATCCTGGATCGAGGATATAGCATCACCCGAAAAGTAACCTCGCGCGAGGTGGTCCGGGAGGCCGATGCGGTCGCCCTCCGCGACCAGATCGAGATTACCCTTCATCGGGGAAAGCTGATCTGTTCGGTGGAGGAGAAGCAGACGCCGGACGTTCCGAAAAAAGGAGATCGGGGTGATTCAGCAGAAGAGCGGTGAAATTCAAATTAAGACCTCGGGAAGGGGGCTTTATGAAATCACGGAAGAGGCGGAGCGGTGGCTGCGGAGCCATCCGATTCAGAACGGCCTCTTGACCCTCTACATCCAACACACGTCGGCGTCGCTTTTGATCCAGGAGAATGCCGATCCGGAGGTCTTGCGCGATCTGGAGCGCTTCTTCAACCGCCTCGTCCCGCAGGGGGATCCCCTCTTCCGGCATACGACCGAAGGACCGGACGATATGCCGGCGCACGTCCGGGCCGCCCTCACCGCCGTCTCCCTCTCGATCCCGATCCGGCAGGGCCGGCTCGCCCTCGGCACCTGGCAGGGGGTCTACCTCTATGAGCATCGCAGCGCGGGGCACGCCCGGACGGTTTTGGTTCACCTCGTGGGAGAATAGAATTCTGTGACGCAGGAGATTCAGGAGAAGGTAGAGGCGGCCCCCTCCAATCCCGAACCGAAAGAGGTCTTCTCCGAGGCCGAGGTCCGCTTCGAGCGGTGGCGAAAGCGGGTCGGGTTGATCGCGGGACCGCTGGCGGCGCTGATCATTTTTCTTCTCCCCTCTTCGTTGTCCCCGGAGGCGCATCGCCTCGCGGCGCTGTTGGCGGGGGTGGTGATCTTCTGGATCACCGAGCCGATTCCGATTCCGATTACGGCGCTCCTCGGACCGGTCCTCGCCATTGTCTTAGGGATCGGGAAGGCCGATGCGATCCTCTCTTCGTTCGGCAACCCGATCCTTTTTCTCTTCATCGGAAGTTTTCTGATCGCGCGCGCGATGGAGGGGCATCGCCTCGACCGGCGCTTTTCGCTCTGGCTGCTCTCTTTTCGATGGGTCGGGGATCGTCCCACCCGCATCCTCTGGACACTGGGGGGGATCACCGCTTTCCTTTCGATGTGGATCTCGAACACCGCGTCGACCGCCATGATGTTTCCGATCGCCCTCGGGATCCTCTCTTCCTTGAAGGAATTCTCCGATGAAAAAGGGGCGCTGCAACCCTACGCGGTCGGGGTGATGTTGATGATCGCTTATGCCGCTTCGATCGGCGGGGTCGGGACGCCGATCGGCACCCCCCCGAACCTGATCGGGATCGGGATGATCGCCAAGCAAACGGGGAGAGAGATCAGCTTCTTTCAGTGGATGCTCCTGGCCCTTCCCCTCCTTCTCGTGATGTACATCGTCCTCTACTTCCTGCTTCTCTTCCTCCATCCGGCCGGGCCGTCGATGCGTGCGGGACGCGTCTCAGAATTCATTCAGGCCCAGCGCAAGGCGATCGGCCCCTGGACCCGCGGTCAGAAGAACACCCTTTTCGCCTTTCTCCTGGCCGTGTTTCTCTGGACCTTCCCGGGATTTTTGGCGCTGATCTTCGGACCGGAGGGGGCGCCGGTCAAGCTCTTCAACAGCCGCTTGCCCGAGGGAGCGGCGGCGATCGTCGCGGCGAGCTTCCTCTTTTTTTTGCCGACGAACTGGTCCAAACAGGAGTACACCCTTTCCTGGCGGGAGGCCGCCGGAATCGATTGGGGAACGATTCTCCTCTTCGGGGGCGGGTTGGCGCTGGGGGATTTGATGTTCAAGACCGGCCTCTCACAGGCGGTCGGCGAGGGGCTCCTCTCGTTCCTCGAAATCGATTCGCTCTGGGGGATCACCGGGTTGGCCATCGCGCTGGGGATCGTCGTCAGCGAGTTGACTTCGAACACCGCCTCGGCCAACATGATCATCCCGGTGATCATTGCGCTCGCGACCGCCTCCGGGGTGAGTCCGATCCCTCCCGCGCTCGGTGCGACATTGGGGGCGAGCTACGGCTTTATGCTTCCCATCTCGACCCCGCCGAACGCGATCGTCTACGGCTCCGGTTTGATCCCGATCGGCCGGATGGCTCGGGCGGGTGTTCTCTTCGACCTCCTCGGATTTTTGATCATCTGGGGAGGTCTTCGGCTTCTCTGTCCGCTGTTGGGATTGATGTAACCTGATCGGGTGATACGCCGCTGTAGGTTCGACATGTCGAATCCTTACTTGATCAAAGTGCCGATTTGAAAAGAAAAATAACTTGACCTTGCGCCGCTCTCTTGTATAATGGAGATGGTTTTTCGGGGCGGCCGATTTTATAAGCGCTTTCCCGCAAAATATGCTGATTTTGCGGGGGGATGGAACCGGGATAGGCGTGGCGAATTTGAAATTTGAAGAGGCTCTTTCTCGGTTGGAAGAAGCGGTGAAATCGCTCGAAAAAGGAGACCTCCCGTTGGAGGAATCTCTCAAGGTCTTCGAAGAGGGGGTTCGCCTTTCAAAGAATTGTCTGAAGATGCTCGAGGAGGCCGAAAAGAAGGTTGAGATCCTTGTCCAAGAGAAAGATGGAAAACGGAAAGGGCGACTTTTCGAAATGAAGCAATCGCCGGCGGTTGACGAATCGTCAACGTCCGGAACGAAGGAGCGCCCGCCTCATGGATAAAGATCCACTGAAGAAGTATCTCCGCGATCGACAGGCGGAGGTCGACCAGCTTCTTCACTCGTATCTTCCGGGGGCGAAGTGCCCCCCGCCATTGATCCATGAGGCGATCCGCTATTCTCTTTTTGCAGGGGGAAAACGGCTTCGGCCGATTCTTTGTCTTGCGGCGGCGGAGTCGGTCGGCGGGAGAAGGGAGGTTGTCCTCCCCTTTGCGGCGGCGATCGAACTGATCCATACCTACTCGCTCGTCCATGACGATCTCCCGGCGATGGATAATGATACCTACCGCCGCGGTAAATTGACGAATCATAAGATGTTCGGGGAGAGCACGGCGATTCTGGCGGGGGACGCCCTTCTGACCGCCGCCTTCACCCTGATGGCCGAGAAGGGGGTCGCCGGCACGATCTCCCATAAGAAGATTCTCTCGGTGATTCTCGAGTTGGGATCGGCGGCCGGGAGCACCGGGATGGTCGGCGGGCAGCTGGTCGATATCCAATCGGAGGGAAAGAAATCGATCGACCAGGATGAACTCCACTATATCCACACCCACAAGACGGGAGCGCTGATCCGGGCCTCGGTTCGAATCGGCGGGATTCTCGGCGGCGCCTCGTCCAAAAAGCTCACCGCGCTGACCCGATATGGGGAGAAGATCGGTCTTGCCTTCCAGATCGCCGATGATATCCTCGATGTCGAAGGGGAAGAGAAGGAGATGGGGAAGTCGGTCGGCCAGGATCAGGCGAAGGAGAAGTGGACCTATCCTCGGCTCATCGGATTGGAGCGGGCGAAGAAAGAGGCCCATGTTTTGGTCGAAGAGGCTTTGGGAGAATTGAACGGCTTCGGGCCGGAAGCCGATCCGCTTCGGGGCTTGGCGCTCTACATGATCGAGCGGAAGAAGTAAAACGCTGGGTAAAACTCTAGAAATTGAGGAGAAACATGGGGCTTTTGGATCAGATCAACAGTCCGAAGGATTTGAAGGCGGTTCCGCGGGAGGCGCTCACGCAGCTTGCGCAAGAGGTTCGGGAGAAGATCCTGGCGGTGATCGCGGACAAAGGGGGCCATCTCGGGGCGAGTCTCGGAACGGTCGAGTTGGCCATTGCCCTGCATACGGTCTTCGATCCCCCCCAGGACCGGCTCGTTTGGGACACCGGACATCAAGCCTATCCCCATAAACTTCTCACCGGGAGGCGCGATTTCTTTCACACCCTTCGTCAATACCAGGGGATCAGCGGGTTTCTCTCGCGGGCAGAGAGCCCCTATGATACTTTCGGCGCCGGCCATGCCGGCACGGCGATCTCCGCCGCCCTCGGCATGGTGGAAGCGCGGGATCATCAGGAGGGAAAATATCATGTCGTCGCAATCATCGGCGACGGCGCCATGACCGCCGGAATGGCCTATGAGGCGCTCAACCACGCGGGGGCGCTCCGGCGCAACATGATCGTCGTCCTCAACGACAACGAGATGTCGATCTCGAAAAATGTCGGCGCGATCTCAGCCTATCTGGCGCGGATCATCACCGGTCCGCTTTATACCAAAGTCCGAAACGAGACGGCGGAGCTCTTGAAGAACATCCCGAAGATCGGCGGGCCGATGCTCAAGGCGGCCCGCCGGGCCGAGGAATCGGTGAAGGGATTGATCACCCCCGGGCTTCTCTTCGAGGAGATGGGCTTTCGATACATCGGTCCGATCGACGGACACCGGCTCGATCACCTGTTGACCACCTTTGAGAACGTCAAGCAGCTGGAAGGGCCGCTGCTGGTCCATCTGATCACCAAGAAGGGGAAGGGGTACGCCCCGGCCGAAGGGGATCCGGCCGGCTTTCACGGCACCGCCGCATTCGATCTTTCGACCGGCGTGGCCAAGAAGAAGTCTTCGGCCCCGAGCTACACCGGGATCTTTGCAAAACAGCTGATCGCGCTGGCGAAGGAAGACCGCCGGATCGTCGCGATCACCGCGGCGATGCCGGAAGGGACCGGCCTCAGCAAGTTCGCGAAGGAATTCCCCGATCGCTTTTACGACGTCGGCATCGCGGAGCAGCATGCGGTCACCCTGGCGGCCGGAATGGCGGCGGACGGTCTTCGTCCGGTGGTGGCGATCTACTCGACCTTCTTGCAGCGCGCCTTCGATCAAATCGTCCACGATGTCGCCCTCCAGAATCTGCCGGTTGTTTTTTGTCTCGATCGGGCCGGACTGGTCGGCGAAGACGGCCCGACCCACAACGGCGTCTTCGACATCGCTTACCTCAAAGGGATCCCGAACATGGTCCTGATGGCCCCGAAAGATGAAAATGAGCTCCAGCAGATGCTCGCCACGGCGGTCAAACATCCCGGGCCGTCGGCGATCCGTTATCCGCGGGGGGAGGCGGTCGGTGTTCCGCTGGAAGAGCCGGCGATGCCGCTTCAAATCGGAAAAGGGGAACTTCTCCGGGGCGATTTAACGACGGATGGCCTGGTCGAAAATGAAGCGGCCAGCCGGGAGATCGACGTCGCATTGGTGGCGCTCGGCAATATGGTCTATCCTTCGCTTGCGGCCGCCGCCCTTTTGGAGCGGGAGGGGATCTCCGTCGCGGTCGTCAATGCCCGCTTCATTAAACCGATCGATCGGGAGCTTCTGGTTTCGATTGCGCATCGCTGCCGCCGGATCGTCACGGTGGAAGAGCATGTCCTGGCGGGCGGGTTCGGAGAGTCGGTTCTCGCTCTTCTCGAAGAGGAGAAGGGAACCGGACGGATTCCCGCGGTCGATGTTCGGCGGATCGGACTTCCCGATCAGTTCGTCGAACATGGGGCGCAGCGGATCCTTCGCGAGAAACTCGGACTCGACGCAGAGCGCATCGCCGCCTCCGTTCTCGACTTCGTTAAGCTCGGGATCGTCGCCTCTCCTCAAAATGAAGATCGGGCGATTCGATTAGGGAAATGATGTCGGCTCGGTCGGCCAAACCGAAAGAACGCCTCGATCTCCTATTGCAATCGCGTGGACTGGCCGAGAGCCGGGAGCGGGCGCGAAGCCTGATCCTGAGCGGATCGGTTTTGGTCGACGGGAAAAAAATCGAAAAGGCAGGGGCCCAGGTAAAGGAAGACGCGGAGATCGTTCTCCTCGGTCCGGTCTCTCCTTACGTCAGCCGGGGTGGAATCAAGCTCGAGGGGGCCCTAAACGCGTTCCATTTGGATCCCTCCGGGAAGGTGGTGATCGACGTCGGCGCGTCGACCGGCGGTTTTACCGACTGTCTTTTACAGCGGGGGGCGGCTCGCGTCTACGCGGTCGATGTCGGCTACGGCCAGCTCGCCTGGCGGCTTCGACAAGATCCCCGCGTGATTGTTTTGGAGCGCCGCAACATCCGGACCCTTCCTCCGGAGGTGATTCCGGAGCCGATTGATCTGGCGACGATCGATGTTTCGTTCATCTCATTGGAGAAGGTGATTCCCGCGGTGATTCCTTTTCTGAAACCGCGGGGCGAAATTGTCGCATTGGTCAAGCCGCAGTTTGAGGTCGGGAAGGGGGAGGTCGGCCGGGGAGGAATTGTTCGGAGCTCCGAAAAGCACCGGAGCGTGTTGGATCGAATATACAGTCAGGCCGAGGGGTGGGGACTTCAGATCGGCGGGTCGATTCCCTCGCCGATTCTTGGGCAAAAAGGAAACGCCGAATTTCTGGTATATTTTAGAAGGACCGAGGCAGGAGAGCAGACGCGTGAGGAATTCGGAGCGCGGAATGGGGAATGAAAACAAAAAATTTTCTCAGTTTCACGCCGTCTTCGTGAACTCCTGCTCATACAGAAAGGAAGGACGCAGATGAAAGTGTTGGTGACGGGGGGGGCTGGGTTTATCGGTTCTCATCTGGTCGATCGGTTGATCCAAGAGGGACATGAGGTGGTGGTGGTCGATAATCTCTCGACCGGCAAGAAAAAGAACATCCACAAAGAAGCGAAGTTTTACAAGCTCGATATCCTGAGCGATCGTCTGGAGCGGATTTTTCAGAAGGAAAAGCCCGAGGTGGTCAGCCACCATGCGGCGCAGATGGATGTCCGCCGGTCGGTGGCCGATCCGGCCTTCGACGCCCAGTCGAATATCATCGGCCTCCTGAATCTGTTGGAGTGCGCCGTTCGAAACGGCGCCCGGCGGGTCGTTTTCGCTTCATCCGGCGGCGCCATCTACGGCGATCAACAGGTCTTTCCGGCGCCGGAGGAGCATCCGACCCATCCGCTCTCGCCGTACGGCGTCAGCAAGCTGTCGAGCGAGCACTACCTCTATTATTATCAGAAGGTCTGCGGCCTCGATTATTCCGCGTTGAGATACGCCAACGTCTATGGACCGAGGCAGGACCCGTTCGGGGAAGCGGGGGTGGTCGCGATCTTCACCCAAAAGATGCTTCGCGGAGAGCAGCCGGTCATCAATGGAAATGGAATGCAAACCCGAGACTATGTATTTGTGGAAGATGTCATCGAGGCCAACATGGCGGTGATCCACAGCCAGGTCAACGATACGTTCAACGTCGGAACCGGCAAGGAGACCTCGGTCAATCAGCTCTTCCGTCATCTTCTCGACATTACCGGCGCGGAGGCGAAAGAGATCCACGGTCCGGAGAAGAAGGGAGAACAGGTCCGGAGCTGCCTCGAATGCCAGAAAATTCATAAAACGCTCGATTGGGAGCCGCGCGTCCCGCTACAAGAGGGTCTGATGAAGACCGTCGATTATTTTAAGAATGCCTAAAAGGGATTAGAACACGTGAGGCGTGAAGCGTTGGGCGTGAGGCGAAGAAGATTGAAAGCCTCTTTTCCTGATGCCTCACCCCTTACGCCTTACGTTATTTTTGTTTAGGAGGGCCTGTGCAAGAAAACCGGGGTCGTGTATCAATAACCATTGGGGCGGCCCTTTTCTTTTTCCTTCTTTCCGGTTGTTTTACCTCCAAGCAGGTGCGTCTCGCCGATGAATTTTCCAAGGAAAAACGCTGGGAAGAAGCCTATCAGATCTATTCGGAAGAGCTCAAGAAAGACCCCTTCAATCAAAAGCTCAAGCAGAAGATGGACGAGGCCAAGATAAAAGCGGCCGCCGTTCATGCCGACCGGGCCAAAGCGTTGCTCAGCCAAAAAAATCTTCCGGTTGCTCTGGAGGAAATCAAGCGGGCGATGCTCCTCGATCCGAGCCGGGCGGAGTACCAGGATCTTTTCGCCAAGACCCTCCGGAAAAAAGAGGCGGAAGATCATTTCTCGCTCGGACAAAAACTGCTGAAGGCCGAGCGATTCGGCGAGGCGATCGAATTTCTCGAGCGGGCGCTGGAGCGCGACCCGACCCTCCCCCAAGGCGCGGAGATCCTGGCGCAGGCGAGAAAAGGACAGCGGACCGTGGGGGATGAAGCCGATGAGCTCTCTCTTAAATCGACCCAGCCGATCACGCTCAAGTTCCAGAATGCGCGGCTGAAGGAGGTTTTCGAGCTCTTGGCGAAATCGGCGGGGATCAACATTCTTTTCGACAAAGACGTCCGGGATGAAACGATCAGCATTTTCGTCAAAGATGCCAGCTTCAAAGAGGCGCTGAATCTGATTTTGTCGACCAACAATCTCTTCATGAAGAGGATCAGCGAGGAGACGATCCTGGTCATTCCCAAGACCAAACAAAAGGTCGATCAATACCAGGACCTGATCATCCGGACCTTTTATCTCTCGAATGTCCGGGCGAAGGATATGGTCAACCTGCTCCGGACGATGCTGGAGACCCGGCGCGTCTTCGTCAACGACGAATTGAACACCATCGTCATTCGGGATACCCCCGAAAAGGTCAAGCTGGCGGAGAAGATCATCGAGGCGAACGATCGGAAGGTGGCCGAGGTGATGTTCGAGGTCGAAATCTTGGAGATGAACCGGACGAAGGGTTCGAGAATCGGCTGGAACTTCAGCGACGGCCGGGTTTCCGGTTTTATCAGCGACGACGAGACGCCCGGGGCGTTCAGCCTTCAAGAATTGCGGGACCTCAACGATTCGGCCATCTTCCTGATTCTTCCCTCGATCTTGGTCGATTTCTTCAAGCAGGAGTCGGAGGCGCAGACCCTGGCGAATCCGCGCATCCGGGTCATGGACAACAAGAGCGCGAAGATCAACATCGGCGATCGGGTTCCGATCCTCCTCTCGACGACCACTTCGAACCCGACGACCTCCACGGTGATCGGGGGAGCGACCACGACCACCTCGATTGAATTCAAGGACGTCGGCATCAAGCTGACGATCGAGCCGAACATCCATCTGACCAATGATGTCACGATGAAGCTCAATCTGGAGGTCACCTCCCTCGGCGATCTGGTTAACTTGGGAAACGGCCAGCAGCAGTTCCGTTTCGGCAACCGGAATACCGAGACCGTTTTGAATGTCCGCGACGGGGAGACGGTCGTGATCAGCGGCTTGGTCCGGGACGACGAGCGGACGACGACGAACAAGATTCCCGGTTTGGGGGATATCCCGCTGATCGGCCGGCTCTTCTCCAACGTCGAAAAAAACAAGGCGAAGACCGATATCGTCATGACGATCACCCCCCGGATCATCCGGACCTTCGAGACCCCGGAGAAGCCGCTGCAGTCGTTCTGGTCGGGGACCGAAGAGACCTATTCGACGCGGCCGCTCTTCTCCGAGTTTCCGACCGTCGGTGAGGTCAGGAGCGAACCGGAAGGGGTCCCTTCTGCCCCTGTTCCCTCGGCCCCGCTCCCTCCCTCGGGCCAATCGCGGACGGCGCCGATCCAACCCCAGTCGGAGACCCGATTGGTTCCGATCCTCTCCGTCCTTCCGAGGGAATCGACGACGACTGTAAACGGGCCGGTGAATATCGAAGTCCGTGTCGATAACGCCAAGGACCTCTCCTCGGCGACGATGTCGATCGCGTTTGATCCGACCGTCCTCACCCTCAAGGAGGTGGTCGAGGGAGACTTTATGAAAAAAGACGGGAAGAATGTGTCGTTGGTCTCATCGACGCCGCCGAACGGAGGCGCCGTGGATGTCCAGATCAACCGGGTCACCGACGAAAAGGGGATCAGCGGCTCGGGGACCCTCTTCACCCTCGTTTTTGAGGGGCAGCGGGCCGGCGCTTCGAGCCGGGTCGATTTCCGCAATGTGCGCCTGCTGAATCCCTCGCGCGGCCCGATCAATGCCGATATTTTCCCCGGACTCATTAATGTTCGATGAAGTTTTTTTTCAGAAAACTAGAAGACCAGTCGGGACTGACGCTCCTTGAATTAATCGTGACGGCGGTCGTTATTCTGATCCTCGCCTCGGCGGCGATGCCGCTTTCCAAGATGGGAGAGCGGCGGGCGAAAGAGATGGAATTGCGGCAGGCGTTGCGGGATCTCCGATCGGCGATCGATCGATTTAAGGATGATTGGGATTCGAAGCGGATTTCCCATTCCGAATCGGATATCGCAAACGAAGAGACAGGTTATCCGAGAAGCCTGGGGGTTTTGGTCGAGGGGGTTCCGGTGCCCGATCCGAACGATAAAAAGATCCGGAAATATCTTCGGCGGATCCCCATCGATCCCTTCACCCGTTCGACCGAGTGGGGAACCCGCTGTTATGAAGACGAGCCCGATTCAACGATCTCATGCGACAGGGACGTCTACGATGTCTACAGCCGCAGCGACCAGGTCGGGCTCGATGGAACCAAAGTGCAAACCTGGTAGGTAAAGAAGAGAAAACAAGGAGTCAGATTCGGAAGAAGATGTGATATAAACTATACAAGGAGAAGAACGTGGCAGAGGTAAAAGATTTGGAGAAGCGGATCAGCAAGCTGAAAACAAAAGTGGCGGCGCAGCGAAAAGAGTCGGCGGGGGGAGATCGCGCTTCATTTCGAGAGACCCTCAAGAAGCTGAAGCGGGCGCAGCGGCGAAAGAAAACGATTCAAACCCGGACCGCTTTCATTGAGGCGAAGGGCAAAAAGAAAGAGAAGAAAGCCGAAGGGGCCGCTTCATAAGACAAGTGCGGAATGCGGATTGCGGATCCGGCCGGGGCGATGCACGCATCACCCGAATGTCCGCACTCCATCACCTGCATTTCCTGGGTCATAAACAATTTTTGATTGTTTAAGATGCAGAAGTATTTTAAAGTTGGCCTGGCGCTCGGCGGGGGAGGGGCGCGCGGGCTGGCTCATTTGGGTGTGCTGAAAGTCCTGGAGTCGGAGGGGATCGAGCTCCATCTGATTGCCGGGACCAGCTTCGGCGCCATCGCCGGCGCCATGTACGCGCAACACCCGAACGCCGATCAGGTCCGCCAGCGGGCCTGCGACTACTTAAGCAGCGAATCGTTCCGCCGGACCAAGCTCTTCTTTATCAAAAAGCACTACGAAGAGGAAAAGCGCGCAAGCTTCATCACGAACCTCAAATCGTATCTCCAGAAGGGAATCTTCTGGGGCATCTCCCTCCGGCGCTCCTCGTTCATTTCCGAGCAAGACTACGTCGCGCACATCAGCCGGCTCTTTGACGACAAGGGGATTGAAGAGACGGTGATTCCCTTTCTGGCCGTTGCGGCCGATCTGGCCCACGGAAGCGAGGTGGTTCTTTCGGAGGGTCCGATCCGCAGGGCGATCGCGGCCAGCTGCGCCATTCCCGGCGTTTTCCCGCCGATTACGATCGGGGATGCGAAGCTGATCGACGGTGGCTGGGTGAACCAGGTCCCGGTCGACCCGCTCATTCAACGGGGGGCCGACTTTGTCATCGCCATCGACGCTTCGGAGAACACCGGAATGCTCCGGGATTTCACCAGCGGGCTCGATATCGTCCTGCGCGCCAGCGAGATCACCCGCCGGGCCTTATCCAGCTCCCAATTGGCGAAAGCCGATTTGGTCATTCGGCCGGACGTCGGCCAGCTTCACTGGTCCGACTTCTGGCGTTCCGACGAGGCGATCCGGAAAGGGGAAGAGGCCGCGCGGGAAAAGATCGAAGAGCTCAAGCGGCTTCTCTGGAAAAAGAAGATGAAGAAATTATTGATGATCAAGGTCTGAGGACGGTCTTGTTATCGTTCCACCCCCCGTTCTGAAGGAGTCCTGACGTGCCGAAATGGGAATATAAGTCGGAACGACTCGCCGGGGTGCAGATCGACAACCAGCTCAACTTTCTCGGGGCGCAGGGATGGGAGCTGGTTCAGATCATCCACCAGCCTGAAGAAACCTACCCCTTTCTCTGCATCCTCAAAAAACGCCTGGAGGGACACGGCCCGGAGGGATACGATTGAGGATCGTCTCACTCTTTATCCTCTTTCTTCTCTCCGCCGGAAATGCCCGGCCGAGCGATCTTTTTTTCTCCCCGGGGCGGATCGTCTGGTTGACTCTCTTCGTTTATCTCGCCGCTTCTCTCGCCTATCGGTGGACCCGGGCGCCGGTTCGGACCGCCGCGATGAAATGGGAGGGGGCGGCCCTCTCCCTGTTGTTGGTCAACGCCGTCGTTCAGCAGACCGGTGGCGTCCATTCCTACTTCCTCACCCTCTATCCCGTCGTCCTCCTGGTTGCCTCTTTCCAATTCAGCTTTTTTAGAAGTATGATCCTGGTCTCCGGCATCTTTTTTCTGGAGGGGGTGAGTTTATCGGTCGCCCCCCCGGCCAATCCCCTTTCCCAATGGATGGTCTTCTTTCCGCTTGCTTTGATCGTCATCCCGCTCACCGTAAAATGGGGGCTTCGTGCGTTCTACCGAGAGCGGGAGATGTTAATGAAGAAGCTGAAGAATAACAAGATGGAGGAGGCGGTGCCTCTTCCCGATATGAAGCAGCGGCCGGAATTGGCGCGTCTTTCGAAAGAAGAAGAAAAGGATGAGGCGCAGATGCTGGCGAAGCGGCTGGAGGGGCATCTGGAGCACCTTCTTGGCCTGATTCTGGCGAGCCGGATGCAGGCGCACCGCGCCGTTTTTCTTTCATACGATCGGGAGAGAGAGCTCCTCCGGGTCCGGGCGGCCCAGGGGCGACAAGCGCCGCTCGGCATCGATCTCCAAAGGACGATCCCCCTCGGCGAGGGAATTCTCGGCTGGATCGCGAAGGAGAGGAGAGCCGTTGCGATTGCCGATCTGCCGGATCAGAAGGAGCCGCTCGATTATGACGACGGATCGGTGATCCCGCATTCTCTTTTAGCCGTTCCGGTGCTCGATCAAGATCTTTTTGAAGGGCTTCTCTGTGTCGATAGCCTTGCCGACCATGCTTTCTCGAGCCAGGACGAGGAGGTGCTCCAGAGGGTGGCCCAGGAGATCGTGACGGTGCTGACTTATTACCGGGAGCAGCAGCGAATGAGCCAGCGGACGCGGGTCTACTCGGCCCTTCTGGAGATCAGCAAAAGTCTCGGCTCCCGGCTTGATCTCGATCATCGTCTGGAGATCACGGCCGATTCGGCGAAAGAGATCATCGATTACGACCGCTGCTTTATCTTCCTGGTCGAGCCGGGGGAGAGGCGGCTGACGGTGAAGGCGGTGAAGGGGTATGATCCGGCCGTCGTCGATTACACCTTCGCCCTCACGAACGGATTGCTCAGCATCATCGTGAAGAACCGCCAGGTGCTCCTCTTCTCTCAATTGCCTTCGCAGCGGGCGAAGCACAAGATTTTTCCCGACGGGTGTAAAATCAGCGTCGATTGCCAATCGTTCCTCGGGCTTCCGTTGATCATCGAAGACCGGGCGATGGGGGTGGTCCTCTTCCTCTCCGAGAAGGAGAACGCCTTCACCACCTATGATCGGCACGTTCTCTCGATTCTCTGCAATCATGTCGCGATCTCCATCGCCGAGGCGCAGGCCCACGCGCAGGTGGAGCGGTTGGCGATCACCGACGGCTTGACCGGCGTCTACAATCACCGCCGTTTCCAAGAGCGGCTCCAGGAGGAATTCGTCCGCAACGCGCGTCACCCCGAGCCCTTCTCGATTCTGATGATCGACATCGACTTTTTCAAAAAGATCAACGACACCTTCGGGCATCCGGCGGGGGACGCCGTCCTGAAGGTCATCGCCAAACTCCTGGCCAAAATGGTCCGGAAGCTCGACGTGGTCGCCCGCTACGGCGGCGAGGAGTTTGTGGTCCTGTTGCTGAAGACCGATTCGATGCAGGCGTGGCAAATGGCCGAGCGGATCCGCAAGGCGATCGAGTCGGCCCCGATCGATTGGCAGGGGCAGAAGATCGATGTCACCGTCAGCATCGGTGTTGCCTCTCAGCCGGCCGAT
This sequence comes from Candidatus Manganitrophus morganii, assembly GCA_021651055.1. NCBI lineage: Bacteria > Pseudomonadati > Nitrospirota > Nitrospiria > Candidatus Troglogloeales > Candidatus Manganitrophaceae > Candidatus Manganitrophus > Candidatus Manganitrophus morganii. Next base: position 3,187,435 of record JAJHOH010000001.1, read on the forward strand.
GCCGCCCAGCGCGAAGAGCTCATCTCCTGCGCCGACAAGGCGCTCTATTCCTCAAAACGGGCGGGCCGAAACCGCTCGACCCTTTTCAAAGATCTGACCCAGGATATGTACGAGGTCGGCTAATTGGATAAAAGGGGCATCTTTTGCTCTGAATTTTTCAGAATACGTTTAAGAGAATTATAGAAGCAGGAAAGATGGATGACAGGAAGAATTTACCCCGTCGCCTTCTCTAGTGCCTTTTCCAGCGCCTCGATTTTGCCGGCGACCTTCGGGTCCAACTTCTTGATCGACACCTGGATCGATTCCATTTCCGATTGAAGGGGGGCGAGGTTTTTCTTCTGTGTTTCGGAGGCGAGGGAGACCGCTTTCGTGATCCGCTCTTTAGCCTTGCTGGCTTTGTTCTCCGCATCGCCGAAGTTTTTCCGCTTCACCTCATCGCCGGCGGCGCTTAAGAATTCGCGCGCTTCGGTCAGGTTCAGCCGGACGCGCATCATGGAGACCTCGGTTTCAAGGCCGCGGGTCTTGGAGAACATCTCCTCTTTCAGGGTCATGTAATTTTTCTTGACCTCGGTCGTCCCGGCGGCGCCGAGAAAGTAGCCGGCGCCGAAAGAGGCGGCGAGCAGGAGGAGCAAAAAGAGCGTTCTGAACATCGCTACGCCCCCTCCTTCTTCACGAGCCGTTCCTCCGTCTGGATGAGGAGCCGGGCGACGTTTCCCGCCGCGTAGGTCCGAACCGAGCTGTCAGGGTCTTTCAGGCTCTCCTTCAAGATCGGGATCGCCTCCCGTCCGCCGACCTCGCCGAGGGCCCGGACAACGGCGATGCGGACCCGCTGCGCTTCATCGCCGAGCGCTTTCTTCAACAACGGCATCGCTTCTTTACCGCCGACCTTCCGCAATGAGCCGACGGTAAAGTGGCGGACCGCGTAGTCGCTCTCGGCGAGGGCCGCTTCGTAGATCGGCATCGCCCGCTTTCCGAGGCGCTGGAGCCCCTCCGCCGCGGAGACCCGGACGATCGGGTCGGGATCGGTGACCGTTTTATCCAAGAGAGGGATCGCATTCGGATCGCCGAGCTTTCCGAGCGAGGTGGCCGCCGCGCCGCGAACCGCCGGGTCGGCGTCGGTGATCGCCTTGGCGAGCGGGGCAAAGCTCTCCGGGGCGACAATCTCTCCCATCGCTTCGGCTGCATACATCCGAAGGGTGGCATCCGGATCGGCCAGCATCTTCGTTAAAAGGGGGGCCGCCTCGCGCCGCTTGGTTCTCCCCAATGCCGCGGCCCCGGCCGATCGCGCCGGGCCTTCCAATTTCGGGACGATCTCCATGATCTGGGAGAAGGCCTTCTCGTCGCCGTTTCGGGTCAGGGCGGCGAGGGCGAAGAGCTTCACCGTCGGCTCGGTGTCGTCGATCAGCGTGGCGAGGATGTTGTTCATATCGACCCCGGCGGGGGCGCCGTTTTTGGACGCGGCCATATCGTCGAGCGATTTCACCACCGCCACCCGGACCATCCCGTCGGGATCTTTCCCCATGGCGAGGAGGAGCTTCAGCGCCTCCGGACCGCCGAGCTGGCCGAGCGATTCGACGGTGAAGAATCGGACGAACGGCGCGGAGTCTTTCAGCCCGGGAATGATCAGGGGAATTTGAGACCGATCTCCCATCTCACCGATCGCTTTCACGGCGGCGCTCCGAACGAAATAATTTTCGTGCGTCAGGGCGTTGTTGATGATCTCGACGGAAATGGCTTTGAGAAGAGCCGGCGCGATGTCGGGATGGTTCTTCTCTACCTGGTCGTATTCATTGAAGGCCCCCTCGATCTCCCCCTGGGCCATCGAGGCCAATACCTTGAGACGATGGGCCGGAAGGGAGGCCGGCTCTTTCTGGAGGACCGACTCGCTCAGGGCAACCGCTCGGCTGAAGTCTTTCTTTTGATAAGCCGCTTCCGCCTGGGCGATCTCCCGTTCCGAAGAACGGCTGCAGGCCAGCGGAAGCAGGCTGAGTCCGCAGACGATCCATAGGATGACCCGGTGTCTTTTTTTATTGCTCATTTCAATTCCTCTTGGTTTTTGATCCGCCCTCCGGGTTCCGACGGGTTTTTTAAGATAGATTATTTTCGCCTGACGAATGAGTAGAGAAGGGCGAGCGCCGGAAAAACAATCATCGTGCTGAGCACGATGCCCATGGGAGTGTTGAAACTGCGGACCAGATTACTATAAAGCAGCGTCATTGTCACGATAAATCCCGCAAGGACGGTTCGGTAGGCAAGTTTGTAGATCTTGGTCAGAATGGCGGTCAGATCTTCCGAGTTCATCCGGGTCCGAAACTGTCCGTTGCTGGCGAGCTCCAAGAAGTTTCGAAGAACCACCGGAAGCTCGATCAACGCAATCGCGATCTCTTTTCCCCTGGAGAAGATCTCGCCGACGAAATCGGGCGAGCCGACGAATTTCTTGGCGTACGGCTCGGCGATTTCGATGATGTTCAGGTCGGGATCGAGCTGCGAGCAGAGGCCGTTGAGCATCCCGGCGGTCCGTCCGACGAGGATGAAGTGATTCGGGACCTGAAGCGACGGGTAGACGTGGAAGAGGGTTTCGAGATCTTGCGCGATCTGCGTCAGGGTGATCCGTTTGAACGCGCGGGGGGAGATGTCGCGGTATCGGTCCATGAAGAAGCGGACCACGTTTTCGATGTCCTCCATCCGCTCGGTCCGGGCGATGAATCCAAGATCGAGGAGGGCACGGGCGATGCCGGTGATCTCCCGGTCGATGATCGCGATCATCATCTTCTCCATCCCGCGGTGGACGCCGGTGTCGATCTGCTGCATCAGGCCGAAATCGACGAAGACGAGCCGCGGCCCCGGCTGAACGAAGAGGTTCCCAGGATGAGGGTCGCCGTGGAAGAAGCGATGCTGCAAGATCTGCTTCATATACGATTCGACCAGGAGGGTGGCGACCGCCTTGGTGTCGATCCCGGCGCGGCGGATCTCCTCGGTCCGGCTGATTTTGATCCCCTCTACGAATTCGAGCGTGAGGATCCGTCCGGTGGTGTAATTCCAGAGGACCTTCGGGACGACGATGCGCGGATCGCTTGCGAAATTTTTATGAAACTGCTCCGCCTGCCGGGCCTCGACAAAATAGTCGAGCTCCTTATGGACGATCTTGGAGAACTCCGTATAGAGAATGTCGAAGCGGATATTGGTCATTACCTTCTGCAGGACCCAGACGATCCAGCGGATGGCGCGGAGATCGATCTCGACGATCTGCTCGATCTCGGGGTATTGCACCTTGACCGCCACCCGCATTCCATCTTCCCGAAGGGTCGCCTCGTGGACCTGCCCCAGGGAGGCCGACGCGAGGGGGATCTCGTTGAACGTTTCGAAGAGGGTCTCGGGCGGGACGCCGAACTCCTGGATGAATCGGGTCCGGATCGTCGAATAGGGGGCGGGGGGGACTTGATCCTGCAGCAGGGAGAGGGTCTGCGTGTAGGCGTCGGGGAGAAGATCGACCCGGGCGCTCATGAACTGGCCGACCTTGATCAGCAATCCCTTGAGGGTGAGGGCCGCCTTCTGCATCCGGAGGGCGTTTTTGCGATGCAGCGCCTCTTTCCACTCCACCGCCTTCATTCGAGGAACGTAGAGGGAGCCGAGCTTGTAGATGAAGTAGCTGAAAAAAATCCGAAAGGCGACCCAGAGAATGCGCAGCGCCCGGCGCCTCAGATAGATCTGCTCCCCGACCGGGGTCGGCGGGATGTCGATCGGAGGAGAGCCGGAGGGGATCTCCCGGTTTTCCGAGGAGGCGTCGGTAATTGGATCGGATGCCGCTTTGGCCGTCACGAAGACCTCACGTAAGCAGCCCATCTTAGCAAGATTGTCTTGAAGGATCAAGAAGGGGAGGGGAGATCCTCAATTTGACAAAAATTGGAATGTGTGTAACATTTTATACGAATTTTGTCACCCCACACTTTTCCTTTCGACATAAGTAAGGAGTCGCCTCAGGTTGAAGGCATTTCAGCTCTTATCCAGATCTCTTTGGAAAAGATCAGGGACCCTTCTCTGGGTATTCTCCCTTCTACTTCTTCCCCTCTTTACCCCCGCGGTATTCTCCGCCGAGAAGGACGACAGCGCCCTTTTCTTCGAAGGGCACGATCTGATGGAGAAACGCCAGCCGGAGAAGGCGATTCCGATCTTCGAAGAGGTGCTTCAAAAATACCCTCAGAGTAAGATACGCGATCTGGCGCTCTTCTGGCTCGGCCGCGCCTATCTGGAAACGAAGCAGACCGACAAGAGCCGGGAAACCCTCTCCCAGCTTGATCAGGCTTTTCCGGAGAGCCCCCTCCGGACAAAATTGCAGAGAATGATCGTTTCAAAAGAAGCCGCGCTCGCCCGCGCGGAAAAACGAGAGGTGGAGAAAAGGGAAAGAGAAGCGAAGGAAGCGGCGGCGAAAGCGGCCTCCCCTCCCAAAGCCGCCGCGAAGAAAACCCCTCCCGCTGCGGCAAAGGAAGCGCTTTCGGAAGAGAAAATGCCGGCTCCGCCGCGGTCCGCGTCCACCCGTCCGGCCGAGGGATTTCTTCTTGTCATTCCGCAGGTCGCCGAGGTCAAGGTCGAGCCGTCGGCCGATGAGAAGCGGGGATATCCCGGCGAGGATGTCGAGTTCCCGGTCGTGATCACCAATCGCGGAAACGGCGAAGATTCGTTTACCCTCGATTCGACCTTTCCGATCGAGTTCCGTCCCACCTTCTATGCCGAGGGGAGCGCCGGGGAGACGATCCAGACCACCCCGACCCTCCAGCCCGACCAATCGTTCCGGGCGCGGCTGCGGGTCCATCTTCCTTCGAACATGACCGACAACCAGAACAAAGTCTTTGAGATCAAGGTCGCCTCCCGATTCGACCGGAACAGTTTTCAGTGGGTGAGGAAGACGGTCGTCGCGTCGGCGCCGCTGCTCCTCGGCGAGTACCGCTCCGACAAAGAGCGGGCGCGTCCGGGGGAAGAGGTCCGGTATACGATCGTCCTGATCAACAATGGAAGTTCGGAAGCGCGCGACGTGCGGGTCCGCTACGCTTATCATCCTTCTTTGGTCTTCTTAAGCGCTTCGCCGCAGCCGGAGCGGGTCGAGTCGGCCGGCCGGGCGATCTATTGGAACCTCTCCGGAATCAATTCGAAGGGAAATGAGAAGATCGAGGTTGCCTTCAAGGTGGGGGACGAAACCGCCGCCGGCCAGCAGGTATTGAACCGCGGGACCTATCTCGCCTCGGTCGGCGGAGAGGTCCCCTTTCTCTCGCCGCCGGTCTCCGTGATGCAGGTCGCCTCGCTCCGTCTCGAGGGGGCGAAGGAGGAGCAGCGGGTCGTTTCGGGAGATCAGGTTTTCTTCCCGTTTACTTTGACGAACCTGGGGAACGGCCCGGACCAGTTTGCGTTGAAGGCGGCCGGCGCCCCGTCGGACCGCTTGACCCTCTACTTCGATAAGAACCAGGACGGCCTTTTCCAATCGGGCGAGCCGGCGATCACCGAGACGCCGCTTCTCGGCACACGGGAGAACTTCCCGGTGTTGGTGGGGGTGAAGGTGCCGGTCGGCCGCGACGGCGAGCGGCTCGATATTCGCCTCGATGCCCAGTCGAGACACGACGGCAAAGCGATCGCCACGGCGAGCCGGGCGCTCCTTTTGAGCCTCCCGATGGTGGCGATTCAGAGCCAGCTTCTATCGCGCGACAACCTCCCGGGGGGGGTGATCTCGTACCAGGCGACGGTCACCAACAACGGCTCCGGCCTCGCGCGGAACGTGATCGTTTCGGAGCTTCTTCCGCCGGAGCTGGAATTCGTTCATGCCGATCCCGAGCCGACCGAAAAAGAGGGCAAGCGGTGGATTTGGAAGATGAACGATCTGGGACCGCAGCAGAAGCGGACCTTCGCCGTCAGCGTTCGCATCCGAAAAGGGCTTCCGGCCGGAACGACGGTGCAGAAGCAGACCGAGATTTTTTATCAAGATCTTCACGGAAACCGATATCCATAAGTAAGGTGTCATTCCGCGCAAGCGGGAATCCAGAAGGAGTCATATTTAAATAATCTGGATTCCCGATGAAACATCTGGTGGCCGCCCCTTTTCGTGGGCTATCGGGAATGACAGATGAAGAATTAAAATCGTGAGCTGAAGACCGACCCGATGTATCTTCCTTTTTTCGGTTTTAAAGAGCCCCCTTTCAAGCTCTCCCCCGACCCGCGCTTTTTTTTCTCCAGCAAGAAACATCAAGAGGCTTTCTCGCATATTCTTTACGGCCTGAAAGAGCGGAAAGGTTTCATCGTCGTCACCGGGGAGGTCGGCACCGGGAAGACGACCCTCTGCCGGCACCTGCTGGCCAAGCTCGATCCGACCGTCCGGACCGCCCTTCTCTTCAATCCCCAGCTGACCACGGTGGAGCTGCTGCAGAGCATCAACCAGGACTTCGGTCTGAAGGGGGATGGGCAGACCAAGAAGGCCCTGTTAGATGAGCTGAACCGGTTTCTTCTTGATCTTCTCGCGCAGGGGGGAAACGCCCTCCTCATCATCGACGAAGCGCAGCTGTTGACCATCGAGTGTCTGGAGGAGATCCGCCTTCTCTCCAACCTGGAGACCGACCAGTCGAAGCTGATCCAGATCCTCCTGATCGGGCAGCCGGAGCTGAAGGAGACCCTCTCGCAGCATGCGCTGCGCCAGCTTCGGCAGCGGATCTCGATCATGTACGAAATCGAGCCGCTCGACCGGAAGGAGGTCACCGCCTATATCGACGCCCGAATCGAGGTGGCGGGGGGAAAGGAAAAGGTCGCCTTTGCGCCGAAGGCGATCGATCGGATTTATGCTTTCAGCAATGGGTTTCCGCGGTTGATCAACGTCGTCGCCGACCAGGCCCTTCTGGCCGCCTATGTGGCGAACACAACCTTTGTCTCCGAGACGCTGGTCCAGCAGGCGGTGGAGGAGTTGAAGAAAGCCGATGCTGCCGGCCCTTCCCGCCTGCCGGTGAGACGGACCGCGTTGCTCGGCCGTTATGCGCTCCCGGTCGCCTGGGGGATGGCCCTCTTGATTCCGATTTTCTTGGCAGGTCTTCTTTGGAAAGGAGGGCTTTTCTCTCGGGAAGCGGTCCGGGTCGAATCGGTGCAAGCCAAGCCCTCGTCCGATGTCGCATCATCCCCTCCCATCGAGGCGTTGACGGGGACCGTCGGCATGCAGGAGAGATCCGCGGGGAGCCCGGCCCCCATCGTCCTCCCTCCGGGAAAAAATATCCCGGAGATAGCTCCATCCAAACCGCTCTTCGATCCGGACGGCATTTATCGGGTTGAACTCCTTGTCGAGACCGAAAAGGGGGCCTATCTCACCCTGCTGAATCTCTTGACCCCGCTTCCGCCCGAGGAGCGATGGCGGGAGAAGAGCATGGGAGAGGTGCTTCAGTGGCTGCGGGAAAACAATATCGAGACGTATCCGCTGCCGCTCACGTTGAAGAAGGTCCTCGCGTTTAATTCGCCGCTTCTCTTCTCCTTCAGTGAGGAGGCTGGACACCGTTACCAGGTTCTCGTTAAGATCGAGGGGGAGGAGGCGTTGCTCTATGATCCATTGGACGGACGGAAGCGGGTTCCCCTTCGCGAGCTGACCGCGGCATGGAAGGGGAGCGGCATTTTGCTTTGGCGGGAAATGGAAGGGTTGGAACTTCCATTCCGAAGGGTGGGGCCGGACCCCTCCGTTCAAAAAATCCAAGAGGTCCTGACCAAAGAAGGTCTCTACGTCGGGCCGGCCGACGGCCTTTGGGGACCGCAAACGGCGAAGGCCCTCCGCTTCTTTCAGCAGAAAGAGGGATTGGAGGAAGATGGTCTCTTCGGAACCGAGACCCATCTTCTTCTCTCCAAGCGGGCCGGCGAAGGGACTCCTTCCTTAAGATAGACGACACCCCCCCATTCGTGATTTAATAAGCGATCCATCGTCCGCTTTCAGCTCAAAAGACAAAAAAGGAAGTCCCAGATGATCCCATTGAAAGATGATCTCCCGACCCGCACCACGCCGGTGGTGACGATCGGCCTGATCGCCGTGAATATCGTTGTGTTCTTCTACGAGATTTCGCTCGGTCCGTCCGCCGAGGAATTTATCTTCGCCTTCGGCGCGATTCCGGCGAACCTGGTCCGGGGGCTGGAGGGGGGGGCGCCGTCGATCGTGGCGGCTTCGAGTGTTTTGACCTCGATGTTCCTGCACGGCGGTTTGATGCATGTGGCGGGGAACATGCTCTACCTTTGGATTTTCGGAAACAACATCGAAGATGTGATGGGGCATGTCCGCTTCATCTTCTTCTACATCATTTGCGGCGTGCTTGCCGCCTACAGCCACGCCCTCACCGAGCCCGGCTCCCGCGTTCCGATGATCGGGGCCAGCGGCGCGGTGTCGGGGGTCCTCGGCGCCTATCTTCTCCTTTTCCCTCATGCGAAGGTCTTGACCCTCGTTCCGATCGGTTTCTTCATCCAGATCATCCGCATCCCGGCCGTGTTGGTCTTGGGGATCTGGTTTCTGGTTCAAACGGTCAGCGGCCTCTTCAGCGGGGGCCAGGTCGGCGGAATCGCCTGGTTCGCCCACGTTGGCGGTTTCCTCGCCGGCATGGCGCTGATCTATCCCTTCAAGAAGAAGCAGCGAAAGCGGCGGCAAGAAGGGTGGTTTTGAAGGGGCGATTACGAATCGGTCAATTAGGAATGAGGAATCGAGAGCACGAGGAATAGGGGGCTTGGCGTGGGTCCATCAAGGCTTCGGATTATTCCATTCTACACCGGGGACGAAAGTCTGGAAGCGGCTCTCGCCAATTCCAAGAGTCTCCGTCTGCTCTGGCTGGAGATCTTGATCAATGAGAGCATTCCGTGGGAAGCGTATCTCGATCGGCCCGAGGTGAACGTCGCTTATGAAAAAGCCTGCGCTTGGCACAGTCAGTTCAAGACGATGATCGAAGGCCACGCGGGAAAGAGATCGTTGCCGTCGCGTAAGAGCGAAGTGGATATGCGAGAGTATCGAATCCTTTTGGAGGCGCTCAACTTTGTCGCAAGTCGACCTTGAACGAGTCATCACGCTCCTTAAAGAGTTTTCCCATCGGAAAAAAGGGGGTCTGCGGTTAATCCTCGTCGGTGCCCTTGCGTTGCAGCATTACGGCATGCGCGACAGGGCGACCTTCGATCTTGATGCGGAAGTAAGTGGAGATTTGGAGGGGCTTTTTCAATTTCTTAAAGATCATCAGATTCCCGCCGATCTCGGGGAGGATATTTCCGGCTGGTCGGTGATCGCGATGCCCCCCGGCTACCAGGATCGCGCGGTGACCCTCTATGAGGACGCACACCTTGAAGTAAAGGCCCTCAGCCCCCTCGATTTAATCATTGCGAAGTTGCGCCGGTTCACGGAAGAAGATATCCAGGATGCTTTGTTTATCGCAGGAAAGTACGGCATCCGAGCCGAGGAGATCGAGCGCGCCGCCGATGCAGCGATTCAATCCTCCGCCAAGGACACGGCCCTTTTTCTTTTTCGAAGGAATGTTCAACTGTTTTTAGAAAAGGTAAGAGGGAATTAGATCGCTTTTCCCCGCCGATTTATTCCCCGTGGTGGCCGGACTTGTTGGTGAAGTAGAGGGCGAGGGCGACCATCAGGATGCCGAAGCCAAGGTAGAGGATGTTGAGGGGATTGTCGAACTTGGTGTGAACGACGTTCTTGAAGAAGGAGACGATCAGGATCATCAAGATCACCTTCGCCAGCCGGTCTTTCAGATCATCGAGGGTCTTGATCAGCAGAATCCGAGAGCTGCTGTGGGTGTCTTCTTCGGCCTGTTTGATCTTGCTGATGAAGAGCTCATAGAGCCCCAACGAGAAGATCAGCAGCACAGTCGCCAGTAGGTAGTCGTCGATGGCGGTGATGACGTGGCTGATGGTGTTGCTGTGGAAGGCATCGTATCCCTCCCCGCCGCCCGAACCGAGCAGATAGGTCACCGTCTTTACCACCAACCATCCCACGTCGATCGTCGCGATCACAAAGAGAATGAACGAGGAGACGAGGCTGGAGACGACCGCCAAAATGACGATGAAGCGGCTTCGCCAGAGGAGGGTTTCGAAGAGTTGTTCGATCGGTTTCATCATATCGGTATCCTTTGTCCAGCCCGGTATCTTATTCAAACCGGTGGGGTATTGCAAGGGGAAAGCTTCTTAAATAAAACTTGCAAAGATAAAACTTCCTGCCGCAAGAACCCCCACTCAGCTACATGTTACTCGGTATTTTCATCAAATATGATGCAAGTAATTACTTTTTTTCTTGACATCTATTTTCCCTCATTGTTAATATCCGCCTGAATTTCATACTACTAAAAGATACCTTCATAAGGAATACCGACCCCGCCGATTGAAACAGCTTCCTTGTTCCCGTCGTCCCGGTCATTGCTTCAGCTTTTGGTTTCTCGTTTCGTTCTGTTTGGTTCGAAGTGGAACTGGGAGATGGTGGTGACTGTACCTGGCTATTATTTGAAGACTTTCCAATAGCCTTTTCTGGACTAAGAAATCTAAAAATACGCTTTCTTTATCTTTAATAACTGATGCCAGTAAGTGCAACACTTCAACAAGCCGGGCGGTAGATTTCAGCCACGCGTTAGAAGCAGTACACCTACGCACTAAAAGGAGCGGTTTATGTACCTACAGTGGCGGCGCTGGTTATCTGTTTTGGTTCTGCTCATTAGTTTTTCAATTTCTCCTCCCTTCGTCCATAGTCAAGTTTCTCTCCCCATTGAAGGAAAGAGTTCCGTCGGCGGAAATTCAGGCCCCTTCACCTACTCCATTCCTATTGCAGTTCCTCCCGGTCGCAACGGCCTTACTCCCGGATTAGGGCTTACATACAACTCTTCGGGTGGAAATGGTTTTCTCGGCGTAGGCTGGGATTTGCCGATTGGTTATGTCATGCGGAGCATGAAGAATGGCGTCGACTACAACTGTACTTCTTCTGCTGCCAATCCCTGCTTCGTCTTCATGCTGGGAGGTGCTTCTTCTGAACTGATTCCCCGAAACGATTGGCCTAGTTGTAGTAATAACGATTGCTATGGTGCCAAAATTGAAGGGGGTTTCATCAAGTTTCGTTTCATCAATAATTCTTATTGGCAGGCCGTTGATAAAGCTGGAACGACTTACACATTTGGACAGGATCCAACCACAAAACATTCGCAGCAATCCGGTCCTCCGGGGGTTTTCAAATGGGCGCTCGAAACGGTCACTGATATCCATAACAATACCATCAGTTACTCATATTTGAATGACCAAGGAGAAATCTACCCCGCCACAGTCGATTATCAATCGAACCACATTGTCTTTGTCCCAGATAGCGGCAACCGCACGGACAAGCCAACGCTCTTTGGATCGAATTTCTCTGTAACGACGTCCTACCGATTATCAGAAATCAAAGTTTACTCTAATTGGAACGGGACTGCGGGGACACTCAACCGAAAGTACGTTTTGGGCTACTGCGGGGCAGGTGCCAGTTGCGCCGTTAGCAATAGCGGGAGAAGTATCTTAGGCAAGGTGACACAGTACGGAAGTGATGGAGACACACCGGGGGCCAAGGCGTTGCCTGATGTCACATTTGTTTCGAAGAATGTTGCAGTAGATTGGACAACATCTACATGGACTGGCTACTCTCCCACATCGACGCTTGGATATCGTTGTTTTGGTGGAGATCTTAATGGAGACGGAAAGACCGATTCTTGGTGTGAGACCAACAGCAGTTCTGGATCTTGGGATGTGTTTTTATCGACCGGAACAGGTTGGACGCAGCCGTCTCCTTGGACCGGTCCAGCGATCGCTTTTCCGGTTAGCAGGCACTGTTTCACCGGCGACCTGGATGGAAATGCCAAGACTGATATGTGGTGTCAGGCGACCAGCGGAAGCAGTAGCTGGGATATTTGGTTGTCGACCGGGACCGGTTGGAATCATGCTTCTTCTTGGTCTGGCTCATCGTCAGGTCCTCCCACTAGTTTTCCGGCGAGTCAATGCCTCACAGGGGATCTTGACGGTAATGGGAAAACCGATTTTTGGTGTCAGAGCGAAGGGCCTCCAGGCAACTGGGAGGTGAGGCTTTCTACTGGGACTGGATGGTCGGCGCCATCACTCCAGTCCGGACCTGCGCCGAATTTCCCTGTCAGCAATCAGTGCCTCTCTGGAGATTTGAACGGAGATGGTAAAACTGATTTCTGGTGTTGGATAAATGGTTGGAAGATTGCTCTTTCAAATGGAACGGGATGGCAAACACCTCTATCATGGTCGGGACCAACACCCGGCATCCCTGTGGACAATCGGTGTTTTACCGGCGAGTTGAATGGAGATGGGAAAACCGATTTCTGGTGTCAAACGGGGAATGGTACGGGCCTGTGGGATGTCCGGTTCTCTACCGGGAGCAGTTGGTTCACGCCAAGCTCTTCACCTTGGTCCGGACCTGCGATTGCTCTTCCTGTAGGAAATCAATGCCGGAGTGGTGATCTGGATGGAGATGGAAAAACAGACTTTTGGTGCCAAGGATCGATGGGAAGCGGAAATTGGGACTTGAGAATATCCACAGGAAGCGGCTGGACGGCAAAACCTCTGACCGGGACGGTTATTAACAATCCATGGAGCATCAAGCCTTCACTGAATACTTCACGTCAGTTTCTGGGCGTCGGGGTAGTAAACGGAACCCTCTATGCTGTCGGAGGTTCGAATGGTGCAGGTACTCCTTTCAGCACAGTAGAAGCCTATAACCCCGAGACAGATACTGCTTGGACGAATAAAAACTCAATGAATACCGCACGCGGCGAATTGGGCGTAGGGGTAGTGAATGGGAAAATTTATGCGGTGGGAGGATGGAACGGTTCAACCTCTTTCTCGACGGTAGAGGAATATAATCCCGTCAGCAACACCTGGGCAACTAAAAATCAGTCGGCTCCAATGACGCCAAGGAGGGGCTTGGCGGTGGGAGTGATAAACGGGATCCTCTATGCCGTCGGCGGACGGGGGAGTAACAATGCGTATCTGGGTACGGTCGAAGCATATGATCCGGTGGCGAATACTTGGTCGACAAAAACGTCAATGCCGACCCCGCGCAGTCGTCTGGCCGTGGCCGTAGTGAACGGAAAACTCTATGCGATCGGAGGACGTAACAGCACCTCGGATGCGCTGACAACGGTGGAAGAGTACAATCCTGAGACAAATAGTTGGGCCACCAAAACGTCAACACCACCAGCGTTCGATATTACCTCCGGTGCAGGTGTGGTGAACGGAATTATTTATGTTATCTCGACGGCCGACGGTTCTGCCTTCGATACTTTAATGGCTTATGATCCGATGAGCGACGTCTGGACTGAAAATGTGCCGATGCCGACCGAACGCTATGCTTTAGCAGCCGGGGTCGTGAACGAAACCCTCTTTATGGTGGGAGGGTTTACTGATGCCTCCGGGATTGTAGGCACTGTGCAGGCTTTCACCCCTACCGATATGAATCCGTGTCGGGAGGGAGACTTAGACGGAGATGGGAAAATAGATTTTTGGTGCCATCAGTCGAGCGGCAATTGGAAGATCACACAAATGAACACGGGCACCTCCGAAATCGACACCGGAATCTCCGATTTGTTGATTGTTGTCTCCAACGGAATCGGCGGCAACACGTCTATTTTTTATAAACCTTCCTCGGCATATTGGACTTCTAACGATGCCGGTTGGAATCTACCTTTCGTTAGCCAGAATGTTGATGGAATTTCCGTTTGTGATAATTACAACGGGACGTTCTGTCCGGCAGGTGCGAATTTCAGCACCACGAACTACAGTTACAAGGGCGCCTACTATAGTGCTGCAGCTCGGGAGTTCCGCGGTTATGCTTCTATCAAAGCGACCAATCCCGAGAATAACAATACAACCGAGACCTTTTATCACCAGGGGAATGGCGTTACGGTCGCCGCGGATAATGGCAGCGACTTGGAAGGATACACGGCTGGCCGTCCCTATCGCGTTGTTGTGAAGGATAATACAGGTGAAACACGTTCGAAAAAGGAGTTCATCTACACGGCAGACGAAGGTGGGGTTCCTTATTTCACTCCTCTCCAGCAGGAAAACAGTTGGTTCTGTGATACGACCTCTTCCTGTAAGGAGACCGAAGCTGTATATACTTATGATCATACCTATGGGAATCTAACTCGCGAGGATCGTAAAGGCGATCTCTCGACTGTCACAGACGATCAAACAGTGGTCCGAAGCTTTTCTCCCAATACCACTACTTGGATTTTAGGCCTTCCGACCAGCGAAATTATTTATAAAGGCATCAGCACCGATGGCTCTAATAGAATGGCTCAAAGTGATTTTTACTATGATGAATCGACAAGCTGTAGCGCTCCGCTGACGAGTCATACCTCAAATTCCCCTACCAAAGGAGATCTGACCACGGTGGTTCGCTGGCTGAATGTCGGAGGTGCCAATCCGGAAGCCCAGACGGTTTATGATTCCTATGGAAATGTGACCTGTACCTGGGATGCTAACGGGAATAAGACAACTATTTCTTATGACGGCTCTTCTACTTTTCCGAAAGTCGTCACCAATGCATTGGGTCACCAGATGATAACTCAATATTACGGCGTGGATGGAGTGGCGGCCGATAACGGTCTTTATGGGCAGGTGAAGAGTGTGACCGATCCGAATGCAAAGGTCACGACCACCACTTACGACAAATTTGGCCGAAAGATCCAGGTAAACTCACCGGAGGGGGGTTCAACCACCTGGAGCTATCCATGCGTCAGCGCCACCGGATGTACTCCGGATGCGACAAACATTTTCGGAACGGTCGGTTCACAATATGTCAAAACAACCACCTCTACAGAAGCCACCACTACACTTTCTTCCTGGGTCTACTTTGATGGTCTCGGCCGTACGATTAAAGAAAAAAAGACCGGACCCGATAGCAAATTCATTGTTGCCGATACCCATTACAACAATTTAGGCCAAGTTGACAGCAAGACCCTCCCTTATTTTGAGGGCGGAGGGATGAACGGCTCAACCACCTATACCTATGATGTGATTGGACGTCAGCAGCAGATTACCTACCCGGATAATACAGTCCAAACCCCTGTCAGAACACTCTTCTGCTACTTGCTCTGGTCGAGTGGAACCATTGATCCTAAAAACCATCTGAGGTGGGAGACAAAAGATGCATACGGCCGTTTGCTGAAGGTCTATGAATTTACGACGACCTACTCCACCTGTCCTACGAGCGATCCTGCCACTTCGGCCTACGCGACAACCACTTATGTGTACGATGCCTTGGGGAATCTCACCTCTGTCACCGATGCGGCAAACAAGGTCACTTCTATCCAGTACGACTCCCTATCGCGTAAGACGTTCATGAACGATCCCGATGTCGGAGGGGTATCGTATGGCTACGATAGCGTAGGAAATATAATAAGACAGGGAGACTCGAGAGGAAAGATTCTTTCCTTTACTTACGACGCTCTCAACCGAGTTAAAACCAAAACTGCTTCCAACGATACTCAACCCCCCGATCCACCAACAAACGTTAAAGCAACGGCAAATGGGACCACTAGCGTGACGGTGACCTGGAATGTTTCGAACGATAATGGGGTCATCGATCACTATGAAGTTTGGCGTAGATCTTCTCTGAGTGGTAGTTCCTATTTCCGAGTGACTCCAGATCCGACTACAACGACTCTTACCGACAGTGGGGTTACTAGCACAGTGACCTATCTCTACAAAGTCCGTGCGATCGACAAGGCTGGCAATGTCTCGG
The DNA here is from genome assembly GCA_021651055.1 of Candidatus Manganitrophus morganii. Taxonomy (NCBI): domain Bacteria; kingdom Pseudomonadati; phylum Nitrospirota; class Nitrospiria; order Candidatus Troglogloeales; family Candidatus Manganitrophaceae; genus Candidatus Manganitrophus; species Candidatus Manganitrophus morganii. Next base: position 3,203,201 of record JAJHOH010000001.1, read on the forward strand.
GTTATAGCACGATTGATTTAGCAACGACATATGCATTTACAGATGATCCCCTGATCGCCGGGAGCACCGCTGTGAAGACAGCCCATATCGTCGACCTGCGTGAGGCGGTTAAAGCGGTAAGGGCTACGGCGGGGGTGCTACCGAATACGCCTCCTTGGACCGATTCGATTTTGAATGGGCTTCTTATCAAAACGATCCATGTTAAAGACCTTCGCGATTATCTGGCTCCGGCGCTAAACGCGCTTGGATTTAGCCCGCCGACCTACACTGATCCAACATTGACAGCTGGATCGACCGTGGTCAAGAAAGCGCATATTGAAGAGCTGCGAGATGCAGTGAAGTGATGTTTCACTTAATTTGACCATTAATCAACATAGGAGTACGTCCTCATGAAAAAAAGGGGAGAGATACAAAAGGCAAGCAGGATCTTGCAAACGTGGATCTCTTGTGCAATTGGCATTACGGTTGTTATATGGATTCTGGGGGATATCGCTCGTGCTCAGACAACCAGCTGTCAAGTAGGGACATTTGAATGTGCTGCTGAGCTTTATCTCTATGACGGCAAAGTAGGAGTTGGAGCGACGGCACCGGTATCGAAATTACAAATAGGAGCACAGATTGATACGTTTACGCCCTATGTGATGCTCAATAACCCTGGCACGAACTCAGCTTTTCGAATCAAAAGTGGTGGACACGTGTTGCATGCTCATATCTCGGACGGGACCGAAGTATTTACGATTGCAAATACAGGCAAAATCGGTGTCGGGACGACAGACCCGGCTACTCTTCTCCAAATCTTTGGAACAGTCGATACCAGTCCTTCCTCGCATGGTCTACTTGTCTTAGGAACGACGATCGGAGATAACATTTCTATCGATTCAAATGAAATTATGGCGAGAAATAACGGTAACATTTCCACCCTTTACCTTAATCAGGAAGGTGGCCATGTCATCATTAATGGGTTATCAACGGCGAATGTCGGCAACGTTGGAATCGGGACGATGTCAACAGTAGATAAGTTGCATGTTGCGGGTAATATCCGAGTAGGAACTGGAACAACAGGATGTGTCAAAGATGCCGATGGTACAGTCGTCGCAGGCGTATGTTCTTCGGATCTTCGGTTGAAAAAAAATATAGAGCCGTTTTCAAATGTCTTAGACAAGCTAATACATCTCCAACCTGTCTATTTTTACTGGAAGTCAAAAGAATATCCCGAATTGGGTTTTGGGGCTTCTCGCAGCTTTGGTTTGGTGGCTCAGGAAGTTGAGAAGGTTTTACCTGAGTTGGTCACGCAAGACACAGTGGGATATAAGGCCATTCGTTACAACGAATTACCTTTTCTGATGCTCCAGGCAATCAAAGAGTTGAAGGCCGAAAATGAGACGTTGGAAGCCGAGAACATGAGGATTAAGGAGGAGCTTAAAGATATAAGAAGTGAGATCGCCGAGATAAAACATCTCTTCATTCAAAAAGTTTCTTTGACCCGATTGGAAGACAAGTAATAACCGATTTGTCTGTATTTGTCTTAATGGTATGTAGGTTGTAAATAGGCTCAAACGGAAAAAACAAAGTCTAATTTAAGGAACACCTCCTTATGGCTAATAAAAGAGAGATACCAACCATAAATAACATCCGGTGGTTCCGGAACTTTTATCTGATTGTTTTCGCGGTTAGCCTGTGGGTTTTGGGGGATGCCGTTCAGGCTCAGACAACAAGCTGCCAAGTAGGAGCGTATGACTGTGCCGGGCAGCTCTACCTCTATAACGGCAACGTCGGCATCGGGACAGCGAGTCCGGCACTTTCAGGGTTGCACATACATAATGTGGGGAGTGCCAATCAGTATCTGAAGTTGACGAATATCGACACTGGTGCCGGGGACCTCGACGGTTTTGACATTGCCGTTGAGAGAACGAGCAAGCGCGCCTTTATTATTCAGAGGGAAACTGCAGATCTCATTCTGCGAACGAGCAACATAGACCGTATGCGGATTGATTCGTCCGGCAATGTTGGCATCGGGACTGCCGGTCCGGCATATAAACTGGATGTGGCGGGAGCCGCGCACGCTTCTAGCTTTCCTACCTCTTCAGATCTCAGACTAAAGACAAACGTTGCTCAACTAACGGGTGCCCTGGAGAAGCTGCAGAAGATCCGAGGCGTCGCTTTTGACTGGAATGAGCAGTATGTCGCACTGGGCCGTTCTACGGGGCATCGGGAAATTGGGGTGGTTGCCCAGGAGGTGGAAGCGGTATTCCCTGAATTAGTGACTCATTGGGGTTCTGAAAACTACCGGGCGGTGGACTATGGACGGCTGACGGCGGTGATGATCGAGGCTATCAAAGAATTAAAGGCTAAAAACGACACGCTGGAAGCTGAAAACAAAAAGATGAAGGAAAGAGAAACTGTTTTAAATGAGAAGCTAATAGCCATAAAAAATGAGGTTGCAGAGGTCAAACAGCTTTTCATTCAGAAGCAGAAAGCTTCTTTGGCGCAATTAGAAGACAAGTAAGTATTGAAGAGAAAATCCTGGTCCTGCTGAATCTGAAATAGAGTGACTTTGGGGTGTCATCTAGGTTTATAGAGAGTACACATCAGCTGGGAGAATACCATGTTCAGGAAAGCGCAAAGCGAAACTGGTTGTGATCAGCACGTTCAGTGGTTCCTGGCTTGGCTTCCACAAAAATTACCCTTTACTGCACTCCTCATTTTTTACTTTCTTCCCATTTTCTCTCAAGCCTTTTTTTTAAATTCGCCATCCCATGCCCAAACCGTGACCTATACTTACGATGAGGCCACAAGCACCAACGGCATCGGGCGGCTGACCTCCGTGAGCGATACGGCTTCTGGAACGACCAAACTCTATTACGATAGCATGGGGCGGATCAACAAGACGGATAGGGTGATCGACACAGTTACATATACCACTCAAACCGGCTATGATCTTGCCGGGCGAACTAAATCTGTGACCTATCCTGATAACGATGTTGTCAATTATAGTTATAACGGTCCTTTACTACAGAAAGTTTATAAAGATGCCAGCACCACCTATGTTGAATATCCTGTAAACACCTCCAATGCCTTGGGACAACCTGGTACAGCCACCTTCGGTAACGGCGTGACGACCACCTATACCTATTCAAACACATCTAATGTTGACTGCCCTCAGCAAAATTTCCGCCTCTGTAAGGTGACAACCATTAAAACTGCATCGACTTTTCAAAGTATTAAATACAGCTATGATACGGTCGGCAACATCTCGGCAATCACCGATGCCCTTCCGACCGGCGGGCCGCATACCAACCAAACCCAAACCTTTGGGTATGATCTGCTCAATCGGCTTACCTCCGCCAATGGACCCTACGGCGCAATTACCTATCATTACGATAAAAATGGTAACATGCTCTGCAATTCCGCCCTTGGCTCCACTCCCACCTGCGATCCTACTTTGCAGAACTATGCCTCAAATTATACGTATGGTGATCCGGCCCATGCCCATGCGGTGACCAGCGCCGCGGGGGTCAATTACACCTATGATGCGAACGGAAACATGACCGGTCGGGGGACGCATGTTTTAGCATATGATCTTGAAAGCCGCCTGAGCTCTGTGACCATTGGAAGCACAACGACGAGTTTCGTTTATGATGGGAATGGTGCGCGGGTCAAAAAGATCAGCGGGAGTACCTTTATCTATATTGGTAAGCTATTCGAATGTGTTTCGCCCTGCAAGCCGAGTGGGGTCTGGACCGGAACCAAACACATCTTCGCCGGGGCAGTGCGCATCGCCAGCAAGCCGATCACCACGACGGGTGAAATCTCTTACTACCATCCCGATCATCTCGGAAGCACGTCGGTGGTGACGGACAAGAACGGCGCAAATACCGCTGAATTTGTTTATTATCCTTTTGGCGATCCTTATATTGATAACGCGGGTGTTCACTATAAATACACCGGACAGGAAAGGGATAACGAAACGGCCTTGTATTTTTACAACGCTCGGTATTATGATTCTAGGATAGGAAGATTTATCTCGCCAGATAGTATTGTACAAAGCCGAAGTAATCCTCAGTTCTTGAATAGGTATTCTTATGTGGTTAACAATCCGATGAAGTTGATCGATCCTTCGGGTCAAGTAACAACGTGCTCTGGGAGTGGCTGTGGTTGGTATGGAATTCCAAGTCTATTGAATTGTACCTACACTTGTTCACCGAAAAAATCCACTCCTGCTCCACCAGTCGTGACCAATAATTCCGCGTCTTTTTATAACGCCTGTGCGAATTATAACTGCGCTCCAGTTCCTCCCCCAGGTTCAGGCGGCGGGAATGCAGGTAATTCATGCCCCGTAGGTGGGTGCAGTGGTCTGTGGGGAAGTATCACTAACTTAACAAATACATCTGCCACACATGGGATGATTGTAGGCAATGGAAATATACAGGCCTCCGTTTCGGCAAACACTCCAGGCGGTGTAAAGGAAAAAACAGTATCTGTTACTTTAGGGGGAAGCGCAGGAGCAGGCAAAGGTGTAACTGGTGGAATATCAGTTAATTTTGGCTGGGATGAAACACAGGGGTGGGTTTCGTCTGCATTCAGTTTTTCAGTTACAGCTACTGGAGGTGGTGGCGCTTATGCCGGAGTAGGTGCTTCTGTCTTCCTTGGTGTTGGATCGACTAATGCACCTTCAGTAAGTGGTTTAAATGGACAGACCAACGTAGTCGGAACCAATTTTAACACAGGAACGCCTTTTCCACTTCTACCTGGTTCAACTACAAGTTTTGGGGCGGATGTCATTTCCAATGGAAGCGGAACCGTCACTGGGAGTCAGTATTCCATCGGTGGATCTTGGGGACCACACCAACCTGTAAATCCTGAAGCATATGTAACGTGGTCACACCCAATTTATCAGACAGGCTATCAGACTGGCTCTCCAGCTAACACCGGCCCTGATTATGTCACTGGTGGTTCAAATTACGGCTCAGGTTATAATTCTCAAGATGACATTTTTGATTATGGAGGAGGTGGGTGGTAAAGCTATTTCTCACTGAAGCACTCGTTTCATTCCGATGATTGATTAATGGGGATTAAACATTTTCCAGAATAGCGGAATCCTTTGTAATTCACCTCTGACGTGCTAAAAGGATCTGCGGACTCAATTTGGAGCAGCCATATTTCCTCATAATAATTTGATATGAAGCTATGGCCATCAGAGTCATTTGAAATCGAGACGTCAATATCACAAGAGGAAATTCTTGAATTCGTCAAATCCAGAGTTGATCCCAAAGAATGGTACGTATTCGATATTTCCAGAAACGGATTCACTATTGGCAGAAAGATCGACTATAACAATTCATCTCTTCCCATTGTACAGGGGACATTCCGTCCAGGGAAAACCGGCGTTACTGTTTTAATCTGGATGAAACTTTATACGCGGATGATCGTGTTCCTAAGTTTTGGCATTGGTTTTCTCGCCTCCGTAATTCTCTTTTTGATCATAGGATTACTAATCGGGATAGTTCCACTTTCACCTTTTCTTCTAGCGCCCTTTGTAATGCTTCTTTATTTATGGGGACTTTTCTTCGGAGGCTTCTGGTTCGAAGTAAGGAAACAAAAACCAATCTTGCTGGAAATGTTCCGCAGATAAGTATGAAGCCCTGCCTTCGGAGCTTGCTAACCAGCCGAGCGGAGGTTTGGTGGAGCACCTACGTCATGGGGTGTAGAAATTGGATACTCAAATTGGTTAGACCCTTTATATGCATTGTCTGGAGCAGAGAATGCGTAAGTGGTATATCCAAATGGATGAAACGAAGATTCTTAAAAGGAAAATACAGAGTTGGAGAACTATAGATAATGAAGAGGAGTACTTTCGTCGTCGGTTCAGTGGTTGTTTGGCTTATATTAAGCTGTTTGACAGCTTTTTCGGCCACAGACTTGTCCGACTCAGCCAGTAACCTTGCGGAGAACGTCATATCCAAATTGGTAGCTGGCGATTTCCAAGAAGCCGTTGCTCAGATCCATGAACCAGCCACCTATGACGGACAACGAGCCGCCGAGGATCGGCGCAGCCTTACAAACGACCTTGACCTTCTATTCAAGGAGTTCGGGAATCCCTCTTCGCCGAAGTTGGCTCAGTCCATTGTGGCCCTGCACGGGATAGAGATTGCAGGAGGAGACGTGCCATACTGGAAGTCGCTTCCAAACCGTGGTGTTGCCTCAGCGGCGACGTATTTGGTAAATTTCTCAAAAGTTGGCCCAGGTGTGATCGTGATTACTCTTACCCGGGTATCTGGAATGTGGGAGCTCCGCTCAATCGCTCTCGGAATCGAGCAAAATCGTCCAAACTCGAGGAAGAACATGCTGCATATTGGACGTTCGTTTTTTCTTCAACAGGATCCATCTATGCACAACGACGAGATTGACCGTGTACTCAACGCGATGTTCGGATCTTGAGTGGATTAGGTCATCATTAACAAGGCCTGTAATTCTGTATCCTGTCGCATTGTTGCAGCGGACTTTCTCACCAGCTTAACTCGATATGAGAGGAGTCTTCCGGGTGAAGTTTTGATTCATGGCTTTTACTCATGGAGCAGTAAACTAGACCACCGCGTTTTCCCCTTCTATATTCTTTTCCCGATTTGACATTGCCGTCAAATTCCTTATAATAGATAAGAAATTCCATTTCTTATAAAGGATTCCATGTTCAAATCCTATTTTTGGGTGTTGCATCTGGCGATGATTGCGGCCGGGGCTTATTTTATCGCCGATATGGCGAATGTCGCCATCGGCTCCCGCCTGGAGGCGTCGATCGCCCCCCGAAGCGCCGGAAATCCCGGCGGTGTTCCCGCGGCCGCATCGAAAGGGACCTTCCGCGACTACAACCCCATCGTCGAAGGAAATATCTTCAACTCCAAAATGCGGGGAAAACAGCCGGAAGTCGCGGGGCCGAACGCGGATCCGTCGTTTCCGGCGATGTCGGCCCCCAGAGTTCCCCTCAATCAAACCCTCCTCGGAACGATGGTCGGAAGCGACGAGGAATCGTACGCGGTGATCGAAGACACCAAGACCCGCGAACAGCTCCTCTATCGGATCGGCGATGTTGTGGGTGAAGACGGCCGGATCGCGAAGATCAGCCGGAATAAAGTGGTGGTCCTCCGGGGGGGCGAAGAGGAGATCTTGGAGGTATCGCTCTTCCCGGAAGAGAACAAACCGGCCGGGCACGCCACGCCGACCGTGTTGACCCCGACCACGCTGTCCACCCCCGGAGCCAACATCCGGCAAGCCGGAAAAAATAGCTGGGTGGTCGATCGCCGCGAGATTGAAAATGCCGTCAACAATCTTCCCCAGCTCTTGACCAAGGCGCGGATCGTTCCGAATTTCAGCGAGGGCAAACCGGACGGGTTCCGTATCTTCGCCATCACGGAGGATTCCCTCTACGCCAAGATCGGACTGCAAAACGGCGACATCCTCCACCGGGTCAACGGGATTGAAGTGAAAGACCCCCAAAACTTCCTCAAGGTCTTTGAGCAACTCAAAGATGAGAACGCCATTAACGTCGACCTGGTTCGAAACAACCAAAGGGAGACATTCAGCTACGAAGTCCGATAGGAAAGGTTTATGAAGAGACGCCTTGCGGCCTGTCCCCGAGCGGTCCTCTCGGGGATCTGTCTTGTGCTCTGGATGATTGTTGCGATTGGAATCGAGGCCCCTTCTCCCCTTCGCGCTCAAGCGCCAGAAGCCCCGGCCCCGGAAAAAGAACGCCCCGCTCCGAAAGAAAAGCTCATCACCCTCGATTTCAACAATGTCGATCTTCCCGTCTTTGTTAAGTTCGTCAGCGAGCTGACCGGAAGGAATTTCGTCATCGACGAGCGGGTGAGGGGAAAGGTGACGATCTTCTCCCCGTCGAAAGTGGCGGTGGACCACGTTTACGATCTCTTCCTCTCGGTCTTGGAGCTCAAAGGTTTCAGCGTCGTCCAGAGCGGGCCGGTTTATCAGATCGTGCCGGTCGCCGAGGTCCCCCCCGATCGATCGGTCCATGTCTACACGCTGGAGAACACCCAGGCCGAAGAAGTGGCGAAGGTGCTGCTGGGACTCGTGGCAAGGACGGCGGGCCCGGCGCGCCGGGGAACGTCGCGGCCGACGGGGGAGCTGACCGGGACGGTCCAGATCCTCGCCGATAAAACCACCAACAGCCTCATCATCACCGCGACCGACGAGGACTACGAGGTCCTCAAAGCGGTAATCCAGAAGCTCGATATGAAGCGGCGGCAGGTCTATGTCGAAGCGGTGGTCCTGGAGATGGCGGCCGACAAATTCAGGGAGCTCGGGACCGATCTCGGCGCCGTCTTCGGATACACGACCGACAGCGGAGATGTGGCGGCGATCGGCGGGTTCAACCAGAACCCGAACGACCTGATCGAGCTGGCGCGGGTGCCGGGGGTGGAGGTCGGGACGGTCAACATTCGCGCGCTGCTGCGGGCGCTGCAATCGAATACCGACGTGAACATTTTGTCCACGCCCCAGATCTTGACGAGCGATAACCAAAAGGCCGAGATCGTCGTCGCTCAAAACGTCCCCTTCCCGGGGGCGCAGAGCCAGACCGTCGGCGGAAATGTCCAAACGACGATCGAGCGGAGGGACGTCGGGATCATCCTCCGGCTGACCCCGCAGGTGCTGGAAAACAACCTGGTGAAACTCGACGTCTACCAAGAGATCTCGTCTGTCGTCGATACGGCGCAGACCGTCGGCACGATCGTCCTCGGTCCGACCACCAACAAGCGGTCGGCGAACACCACCGTCATCGTCCACGACGCGCAGACCGTCGTCATCGGAGGGCTGATCCGGGACAACGTCGTCGTCACGCAGCGAAAGATCCCGCTCTTGGGGGATATCCCGCTTTTGGGTTGGTTTTTCAAGTTTCAATCGCGGCGGTTTGAGAAGACGAATCTCTTGATCTTTCTTACCCCGCACCTGGTCCGCGAGTCGGAAGATCTCGACACGATCCGGGGGAGAAAGGTCGGGGGGGCCAGGACATTCCTCGATGAAAACCGTTTAGGACAGCGGGAGCACCGCGAGGAATTATTTAATCAAATGATCAACCTCCCCAGGTAAACGGAGAAGCGTTATTCGTTAAACGTTAACCGTTAAGCGTTGAAACCGAATAACGAATAACGATTAACAAAGAACGGATAGCGAATCATGGCACAACCGAAACGCCCGCTCATCGGGCAGATTTTGATCGAAAAACATGGGTTGACCCCCGCGCAGCTCGAAGAGGGACTTCACCTTCAGAAGGAGCAGGGGGGAAAGATCGGAGAGATCCTGGTCCGGTTGAAGGCCCTCACCGAAGACGCCGTCCTGGAGGCCCTCTCCCAACAATGGCAGTTGCCCTACCGCGCCTCCCTCGACCCCAAAGAAATCGATCTCCCTCTTTCCGAGAAGGTTCCGATCTCCTTCGCGAAGCGTTACGAACTGCTCCCCTTCAAGCGGGCGGGAAGGGTCGTTCAGGTCGCCGCTTCGAATCCGCTCCACCTCTCTCCTCTCGACGACCTGCGGCTGCTTTTGGGGGAGCCGATCGAGGTGGTCGCCGTTCCCTCGCGGGTGGTCGTCAGCAGCATCAACTACGTCTATGAGCGGGCCACCGCCGGCGCAGAGCAGGCGATCTCCGATCTGGCCGAGGGGGAGAGCCTGAGCGCCTTGGCGGAAGAGCTGGCGGAGCCGGAGGACCTCCTCGACGCGAGCGATGAAGCGCCGATGATCCGCCTGGTCAACTCCGTTCTCTTTCAGGCGGTGCAGCAGCGCGCCTCCGACATCCATTTCGAGCCGTTCGAGAAGGAGATCGCCATCCGCTACCGGATCGACGGGGTTCTCTACAACATCCTCGCGCCGCCGAAGCGGCTGCAGTCGTCGCTGATCTCTCGGATCAAGATCATGGCCGGGATGAACATCGCCGAGAAGCGGCTGCCGCAGGACGGGCGGATCGGGCTGAAGATCGGGGGCCGGGAGATCGACATCCGCGTCTCCGACGTTCCGACGGCGCACGGCGAGCGGCTGGTCCTTCGTCTTCTTGATAAGACGAGCATCCTGCTGAACCTGGAAGATATCGGCCTCTCTCCCAGTGGGCTGGCGACGATGGACCAGTTAATCCAGATGGCCCACGGGATCATCCTCGTGACCGGACCGACCGGGAGTGGCAAGACGACGACCCTTTATGCCGGGCTCAGCAAAATCAACTCACCCGACAAAAACATCATCACGATCGAAGACCCGATCGAATATCAGCTCAAGGGGATCGGGCAGATCCAGGTGAATCCGAAGATCCAGCTCACCTTTGCCAGCGGGCTTCGATCGATCCTCCGGCAAGACCCCGATGTCATCATGGTGGGGGAAATCCGCGACACCGAAACCGCCGAAATCGCCATCCAAGCCTCGCTCACCGGCCATCTCGTCTTCTCGACCCTTCACACCAACGATTCGGCCGGCGCGATCACCCGTCTTCTCGACATGGGGATCGAGCCGTTCCTCGTCTCCTCCTCGGTCGTCGCGATCGTCGCGCAGCGGCTGGTCCGGCAGATCTGTCCCGAGTGCCGCGTCTCCTACCGCCCCACCCCCGAGGAATTGGGAAAACTCGGAATCAAACAGGCTCCGCCCAACCTGATCTTCTATCGGGGAAAGGGGTGCGCCCACTGCATCAACACCGGTTACCGCGGCCGGTCCGGCATCTACGAGATCTTCGTCCTCGACGACGAGATTCGAAACCTGATTCTCTCCAAAGTCGATTCATCCCGGATCAAAGCGAAGGCGGTCGGCAAGGGGATGCTGACTTTAAGGGAGGACGGCGCGCGGAGAATCCTGTCCGGGATGACGACGACGGAAGAGGTGCTTCGGGTGACGCAGGAGGAAATCTTTTAGCAGGCTGCTGAAAAAGTCCATCTGCTGCGTTCTCGGTCTTTCGGAAATCCTCACGTACAGTAGAGTACGTTCCGGTTTCCTCTTTCCCTGCGGCCTTGCATATGGAGCTTTTTGAGCAGCCTGAATGGGTTGGATCTTAAAAAATGGCCATTTACGAATACAAAGGACTCGATGTAGAGGGGAAGAGCAAGGCGGGGATTGTCGATGCCGACAGCCCCAAGGTGGCGCGGGCGAAGCTGCGCAAAAGCGGGATTTTTCCGGTGGAGATTACCCAGACGCAGCAAGCGGCGCCGACCGGGCTGTCGAAACCGGTCACCCTTTTCTCGGAACGGATGACGCTGGCCGAGACGGCGGTGATGACCCGCCAGCTCTCGACCCTTCTCGGGGCGGGGATCTCCCTGATGGAAGCGCTGGGGGCGCTGACCGAACAGGTCGAGAAGCCGGCGGCGAAGAAGATTTGGATCGATGTCCGGGAAGGGGTGAAGGAAGGGGCCTCGCTTGCCGATGCCTTAACGCGCCATCCGAAGGTCTTCTCGGTGCTCTATCGGCAGATGGTCCGGGCGGGTGAGGCGAGCGGAACGCTCGACCGGATCTTGGTCCGGCTGGCCGATTATCTGGAGAGCCAGGTCCGGCTTCGGAACAAGCTCTTCTCGATCTTGACCTACCCAATCTTGATGTTGTTCGTCAGCGGCGCGATCTTGGTTTTCCTGATCTCGTTCGTCGTTCCGAAGGTGACGGCGATCTTCGCCGATTTGAACCAGGCGCTTCCCCTCCCGACGGTGATCCTCCTCGCGCTGAGCGATTTCCTGCGCGGTTACGGATGGCTGTTGATCGGGGCCAGCGTCCTCGGCGGAATGATCTACCGGCGGCATATCCAAACGCCGCGGGGAAGGGAGCAGTATGATCGGCTTCTTTTGAGAATCCCGCTGGCCGGAAGGGTGGCGAAGATGGTCGCCATTTCCCGGTTCACCCGGACGCTGGCGACACTGCTGGCGAGCGGCGTTCCGCTGTTGACGGCGCTGGAGATCGTCCAGCAGGTGGTCGGAAACAAGGTCCTCGAGGAGGCGATCCAGGGGGCCCGCGGCAATATCCGCGAGGGGCAGAGCATCGCCGATCCGCTGAAGCGGAGCGGTCTTTTCCCGCCGTTGGTGACCCATATGATTGCCATCGGGGAGAAGAGCGGCGAGCTCGAAGGGATGCTGCAGAAAGTCTCCGAGGCGTATGACAACGAGGTCGAGACGGTGGTGACCGGGATGACGTCACTCCTCGCCCCGCTCATGATCTTAGGGATGGGGGGAGTGGTCTTATTTATCGTCCTGGCGATTTTGCTGCCGATCTTCGAGGTATCTCAAATCGTAAAATAGTCGGAATGCAGAGTAGAGACGTCCCGGCGGGAACGTCTCTAACTTAAATTAGGAGGGACATGAAGCAATACAACACTCTAAGCGGCACCGTTAGGCGGTTTGTCCGCTTCAGTCGAAATTCACAGGCTGGTTTTACACTGATTGAAATCATGGTCGTCATTACGATCCTGGCGATTCTGTCGGTATTGGTCGTCCCGAAGCTGGTCGGGCGGACCGATGAGGCGCGGCGGGTGGCGGCGAAGGTCCAGATCAAGAATATCGAAGAGGGCCTTCAGATGTACAAGCTCGACAACGGCGACTATCCGAGCACCGAGCAGGGGCTCGATGCACTGGTGAACAAGCCAAGCGTCGGCGAGATCCCGAAAAACTGGCGGGAGGGGGGTTACCTTCCGAAGATTCCGGCCGATCCCTGGGGAAATCAATATGTCTATGTCAGCCCCGGAACCCACGGCGACTTCGATCTCCTCTCTTACGGCGCCGACGGCGAAGGGGGGGGAGAAGGAAAGAGCGCCGACATCGAGAGCTGGAACATGGAGTAGGTCAAATGCGGATTGCGGATTGCGGAATGCGGAATGGAAAGAGAGGGTTTTTGTTTTTAAATCCGAAATCCGAAATCGACAATCCGCAATCGAAAGGCTTTACCCTCCTCGAATTGATGCTGGTCGTCTTTATCCTCAGCGTGACGGCGCTCTTTGTTTTTCCCCGGGTTTCCTCGTTCGGCGCGGCCGATCTCAAGTGGACGGCGCGGCACTTCGCCGGGCTGATCCAGCATCTCGCCCAAGAATCGTCCACGACCAAGCAGACCTACCGGCTCTACTTCAATCTTGAAAATGGCGCTTATTGGGCGGCGGCGTTGGGGGAAAACGGCGAGTTCGTCGAAACAACCGATCCGATGACCCGGCGGCGGGTCCTTCCGAAAGAGATCTCTTTCGAAGATGTTGTGACCCCGGCGCAGGGAAAGGTGAACGAAGGGGAGGCCTTCATGCAGTTCTACCCGGTGGGGGTGGAGAAGGTCTGGATTCACCTGAAACAGGGGGAGCGGCAGTGGACCCTGGTCGTCAATCCTCTGACCGGCCGGGTGAAGGTGATGGATGAGTATGTCGATGTCGACACGAGAAGCTGAACAAGGGCGAAATAACGGGAGGCGGGAGGCGAAAGGCGGAAGGCGAAAGGGATTAAAATCTTTTACACCTCACGCCTCACGCTCCACGCTTCACGCTCAATCTGGCTTCACCCTCATCGAGATCATGGTTTCGCTGGCGGTGCTGGCGATCGCCCTCACCGTTTTGCTGGGGCTTCGCAACCGGGACATCGCCCTCTCCGCCTATTCCGGCCACCTGACCGAGGCGACGCTGCTGGCGCGCCAGCGGATCTCGGAGGTCTCGTTTGCCGGGTTTCCCGACTTGGGGGCGCGGGAAGGGGATTTCGGCGAAGAGTATCCCAATTACAAATGGAAAGAAGAGGTCAAGCAGACGCCGTATGAGGTGGTGAGAGAGTTGAATCTGGAGGTCCTCTGGAAAGAGGGAGGACGCGAGGAGAGTGTCCGGTTTACGACATTTTTATTCAACGCGAGAGGGTAGGGGTGAGATTGCGGATGGCGGATAGCGGATGGCGGAATGGAAAGAAAAGGTTTTTGGTTTTAAATCTGAAATCCGAAATCGACAATCCGCAATCGAAGGGTTTCACCCTTCTCGAAATCCTCGTCTCGCTCGCGATTCTGGCGGTTCTCTTCACCCTGGTGTACGGGTCGTTTAATGCGACTTACCGGGTTTCGGAACAGTTGGAGGAGCAGGCCGATTCTTACCGCCTGGCGCGGCTCGGTTTTTATCATCTGGCGAAAGATCTCAGCATGATCTATCAGACAAAGCCGATTCCGGGACAACCGACGAGTCCACAACTTCCTCCGGGATCGGCGGTCACGAAATCGTTTCTCTTTTTGGGAGAGGATCGGACCCGAACGATCGACGGGACCGACTATCCGGATGACTCGATCCGGTTCACCGCCGTTTCCCACGGGCGAACCTTGCGGGACGCCCCCGAATCGGACTGGGCGTTGATCTCGTATGGTCTTGAAGAGGAGTTCCTGATGCATGAGGCGGCCCTGGCGAACGAGCGGGTGATCCGGAACGAGATCGGCGAAGAGGTCCTCGGAATCAACTTCCGCTATCTCAATCGAACTGATAAGAATTGGGTCGATCGCTGGGATTCTGAAAATAACAAGGAGCTCCCTCTGGCGGTGGAGATCGAATTGATCCTCCGAGGCCGCGGTAAAGAGGGCCATCGTTTTAAAACAACGGTCGATCTTCCGATGGCGAGAAGGTCGTAGCAGACGATGTTCGATTGGATCAAAAATCAGAAAGGAAAATGGGCGGTCGGGCTGGGGTATGCCTTCTTCGGCCTTCTGATGCTCCTTTTCTTTCTTTATCTGACCTTTCCCTTCGGTCTGCTGGAGTCGCGCCTGATCGCGGCGATTGAGTCGGAAAGCGGCTGCACGATGGCGGTCGGAAAACGGGGGATCTTTTTCCCGCTGCGCTTGTCCTGGCGGGAGATTCAGGTCGATTGCCAGGCAGGGCCGGTTCCTCAATGGAAGATCCAATCGCTCGATGCGGCGGTCGCCCCGTTGCCCCTTCTCTTCAATCGGCGAGGAGAGATCGATTATCGGGTCGGGATCGCCGAAGGGGAAATCATCGGCCATGCGACCGCGGTCCAAACGCGGGAAGGGCTCTCCCTCTCTTTCAAGAGCGAGGGACAGAAACTCAATCTGAGCCGGCTGGGCCTCTCGGGACTTCTCGATTTGCAGGGGGAGGGGAGCGGGGTCGGTCCCGATCTGTTGAAGGCGAAAGGGAGCCTCACCTTCACGATCAACAGCGTTCAATTGAAGCAGGTGGGGCAGTGGATGGTCCCGATCGGCGAGGTGTCCTTTTCGAGCATTCGTGGTAAGATCAATCTTCGGAACGGCATGTTGGTGGTGGAGCGGTTCGCCGCCCAAGGAAATGAGGTCGACCTGACGAGCGACGGGGGGAATCTGATTCTCCGCGAGCCGTTGGAAGGAAGCCTTCTCTCACTCAGTCTCAAGGCGACCCCGAAGGGGAGCCTTCAACAGATGGCTTCTCTCTTCATACAGGGGTATTCGGGACGCGAGCCTTTGTCCCTGGGGCTGAAGGGATCGATCGGCCAACCGCAGATCTCGGTGAACGGCAGGCCGTTTGCGCTGTAAGGGCGAATCTTGTATTCGCCCTGTTTCCACCATCCCTATGAAAGGGCGATCACAAGGATCGCCCCTACACGTGATGGAACATCATTGATTACATTTGGATTGAGGTAATGGCCCAGATTATTCTCGGACTCGACATTGGACAATCGGTCATCAAGGGGGTTCGGATTGCGCGGACCCTGCGGGGGCTTCGTCTCGTCGATGCCTTCGAGCGGAAGGTGGAGCGGCAGGGTGAGCGGCGGCGAGGGGACCTTCCTGATGAAGCGCAGATCGAGGCGCTCCGCCAGCTTCGTTCGGAGGGGAAGATCAAGCCGGGCGAGATGACCGCCATCGCCTTGCCGGGCCACCTCGTTTCGACGCGGGAGATCACCGTTCCGTTCACCGATCCGAAGCGTCTTCGCCAGGTGGTCCCCTTTGAGGTCGAAGGACAGCTCCCGTTCGATCTGGAGGAGGTCGTGATTGACTACCAACCCCTTCCACAGGGGGGCGGGCGGGATCTTCAGATCCGGAGCGCGCCCGAGCCGGGAAAGGCGGAGCCGGCCGAATCGTCGCGTCTGTTGGTCTCCGCGGTTCCGAAAGGGGTGCTGCGCCGATACCTCAGCGCGCTGCAGTCGGTCGGGATCGACCCGGCGTGGGTCGGCGTCGATGCCCTTTCTCTCTACACCTTTTACCAGCAGATGACCCAACCCTCCAACGGCGAGAAAAAGCGGGGGACCGCCGGGGGGGACGAGCGGTCGGAGCATCTGTTGATCGACCTCGGCGCCTCCAAGACCGTCCTCTGCGGTCTTTCGGTCGCGGCGAAGCAGACGTCGCCGCGATTGCGATGGGTCCGGACGATCCCGATCGGATCGGATGATTTTACGGAGGCCTTTCAGCACGATCTGGGGCTTTCATGGGAAGAGGCCGAGAAGCGAAAGAACGAAATCGACCTGAGCGCCCCTCCCCGAACCGAGGCCGGAGAGGCGGTTCAGAAGCGGGTCTCCTCCTGGTTGATCGAGATCGAGAAGAGCGTCTCATTGACGGGAGGGGCGAACGGGGAGCCGCGCAGCGGATTCTATCTCTGCGGCGGAGGGGGGCAGTGGCGGGGGCTGAAAGAGCTGATCGCACAGCACTTTCAGATGACGCCGGAAACATTGAGCGGATCGCCGCCGATGGCCGGGCTGGACACGGCCCATTTCTCGACCGCCCTGCCGCGGTATGCCGAAGCGCTCGGCCTCGCCTTGTCGCCGGCGCAGGGGACGCAGATCAATTTTCGGCAGGGAGAGTTCGTCTTCGGCAAGGAGTCGATCGAGCGGCGCCACCGCCTGACGTCGGTCGGACTGGTCTCCCTCATCCTGTTGGGATTGATCGGTGGGGACTTTTATCTGCACTATCATCAGAAGGAAAAGAAGTTTCAGGCGCTCAAGCAGGAGCTTCGATCCGAATTCACGAAGACCTTCCCGCAAACGAAGAATGTCTCGAATGAAGTGGAGCAGACCCGCGCCGCCATCAATGAGCGGAAGAAAAACGCCGAATTTCTGGGGGTCGGCGAGGAGAGTCCCCTCGAGGTGTTGAAGGTGGTGACCGCCGGGATTCCAACGGAGGTCCGAATCGACGTTACCGACATGGTGATCGACGGGAACAAGATTCGGATCGAGGCGCAGACCGACTCGTACGATTCGGTCGATCGGATCCGGGGCGGCCTGATGAAGGTGGGTCATTTTCAAGAGGTGAACGTCAGCGACGCCAAGATCTCGGCCGATCAATCCAAGGTCGGTTTTCGGATTCAGTTGACGATGACGGAAGGAAAGAAAGATGAACGGAAGCGGAGTTCGTAAAGGGGTCGATCAGTTTCTGATGCGGCTTTCTCCCCGCGAGAAGTGGGTCTTGGGGGGAGGGGGGATGATCGCTTTTCTCCTAATTTTTTATTTTGTGCTGGTCGGCCCGCTTTGGGAGCGGATGGAGATCCTCGACCGTCTGATTCCTCAAAAAGAAAAAGAGGCGCGCGAGTTCGCCGCCCTGAAAGGGGAGTACCTCACCGTCTCGCAGGGGATTCAAGAGATCGACCGGCGCCTGCCGACGACCAACCAATTCTCCCCCCTCTCCTTTTTGGAGGAGACCGCCGCGAAAAACCAGATCCGGCCGAACATCGCCTATATCCGCCCCCTCTCCCCGCAGCTTCACGATCCCTACCGGGAGATCCCGGTGGAGGTGAAGGTGGAGAATGTCACCCTCGCCCGAATCGTCCCCTTCCTGGCCGCGGTCGAGAACGCCCCCTTTCCGGTCCGGATCAAGCGGCTTTCGATGAAGACCCGCTTCTCCGATCCGTCGCTGAT
Organism: Candidatus Manganitrophus morganii; assembly: GCA_021651055.1. Classification (NCBI taxonomy): domain Bacteria; kingdom Pseudomonadati; phylum Nitrospirota; class Nitrospiria; order Candidatus Troglogloeales; family Candidatus Manganitrophaceae; genus Candidatus Manganitrophus; species Candidatus Manganitrophus morganii. The sequence goes on from JAJHOH010000001.1 coordinate 3,220,990, forward strand.
GGATGTGACCTTCCTGGTATCGTCGTATGAGAGAATGTCGTCGTAGCGTTTCGTCGAAGAAAACGAAGAGGCTTAGTCGTCCCGCTCTTCTTCATCGCGGGTGACGGTGACGGGGGGAAAGCCGGGCCAGAAATCGGCTCTGCAGGTGGCCGGATTGACACATTCCAGCGATATTTTCCCGTCCCGTGTCTCGTCGAGATCGTTGAGCAGGGCGTTGAAGTGAACGTCGGGAGCGGGATCGAATATATCCTCATCGGTGTTGTCGAAGAAAAAGAGTCCGGAGAGATCAAAGTGGAGGGTGAAGACGAAGACCACTTCCGGATTGCTGTCGATTTCCAGAGGCGGCGAGATCTGTTGAGGGAAGATCGCCGGATCGGTTGCGCCCGTCGGAGACAAGATGCCCGGCGGGAGCTGGTAGGCATCTGACGGCCGCTGCCCGCCGATCGGGACGAGGCCGAGCGGGATGCCGGCACTGGTGGAGATCCAGTTGAAATCGTCCCCGGTCCGGCTGCCGGAGATCAGAATATCGCCGGCAGTCGGTGTGAAGTTGAGGAGCGGATCGGCCTCGGAAGAGAGGTAGAATCGGACCCGGCGCTCTTCGCAGTCGTCGTTGAGCCGGCAGAGGGGGATCGTCATCTCGAAGTAGCGGACCCCATATTCGAGTCGATCGTATGTTCCCTGGCTTGGCTCTCTGGTATTCTCGTCCACCTCGATGGTTTGTCCGGAGGTCAGAGAGATTTCGATCGGATCGGAAAGGCTCCGCTCGAAGACGGTGTGGCTGTCGACGGGGGTATTTGGATTGTCCGGGTCGGCTTCCTCAAGAAGCCTGAAGCTGGTGAAGGCGACCGTAAAACTGCTCGGTGTTAGATTCCGGTCGGCGAGAACGTCATCGGTGCCGTCGCCGGTGGTTGCCAGACGGAGCTTTTCGACCGGGGCGATTCCCGCTGTATCGGTGGTGACCCTCAAGACGACCCCCGATTTTCCTTCCCCGCAGCCGGTTGCCAGAAAAAACAGGGTCAGTAAAAAGACGGAGATCAAGACGTTTTTCATGGGCGGGAGTATACCAGAAGCAATGCGCCGGCACAACAAATTATTGAAAAACGAGGGGGGATTTGCGCTCCTTTTGAGCCTCCTGGTCGTCTTGCTTCTCACCGTCCTGATCCTGGAGATCGACTTCCAGGCGCGGGCCGATCTGCGCGCGGCCGGAAATTTCCGCGACGACTTGAAAGCCTTCTACCTCGCCCGCTCGGCGGTCTCGGCCGGCGAGGCGATTCTGAAAGAGGATTTGCGCTTCAGCAACAAATACGACGGTCTGGATGAGCTCTGGGCCTATCCTGTTCCGGAGTATCCCCTCGGAGACGGGGTCCTCTCCGGGGCGATCACCGACGAGACGGGGAAGTTCAACCTCAACAGCCTGGTGGACAATAACGGAAAAACCGCGGCCACCGTACAGAAGACGAGACACAAGCAGCTCCGGCGGCTCTTCGAATTGCTCCAGCTTGACCCGGAGCTGGCCGATCCGATCGTCGACTGGGTCGATATCGACAGCGATCCGATTTCGCCCTACGGCGCCGAGGATGAGAGCTATCGCCGTCTCGATCCCCCTTACTCCGCTAAAAATGCCCGCTTCGACACGTTGGAGGAGCTTCATATGGTCTGGGGGATCACCGACGATGTCTACCGGAAAATCTCCCCTTACCTCACCGTCTACGGCGACGGCCTCATCAATGTAAACACCGCCGATTCGCTGATTATACAAAGTTTGGATTTCGAGGGAGGAATCGATGAGTCGATTGCGGGCCGCCTGATTGAGAATCGCCCTTATGAGAACAAGCAGAAATTTATCGACAGTGTGCCGGCCGATGTAAAGACCCGGTTCACAACCGCCGGCACCACCTCCGGAATCGATACCAAAAGCAATTTTTTCTCCATCACCGCCGAGGGGAAGGTTCAAAACACCCGAAAAATCGTCCGGGCCATCATCCGAAGGGGTAATCCGATGGAACTCCTTTATTTTAAGGTAGAATAGCTTTTCTCTCCACACCTTATCCACAGGTTATCTCCAGCAATTCCACAATATGTTGTTGCCACCCATTTTTATTCCGCTATATCTTGTATTTTTCTCCTTGACAAAAAAATGGCTTTCTCCTACGATTGATCATGTCACAACAATGTTTGATCGACAATTTCTAATTGTAAAAATGACCCTTCTGAGGAAATCCTAAATACTACTCTAGTTGAATTTATTAGTTGACCTTAAAGCTGTGAGGAGATCGATCTATGGAGATGACTGAGCAAATCGGAAAGGCAGGTGAGAAGCAGAGCGGAGCGGATTCCAGTTCAACGCTGAACCTCTCCCCGAATGCATTGCGCGTTTTAGAGAAGCGGTACCTTGCCAAGAACCAAGAAGGAAAAGTCATCGAGGCCCCCGATGCGCTCTTTCGGCGGGTCGCGCGCAATATCGCCGAGGCGGACAAGCAGTATGATCCGAGCGCGAATCTCGGCGCCGTCGAAGAAGATTTCTATGACCTGATGGCGTCGCTTCGATTTTTGCCGAACTCCCCCACCCTGATGAATGCCGGCCGCGACCTGCAGCAGCTCTCCGCCTGCTTCGTGTTGCCGGTCGAAGACTCGATGGAGTCGATCTTCGAGACGGTCAAACAGGCGGCGATCATTCACAAGACCGGCGGCGGGACCGGCTTTTCGTTTTCCCGTCTTCGTCCCAAAGACGATGTCGTCCGTTCCACCGGCGGTGTCGCGTCCGGACCGGTCTCCTTCATGAAGGTCTTCAACCATGCCACAGAGGCCGTCAAGCAGGGGGGGACTCGTCGGGGCGCGAACATGGGGATCTTGCGGGTCGACCATCCCGATATTCTCGAGTTCATCGGGTGCAAGGCCGACACCAGCCAGATCATCAACTTCAACATCTCGGTGGCGATCACCGACCGGTTCATGGAAGCCTTCGAGAAGGACGAGGAGTACGAGCTGATCTCGCCCCGCAGCAAAACGGTGGTCCGGAAGATTTCCGCGCGGATGGTCATGGACAAAATCGCCGAGCAGGCCTGCGCCACCGGCGAGCCGGGGCTTTTCTTCATCGACGTGACCAACCGGACCAACCCGACCCCGCATATCTCCGACATGGAAGCGACCAACCCCTGCGGCGAGCAGCCGCTCTTGCCGTACGAGAGCTGCAACCTCGGGAGCATCAATCTGGAGCAGCATCTTGTCGAGATTGATAGCCGGTATCAGATCGATTGGAAGAAGCTGGAGAAAAGCATCCGGACCTCGATCCATTTCCTCGACAACGTCATCGACATGAACCGCTACCCGATCCAGCAGATCGAAGAGATCACCAAGTCGAACCGGAAGATCGGTCTCGGGGTGATGGGTTTCGCCCGGATGCTCTTCAAGCTCGAGATCCCTTATAACTCCGAAGAGGGGATCGAGACCGCCCGGAAGGTGATGGGCTTCATCCGAAAGATCGGCTACGATGAATCGGGCCGTCTCGCCGAGAAACGGGGGACCTATAAGTTCTGGCAGGGATCGCTTCACCAAAAGCGGGGAGAGCGGATTCGCAACTCTTACGTCACCACCGTGGCGCCGACCGGGACAATCTCGATGATCGCCGACACCTCCGGCGGCTGCGAGCCGGAATTCTCGTTGATCTGGTACAAGAACGTCATGGGGGGGGACCATCTTCCGTACGTCCTCGACTACTTCATCGACGTCGCCAAGCGTGAGGGCTTCTGGAGTGAAGATCTGCTCGAAAAAATCATCAAGAACCACGGCTCGGTCCATGGGATCGAGCAGGTTCCCGGTTATTGGCAGCGGGTCTTCATCACCTCGCACGGCATCTCTCCCGAGTGGCATGTCCGAATGCAGGCGGCGTTCCAGGAGTCGTCCGACTCCGCCGTCAGCAAGACGATCAACCTTCCGTCGCACGCCACCTCCAAGGAGGTGAAGGAGGCCTATCTCTTGGCCTTTAAGCTCGGCTGCAAGGGGATCACCGTCTATCGCGACGGCGCCCGTCCCGATCAGGTAATGAATGTCGGGGAGTCGAAGAAGGGGGAGAAGAAAGCGGAGTCGGCGGCGATTGCCACCGATGAACATATTCTGCAGCCCGATCAGCCGTTGAAGGTGATCGCGCCCCGTCCCCGGCCGGAGATGATGATCGGAACGACCACTCGAAAGCGGACCTCCTGCGGCGATCTCTACCTGACGGTCAATCAAGACGAGAAGGGGCTGCCGTTCGAAGCGTTCGCGACGATGGGTAAAGCGGGCGGCTGCGAAGGGTCGTTTAATGAGGCGATCGGCCGTCTGATCTCGCTCTGTCTTCGGGCCGGCGTGACGCCGCGGGATATCGTCAAGCAGTTGATCGGCATCCGCTGCGACAAGCCGTTCGGTCTCGGCAAGGAGAAGGTCCTCTCCTGCTCCGATGCGGTCGCCAAGATCTTCAACCAGGCGTTCGAGAACAAAGTTCCCGAGAAGCGTTATCCCGACCCGATCGCCCAGGTCGCGCAAGCGGCGGTCATCGAGGAGGAGATCGTTCAGGAGAAGAAGATCGCCTTCCCCTGCCCCGATTGCGGGTGCGAGCTGGAATTCGCGGAAGGGTGCGAGAAGTGCCATTTCTGCGGGTATTCGCGATGTTATTAAGAACTCAGAGTTCGTGTTCAGTCCAGGTCTACGTGTCTGCTTGAGGCGGTCCATTCAATTCACCCTCTTGGCACGAAGGTTCGTGAAGTGTAATATACAAGTGAACAATCGCTTTTGACCCGTAGCTTAATAACCCAAGGAGGCCATCGAATGGCGACAAAGACAGCGGCAGGAAAGAAGAAAGCGTTCGGCGGGTATGCGGTCAACTTCAACGGCGCGACCGAGTCATTGGAAACGGTTTTCGGGAAAAAGCCGATCAGCCCGGCGGAGATGACGAAGGTCCTCTGGGCCTACGTGAAGAAGAAAAAAATCGGCGGGAAAGACTAAGCAGCGCTTTCCAGGAGAACAACAGTTGGGGGATGATCCCCTCTGAAAAGAGAAGGGCAAACGACGCGTTGTCTAAAATCAGACGGGGAAGTCCGGAACGGTGGGAGTGGGAGCCCCCCTCACCGATAGAGATCCATTTTCCTGAAAAGCAGCTTCGTTCGCCGATGACGTTGCGGAAGTTCCGCTTTCTTCGGCATCATCGGGTGGAGCCGTTTGTCCTCGACATCACCTGCATGGGAAGAGCGGTCCTCTTCACCTGGACAAGTTTGGCGAAGCGAGACGAAGGGAAAGAGCAGAAGAAATAAGTAGGGATGCAGCAGCGATGAAGGCCGAGCCGGTTTGGGTTCGGCCTTCTTTGTTTAGGAGAGGGCTTTCACGCCTCGCGCCTTCAATTCCGCTTCCAAATTCAGCAGCGCGGCGCGGCCGGTGTTTCCTTCGAAGATGTTGGCGAGGGAGTCGTCGGCGTAGGCGATGTTCCGTTTGGCGAAGGGGTCGGTCGGGGTGCGTTTTTGATTCTCCCACGCCTTGAGACAGGCGCGGGTGATGATCTTTCCGAGCGGCGGCGGATTGTAGAGGAGCTTCTTGATCATCAGCGGGTTCATCGAAAAAGGATTGTAGTTGCGCGGCAGATACCCTTCTTCCACCAGACGATCGGCGAGGCCGGTGTGCGGCTGGATGCCGAGGAAGAAAAGAGCCGGATAAACCTGGGACTCCCCCAGGATCCCGACGATCTTTTTGTACGAGGCGACACTCTCCATCAGCGTCTCCTCGGTGTCGCCGGGGGAGTTCAACGAGTAGTTCAAGATGATCTTTCCGTTAAAGCCGGCCTCCTTCAAATGCCGGCAGCCTTCGTAAAGCTTGTCGAGCCGGAAGCCCATCTTCAATTCGTCCAGCACCTTCTGCGAGCCGGAGGTGATCGCCACCTCGGTATCGCCGAGGCCCGACCGGACCATCAACTCCGCCAGCTCCTTCGTGATCAGGCTGGTTCGAATATAGGCCCCCCACTCGATCTTCATCCCGCTTGAGATGATCCGCTCCAGGGTCTCGGTGCAGTGGGAATAATACTTCGATCCGGGAATCCACTGCGCGTCGGCGAACCAGAAGCGGCGCGTTCCCCATCGGTCGTAGAAGGCCTTCATCTCGGCGACGACGTTCTCCGCCGGGCGGGTGTAGACCCGCTTCCCTTCGATGTAGGTGTAGAGGCAGAACTGGCAGTCGTAGGGGCAGCCCCGCTTGGTCTGAATGCCGATCGGCTCGTCGATGTAGGCCTTGTACTGCGGGAAGATCGATTCGATATAGGCGGGGTCTTGAACGGAGCTGTCGAGCTTGACGACCTCTTTCTGCGTCCCGGTGATGATCTGATCTCCCTTCCGGAAGATGCAGCGGTCGTTCATGATGGTTTTCTCTTCATAGAGGTTGAGCAGGGCATCTTCTCCCTCGCCGATGATCCCGACGACCCCTTCCGGCAGCCGCCGGATGATCGGCTCGGAGAAGACGGAGAAAGCGCCCCCGCCGACGGTCATCTGCACCTGCGGGAACTCGCGGCGAACCCGCTCCAAATAGGTGAAGTGCTCGCGCAGGTTGCTGTAGTAGATCCAGAGGTGCCGCAGGCCTTGAACCGAGGCGACGAGCTTTTTAATCGGGTTCATCGAGTAGTAGAAGTCGAAGGCATATTTGAGCGAGCCGTCCCCTTCGTGCGGGGCGAAGAGCTGGATGTCGCGCCAGGAGAAGGCGATCAGGTCAGGCTTAAAGTCGGAGATTGTTTCCCGGAGGGCGGCATGGCGCTGCGGGCGGGTGACCTGGGAGAGATCGAGGATCCGCTGCGGCGCTTCGGGATGGTGCTGATGAAGAAAGTGGGCCAGGTAGGTGACGCCGAGAGGATAGACTTTTTTGCAAGGGAGGAAGACGTAGAGAACCGATTTGGGGCGAGGCATCATTGGGCTCCGTGTTGGAGCAACGATAACATAGTCGAAAACGGAACGGCAAGGTTTTGTTCAGGTCCAACGCTAAATGAAATTGGAATGGGGATGCAGCAAAAAAAGAAACCCCGCGCAGTGGCGGGGTTTCTGATCAAAACAGTGAAATAGCTAAAGGTCGTTAACTGCGCAGGCGGCGGCGCATCAGGCCGAGACCGGCGAGGCCCATGCCGAGTAGACCCAGCGTGGCCGGTTCGGGAACCTGTGCTTCTCTGATTCCATAGACTGTCAGATGTGAGAGGCCGCGGCCGCCTGTGTCCCAGTCGCCGCTCGTATCGCCTGAGGTAACCTGATAGGCGGACCAGTAGATGTTCTCCGGCGTTCTCCCATCCTTGAGCACAATGACGATGTCGCTATAATTGTCCCAGACGGAATCGTTGAATTGCCAAGTGCCGTTTGGAGCATTGTTATCGGGAGAGACCTGGAGACCGATATCAACCGTTGTGATCAAACCGCCTGGTGTGTCTTCCTGTTGCAAGTGTTCCCATCCGGTCAATCCGAAGAAGCCGGGGAGATCGGAAGCACTGTCGTTATTGTCGCCCGTTCCACCGTTCTGGCAGTTATAGCTGCCGTTATTGATACCATTTGGGCTGCCGTCTACATAACCGGCGCTGCAGGGAATCGCGCTTGCGTTGCCCCGCAGGGCAAGCAGCAGGATGGCTCCCAGATAAACCGCCACCGTCGATCGGGTGAAAGCACGCTTGAATACGAAACGTCGCATCTAATCCTCTTTGCATGTGGTTTTTGTGTTTAATTAACAGAACAGATCTATATTAAGATATACAAAATCTGGGCCGATGGGCTCCTACAGCGCGGGGCTTGAATCGTATCCAATTGTTTATCTTAATTAATTTTAAATTCTATCGCAGGCAAGCCGGACTGGAAAAGACGAATGTGGGAGAATGAGTGTCAATCATTCCGGCGGTTCTTTCGTGTTGTCAGAATCTTGTTCGGAGGGGATAAGAGGGTATAAACAGATACAGCATTTGAGAATGTCGATGCTTTTTAGCTTGATTTCAAATAGATAGGATTTTTCCGTTTTATTCGGACGGCTCTTTTCCCATCTTTTTTCCCCGGATGCCGTGTCAGAATTTCCGTCGCATCCCCCGATAGATCGGAGCAACGGTTGGAACTTTTAAGGGGTCTACTTTCTCCCGATGTGAATCGCCACAATCCCACCGGTAAGATTCTCATAGGTCACCTGAGCGAAACCGGCGCTCTCCATCCTTTTCTTCAATCCTTCCTGGTCCGGGAATTTTCGGATCGAGTCGGGGAGGTAGGTGTAGACGCCGGTGTGGTCTTTGGAGACCCAGGTGCCGATTTTGGGGAGGAGGGTGAAAGAGTAGAAGTCGTACAGTTTGCGAAGGGCCGGGCCCGGCGGCGTCGAGAATTCCAGGCAGACCATCCGGCCACCCGGTTTCAGGACCCGGTGGATTTCACGCAGGGCCTGGTCGAGGTCCGAAACGTTTCGCATGCAGAAGCCGGTGAGGACTGCCTGGAGCGATCGATCGGGGAGGGGGAGTTGCTCGGCGTTGCCGAGGCTGCAGGCGGTTTGGCGGAGCCGCCGGGCGGAGAGTTTCCGCCGGCCGATTTGGAGCATCGGCTCGTTCAGGTCGATCGCAATGACCGATCCCTTTTCGCCGACCGCGTGAGCGGCGAGGATCGAAAGGTCGGCGGTGCCGGCGCCGACATCGGCGACCCGCTCTCCCGTCTGCAGAGAGGCGATCTGGATGGTTCGGACCTTCCACCGGTGGTGAAGGCCGAAGGAGAGAAGGGTATTGTTCAGATCGTAAAAGCGGGCGATCGAGGAAAACATCTTCTGGACCGTCTTCTCTTTATCGGAATCTGTCGCCGTCGAAGCCATATCGCCCTCTTGAAGTCTGCCAATGGGTAACATTCGGTTCCCACTCTTGTCAAGCCGGAAATATCCTACCGTAGCCTTTCCCTCCCTCCGGGCTGTTCATCGCCCCGCTTCTCGGTTAAAATAAGGCGTTTCCGCCGACCGGATTAGAAATAGCATGGAATAAAACAGCCCGCCCGGCGGTTTAGGGAGGAAGGGCGCCGCATCCATATGAAGAACAAAGATCCGCGGGAATTCGAAGAGACCACTTTACCCTTTCTCGATTCGCTCTATCGCTACGCCGCTCTTTTGACCGGCGATCGGGACCAGGCGGAGGATCTGGTGCAGGAGACCTATCTGCGCGCCTGCCGCTTCTTCGACCGGTATGAAAGGGGGACCCACTGCAAGGCATGGCTGATGACGATCCTGCGGAACATTTTCATCAATCAGTATCATCAACGGTCGCGGGAGGTATTGGTCTCGGAGTTCGATGAGCCGGGCGACTTTGAGTCGCTCTCTCCGCTGGGGGTATCGCGGGAAGACGGCTCCCTCAAGAACAGGACTGCGAGGCATGATTTAAAAAAGGCATTGGACGCCCTTCCGGCCCACCTTCGGGAGGTGGTTCTTTTGAAAGATGCGGAGGGGTTCGACTACAAGGAAATCGGCCGCCTGATCGGCGTCCCGCTGGGGACGGTGATGTCCCGTCTCTTTCGGGCGAGAAATCAGCTGAAGCGGCTTTTGAAAGATTATGAAACCGGACCGGTTTCCGCGGCGGATCGGCCCGACGTTTCGGGAGGAAAGAGCGATGTATGATTGCCAGACGATGACGAAACTGCTCTATCCCTACCTGGATAATGAGCTCGATGTGAAAGAAGCGCTCCGGGTGCAGATCCATCTCGACGAATGCGCCCGCTGCCGCGGCCTCTTCGAAAAAGAGCGGATCTTTCTGGAAGCGCTGCGGGAGGGGTTCCCGGCCGAGCGCGCCCCGGCGTCGCTCCGCGGGGGGATTCGGGAGGAGATCGCCGATGAGGTTCCCGCGGAGGAGGTCCGTTTCCGATGGGGATCACGCTTCGGCGCCGGGTGGGGTTCTGCCGTGCGGGTCGCCTCTCTCCTGGCGGTCTTTTTCCTCTTCGGCGCGGGGGGATTCTTTTTGTTTTCAAAACCAGCGGAGCACCCCGAGGCGTTGACTTGGGTCGATCTGGCGGTCGAGGCCCATGCGGCGGTGGTTGAAGATCAGAAGGGATTGGACGTGCGGGAGAGCGATCCGGCCGCCCTCTCGGCCTGGTTTGAGGGAAAAGTCGATGTCCCCTTTACCTTGCCGGCAGGGAGCGATTCGATCGAAATGATCGGGGGGAGGATTGAGCAGGTCGGCGCCCTTCGGGTGCCGCTGATCGTTTTCCGGACCGGCGGCGAGCTCTCCTCCCTGCTTCTGGGGCCGCCGCAGCCGATGGCGGTCGGCGACAAGGCGGCCGAGCGGGGAACGCTTTCCTTCTACACCCTTCGCCATCACGGCTACGATGTGATCGCCTGGAGCGACGCCAACGTCAGTTATCTTCTGGTGGCGAACCACCTTCGCGCAGCGAAGGAGGGGTGCCTCCTCTGCCATGCCGATGAACCGGGGCGAAACTTAATGTAAAAGAGCCTGAGTTAACCGATAAATAGAAAGGGGGCCTTTCGGCCCCCTTTCTATTTTCTGATCTGATGGTAGGGGCGATCCTTGTGATCGCCCCTTTTCTTATCGAATCGGATCTTAGATTCGCCCCTACTGCGGAAACTCCTCCGGCGCCTTCACATGTTGCCACCCTTCTCCGTTGAGCGTTCTCAAGAAGGCGACCAGGTCCTTCTCCTCCTGCGCGGTCAACTCGAGCGGAAGGATCAGCTCGCTCAGGAACGGATTTTTGATTCCCCCTTTGTTGTAGAAGGCGACCACCTCTGCCAAAGTACCAAACCGGCCGTCGTGCATATACGGCGCGGTGTTTGCGATCTCTCTCAACGTCGGGGTTTTGAACGCCCCGATCTCGCTCTTGTCGTTGGTCACCATGTACCGGCCGAGGTCGACATTCCCGCTGTCCCAGCCGAGGCCGAGATTGTGGAATTTCTCGTCGGTGAAGTTGAAGCCGGAGTGGCATTTGGTGCAGCGCGCTTTATTCCGAAAGAGGACCAGCCCCCGCTTGGCCGAATCGGAGATGGCGTTTTCATCCCCGCCGATATCGTACCGGTCGGCGGGGCTGTTTCCGGAGATCAGCGTCCGTTGGAAGCTCGCGATCGCCTTCGCGACGCCGTCCATCGTGATATCGGTTCCGAAGACTTTTTTAAACTCCTTCCGGTAGCCCTCGATTTTCTTCATCTTGGCGAGCATCTGGTCGTAGTCGGCGAAACCGTGCTCGATCGGGTTGGTGAAGGGACCGATCGACTGCGCTTCGAGCGTCGCCGCCCGTCCGTCCCAGAACTGGATCTGGCTGAAAGCGCGGTTGATCGCAGTCGGGGCGCTCCGTCCCCCCAGTTGGCGTCGGATGCCGGCGGAGACCGGCTGCCCGTCGGTGAAGGCGAGCGCCGGCATGTGGCAGGTGGCGCAGGAGATGCTGTTGTCTCCCGAGAGGCGTTTGTCGAAAAAGAGAAGCCGTCCCAGCGCGATCTTCTCCGGCGTCATCGGATTGTCGGAAGGGACATGGAACGATTCTTCATCGAGTCCCAACGGAATGGCGGGGCGGGCTTCTTTTTTGGAAGGTTCGGCGGCCGTGGTGATTTGAATGAGGAAAAAAGCGGTGAAGGCGACCACCGCCCAGATTCCAAACAATTTCTTTTGATGGCTCATATCCCTCTTCTCCTGGTTGATCGGTTTTTTGACAATTTTACCCTCCCTTTTCAACTCCTGCCGTTAAAACAGGCGAGTGAGGGTTTTTATTCCAGGAAAAATCGAATTTTCTTAAGTATTGAAATCAAGGAGCGCTTGGATCTGTCGGCGAACGCAGAAGGGCTACCAGGCGATGACCCGGTCATATTCGATGATGAGCCGGGCGATATCGTTATAGTCGACCGGACGGAAAGCGCGTTCAATCCCTCGGGCATTCAGGTCTTCTCGGCAGGCATACGTTTCCACCGGAAAGACCCCCTTTGTCAGGACCGCGTCCTGAATCAAGAGGACGGCGGCCCGGGGGTCGCTTTGAATCGCCTCGAAGGCGAGGGGATCGATCGTCTTTCGAAGGATGTGCAGGGTCTTCATCGAAACGGAATCACCACCTCGGCGGCTGAGACGAGTTGAAAGGCCTCTTGATACGAGATCCGTTTTACCCCTTCCGGAAGTGATTGCACCCCGCGATCGGCCAGCGCCCCCGCTTCGGCATAGAGCCGAACGCGGACCTTCGGGAAGTATTCAAGATAGGTTTGGATCGACGGCTGTCCGATCATCTCCGCTTTCAGCGGCAGCAGATTGAAGACGCCGTCTCCCATCAACAGAAGCGACACTTCATTGTCGGCGAGCGAAAGACCCATCGTCATCCGAAACCCCTCGCTGCTTCGAAGGGTGTTGAACGGGCCGTCTTGAACGAGGACGAGGATCTTCTTCATGAATCAGGCTCCGAAGGCGAGGAATCGATCCGACCCGGCGACGATCCGGGAGAGCGCATGCTGCGAAAGCCAGCCGATCCCGGAGACCGCATCGGCCTCGAAGATCCCCCGCCCCTCCGCAGACTGTGTGCAGAGGGAGACGGCCAATCCCTCCTTCATCAGCTTTTCAAGATGCGCGGAGGGGCTGTTCGGCAGGTCGATCCGGACGATGTGATAAATCCCATCATCCATCAGAAAAAGGGAGACCCGGTGTCCCGCGGCAAGCAATTCCTCGATCAGCCGGAAAACAGTATGACGGTTCTGATGTTCCGGGCTGGTCGTCATCAAAAACCCAATGGCCAGTTGCCGTTTATCGATGGGATGATTTTCCATGGAAGTAGAAAAGTTTTATCACGGAGAGGGGGGGAAGTCAACGCGGCGTTCCGCTTCAAACATCTTGACATAAACCAAATGAAATCCTTTAATGTTGGGAGGGACTTTCTTTGGAGACAATCAATGAAACGCTGTGGATACCTCATTTTTGCTTTACTTGTCCTGATTCTGATCCCTGCCTCCCTCCGCGCCCAGGTCCACCACGAAATCAAAATCACCCTCCACCCCGAAGCGCACCGGATTGACGTCGAGGATCGGATCACCCTGCCGGAAGAGCGGGTCCCGTCCGGCGGTGAAATTCCCTTTCTCCTTCACGAAGGTCTCGCCCCCGCCTCCTCTACATCGGGGGTCGAGATCGTCCGGGCCGAGAAACCGTCCAAAGAGATGCTCGGCGTCGATCCGGAGGAGATCGGCATGAAGCTTCCGATGGAAGAGTACCGCGTCGTCTTCCCCGACGGGAAACGGGAGTTCGTCCTGAAATATCAGGGGATCATCGACCATCCGGAAGAAGCGGGGGAGGAGTATGCCCGGAGTTTCGGCGAGACGCCGGGAGCCCTCTCCTCGGAGGGGGTCTATCTGGCCGGGTCGACTTTCTGGTACCCCTGGTTCGACGGGGGCCGGATCACCTTTACGGTCGAGGTTCAATCCCCGAAGGGATGGGAGGTGATCAGCCAGGGGGAGCGGAAGAACCATCAGCGGGACGAAAGCGGGAGCGCGGTCCGCTGGGAGTCGCCCGAGCCGCAGGAGGAGATCTTTCTCGTCGGCGGGCCGCTGACCGAGTACCGCAAAGCCGGCCCGGTCGAAGCGATGGCCTTTCTCCGGAAGCCCGATCCGGAGTTGGCCGAAAAATATCTCGGGGTGACGGGGCAGTATATCGAGATGTACCAAAAGTTGATCGGTCCCTATCCGTACAAGAAGTTCGCCCTGGTCGAGAACTATTGGGAGACCGGTTACGGGATGCCGTCGTTCACGCTGCTCGGCTCGCAGGTGATCCGCCTGCCGTTCATTCTCCACTCTTCTTATCCGCACGAAATCCTCCACAATTGGTGGGGCAATGGCGTCTACGTCGATTTTCAGAGCGGCAACTGGAGCGAGGGGCTGACCGCTTACCTGGCCGATCATCTCATTTCGGAGCAGCGGGGCGGGGGAGCGCAAGCGCGGCGGGCGTCGCTTCAGAAGTACGCCGACTATGTCGCGGAGGGGAAAGATTTTCCGCTGACCGCCTTCCGCGGCCGTCACAGCGCGGCGAGCGAAGCGGTCGGCTACGGCAAGACGCTGATGCTCTTTCACATGCTCCGCCGGAAGCTGGGGGACGATCTCTTCGTCCGCGCCCTTCAGAAATTTTATCGCGACCACCGGTTCAAGCGGGCCGGGTTTGCCGACCTGCAGCGGGCTTTTTCCGCCGCCGCGGGAAAAGATCTTCAAGCCGAGTTCGACCAGTGGGTGACGCGGGCCGGGGCGCCGGCCCTCCGCGTCGGCGAGACGACGGCGAAGGAGGAGGAGAACGGTTTCCTCCTGACCGTGACGTTGGAGCAGATCCAGGCCGGTCCGCCCTACCGATTGAGCGTCCCGATCGCCGTCACCTTGGAGGGTCAAGAGAGGGTCCATCCGATCACCGTCGACATGGACGCGAAGCAGCAGACCTTTTCGCTCTCTCTCCCGGCCCGGCCGCTTCGATTCGACATCGATCCGGAGTTCGACCTCTTCCGGCGGCTCGATCGGAACGAAATTCCCCCCGCTCTCTCATTTGCCTTCGGGGCGGAGAAGGGGTTGATGATCCTCCCGTCGTCGGAGTCGAAAGAGCTGCTCGAGGGGTATCGTCGATTGGCCGAGGCCTGGAGTAAGACACAGTCGGCAGAAATCGAGATCAAACTCGACAGCGAGCTCGAGGCCCTTCCCTCCGACCGGGCGGTCTGGATCCTCGGCTGGAACAACCGATTTAAAATGACGATGATCGGCGCCCTCGCCGACTACCATTTGGAGATCAGCGGGGTTCAACCGAAAGAGGGAGCCGACGTCGAGCGGTCGCGGTTGAAGGTCAGCAATGTCACGATCCCACTCCAGAATCACAGCCTCGTCTTCACCACGCGGCATCCGGCCAATCCGGCGAGATCGCTCTCCTGGATCGCGACCGACCGGCCCGACGCCCTTCCGGGCCTGGCGCGAAAGCTTCCCCACTACGGTCCTTACAGTTATCTCGCATTCGAGGGGGAGGAGCCGACCAACGTGGTCAAGGGGCAGTGGCCGGTGATCCACTCCCCGATGACCCTCTATCCCCTGAACAGCCGGGGGGAGCGGGTTGAAATCGACCGCGCGACCCTCCCCCCCCGGCAGGCGCTGGCGACCCTTCCCGCCGTTTTCTCCGATGCGAGGATGATGGAGGATATCCGGTTCCTTTCCGCGGAGACGTTGCGGGGCCGCGGGTTTGGAAGCCCGGAGCTCGATCAGGCGGCGGAGTACATTGCAGACCAATTCCGCAAGGCCGGTTTGAAACCGGGGGGCGATTTGGAAGGAAGCTATTTCCAGAGCTGGAAAGAGCGAGGGGGGGATCCGGAGCAAGAGACCATGTTGAAGAATGTCATCGGCATCCTTCCCGGGAGCAGGCCGGAGTGGGCCGGTCAGAGTGTTGTGGTCGGGGCTCACTACGATCATCTTGGCGAGGGGTGGCCCGACATCCACCAAGGGGATAAGGGAAAGGTCCACCCCGGCGCCGACGACAACGCGAGCGGCGTGGCGATTCTGCTGGAACTGGCGCGGGTCTTGGCAAAGGAGAAACCGCCCGAGCGGACGGTGATCTTCGTCGCTTTTTCCGGCGAGGAGGCGGGACGCCGGGGGTCGAAGCGCTTCGTCGCCCATTCCAAAAACTTCCCGCCGGAGAAGATGATGGGGATGGTGAATCTCGATGCGGTCGGCCGGCTCGGACAAAATAAGCTCCTTGTCTTCGGGACCGGCTCGGCCGAAGAGTGGATTCATCTCTTCAACGGGGTCGGTTTTGTCACCGGGGTGCCGATTCAGTCGGCTCAGAAAGATCTCGGGACGAGCGACCAGGTCAGCTTCGCCGATGCCGGCGTCCCGGCGATCCAGCTCAACAGCGGTCCGAATCTCGATTACCATCGTCCCTCCGACACCGCCGACAAGATCGATCAGGCGGGCTTGATCAAGGTCGCCTCGGTCCTCAAGGAGGCGATCGCCTACCTGACCACCCGGCCCGGTTCGCTCACTTCTCTCCTCCCGCAGCGGCGCGCCGGGGAGCCGCCGGTCCCGGCTCCCGGACGGAAGGTCAGTCTCGGGACGATCCCCGACTTCGGTGATCAGGGAAAAGGGATCTTGCTGGAAGGGATCATCCCCGGCTCCCCCGCCGACCAAGCGGGGCTTCAAAAGGGGGACCGGATCGTCCGGATCGGCGCCGTCCCGATGACGAACCTCCGCGATTTTTCCGAATTCCTCAAGACGCTCCATCCGGGAGATCGGATCTCGATCTTTTTCCTTCGCGACGGAAAAGAGGAGATTGCCGAAGCAACCGTGAAAGAGCGATAGGGAGCGCGTCGCCGGTCGATTCCGGCGCCGGCCCAATGCGGCGCGCACCGTTTGGGATCGGATTCCGTCCAGATTGGCCAGGAATGCGCTTGTGAAAGCGCGCCTTCCTGGCACTCCTTCGGCAATGGACCTCTTACAACGCTGTGCCGACGCCTCCATCGACCGGCGACGCTGGAGGTGGAGAGAAAAGAAATCGATCCCTCTACACTCCTTTCCCGTGGCACATCCACGCGTTGACCCAACCGAAGGCACATGATAAAATCGCTGGTTCGAATTATTCAATGTAGGGGCGAACCTTGTGTTCGCCCTCTTATAGGATTTTATGAAAGACCAAAAAATCGTCATCAAAGGGGCGCGGGAGCACAACCTCAAGAACATCGATCTGGAAATTCCGCGCGATCAGCTTGTGGTAATCACGGGACTTTCCGGCTCGGGGAAGTCGTCGCTCGCCTTCGACACGATCTATGCCGAGGGGCAGAGGCGCTATGTGGAATCTCTCTCGGCCTATGCCCGGCAGTTTTTGGAGCAGATGGACAAGCCCGACGTCGATACGATCGAAGGGCTCTCTCCGGCGATTTCGATCGAGCAGAAGACAACGAGCAAGAACCCCCGCTCCACCGTCGGAACGGTCACGGAGATCTACGACTACTTCCGGCTTCTCTTCGCCCGGATCGGCCGGCCTTTCTGCTTCAAGTGCGGCAAGGAGATCACCGCTCAGACGATCCAGCAGATGGTCGACACCGTCATGCAGTTTCCGAAGGGGGAGAAGATCCAGATCCTCGCCCCCATTGTCCGGGGGAGGAAGGGGGAGTATAAAAAAGAGCTTCTCGCCATCCGCCAGAAGGGGTTTGTCCGGGTCCGGATCGATAGGAAGATGATCGATCTCTCTCAGGAAGAGCACCCGATCCAGGACAAAAACAAGAAACATACGATCGAGGTGGTGGTCGACCGTTTGGTCGTCAAAGAAGGGCTGGAGCGGCGGCTCGCCGATTCGTTGGAATTGGCGGCCAAAATGGGGGAGGGGATCGTCTTTCTCCTTAAGGACAAAGAAGAGATCCTCTTCTCCGAGCACCTTGCCTGCGTCGATTGCGGGGTGAGCTACCCGGAGATCGAGCCGCGCATCTTCTCGTTCAACTCGCCGCATGGGGCCTGTTCCTCCTGCGACGGCCTCGGCACCACCCTTGACATCGACCCCGACCGGGTCATTTCCAACAAGCAGCTCTCCATCCGCGAAGGGGCGATCCGTCCCTGGGAGCGGCGCAGCTCGATGTTTTATTATCAAATGCTCGAAGCGCTCGCCGAGCACTACAACTTCGACCTGCGCGCCCCCTTCCAGGAGCTCGCTCCCGACCATCAGAAGATCCTTCTCTACGGCTCCGGCACGGACGAGATCCGCTTCTACTATGAAAAAGACGGGCGCCGCGAGTTTTTCCGCCGGCCGTTCGAAGGGGTGATCCGCAACCTCGAGCGCCGTTACAAGGAGACCGACTCTTCCTATATCCGGGCCGAAATCGAAGAGTTCATGGGGATGAATCCCTGCCCTGCCTGCAAAGGAAATCGCCTCAAGCCGGAGAGTCTCGCCATCAAGATCGGCGCCAAGTCGATCGCCGAGATCACGACATTCTCCATCCAGGAGGCGCTTCAATTCATCCTCGATCTGCAGCTGACCGAAAAGGAGCGGGTCATCGCCCAGCGAATCTTGAAAGAGATCCGGGACCGGCTTGGCTTTCTGGCCAATGTCGGTGTCGAATACCTCACCCTCGATCGGGCGGCGGGGACCCTCTCCGGCGGGGAGGGGCAGCGGATCCGCCTGGCGACACAGATCGGCTCGTCGCTCGTCGGCGTCCTTTATATTCTCGACGAGCCGAGCATCGGGCTCCACCAGCGGGACAACGTCCGGCTGCTGAACACCCTACGCCGCCTGCGCGACCTGGGGAATACCGTGCTGGTCGTCGAGCACGACCAGGAGACGATCGAGACGGCCGATTGGGTCATCGACATGGGACCGGCCGCCGGAATTCATGGCGGGGAGATCATCGCGCAGGGGACGCCGAAAGAGATCCTCGCCCACCCCCGCTCTCTGACCGGGAAGTATCTCTCCGGGGAGCGGTCGATTTCGCTGCCGCCGCGCCGCCGAGAGGCGAAGGGGTTTTTGAAAATCAAGGGAGCGACCGAGAATAATCTCAAGAACATCGAGGTCGAGATTCCGTTAGGGCTCCTCACCTGCGTGACCGGCGTCTCCGGGTCGGGCAAATCGACGTTGGTCCTGGAGGTTCTTTACAAAAACCTGGCGCAGAAGATCTATCGAAGCAGCGAGCGGCCGGGGAGCTGCCGTGGAATCGACGGGATGGATCAGATCGACAAGGTGATCCACATCGATCAGTCGCCGATCGGGCGGACCCCCCGTTCGAATCCTGCGACCTACACCGGTGTGTTCACTTTTGTCCGTGATCTTTTCACCCAGCTCCCCGAGTCGCGGATGCGCGGCTATAAGTCGGGACGTTACTCGTTCAATGTCAAAGGGGGCCGTTGCGAAGCGTGCCAGGGGGATGGGGTGATCAAGATCGAGATGCACTTCCTCCCCGATATTTACGTGACCTGCGAAGTCTGCAGCGGGAAGCGGTATAACCGGGAGACCCTCGACATCCTCTACAGGGGGAAGAGCATCGCCGATGTCCTCGACATGACGGTCGAAGGGGCCTTGGATTTTTTCCAGGCGATCCCCTCGATCAAGAGCAAGCTCCTCACCCTTCAGGAGGTCGGTCTCGGCTATGTCAAGCTGGGGCAATCGGCGACGACCCTCTCGGGCGGGGAGGCGCAACGGGTGAAACTTTCCAAGGAGCTCTCCAAACGTCCCACCGGAAAGACCCTCTATATCTTGGACGAGCCGACGACCGGCCTTCACTTTGCCGACATTCAACGGTTGCTCGATGTTTTGAACCGTTTTGCAGAATCGGGGAATACCGTCGTCGTCATCGAGCATAATCTCGATGTGATCCGAAACGCCGACTGGGTGATTGACCTCGGTCCGGAGGGGGGAACGGGGGGTGGGGAGGTCGTCGCGACCGGCGTTCCGGAGAAGGTGGCCCAGGTAGAACAATCTTATACGGGACAATTTCTACGGAAGATGCTGAAATCATAGAATATCGGTGAAGAATCAGAGGGAAAGAGGGGCACGGCGGCGCCGTGCCCCTCTTTTTTTGTCAAGAATTTCTTGAATTCAGACCCGGAGATAGGTTATAAAGGACAATTGCAACCTTTTTTAAATCAGAACATTCTACAGGGGGATCGGATGGTGACAGATTTGGAAGCGAAGCTTGACCCGGCCAAGACGCCGGATGCCGTGCGGCAATCGACCGTGGAGAAACTCGTATATAGCACCACGGCGCCGGATCCGAAGATCGTGTCTGTCCTGATACCGATCGTACAAAAAGAGCCGGTACAGTGGATTCAGAGACTCGAAATGCGGCTCCTCAAGCGGCTTCCTTTCAATCCTGAAACCATCGGCTCGATTGCCTCCCTCCTCTCGGCTCCCCAGAAAGAGATTCGTCTGGAAACGGCGATCCTTCTGAGAAACATGATCATCCAGCTGGTGACGGAAAAGAAAAAAGACGATCGGAAACTTTTTGAAGAGAAGCTGCGCGACCTGCTGGTGACGCGCCTCCGGGCCGAAGGGGACGGACACAATCCGGTTTGGATCGAGCTTTACAAGACATTGAGCTACTTCTCTCACGATAACGCAACCAATACCGTTCTCATCGAGATGCTCCCGAAAGGGGGCGAGGAAGCCCTGCTCTTCTTCGCGCAGTATATCCAGGGAAAATATCCGCCGGCGGGCCTCGAGACCCTCTTGGCCGGTGCGGTCTCCTCCAAAGGAGATGACACCGTCATCCACACCATGAGGGCGCTGATCCAGGTCCTTCCGAAAGAGGGCCCTGCGGTCGGTTATCCGAGCACCGAGGCGGTCATCCGCGCCTTGCTGGTGGGGCTGAAGAGCCTGAGTGAGAACATTCGGAAAGAGGCGGCGATCGCCCTCGCTTCCCGCGCCAAGGTGGCCCGGAAGGAGAAGCAGTCGATTCCGCTTGAAGAGGAGGTCTGGGAGGCGCTCTTCAATCTCTATCAGACGCGGCTTCCTTCCACCACCGCTGTTGACAAAGATCAGGCCAGAGAAGGAATCCGTTATCTTCCGACCAGCGCCGCCCGGCTCGCGAAGCTCTTCGAATTGATGTATCGGGTCCAGGACGAGCTTCAAAAGCAGAATGTCGTCGGACTGATCGGAACCTTCAAGACTCCGGAAACCCGCGCCGAGCTGATCAAGATGGTGAAGGTGAATTTCACCGGGCTCCGTCTGGAGGCGCAGAAGACGACGATCGACGCCCTCTCCGGTTTTGTCCCCGACGAGGAGGTTGAGGCGGAGATGGAGAAGCTCCTTGAAGGGAAGGGGCTCCATGCCGACGTCCAGGCAAAACTGGCCGATAAACTTTTTTCCGAAATCCCGAGCCTCAAGCCCCGATTGCTCCGTTGGCTTCGCCTCGACGACAAAAGCAAGCGGCCGGTGTTGGAGCGGTTTGATCTTCCGATGATGCATATCAAAGTCATCGAATCGGCGAAGAAGCTGCCGGGGGACGATGATATTTTCAAGAAGCTCTGGGAGTTGACGCCGCTTCTGATGATGAACGATGCGAAGGTGAAACTCCATGAGACCCTTCGAGAGTTCCCGCAAGCGGAGAGCGCCCTGCCGGAACCGCAGATCCTTCCGGCCGATCAGGTGGCGAAAACGCTCATTGCGCTGATCGAGCCGTTGAACAGTGCCCGGATCGTCTTCGACGGTTTTGCCCTTCCGGCGGAGTTCGGCGGGAGCAAAGAGTTGGAATTCGGGAACTTTCAGCAGGCGAAGGCGCAAGGGCTCGGAATCGGCGCGGCGCAGATGGGGAAGGACTTTGTGAAGAAGATGATCGAGGATCTCTTTGCGGGGGACCTGGGTGATGTGGTTCCCGCCGGGGCGAAATTCAAGCTCACGCAGGAAGGAAACGGCCTCTTCACCCTGGCGGTCGCGACGGCTCCCGCAAAACATTAAATTTGGATCGAAAAATTTGAATGATGAAGGGCTCCAGAGATGGAGCCCTTTTCATTAAAGGAGTCACCCATGGCGCACAGTCCCGGTTTTCTCAAGCTGGTCGAGGAGGCGAAAAAACGGATTAAAGAGTGCACGATTGCGGAAGTGAAGGGGAGGTTGGAGGCGGAAAGGCCGTTTCACTTCATCGATGTCCGGGAGGACCACGAATGGGGGAAGGATCACGCGGCCGGCGCAAGGCACCTGGGGCGGGGAATTTTGGAGCGGGATATTGAAGGATTGATCCCCGATAAGAAGGCAGAGATCGTCGTCTACTGCGGGGGAGGGTATCGGTCGGCTCTGGCGGCCGACAACCTGCAGAAGATGGGATATACGAATGTGGTGTCGATGGACGGGGGGATCAAAGCATGGCGAGCGGCGGGGTATCCGATGGAGAAGCAAGATGGATCGGTCAATTAGGAATCGTTCCATGAGGAATGAAGAATCAAAGTCAAAAGTCCCAGGTTTTTAATTCCTAATTCGTAATTGTCACTTGCTGAACGGGACAATCTCAAATTTCAGCTTCCGGTGGGCTTCTCGGAGGGCGGCTTCGACCTGTTCAGCTTGCGGGGCGTGGGCAAAGATAAAGCCGAGGTAGCGTCTTCCTTCCGGAAGGGGGATCACCTTCTGTTTGCGGTGGATCGTGATCTTTACATCGACGATCCCCGGCACCTTTTTCGCCTCTTCGACTCCTTGATAATTGAGCAACGTTCCCGCGGCCGGGATCGGGATCATCATCACCCCGGCGGCGGGGCGCTCCCGCTCGAGCGATTCGATCGGCATGCCGAGGGCATGGCGAAGGATGATCTCTTCCAAGGTGAGGCCGACGCCGAATCGAAGCGCGCGGGAGCAGATCCCGCCGATCGATCGGGCGGCCAATTCAATGATCCAGGGGCCTCTCTCATTGACCCGAAGCTCGGCATGAATCGGCCCCTCCTTCAACCCGAGCGCCGCCGCGGCCCGGCCGGTGCATTCGGTGATCGCCTCTTGCATCGAGGGGGGGAGGCGCGAGGGGGTCACATAAATTGTCTCCTCGAAGAAAGGCCCATCGAGCGGGTCGGGCTTATCGAAGAGCGCCAAGGCCGAAAGATGTCCTTCCCGAAGCAGTCCTTCCAGCGCGACCTCTTTTCCCGGTATAAAATCCTCGACCAAAATCTGCTTGGCGGCATCGCCGCCGAGGCGTTTTACCTCCGGCTCTTTTAGAATGCGGCTCAACCAATAAAAAGCGGCGACAAACTCATCGGGATGATTCGCCCGGATCACGCCGCGGCTGGCGGAGAGAAAGGTCGGCTTCAAGACGCAAGGATAAAAGACCTTTTGTGAAAGGACCTCCGGCGGATCGTCGGTCGAGAAGAGCTGGAACGGAGGGGTCGGGAGCGAGGCGGCGGTCAAGACCTCGCGGAGGCGATGTTTGTCCTTTGCGGCGGCGGTCGCCGAGACCGGGTTGTAGGGGAGCGAGAGCGCTTCCGAGATCGTTGCGGCCAGAACGATCGACTCTTCATCGGCCGACACAACAGCATCGATCGGATGATCCTTGGCGAAGTCGGCCACTTTTTCGGCGGCCCCTTTTAAATCGGCGAAATCGAGGGTGATCGTTTTTCCGGGGACGACCGATTCGAGGGCCTGCCGCTCATTCGAGCCGACGACGACCGCCACGCCGAGGCGCTCCGCGGCAATGAGAAAGTCGGCCGCGCGATACGACGTGCTCGGGAGAAGGAGAAGAAGCCGTTTCATGGAACCCTCCGAAAAATGAGGGGAGAGCTTGGGAACGGATGATGGTTGATTGTGTGATGCCCCGGCTTGGTTCGGCCGAAGCGGGCCGTCCGACCCAGGCCGTTCATTTTCGTTGGGTTGGAACTGGAGCAGGGAGAGTCGTTATTTTCCGGGGGTGTAATAAGGATTGGTCCCGCCGGCATGATCGGTGACATCAACCACATCTTTGATTTCGGGAATCGCTTTCTTGATCGCGACGACGACGCCTTGCTTGAGCGTGACATTGGACATCCCGCAACCCTGGCAGCCCCCTCCCAGCCGAATGTAGGCGATCTCCTCCTTCACATCGACCAAGGTGATATACCCTCCGTGCGCGGCCACGCCAGGATTGATCTCGGTTTCGATGACCTGTTGGACCGCTTTCGCTTGGGGACTCTCCAAATTGGGGGGGGTCGCCGGCGTCGCCGGTTTCGATTCGATGACCTTGGGATTATCGACCTTAAAGCCGGTCTGCTGGAGGCCGGTGATGAAGTCGATCTTCACATCTTCGAGAAGGTTCGCATGGCGCGACTCCATGAATAACTTAATTCCATCGACTTCGACCACCGTGTCGCTCAACTCCGTTTTTCCCTGCTCAACGAAGGCAAGGGCATACTCCGGGCTCGGGGAGATCGACTTGACCACCAGCCGGAGTCCTTCGATCTTCTTCCCATGGTTGGTTTCTTGATCTTGCTTCAGGACGGCGATTCTCTTCTTTGCAATCTCGGTTATCTGGATCATTTTTGGATCGATCTCCTTCTTGACGTTCCTAAGAAGCCTCAATTGATTATTAGGCCGATAATACCATAGTTCGGACCCCTTTGACAGCCCCAAAATGCGTCTACGAAACAGGCGATCAGAGGGCGCCCGGGTGCGATTGCCTACTTGAAGATTCGAATAAGAATGAATGGCCGCTACGGAAAAGCGCGTGGAAGGAAAGTAAGAGATGTTGCGCTTCTGTTTCGACGACCGCGCATGATTTGAAGCGAGTACAATATGAACTTGCTGAAACTCCGAGAGAAGATTTCTTGTGATCTGGAATACACACCTCCTCACGTAAGGTGAGTGTCCGATTGACAGTGAACAAATCGGATGATATAAACTCCGGCAACAACATCATCATACAAGGCAATTGAAATATTCGTTCATCCTTTGCTCAGAGCAAACTCTCCGAAAGGAGAGGGCGCAGAGCAACGGGGCTAAAGAAGAGACACTCCTCTTCCATGCCCGCCGAGCCGCCAAAGGGAATCCCGTTGGCGGCTTTTTTATTTGCGATTGCGTGTGATCGCGGGGATGAGCGAATGAGCGGTCCTGTTTCAATCTGACCTTTGCTCAGAGCAAACCCATCGAAAGGTGGGGACGCAGAGCAACGGGGCTAAAGAAAGGGTGTAGGGGGTAGGGTATAGGGGGTAGTGAGAGGGGATAGGGTTTGGATTTTCTACACCCTACACCCTGGTTTATCACACCCGATACCCTTTCCTCTTCGCCTTCTTCCATGCCCGCCGAGCCGCCAAAGGATTTTCTATTTGGCGGCTTTTTTATTTGGAAAAGGAGGTCCATTGTGAGTGACGCTAAGAAGGTTGGCCTGATCTTTGGTGTCTTCATTTTTTCTTTTCTCTTTTTTAGCACGACCGTTTTTGCCGGGGATGCAACGTTGACATGGAACACGAACACAGAGGCCGATCTGGCCGGCTATCGCGTTTATTTCGGGACCGCTTCACGGACATATGGGCCTTCGATCAATGTCGGTAAGGCGACATCGTACACCCTTACCGGCCTTGCCAACCGAACCCATTTTTTCGCTGTGACCGCCTATGACACCGCCGGGAATGAAAGCGCTTTCTCCGTCGAAGTGTCGAAGAGTATCACCACCCCCGATACGGTGACCCCGGTGCTCTCCAGCATCAACGCGGGGAGCATTGCCGCCAACAGCGCGGTGATTACATGGGGAACCAATGAGCCGACCGATACGCAGGTGCAGTACGGCACAACGACTTCTTATGGCTCATCCACGACGCGGGTGACCACCTTGGTCACAGTCCATAGCCAAACCTTAACGGGTCTGCTCCCCTCGACCCTTTATCACTACCGGGTATTGAGCCGAGATGCCGCCGGCAATCTCGCAACTTCGCTGGACAACACTTTTACCACCCCCGCCCCCGCACCTCCCCCTTCCTCTTCCACGCCGGCGACGGTGAGGTTGAGTCCGGCGGCCGACACCTTCTTGAATGTGGATACCTCGGCCAACAGCACCTCGACGACACTGAACACCTACACCTGGCCTGCGAACCGGATCGCCAACGCGGTGTTGATGAAGTTTGCTTTGAGTACCCTTCCGGCCGGGGCCGTGATCCAGAGCGCGACGTTGAATCTGGCGCTGGTGGAGAGCGATACCACGTCCGATGCTACCTATAATGTTGCGGTGCACAAGCTGATCAACCGGAACCCCGATCTGACGCGAGCCACCGGTGCTACCTACGACGGCACCAACGCTTGGGCGGCGAACAGCTGCTGTAATAATAATTATCCGCTGGCGCAGGCCGACATCTCGGCGGCCTACGATACCGAGGCGATCAACAAGACATTGGGAAATAAAGTGTGGGACATCACCGCGATGGTGCGGGAGTGGATGAGCAGCCCTGCGAGTAACTTCGGGCTGCTGGTCAACTCCGATGCCACCAAAGGGGCCGACCGCTACCGCACCTTTGCCAGCATGGAGCATCCGACCGCAAACCTTCGGCCGTATCTGAGCATCACTTATTCAGCATCCACTGCGGATACGTCGGCGCCGACGGCGCCGACGGGCCTGACGGCGACGGCCGCTTCCTCCAGTCAAATCAACCTTTCTTGGAATGTGTCCACCGATAACGTCGGCGTCACCGGTTATCGAATCTATCGCAACGGCACCCAGGTGGGGACGACGACCTTGCGGAATTACTCGAATGCCGGTTTAGCGGCCGACACAGCCTACAGCTACACTGTCGCAGCGTACGATGCGGCGGGGAACCTGTCGGCCCAGAGCGCCGCGGTGAGTACAAGGACGCTGCCGCCGCCGGACACGACCGCGCCGGTGATCTCGGGAATCCTGGCGGGGAGTATCACTGCCAACGGGGCCCTGATCAGTTGGAGCACCAATGAGCCGGCCGACACCCAGGTGGAGTACGGGACAACGACCGCGTATGGGACTTCTACCCCGATTGTCTCCACTCTGGTCACGGCGCATTCCCAGGTGCTGACCGGACTGAATCCCGCCACCACCTATCAATATCGGGTGAAGAGCAAAGATGCCGCCGGTAATCTGGCGGCCTCCGGAAATGGGACCTTCACGACCGCCCCGCTCCCGGATACAACAGCCCCCTCTGTTCCACAGGGTGTTGCAGCGAGCATCCTCTCGGCGATCCAGATCAATCTTTCCTGGAGCGCTTCGACCGATAATGTCGGGGTGGCAGGCTATCGGGTTTATCGAAACGGGGTTCAGGTGGGAACGACCGCAACCCCAGGCTACTCGGACACGGGTCTGTTGGCCGCGACATTGTACAGCTACCGGGTCGCGGCTTATGATGCGGCGGGGAACGTCTCGGCGCAGTCTTCCGCCATCAATGCAACCACCGCCCTGCTTTCTCCCCCCCCCTCTTCCACGCCGGCGACGGTGAGGTTGAGTCCGGCGGCCGACACCTTCTTGAATGTGGATACCTCGGCCAACAGCACCTCGACGACACTGAACACCTACACCTGGCCTGCGAACCGGATCGCCAACGCGGTGTTGATGAAGTTTGCTTTGAGTACCCTTCCGGCCGGGGCCGTGATCCAGAGCGCGACGTTGAATCTGGCGCTGGTGGAGAGCGATACCACGTCCGATGCTACCTATAATGTTGCGGTGCACAAGCTGATCAACCGGAACCCCGATCTGACGCGAGCCACCGGTGCTACCTACGACGGCACCAACGCTTGGGCGGCGAACAGCTGCTGTAATAATAATTATCCGCTGGCGCAGGCCGACATCTCGGCGGCCTACGATACCGAGGCGATCAACAAGACATTGGGAAATAAAGTGTGGGACATCACCGCGATGGTGCGGGAGTGGATGAGCAGCCCTGCGAGTAACTTCGGGCTGCTGGTCAACTCCGATGCGACCAAAGGGGCCGATCGATACCGCACCTTCGCCAGCATGGAGCATCCGACCGCAAACCTTCGGCCGTATCTGAGCGTCACCTATACGCTTCCGTAGAAGCGAGAAGGTTGCTGTCGCTGTTCAGGGGAGGGCCAGATCCTCTGGAAGAAACGCGCGGCAAGGGGGACCGGGTGGAACGGATTGAGCGACTAGATCCTGATCCACCCGGTCCCTTCATGGCCGAATCGAAACCGGTCGGGATGGAAGATCTCGGCCAAGATCTCAAGCGACTCGGCAAGGCGGGGACCGGGACGGTTGAAGTACTGATTCCCGTCGAGCAGATAAACCTGTTTCTCGCGGACGGCTTTCAACGCCGGCCAGGCAGGATGTCCGGTCAACGCGGGAAGCTCCTTCCGGGTCCGCGGAATGTCGAATCCGCACGGTAAGACGAGAAGGACATCGGGATCGGCTTGAATAAGCGCTTCCCAGGTCATCCAGGGAGAGTGCTTCCCCGCTTCTCCGAAAAGGTTGGTCCCGCCCGCCATCCCGATCAACTCAGGCATCCAGTTTCCCCCGGCCATCAGCGGATCGATCCATTCGATGGCCGCGGCGCGCGGCCTCACCGCAAGCCGTTCGTTTTTCTTTGCAATGACCGCTATCCGCTCCTGCAACTGTTGCACAAGGGCGCGGCCTCGCTCGGAAACCCCCATCGCGTCGGCGACCCGCCGAATGTCGGCCCAAATATCGGAGAGAGAATTCGGGGCGAGCGGAATGAGAGTGGGGGTTGCTTCTGCCGCGGCGCCGGGGGTGATCCACTCCCGGAGCGCCTGCTCGACCTCCTTCAGGCTGACCGCGCAGACCTCGCATTGGGTTTGCGTGATAATGTGGGTCGGGCGGAGCTGCATGAGAAGATCGGCGTCCACCCGGTAAATACTCAACGCCTGTTGCAAAAGTCCTTTGACCCGCCGGTCGATCTCGCCGCTGGTCCCCTCGGTGGCGAATTTCGGCGCCGTGCAGACCGGCAGGCGCGAAACCGAGAGGGGATAGTCGCATTCATGAGACCGGCCGATCAGTTGATCTTCCAAACCAAGCGCGCACACAATTTCGGTGCTGCTGGCAATCAATGAAACAATTCGATTCATTCAGGCCGCCTCCCGTTGGAGAAGTGATGTCAGTGATTTCCGAAGCGTTTGCGCGTTCCTCGGCGCGTGCGCGCCGGTGTCATTGTTGAAATAAGCATAGATCGCTTTTCCCGACCGGGCTTCTTTAGCAAGCCAGGCCGCCCAGTCGCGCAGCGCCCGATCGGAGTAGGCCCCTTGATAATGACCGTCGGCCCCGTGAAATCGGGCGTAAACGAACGGGCCAACCGTCTCCCGCGGGGCGGCCGATTCGTGATGGTCATGAATGCACATCGCCACCCCTTTTGCCTCCATCGCCCGGAAGATCTCATCGGTATACCAGGTTGGATCTCGAAATTCAACCACTTGCAGCGGGTGGTCCGGGAGGGCCTCCAAAAAGTCGAAGAGTCGCCGCGCGTTCCGTTTTAAATGAGGAGGGAGTTGATAAAGGACGGGGCCGAGCTTCGGTCCAAGAAGTCGGGACCGGCTCCAGAAGCGGTGGAGCGGGTCGGCGGGATCTTTCAGCCTTTTGATGTGGGTCAGATATCGGCTGGCTTTCACCGCATAGAGAAAATGATCGGGGACCCGATCGCGCCATTCGGAAAAACTTTTTTCGCTCGGAAGCCGGTAGAAGCTGTTGTTGATCTCGACGGTGTCGAATTGCGAGGCGTAATAGTCGAGCCATTTTTTCTGAGGGAGCGATGAGGGGTAGAAGCTCCCTTTCCAATGACGATATTGCCAGCCGGAACATCCGACACGAACCGCTTGTGCTTGCATAACCCTCCTTCCTTTCTCCTCGTGAAGCAACGCTTGGGATCGAAGCTCGATCACCTCATTCTAGAACAACGGCGTTCATGAAGGCAATGAGGGGAGGGGCCGCGCGGAGCGTCGATCCAATCCGAATCGCCCACGGGTGATCTGTCTCTACAGAGCCGATTTCGGTATCGGCCCTTTGAAGGAAATCGAAAGCTGAATAATTTTTCGTCGAGTGTGGAAAACTGATTGACTCTTAAATTTTAAATGTGTTATATAACCTCTTATCGACGTATACCATATATGCTGTATACGCTTCGAAGGCCGTTCATCCAGGATATCCATCGATCCTTTGCTCAGAGCAAACTTCTCGAAAGGGGAGGACGCAGAGCAACGGGGCTAAAGAAAGGGTGTAGGGGGTAGGGTATAGGGGGTAGTGAGAGGGGATAGGGTTTGGATTTTTCTACACCCTACACCCTGATTCATCACACCCGACACCCTTTCCCTTTCCTCTTCACCTTCTTCCATGCCCGCCGAGCCGCCAAAGGAATGGCGGCTTTTTGGGGAGTCTTTCCGTCGCTCCCCCTCACGGACTGAATCAACACTCACCATACATACTCGCATTTGACCTTTGCTCAGAGCAAACCCATCGAAAGGTGGGGACGCAGAGTAACGGGGCTACCGCCATCCGGCCACGCCCGCCGAGCCGCCAAAGGAAATAGCTCTTTTCCTTTTTCGCGTTTGGAGGTTCGCCGTGGCAGATTACCTGAGAAGGTGCAGGCTTCTTCTCGCCCTTGTTCTTTTTCTCATCCTCAATCATCATACGCTTGCCCTTGCCGGGGAGGCCATCCTGACCTGGGACCCGAACAGCGAAGGAGACCTGGCAGGCTACCGGGTCTACGTCGGTCTACTGCCGGGCGTCTACAGCCCTCCGATCGATGTGGGACGGGTGACTTCCTGGACGGTGCCGAACCTGACCGCGGGGCTGACCTACCATTTTGCGATCACCGCCTATGATACCGACGGCAACGAGAGCGGTTTTTCGAATGAAGCCCGCAAAACGATCCCTCTGCTAAACGACCTGATTGCGCCGCTGATCTCGAGTATTACCAACAGCAATCGCACCCTGAGTTCGGCCCTCCTCACCTGGGGCACCGATGAGCCGGCGGATACCCGGATCGAATACGGCACGACGACCGCCTACGGGCTGACCACGCCGTTGGTGTCGAGCTTGGTGACCGTGCACAGCCAAACCCTCTCGAATTTACTCCCCGGCACACTCTATCACTATCGGGTTCTCAGCCGGGATGCGGCGGGCAATCTGGCAACCTCGGCCGATCATGTCTTTACAACATTATCCGATACCACGACGCCGACCGTCCCTGGAAATGTCAGTGGGGCGGCGCTGTCGACCACTCAGATCAATCTGACCTGGAGCGTTTCCACGGATAACGTCGGGGTGGCCGGCTATCGAATCTATCGCAACGGGGTGGAGATCGGCGCCCGCAGTGTTCCGACCTTCTCGGATGGGGGACTCACCCCTGATACCCTCTACAGCTATCGGGTGGCGGCCTATGACGCCGCGGGGAATCTCTCGGCGCAGAGCGCCGCGGCAAGCGTAAGGACATTGGCGCCGGCGGACACCGCCGCGCCGGTGATCTCAGGAATGGGAGCGATCAATATCACCACCGGCGGAGCCTTGATCAGCTGGAGCACCAATGAACCGTCCGACACGCAGATCCAGTATGGGACCACAACCGCTTTCGGTTCTTTCACCGCGATCGTTCCGACGCCGGTGACGGCGCACGCGCAGAGCCTGACCGGCCTGCTTCCCGCCACCCTTTATCACTACCGGGTGCGCAGCCGCGATGCGGCGGGAAATTTGGCGGTCTCCAACAACGGCAGCTTTACCACCGCCGCTCTTCCCGATACCACCCTCCCCTCCGCGCCGACAAACGTCGGGGCGGCCGCCGTCTCGTCTTCACAAGTTCAGTTGAGTTGGAGCGCCTCGACCGATAACGTCGGGGTCGCCGGCTATCGGATCTATCGCAATGGGGTGCAGGTCGCCAGCAGCACCCTTCCGACCTATCTCAACACCGGCCTGGCGGCGAACACGGCATATCATTACGCGGTGGCGGCTTATGACGCCGGGGGGAACCTCTCCCCCGCCTCGGCGGCCATTTCCGTCACGACCCTCCCTTTGATGCCGACGGTTTCACAGGCGTCGGCTTCCGGCATTACGGCCGCCTCCGCCACCCTCTCCGGGTCGGTCAATCCATCGGGGGCGACCACTTCGGCTTGGTTCGAGTATGGGACCACCACGGCTTACGGCAGCAGCACGACCCCGGTGACCCTCTCGGCGGCGAACACGATCTCCGCCGACCTGACCCCCTTGGCGTCGGGGACCGCCTATCACTTCCGCCTTGTCGCCCGCAATGCGGGGGGAACGGCCTTCGGACCGAACACTTCCTTCAACACGCCGGCCCCTCCGGCCTCCGCTCCGGCGCCGCCCCCTTCGGGTCCGATCTCCGGCTACAACATGACAGAGGAGCCGTATGCCTGGGCGGAGACTTCGACTCCATTAACATTCAGCGGAGACGACAACGCGCTTTCCCTCTCGCTTCCATTCTCCTTTCCTTTTTACGGCCAGAGTTATCAGCAGCTCTATATTTCCACAAACGGATTGCTCACCTTCGGGACGGCCAACACCGCTTACGTTCCCCAGCCGGTACAGAACCCCGTTCCGCCGAATGCCTTCATCGCCCCCTTCTGGCGGGATCTTTATGTCGGACTGCGGCAGATCAGCATTGCTTCTTCGGATTCGGAGTTCGTGATTTCCTTCAACGGGGTCAGGGACCTCTGCTGCAGCACGACCCACACCTTCCAGGTGATTCTCCGTCCAGACGGAACGATTCTCTTGCAGTATGGGGAGATTGTTTTAAATGTTCCAACCACATTCGGCATTGAAAACCAAGACGGCAGCGCCGGGGTGCCGCTCCTCTCTGTTACCGCGAACACCGCTTTCCGCTTCACCCCCAATACCGCGCAGGCTCCCCCGCCGGCGACTGATGCGTCGGCGCCGTCGGCGCCGGCGGGCCTTGCAGCGACGCCCGTCTCCTCCAGCCAAATCAATCTGGCCTGGAACCCATCAACCGACAACGTGGGGGTCTCCGGTTATCGGGTCTACCGCAACGGCCTCCAGGTGGGAACGACGACGGTGACGAGTTACGCCAATCCCGGTTTAGGGGCAGATACGACTTACAACTATACCGTCGCCGCTTTTGACGCGGAGGGAAACCTTTCCGCACAGAGCGCGGGGGCGAGTGCGCGCACGCTGCCGCCCCCCGATACCACCGCTCCGGTGATCTCTGCTGTGGCGGCGGGGAGCATCACCACCGGCGGGGCGTTGATCAGTTGGAGTACGAACGAGCCGTCCGACACCCAGGTGGAGTATGGGACGACCACCGCCTACGGCAGCGCCACCCCGATTATCTCGACCTTGGTCACCGCCCACTCTCGGAGTCTGTCGGGTCTGCTTCCTTCCACCCTCTATCACTATCGGGTGCGCAGCCGGGATGCGGCGGGCAATCTGGCGGTCTCAAACAACGGCAGCTTTACCACGGCGGCCGCGCCCGATACGTCCTCGCCGTCGGCGCCGGCGGGCCTGACAGCCGCCGCCGTCTCCTCCAGCCAAATCAATCTGGCCTGGAACCCATCAACCGACAACGTCGGGGTCTCCGGTTATCGGGTCTACCGCAACGGCCTCCAGGTGGGAACGACGACGGTGACGAGTTTCTCAAATACCGGCTTGACGGCCGGTACGGTTTACAGTTACTCCGTATCCGCTTTTGATGCGGCGGGGAATGCCTCGGCCCAGAGCGCCGCGATGAGCGTCGCCACACCGGCCGCGAGTCAAAGCGCCACGGTGGCGATCAGTCCGGCCGCCGATACCTACCTAAACGTCGACGCCGGGGTCAACAGTACGGAGCCGACGCTGAACACCTACACCTGGCCGGCGAATCGGATCGCCAATACGGTGCTGATGAAGTTTAATCTTTCCGGCATTCCGGCCGGTGCCATCATTGAGAGCGCGACGCTCAACCTCTCGCTGGTGGAGGCGGATACGGAGGCGGAGAGCACTTATACCGTCGCCGTACATAAGATGGCCAACAAGAACCCGGATTTGACCCGGGCGAACGGGTATACCTATGATGGCGTGAACGGTTGGACGGCGAATGCCTGCTGCGACAGCAACGTTCCGCTGGCACAGGCGGATATTTCATCGGCCCATGATACCAAGGCGATCGACAAAGTGCTGGGGAGAAAAAGCTGGAATATTACGATCATGGTACAGCAGTGGATCAATACCCCCTTGACCAACTACGGGCTGCTGCTGAATTCCGATCCGACAAAAGGAGCCGACCGTTACCGCACTTTCGCCAGCATGGAACATCCGACCGCCTCACTGAGGCCGTCCTTGAGCATCACCTATCGGATGCCGTAACGGTTGCATGGGTGCAGACGACCCATTGGTCTTATTCGGGGCGAGTAAAAGACGGAAGGCTGGTTCCTGATCAAGGGAGCGGTGTGAGACGACAGCGGTCTGACCGGGTCAATTTTCCCGGCCCTTACGCGGCCAGCTTTCTCTCCTTGAGGCTCGTGAGAATCGCGCGGGCGGCCTCGTCGGAGATCGGATCGTATCGGCGGTAGTAACATTCGACCGAATGGAACGAAGGGACCGCGTGAAGCACTATATTCTCCTCGGAGAGCTCGTTGATCCGGGGAAGCTTTGCTTGAGGACTCACCGGAAGGGCGACGATCCGATGGCCGGCCCCTTCCGCCCGCAGCCACTGAAGCGCTGAAAAGAGGACCGCGCCGCTGGCAATCCCTTCGTCGACGAGAATCACTCTCCTGCCCCCCAGATCGAAACCCAACGACGTTTTTCTGAATCGCCGGCGCCGTTGAAGGATCTCTTCTTTTTTCGATGTGATCGTTTCTTGGATGTAGCGGTCCGGAATTTCATAACGGCTGATCACGTCGGAGAGGAGGCAGATCTCTCCCGCCTCGGTCATGGCGCCGAAAAAGAGCCTCGGATTTCCCGGAATCGGCAGCTTCCGGGAGCGGAACATCACCATCGGCGCGCCGAGCGACAGGGCGATTTCTTTCCCTACGATCACGCCGCCCGGAGAAAGGGCGACCAGCAGCACTCTCTGATCCCCTCGATAATGGCGCAATCGTTCCGCCAGTGCCCGTCCCGCCTCCTGCCGATCCTCAAAAATCGAGCATGGCTGATTCGCCCCATTATTTCGCTTCGTTCTCTTTTCCATGAATTCCTTCTTAGCTCTATTCTAGATGGTTCGGCTATAACGGCACAAGACCTCGGGCGGTGTCCTCCAAATGTGCTATAATCAATCGCTTTTTGGACAGGGGAATAAAACGGATGAATCTTCTTGATCTTTCACATGTTTCCAAATCATATGGGTTGAAGCAGGTCCTGCGGGATGTGACCCTGACCGTCGGGGAATCGGAAAAAGTCGGCTTTGTCGGCCGAAACGGCTGCGGAAAAACGACCCTCTTCCAAATCATTGCAGGGATTGAGCCGCCCGACGGGGGAGAGGTCTCCTATAAGCGGGGAATTTCGATCGGCACCCTCCCGCAAGACCCCGTTTTGACGGAGCACTGGACCGTCGCTGAAGAAGTGGCGTCCGCGCTGGTCGAAATTCACCAAAAGCGCGATCGTTACCAGGCGATCGGCGAGGCGATGCGGGGGGCGACCCCGGCGGAGATGGAAAAGCTCCTCAAGGAGCAGCAGGCGCTCGGAGAGTGGTTCGATCACCACCAGGGATGGCAGATCGATCATCGGGTGGATGAGGTTCTGCTGCAACTCGGCATCGCGGACCGCAATCAGAAGATAGAAATGCTCAGCGGTGGGATGCGGAAACGGGTGGCGTTGGCGAAGCTGGTCTTACAGTCGCCCGATCTTCTCTTGCTTGACGAGCCGACGAACCACCTCGATGCGGCGACGACCGCCTGGCTGGAGGCGTTCTTGATCGGCTATCCAGGGGCGGTCATGTTGATCACCCATGACCGCTACTTTCTCGATCGCGTCGCCCGGCGAATCTTCGAGATCGAATCGGGAGGGGTCTACAGTTATCTCGGGGGCTATCTCGACTATCTGGAGGGGAGGGCCGACCGGTTGCTTCATGAATCGCGCGACCAGGGAAGGCTGATCACCCTGCTGCGCCGCGAGTCGGAGTGGATGCGGCAGGGGGCCAAGGCCCGGACGACCAAGTCGAAAGCCCGGATCGACCGGTTTTATACGATGCAGGAGCAGCGGAAAGATCACGTTGAACGGGACATCGGACTTCGTCTTGAAACCGACCAACGGCTGGGGCACACGATTTTGGAGTTGGACGCCCTTTGCAAATCATTCGAGGGACGGACATTGATCCGGGACTTGAGCCTCAAGCTGAAGGCGGGGGACCGGATCGGGATCATCGGGTCGAACGGCGCGGGGAAAACCACCCTGCTGCGGATGATTCTGGGGGAGGAACTTCCGACCGCCGGCCGGATCGTCCGCGGAAAAAACACCAAGATCGCCTACTTCGATCAGAAGCGGGAATCGATCGATCCCGGTCTCAAAGTGGAGGAGGCCCTCGGGGAGGGGGACTGGGTGACGGTGGGGGAGCAGCGGCGGCACAAAACCGGTTATCTCGCCGATTTTCTCTTCGAGCATCACGATCAAAAGCGGTTCATCCGAACGTTGTCGGGAGGGGAAAAGGCGCGCCTGATTTTGGCGAAGATGATGCTGGAGAGCGCCAACTTTCTGATCCTCGACGAGCCGACGAACGATCTCGACATCCCGACCCTTCAGCTTTTCGATGACGCCCTCGTCGGCTACAACGGCTGCGTTCTCATGGTGACCCACGACCGGTTTTTTCTCGACAAGGTCGCCACCGGCATTTTGAGCTTCGAAGGGGAGGGGCGCGTCCGCTACACCGAGGGAAATTATGAAACCTATCTGACCCGTCTCAAAAATGAAGAGGCAGCGACGAAGGAGAGCGGGAAACTGCCTCGTCCGGCCGTATCTTCTCCAGAGATCGCTTCCGTGGCCGAAAGGAAGGGACTCAGCTTTAAGGAAAAGAAAGAGCTCGAAGGGATCGAGCGGGAGATTGAGAAGCTGGAGGGAAGGAAGCGGGAGTTGGAGATCTTTTTTGCGAATCCGTCCGCGCATGCGAAGGGATCGACGGGAGTGGCCGACTGGGCCAACGAGCTATCCCAAATCGAGACAAGCTTGGCGGAAAGAATCGCCCGGTGGGAGGCGTTGGAGAGCAAGCGGGCGGGATGAGGTGCGCTTTTGATCAGAAATATGGGCGATCACGGCGGTTTTGAATCGGCGCGCCGGGCGCTCGCCGGGGCCGATCCGGTTCTGTCCGTATTTATCGAGGCGGTCGGTCCCTGTCGCCTCGCCCCCGCGCCCGATCCGTTCGTCTCCTTGGTGGAGGCGATCGTCTCGCAGCAGCTCTCGGTGAAAGCGGCCGATACGATTTTCCAACGTCTGGTTTCGATCTGCCCGCGCAGGTCGGTTACACCGAAGGCGATCTTTTCAACGTCGGAAACGGCGCTCCGTGCGGCCGGTCTTTCGCGGCAGAAGATCGGTTATATGAAAGATCTGTCGGCGCGGTGGATCGCCGGCGAGATCCGCCCGAAGGAATTTCATTCCCTTCCCGACGAGGAGATCATCGCCCGGCTGGTCGCGGTGAAGGGGATCGGCCGGTGGACGGCGGAGATGTTTTTGATCTTTGCTTTGAATCGGACCGATGTCTTGCCGGTGGGCGATCTCGGATTGAAGAAGGCGGTTCAGCGGGCCTACAGGCTGCGGAAAATCCCCTCCCCCGAGAGAATTCAGAAGATCGCCCGGCCGTGGCGGCCCTACCGATCGATTGCGACCTGGTATCTCTGGAGGAGCTTGAATCAATTAGGAATTAAGAATTAGGAATTACGAATTGGAATTCGATTGGGAATAGTTTTTGCCCCTGGTTTTAATTCCTCATTCTTAATTCCTAATTGTCCCCTTCCTACATTCTCGGATCGCCGTGGCCTTCTCCGCCTCCCCCGCCGCCACCGAAGAGCGATTCCTTCTTAAGGCCCGCGGGCGGGATGAATTGGTCGGAGGGGATCTCCTCTTTTTTTAGGATGACGAGGTCTTGTTCGACGCCGACGGTTCCGTCGGGGCCGATCATCGCGACATGGGCGGGAATGCCGGGGGATTGGGCGAGGTCTCCGAAAATTTGATTCTGCTGATTCCCCCCCTGCGTGCCGAGCTTTCTGAAGAATTGATCAAGGGCGTCAAAGGCCCGGAAATCGTCGACCGAAAGGCCGGCCTCTTTCCAAGGGATGAAGCAGGCCTCTTCGATCGGTTTTCCATTCGCCAAGACACGGTGCGGCTTGCACGAGAAGCCATGTTTCGTCTTTTTTGTATCGCCGGTCGGCTCAAAGGTCAGTTTGGGCGCTTCGGTCGGCTTTGCTCTCATCCCTTCCAATCGCTCTTCCATCTCTTTGCGCTGATCGGGGGGGAGCGCCTTCAGCCGCTCCTTCATCTGCTGTTCCATCTGCGCCTGCATCTCTTTGATCCGGTTCGCGTCGGCCTCGGTCACCTCGGTGTAGCGCTTCCCCTTCGGGTCGATCGTCCAAAGGGTCTGCTTCTCCCCGTCGAAGATCATGACCGACCCGTGGGGATCTTCGGCGCGGAGCTTTTTGCCGTCCAGCGTGAATCGGCTCGCGGAGGGGGTCTCTCTGGTGGCCGGTCCATTTTCTGGGCCATTCGAAGCATTCGCCTCGAAGCTGAGGATGACCCCGGCCCCGGCGGTCGCGGGCAAGAAGATCGCAAGGGTGAGAAAGAGCGCGCCAAGGCGGGGGGCCGCCGATCTTCGATGATCGTGATCAGTCTGCATTCGGATTGACCTCTTCTTTCTTCGCCGGCTGCGCGGCGGCCTTCGTTTCGGCCTCGGCCGCGGCGATTTCGTCGCGGATGGCGAACGAAACCTCGACCGGCTTGACCCACTGGGTGACCACTTTCTTCGTGCCGACGACATTCAGCTTGTTAAAAAGGAAGGTGAACTTGTCTTCCAAGACCTGGCCGATCTTCTGTCGAAGATCGGTTGGAAGATTCCAGAAGCGTTTCTTGAACGGTCCGAGCGCTTTCTTCCGGGTCTTGTAGATGAACTGCTCGTCGGTCTGCCCCGATTTCATCTCGTCCTTGCATTCCTCCCGCAGGTAAGCGTAGATCTCTTCTTTGAATGGAGCGGGGAGCTGCTCGTAGATCATATTCTGGAATTCCGTGGCGAGGTGAATCTCGGCGGTCCCGGTTTTCGGGAAGCGGTCGAAGACCTCCGCCGGCAGGGTCGAGGCGCCGTGCTGCACCGCGCCGGCGAGGCCGTACTCTTCGCGCGCTACTTTTGATATCGATTCCAACACGCCGAAATCGAGCTTCACCTTGGCGACGGTGCCGTCGGGCATCGGGACGCCGCCGTGGCTGGTGCCGGTCTGAACCGAGATCTTGCTGATCCCTTTGGCGCCCGGTTTCATCTTCTGCAATGTTGTAAGATAGTTGTCGAGGTAAACCTTGAATTCCTCCACGGTTGAATTTTTTCCGCCGACTTCCCCGATCTCCCCGCCGACCGAGATGGTGACCCCCTTTGGCTCCAGCGACCGGACATAGGCAGTCAGATCCGCGCCGACCTCGAAATTGTCCCGCTGCTGCTCGACGACGTTGGGGCGGTCGAGATCGACCAGGGTGGAGGAGTCGATGTCGATGTTGAAGAAGCCGGCGGTGATCGCCTCCTTCATTAGCTTGCGGACGCCGTCCACTTCTTTCTGGCGGTTCTCTTTAAACTTCTTGGCGTTCAATTGGATGTGGTCCCCCTGAATGAAAAGGGGGCCCTGATAACCTTCCTGGATGGCGGCCGCGGTCATGACGGCGGCATATTCGGCGGGAGACTGATGGGTGTAGCCCATTTCGGACTTGGCGATCTCCAGGAGAAAGGCGCCGACGTTATTCCGGTTGGCCGAGCGGATCAACGCGCGGGCGGTATCGTACGCCATCCCGCGGACGTTGACCGCCGGCGCGGTGAAGCCGTCGACCTCGCCCCGGCCCATCGCTTCATACAGCGGCTGAATCGAAGCGAGGTGAACGCCGAGCTGGGGCGCGGCCATTTTGATGACCCATCGGGCGGTGGCGCGCATGTCGGGCTTCTCATGAAAAACGGCGGTGTGGACGAGCCGATCGATGAGCGCCCCGCGCACCCGGCCCGGATCGAGCACCTTCACCTGCCCATTCGAAATCTCAATGATGCCTTTAATCGTATCGCCGAGCTGGCTCATCGTTTCGAATTGCATCCGTTGTCTCCTTATTCAGTAGGGTTTGATTGGGATGATCGTCAGAGGAAAATTGATTTTAGCTTAGCAAAACCGATGGGAAAGATCAATGTCGGTTTCAGGAGAGCCGCGCTTTCTTGGCGGCGGCGCCGATGTACTTGCGCGCCATCGGGGAGAGGTCGTTCGGCTGGATGGCGACCTCGATGATGACGAACGAGGTCAGCTTTTCCGCCTTCAGGAGGGCGTCGCGCAGCTCCGGAACCGTTCCGGCTTTAAATCCGACCCCGCCCCACAACCGCGCCAGCTCGGCGTAGGGCCAGTCGGGGATCGCCAGCAGCGTCTCCCGCTCGGCGATCGGCCGGAAAATGCCCCACCCTTTGTTGTTGAGGAGCAGCACGATCGGGTTGAGCCGGTGGCGGGGGGCCTGCGAGATCTCATGTCCCGTCATCTGAAAGGCGCCGTCGCCGCAGAGGATCAGCGGGCGAAGCCCGGTCCCGATCTGCGCCCCCAATCCGCCCGGAATCGCGAATCCCATCGACGCGTAATATCCCTGCGCGAGGTAGACGCTGCTGCCGACCTTCAGGTCGATTCCGGCAAAGAGGGAGTCCCCCGACTCGGTGATCGCCATGAACTCTTTTCGCTCTGTGAGGAAGTCGTTCACCTCGTGCAACACCTCCGCCATCTGGATCGGCCGGTTCGAAGGGCCTTTCGCGGGGCGCTTCGGGAGATTGTCATGGTAGGTCACTTTTTCTTTGTGGCGGGGGAAGGGCAACTTGAGGAGCGCTTTGATAAAGTCGTTGATCTGCACGTCGGTATAGGTGTGAAAGCTGATGTGGACCCGGTTCTCGACGGCCCAGATCGACTTCTCGCGGGGGATCTCCGGCGGCTGAATGCCGAGGTCCATGTCGGTCAGAAGGGTCCCGAGGCTCAGGACCAGATCGGCCTGCGCGACCCGCTTGTGGATGGCGGGATGGCTCAATGCGCCGATATAAACCCCCATCGCCAGCGGATGGTCCATCGGAAAGGCCCCTTTCGCGAGGACGTTGGTCAGCACCGGCGCGCCGATCGCCTCGGCGAGGCGAACCATCTCCTTCGCCAGCCCGAAGCGCCGGACTTCAATCCCGACGATGATCACCGGGCGTTTCGCCTGCTTGAGCCGGGCGATCGTCTCCCGCGCCGCCTCGATCACCTTTCGTTTGTCGGAAGGAACCCCGGTGAACTTTCCATCCCACTCCAGAATCCGCTTGGGAACGGAGATCATCATATCGACCTTGTCCCGATGGATCTCCAGGTAACCGGGCCGTCTCTCCCGGAGGATCGCCTGGATCACTTCGTCGATCTCTTCGGCGGCCCGGTTCG
This sequence comes from Candidatus Manganitrophus morganii, assembly GCA_021651055.1. NCBI lineage: Bacteria > Pseudomonadati > Nitrospirota > Nitrospiria > Candidatus Troglogloeales > Candidatus Manganitrophaceae > Candidatus Manganitrophus > Candidatus Manganitrophus morganii. Next base: position 3,261,845 of record JAJHOH010000001.1, read on the forward strand.
GATCGTCGATGATCTTCGCGGCACAGGTCAGCTCTTTATAGATGTGGAGCTGGGATTCGATCTCTTTGGCTTGATGATGGATGAGGACGCCGAGCTTTCGTTCTTCTTCGCCCGGTCCGCCGGAGATCACCAGGATCGGCACCTTCTCGGAGAAGGAGCCGGCGACCGGGTTGACCATGTTGAGCCCGCCGGCGCCGTAGGTGACGCAGACGACGCCGAGTTTTCCGGCGCTCCGCGCGTAGCCGTCGGCGGCGAAGCCGACCCCCGGCTCATGGGAGAAGGTGATTACCTTCAATCCTTGCGGCTTCCCGAATTGGAGGAAGAGCTTGATGACGAGGTCTCCGGGAATGCCGAAGAGGTGATCGACTCCGATTTTTTTCAGGTAGGCGATCAAGAAATCGCCGAGCTTCATCTGCGGCTGCATATGGTTTTAACGATACCCAAAGTCGGGGGGAAAGGCAAGTTTCGATTACAGCGTCGGACGGCGGTTAAAGAAAAGCTTGACTCCGTTTTTCAAATCCATATGATGGGGGGATCAACGTACGGTGAACTGATAAGGAGTGCTGAGAAAGATGCTGCAGCCGATCTTGATCGCCAAAGGAGAACACGACCTCACCCTGCTTCCGAAGATGGCGAACCGCCACGGCCTCATCGCCGGGGCGACGGGGACCGGGAAGACGGTCACGCTCCAGACGCTCGCCGAGCGGTTCAGCCGGATCGGGGTGCCGGTTTTCATGGCCGACGTGAAGGGGGATCTCTCCGGGATCAGCGCGCCGGGGGAGGAACATCCGAGAATCATGGAGCGGGTCCGGCAGTTGGGGCTCGCCGACTTTCGCTTCGCCCCCTGTCCCGTCGTCTTCTGGGATGTCTTCGGCCGGCTCGGCCACCCGCTTCGGACGACGATCTCGGAGATGGGTCCGCTTCTGTTGAGCCGACTCCTCAATCTGAATGAAACCCAGAGCGGTGTGCTGACCCTCGTCTTTAAAATCGCCGATGATGACGGTCTTCTTCTCCTCGATCTGAAGGACCTTCGCGCTATGCTCCAGCATGTCGGCGACAACGCCAAACGTTTCGCCACCCAATACGGCAATGTCTCCGCCGCCAGCATCGGCGCCATCCAGCGCGGCCTCCTGGCATTGGAGGAACAGGGGGGAGATCAATTCTTCGGGGAGCCGGCGCTGAATCTCGATGATCTGATGCAGACCGATGAAAAGGGACAGGGGGTCGTCAATATCCTCGTCGCCGACAAGTTGATCCATGCGCCGAAGCTTTACGCCACCTTTCTTCTCTGGCTCTTGGCGGAGCTCTTCGAGCATCTGCCGGAGGTCGGCGATCTGGAGAAGCCGAAGCTGGTCTTCTTCTTCGACGAGGCGCACCTTCTCTTCAGCGATGCGCCGAAGGCGCTGCTGGACAAAATCGAGCAGGTGGTCCGGCTGATCCGGTCGAAAGGGGTCGGCGTCTACTTCGTCAGCCAGAATCCGCTCGACATCCCCGAAGCGGTCCTCGGACAGTTGGGGAACCGCATCCAGCATGCGCTGCGCGCCTTCACCCCGCGCGATCAGAAGGCGGTGAAAGCGGCGGCGCAAACGTTCCGGAGCAACCCGAAGCTCGATGTCGAGGCGGCGATTATGGAACTGGGGGTCGGGGAGGCGCTCGTCTCGCTGCTTGATGAAAAAGGCCGGCCCGGCATCGTCGAGCGGGCGTTGATCGTTCCGCCGGAAAGCCGGATCGGCCCGATCTCCCCGGAGGAGTGCCGGCGGATGATTCAACGGTCGGTCCTTTTCGGACACTATGAAGAAGCGGTCGATCGCGAATCGGCCTACGAGAAGCTGAAGGCGCGCGCAGAGCAGACGGTCTCGCCTGTATCTGTGGAATCGGAGTCTGATCCAGAGGGATCGTGGACCGATGTTCTGACCGGTTCGGCCGGGAAACGGGGGCGTTCCCGGGAGGGGATCGTCGAGTCGATGGCAAAGAGCGCGGCCCGGGCGATCGGCAGCCAGCTCGGCCGGCAGATCATGCGGGGATTATTCGGATCGATGACGGGAGGAACGACGCGAAGAAGAAGGTAGTTCGAAACGAAAGGAGCGAGAGATGGATCCGATTTCGATCATTGTGACCGCCCTGGCGACGGGCGCGGCGGCCGGACTCAAACCGACGGCGGCGAAAGTGATCCAAGACGCCTATGCCGGGATCAAGGCGCTGATCCAGCGCAAATATGGCGAGACAGGCGTTGCATTGCTGGAGAAAGATCCCGCTTCGAAGGCGAAACGGGAGGTGGTGAAAGAAGAGCTGGAGAAGAGCGACGCGGGGGGGGATCCGGAACTTCTGACCCAGGCGAAGGCGCTCCTCGATGCCGTCCAACAACATGCGCCGGAGGCGGCCGGAAAAATCGGCGTCGACCTGGAAGAGATCAAGGGGGCGTCGCTTCGGATCGGCGACATCATCGCCGCGGGCGCCGGGGTGAAGGTCCGAAAGGCGGAGATCGCCGGGGATATCGAGATCAAAGGGGTGCGGGCCGGAGAGGTCTCCGAAAACCCTTCAAAGCGGCAGTAGGCCAATGGCCGGAACCTGCTGTCGCTGATTGTGGCCCGGCCGTCGATTTGGAACGGGTGTCGGCCCGCGACGTCGATGTTCATGTCGGCTCGCGGAATTACCTTATCTTGCGGGGGGTCGATCCCTACCGCGATTTTTTGAACGATCCCGCCGGTCCATTGGACCTCTCGTTTCACGGGATCGAAGAGATCAGCAGCCTCCGAAAGAAGCTCCTTCAAATCGACGCCTTGAAGGAGCCGGTCTCGATCACGGTCCACGGCACCCTCTTTCCCTGCGCCCTTCTCTCCTCCGGCTGGTGGGAGCGGCGGTCGCAGGCGATCTCCTCCGAGCTCGATTGGAAAAATCCCCTTCAGAAGTGGCTCTTCATCGGCTTCGACCTTTGGGGGCCGTCGTGGGACTTTTCCTGGGATCTCGATTCGATGGGGGATTGGGGGCATACCCATTTTATCGCGCAGATCGGGGAGGGGGACGAAGCGAACTCCCTCCCGGTGGTCCTTCCCCGCGCCAAGGCGGAAAAGCTCCGCGAAAAATTCAAGGAAGGGTGGGGCGGGGTCGAAGTCAACCTCCGGGGGCTGCTCGGCCACCGGCGCCAGTTCGCGAAAGAGCCGGGGCCGCTCGGCCTCTTCGGCGGGCTCCTCGATTATTGCATCTGGCTGAACGAGGAGAACAAGGAGCATAAGATCACCCTTCTGGCCGACCGGACCGATATTTATTCGGGATATCTCTGGAAGTGTGTGGTGCCGAAGAAGTGGTTCGACACGAACCGGTTTCTCTGTCTCAGCGACGTCTTCTTTCTTTGGGAGCATACGAACTTCACCGAGAAAGACGCGGTCCGATACAACCTCGACAGCCTGGAGCGAAAGGTGGAATATGTCCGGAAGCTCGAAGGAGAGCTCGTTCTCCTTCAGAAGTCTTCCGCATTGGTGCCGGGCGAGCCGATCTGGTCGACGCAGGAGATCTACGATCTGCTGACCCGAAAGAAGGGAGAGGAGATCTGAGTTTGGGGAGGAGGGAAAGATGGTCGTCGTGGTTTTTCGATCGCGTTTAAAGGCGGGGGGCGAAGCGGAGCTGGGAAAGGTCGGAATGCGGATGTACGAGCTCGCCTCCGCGATGCCGGGCTTCCTCTCTTACAAGGACTTTGTCGCGGAGGACGGGGAAAACGTCTCGATCATCGAATTCGATTCCATCGAGAACGTCGACGCCTGGCGGGAGCATCCCGAACATCGAGAAGCGCAACGGCGGGCGCGAACGGAGTTCTTTACTGAATATCAAATTCAAGTCTGCACGCCGGTGAGGGAGAGAGCGTTCAAAGGATAGGCGAGGACGCTTCCTACTTGCACTGCTGGACCGTCTCCAGGACGATCTCGGCGGCCTGGTTCATTTCGTCGATCGCGAGCCACTCCTTGACGGTGTGGATGTCGTGCATGCCGGTGCCGAGGTTGGCGACGGTGATTCCCTTTTTGTTGAAGACGTTGGCGTCGCAGCCGCCGCCGGTCGCATGGGTCCGCACCTTGTAGGAAAGGGCCTGGGCCGCGCGCATCACCGCCTGAACGATCGGAGCGTTTTCGGGGACGTTCATCCGGTCGTAGTCGCGCCAGATCTTCTCTTCCACCCGGCCGGAGATCCGCTTTCCATCCAAATCGACCCAGAATTTCTCGGCGGCTTTTCGGAAGCACTCCTGCATATGCCCGTTCTGCGCCGCCAGCTTCTCCTCGTCGTGGCTCCGTGTCTCCGCTTTGACATAGACGTAGTTCGGGACAATGTTGGTCGCCGATCCCCCCTGGATGATCCCGATGTTGGCGGTCGTCTCCGGATCGATCCGGCCGAGCTTCATTTGACTGATCGCATCGGCGGCGATCTGAACGGCGGAGAGCCCCCGCTCGGGACAGACGCCGGCGTGTGCTTCGAGCCCATGGACTTTGAATTCAAGACGGTCGGCGGAGGGGGACTTCGTAAAGAGAATGTTGACGTTGTCGCAATCGAGGACCAGCCCGTCGCGCGATTTCAGTCGGCCGAAGTCGAGGTGCTTGGCGCCGAGGAGGCCGAACTCCTCGCAGATGGTGAAGGCGATTTCGATCTCGCCGTGGGGGAGCTTCTTTTCCCGAAGGGTCCTGAGAACTTCGACGATGATCGAGATCCCCGATTTGTCGTCCCCGCCGAGGATCGTCGTTCCGTCGCTCCGGATCTTTTTCCCCTCGACGATCGGCTTGATCCCTTCTCCGGGAACCACGGTGTCCATGTGGGCCGAGAGAAGGAGCGGCCGCCTTGCTGGATCGGTGGCGGGGAGGCGGGCGATCAGATTGCCGATCTCGCCCCCGACCACTTCGCCGGCCTCGTCGAATTCCACCTTGGCTCCCAGCGCCTCCAGCTCTTTTTGAAGGACGAGGGCGACCGCCTTCTCTTTTTTGGAGAGGCTGTCGATCTGAACGAGCTTAAGGAAATGATCGGTCATTCGTTGTGTGTTTAGCATGGGAGCCCCTTCATCATTCTATTTGGAAAATAGCCTTTTTATGATCGCAGGTATTTCTCAAGGAAGGCGAGGGTTCTCTTCCACGCGTCCTTCGCGGCCTTTGGATTGTAGACCTCTCTCCGGCTGTCGTTGAAGAAGGCATGGGGGGCGCCGGCATAGGTTTTTACCTCGCCCGGTTTTTTGAATTTCTTCAGCGCCTCCTTCAGCCGTTGGACCGCTTCCTTTTGAATCCAGCCGTCTTCTTCCCCGTAGATGTAGAGGATCGGCGCCGACAATTTTTCGATCTCTTCGTTTGTCGGGATCTCGCCGTAGAATGGGACGGCGCATCGAATCTCTCCGGTCCGGCAGGCGAGCTGCAGGGTGAAGGAGCCGCCGATGCAAAACCCGATCACGCCGATTTTTGCGGGATCGGCCTCCGGCAGGGTCTTCAGGTAACGGAGGCCGCCCATCAGGTCGGCGACGGTTTTGCCCGGATCGAGCGCGCCCGACAACTTGGCCGCCTCCGCTCCGTTCTGCGTCACGACGTGGCCGAGCCGGGAGTAAAGATCGGGGGCGAGGACGGCGAAATGCTCCTTCGCGAGCCGTTGGGCGACCCCTTTGATGTGGTCGTTGAGCCCCCACCACTCCTGGATCAGGATCAACCCCGGATAACGGCCGGTGTGTTTCGGGCGGCAGAGGAAAGCGGAGAGAATCGTCCCGTCGGCCGGGTATTCCACCATGGAGGAGTTCAGGTCGTCGTCGGTCAGAATTTGGGCGGCCATGATCCTCTCCTTATGATCGACGAGGAAGCCTGACGATGGGCGCTAGTTGGAATCAATCTCCCTCGATTGAAGGTAGGTCAAGACGATCTGGATCACCTGGTCGGGATGAAGCCGGCTGAGGTGCCGCCGCCCCGTCTCGTCGGTGTATTTTAAAGCGGAGGTCATCGATTGGGCGGCGTAGCCCCCCGCCATCCATTTTCCCTCCCGGAGTCCCTCGTGGCGGTTGAGGTGTTCGGCGAGTGGCTCCATCGGAATCGGCTGGATCGGCGGACGGGTGACCGTCTCGGCCCAGGCGTAGTAGCGGTATTCGAGCTCATAACCGAACCCCCCTTCTTCCCGTTCCCGGTCTTCGATCACCAGGAAAAGATTTCCCTGGCAGTGATGATCGATCGCCTGCCGGGCCGGCCGCTGCTCGTCGATGATGACGGAAAGCCCCTCCTGCTCGTGCTCCTCGACGCCGATGATCCCTTTCTCGAAGAGCTCCATCGATTGAACGATGCTGTCGTAGGATTCCCGCCAGAGGGGGCGGTATTCGTCTTTGCGCCGGAAGAGATCGGGGAGCATCGGCATCAACGTTTTATAGAGGAAGGCTTCTTTCGGGCCGGGGTAGGCTGAAAGCTGAGAGAGGATCGGGCTTTCACCGGAAGCGGCCAGCCCCTCGATGAGCAGGTTCATCTGAACCCCTTCTTCCGAAGAGAAGGAAGAGAAGTCGCCCGCCTCGGCGGCGGCGATCAACCGCCCCGCCATCGGCTCCGCCTTCCTCGGATTAAGAAGGGTCCAGACCGAGAGGAGCCCGTCGGTATCGAAATGGTTGTTCGTGATAATGCTGACCTGCGGAAAAAATTGCTTTTGATTCGGATGGGAGAGATAGCGCAGGACGATTTCGGTGGAGGTGTCGGCCTTGAGGGGAGCGGGGGTCTGATTCCCCTTCCAGTGGCTCAAATGATGGCTTTGAGGGACGAGCCCGTCGACCGAGATCTTGGGAACCCCCTTCATCGCCTCTTCGTAGAAGTAAAAGACCATACCCTAATAAATCGCCCTGTCGCCGCTATTTGAGATGGAGTATGGAATCGCCATTGACGGCCTGCATCGAATGGCGGTTCCTATTGAGGGGCTTGGCCGGTCCCCGTTCTCCGGAGATCGGTCTAAACGAATGGTTTACTATATCAAAATTTGAATCATAATTGAAGGCCTTTGCTTAAAAATATGAAATTGACCCATTGGCGGGGCGTCGGCGGGCCCAAAAGTGCTTGCCATCGGAAAAAGGGGCGTGATATCCTCTCGCATGAGAGGACCCCTTGGTGCGGTCCTCATTCCTTTTTCCGGCGGTGGCCCGGCGGTGGCGAGATGATACATCCCTTTCAAGAAAAGTTTCCCAAATTCCCTTCGACCGTTTTCATCGAAGCGTCGGCGCAGGTGATCGGTGACGTGGAGATGGGGGCGTACAGCTCGGTCTGGTTTGGGTCGGTGGTCCGGGGGGATGTGAATTACATCCGGATCGGCGACCGGACCAATATCCAGGATCTTTCGGTTCTGCATGTGACCCGGAAGACCCATCCCCTCGTCATCGGCAGTGAGGTGACGGTCGGACACCGTGTGACGCTGCACGGCTGCACGGTGCGGGATCGGGTGCTGGTGGGGATGGGGGCGATTTTGCTCGACGGCGCCGAGGTGGGGGAGGGATCGATCATCGGCGCGGGGGCGCTGGTGACGGAGGGGGTGAAGATCCCCCCCGGCTCGCTGGCCCTGGGAGTGCCGGCCCGGGTGAAGCGGCCGCTGACGCCGGAAGAGAGCGCCTTTCTCTCCCAGTCGGCACGCAACTATGTCGACCTGGCGCAGATCTATTTAAAACAGACCTCCAAATAAAGGGGAGCGATTTGTTCCGTGGCATTCTGATCCGGTGGCTGGTGAACGCGGGGGGGTTGTTCTTGATCTCGTATGCCCTGGAGGGGATCGAGGTCGAGGGAGCGCTCCCCGCGCTGATTGCGGCGGCGGTCCTCGGGATCATCAACGCGATCATCCGCCCGATCCTTCTCATTTTGACCCTCCCGATCAACATCTTGACCCTTGGCCTCTTTACCTTGGTCCTCAACGGCGCGATGTTGGCGCTGGCCGCTCAGGTGGTTCGGGGATTTACGGTCTCGGGCTTCTGGTCGGCGGTGCTCGGCGCGCTTCTCCTCTCCATCCTCAGCAGCGTCATGTCTTTCTTCATCGAGGATATCGCGCGGCCCCGATCCGAATATTAAAAAAGCGGGCCGAGTTTTCCCGGCCCGCCGTTGTCCCGCTTCAATTGGTTTAAGCCACTTCCCTCCGGGAAACCCCTTCTTCTCCGGTCGTCGAGATGTCCCTTGCGCCGCTTTCTCTGAAAATTTCTTTGGCGCGATCGACCTCTTCGGATGTTTCGCAATGGACGGAGATTAAGATTCCCCCTTCTTTGACCTTTGCCTCATACTGCTTGGCCTCGTATTCCGGCATTCCGAGCCCGATCAGTCCTCCCGCAATCCCCCCGGTCGCGGCGCCGATGGCGGCGCCGCCGAGCGCCGCCATGATGGGGCCCGCGGCGATAAAGGGGCCGACTCCCGGGATGGCAAGTGAGCCGATCCCGACCAGCCAGCCGGCGACCCCGCCGATCACCCCGCCGGTGGTTGCGCCGGTGGCGACCCCTTCCGGGGCTTTGGTCGCTTTTTTGTGAATGAAATCCCGAACCCCTTCCTTATCGGGGGTCAGGACCGAAATATCGGTCGGCGCGAACCCCGCGGCGTTGAGACGATTGAGGCAGCTCTCCGCCTGATAGGGACTATCGAAAATGCCAACGACTGCTTTCTTCGCCATCCGTGATCTCCTTATCTCATCGTGGAGGATTTCACCTCCAGCTCATTTTCAACTTTTCCCGCCCCGGCGATCTGCTCCGCCTTCCTGGCGATCTTCTCTTTTTCGGCCGGGCTGTTGACCGGTCCGCGAAGGGTTACCTTTCCCTCCTGCGTGATAATTTTTACATTCTTCGCCGTGGTGGAGAGGGAATCATCTTCCGTGATCTCTTTCCGAATTTTCCGGGTGGTCTCGACGTCGGCGGGGTCGGTGCCTTGCATCTCCGGCGTCACGGCCGAGGAGCCCCGGTCCCTCTGGTTGATCTCGCTGTTGTCCGGCGCGACGGACGGACCTTCCTTCTCCACCGCATCGGCCGGCCCGCCGGTCAATACAAAGAGAACTGCAATGATCCAAACGATTCGCTTCATTTCAACATCCTCCCGTTGTTACGAGCGGATCTTTTTCAACAGGGTGTTCCCCAAAGATCCGGCCCGCTCTCCGATCACCTGCACCCCCTGTTCGATGACCTTGGCTCCCCGCTTCAGCATCTTCTTCGCTTTCGGTGTCGCCTTTTTAATCTGGTATCCGAGCCCGCTTCTTCTGGGGGATGCTTTTTTCCGGCCGGGCGATTTCGCGACCGTTTTTTTTCGTCTGACCTGCCTTTTCTTCTCCGGCATAATGGTCCTCCTTCTATTCATAATATTCATATGGGTTCAGTTGGGAATATTCCCAATGAGGAGGTTGAGTGCAATTCATAGACCGTCGCGGAGCGGCGGTTTTCAAGGACGATATGGGCCGATAGGGGTAGGAACGCAGGTAACGAGGGGACATCTCCAGCAGTGGAAAGGAATGAATATGTATATTTTGCACAGTCATGATCGGACATAATGAAAGGGAATACAAAAAGGATGAGATTGGGATGGTTGCTTGCGATTTTGGGATATTACCTGTGAAAAAAAGGAACAAGTCGAGGTCGAGAGTCTTGCATGCGGGACCCTGAATTGCAAAAGACATCTATGTTATAATGAATTATTCCAAAATGAAGCGTTCATCGCTTTCTCTCCTTTGGAGGCCGCTCATGCCGCAGAAAAAAGAATTTCCAGGTTGGACACTTTTCGTTATCCTTTTCATCGTCACTGTGCTCCCCTTTTTCTTCTTCACCCCTCAGGCCCGTCAGACCTCCTACAGCGATTTTAAGCGCCTCCTTCGAGAGGGAAAGATCAAGGAGGTGGTGATCTCCAGAGACGCGATCGAAGGGGTGAAGGTCGAGCCGTCTGGCAAGGAGGAGCCGTTCAGCACCGTGCGTGTGGACGACCCCAATCTCACCTCGGAGCTGGAAGACCAGAATGTCCAGGTCACGGGGGAGATTCAGAGCGGCTGGCTCAGAGACATCATCCTCTTTTGGGTGCTGCCGTTCGCGGTCATCCTCTTTATCTGGAGCCTCTTCGCAAGAAGAATGGCGGGAGGAGGGGGAGGGCAAGGATTTATGACCTTCGGCCGGGCCCGGGCCAAGGTCTTCGCCGAGAAAGATATCCAGGTCAGCTTCAACGACGTTGCCGGCGCGGATGAGCCGAAAGAAGAGCTGATGGAGGTGGTCGAGTTTCTCCGCCAGCCGCAGAAGTTCCAACGTCTCGGCGGACGGATCCCGAAGGGGGTTCTGCTGGTCGGCCCTCCCGGCACGGGAAAGACCCTCCTGGCGCGCGCGGTCGCCGGGGAGGCGAAGGTCCCCTTCTTCTCGATGAGCGGCTCCGAGTTCGTCGAGATGTTCGTCGGAGTCGGCGCGGCGCGCGTCCGGGATCTTTTCGCGCAGGCGCAGGAGAAGGCCCCCTGCATCATCTTCATCGATGAGCTTGACGCCCTGGGACGGGCGCGCGGCGCCGGGATGCTCGGAGGCGGCCATGCGGAGCAGGACCAGACCCTCAATCAGCTTCTGGTGGAGATGGACGGGTTCGATCCTCGAAAGGGGGTCATCATCATGGCGGCGACCAACCGCCCGGAAATCCTCGATCCGGCGCTGCTCCGGCCGGGACGTTTCGACCGCCAGATCCTGGTCGATCGTCCCGACGTTCGCGAGCGGGAGGAAATTTTGAAAGTCCACACCCGCAACGTCAAGCTCGATCCGAGGGCCGATATCAAATTGCTCGCCACCCGGACCCCGGGATTCGTCGGGGCCGATCTGGCCAACGTCGTCAACGAGGCGGCGCTCCTGGCGGCGCGCAGCAACAAGGACCATGTGGAGATGGATGATTTCGAAGAGGCGATCAACCGGATGACGACCGGCCTGGAGAAGAAAAAGCGGGTGATGAGCAAGAAGGAGAAGGAGTATGTCGCTTATCACGAATCGGGGCATGCCCTGGTGGCGGCGCTGGTGCCGAACGCCGATCCGGTCCATCGGATTTCGATCATCCCCCGCGGCATCGCCGCCCTCGGCTACACCCTTCAACTCCCGACGGAGGACCGTTATCTGATGACGAAGAGCGAGCTGCACGATCGGCTGGCGGTGTTGCTGGGAGGGCGGGTGGCCGAGGAGATCATCTTCGGCGAGATCTCGACCGGCGCGCAAAATGATCTGACCCGCGCGACCGACATCGCCCGGAGCATGGTCCGCGAATTCGGGATGAGCGAGAAGCTGGGGCTGGTCTCCTTCGAGCGGCCGCGCCGGATGCTGCCGGTGGACGGCGCCCCTCCCGGCGCCAAAGATTACAGCGAAGATCTGGCCAAGGCGATCGATCAAGAGGTCAAGGAGATCATCGACCGGACCTACGCCCGCGTTCATCACCTCCTCGAGAATCATCGCGGCGAGCTGGAGGCGATCGCAAAACTTCTTCTTGAAAAAGAGGTGATCGAGGGGGAGGCGCTGCGAGGGATTGTTCGCGGAAGCGGCAAACCGAAGAAAGACGAAGACGCCCGCCCGATCGATCTGACCTTTCCCGAAGCGCCGCGCCCGCGGGCGGTCGGGGAGTAGCGAGGAACCGATGCCGGAAATCAACGCCCTTCTCCAAGGGCTGTTCATCGAAGAGCGGCAGTTGAATTCAGCCTATACCGCTTATCTGCCGCTGCTTCATCCGCCGGTGTTGCGCGAGAAGATTCGCGGGTGGGTCGGGGAGGGGTGGAAACATATCGAAGGGCTGGAGAAGGAGATCGAGAAGCGGGGGGCTGTTGCAGGCCGATCGGCGGCGCCCGCGCCGACTCATCCCGCGTCGGATGAGACGCACGACCTTCTCGATTTTTTCTTCCAGAAGGAGGAGCGGCTCTACTACTCCTACCGGGAAGCGCTGAAGCGGACCGAGGAGGAGGATCTCCGCGCCCTTCTCTTCCGCCACCTCGAAGAGCAAAAGGGGCACCTCGCCGGAATTCAGAATCTCTATGCTGAGTTCCTCTATTACTAATATTTTTGACAAATCGTATCCCGAAGAATAAAATTTCTCTATGTCGACCGGCCGTTCCAATCTTTTGACTGTTCGCGCCCACACCCTCCTCTGTCTGCAAGGGTTTCGCGGCGAGGGGTACAGTCCCGCCTTCGTCGAGAACATGGGGGCGATTCACCGCCGTCTCTCGACCGATCCGAAGACCGCCGTTCGGGTGATCGCCCGGCCCGATGAGATCTGCAGCGCCTGTCCTCATCTCCATCCGGACGGCTGTCATCTGAAGGGGCCCGGTTTTGAAGCGGCGATGAATCGTCAGGACCAAGCGGTGATGGCGCGATTGGGCATCTCGGAAGGGGAGGTCCTCCCGTGGGGAGAGATCCTTCGCCGGATCGCCGCGCGCATCGAAGGGGGCGATCTCGACGCGATCTGCGGAAGCTGCCCCTGGCTGCCGCTGGGGTATTGCCGGGAAGGGATCGATGCGTTGAGTTTGGTTCAACCTCAAGAGAGGTTGTCATGAAGCGCGTGTTGATTCTTTTGGCCCCCGGGTTCGAAGAGATCGAGGCGGTCACGATCATTGACATTCTCCGCCGGGCCGGCGTCGCGGTAACGGTCGCCGGAACGGTAGAAGGGGCGATCGAAGGCTCCCGGAAGGTGAAGCTCCTCGCCGATCTTTCGATCGACAAGGTCGCCGGCGGCGATTATGAGATGATCGTGTTGCCCGGCGGACAGCCCGGCACAAACAACCTCGCCGCGGATGAACGGGTCGGGCGGATCTTGAAGGAGGCGGCGGCGAAAGAGAGATACATCTCGGCGATCTGCGCCGCGCCGTCGATCCTCGCCTCGGCCGGTTTCCTCGACGGAAAGAAAGCGACGAGCCATCCTTCGGTGCGGGAGCGGATGCACGGGGCCGATTATTCCGAGGCGCGGGTGGTCGTCGACGGCAGATGGGTGACCAGCCGCGCTCCCGGCACGGCGATGGAGTTTGCTTTTGAATTGGTCCGGCGGCTGGTCGGAGAAGAAAAAGTCAAAGAGGTGAACCAGGGGGTCATGGCGCGGTTGTAGGGCGGTTTCGGCGGAGAGATTTTCCATGTTGGATGCGTATGTGGCGAAGGGGCTCGGCGAGTATATCGTGATGATGCAGCCGATCATTCCGATCTTCCATCTCGCCTACGTTATTCTGGTCAATCGCCTTGTTTTGTTCGGAAATCAGTTCCGCTCCCCTTTCGAGTGGTTCGTCACCCTCCATTATGTGATGTTTCTTTTCTTCCCCTTCGGCTGGCTCTGGGTGCAGCTCGGCAAGTTAGGCCCCGCCTCCTTCGGCCGGATCGTCGAGAGCGGCATCCCATTCTGGATTCCGGGGATCAGCTTCGGTCTTTCCGGTCTTCATTTTATGTTGACCAGTCTTTTGATCTTCCTTTGGTTCTCGGAGGCGAAGGCGCCGCAAAACGATTTTGATTTTCGGAAGGTCCGATGGTGGAGCTACCTGGTTCTTCCCCTGGTCCTTTGGGGATTCGTTTATCCGTTTCAGCAGGCGGCGCAGCCGGGTGAATTTGTCTTCCTCGGCATCAAAGGGCTCTGGGGTTCGCCGTTCGGCGCTCTCATGAATCCGACCTCCACCTTTCTTTTGGGCCTGCTGACCTTCATCTACCCGCGGGTCAACCTGAAACTTTTCATCGGAAGCGCATCGGTCCTGTTGGTCATCGCCCTCATCGCGGCGCGATCGACGCCGCTTGATTGGCCGTTGGCGGTCCTCGCCGGGGTCAATCTCTTTTTGGGGGTGATCCTGGCGATCAAGCGGAGGAAAGCGATCCCCGCCGAAAATCCGGAAGTCATCTCTTCCCCTTCCTCCGCGCCGCCTGCTTGATTCGCCGGCGCAACTGTGGCACAATCTCACGACCGTCGCCGCAGTTCAACCTAAGGCGCGCCTTCCTTTCTTTCAAATGCCCCCGTAGCTCAGGTGGATAGAGCAGCGGTTTCCTAAACCGTTTGCCGGGTGTTCAAATCACCCCGGGGGCACCAACTCGATCTATTGATGGTTTCCAATCCGAGGACTCGATGTATCTTTCAATCCCGGCGTTAAAAGAAATTGTCATCGACACAATTTCGAAGAAGACAAACATCTCCCGAGATCGCGTCAAAGAAGTTCTAGAATATGATGGTCCCTGGACCGATCATGACCGATTTCTGATGAATACCTTCATGACCGCGCAACAACACGCGGAAGATTCGGGAGTCGATCTTTCTGCCGCGATGGGTGAGACCGCCGACTTTACCGAGCTTGAAGGCGAAGAATCGCTCAAGAGCGCTGAAAGGTTGGTCGAGGTTTCGAAAGAGACGGGACAGCCGCTTGAAACGATTGAAGCGATCAATGCCGCTTATTTTGATTTCATCGAGAACGTCACCACGATGATAAAGAAGAAGTTTGGAAGGAACAACCCCCCTTAGTTTCGATCGAGACATCATGCCGGTTCACTTTTTTTATTTCCGGAGAGACCTACCCCTTCTTTTCGCGAACAATCAGGACCGGGCAAGGCGCTTCCCGCGTCACCCGCTCGGTGACGCTTCCTAGGAGAAGATGCGTCAGCCCTTTTTTCCCGTGGGTCCCCAAGGCGATTAAATCGGTCTTGATCTCTTGGGCGGTTCGGATAATTTCAACGTGCGCGAGCCCCTCTTTAAAGAGCGGTGCGACCTGAACCCCTTCTTTCCGGACGATTTCAGCGGCAACCCGAAGTTCTTCTTCCTGTTCCCTTTTCAGGTTCTGAAGCCACTGGTAGGCTCCCGCATGAGGTCCGCGGGAGGGGGGTGGGGTATAGGGGAAGAGGGATTCAAAGACATGAAGCAGGGTGATTTTGGCTTTCAGGTTTTGGGCGAGATAAACAGCCTCTTTGAGCGCTTCGGTTGCATAAGATGAAAAGTCCGTCGGCACCAAGATCTGTTCTATTCTGGTCATGATCTCCCTCCTCTGTTGGCGGGATGCCTTGAGAACCTGATGCAATTCTGAAGTAAATGGGAAGGGGGAGCAATCCTCCGAATGGGGTATGACGTTACCTTGAGCCTCCGGAACAATGTGTGGACGATAAGCAACTAAGGTAATGTCCATTCGACAGAGTTGACCCGGGAGATCGCAATGTTTTTACATTTAAGGTAAGGTTGACGATTTTAGCAATGTACGATCCCATGTCACTAGAGAAATGACGGAAGGAGACCGATGCTTTGGCCGATATTGATTCTGCTTGCCCTTTGGGCGCTTGGTTTCACTTTAAAGTTCGCCGGGGGGATCATCCATCTTCTCCTGGTCGCAGCCGCCGTTTTATTGCTCGCTCAGCTGCTGATGGGAAGAAAAAGCATCACCGGTCCGCCGCCATAAGAAAGTTCGCCGGCGGCCTATCGATCTCAGTGCTATTTCTCCTTCTGTTCCTCCCGGCGGGATGTCTGCGGCCTGCATCGCCTCGGCCCGCGCTGGAAGTGGCCCGTGAGGCGGCGCTGGAGACGAAGATCCGGGCCTTCATCGCCGCGGAGCCGATGCTCGATCAAGAGAGGGTCCGGGTGGAGATCGACGAAGGAAAGATCGTCCTGAAAGGGAAGGTCGAGCGGGAGGAGCAGAAGGAAAAGGCGACCGAGGTCGCCGTCCGGGCGGGAGGGGATCTGCCGATCGAAAACGAGATCGTCGTTCAAGGGTAAAGCGCCACGCTCGATCTGCTCGTTGAGTTGTTGTTCTTGTCTGTCTGCTCGAGCATTTCAGGCCGCCTCTTTCCTCCCCGGTGTTTCTTCGGCGCGCCTGGGAAGCTGCTGAATCCGGAGCGGCGGCAGGCCGACGATCTCAAAGGTCGCGGAGGCGACGCCGATTCGGGCCTCATCGAACGCTTTGAGGATGTCGCGGCTCATCGCGTCCTTCAATTCCCGGACGCCGTAATCCCGGGCGATGAACCGGACCGTCAGCTCCAGCCAGTTGTCGGTCAAGCGAAAATAGACCTTCGGCCGCATGTCGGCCGATTTCATGAAGTAGCGCCGCTTCATCTCCTCCAACGCCTCCCGTCCCATCTCGCTGATCGAAACGGTGTGGCGCTCCGCCGCGTCGAGCAAGATCCGCTCGGCGCGGGCCCGGTCGGCGTCGTAGGTGATCGGCACGACCATCTCCTCCCAAAGAAAAGGGAAGTCGCGGGTGTAGTTGAAGACCGGCTCTTCAAAGATCTTGGCGTTGCTGACGGTGACGACCCGTCCCGTATATTGCCGGCTCTGGACCCACATCGCCGGCTCGTCCCCCTGCACCGGCGGCGGCTGGCCCATCTCCATGATCGTCGTCTGGGTAAAGGTCAGCCCCAGCACGTCTCCGCGGACCCCTCCCATCCGGATCCGGTCGCCGACGTTGAAGACCTTCCCTCGCAGAATGACGAAATAGCCGGCAATCGCGGTGACGACCTTCTGCAGCGCGAAGGCGAGCGCCGCGGTGATCAACCCCAGGGCGGTGGCGAGCCGGCCCGGATCGTCGAACCAGATCGAGGCGAGCCCCAGAATCAGGATCACCGCCGCGGCGAGGCGGATTCCCTGGCGCGCCCAAAACTCAACCTGCTCTTTGCCCCGCCCATGCAGCCACCAGCGGGCAAGCTTTGTAAAGCTTCGAACCACCAGAACGATCAGGACGATGAAGAGGAGCGAGAAGAGAAGCTTCTTGGCGTTCTCCGCGTTGACGCCGACGAGCTTCACGCCGAAGATTTCAACCGCCCGGTTCGGTCCGACCAACCTGATAAAATTTTCCAAAACGACCTCCTCTGACTTGTCGGAGCGGATTGCAATACGCCCTTACCGACGGCTCTTCTTTTATTCATTCCCCGCCCGTTTCCGTCGGGTGGGCGCGCTCTCCGAAGGCCGCGGAACATTCGAGAGGCTCGATGCTTCGCCGCGCGCCGGTTTTCGGACGACGCTGAAAGAGCCGTCGGTCTCCAGCACGGCCGCTTCGACCTCCGAAAGATTCGCGATCCCTTCCGCCCGGATCGCCGCGCGCACTTCCCCTTCGGTCACCCGCTCCCGCCGCATCGCTTCCCCGAGAAACTCCTCCCGGTAAAACAGCAGGGCCGGCTCGCTCTTCACGATCCGCCGGACAAACGGAGAGTGAACCGAAGCCCAAGCGACGAGATACTGCAAGCCGATGAGAAGAGCGAAGGCAAGAATCCCTTCAACGAGAGCGACATTCTTCGAGAGGAGAATGGTCGCCAAGGTCGATCCGAGAGCGACGGTCACCACCAGATCGAAGGCATTCATCTTCGACAAGGTCCGCTTTCCGGAGATCCGGAGGAGAAGAACGAGCGCCGCATAGGCGAGAACGCCGATGATCAGGGTGCGGACGACCCCCATCCAGTTGTCGAAGAAGATTCGGTGCAGGTCCATCAGCCGAGCCTCAGGGGCCGCTCCTTCAGCCATAAAGAGCAGGGAAACCGAAGTCCATTTTATTATGGCACGGGGGGGAGAATTCGAACAAGCCGCAGGCTCAGGGTGCGCTCATTTACAGGGGGATTGTCCGAAAACGCATTTTTCTCGTACCATGAAAGAGAGATGTTTTTCCGAGCGGACGGGGAGGGGCGGATCCGCCGCGTGAATTAGAGGAGCCTCGATGAAGACGCAATTAAATCAGTTTTGGGATTGGCTTCGCTCCAGCTTCTGGTTTGTGCCGAGCGTCTCGACGCTGATCGCGATCGGCGTCGCTCGGGCGACCCTTTCGTTTGATTATTCGGAGAAGAACGTCTGGAACTTCATGGAAGAATGGATTTATACCGGCGGCCCGGAGGGGGCTCAGGTCCTTCTCTCCACCATCGCCGGATCGCTGATCACCGTCGCGGGGGTCGCCTTCTCCGTTACCATCGTCGTTCTTTCCCTCACCTCGACGCAATTCGGCCCGAGGCTGCTGCGCAACTTCATGCGCGATCTGGGGAACCAAGTGGTCCTCGGCGTTTTCATCGCCACCTTTCTCTACTGTATCTTGATTCTTCGGACGATCCGCGTCGGCGAAGAGAACGGGTTCGTCCCGCACCTCTCGGTGACCTTTGCCGTCGTCCTGGCGATCCTCAACCTTGCTCTATTGATC
Source organism: Candidatus Manganitrophus morganii (assembly GCA_021651055.1). Taxonomy (NCBI): domain Bacteria; kingdom Pseudomonadati; phylum Nitrospirota; class Nitrospiria; order Candidatus Troglogloeales; family Candidatus Manganitrophaceae; genus Candidatus Manganitrophus; species Candidatus Manganitrophus morganii. Next base: position 3,279,884 of record JAJHOH010000001.1, read on the forward strand.
TTTTTTATTCATCATGTTTCCGCCTCAATCCAGGCGACCAGTGTGATCACGGCGGTGGCGCGCGACCTCGATCAAGTCATCGATCAACTCTTTCCGGAAGAGCTGGGGGCGTCGGCATCCGAGCAGAAGATGGAAGAGAAGCGGACCGTCGTTCCAGCAAACTTCAAAAGCGAATCGGCGCCGATCTTTTCCGAGACAACCGGTTATCTCCAGGCGATTGAAAATGACACGCTGCTGACGCTCGCCTCCGAGAGAAACTTTTTGATCCGGCTGGAGTGCCGGCCCGGCGATTTTATTGCGCAGGGAGACGTTTTGGTGAGGGTCTGGTCCAAGGATCGGCCCGATCCGGAAGTGTCGCGGGAGATCAATAATACCTTTATCCTCGGAAAGGATCGGACCTTCACGCAGGATCTCTTCTTCGGCATCGATCAACTGGTCGAGACCGCCGTTCGCGCCCTCTCTCCCAGCACGAATGACCCGTTCACCGCGATGACCTGTATCGATTATATGGGCGCGACGCTCTGCCGGCTGGCAGGACGGGCGATTCCGTCCCCTTTTCGGTTCGATCGTGATCATCATCTCCGGGTCATTGCCGAACCGGTGACATTTGTCCAGATCCTCGATCGCGCGTTTACCCCGATTCATCATTATGGAAAGAGCGCCCCGATCGTTACGCTGCGCCTTCTGCAGAGACTCGGCACGGTCGGTGCCCGCGTCGTCCGGGAGGAAGACCGCTCCGCGGTTGTTCGACTTGCAGACCGGATCAAGAGGGAAAGCAGACGCTTCTTGGAGAGCCCGGACCAAGAGGCGGTTGAAAAACAACACCGTCTTGTCCTCGCCGGATTAAACGAAGCGGATCATCGATGGGGAAGCGCGCGCGCCGAAGGGTAATGTTGACGGCGACCTGAAGTGGTCGATGAAACGTTTTGCGCTTGATGATTCAGTCCTCATTCCGACGCTCCTCCCCGGAGCTACTCCTCGCTGAAGAAGAACGTTGCTTCGATCTGCTCAAGCTCCATCAAACGGACGATCTTCTGAAGCGCGTCGTGCATCTCCAGGACCTCCTTCTCGGAAAGTGTTTGAAGGCTATAGAGGAGCTTTCCCTGGGAGGGCTCGGGCGCTCTGTCGACGATCCGCTTTCCGGCCGCGGTCAAATGGACCGTCACCACCCGGCGGTCCGGCGCTTCTCTTTTTCGGACGACGTACCCTTTCGCTTCCAGCCGGTCGATGATCCCCGACACGGTGGAGATGTGGAGGTACATCTTCTCGCTCAGCTCTCCGACCGACGTGCCCCCTTCTTCCCGGAGGGTTTTCAGCAGCCAGAGCTGCGGACCGGTCACGCCGAACTCTTTTAAAACCTCCTCTGAATATTGATGGATCGCCTTGAAGATTCTTCGGAAGGATTGGACGATTTTCGCAATCGCCGTTTTCTTTGAAACTGTTTTCTTTGCCATGGGTTGAAAGCTGATTCTAATTTTTAGCGAATCTCATTCTATCCGCCGGTCAGAAGCGTATTCAAAGATGATTTTTGGATCGATTCTTGTCGGCAATGGCCCATAAAATAAGAACAAACGCGATGAAACGGATGATATAGACAAAGCTGTAGACCTCATTTTCTTTGTTCATGATCAAAAGAACGACCCGTTCGACCGCCAGCATCCAGAACGCGACGGCAAAGATGGAGAAGAGGCGGTCTTCCGTCTTTTTCCAAAATCGGAGAAAGAAAAGCCCGATCACCCAGCAAGCCATCATGATGGCGCCCGACAGAAATTGAGTCATCTGCATCCGATTCCCCCTTTATGCGACATCCCAGATCAGACCGTAAATAAGCAGCATCAGCCCTGCCAGCGCGGCGATGCTCCGCAATATCGACAGGTCGGCGGAATCGGGGATGATGACCAAATCGACATAAAGCAGGAAATTATTCAGCGTCAGTCCGACGAAGCAAAGGCTGCTCCAGAGTAAAAGCCGTGTTTGGCTTCGAAGATACCCCCGAAACAGCATCAGCGCACACGCCAGGCTGGTGATTGCGGAGAGGAAGTAAACGGTTGCGGCCATCTTAGTCGTCCTTTCTGAATTTAAAGGCATCTGAGAAATTACGCAATGTATCGGTTTGTCTGGAGAAGATCAATTCAATGATCCGCGTCGGACGCTCTCGATAGGCGTCGGCCAGCTCCCGGACCGCCCGATCCAATTCGTCCGTTCTCGGTTTGTAGAAATAAAGAGGGGGGCGTGATTCTTTCACCGACAATAGCCCCCGCTCGCAGAGATCGGTGAGACGCTTGGTCACCGAGATCGGGCTGCTCCGGATCTCCTGGCTGACCGATTCGGCGCTCCATTCTCTCGCATGGCTCCGAAGCAGGAGGAGGACCTCCAGCAGCTCGACCGAGTCGATATAGCCCGCGATGAAGCGCTTTACGTTTTCTGAGATCCCATCCCCGGCCAAAATCAATACTCACTTCAATGAAAAGTGTTTTCCGTATCTCTTCCGAAACAAAGCCGCTTATTCCTCGATCCGCTTGAGGAGGGCGACCGGAAAGGCGCTGAAAATCTGCGCCAGCGGAAGGACCGGCCGGCCCTCAGAGAGGGTCGGATAGAGGATCTCTCCCGTAAAAATGTTTTTGTAACTGCGGCGCTCGCTTCCCGGGGAAAGGACAAGCCCGGTCTCTTCCCAGACCGCTTTCCCGATCGGCATGGCGGGCGCTTCGCGGAGAAGCCGCGCAACGAGGCGCGGGACGACGGCGATCACCTCCGCTTCATTTCCCCTCCGGGCGAAGGCGATCAGGTGTTTTCGCTTCTCCCCGCATCCTTGCAGCGGCAGGTAATCCCCCTCTTGAAAAAGCGCGGCGTTTGCCTTTCGGAATTGGAGGCCGGTCCGTGTGACGAAGAGCTTGATCCGGCCGTCGGCGCGGTTTTTCACCAGGTCGTGAATCAGGAGGTCGCGCCCGCCGGTTTCCGCCTGGGACAGCGCTTTCAGCAGCGCGGCGCGGAGCCGGTGATCCACCGGACGGCGGTTATCGGGATCGACCAGATTGAGGTCCCAGAGCTCGGTTCCTTGATAAAAATCGGGAACCCCGGGGGCGGCGATCTTAATCACCAATTGGGAGAGGGCGTTGGAGATGCCGTATTGCGCGATCCGCTCCTGAAAGGGGAGAAAGAGCTCCAAAAAACGATTCGACTCGGTTCGTTGGAGCAGCGCCCGGATGAACGCCTCGACCGCCTCCTCGTATTTCCGGTTGGGATTGATCCAGCTGGTGTGGACCTTCGCTTCACGAATGGCCTTGAGCATGTAGGATTGGATCCGCCGGCAGAATGTCCCGTCGTCGGCCGTCGGGTCGGTCTCGAACGGCCATGCCCCGAGGAGTGTTTGATAGAGAAGATATTCGTCGTTCGGATCGGGCGCGGGCTTCCCTTCGATGAATTGTTTCTTTGACTGGTTCCACCCGCTCCAGCTCGTCACGGCGCGCTGCCACGCCCGCGGCATTTCCGAGAGGGCGTTGATTCGCGCCCGGACGTCTTCGCCCCGTTTCGTGTCGTGCGTGGCGGTCGCCGAAAGCGCCTGCGGCCGGCGCGCCTGCCGCTCCCGCATCCACTGATGGAATGTCTTGGTGTCGATTCCAAATTGCCCCGGATGCCCGCCGACTTCATTCAAGGAGATCAGCCGGTGGTAGATGTAGAAAGCGGTGTCCTCCACCCCCTTCGCCATCACCGGGCTGGTCGTCTGCTGGAATTTCATCACGAACCGGCGATGCGCCTGCCGGTCTTCTTCGGAGCCCTCCGCCGGGTACTTCATCAGGAGGAGGTCTCTCACAAAATCGAAGACCAATTCGGTGACGGCGGGGTTTCTCTGTTTGGCCCGCGCCACCGCCAGGTTCAAATAGGCCCGGTCGCGGTCGGTCACCTGCTCCGGGTCGGTGACATAGGTCCGGTAGACGGGAAAGCAGGCGATGATCTCCCGGATCGCGTGGGTGAGACTGTTGAGGGTGAAGTCGCGGGAGCGGCGGTTTTTTTCGGAAAGGAGGTTCAACTGATGTCCGAGGACATTGATCTCGCTCGCCATCGACACTTCCATCATCAACTTTTTTTTCTCGTAAACGAGATCTTCGAAGGAGGTCCGCCCGCCGGTGAACCGGCCGTAGAAGTAGTCGAAAGAGCGCTCGTTGTCGCGGTCGACGAAGAGACCGTTCACCAGATTGAGGAAGTCGTAGCCGGTGGTTCCTTCCACGGGCCACTCTTCGGGGAGGGACTCTCCCCGGTTGAGGATTTTCTCCACGACCAGGTAGAGCGGCCGCTCGCGGGATTCTGAAGAGGGCAAGTTTGCGCGGGCCCATTCCTGCAGCTTTCTCAGGTAATCTCCGGGGTCATAGAGGCCGTCGACATGATCGATCCGAAGACCGGTGACCGCGCCCTCTTGCAGCAGCCGGAAGATCAGCGCGTGGACTTTGTCGAAGACGATCGGGTTTTCCATTCGGATCGCTGCCAGCTCATTGATATCGAAGAAGCGGCGGTAGTTGATCTCCTCGGCGGCGACGCGCCAGTAGGCGAGCCGGTACGCCTGGTCGGCGAGGAGGCGGTCAAGAAGGTCGAAGCTCTTCGGGTTGCCGCGCGTTCCGTTGAACTGCCGAAGATTCTCTTCCAAAAAGGCGGCGACCGCCGGACTCTCCTTCACCAGAACGGCGATGCGTTTTTTGACGACCTCCTTTTCCCGATAGCGCTCGATCACCCGCTGCGTCTCTTGCTCGCTTCGCAAGGGGAGATAGCTTAAGGCGGTGATGATGCTTTGCAGCTCCTGGAAATGGGGATCGGTCCCCCCCTCCTTCCCGAGAAGGGATTCGAGACGATGCGATAAGATTTGGACCGAGGAACGGGGGGCGATCGGAAGGGTATGGTCGTAGTACGTGACAAAAAAGCCGCCCTCTTCATAAATCAACGTGATTTCCTGATTCTCCAAAACGGTCCCGTACAGATCGCCCAAAATCGGAAGGAGGACCTTGTCCTCCAATTCCGGTTTGACCGGCCGCCAATCGATATCGAAGAAAGAGGAGTAGTGAGAACTCGGTCCGTTTTCGAGGAGATCCATCCACCACGGGTTGCACGATTTCGCGATTCCCATGTGATTGGCGACGACATCCAGAATCTGACCCATGCCGTGCGATCGCAGCGCCGCGACAAAGGACCGGTATTCTTCCTCCGTCCCGAGCTCCGGATTCAGCGCGGCCGGATCGGCGATATCATAGCCGTGCAGGCTGCCGTGAACCGCTTTGAGATAGGAGGAGACGTAGCAGTCGGTGATGCCGAGGGTATGCAGGGTGGGAAGGACGCGCCGGGCGTCCGAGAATCCAAAAGACGGATTGAGCTGAAGCCGGTAGGTCGAAAGGGGAAGATCCGTTTTTCGTGTAGACGGTGAAATACGTTCCATTCGAATAGACAATCCTTGGCAATCGGGTTCAGAGGGTGAAGCGGGTTTCTTCTCCTGCGGACCGGAATAGATAAACCGCTTTACAAAAATCGAAGAGTTGTCTATTATTTTGTATACAAAATAAATGGCCGAGTCAAGAGGAACGTTCATCCTATCCTCCCGAAGCCGTCCGTCCCGGATGGTTCGTTGGGGGTCTCATTCGGCGGCGGAGAGGGCTCCGAGTCGATGCGCTTCGACGAAAATTCCCCCCTGTTCTCCTGAACAGTGTATATTCATTTTATCTAAAACCTGCAATCACGAGGACCTTTCATGACGTCTGACCCGAGGAAAAATATTGTCGAGATCCCGCCCCGGTGGTACGTTTTATTCTGTTTTTCGGTCGCGGCGCTGATCGGAATCGTCACGCTGAGGAATCCGGCGAGCGCCGATCTCTTGGCGGTCGAAGTTTTTTCCGTCGTGATCGCTTTGTTCATCTTCGGATCGATCCGGTATCGCATCGATAAAAATGTGATCACGTATGGGGCATTGCCGATTATCCTGGTCACCTTTTTTTCGGCCTGGTGGCCGCAATCCCCACTCCGGGAAGCGATGGCCCAAGAAGGGAGCGCGGCGCTCTGGGAAGCGGTCCGGCACAATTTCCTCTCCCTGCACGGACTGGAAAAGCTGATCCATGCCGACACCATGCTCTTCATCCTCGGCCTGACCTTCTTCGTCAGCGTGATCTCTCAAACCCGTCTTCTGGAAGAGATCAGCATCAAGGTCCTCCGCATCTTCGAGGGGCGGGTCCTCTCGACCGTTTTAGTCATCGGAGCGCTGGTCTCCTTCGCCTCGGGTATTTTGGACGGGGTCTCCATGATCGGCCTGACGATCCGGGTCTTGGTGATCATTTTGGTCATGGCCAAAATTGATTACCGCGGCATCGAGTTTATGATCATGTCTTCCGTCGTCTTGACGACGGTCTGCGGGATGTGGCTTGCTTATGGGGAGCCCCCCAACCTGATCATCAAATCAAATCTGAATCTTCCCGACCGTTTTTTCCTGACATATGCTATGCCGATGGCGGTTGTGAGTTTTATCATTGTCGCCCTGTTCATCCGCCGATGGCTGCGGGGCGTCCTGATTCCCCTCGACGGGCTCGATGTATTGGAGCAAAACGTTCCCGACGTGCGATTCCTGCAGGTGGCCAGAAAAGGGGAAACCAAGGAGATGGAGGAGTTGTTGAAGGAATATGCCGGCCGGTTGGGAGAGAAGGGTCGCCAGGTCGAGACGCTCTATCATGAAGGGCATCATCCGATCTCGGCGATGGTCCGAGCGGAGGTGGATCGAAAGACGCTCCATGCCTTTATTAAAGAGTACCTCGATGAAGAGTTTGTCGAACCGGTCGCCTCCTACTACCGGCATCGCCGAAAACATGCGCTGCCGAAAGAGCGCGAGCAGGAAATGGTCGAGGCGGGGGTCATCGAGCGCCTCTTGGAGAACACACGGCTCCAAAGATCGGCGACGCAGAAGTGGGCAAAGCTTGCGTTCCTCGTCTTTATCGGTCTGTTATTTTGGCACGCGAGAGACCACGATGTGCCGCTGTTTCTCTCATCGATGGCCGGATTTGCCGTTGCGCTGATCGGGATTTTGCCTTATCGGAAGATGCGCCGGCTTGCTTTCCACGAGGGGGCGCATGAATATCGGGAGTATCTCTTCCTTTTTCCTCTTTTTCTCTTCATCTCGATGTTGACGGCGGTCGGATTTTTTGACCAACTCCGCTCCGCGATCATCGCGGGGGTCGAGACGATCGGGGAGGCGCACGTCGCCGCCATCCAGTTTCTGGGGACCGGCGTGCTCTCCGCCATTCTCGACAACAATGTGGTGGCCGATTTCGCTTCAAGGGCTATTGAGGGGATGCCGCAGATGTTTCTCTTTGCCGCCGCTCAAATTGCAGGCTACGCGACGGGAGGGTCATTGACCCATATCGGGTCGGCCCAGTCGGTCGTCGCTTTTGCTTATATTCTCCGGTATGTCGATCCGCAATTTACCCCGGCGAATTGGATACGGGCCATGTGGAAGATCGTCCTTGCCCTCACGGTCGCCCTCACGGTGATGATTTATCTCACGGCCTACGTTGTATCCGCTTGATCTCGGCCATCCTCTTCAGACGCGTCCACCCGTTCATTTCGCTTCTCCGGCGTGTGGTCTTTCCCCCCGGAGGCCATCACCTGATGGAGGATCTTGCTCAGCTGATCCAATTTGTACGGTTTGGCCATCACCCCCTTGAAGCCGTATTGGGTGTAATCGGCCATGATCGGATCGTTGGAGTAGCCGCTGGAGACAATCGCCTTGACGTCGGGATCGACCGCGAGCAGTTTCTGAATGGCCTCTCTCCCTCCGATCTCTCCCGGGATCGTTAAATCCATGATGACCAGGTCGAACGGATGGCCCGACCCCTTCGCTTCCCGGTAGCGCGCGATCGCCTCGCTTCCGTCTTCGGCAAAACCGACCTCGTATCCGAGGAAACGGAGCATCTCTCCCAGCACTCTGCGGACCGATTTCTCATCGTCCATGACCAAGATTTTTCCCTTGCCGCGAAGCGGCGCTTCGGTCGTGGCCGGCGGCTCGACTTCTTTTGACGAAGCCGGCAGGTAAATCGAAAAGGTCGATCCCTTCCCCAGCTCGGAGTCGACGGTCATATGGCCGTCATGTTTTTTGACGATCGAATAGGAGGTGGAGAGGCCGAAGCCGCTCCCTTTCTGCTTCGTGGTGAAATAGGGATCGAAGATTTTGTCGAGATGCGCTTTTTTGATGCCGATCCCGAAGTCTCGGACCGAGAGGTGAATGTACCGTCCGGCCGGGATCGGGAGCCGTTTCTCGCTCCCGGTTGCGATATGGTTTTCGGCCCGGACCTGGAGGGTTCCCCCTTCCGGCATCGCCTGCTGCGCGTTGATGACGAGGTTATGGAGGACCTGACTGATCTGTCCCTCGTCGATATCGACCGGCCAGAGCGCATCTGAAATGTAAAACGCCGGATGCACATTCGATCCCCGCAAGGCGAACTGGATCGAATGCTCAAGCAGCTGATTGATCCGGAGCGTCTTCTTGATCGGCGCCCCTCCTTTGGAAAAGGTCAGCAGCTGATGGGAGAGGTCGCGCGCCCGAAGGGAGGCGGTTTCGGCGTCTTCCAGATGCCGATAGAAGCGATGGGCGGGGCCGAGCTCCGTTTTGATCAGGGAGAGATTCCCCAAAATGGCGGTCACGATATTGTTGAAATCGTGAGCGATGCCGCCTGCGAGAAGGCCGACCGCCTCCAACTTGCTCATCCGGAGAAGATCCTCCTCCCTTTTTTTCTCATCGGTGATATTCCGGAAGACCAGAATCGTTCCGATGATCTCTCCTTTTTGATCCCGGATCGGAGCGGCGCTGTCGGAGATGATCCGCTCCGATCCGTCTCGCGAGATCAATACGGTCGGATTCGCCGGCGTCACCGTGAAACCTGTCTGGAGGACCTGGGTGACGGGATTCTCCAGGGCCTGTCGGGTTCTCTCGTCGCTGATGGAGAAGATTTCGTTGAGCGGCCGGCCGAGAGCCTCTTCCTGATTCGTTCCGGTGAGGCCTTCGGCGACCTTGTTCATCAAGATGATCTTTCCCTCCGTATCGGTCGCGATGACGCCGTCGCCGATGGAGCGAAGGGTCACCGCCAACCGGTTTTTTTCCGCCGACAGCGCTTCTTCCGATCGTTTTCGTCCGACCACCACTCCCAATTGGGAGGCGAGCGCGGAGACCAGCCGGATCAACCGCTCATCTTCTCTGCGCGATTCCGAGATATACCATTCCAGCACGGCCACCACTTGATCCGCGGCCAGGACGGGAACGGCAAATCCGGATTTGAGTCCCGCCTCGGTCGCCGCCGGCGCGCGGGAGCAGTTCTCCGCCTGCGATAAATCCTGCACCCAGACCGGCTGCTTTGTTGAGAAGGCGATTCCCGGAAGCCCCTCTCCGGGGTGAAGGGTCATCTCTCTGCTCATCCATCTGAGTTTTTCGAAACGACCTTCCCGGCGATACCATGTCGGACTGCAAGCGAGGGTTTTCCCATCGGGTTGCGGTATCCAGGCCTGCCCGATCTCCCATCCGGTCGCCTCGCAGATCTTCTCCATTGCGACATAAAGCGCGGCGGGAAGACTCGGCGATTCACCGACCGCGAGGAGAATCGCCTGAAGCAGGACGACCTCATCCTCGGCCCGCCGTTGCTCGGTGATGTCTCTCACCACGCCGATCATCCGTACCGGCTTTCCCTCCTCGTCGAAGAAGGGCTCTCCTTGAGCGGCAATCCAATGGATGCTCCCGTCCGGCCAGACGATCCGAAATTTGTCCCGGAGGGTGCGGCGCTCGACAATGGCAAGCGCCAGGGCGCGCTCCACCCCCTCTCGGTCTTCCGGATGGATCCGTCCCTCGAAATCCTTATAGGTGCCCTTGAAAGTGCCGGGCGCCATGCCCCATAATTCCTCGTGGCCGCGGGACCAGACAATTTTGCCGGTCTCCATGTTCCAATCCCAGGTGCCGATCCGCCCCGCCTGGAGCGCGAGCCGGACGCGCGCTTCGGCTTCTCTCAACGCCTCCTCGGCCCGTTTTCGTTCGCTGATGTCGCGGACGAAAGCGACATGAAATTCATCATTGCCGAGCCAGAGGTGTTCCGCGGAAACCTCCACCGGAAAGACGAGGCCGTCCTTTCGACGATGCAAAGTTTCAATGTGGACCGAATCGGTTTTATCTTCCAGAAGTTGCGCCCACACCTGCTTCCATCTTTCTTTGGGGTAGATCGGATCGATGTCCCAGAGTTTCAGGCTCAACAGCTCGTCACGCGTGTAGCCGAGCGAGCGGCAGGCCTGTTCATTCACATAAGAGAAGCCGGCCTCGCGGGTCATAAAGAAGACCGCGTCCGGCGCATGCTCCATGGAGAACTGGAACCGCTGCAGCGCCTCCTCCACCCGCTTGCGTTCGCCGTTTTCTCTTTGGAGCGCGGAGAGAAGGGCGTTGGTCCGGCTGAGCGTCAGATTGCTCAGCTCATCTTGCACAAGGTCGGCGAGATCTTTCAACGCTTTCAGATCGGCCTCGGTCATCTGCCGCGGCCGGCTGTCGATGATGCAGAGGGTGCCGAGGTTGCGGCCATCGGGTCCGGAAAGGGGACAGCCGGCATAAAATCGAAGAAAGGGGGGGCCGGTCACCAGGGGGTTATCGGAGAAGCGGGGGTCTTCTTTGGAATCAGGGACCACGAAGATGTCGCGGCCGAGGATCGTGTGACCGCAGAAGGAGATGGAGCGTTGGGTTTCGGAGAGGGTGAGCCCCTGAGTCGATTTGAACCATTGCCTGCTTGCATCAACGAGTGTGACGAGTGCGATCGGAACGTCGAAAAGCCGCGCGGCCATCCGGGTTATCCGATCGAACCGCTCTTCGCGGGGGGTGTCGAGAATCTGCAGGCTTCGAAGCGATGCGAGTCTCTGCTCCTCATCTGGGGGGATCTCAGGTTCTTTCATCGCGTGCTCCTTCAGCCGGTTTTCTATACACCCGGGTTGTACAAAGGGGAGCGATTGAGAGATCGTCCGGCCCGTTCACCATCGTGTTTTTCCCTGAGCCATACCGAAAATGACTTATTAGAGGCTTTTATGGAGGGAACGCTATCACAATTCTAAAAAATATGTCAATAGTAATAGTCGCGAGTAATAGTCGCGGCGCGAACGGACGCGCTCATTTTCCAAGAGCCGATATCGCGCCGTTCGGCCTTTCCTCTCCATTTTCCGCTTTCCGTAGTAAGCATTCTTGATTGACGGATGGAAATTCTCTGATACCTTTTGCCAGAGGGTTATGCAGGATCGAAGAAAGTCCCCCAGAATTCCGATTGTTTCCATCGCCCGCCTGACGCTCGAAGGGATGGGAAGGGAGAAGTCCGTTTTGGTCCGGGATATCTCCACCCACGGCGTCGGAATCTACACCGAGGAAGCATACCAGCAAGGAGATCTCGTGGTGATCCATCTTGTTCTGACCGGAGATCGGTCCGAGACGATCACCGAATCGGTGGCGGGCGAAGTGGCCTGGGTCACCCCCCTTCCGGACGGAGCCCACTATGCGGTCGGTATCCGCTTTGAGAACATGGAAGTGGAAAGGCCTAAGCTCTATGCATATGTGAAGCATCTTGAGCGGATCAACCCCGGGGTGGACCCAAAAGCGTCCGCCTGACCGGGTCGTCCGAATGGGTCTCATCCATCCGTGTCATTTTCTACCCCCGTTTTAATATCGTAAAATAATTTCAGAATGGATGAACCTATCGGGAGGAGGCCATGCCTTTTGCAACGGATCCCACTCAATCGTTTAAAATTTTTGGCCTTGCCGGGAGCCTTCGGCAGGGTTCTTTTAACCGCGCTCTGCTTCTCGCCGCCGTCGAAGTGGCGCCGAAAGGGGTGGAGATCCGGATCTTTGATGGCCTTGGAGAGATTCCCCCTTTCAACGCCGATGTCGAAGCGGAGGGGGATCCGGAGCCGGTCGTCGCGATGAAATCGGCGATTCGAGAAGCCGATGCGTTGTTGATCGCCACCCCCGAGTACAATTACGGCATTCCCGGGGTTCTCAAAAACGCCATCGATTGGGCCTCGCGTCCGCCGGACGGGTCGGTCCTGCAAGGCAAGCCGGCCGCCATCATGGGGGCGACCCCGGGGATGACCGGGACCGCGCGCGCACAGCTCGCGCTCCGCCAGGCTTTTCTATTTACCGAGACCTATGCCGTCCTGCAGCCGGAGGTGCTGGTCGCCCGCGCGCACGAGAAGATCGACGGCCAGGGGCGCTTGAACGATAAGGCGACGCGTAACTTTATCCGCGAGCTCCTTGAATCCCTGATCGGGTGGACGCTTCAACTACGCCAAGGGGCGGCGCGGCGCGAGGCCGCCTGACGATCGATTGTTTTCACGCCGAGACCGAAAGCGACAGACAAAAGTCAAGAGACGCAAGTCTGCCGACCCGCCTCCATTCCATATTCTCCTGGTATAATTGTAATTAGAAATTTGAGATCGACGCAGTCCGTGAACGCGACGCGGCGGGGAGCGGCGTTTTGCAAGCCGCCGCGAAAACCTGGGGTGAATATGAAGCGATATGTTCTTGCGTGTCATGAGGGGGCGCCCAACGGGCCGGCCCCGAAGTTATTAAGCGAGCAGGGGATCGACCGGATTCTTCACCGGACGATCCTTGGATGGTCTCCGAACATCGGGTTGTATGGGGCGGGCGGGCCCGGCTTCTGGGGCTTCAAGTTGGCCGAAACAGATCAGTTTCCTGAGGAATGGCTCATCCTGACCGTCTGGAACGCAGGCGATTGTCTCCTCTTCGACGGCGAGAAAGGGGAGGTCGTCGCGGCGGAATTCATCGCGATGGATCCGGACGCCGGCGTGGAGGCCTTTTATCAGCATTATGTCGCCCGGATTAACGAGATCACGGAAAAGGTGGTCGGATCGAAGATCATCGAAGCCTGCATCACGCCGGCCTCTTCCGAAATTTTATTTCAACAGGCAGACCGAACACACCGCCTGGAGATCCCGAAAGGCGCCGCTTCCTCTCTCGGTCGATCCTGGCAATCGGAAGAAAATCAGCGCGACGCATGGGTCCTCTCCGAACAAAACGAGTTATGGGCTTAAGTTCATATTGATCGAATGAGATCCTGCCGATCACCCCTCTTTCGTATGTCGGTCACCGGATAAACCTGCCGATCAGCCGTTGTATAAAATTCCTTCTCTTCTCGATTGCCTTTCCTCCGAGCGATTGTTTAAACTGGAACTGTTGCCGTAGGGGTGGAGCAATCTCATGTTCAAGATTCTTCGGAAAGCGGGTCTCTGCTTTGTCTTGTTTCTCTGTTTACAGACGCGGGTCGCCTTTGCTTCTCATTATGTCGATCAGGTCGAGGCGGACCTTTCGGAGGAGGTCGGCGATCAGATCGCACCGAAATTGGGTGAAAATCTCACTGAGGAGGACCGAGCTTACGCCTATTTCCTCCTGGCCGTTTATAAACACGACCCCGCCGCGAGAGATAAGGCGGAGGGGGCTTACGCGCATCTGAATACCCCCGCGAGCGAGGCGTATCTCGGAACAATCGAGATGTTGAAGGCCCGCGATTCGGAAGGAGGCTTCTTTCGAATATTTAAAAAGAAAAGGTTGGTTCAAGAAGGAATCGAGAAGCTCGATCACGCCGTCCGGACGCACCCGGATGATCCGCAGGTGCGCATCGTCCGGGCGATCGCCTACCTCCGCGTCCCCTCTTACTTCGGAAAGTTCGAAGAAGGTTTGGCCGACATGGAGAAGGTCATCCGCTGGATCGAAGAGGGAAAGCTCAACGTGCCGGAGGAAGAGCTTCTCTTCAGGGACCGCTCTTCGCTTTATTATTACGCGGGACAATATTATCTGAAGAAGGGGGAGAGAAAGAAAGCGAAGGAGATGTTCTCCAAAGCGACCGGCTCGACCTTCCACACCCCGTTCGCGGTCGCATCCCGAAAGCGGATCGGAGCGCTTTCGTAAAACCCTGCCTACGATCCGCTCGATCTTATCCCACCCCCGCCGCCATCGCCTGGACAATTCGGATGAGCGGCGTCGGATAGGTCCCCAGCCAGATTAGCAATCCTGCCAAGACAATGATCAGCCCCCTTCCTAAAAAGGAAATAGATGCAATCGGCGCTGCCGGCTCTGCGTTTGCAAAGAGCGCGACGATCACCCGGAGGTAATAAAAGACGCTGATCCCGCTGGTGATGACCAGGATGAAGACCAAGGTCCAAAGGGCCGAAGCGGCCCCCGCCGCAACCAGATAGAATTTTCCGACGAAGCCGGCCGTGAGCGGCAGCCCCGCCAGAGAAAGCAGCATTGCGGTGAAGATCCCCGCCAGAAGGGGCCGGCGCCAGAAGAGGCCGCGGTAATCGTCGATCTGGTCGGCCTCGCGGTCTGGATGGGAGAGCAGGGTCACCACGCCGAACGCCCCCAGCGTCGTGACAAAATAAGTGACCAGGTAAAACGTGACCGTCTCGACGGCGAACCGTCCCGCCGCCAGAAAAGCGACCAGGATATACCCCATCTGCGCGATCGAGGAGTAAGCCAGAATCCGTTTGACGTTGCTTTGAAGGAGCGCCAGGAAATTTCCGGCGATCATCGAGGCGGCGGCGATCAGCGCGATCAGGAAGACGATCGGCCCGGCCGCGGGATCCCCGGCTGCGGCGCTTGGAATAAGCGCGGCCGTTTGGAGTGTGGGATTTACCGCGGCGACTTGCGCGCGCAGCAGGAGGGCGAACATCGCTCCCTTCGAGACGGTCGCGATGAACGCGGTGACCGGCGCGGGGGCCCCTTCGTAGACGTCGGGGGTCCAGAGGTGAAATGGGACCAGGGAGAGCTTGAAGCCGACGCCGGTTAGGATCAGCACCGCTCCCGACAAGATCAGGATCGTCTCCATCGGTTGATCTCCGGCCAGCAGCGATGCGATCCGGCGGAACGACATTGTGCCGAGCGCCGCGTAGATCAGCGCCATCCCGAAGAGGAGAAAGGCGCTCGAGACGGCGGCGAGGATGAGATACTTGATTCCGGCCTCGAGCGGCCGTTTTCGGTCGGGGAGGTAGGCATTCATCGCGAAGAGGGGGATGCTGAGCGTTTCCAGCCCGAGAAAGAACGAAGCGAAGTGGCTGCTCGACGCCAGGACCGCCGCCCCGAGGGTCGCCACCAGGAGGAGAACATAGAACTCTTCGCGGCGTCCCTCTTTTTTTTCGAAGTAATCGTAGGAGAAAAGGGCCACGGCGGCGGCCCCCGCGACAATCAGGCCGATGTAGAAGAGGGCGTACCGGTCGACCAGAAGAAGCGGCGTGACCTGCCGGGGGGCGACCCGGAGGCTGATGAAGAGTGAGAAGAAGGCGGCGGTCAGCCCGAGGGTCGTCAGCCCGACCGTCCACCGATGGCTCCGGACGACGGCGATCAGGAGCATGACGGCCACGGAGGTCGCGGTGATGATTAAGAACGGGAGCAGCGCGGTGAAGTCGGCGGGCTGCATCATCCTCTCCCTAAAGCGACGGCGGTTTGACCGGCGGCAAGCTGAAGCGCCTCCATCGTCGCCTGAAAGGTCTCGAAGACCGGCTGGGGATAGATTCCGAGCCAGACGATGGTGAGAATCAGGGGGACAAGGATCAGGATCTCCCGCGTTCCGAGGTCGGGGAGGGTCCAGCCGTTGCGGTTCGGCCCGTGGAAGACCTTCTGTACCAGGCGCATTCCGTAGAAGGTGCCGACCAAAATCCCGACCGCCGCCCAGACGGTCAGCGCCACGCTGACCCGGTAGGTCCCCAGCAGCACCAAGACCTCGGCGATAAAGTTCCCGAGGCCCGGAAGACCGATCGCCGCCATCGTGAAGAGAAAGCCGACCCCGCTCCACCGCGGCATCGTCGACCAGAGCCCCCCCATCCGGTCGATCTCGCGGGTATGGGTCCGCTCCTGAATTTGCCCGACCAAAATAAAGAGCGCCCCGGTACTGATTCCATGCGCGAGCATCTCCATCACCGCCCCCTGAATCCCGAGCGCATTCCAGGAAAAGACGCCGAGGAGCACAAAGCCGAGATGGCTGACGCTGGTGTAGGCGACGAGCCGCTTGAGGTCGGTTTGCGAAAAGGCGAGAAATGCGCCGTAGATGATGCCGATCACGCCGAGCGTCATAACATAAGGGGCGACCTCGCGCGCGGCCTGCGGAAAAAGAGGGAAGATGAATCGGAGCAGGCCGTAGGCGCCGGTCTTCAGCAACAGTCCCGCTAAGATCACGCTCCCCGCCGTCGGGGCCTCCGTATGGGCATCGGGCAGCCAGGTATGAAAAGGGAACATCGGGAGCTTCACGGCGAAGGAGGCAAAAAACCCGAGCATGATCCAGCGGGCGGTTTCCGGCCTCAAAGGGGTGTTGAGCAGGTCCTCATACGCGAAGGAATAGTTGCCGGTCGCCCGGCCGTGGATCAGGTAGAGCGCCAGGATGGCGATCAGCATCAACAGCCCGCCGATGTGGGTGAAGATGAAAAACTTGATGGCGGCGTAGATCCGGCGCTCATGTCCCCAGATCGCGATCAAGAAGGTCATCGGAATCAGCATCAGCTCCCAGGCAAAATAAAAGAGGAAGAGATCGACCGCGAGGAAAACGCCGACGATCCCGGACAAGACCCAGAGCAGATTGAAGTGGAAAAATCCGACCCGCTCTTGAATCTCGCGCCAGGAGGCGAGGACTGACAGAATGCCGAGGAAGAAGGTGAGGACGATCAGCAAAAGGCTCAAGCCGTCCATCGCGAGGTGAAACGTGATCCCGAACCGCGGAATCCAGGGAAGATTGATCTCTTCGAGCCAGGCGACCGGCCGCTCGGCGGAAAAGGTCATCACCCGTCCGGCGTTTCGAACCCAGAGGACGATTGAGAGAATGAAGCCGAGCCCGACCGCGATGAGGGAGATCCATCGGGAGGTGTTTTTCCCGTCACGGCCAAACGCCCAGGCGAGCAGGCCGCCGATCAAAGGAATTAAAATAAGCCAAACCAGAATCATAGAAGCACCACCCATCCAAGAAAGAAGATCGTTCCCGCCGCCAGTCCGGCGGCATACCATCGAACCCGTCCCGTCTCCGTCCGGCGGAGCATCTCATAAAAGACGGCCGCCAGGCGGGCCAGGCCGGTATAGATCGAATCGATGAGGTCGTGAAGGCTGACCGAGGACAACAAGAAGACCGGCCGGACCAGCCATCGCTCATAAAACCGGTCAACCAGATCGCGCCGGGCCGCTTCGGCCAGGAGGATATACGGCCGGACGAAGAGCCGATCATAGAGCGGGTCGAATCCCCAGCCGGCAGACCAAAACCGATGGAGCGCCCGACCGACCGGACGTCCCGCCAGCGATTCCGCGAGCGACGGCCGCCGCAGGTAAAAGAGGTATGCGAGGAAAAGACCGAGGAGGGAGGCGGCCGTCACAAACGCTTCCGACCCGATTTCGGTCATCCCCCCCGCTGCGTGCAGGGCGCTTGCTTCGGTGTGCGGCAGGACGGTCTGGAGAAAATGCGTCAGGAGAAGTTTGTTCCCGAGCGCGGGGGGAAGATTGATGAACCCGCCGATGATCGAGAGGACCCCCAAGACAATGAGCGGAATCCGGATGAGAAGGCCCGGCTCGCCGCCGGCCGGCGCTTTGCGCGGCGCGCCGAAGAAGGCGAGGAAGGTCAGGCGGAAGGTATAGAGCGACGTCAGGAAGGCGCCGATCACCCCGGCCGCCCAAAGGGCGCTGCCGCCGAGCGCCCAGCTCTCCCAGAGGATCTCTCCCTTGCTGTAGAAGCCGGCGGTGACGAGCGGCAGGCCGGCGAGCGAGGCGCCGCCGATCAGAAAGACCCAGAAGGTAAATGGAAGGGTGCGGCGCAGCCCGCCCATTTGAAAGAGGTTTTGCTCGCCGTGAAAGGCATGGATGACGACCCCGGCGGCCAAAAAGAGGAGCGCTTTGAAAAAGGCATGGGTCATCAGATGGAAGATCGCCGCCGACCAGGCCCCGACCCCCAGCGCCAGAAACATGTAGCCGATCTGGCTGATCGTGGAGTAGGCGAGGACCCGTTTTAGATCGGACTGCGTGAGGGCGCTGAAAGAGGCGATCAAGAGGGTCGCCGCCCCGATCACTGCGACCGCCATCAAGACCGGCGGGGCGAGGAGGAAGAGGGTGTGGGTCCGGGCGATCAGGTAGACCCCGGCGGTCACCATCGTCGCCGCGTGGATTAGCGCGCTCGTCGGGGTGGGGCCGGCCATCGCATCGGGCAGCCAGACCTGGAGCGGCAGCTGGGCCGATTTCCCGACCGCGCCGCCGAGGATGAGGGCCGCCGCCCAGATCGCGAGCGGTGCGCCGATCGGCCAGGCCTGCCCGGCGCGATCGAGCAGGGTCGTGATTTCCAGGCTCCCCAAGTGGGTGAGGAGAAGCGCGAGCGCGATCATCAGCGCCGTGTCGCCGATCCGGGTGACGATGAACGCCTTCCGGGCGGCCCGGACGTTCTTCGGATCGGTATACCAGAAGCCGATCAAAAGAAAGCTGCAAAGCCCCACCCCTTCCCATCCGAGAAAAAGAAGGAGAAGATGATCGGCCAATACGAGAATCAGCATCGCGCCGACGAAGAGGTTCATGTAGGCGAAGAACCGGCTGTATCCCTCTTCAGGGGCCATATACTCGACAGAGTAGAGATGGATCAGGAAGCCGACGAAGGTGACGACCCCGATCATGACCAGCGAGAGGGGATCGAGGAGCAGGGCGACCGGCGCGTTGAGATCCCCGACATTCATCCAGGTCCAGAGGGTCTGTGTGTACCGATGGTCGGGCGGCGGCGATGTGATGAAATCGGCCGCGATCCCAAGCGTGATTAACGCCGAAAGCCCGATCGACCCGGCGCCGAAGACGGCGATGGTCTTTCGGGAAAAACGGGGCCCGAAGATCGCCAGGAGCAGGGCGCTGAAAAAAGGAATCGCGGGAATCAACCAGAGAAGCGATCGCATTTTTATCCCCTCATCCGGCTTAAGAGATCGGCATCGAGCGATTTGTACTGGTGGTGCATCCGCAGGACAAGCGCCAACCCGACCGACACCTCGGCGGCCGCCAGCGCCAGGATGAAGAAGAACATCACCTGTCCGTCGGCCGCTCCCCATCGCGCGCCGGCCACGATGAAGGCGAGCCCGGCGGCATTGAGCATCACCTCGGTCGACATCAGGATGAACAGAATATTACGGCGTACCAGGAGACCGATCAGCCCCAGCGCGAACAAAATCGCCGCCAGGAGAAGCCCCTCTTGCACGGGAATCATCAACATTGGCTTTCTCCAGTTTTGGCCGGTGCCAGCCGAGATGATAGGCGGCGACCAGCGCCCCCATCAACAACACCGAGGTCAGCTCGACTCCGATCAGATAAGGCCCGAAGAGGACCAGGCCGACCTCCTTCGGCCCGACGACCTCCGCCGCCGGGGCCGGAACCCCGGCGCGGGTAAGGAGGAGGATCACCTCTCCCAACAAGATCGCCGCCAGGACCGACGGCCCGATCCACATCGACGGCCGCAGCCACGCGCGCTCCTGCTCGGCGGCGCGTCTACCTAAGTTCAACATCATCACGATGAAGATAAAGAGGACCATGATCGCCCCGGCATAAACGATCACCTCCAGCGCCGCCACGAACGGCGCGCCGAGAATGTAAAAAATCACCGCCACCGCCAGAAACGAGACAATCAAATAGAGAAGCGCATGCACCGCATTCAGACTCAGGATCATCAAGAGGGTGGCGGCCACTGCCACGGCGCCGGCCGTATAAAAGAATGTCTGCATGGTTACTCCATCGTAAAAAGAGGGGGTAGGGTGTAGGGTGTGGGGTGTGGGGTGTAGGGTAAAGGCCAGGCCGACCCCGCCTCGTTTTTTGTCGTTCTCTTCCCCTCTACCCTACACCCTACCCCCTACACCCAGTCTTTTTAGGGCATCAAACTATGCACGTCGACCGGCGGCGACTCCCGCTCGGCTTCCCCTTTGTCCTTGCCGCCGATGCTGACCCCGGCGACTTTCCAATAGTTGTAGCCGTGGTATTTCCCCTCCCCCGCGATCAGCAGGTCTTCTTTTTCGTAGACCATGTTCTGCCGGTTGTATTCGCCCATCTCGAATTCCGGGATCAGCTGAATCGCGTAGGTCGGGCAGGCCTCTTCGCAGTAGCCGCAGAAGATGCAGCGGGAGAAGTTGATCCGGAAGAACTCCGGGTAGCGCCGGCCGGTCTCATCCTGCGTCGCCTGCAGCGCGATGCAATCGACCGGGCAGGCGACCGAGCAGAGATAACAGCCGACGCAGCGCTCGCCGCCGTCCGGATCGCGCGAGAGGATGATCCGTCCACGGTATCTCGGCGAAAGGACCGCCTTCTGCTCCGGATAGGGAATGGTGACCGGCTTCCGGAAGGTATGAAGGAATACGTCCCAGATGGTTCGTAAAATGCTGAGCATAGGAGAAAGATCCTTTCGTAGGGGCGGCCCTTGTGGCCGCCCGCATTTTCGATTTGGTTGTAGAGACGTCCCGGCGGGACGTCTCTACGCCAGGGGAGGCACAGAGGCCTGCCCTATATCTTCATCCTCTCGCCACCACCACCGCCCCGGTGACCAACAGGTTGATCAGCGAGAGCGGCAGCAGCACCTTCCACCCGAACGACATCAGCTGATCGATCCGGGGCCGGGGGAGGGCGGCCCGCAGCAGAATGAAGAAGCCGAGGAAGAAAGATGTTTTCAGTAAAAACCAAATAATCGGCGGCAGAAACGGCCCGTGCCAGCCGCCGAAGAAGAGGACGGTGATCATTGCCGAGATCAAGATCATCCCGAGATACTCTCCGATGAAGAACATCCCGAATTTCATCCCCGAATATTCGGTGTGAAAGCCGGCGCCGAGCTCGGTCTCCGCCTCCGGGAGATCGAACGGCAGACGATGCGTCTCGGCGACCCCGGCGATCAGGAAGAGGACAAAACCGAAGAACTGGGGGATGACGAACCAGAGCTCCCGCTGCGCTTCGACGATGTCGGTCAGACGAAAAGAGCCGGCGAGCATCACCGTGCCGGTGATCGACAGACCGAGGAAGACTTCGTAGCTGAGGAGCTGCGCCGCGGCGCGCAATCCGCCGAGGAGCGAATATTTGTTGTTCGACGACCAACCTCCCAAGACGATGCTATAGACGGTCAGCGACGTCATCGCCAGAAAGAAGAGGACCGCGATGTTCAGATCGACCAGGACCAGTCCGGGGGCGAACGGGACGACGACGAAGGCCATCAAAACGGCGACCATGATAATGGCCGGGGCGAGGACGAAGACCGGCTTGTCGGCGAAGGGGGGAATCCAGTCCTCCTTCGTGAAGAGCTTGATGCCGTCGGCGATCGGCTGAAAACTTCCGAAGGGGCCGACCCGGTTCGGCCCCAACCGGTCCTGCCAGACCGCCAGAAGACGCCGTTCGATCCAGGTGAGCCCGCCGGCGAGGCTGAGCATGATGAAGAGGAGCGCTAAGATGAAGATCCACGTAAAAAGGGTCATGAGGCCATCCTCAACATTCTCCCCCCGGCGGCGGGACGAAGCCGGCCCCAGGCGGGAAGGGGGGCGCCGACGAACGGCGGAATCCCGGCCGGGACCGCCGCCAACCCCTTCGGCAACGTTTCATCGATCCGGACGAGAAGTGGGTAGATCCGGCCCTCCCATTCGAGCTCGACCTCTCCGTCTTCCCCCGGTTCGATCTGAAGGCGCTTGGCATCGTCCGGGCGAAGCGCGATGTAGGGCGACGGGGCCAACGACATCAGCGTCGGCGCAGAGCGGGTCAGCTCCTCCGAGCCGAAGAGATGAAAGCGGGGGACGAGCAGCCATTGGTCGGGACGGGCCGCAAAGGGACGAGGGACTTCCCCAAAATAAGGCTGCTCTTTTTCCTCCGCAGGCATAATTAAACGAACGCCGAAGGGGGTACCGGGCAACTCCTCACCGGCTTCCCCCTGGAGTTTGATGGTCGCCTGCTGGTTCGAGTTCCAGCCGGGGGTCCAGGGGAGCGGGGTAAGGGAAGCGGGGCGCGGCCCCCAGTATCCTTCCATCGAGAAGGCGAAGGGAGAGTCGGGGTCTTCGGGCGGCTTCGGCTCATGGACATTTTCATTGGCGTGTATGGCGGTCCGCCCGCTGAAGCGGAACGACTCGCGCGGAAGCTTCTGATCGGCGATCCGGAAGGAGGCCGGCGGAGCGGCGTCTCGCGCGCCGGCCAGCGTGGGGATCTCCCTTGCCATGGTATCGAGCAGATCGTCCAGGCTCTGCCAGGCGGTCCCTTCTTCTCTTCCGGCTGCTGCGAGGCCGTCGCGCAGCCACCGCCAGCCTTCTTGAATCTCCCCTTTGGGGATAAACACTTTAAAGAACCGTTGTGCCCGTCCCTCGCTATTGACCAAAGTACCGGTCGCCTCTGCGTAGCTGCCGACCGGAAGCACCAACTCGGACCGGGACGAGGTCGAGTGATGGAGCAGGTCAAGGGTGACCAGATGCGGGACGGCATCGAGGAACGCATCGACCGTCGCGCCATCGGCGCGCCGGGTCAGATCGTTCTCCAAAATCAAAGCCGTTTCCACTTCTCCCTCGTGGAGCATTTGAAAGGCTTCACCCAGCGGGCGGCCTCCGATCAATCCCAATCCGACGGTGTTGCCCTCCGGGATGGCGAAGGCGAGTCCCGCTTGCTTGCCAGTGGCGCGCAGGGCTGAGGCGATGTTCGCGGCGCCATGGATAACCGCTTCACTGTTCAAGCTCATCCCGGTCACCACCAGGGGGCGTTCCGCCGCCATCAACGCACGGGCGATCCGGTCGGCCAGCGCGCCGACCGACGGGGGAAGGCCGGGAACCGCCGGCGCATCGGGCGAAACGGCATGCGCCACCGCGGCGCCGAGCCGGGCCAGATCTTCGGGGGCGGCCCGGTAGGTCTCCGTCGCGACCTCATCCAGCCGGGTCGCCGTCGGCGCGGCGATGAAGAGGGGGCTTTGCGGTTGGCCTTTGGTCGCGTCCCGAACGGCGGTGGCGTTCCAGGAGGGGATCTTCAGCGTATCGGCGGCGGTTATCTGCCGTTGGCGGACCGCCTGGCGAAGGCTCAGCGCCATCCGCGGGGTCACATTCGTGACGTCTTCTCCCAAAATAAAAACCGCATCGGCGCGCTCCATCTCGGCGAGCGAGGGGGTGTAGGCCGGGCCGGTTCGGAGAATGTCGAGGATGTTCCTCAGGAGACGAAATTGCTTGTCGGCCATGCCGGCGAAAAAGCGGTCCGGTCCTACGGCAGTTCGGAGGGCGAAGTTCGCCTCCAGCGAGGCGCGGGGCGATCCGATCCCGATCACCCGGCCGTTCCGGAGCAACGTGCCGAGGTGTTGAACCGCCTCCCGCTTCGAAATCTGGATCGTCTTTCCTTCCCGGACCAAAAGCGGCTCCCGAATCCGCTGCGGGCTGTTGGCATGTTCATAGCCGTAGCGCCCCCGGTCGCAGAGAAAGTAGCCGTTGACCTCCGGGTTGTACCGGTTGATATTCCGGCGCAATGTCCCGTAGCGCTCGCCGGGGGAAATATTGCAGCCGAGGCCGCAATGGAAGCAGAGGGAGGGGGCGCTCTCCAGGTCCCACTTGCGGACATAATGGCGTCCGTACGTCGCGTCTTTGAAGACGCCGGTCGGGCAGACTTCATCAAGGTTGCCGGAGAACTCATTCTCCAAGACGCCGTCCTCCTTGCGGCCGAAGTAGACGGTGTTGCGCAGGTGAAAAGAATAAAGGTCGCGGCCGCCGGCGTAGTCCCGGTAGAAGCGGACGCAGCGATAACATTGAATGCAGCGGTTCATCTCATGTTCGAGCAGCGGGCCGAGGTACTGGTTGCGGAAGGTCCGCTTCCGGAAGCGGTAGCGGCGGGCGACATGGCCGGTCATCACCGTCATGTCCTGGAGATGGCACTCCCCCCCCTCGTCGCAGACGGGACAGTCGTGAGGATGGTTCAACATCAGCCCCTCGATGACCGAGGCACGGAATGTTTTGGCCTCCGGATGGAGGATCGAGATCCGGGTCCCATCGATCGCGGGGGTCATGCAGGCCATCACGATCTTGCCCTGCGTGTCGTTTTCGTCTTTGAACGCTTTCACCGCGCACTGCCGGCAGGCGCCGATGGAGCCCATTGCGGGATGCCAGCAAAAGTATTCCAGATTCAATCCAAGTCCCAGCACATTCTGAAGGACGTTCTGGGCGGGGTTGACCGGATAGGGCTTGCCGTCGATGTAAATTGTGGCCATAGTTGGACCATTTCCTCTTGACCGTCATTCCCGCGAAAGCGGGAATCCAGAGTCTTTTGATTAAGTGCACTGGATTCCCGATGAAAAATTTCGGGAATGACGGAATAAAAACATCAATGTTTTACTAAAATCGGTGATCATTACTTTTCCACGGGCAGCGCTTCTCCCGGAGGTGCCGCTCGAAATCTTCTTGAAAATAGATCAGCCCGCTCGCCAGCGGCTCCATCGCGCCGGGGGCAAGGGCGCAGAAGGTGTTCCCGGGGGCCATGAACTTCGTCTGCTCTCGCAAGATCTCCAGATCGCCTTCTTCTCCCTCCCCCCGCTCCATCGCCCCCAGGATCTGCTCCACCCAGGAAAGCCCGCTCCAGCAGGGGGTGCACCAGCCGCACGACTCCTGGGCGAAGAACTGTTCGATGTTCCACAACATGCCGACCGGGCAGGTCCGGTCGTCCAGGACGATCAGCGTCGCCGTGCCGAGGCGGCTTCCCGCTTTTTTGATCTCGTCGAAATCCATCGGGATGTCGAGGTGCGCCTCGGTGATGAATTCGGTGGAAGCGCCCCCCGGAATCGCCGCTCGAAACTGGAGGCCGTCGCGCATCCCCCCCGCATGCTCTTCCAGAATCTCCCGCGCGGTCGTCCCCATCGGCAGCTCCCAAAGACCGGGCCGCTTCACCTTGCCGCTCGCGCCGTAGAGCTTCGTTCCGGCGTCTTTGGTGCGGCTCAAGCTTTGGAACCAATCGGGACCGTGCTTCAGGATGTGCGGGACGTTGCAAAAGGTCTCGACGTTGTTGACGACCGTCGGCTTTCCCCACAGCCCGACCGTCTGAGGATAAGGGGGCTTGGCCCGCGGGTTGGCCCGTTTTCCCTCCAATGCATTGAGGAGCGCCGTCTCCTCGCCGCAAATATACCGGCCGGCGCTGACGTGGAGGATCATCTCCAGGTTGTATCCCGTCTCCAGGATGTTCTTGCCGAGGTAGCGATGCCTGTAGGCGTCGGCGATCGCTTTCGACAAACGGGCGGCCGCCTCCCGGTACGCCCAGCGGAGAAAAATATAGGCGGCGTCGGCCTCCACCGCATAGGCGGCGATGATCATCCCTTCGATCATTTGATGCGGGTCCCCTTCCAGAAGGAAACGGTCTTTGAACGCCCCCGGCTCCATCTCGTCGGCGTTGGCGACGACATATTTCGGGTGGGGCGCGTCTTTGCCTCGCGGGACCAGGCTCCACTTGACCCCGGTCGGGAAGCCGGCGCCGCCGCGGCCCCGAAGGCCGGAGCGCTTGACCGTCTCGAGGACCTCCTCCGGCGACATCCGGAGCGCCTTTCGCAATCCCTGATAGCCGCCGGCGCGTTCGTAGGCGGCGAGGTCGATCGCGGTCCCGTCTGTACGAATGTGTTGCGTGAGCGGTTTTTCCAATACGGGCATCTTTATTGATAATCCTCCAGGAGGGTGTCGATTTTCTCTGTCGTCAGATCGCTGTGAAGGTCCTCATTCACCATCATCACCGGCGCGCGGTCGCAGGCGCCGAGACAGACGTTCGGCAAAAAGGTGAATCGATTGTCGGCGGTGGTCTGGCCGAGACCGACGCCGAGCCGTTCCATGAGATGCTCCCGGACCCGCTCATATCCCATCACCCAGCAGCTGACGCTGTCGCAGAGAAGCAGCACATGCCGGCCGACCGGCCTGCGGAAGATTCGATTATAGAAGGTGGCGATCCCGTCGAGCTCATCCGGGGCCATGTCGAGCAGGGATGCGACATCCTGGATCGCCTCATCGGGGACCCACCCGCGGTGTTTCTGAACGATCTGCATCGCATCGATGCAAACGGCCTGCTTGTTGGGGTAGAGAGGAAGCTCCGCTTCAATCTCCCTTCGTTCTTCCGGACTCAACATGTTTTCTCCGCATCTTGTTTATGTTTGATTCCTAATTGATTTATTTGTCTACATCCGCCAAAACAAAATCGACGCTCCCGAAGATGGCGATCAGATCGGAGACGGTCAGCCCCCGGCAGAGGAGCGGCAGCATCTGCATGTGGGGGAAAGAGGGGGTCCGGATTCGGTTCCGGTACGGCGTCGTGCTTCCGTCGCTGATCAGGTAATAGCCGTTGTTCCCCTTGCTCGCTTCGATCGCTCCGAGCGCCTCGCCGGGGGGGATCACCGGCCCCCAGCTGACGGTAAGGAAATGGGCGATCAGTGTCTCGATGTCGTGCATCGTTTTCGGTTTCGGCGGCGGGGTGGCGAGCGGATGGATCGCCTTATAGGGGCCGTCCGGCATGTTCCGGACGCACTGGTCGATGATCCGCAGGCTCTGGCGCATCTCCTCGATCCGGACGGTGGCGCGATCGTAGCTGTCGCCATCCTTCCCGATCGGGATATCGAATTCAAATTGGTCGTAGCCGGAATAAGGATGCGCCTTTCGGAAGTCCCATCCCAATCCGCAGGCGCGCAGGTTCGGCCCGGTCATTCCCCACTCGATCGCCTCGTCGACGGTCGTCCGGCCAATCCCCTTCGTCCTCGCTTTGAAGATCCGGTTTTTGACGATCTCCCGCTCGTATTCATTGAGGCGCGGCGGAAGGTAGCTGATGAAATCGCGGAAGAGATCTTCCCATCCGATCGGCAGGTCCTGTGCGGTTCCCCCCATCCGGAACCAATTCGGGTGCATCCGCGCGCCGGTGATCGCCTCGGCGATATAAAAGGCCCGCTCCCGGTCGTTGAAAGTGTAAAAAACCGGAGAGAGCTGGCCGACATCCTGGGAAAAGGTCCCGAGCCAGACGAAATGATTGGCGATCCGGTAGAGCTCACACATCATCACCCGGATGACCTGAGCCCGCAGGGGGATGTCGATTCCGGCGAGCTGCTCCACCGACGAAAGATAAGCCATGTTGTTGATGACGCCGGAGAGGTAATCGACCCGGTCGGTGTAGGGGAGGTAGGTGTGCCAGGTCTGCCGCTCGGCGACCTTCTCCTGCGCCCGGTGATGAAAGCCGATGTCGGGGACCGCGTCGACGATGATCTCGCCGTCGAGCTGCAGGACCACCCGCAACACGCCGTGGGTGCCGGGATGGTGCGGTCCGAGATTCAAGAAGAGGAAATCGGTCCCGTCGCTGCTCCGCTTCATCCCCCACTCTTCCGGATCGAATTGAAGCTGCTCCTGTTCCTCCATCATCTTTTGATCGGGCATGTTCAGGCCGAGCTCGGTTCCGTGAGAGGGATGATCCTTTCGCAGCGGATGGCCTTCCCAATCGCGCGGCATGATCAGCCGGACCAGGTGCGGATGGCCGTCGAAGCGGATGCCGACGAGGTCCCACGTCTCCCGCTCGTACCAATCGGCCGCCGGCCAGAGGTCGGTGATCGTCGGAACGGAGGGGCGTTTCTCCGGCAAAGGGACCTTGAAGCGAAGATAAGCGTTGCGGCCGAAGGAGTAGAGATGATAAACCGCCGTGAAGTCGCTGTCGGGCTGCCCTTCGCGGTGGACGCGGACCCGCTCGTCGATGCCGGTCAGATCATAGAGCATCTTGTAGGGCCGGTCGATTTCGTTCTTCACGTACCGGAGCAGATCGTGGATCTTCTCTTTGTTGATCCAGAAAGTCGGGATCCGATCGACCGTCGGCTGCACGGCGAGCAGCGCCGGACCGGCTTGCGCTTGAATCGCTTCGTTGAGGGAGAGATCAACGGTTTGCATCGCGGCCTTCCCGGTAAAGATCGTGCGACGCGTAATCGGGCGGGGTGAGCCGGCCGATCAACCGCCGCTTCGGACCCTTTAATTCGCGCTGGGCGGGGAATACCGGCTGCTCCACCCCTTGTGGGCCGATCACCCAGGAGAGCGGCCGCCGTTCGTTCCCCACCTTTTTTTGCAACAAAAGAAGTCCTTCCATCAGGCTGTCGGGACGGGGAGGACAGCCGGTGACGTAGACGTCGACCGGGAGAAATTTGTCGACCCCCTGGATGACGCTGTAGACGTCGAACATCCCGTCCGAGCAGGCGCACGATCCCATCGCGATCACCCAACGGGGCGCCATCATCTGCTGGTAGAGCAACTTGATCATCGGCGACGCCTTGTAGAAGACCGTTCCCGAGATGACGATGACGTCGGCTTCTCGGGGGGTCCCGCGGATCACCTCGGCGCCGAACCGGGCGATGTCATATTTGCTCGTCAGGCTGGTCGCCATCTCTACGTAGCAGCAGGAGAGGCCAAAATTAAAC
Organism: Candidatus Manganitrophus morganii; assembly: GCA_021651055.1. Lineage (NCBI taxonomy): Bacteria > Pseudomonadati > Nitrospirota > Nitrospiria > Candidatus Troglogloeales > Candidatus Manganitrophaceae > Candidatus Manganitrophus > Candidatus Manganitrophus morganii. The sequence continues at coordinate 3,308,305 of JAJHOH010000001.1, forward strand.
GGCCAGATCGAGTTCTTCCGACCCCACGCAACCAGATCTTCCAGCCGGGCCAGCGCAAAATTGCCGCGGCCCGAACTGTCAGTGGAACGATTGTTGTGATCGTGATTCTTTTCTCTCGAATCGGGCTTGCGGGACCACCAGCCCATCGCAGCTCCTTTCTAACGTGAGTACCATTCGGGCGATCCCCAATCGAGGGCGCCGAGCCGCGCAAGGTAGACCAGCGCCGCCAGCAAGATGCCGATGAAAAGGGCGATTTCTCCGTAGCCGAGCCAGCCGAGCTCGCGGGCCGCCACCGCCCAGGCGAAGATGAAGACCGCTTCCAAATCGAAGATCACAAAAAACATGGCGACCAGATAAAACTTGGCGGAGAAGCGAGCCTCCGCCGTGCCGGTCGGAACGATTCCCGATTCGTAGGGAATGTCGGTGGCGAGGTCGCGATGCCGCTCTCCCAAGAGATGGGAAAGGAGAAGCATCCCGGCGACCAGGAAGACAACGAGGAGGAAATAAGCGCCCAACGGCCAAAGAGTCATTGTTTCAGATCATCCCTAACGGCTCAGATTTATTCCCTCATTGTAGGGGGATGGGGAGGGGGGAGACAATTAGCCGGCATGATGATCTCCTTCCGTATGACGGGCGGCTGTCGCGGGGCCTTGGCTTGTCTCTTCCTGATTTCATCTTGGCGCAAGATCTATTTTGTTTCTTGGCCGGAATGTTTTTGCAAGTGCTATTGCTTTCCGGAATTTAAATGATTATTCTTGAAAATCGGAGGCGACGGCCTGATCCCGATAGGAGGAGGATTTCTGTGATCGGTCTCACTTGCCGCTTTCGGCCTCTATCCATACCGTCATTCCGGCCTTATAATGAGGGCATGAAGTGTTCACATGGAGCAACGCGCGATATTACAATCGGCCGCTTCTCCGCTCGGGCTTCCGAATCAGCGGCCTGGAACGACCGATAAGATGAGGATCTCCCTTTCAAATGCAGCGATGAGCCTGGGGCTTGCCGCCGTCTATTTCGTCGCCGGCAAGCTCGGCTTGATGTTGGCTTTTCTTCATGAGAACGCGTCGGCGGTTTGGCCCCCCGCGGGGATTGCGCTGGCCGCCGCTCTGCTCTTCGGATACCGCGTCTGGCCGGGGATCTTCCTCGGGGCCTTTCTGGCCAATGTGACGACGGCGGGGACGGTTGCGACGTCGCTCGGCATCGCGACGGGCAATACGCTTGAGGCGCTGGTCGGCGCCTGGCTGGTTCAGCGGTTCGCCAACGGCCGCCATGCATTCGACCGGCCGCAAGATGTTTTCAAGTATGTTCTTCTCGCCGCTTTCTTCAGCACGACCCTCAGCGCGACCTTCGGCGTCACCAGCTTGACCTTGGGAGGCTTTGCCTCCCTGGATCAATATGGACCGGTCTGGCTGACCTGGTGGCTCGGCGATATGGTCAGCGATCTGATCGTGGCGCCGCTGATCCTCCTCTGGGCCGGAAAGGGTCTGAAGGGTTTCACATGGCGGCGCTCTATTGAGTTTCTCCTTGTGCTCGTCCTTGTTTTTCTTGTCTGCCAGATCGTCTTCGGCGGATGGCTTCCCTTCAAGACGAAGAATTACCCGCTTGAATATTTGACGATCCCGATCCTCCTCTGGGCCGCATTCCGGCTCGGGCGGCGTGGGATGATGACCGCCTCCTTCATGATGTCGGGGGTCACCACCGTTGGAACGCTTCGCGGATTCGGCCCCTTCTTTACGGGCGACCACAATGAATCGCTCCTCCTGCTGCAGGCGTTTACGGGGACGATGACAGTGATGGCCTTGTCGCTCGCCGCGATCATTTCAGAGGAGAGACAAGCAGAAGAAGCGCTGCGCGAAAGCGAGGATCGACTGCGATTGGCGGTCGAGGCGACGGGACTGGGAACCTGGGATTTTAACCCGATCACCGGCGCCTTGCGATGGTCTGCCCGATGCAAGGCGATCTTCGGTCTTCCTCCGGAGGGGGAAGTGAGCTATTCCCTCTTCCTGGATCGTGTCCACGCGGAGGATCGGGAGCGGGTGAACGAAACGGTCAAGCGCCTGCTCGATCCGGCCAGCGGCGGAAATTATAAGATCGAGTATCGTACGGTGCCGCTCCAAAAGGGCGTGCCGCACTGGCTCGCGGCGCGCGGGCAGGTCTTCTATGACGAAGCGGGCCGAGCCGCGCGATTTATCGGAACGGTTCTCGACATTACGGAGCGCAAGCAGGGGGAGGAGGAGTTGAAAGCGAGAACAATGGAAGCGCAGGAGGCGAGCCGGTTGAAGTCACAGCTCCTCTCGAATGTTTCGCACGAGCTGCGCACCCCCCTCAACAGCATTATCGGATTTGCGCATCTCCTTCTGGGGGAGACGTACGGTCCGCTTCAAGAGAATCAAAAAATGCCCCTGGAGAGGGTGCTGAGGAACTCCGATGAACTACTCAATTTAATCAACAATCTGTTGGACTTTTCCAAGATCGAGTCGGGGAAGCTGGCGCTGGAACTGCAACCGGTGGAGATGGTCCCTCTGCTGGAAGATGTGTTGGAGGGATTGAAACCGCTGGTCGAGAAGAAATCGTTGGCGACCGGCCTGAATCTCTCAGAACGTATCCCGACCATTGAGTCCGATCCCAATCGAATCAAACAGGTTTTCTCGAATCTTCTCTCAAATGCGATCAAATTTACCGAGGAGGGGGAGATTCGAATCAAGTTGAAGGATCGACCTGAACGGGGAGGGGTGGAGATTGCGGTGCATGATACCGGCATCGGCATCCCGCCGGAGGAGCTCCCGAAGATCTTCGAGGCGTTCCACCAGGTCGATGGAACGTTGACGCGGGAATTCGGGGGGACCGGTTTGGGGCTGGCGATTGTAAAGGAGCTGGTGGATCTGTTGAAGGGGGAGATTCAGGCGACCAGCGAGCGGGGAAAAGGATCGACCTTCACCCTCTATTTGCCCTACCGATGGAAAGAGTAATCTTCGTTCTTGATGGAATGCACGAAATTGTGAAACAATGATCCCCGATGTGCGAACCTCGCGCCCCATTTTTTGAGTGAAAAAACCGAATGCCCTGGACCCCCCCTGTTTTGAAAACGGAACGGCTCTCTCTCGCCGGCCCGGACGATGCGGTTCAACCGGTTTTCGTTTCGGACGGCCGCGACGCCGCCGCGCAAGCATTGCCCGGCCTTCCCAGCAACTGGAAGATCTATCTGAAAGAGAGCGAAGAGCCGATCGGGACGATCGGCTATATCGGATGGGACCGTGAGACGCGTCTGGCGGAGGTCGGATTTATCCTGATGAACATCCATACCGGCCGCGGCTATATGACCGAGGCCTGCCGGGCCGTCGTCGATTTCGGCTTCGAGGGGATGGGCCTGGCGATCGTGGAGGCCAAATCGCTCCCGAACAACATCGCATCGATCCGCGTTCTTGAAAAGGTGGGGATGAAACGGGAGGCGCGGATTCAAGGACGGCTTTCTTCGAAGGGTCCGCCGGTCGATCTCGATCTCTTTCGAATCAAGAAAGAGGCGTGGTCAAGCGGGATAAGTTTTCGATGACGTAATCGGGACGGATCGCGCCCCGCTCGGCCATCGCCGCCGTTGTGCAGCCGGAGAGGACCAAGATCGTGGCGAGCCCCGCCCGCTGCCCGCCGAGGATGTCGGAGTCGAGCCGGTCGCCGACGATGGCGCAGCGGCCGCCGGGTGGAAAGAGATCGAGCGCGATCTCGAAGATTAACTTTTCGGGCTTTCCGACCACAACCGGTGTGATCCCGGTCGCCACCTCGATGGCGGCGACGATCGGACCGGTCCCGGGCCAGAGACCGTCGGGCATCGGGAAGTTGGCATCCCGGTTCGTCGCAATAAAGGCCGCCCCCCGCTGGATCGCAAGGGTCGCGATCTTCAGCTCCTGATATGAAAAGTGCTCATGTCCCCCGACGACGACGATCTCCGCCGCCACCCCCTCATTCCCTTTCAAGACATGTCCCCCGACCGCCTCGATTTCGGAGCGGAGCCCATCGCTTCCGACGACGAAAATCGGCCGGCCGGTTTTTCCTTCCCTCTGGAGGTAGAGGGCGGCGGCGCGTCCGGAGGTGAGGAACTCCGCCGGGTCGGCGGGGATGCCGAGGCGGGCCAGCTTCGTCGCATATCCGTCGGCGGTGTGGCGGGGATCGTTGGTAATGAAGAGACGGCGTTTTCCCGCGTCATTTAAAGCGGTGAACGTCTCCGCGGCGCAGGAGGTCGGCTGATCGCCGAGGTAGACGACGCCGTCGAGATCGATCAGAAAATGGTCAAACCGGTCGAGAAGGCGGTTCATCTCTTTCGCGAGGGGAGAAAGTAGAAGTGGTCGGTCGGGCCGTGTCCGTGGCCGATGGAGAGGCCGTGACGGATTGCCTCGGTCACATAAGTCTTGGCTTCTTGGACCGCTTGCTTCAACGTTTTTCCGGAAGCGATCTGAGCGGCGATGGCGGCGGAGTAGGTGCAGCCGGTGCCGTGTGTGTTCTGCGATTCGATGAAGTCGGACCGGAAAAAGGTGATCTCTTTGCCGTCAAAAAGGAGATCGCACCCCCGCTCTTCCAACAGGTGCCCTCCCTTCACCAGGACGGCGTGGCCGCCGAGGAGGTGGATCTTTCGCGCGGCCTCTTCCGCCTCGGCCACGGTGCGGATTTTGTTCCCGGTCAAGAGCTCCGCCTCGTGGATGTTCGGCGTGACCAGGGCCGCCAGAGGGAACAGCTCGCTCTTCATCATCGCAATCGCCTCCGGCTTGAGGAGAGGATAGCCGCTTTTGGAGACCATCACCGGATCGACGATCAGATTTTGAACCTGCATTTCTTTGACGAGCTGGGCGACCCGTTTGACGATTCCCTTGGAAGAGAGCATGCCGGTTTTGACCGCGGAGATCGTGAAATCGTCGAAGACCGCCCGGATCTGCGCCTCGATCACCCGAAGGGGAAGGTCGAACGCGGTGACGACCGTTTTGGTATTTTGAGCGGTGATCGATGTCAACACCGATAAGGCGAAAACCCCGTTGGCTTGGATCGCCTTGATGTCGGCCTGAATGCCGGCGCCGCCGCCGGAGTCGGAGCCGGCGATCGTCAAGACCTGCGCGATCGGCGGGCGCGACCGCGTCCCGTCCGACGGCGCGGCGGTCTCTATACCGGCCATCGCTCTTCCCTCCAGGCCATCTCCCAGAACATCCACTCGTAGCGGGAGCTGAGGATGAAGTAGCTTTCCATCCGGAGTTTTTCGTCGGCGCCGGCCCCTTTCGCCCATACATCGACCTTCTCGCACATCCAGCGGGCGACCTCGGCAAATTCGGGCGAGGCATAAAGGGCGAGCCAGTTTTTATAGGGATGTGTTTCCGGAGGAGCCCCCTTCTCCGTCAGACGGCGGCCGACCTCCACATAAATCCAGGCGCAGGGGAGGGCGACGACGGTCGTCTCGGCCAGGGTGCCGGTGGCGGCGACCTGAAGCATGTGGCGGGTATAGGCGTAGTTCGTCGGGGCCATTGGGAGGGCGGCCATCTCCGCCTCGGTCATCTTCCATTGCCGGCCGTATTCTTTGTGGAGTCCCCGCTCCACCTGGATGGTGTCGGCGGCCAGCTGGGTGAATTTCTGCATCGTCTCGATGTCGACGCTCTTCTGAGCCGCGGCGGAGAAGACCTTCGCCAGCTCGAAGAGGAAGAGGGAATCCTGGATGATGTAGAACCGAAATTTTTTCTCCGGGAGCGATCCGTCGCCGAGAGCCTCGACGAACGGATGCTTCAATTGCGCGTCCCAAATCGGCTGGGCGAGCTTTTTAAGATGTTGGGTAAACATAACCGCCTCCTTCAAACCATATTGAAGGCCATTTTAAAAGAAGCGACCTTGGATTGCAACCGGAGGAAAGGAATTAAAGTAGGAATTACGAATGTGGAAATTATTTGGGTTTGGCGGTGATGAACCAATCCCAGAGACGGGGCTGGTCATCGAAGGGCTCGAAGCTGCCGATCTGGCCGTCCCAGGGATAGAGGACCTTCTTGATCCGGATGTTTTTGAAGCCGGCTTTCTTCAAGCGGTGTTTGATCTCGAAGGCGTAGAAAAACTTCTGTCGCTGGCCGTCATCGTCGTAGATCCCGCTGATGAAATCGAACTTCCGGCGCTCCAGAATCTTTTTGGTGGCCCAGAGCGCTTTCTCTTCATCCCCGATCTTCTCGATCTCGCGGTCGAAGATCAGCGCCCCTTGATAAAGGATCACCTCCATCGACGGAAAGATCGCCATCAGGGACCCTTCCGGCGTCAATGTCCGATGGATCTCCGAGAGGATCGTATCGATGCTTCGTGAGGAGGGGAAGAGGATCGAGTTGACCGCGACGGCGACGTCGAACTGACCGTAGAACCGGGAGAGATCGATCAGAGAGGAGCGGCAGAAAGAGACGTTTTTGGCGTCGACGCGCCGCTTGGCCGTCTGAATCATCCGCGGTGAGAAGTCGATCGCGGTGACCTGCTTGAAGTGGTCCGACAGAAAGGGAAGAAGCGGGCCGGTGCCGCAGCCGAGGTCGGCGGCCGCTTGTTCTTGTTTGTTCGGAAGGGCGAGGATCTCGTCGAAGAGGGGGTTGATGACCCCTTCTTGAAAAGGAGAGATGATTTCCTGCTCGTATCGGTTTGCGATCCGGTCCCAATCTTTTACATCCATTGATTTAAATATAGCATATCTCTCTCATTTGGAAAACCGGAAATTCTGACGCGATGCGGATGATCCCTTTAGGGGATCTGTCGTGATGGTGTCCGAAGCGGCGCAGAGGGACAACATTGTAATCCGGGTTTGAGTAGATATAAGATGAGGGGGTCACCTATAAACTAAGAGGTTCGCGTCAGGTTGTTTTATGAATGACGATCGGCAAGAGCGCGGGACGATCTATACCGTGGGACACTCGACCCGGACGGAAGAAGAATGGCTTGCGCTGCTGGCGCATTATCGGATCGCGTGCTTGGTGGATGTTCGGACGGTGCCGAAATCTCGCCGCGTTCCCCATTTTAATAAGGAACACCTCGCCTCTCTGCTGCCGAAACACGGCATGGAATATCGTCATCACCCTGCGCTCGGCGGCCTTCGCAAGAGCAATGATCCCCATTCTCCGAATCGTGGGTGGCGGAATGCCAGCTTTCGAGGGTATGCCGACTATATGCAAACGGAGGGTTTCGAGAAGGCGCTCGCATCCTTGCTTTCGGAGATGCGGGGGAGGCGAACCGCACTGATGTGCGCCGAGGCGGTCCCGTGGCGGTGCCACCGGATGCTTCTCTCCGATGCGCTCTCGGTGAGAGGTCTTTCAGTGTGCCACATCCTCTCATCAACCGGGGTGAAGCCGCACAACATCACCTCTTTTGCCAAAGTGGAGGGGAAGAGGATCCTTTACCCCTCTTCTCAGGGACAGTCTTCACTGTTTTAGGCCTGCCGAATGAACCGCGATAAAAATCTTTCTTGGAAGACCTTGATCTTTTAGGTGAGATCGATTATGTATTGAGCTGCTTTTGAGAATGAGGAGGGACTGAGATGAGAGTAAAACCTTTGCAAAACTGGGTTGTGGTGCAGCCGGATGAGCCGGAAGAGCAAACCGCCGGAGGGATTTTCATTCCCGACGCGGCGAAGGAGCGGCCTGAAAGTGGAAAGGTCGTCGCCGCGGGGGACGGTCGGTTTGTCGAGGAAAAGGAAGCAAAGGGAAAGGTCAAGGAGAAGAAGTTCGTCAAGACCACCCTGAAGCCGGGCGATCACATCATGTATGAGAAATACGCCGCGAGGAAGGTTCAGGTTGATCAAGAAGAGGTCGTTCTGGTCCGAGAGGAGGATGTCCTCGGCTATCTGGTCTAACTCTTCTTCACGTGTGCAAAAGAATGGCCGGGAATCCCGGCCATTCTTTTTTGGATCTCTCCCGGGCGGATCTCCTTGCTAGGCTCTCCCCCGCTGCTCTCCGGAACGATAGGAAGTTCTCTGGCCTGTGATTGAAGCGCCCAGCGTGCTTGAAAAGATGAGTACGAGGATACCGACAATAATTTGATTCCACATCGCGGGCCGGACGTCGCTGTACCCAAGTAAGAATGGAGAAATGATCAGCCAAAGCCCTAATATAAAGTTGATCCATGGAACATAACTCATCGTTCACCTCCCTCTCTAGCCCTAGACCTTGTAGAAGCAAGGTCGTCATTTATGTTCGCTTAATCTCGTGCATAGAAATATCTGAATAATTAAAAAGCAAAAGAAGTGCCATGACTTGAGCCGCTGATGATTCCGGTTTCGCGCGACGCTCCTGTTCGGCGCGTGAGCGACTCCTCCTTCTTGGTTAGAAGCTGCACGGATCCGATCCATCGAGGTGCTCAATCTGAATGCCGAACGGGCCGTCGATCCGGTTTGAAAGAAATCGGCATTCAAGTGAAATGGAAGTGCTCCACATTAAGCTGTTCATGTCGCTCATCGACCGACAAATGATCGTTCCCGCAGAGCGGCGGTTAACGATTGAATGAATTGACTTTTTCGCCCGCATGTGAGCCAAAAAAGTATTGACAAGCCTAGCGATGTATGCTATAAGAGCGAATCTTTAAAAGAAATCACGGCCTTGTGCATGTAAGCGGATCGCATATCGGGGCTTTTTTCGCCGGCAGCACTGCTTCAGGGGAGGCCTTTTCTCATCTTAAATCTTAATTTTGAATTAAATCTTAATTTTGAATTCGATAAAGGGCCAGTAGGGTCTCTCCATCTTTACATCATTAATTGATGGAGCGCCGTTGTTCTGGTTTTCTGGCAATTGGATACATCATTTTTTCCCTTCCCATACCAAAGATCAACAGGGTTTTTCTCCCTGAATTCCGTCCCTCACCCGCAGTTCGTCTCTATTAGGGGGATGGCTTGGTCATTTCTTCCAACAATGTAGGGGCGATAGATTGTTTAATCAAAGGTATTTTATTTTAGCGAGCCTTCTTTTTTTTCTTTTTTTTACGACCTCTCTCTCCGTGCAGGGGGCTTCTCCAAAGAAAGAGTCTCCTTCCGCTTCAACTCCGTCGAAACCGAATCCTTCGCAAGGCAAACGTATTTTTAATCATTACTGCGCGGTCTGCCATGGTGTCACCGCAAAAGGAAATGGGGTGAATTCCGATAGCCTCGATCCCACCCCGGCCGACCTGACCAGTGATGAAGTGCAAGGTTTGACCGATGATGAAATTTATGAAGTGATCGATAAGGGGGGGGCGTCGGTCGAACTTTCCGTTGCGATGCCTCCCTGGGGAAGGACACTCTCCGGCGAGCAGATGCGCGACCTTGTCGCATACATTCGAACCTTTTCGGAGGAGGCTCCCGAGCCGGAAAAGGGGGTGCGGCTCTCGGATGTAAGAAGGGGAGACCGGTCCGATTGCCAAATCTGCCATATGAAGCAGGGCCAGGCGCGTCCGATTGCTCCCAACCTGGGACATGAAGGGAGCAAGTTGAATCCGGAGTGGCTCTCGAAATTTCTGAAAGACCCGGAAAAAATTCGGCCGGTCGGTTTTATCCCTCTGACCAAATCGAAGATGCCGAATTTTCAATTAAGCGATCAAGAGGTGTCGGCGCTCACCGCATTCCTGATGACTCGGAAGGACGCCGGCGTATCCAAGGGGCCGTTGGCGGCGCTGAACCTGTCCGACCCGGCCGAGATCGAAAAGGGAAGAAGGTTCTTCGTCGATAAATATGCCTGCGATGCCTGTCATAAGGGGGGCGAGGTCGGCGGGGTGGTCGGTCCCGATCTTTCGAGTACGGCGGAGCGTATCAGGCCGGAATGGGTTTTCTTCTGGTTGAAGAATCCTCAGGCGATCCGGCCCGACGTCAGCATGCCTAATTTCGGCATTCCCGATTCGGAGATACGTTCCCTGATCGCTTACATTTACAGCCTCGGTGACGGTGTTTCCCAGGCGGCCAAGGTTTCCGGAGAAACTTCCGCCGACCCGGCGTTGATTAAAAGGGGAGAAAAGTTAATCAAAGACAAGAATTGTCTTGCTTGTCATACCCTGGACAGCTTTAATAGTCAGGAGAAGCGGCAAGAAAAGGGGAAAGAGACGGCGGCAGCGCCGCGCTCCTAAAGTTTTGGAGAAAGATCGGTTTTCTGATTTGAGACAAGCGGCATCTTTACGGATCTCTTAAAGAAGGGGAAACGATGATGATGAAGGGAGTTCGGTTTTTTCTCTTGAGTTTGGTCGCCATTCACTTTATTTTAGTGCCAGTGGGTGCCCGTGCGGATGAAGAAGATGACGACAAGGCTTTAAAGCCGGTTCCGAAAGCATATGCCGACAAACATATGCCGAAGGGGTGGTGGACCGATCCCAAAATCGTCGAGGAAGGGAAGAAGCTCTACGAAACGGTGATGCTGGAGTTTGAGTACAAAGGGAAAAAAGAAGAGGTTAAAGACGGTTGCGCAACGTGCCATGGCATTGATCCAAAGAAAGACCGGCCCAAGCAGAGAGGGGCGCGGGATTTTCGTGTTCCTAAAAAAATAAACCAGTATTCCGACAGCTATTGGTTTTGGCGGGTTTCGGAAGGGGTGCCCAAGACCAAGATGCCGGCATGGAAGGACAAGCTGAAGGAAGAGGAAATCTGGAAGATCATCGCCTATGAGCACACGATGTCCCATGGCTCAAAACCGGAAGTGCACGAACATAAAGAGATTCAGATTTCCGTTGAAAAATAGTGGGGAGCATTTCTGGCTTCTCTGGGAAGAGGTTCCGGTTTTGGCGGTTTGAAAGGAATGTTTTCCAGGGTCGTTTATCACCTCGCTTAGATATTCCTAAGATAGGAATCCGATGACTACGATGGAAGTTGAATCGATCAAACCGTTGTTGGCCGTCGCCGTTTCTTTGATCGGCGCGGCGCTCATTGTCGCAACCCGCAGGAATCCGAATATAAGGGAGGGATGCTCCCTGGTGACGGCGATCCTGAAATTTCTGATCGTCGCTTCCATGATTCCCGCGGTCCTCGCGGGAAATACGCTTCACTACAATCTGATCACCCTTCTGCCGGAAGTCTCCATCGCGTTTCGGGTTGACGCATTAGGTCTTGTTTTTGCGCTCACCGCCTCCTTCCTCTGGATCGTAACCACCCTTTACTCGATCGGCTACATGCGCTCCCTCAGGGAGCATAACCAAACCCGCTACTACACCTGTTTTGCGGTCACCCTTTTTGCGACGTTGGGTCTGGCCTTTTCGGCCAACATGGTTACCCTTTTTCTCTTCTACGAAATCATCACCTTCATTACCTATCCCTTGGTCACGCACAGCGGGACCAAAGAAGCCTATGCCGCCGGGAATAAATACCTCTTTTATCTTTTGGCGACCACAAAGGCCTTCTTTGTCACCGCGATGTTTTTGACCTACAACATCACCAATACCTTCGATTTCAGGCCGGGCGGCGTTTTCCCCGCGGGGGCAAATCAAACCGTTCTGATCATCACTTATTTCCTTTTCATCGCCGGTCTCGGCAAGGTGGCGATCATGCCGTTTCACGCCTGGCTCCCCGCGGCGATGATCGCTCCCACGCCGGTTAGCGCGCTGCTTCACGCGGTGGCGGTCGTGAACGCGGGAGCGTTCTGTGTCCTCCGGATCATCTTTCATGTCTACGGTGTGGAATTGATGAAGGAATTGAACCTGGGGGTCATGACCGGGTTCTTGGCTTCTTTCACGATTATCACGGCTTCGATCTGGGCGCTGACACGGGATAATCTCAAAGCGCGGCTCGCCTACTCGACGATCAGTCAGCTCTCTTATATGGTATTGGGCGCGGCCCTTTTGACCCCCAGCGGGATGGCCGGCGGAATCATGCACATTGCAAACCATGCCTTTGCCAAGATCACCCTCTTCTTCTGCGCCGGGTCGATCTATGTCGCTTCCCATAAGACGAATATTTCCGAGATGGCCGGCATCGGGCGGAAGATGCCCTGGACCATGGCCGCTTTTGCGCTCGGGACCCTCAGTATGATCGGTGTCCCTCCGGTGGCCGGATTTCTGACGAAATGGTATCTGATGACCGGCACCATGGAGGCAAAGGAGGTCGGCTTCCTTTTTGTCTTATTGTTCAGCTCTTTTTTAAATGCGCTTTATTTTCTTCCGATCGTCCACAAAGCCTTTTTTGAAGGAACGCAGGAAGCTCCGGAAGGGCTGGCGCTTCGCCCCGTTCCGCAGAGTCTGGGGGCGGCGGCCGCAGGCGGCCATGAGGGGCATTCTCGTCCGGAGGGGCCGATCAAGGAGCCTTCTTATTTCCTCGTGGTTCCCCTGTTCTTATGCGCGCTCCTCTCCGTGCTCTTGGGGATGTTTCCTGAGTTGATATTGGATCTGGCCAAACTGGTCATTCGATGAACGAGCCTGTGACGATGGAAATGGATCGTGCGCGTCTTATAACAGTTCCTACGCTCGTTGAAGAGAACCGGCGGATGAAACGAGAGAACGACTCAGGAGGAAGATTATGACCGGGTGGATTCATCCTGCTGCCTTCTTTTTCATCGCTGCGGCTTTGCTCCTTTTTGTAAAGGGAAAAGCGAAGCAAGGGATCATTCTCGCCGCTCCCGCACTCGGTTTCCTCTCCCTCCTGATCGCTCCGGAAGGGGATCACGGCACGACGACCTTCATGGGGCAACAGCTCATCTTCGGAAGGGTTGACCGTCTCAGCTTGATCTTCGGTTATATCTTCACCCTCATGACCTTTATCGGAATGACCTATGCGCTTCATCTCAAAGACGAAAAGGAGCACATTGCGGCGCTCCTCTACGCCGGAAGCGCCCTCGGGGTGACCTTTGCCGGCGATCTCTTCACCCTTTTCCTCTTCTGGGAGATCATGGCCTTCTCGTCGGTCTTTTTGATCTGGTTTAAGGGGGGGAAAGCGTCGAGCGCCGCCGGGTTCCGCTATCTTCTGATGCACATCTTTGGCGGACTCTGCTTGCTCGGGGGGATCGTCATCCATGCCGCCGGTGGGGGGGGAATCGCTTTTAATGCCCTTCCACATACCGGTCTGGGGGCGACGCTGATTCTCATCGGGTTTCTTCTGAATGCGGCCGTTCCGCCGCTGCATGCTTGGTTGGCCGATGCCTATCCGGAAGCGACCGTCACCGGGATCATTTTCTTGAGCGCCTTCACCACGAAGACGGCGGTCTATGCTCTGGTCCGCGGCTTTCCCGGAATGGAGATCCTGATCATTCTGGGCGCGGTCATGGCCGTTTACGGCGTCGTCTATGCGATGCTCGAGAACGACATCCGAAGATTGCTGGCCTACCACATGTTAAGCCAGATCGGATACATGGTCGTGGGGGTCGGGATTGGAAGCGAGTTGGCGCGCAATGGCGCCGTCGCGCTGGCCATTGCCAATATTGTTTACAAAGGACTCTTGTTAATGGGGATGAGCTCGGTCCTTTTCATGACCGGAAAACGGAAAGCATCCGAGCTGGGGGGGCTCTACCGAACAATGCCTTGGACCTTCCGGCTGTTTATGATCGGCGGTTTGTCCATCTCCGGCTTTCCGCTGCTGGCGGGATTCGTCAGCAAATCGATGGTGGTGTCGGCCGCCGCGGAAGCGCACCACGGATGGGTCTTCTTGCTTCTTACGCTCGCCTCGGCCGGTACGTTCCTTTCGACCACCCTCAAACTTCCCTATGCGGTCTTCTTGGGCGAGGACAAAAAGATCGCTGCAACCGATCCTCCCAAGAATATGCTGATCGGGATGGGTTTGGCCGCCCTCCTCTGCGTTCTCATGGGGATCTTGCCGGGTCTGTTCTACCGGTTGTTGCCCTTCCCGGCGGAGTACCACCCTTATACTGTCGCGCATCTGGTCGAGTCGTTGCAGATTCTCTGCGCGACCGCTTTGGGATTTATCTTTTTCTTGCATAAATTTCATTCGGAAAATACGATCAGCCTCGATATCGACTGGTTTTATCGGAAAGGGGCGGCGGCTTTTCTCTGGCTGGCCAAACTTAATAAGTCTTTCTCAAGCCCTGAGCGATGAAGGGGCTTAGACAGGTTGTTCGATGAATCCGCATACGGATCAAACAAGCGCTACCCGGAAAAAAGAGGCCGCCTCCACAAAGGGGCTCGATGGAGTCGCCGTGAAGGTCACAAAACAATCCGTTCACGCTGGAGGCTCCAATTTGGTGAAGCCTGAGCAAATTCAAAAAATAAAAACACCATTAATCGCCGCGTTGGTTCTTCTGGCGGTCGTGGATATCTTTGTCCACGGCGATCATGCCACATTTATTTGGGATTCCATCCCGGGATTCAGTGCCGTCTATGGCCTGATCACGACGGTGCTGATCATCGTGGTTTCCAAGTTTTTGGGGCATGCCTTTCTGATGAAGCCGGAAGACTACTATGATTGAACGGGAAATCTGCGGGTTATCGACGAAGAGACGGCGCGCCATTCAGGTGATCGGGAAATTTGATAAACCGCATAACGGGTCTCCGGATTCGTTGAGATCCAAAGGGGGTTTCTCATGACCTTCAAAAGTGTGATTCGAAAGCCGATTTTCGCAGTGTGGCTCCTTTTCCTGGTCCTCTTCTTGGTCCTGGAGGCTTCCTTCCTCTTCGCCCAAACTCCCGCGGCCGGCGGCGCGGTTGAATACCGCGATCCTTCCTGGATCAGCAGCCGTAATTTCATTTGGATCCTCTCTCAGGTGCACCTCCTCTTCGGAGGATTCGTCCTGGGGGTGCCGATTTTCGCGTGGCTGTGTGAGGTCATCGGCATGGTGTCGAAGGATCGCCGATACGATCACCTCGCCAAAGAGTTCACCATCCTGATCACCGCCTGTTTCGAGATGACCGCCACGTTGGGGATCATCTTTCTTTTCGCCCTCCGGGTCCTCTATCCGAAGCTCTGGACTTTTCTCACGAGTGTTTTTCTCCCCAGTTTCTATTTTTATCTTTTTCTCTTTGTTCTGGAGGGGGCCGCGCTTTATATCTATGCCGCGAAATGGGACGCGATGCAGGGGAAGTATAAGACCCTTCACATGTTCGTCGGCCTGATCCTCAACATCGTCGGCTTTTTCGTCATGATCGTGCCGAGCGCCTGGGCTTCTTTCCAGGCCAGCCCGGTGGTTCTAAACGAAGGGATGGGCTGGATCGAGCGGGCTTGGGCCGCGGCGAACAACCCGACTTGGTGGCCGGTGAATATCCACAGGATCGTGGCGAATGTGGTCTTGGGCGGATTTGTCTGCGGCGCGTATGCAGGGGTTCGCTATCTCGGCGCCAAAACGAAGGAAGAGCGCGAGCACTACGACTGGATGGGATATGTCGGAAACTTCATCGGGATCTTCGGGCTTCTCCCGTTGCCGTTTGCCGGCTACTGGCTGATGCGGGAGGTATATGAGTATAACCAGCAGATGGGAATCACCCTCATGGGGGGAATTCTCTCCTGGCTCTTTATCCTCCAGGCCCTTCTGATCGGGGTGCTCTTTCTGGGGTCGAATTATTATCTCTGGCAGGGACTGATTACCCGGACGGAAGACGGGGTGAAATACAAGCCGTATATCGTCATCATGCTGGTCACCATTCTCGCTTGTATGGGGGTCTGGATGACCCCGCATAGCTTGGTCGCCAGCATGGAAGAGGCCCGCGCGATGGGGGGGACCCATCATCCGATCCTGGGGGTCTTCGGGGTCATGTCGGCCAAGCTGACGGTGGTCAACATTATCATCCTGACCAGCTTCATGAGCTTTCTTCTTTATTGGAGAGCGAACCAGCAGATCACCGTCAAATGGGGAAAAGCGGCCCGCGTCTTTGAGGTGTTCCTCTTTTCCGTCGCGATTCTCGGCGTCATCCTGGCCGGCATCTACGGCTACTTTGTTCCGGCGATTTACCGCGTCAACGTTCTCTCCGTCGCCCAGGTGTTGGCGGTTCTCTTCGTCCTCGCGCTGGTGACGCCGATGACCGGCATGATGCTCCGGGGGGCGAAGATGACCGGAAAAATGACCTGGGGAATCATGCGGCCCAGCTCTCAATATGCTTTGGTGATTAACGCGATCACCGTGGTCCTCACGATGAGCTTGATGGGTTATGCCCGTTCCGCGTCGCGGGTCCATTGGCATGTCTATGGGGTGGTGGAAGATACCTCCGCCTATGCGTACACTCCTCCGTTGGGGACCGCCGCCTTTCTTTTTTCGGTCAACACCCTTCTCTTCTTCTCTCTGGTCGCCGCGATCTTCTGGGTGACCACCCGGACGATCCGCTACGACGGCTTCTGCACGCAATATTTCTTCGTTGCTCCTTTTGTCGAATGGCTGGTGAGCCTTCCTGAAAAGCTCAGCGCGCCGAAACCGGTCGGTGAAGCGCGGTCCCCTTATTTCCGGAAGGTCGTGGGGGTTGTCGTCGGATTTCTGGCGGCGTTTACCTGGGCCGGCTTTATGGTTCCACAGAGCGTCGGTCTTCCTCCGACAAAAGAGAAGCTGGACGTGGCAAAAATTTCAACCGAGAAAGATCTGACGAGAATCGGGCAGAACATGTTTTTTGGGAAAGGGCAATGCGCCCTCTGCCATACCCTCGGGTCGGAAGGAGGACGTTGTCCGACGCTCCAGAACGCGGGGGCCCGTCTGACGCGGGAGTTTATCTTCGAGACGCTGACGAAGCCGGACGCCTACGTGAAGCTCGACTTCGAGCAGGTGGAGCCTAAAAAGTTTCCGGCGCAGATGCCTGTGATCAATCGGCCGCCGATCGATCTGACCGATCAGGAGCTGCTGACGGTGATCGCCTTCGTTCAAAGCCTCGGAGGAAAGGTTACCGTCGAACCGGCCGAGTTGATCGCCCTCGATCAGCCTGCCCCGGTGGCCGAGCCGGCGGAAGGGGAATCGCCCGCCCCGGAGCGGCTGGAAAGCCGGCGGGAAATTGGACACAAGGGATCTTAAGAAGAAACTCAGTTGCAGATCAGGCGGGGATTCGGTCTTTGTTTTTTAGCCTTGGCGTTGGCGGCAGGTTGCGGTTCCAAGGCCGACGAGAAACTTGAGTTCGGCACCGTTTTAAGCGATCGGGATCTGGTTGAGATCGGACAGAAAGTTTTTTTTGGGAAAGGGCAATGCGCCCTCTGTCACACCCTCGGAGGAGATGGCCGGGGGAAGTGTCCCGATTTAGAGGGAGCGGGGGAGCGTCTCACGCGGGAGTTTATCTACGAGACGCTGACGGAGCCGGATAAATATATCCGGCTCGATTTCGATCCCGCAGAGCCGAAAAAATATCCGGCGCGGATGCCGGCGGTCAATCAGCCGCCGATCGGTTTAACGGAGCCGGAGTTGTTGACGGTGGTTGCCTTCGTTCAGAGCCGGGGGGGAAAGATCACGGTCAGCCCGGTGGAACTGAAAAGATAGGATAAAAAAGCTGACTCGGTCAGCAGGTGAGGTCGCTGCGATGGAAAAAATAAAAAAGAAGGGGATGCCTCCCGGGCTCAGAGTGGCCCTCTCCTTGGCTCTATTTTATCTCTTCTTGCGATTTATCGTTCAACCTCCCCTCCCGTTTAGCGTCATTTTTATGTATATGGCGATGGCCTTGGCGGGGGCGATTATGTACCTTACCCTCTTTTTCGATATCAAAGAGGTGATCGTCAACCCGATTTATACCTTTTTGGGGGGGGGTGTGGAGGGGGGGGTGGCCAAGGGGGGGCGATATGCGCTCCTGGTCGCCATGCCGCTGGTTGTCTGGTTCGGCTCGTATCAGAAGTTCAACAAAGAGATTCAGCCGCCGCTCGATCCGCGCGTGATTCATCCGGCTCCTCCGGTGGAGTTTACCGGTTTGTATAATCCCTTCAACGTCGAAGACAAAGAAACGCTCCGGAAAAGCGTCGCGGATGGGAAAGAGATTTATTATAAAAACTGCATCTTCTGCCATGGCGACTTGCTCGACGGCGACGGAATTTATGCGCATGGATTCAACCCCAGGCCGGCCAATTTCCAGGACCCCGGGGTTCTTCCGATGCTTCAAGAGTCGTTTCTTTTTTGGAGAATCAGCACCGGAGGGATCAGTCTTCCGCAGGAATCGACCCCCTGGAGCTCGGCGATGCCGAAATGGGAAGACATGCTGACCGATGAGGAGCGGTGGAAGGTAATCCTTTTCCTCTCTGATTACACCGGATTTGTGCCGAGAAGCTGGGAGTAGATCGGTCTTGATGAGGAATCCAATGTTAAGAAGAGCGATCGGACGATACGGACTGACTCTGACTTTTATTTTCGGGGCCGCTGTTTTTCCCGTCTGGGCCGACGAGGGGGCCGCTCCCGAAGCGAAAAAGGCGGGCGACAAAGACAAAGGTGTCGTCAGCGTGGAGCTTGGAAAGGAAGTCTACATCAAGCGGTGTCTCGGCTGCCACGGCGCGGAAGGGGCCGGAGACGGCCCGGCTGCATTGCGGTTCAAGCCGGTGCCGAGAGACTTCACGAAGGGTCTTTTCAAGTATAAATCGACCCCTCACGGGAGCGTCCCGACCGATGAAGACCTGATCAAAGTGGTGACCAACGGTCTTCCAGGGACCGGAATGCCGGCCTGGAAAAGCATCATGAAAGAGAATCAAATCCGCTCGGTCGTCCAGTATATCAAAACCTTCGCGCCGCAGTTCAAGGACGCGGCTCCCAAGCCGATCACGATCGGCCCCGAAGTCAAATCTTCGCCGGAGAGCATCGAGAAAGGGAAGGCGCTCTTCAAAGAGCTCGCTTGCTTCATGTGCCATGGCGAGGAGGGGCGGGGAAATGGACCCCTTGCCCCGTCGCTGAAGGACAACTTGGGGCGTCACGTTCAGCCGCGAAATCTGACGAAGGGCTGGATCTTCCGTGGAGGGGGGGCACGGGAGAATATCTATATGCGGGTCAACACCGGTCTGATGGGAACGCCGATGCCCTCTTTTGCCGACAAACTCGACAATGAAAAGAGCTGGCATATCGCCAATTACGTCAATTCGCTTTCCCAGTATCCGGGGGTGCCCGATTGGAACGTCGCCGTGATGGCGAAACCGATCGAAGGGGATGTTGCCGACGATCCGGACGATCCCCGTTGGAACGACCTGGAGCGGCACAGTTTCCCGCTCGTCGGCCAGGTCACAATCGATCCGAGGATGTTTACCCCGACCGTCGATATGGTCACGGTGAAGGCGATGTACAACGAGAAGGATATCGCCCTTCTTGTCATCTGGGATGATCCGACGAAGAGTGTCGCGACCCCCGCCGCGGGAGAAACGGTTCCGGAAGTCTTCGACGACGCCATCGCCGTTCAGTTCCCGACGAAATTGTTGCCGGGGACCCAAAAACCGTATTTCATTATGGGAGATATCAACAACTCCGTCTACGTTGCGCGCTGGAATGGAAGAACCAATGCCGTCGACGAATTCAATGCGAACGGGACAGAGGTCCGGGTCGGGCTTCGGATCACGCCGCAGGCGGAGGTCAATTGGCAATTTAAGGGAAAGGGGACGTATAAGCAGGGCCAATACAAGGCCGTGTTCAAGCGACCCCTCGTCACCGAAGATAAAGAAACCGACTTGCAGATCCAGCCGGGCATTTTTTACCCGATCGCATTTACCGCCTGGGACGGCTCGAATGGAGAGCGGGACGCGATGCGATCGTTATCGGCCTGGTATTCCCTTTATCTTGAAGTCCCCGCGTCGAATGACCGCTTCATCTATCCGACCCTCTTTCTCTTGGTCGTTGTCGGTGTGGAGTGGTGGATCGCCCGGAGTTACCGGAACGGGAATGGAAATGGGAAGCAGAAATGATCTTTCTCTCTGTTGGAAAGGAATCTAGGTAATGAAGAAGCTGCAATTTGTGCTGATTCCGGCCATCATTCTGGTTATCGGAGGACTTGCGTTTTCATTCTTGTTCGAAGATAAACATGTCGCCAAGGGAAGGAAGGTTTTCAGCCGATATTGCACCCCTTGTCATGGAGAGGGCGGACAGGGAGATGGATATAACGCTAAAAATCTCGACCCGCATGCGCGCGACCTGACCGACGGGGCCGAAGAGTACATGGCAAAGCTGACGAATGAAGAAATTTACGAAGTGATAGAACTGGGAGGCTACGGCGTCGATCTCTCCCCGGGGATGCCGACCTGGGGAAAGCATTTTTCAGAAGAAGAGATTTGGTCCGTCGTCGCCTACATCCGGACCCTTCATTCCTACGACGGCCCGCCTGTCATCTTTGATAAGGAGAAGCCGTACCAAACGGCCAAGCCTCGGACACCCCCGGTCCAGGAGGCGGAGTTTATTTCCCTTTTCGAAGAGAAGGTTGCCGATGACGACGGGCGTCAAGGAATGATCGATCAGGGGAAAGAGGTCTTTGCCGATCGCGGATGTGTCGCCTGTCATCAGATCGACGGGAAGGGGGGGGAACTCGGTCCCGATTTAAGCCGTGTCGGTTTTATGTTGCAGCCCCAATTTATTTATCGATGGGTCCGGAATCCGCTGTCGTTCAAGCCGCATACCCGGATGCCGAATCTGGATCTATCGGATGAAGAGGCCTTGGCCGTGACCATTTATTTGAGCACGTTGAAAGGATCGTCGGACGACGTTCAAAAAGCGGAGCCGCATCGATCGGGCGGCGATCCCTCGCAGCAACGGTCCTGACGGCGAACAGAGGTGAAACGGTTTCTCCCCGCCGCGGCGGCGGCTCAGGAGTCCTGAGTTCTACACAGTGAAGAGCCGTCCTTAAAAAAGTCTCCCCGGACTCGGGAGGCGATCGCGGCGGGAGAAAATTTACATCGCGCTCCCCTTTGACCCACGGGGGGAAGCGCAGACCTGGAAAAGAATGCTTTACCGGGTCCTCGATGGAGGTCAATAAAGAGGTCCATTTGGATGAGAAGGGAAGAGAGCGCGTCTGGATGATTGACATATTTATTTCGCTGATTTATGATACGGCGACTTAGCTCCCCCGAAGCGTCTCTTCGGGGAAATTATCCTGACGGAATGCAATTGGCGATCTTCCTTATTTTCATTCTTTCCCTCGTAACGATTACGCCCAAGCCTGCGTTTGCAACGCACGAAGTCGACCATCGATATATTGTCTCCGGTTACGTTCGGGACGCGGAAGGAAACGCCCTGAAGGGCGTCGATGTGCTCTTAGAGCATAAAAGCGGGCAGAAGTTTAAGGTTAAGACAAACGGCCTCGGTTATTACGAAACCCTCTTTCACCTCCACGACGAAGATCTCGGAGATGAGATCACCGTCACGGCGGGAACCGAGGTCAAGAAGGTCGCCGTCGCGTTCAAAGCGGGCGACAAGGTGACGCACCGGGGGGGGAACGTCGACTTCGGGGCGCCCGGGAAGTCTTCCCCTTTTGACTGGATTTATTGGACGGGCGGGTTCGGTCTTCTGGCGGCGGTTCTTTATTTCGGTCTCTTTCGGAAAAAGAAGAAAAAAGAGGCCCCGCGCAAAAGCAAGAAAAAGAAGTGAGGTCTTCCGTTTAGATTCACATTGAAGAAACACACCACCGCTTCAAAGCGGTGCGGAGGAGGTTCCATATGAATCCCGGTGGCAAGAAAGAAAGTCCGCAGAATCCGCAACAGCAGCAGACGGATGTGACCCGGAGGCGGTTTTTCACCCTCATGGGCCTGGGGATCGGCTGGGGCGGGTTTGCCGCTGCGCTCGGAGGAAGCGGCGTCGGCGCCCTTCGGTACATGTTTCCAAACGTCCTTTATGAGCCCCCCACGGTTTTCAAAATCGGAAAGCCGGAAGATTACGGAATCGGCGTCGACAACAAGCTGAAGAAAGAGCGCCAGATCTGGGTGGTCCGGAACGAGCGGGGAATGTACGTCATGGTGGCGATTTGCCGTCATCTCGGATGCACCCCCAACTGGTTCGACGACCAAAAAAAGTTCCGATGTCCTTGCCATGGAAGTATTTATGACGTGGCGGGGAATGTGGTCGGCGGTCCGGCCCCCCGCACCCTCTGGCGGGCGGCGATATCACTCGATCCGGTCGACGGCCAGATCGTCGTCAATTTTACGCAACGCCAGGATCCCGATCCAAAAGGGACCGAGGAAGGATTGATGGTCGATCAGAAGAGCCGGGAAGTTCCCCCGTTTTTCTTAGAGGTGTAGCGGAAGTCTGACCTGTCCGACAGGTCGGACAAGAGTAGAGAAGGAGAGCCATTCGGAATGAATAAGTTACTCGATCAGATCCGGGAGAACGTGACGCAGACGCAGGTCTGGAAGTCGATCTTCCGTCACGGTTACCCGAACACCGACGCCAACCGGGCGCTGGTGATGTTCAGCAACGTCATCCTCCACCTCCATCCGGTTCGCGTCCGCCGCGGCGCATTGAAGATTAAATTTACCTGGTGCCTCGGAGGGCTGACCTTCTTCTTCTTCGTCATGCTCGCCATCACCGGCGTCTTCCTTATGTTCTACTACGTTCCCGACACCCGGCGGGCCTATAACGACATCAAAGACTTGGGAACGGTGATCTATTTTGGAAGCCTCTTTCGCGCCCTTCACCGCTGGTCGGCGCATGCGATGGTCTTCTCCGTCTGGATGCATATGACCCGGGTCTTTCTGACCGGATCGTATAAGCCCCCCCGAGAATTCAACTGGGTCGTCGGGGTGATCTTGTTGGTGGTAACGCTGGTGATGAGCTGGACCGGCTATCTTCTTCCTTGGGATCAGCTGGCCCTCTGGGCGGTCACCGTCGGGAGCAAGATGGCCGAAGCAACACCGCTTGTCGGAAATGCGGGGCCGTTCGGTCCGGAGCTCGGAATGACGATCAACAACGACGTTGCATTCGTCCTGCTGGGAGGGACGGTTGTGGGGCAGAGCGCGCTCCTCCGGTTCTACGTCCTTCATTGCCTCGGGCTGCCGTTGGTGATGGCCCTCTTTATGGCCGTTCATTTTTGGAGAATCCGGAAAGACGGATTTTCAGGACCGTTGTAAGAACAGGGTGTAGGTGGTAGGGGCTAGCGATACCCTACACCCCACACCCTACCCCCTATTTTCACTGAGGAAGAAACATGGCTGAAAAGGAAACAACGCTCGGAACCATTCCGAAGCGGGACGGCAATTCGGGCGGGCTGGCCGCTTTAATCAAAAAGTCGGCGGCCGACAAGATGGGGCCGGAAGATCACGTCCTCGTCTGGCCGAATCTGGTTTACATCGAGTTGATCTCGATGCTCTTCGCAACCGCGGTTCTTCTGTTTCTCTCCCTGGTTTCGCCTGCGCCGTTGGAAGAGCTGGCGAGCGCCGATACCACGCCGAACCCGACAAAGGCCCCCTGGTATTTTCTCGGCCTGCAGGAGCTTCTGGTCTATTTCGACCCCTGGCTGGCCGGGGTGGTTCTCCCCTCCTTGATCATCGTCGGGTTGGTGTTGCTCCCCTATATTGATCCCAATCCGAAAGGGAAGGGTTATTACACCTTCTCCGAGAGGAAATTCGCCGTATTAGGTTTCTGTTTCGGGCTGGCGCTTTGGTACATCTTGATCGTGATCGGCGTCTGGTTCCGGGGGCTTGATTGGTCGTGGTATTGGCCCTGGGACAACTGGAAGGCGCACAAACCGGTCACAGGGGGCCTTGTCGATCTGGAGGTCATTCTTCAGAATATGCTTGGACTGAGCGCAACCCCCCTTGTGACACTCGGCCGTTACGGCGTCACGATCGCCAACTTGATCACCTGGGCGCTCTTCCTCGGATATTATGCGGTCGGATTCAGCGTTCCTTTTCTCTTGATGAGAAAGTTTTACAATTCATTGGGATTTGTCCGGTACAATTTGATGATGTTCCTTTTCCTTTCGATGCTCGGCGTGCCGCTGAAAATCTACCTGAGATTGCTCGCCAACATCAAATATGTATTGGTGACCCCCTGGTTTAAAATTTAGAAGCAATTTGGAGAGAGAACGATGGACGATCGATTGGGTATTGGAGTTTTCATCACGGTCGGGACCCTGCTCCTCATGGGGTTCTTCCTCGGAATCACCCTCTGGCTTGAAAACGCTTTCAAGAAAGAAAAGCAGAAAAAATAGGAAGGGATCGATCGATTTATGGTAAAGCACGCTTTATTCGCGGTCTTCAGTGTTTTGGTTCTTTTCCTGTTAGGGATGTTTGCCTATCGCGAGCAGAACCCGGAATGGAAAATATATCAGGCTGAATACTACAAAAAGCTGGCCCAGGTAGTGAACGATCCAAAGGTCGCCGGCACCCCGTTGAAAGTGAAGCAGGTTTGGAATAAGAGCCTGGACCGGGCCGATCGCTGCACCACCTGCCACGGCGGAATCGACAATCCGGCCTTTGAAAATGAGCCGCAGCCTTATAAAACCCATCCCCACTTCGCCAATGAGGGCTACATCTCGAAACACTCGTTTGAAAAGTTCGGGTGTACGATCTGCCATGAAGGAGACGGTCAGGCGGTGACGGTCAAGAAGACGCACGGGGTCGTCAAACACCTCGATCGGCAGCTTCTCACCACCCCCTATATTCAGACCGCCTGCACGAAGTGCCATTATGAACTCTACAGTCCCGAGGTCTATTGGCCTGAAGTGAAGACCCTGATGGCCGGGAAGCAGCTGGCACAGGATCTCGGATGCGTCGCCTGCCACGCGATCAGTCAGTTGGGGAGCAACGCGAGTCTCGCGCCCGACCTCTCATCGATGGGGAGCAAGACGGAGCTCGCTTTCTATCTGGTCCACGATTTCTCAAGAATCGAATCGGAAGATCATCTCACCCGGGTGTGGGAGTTCGAGCACTTCAAGGACCCGCAGAAAATCGTGCCTGGAACGATGGACGCGCCCAACCCGAAAGATCGAACCCCCCCGACGATCATGCCGAATTGGGGGCTGACCGATGAGGAGGCGACCGCCCTGACCGTGTTCACCCTGTCGCTGAGGGATCCGAAGGTGGAGCGGATTCCGAGGGAGTACCTCCCCAAAGTGGATGGGCACGAAGAGTTCCTTCAGTATCGCCAATAAGGATTGTTTTCAGTAGCCCCTGGTTTTTTTCAGAACCAGGGGCTTTTTCTTTTTTCCTGTCCGACGTCTCCTCGTACCGGAAGCGCTGTCTCTCTCCTTTGTGATCATTGAACATTCGACCCCAACGGTATGAATATCCTCGCCCTCTCTAGGCCGTTTCGGGATTGTAATTTTCCGGCGGGATTCATATACTGATACATTCCTTCTTGTTTTCGCTCCGGCGCATGAGCGTTTATTTGGGTCTTTCCCTTCAGAGGTGTCATGACGATTGAAGTCATCATCGTTCTTTTGCTGGTTGTCTCGGCCGTCATTCTCTTCGTGACCGAGCGGTTTCCGGTCGACATGGTCGCCTTGATCCTCATGGCGACCCTTCTTTTGAGCGGGATCATCACGCCGGAGGAGGGGATTTCCGGCTTCAGCAACACGGCAACCGTAACCGTCGGGGCGATGTTTATTCTGAGCGCCGGTCTTTTTAAAACGGGGGCGCTCAACTTTATCGGCGCCGCGCTGGCGAAAATCGGCAAGCGGAACTTCTGGATCGCCTTGATCACCATGATGGCCGGCGTGGGGGTGATCTCCGCGTTCGTGAACAATACGGCGGCGGTCGCCATCTTCATGCCGATCGTCCTCGGCGTCGCGCGCGACGCCAAGGTGAACCCCTCCAAGCTTCTGATGCCTCTTTCTTTCGCGTCGATGTTCGGAGGGGTGTGCACCCTCATCGGAACGTCAACCAACATCCTAGTCAATTCGATCGCCGAGCGATACGGACAGCCTCCTCTGCGGATGTTCGAATTTTCTTCCTTCGGTTTGGTTATTTTCGGCGCCGGAATGGCGTATATGATCCTCATCGGCGTCCGGTTGATTCCGAATCGGAGGGGAGGGGGGGATCTGACGCACACGTTCGGGATGGGAGAGTACCTGACCGAAATCGTTCTGCTTCCGCAGGCGACGTCGGTCGGACAACGGTTGAGAGATTCGCATCTGGTCCGGGACCTCGATGTCGATGTCCTGGAGGTCCTCCGGGGAGGGCGGCGTCTTCTCCTGCCGTCGCCCGAGATCGTTTTTCAGGCAGACGACCTCTTACGGGTTCGATGCAACGTCGAAAAGATCCGGCAGCTCCAGGAACGGGAGGGAATTCTCCTCAAACCGGGAATAAAATGGCGGGACGAGGATCTGGAGTCGGCCCAGACGGTATTGGTGGAGGCGGTCATCGCGCCGAATTCCGTTTTGGAAGGGAAGTCCCTCAAACGGGTGCGGTTTCGTCATCGGTTCAACGCCACGGCCCTGGCGATCCGGCATCGCGGCGAGGTGATGCACGAGCATTTGGAAACGACCCCGCTTCGGGCGGGGGATGCCCTCCTGATCGAAGCCCGGCGCGATCGTCTCGATCAGTTGAAGCAGCACCCGGCGTTTGTCTTCGTCTCCGAGGTCGGGCTGCCGGAATTTCGGAAGGAAAAGATCGTCCCGGCGCTGGCGGTCGTCTCCGGGGTCGTCCTGGCCGCCGCCTTCAACCTGCTGCCGATCGTGGTCGGCGCGATTGTCGGATCGGTGTTGCTGATCTTGATCGGATGTCTCACCCTTGAAGAGGCCTATGAGGCGATCGATTTGAAGGTCATCTTTCTCTTGGCGGGGGTCCTCACCCTCGGCACCGCGCTCGAAAAGACCGGCGCGGCGCGGTTCCTCTCCCAATTCCTCATCTCCGGCGTCGGCCTGCTTGGACCGACGGCGATTCTCTTCACCCTTTTTCTTCTGACGACCCTCTTGACCAACGTGATGTCGAACACCGCGACGGCGGCGCTGCTCGCCCCGATTGCGATCGTCACGGCGGAATCGCTCGGCGTCAGCGCCCGGCCCTTTCTGATGGCGGTCACCTATGCGGCGTCCCTCAGCTTCATGACCCCGGTCGGCTATCAGACCAATACCCTCATCTACGGGCCGGGCCAATATCAGTTCTCCGATTTTCTCCGAGTGGGGACCCCTTTGAATCTTCTCTTCTTATTGTTAGCCGTCTACTTTATTCCGCAATTCTGGCCATTTTAGAGGAGCCGTGAGATGAACGTTTTACAAGATTTTTTGGAACGGTTCAGAAGCGTGATCAACTTCCCGATTTTCACGCTCGGCGGGACCCTCTTTACCCTCTGGTCGCTTCTCTATATCGTGGCGCTCCTGGCATTGCTCTTTTACCTCTCCGGAAAGCTCAAGCGGTGGGTGGTCGATCAGCTTCTTTCAAGAAGCAACGTCGACATCGGCATCCGGCAGGCGACCGGAACGATCATCCGATATATCGTGGTCGGGATCGGCTTCTTGGCCATCCTGCAGTCGGCGGGGATCAATCTGAGCGCCCTGACGATTCTCGCGGGGGCGCTCGGCATCGGCGTCGGGCTGGGGTTGCAGAGTATCACGAACAACTTCGTCAGCGGGATCATTATTCTCTTCGGGCGTCCGATCAAGGTCGGAGACCGGATCGAGGTCAATAACGTCGTCGGGGATGTGATCAATATCTCCCCCCGCGCCACCACGGTCGTCACGAACGACAATATCGCCATGATCGTTCCCAACTCGGAGTTCATCTCTTCGACGGTGACCAACTGGAGCTACACCGACAGAAAAGTCCGGTTCAGTATTCCGGTGCGGGTTTCCTACCGCTCCGATCCGGAGCGGGTTCGGGCGCTTCTCATGGAGGTGGCGGAGGCCCATCCGGGGGTCCTCGGAGAACCGGAGCCGGACGTGCTTTTGGATGGATTCGGCGATAGCGCTTTGAATTTCGTTCTCCGCGTCTGGAGCCAGCGATACACTTCCCGGCCGGGGGTGCTCCGAAGCGAGCTCAATTACGCGATCATCAAGAAATTCAGAGAGGAGGGGATCGAGATTCCTTTTCCCCAGCGGGATATTCACATTCGAGACGGGGGTGCCGAGGCGAAAGGAGATGGCTCCGAAACGCTCCCCCCCCGCTGAGTTTTGGGCGGGGCCGACTCATGTCGCGCTTTTCTGCTCGGTTGTAAACCGCATCAGGTCCCGATGTTTCCCCACCAGAATCAGGACATCCCCTTTCTCGATCCGATAGTCCGGAGAAGGGTAAAGCTCCAGCCGCTCAGGCTCCTTCCGTAAGCCGATTTTCTGCGAGAGGCCTTCTTCTTTTTTCTTGACCGCCAGAAGATTCAGTCGCCACGATTCGGTCAAGTTCAGGTCGGCCAGCGGTTTTCCGGCGAGCGCCTCGGGGGCGTCCCAGTGAACGATCGAATAATTCGGGGAGAGCTCGATATAGTCGCGGATCCCCTCTCCCAAGATCGCTTTGGCCATGCGGCGTCCCATCTCATCTTCGACGAAAATAACCCGGGTGGCGCCGATCAGCGAGAGAATTTTTTTTTCGCGATCGGTATATGCCCGGACGATGATCTCTTTGAGCCCCATCTCCTTCAGGATTGCCGTGGTGATCACGCTCGCCTCGAAATTCTCCCCGATGGCGACAATTCCCACATCAACCCGATCGCAGCCGATCGACCTGAGCGCATCGGGATCGGTGCCGTCGAGCTGGACCGCGTGCGGAACCCGGTCTTTGATCTCTTCCACCCGCGCCATGCTGGCATCCACGGCGATAATTTCCTCTCCCTGGGAGGCGAGCGTTTCCGCGATGCTTCTCCCGAAGCGGCCCAACCCGATCACCAAGAATCGTTTCATATGTATTTCCTATAAAGAAGCTGTCGGCATTCAGCAATCAGCCGTCAGCGAAAGATTTTAAAAGAGGTAATCTGATCGCTTGTTTCTTACCCCACGATCACCCTTTCTTCCGGATAATGATAAATTCCCCGGCCGGTCCGCTCGGCGAGGGTGTATGCGATCGTGAGGGGGCCAAGCCTTCCGATAAACATCGTCAGAATGAGGATCAGTTTCCCCGGCGGGGAGAACGCGGCGGTGTTCCCGATCGAAAGGCCGACCGTGTTGAAGGCCGACACCGCCTCAAAAAGAACGACTTTGAAGTCCCCCTCTTCAATCGCCAGAAGAAACAGGAGGAGCAGCGCCATCAGGACCGAAGCGATAAACCCGACCGAAAGCGCTTTCTGGACAGCTTGCGGAGCGAGACGGCGATTGAATATTTCAATTTCTTCCCGCTTCCGAAGAATGCTCCGAAAGGTCGCGAGCATCACCCCGAACGTGGTCGTCTTGATCCCTCCCGCGGTCGAAATCGGCGAGCCTCCGATCCACATCAAGAGGATGATCAGAAAAATGCTGGCATCGGAGAAGCGGGCGATGTTGACCGTGTTAAAGCCGGCGGTCCGGGTCGAGGCCGATTGAAAAAAAGCGGCGATCCACTGGTGATACCAGGGAAGGGGGGCGAGCGCCCCTCGAAATTCGAGGAGATAGAGGCCGGCGGTCCCCGCCAGCAGGAGCCCGGCCGAGATGGTCAGGACCATTTTGGAATGGAAGGTCAATCGCCAGGAGGTCGGACCCTTTCCGAAAAGGGGGTAGTTCCCCAGATTATGCAGCACCGGAAAGCCGAGTCCGCCGAGGATGATGAGGCCGATGATGGTCAGGTTGACCCCGGGCCGATCGACATAACCCTCCAGGTTCGCCGGAAAGAGGGAGAAGCCGGCGTTGCAAAAGGCGGAGACCGAATGGAAAACGGCCTGGAAGAGGGGGTTCGGCGTTTCCGTTTCGATCAAAGTCCAGAGCAGCAGCGCCCCGATCGTCTCGATGGTCAGGGTGATCACGAAGATGGAGCCGATCTGTTTTCGGACCGAACCGATCGATTCGACCTCCAGGACCCCTTGGAGGGCGATCTCTTCATGCAGCGGCATCCGTCGTTTGGGAAGGAAGAAGATCAGCGCCCCGAAGGTCATGATGCCGAGGCCGCCGAACTGGATCAGGAGGAGAATCACCCATTGCCCGGGGAGCCGGTAGAACTCCGAGGGGGAAGAGACGATCAAGCCGGTGACCGTGGTGGCCGAAGTGGCGGTGAAGAGGGCGTCGATGAAGGAGATCCGGGAGGGATCGACCACCATCTGGGGGAGCGAGAGAATCAGGGCGCCGACGAAGATCAACAGGGCAAAGCTGAGCGCCAGCGTCTGCGCCGGTTTGAGATGGAGCCGATCGAGGAAAGTAGCGATGGTTTTCAGCCGCATCGCATAGATGGAAAAAGCCGCGCCGAAGAAGATCATGCTGTAGAGGCGGTAGGTATAAATCGGGGGGGTCTCCGGATGGTCCCACATCTGGAAGAAGAGGACCCCTTTCTCGAAGTAAAAGAGAACGGCGATCAGGAACAGTGCGACCGGAATCAGCCGTTTCGTCCAAGAGAAATGCCTGAAGCGGAGAAAAAGATACCGCTCCTCGAATGTCAGCTTGATCAGCGCTCCTCCTTGCAGGAGGAGCGCCGCTCCTTTGAAGAAGATCGGAAACCAGATGGAGAAATCGAAGAGAAAGGAGAGAAGAAAGACTCCGGAGAGAGAGGCGATCTTCATCTCCCTCACCAAGAGGGTGATCCGGTGAAAAAGCCGTAGAATGGCGGTAACCGGGCCGGATTCTTGAATAGCGGAGAAGAGGGATCGAATCCGCCCCTCCCGCTTCATGCTGGGGGTTGAAGCGCCTTTCAAACGGTTCTCCTGAGGAGACGACAGGCCGATGCTATCATATCTTCTCGGAATTGGCAAAAGAGGGTGATCGTTTTTTTCCTTTCAGGTGCCTCCCGGAGTCGGCCTGGCTCCGGGAGGGGATTATGCTTTTTTGAGGGCGATCATCGCCAGCGGCGGAAGGGTGATCCGCAGCGAGTAGGGGCGGCCGTGAGAAGGGATCGGCTCGGCCAAGAGGCCGCCGCCGTTTCCGAGATTGCTTCCGCCGTAGAAGCTTGAATCGCTGTTGAGCCGCTCCTGCCAGAATCCTTCGCCTGGGACCCCGATCCGATAGTCGAGGCGGGGGACCGGGGTGAAGTTGCAGACAAAAACGACCGGCTGGTCCGGGTTCTCCCCCCGGCGCAGGAAGATCAGGGTGCTTGCCGCTGCATCGTTCAGGTCGATCCACTCGAAGCCGGTCGGGTCGAAGTCTTTCTGATAAAGCGCCGGCTCTTCCCGATAGAATCCGTTGAGATCGGCGACCCACTGCTGGAGCTGCCGGTGCGGGGGATGTTGCAAAAGATGCCAATCGAGACTCCGGTCGTGGTTCCATTCGGTCCCTTGTCCGAGCTCTCCCCCCATGAAGAGGAGTTTTTTGCCGGGATGGGCGTACATGTATCCGAACAAGAGCCTCAGGTTGGCGAGCCGCTGCCAGTCGTCCCCCGGCATCTTCGAGAGGAGCGAGCCTTTTCCATGAACCACCTCGTCGTGAGAGAGGGGGAGAACGAAGTTTTCGGAAAAGCCGTACCAGATGCT
The DNA here is from genome assembly GCA_021651055.1 of Candidatus Manganitrophus morganii. Lineage (NCBI taxonomy): Bacteria > Pseudomonadati > Nitrospirota > Nitrospiria > Candidatus Troglogloeales > Candidatus Manganitrophaceae > Candidatus Manganitrophus > Candidatus Manganitrophus morganii. The sequence goes on from JAJHOH010000001.1 coordinate 3,339,534, forward strand.
GAAGGTCAGCTGGCCGTGATGGTATTTTCGATGGATGGGGTCTTTCGAAAAATAGGAAAGGGTGTCGTGCATCCATCCCATGTTCCATTTCATCCCGAAGCCGAGCCCGCCGAGATAGGTCGGCCGGGAGACCATCGGCCAGGAAGTCGATTCTTCCGCGATCGTATGGGTATCGGGTAAGTGGCCGTAGACCGCTTCGTTCAGCCGTTTCAAGAAGGAGATCGCCTCCAAATTCTCCCGGCCGCCGTACATGTTCGGTATCCACTCTCCCTCTTTCCTGGAATAATCGAGATAGAGCATCGAGGCGACCCCGTCGATCCGAAGCCCGTCGATGTGATATTTCTCCAGCCAGAAGAGGGCGCTGCTGATCAGGAACGCCTGCACCTCGTTGCGCCCGTAGTTGAAGATGGCGCTGCTCCAGTCGGGGTGGAATCCCTTGCGGGAGTCGGCATGTTCATAGAGGTGGGTGCCGTCGAAGTAGGCCAGACCATGTTGATCGGTCGGGAAGTGGGAGGGGACCCAATCGAGAATCACGCCGATGCCGTTCTGATGGAGGGTGTCGATCAGGTACATCAAATCTTGCGGCGTGCCGTACCGGCGGGTCGGGGCGAAATAGCCGGTCGTCTGATATCCCCAGGAGCCGTAGAACGGGTGCTCGGTGATCGGCATCAGCTCGACATGGGTGAACTTCATCTCCCGGAGATACTCCGTCAGCGGTTTCGCCATCTCCCGGTAGGTCATCGGCCGATCCCCCTCTTCGGGGACCCGCCGCCAGGAGCCGAGATGCATCTCGTAAATCGAAATCGGGGCGGTCATCTGATTCCGTTGCGCGCGCTGCGCCATCCAGGCCGGGTCGCTCCATTGATAGTTGAGATCCCACACGACCGAGGCGGTTCGGGGAGGGACCTCGGTGCAGAAGGCGAACGGATCGCTCTTTTCCACGGTGTATTGATGGTTCCGTGAGACGAGATGGTATTTATAGAGGGCCCCCACGCCGATGTCGCTGAAGAATCCTTCCCAGACCCCCGACCCGTCTTCGCGGACCCTCAGGGGATGGGACGTGGGGTTCCAACCGTTGAAATCGCCGACGACCGAGACCGATTCCGCGTTGGGCGCCCAGACGGCGAAATAAACCCCCCGCATCCCCTCTGTTTGAATCAGATGAGCGCCGAGCTTTTCATGGAGCTTGAAGTGGCTTCCCTCTTTCAGGAGGTAGATGTCATGCTCGGTGAGCAGACCGAGGGAGGGGAGGACTTTCTGCATGCGTTCTTTTCCACTCATGATCGGGCCTCCAGTAGATGGGTAATCCCTTTCAGCGGGACCATAATCCATTCGGGACGGTTATTCAATTCGTAGGCGATCTCATAAACCGCCTTATCGAGGAGAAACGTATTCAGCAAAATCTCGACGTCCTCCCGCTCTTTCGGAATAAACGGGGCGTCTTGCGCCGTATCGAGGTAGGAGCGAAGAAAGGCCGCCGACGTGTACCGATACCAGAGGTCGGCCCACGGCTCCAGCACCGGAACATCTTCCGGCCGGATCGAGGCCTGCGTGATCAGCCCGCTGTGCGCCTTGTAATGGAACGAACGGATCATCCCCGCCACATCCCGGAAGGCGGATCGCTTCAGCCGCCGCTCGCTGAGGGGACGCGTCGGCTCCCCCTCGAAGTCGATAATGAAGAAATCATTTCCGGTGTAAAGCACCTGTCCGAGATGGTAATCTCCGTGGACCCGGATCTTCACCGTCGAAATCTTTTTTCGGTAGATCGACTTGAACCGCTCCAAAATCTCCCGTTCCAAATTCAAAACCTCCTGCGCTTTGCGCTGGACCGCTTCGGGCAGACCCTTTAATTTCTGTCTAAGAAGGTGGAACGTCTGCCTCCCGTGGCTTTGCATCCCCTGATAAATAGAACGCTGATAGAGGAGGGTGTACGGTTCGGGGGCGAACTGGGGGTCCTGGGTATTGGAGGAGAGGGCGAGATGGAATTCGGCCGTCCGTTTTCCCAATAGGGTTGCCATTTCCAGGTAAATGCTCCCGATCAGCTCGTGAAGGAGGGGGGGGATCTCTTGGAATGCGGTGTCGAGAAGCGAAAGGGGAGGCTTCGGAATTTCGCTGATCTCTCCCCGTTTTGAGAGGACCCGCTCGAAATAGCGCTCCACCGCATCGACCGTGTATCGCCAGGCGTCTCCTTCATTTGGAACGAATCCCTGAAGCAGACCGACGATGATCGGCTCCGCGCCCGGCCTGCGATACTCGATCGCCCCCGCGTACGACGGGATGCGGGAGAGGAGCGCGTTCTCCGTCAAGAACCGGCCGATCTCCAGATCGGGATTGACCCCCTCGTCCAGACGCCGATAGAGCTTAAAGAGAAAGGTCTGTCCATACAGGAGATTGGAGTTGGTCTGCTCCCCCTTCAGAACCTGGGAGACAAGGGGAGCGGTTGCGGCCGCCGCCAGCTCTCTAAACCGTTTTCCCGGAGAGGCGATCAGCTCCCCCTTCGATCCTCTGATCCGCTGCCGCTTTGCAATAATCGCGAGGAGGCAATCTCGAACCGCCTCGTTGTAGATTCCGTCGTAGAGGATCCCTTCCTGCGGGCCGATCACGCGGGCGATGACCCCCTGCGGGGCCTCGTCCGCGATGCGTGTCGCCGCCTCTCCGGCGGCGAAGGCGATCGGAAGAAGATAGGTCTCAGGCATCCCCTCCGTGTATTCGACTTGAAGCAGGAGAAGCTGCCCCGACTGTCCGTTTCTGCCGATCGGGATCGTCTCGACGATTTGGAGCTGTTCGATTTGGCGCGCTTTTCCGCCGAACCAACGGCATCCGACGATATAGGCCGGAAGGGTGTTCCGTTCGAGAGTCTGCTTCTGCCTTCCTTCAAGGACGCGGCGCCAATCGGCTTCGACGTGAATCTCGGGGAGCACCCGTTTGCCGGAAGGATGCATCGATTCCTCCTTCTTTTGTAAGAAAAAGCGGTAATAACCGTAGGGGCCCAGGGTGATGGAATAACGGGCGTCGCGGATCGCCGGGAACCGGTTCCGGCTGAAGAGCGTTTCCGGGGTATAACCGACATATTGGGAGAGATCGAGCTCGGCGATCTGGGAGTGCCGGGAGAGGTTGACGATCACCAGAATATGTTCGTCTTTGTAATGGCGGAGAAACGCGAAGACCTTCGGGTTGTCGGCAAAGAGGAATTCGATCGTCCCCCTTCCGAAGGCCTTGTAGTATTTGCGGGTGGCGATGAAACGCTTCATGCTCCAGAGGAGCGAGGAGTGGTTTCGCTCCTGGTTCTCGACGTTGACCGATTCGTAGTGATATTCGGGATCGATAATCGCGGGGAAGTAGAGCTTTTGCGGGTTTGCCTGCGAGAAGCCGGCGTTGCGGTCGGCATTCCACTGCATCGGGGTGCGGACTCCGTTTCGATCGCCGAGGTAGAAATTATCCCCCATCCCGATCTCGTCGCCGTAGTAGATCACCGGTGTTCCGGGGAGGGAGAAGAGAAGAACGTTCAGCAGCTCGATCTTTCGCCGGTCGTTTTCCAGGAGGGGGGCGAGCCGCCGACGGATCCCGAGATTGATCCGCATTTTCGGGTCGTGCGCGTAGATGCGGTACATGTAGTCGCGCTCCTCGTCGGTCACCATTTCGAGGGTCAACTCGTCGTGGTTGCGCAAGAAAATGGCCCACTGGCCGTTTTCGGGAGGGGAAGGGGTCTGCTCCAAAATATCGATGATCGGGAAGCGGTCTTCCATTCGAAGCGCCATGAACATCCGGGGCATCAGCGGAAAGTGGAAGGCCATGTGGCAGGCGTCCCCTTTCCCGAAATAGGCGACGGCGTCCTCCGGCCACTGGTTCGCCTCGGCGAGGAGCATTTTGTTTTTGAACTTGAGGTCGACCCGCGCGCGGAGCTGCTTCAGGAACGCGTAGGTCTCGGGGAGATTCTCGCAGTTGGTTCCTTCCCGCTCGTAGAGGTAGGGGACGGCGTCCAGGCGCAGGCCGTCGACCCCCATTTCCAGCCAGTGCTCCATCACCCGGAGCATCTCTTTTTGGACATGCGGGTTGTCGAAATTAAGGTCGGGCTGGTGAGAGTAGAATCGATGCCAGTAGTAGGCTTTCGCCACCGGGTCCCAGGTCCAATTGGAGGCCTCGAAATCTTTGAAAATGATCCGGGCGTCTTTGTATTTGTCCGGGGTGTCGCTCCAGACGTAAAAATCCCGCCAGACGGAGCCCGGTTTGGCCCGCCGGGCGCGCTGGAACCAGGGATGTTGGTCCGAGGTGTGATTGAGGACCAGCTCGGTGATCACGCGCATCCCCCGGCGATGGGCCTCTTTCAAAAATTCCTTAAAGTCGCGCAGCGTCCCGTAATCGGGATGAATGTTGAAGTAATCGGCGATGTCATACCCGTCATCCTTCAGCGGGGAGGGATAAAAGGGGAGAACCCAGATCGCCGTGACCCCGAGGTCTTTTAGATAGTCGAGTTTCCGCGTCAGCCCTTTAAGATCGCCCATGCCGTCGTTGGTGCTGTCAAAGAACGCCTTGATATGAAGCTGATAGATGATGGCATCTTTGTACCAGAGCGGATCGTATTCGTGCCGGATTTCCTGTTCGGACATTCAATGACTCCTCATGACCCCGCGGGGGCGGAGCGGTTGCTCCCGCGGGACCGGGTCAAAAAGCTGATCATGCCACAGCCGTTTCGGCGAGTCAATTCAGGGCCCTTCCGGGCCGGTCGATTTGTAGGGGTTCAACATGGTGAACTCCTCCGTTGCCCTTCACCCGCCGTCCGGGCAGGTTTCATCAAAGAGGCGGATCGTCAATGGCCCTCGTGCGGCGGATCAAAGCGGCGAGATCTCATCTTCTTTCTCGACCGGCTTGCTGGAGAACTGCTCTTCAAGAATGCGCCGCGCCAGGTCCCTTCCTCCCAGGCCGAAGGCGATCGCCAGGGCGAGCATCACGGCGCCGAAGGCGATCGAAAAAGCGGTCACCACGACCCCCGTCGCCACCGCCATCTGCTCGAGCGCCATCGCCGCGGCGAGGAGAATGACGAAAAGGCGGGTCAGCACGCTCAGAAGCCGCGCCGAAGGGACGTTGGCGTTCACCAGGGCGAGGAGGACGGCGCGCGAGGCGAAATTGGCGACGACGAGCCCGGCGAAAAAGAGGAGCAGGCCGACGAAGAGCTGCGGCAGGTACGCGAAGAAACGGGCGATCTGCGCCTCCAGGACCGGAAATCCGAGCGCGGCGACGCCCAACAGAATGAAGCCGATCCAGACCAGCCAGAAAACGAGACGGGAGAGGACCTCGTTCGGAGCGGGAAGATTCGCCCTCCGCAACAGGGAGGTGAACCCGGCCCCTTCGCCGAGGGTGTCGAACCGGATCAACGCCAAGGCCCGGCGCGCCAGCCCCTTGAGAAAGTGGGAGACCAGCCACCCCACGAAGATGATGATGATCATGACCAGGAGCTTCGGCACGAACGTCGCGACCATTCGGATGAAGGTCTCCATGGTTTCCGTCAGCCCTCGCATCACCGCATCGGTCATCTTTTCCTCACTGTTTGATGTTCCATCGTTCGATCAGTTCCGCTTTCTGCCGCTCGTATTCCAGGCAGAGCGCTTCAATTCTTTTCCCCACCTCCTCCGAGCCGGCGTCGGTATTCTCCAGAACGAAGGAGCAGGCCCTTCCGAGGTAAAGCGGGGTCAGGGCCTGAATCAGATGAGACCGGTGAAGGGCGCCGTGATGAAACGCGGCGGCGAACTCATAGACCGTTTTCACCCAGAGGTCGTCCGGGTAACGAAACGCTTTGTCGTCCATCCCGGCCCGGTGATGGATCGACTCCCGGGTGCCCTCCGAAAGGATCGCTTCAAAGAGGGTCGAGAGCTCCCGCACCCCCGCCCGGAACGTTTCGAGCATCCGGCGCTTGTTGATTCGGATCGGCTCTAGGCGCATGGCGTATTCGAACCCGAACACCGGCAGCGGCGCCGAACCGCTCCGCGGGAGCCAGACGGCTGCATCGCGTTCCATCTGCTCGAAGAGCGCGCCGACCGACTGTCTGAGCGCTTCCGGCAACGTCGGCTCGTCTTGGCGAGAGGCGTGGACCTTCGGACCCAGGAACGACTGGCCGATCCGATTGCCCCGCGCAGCCGCCGCGGCCGTGATCGCCAGATCGATCCCGTAAACGGAGGGGGTCCGGACGGCGCCCTCTCCCGCGAGGAGCGACCGGGCGAAGCGGCCGGAGAGACCGAATTCGGGGCCGAGCGGTTCCCGGATGCGATAGCCGTAGATCGCCTGGACCATCGGATAGATTAAGTTGCTGATCAAAAGACCGTCGAATTTGTGCCGCTGGTAGAGGGGAGTGATCAGATCGAACCCTTCTTTGTACACCGGGCGGATCAGCGCGTCGATCCACTCGGGGGTGATGTTCTCCAGATCGGGGCTGACGACGGCGCAGGCTTTGGCCCGCACCAGATCGGCGGCGGCCAGGAGGGTGCGCAACGCCCCGGCCCTCCCCGGAGGGCCGGGGTAGGGGGTGGTGATCCGGTGCAAGGTCCGAAGCGGCTGCGCGGCGAGGAGGGGGCGAAAATCGTCGATCGAGGTTGCGCGGATTTGCTCCGGCGTGCCGTCGGTCGAGCCTCCGTCGAGGTTGATCAAGACGGCCCGCTCTCTCGGAAAGTACTTCACGAACCCGATCTGAACGGCCCGGACGACCTGTCCGACCGTCTTGGCATGATTGAGCGTCGGAATCCCTACCAGAAGATCGACCTCTCCGACGGCGATCAGTTGTCGAAGCAGGTCATCCGGGAGGAGGCTTTCATCGGCCTCCGTCCTATCCGGCGCCGTTCCGGGGGGAGCGGTCCGCGCTTGATCTTGAATCGACAATTGGGTTTCCATCCGATCGCTTCCGTCTCTTTTATAAACGCCGCAATTCAAACCAGAAAAAATGATAGGGCGCCAGGGTTAATAGATAAGGCCGCTCCGTAATTCTGGGAAAGGGGTTCCTTCCGAACATCTCGACCGGAATCGCGCCGCGAAAAGGGCGCAGATCGAGCTCCACCGCTTGGGCCGCTCGGGAGAGGTTGGTCACCACGAGGACCGTTTCGTCCTCCCACCGGCGGATATAGGCGAGCACCCGGTGATTCTCCGGATTGAGGAATTCGAGCGATCCGCGGCCGAAGACCCGGCTCGATCGCCGCAGGCGGATGATCTCCTTCATCCATGACAGAAGGGAATCTTCCGATCGCCGCTGCGACTCCACGTTGACCGCGGCGTAGCCGTAGACCGGATTCGAGATCAGCGGCAGATAGAGCTGCTCCGGGTCGGCGGTGGAGAAGCCGGCGTTCCAGCCGCCGCTCCATTGCATCGGGGTCCGCACTCCGTTCCGGTCCCCCAGATAGATGTTCTCTCCCATCCCGATCTCATCGCCGTAGTAGATGACCGGCGTTCCGGGAAGGGAGAAGAGAAGGGAGTTGAGGAGCTCGACCCGTCGGCGGACGTTTCCCATCAAGGAAGCGAGCCGTCTGCGGATGCCGAGGTTGATTCTTCCCTTCGGGTCTTTGGCGTATTCGTCGTACATGTAGTCGCGCTCTTCATCGGTGACCATCTCCAGCGTCAGCTCGTCGTGGTTGCGCAGGAAGATTGCCCACTGGCAATTTTCCGGAATCGGGGGGGTCCGCTCCATGATCTCGACGATCGGCTTTCGGTCTTCCAGCTGGACCGCCATGAAGATCCGCGGCATGATCGGGAAGTGAAACGCCATGTGGAACTCGTTCCCCTCGCCGAAGTAGGGGCGGACGTCGACCGGCCACTGGTTTGCCTCCGCCAGGAGGACCTTGTTGGCGTGGTTTTCATCGAGCCGCCGGCGGAGGAAGCGGAGAACGTCGTGGGTCTCGACGAGGTTTTCGCAAGGGGTCCCCTCGCGCTCGATCAGATAGGGGACCGCATCGACCCGGAAGCCGTCCACCCCCATTTGAAGCCAGTGGTCCATCACTTTCCAGGCCTCCTCCCGGACGGCGGGGTTGTCGAAATTCAGATCGGGCTGGTGGCTGAAGAAGCGGTGCCAGTAGTACGATTTCGAAACCGGGTCCCAGGCCCAGTTCGACTTCTCCGTGTCGAGAAAGATGATCCGCGCCTCTTGGTAGCGATCATCGGTGTCGCTCCAGACATACCAGTCGCGCAGGGGGCTTTCCCTGGAGCGCCGGGCTTCCCGGAACCAGGGATGCTGGTCGGAGGTGTGGTTGAGGACCAATTCGATGATTACCCGCATTCCCCGCGCATGGGCCGCCTCCAGGAAGCGTCGAAAATCGTCCAGCGTGCCATAGCTCTGATGGATCTGGTAGTAATCGGCGATGTCGTACCCGTCGTCCCGAAAGGGGGAGGGGTACATCGGCAGCAGCCAGAGGCAGTCGACCCCCAGCTCCTGCAGGTAGTCGAGCTTCGTCAATAGGCCGGGAAAATCGCCGATCCCGTCGGCGTTGTTGTCGCAGAAGGCCTTGACGTGGAGCTCATAGAGCACCGCGTCTTTATACCAGAGCGGATCATCTTCCGTTCGGATCACGGTCGCGTTTTTCCTCAGATAAAAGGATCGAAGTCACGCTCGGAGTGGATCTTCCGCCGCACCCGGAAAATGTGGACGGGAGAGAGCATCGGGTCGAGGCGGATGTAATTCCACGCGTCGTGCCAGAGATAACGGTCGCCGCCGATTAAGTCGTGGAGCTGGTACGGCTCGCCCGGCGCGATCCCCAGTTCATCGATCGGCACCTCCACCCACCCGTGCTGAAGATGATGCGGGTCGAGGTTCACCGCGACGAGAATCATGTTGGAGAGGTCTTCGGTCGTCTTGGCATAACAGATCAACTGATCGTTGTCGGTCGTATAGAACCGGAGCCGGTCGTTCGCGTGGAGCGCCGGGTTCTCCCGCCGGATTTGGTTGACCCGGGCGACCAGCGCTTTGATATTCCCGGGCCGGTCCCAATCCCAGGCACGGACCTGGTATTTTTCCGAATCGAGGTACTCCTCCGTTCCGCGGACCGCCCGGTTCTCGCACAACTCGAACCCGCTGTAGATCCCGTAATTTGCCGCGAGGGTCGCGGCGAGGACCAGCCGGACCTGGAAGGCCGGACGCCCCCCGGTCTGAAGGTATTCGTGCAAGATATCGGGGGTGTTCGCGAAGAAGTTGGGGCGGAAAAAATCGCGCGCTTCCGTTTGCGTCAGCTCGGTCAAATATTCGGTCAATTCCTCTTTGGTGTTCCGCCAGGTGAAATAGGTGTACGACTGTGTGAAGCCCCCTTTCGCCAGCCCGTACATGACTTTCGGCCGGGTGAACGCCTCGGCGAGGAAGATCGTCTCGGGGTGTTTCTTCTGAATCTCACCGATCAGCCACTCCCAGAATCGGAACGGTTTGGTGTGGGGGTTATCGACCCGGAAGATCTTCACCCCCTGCTCGATCCAGAATTCGACGACGCTCTTGAGCTCCGTCCAGAGCCCTTTCCAATCGTCCGACTCGAAGTTGAGCGGGTAGATATCCTGATATTTTTTCGGCGGATTCTCGGCGTATTTGATCGTCCCATCCGGCCGGTGGCGGAACCACTCGGGGTGTTCTTTCACGTAGGGGTGATCGGGAGAGCCCTGGAAGGCGATATCGAGCGCGACCTCCAACCCGTGTCGATCGGCCGCTTCGACGAAATGTCTGAAATCGGCGAGCGTCCCGAGATTCGGATCGACCGCTTTGTGGCCCCCCGCCTCCGAACCGATCGCCCAGGGGCTTCCCGGGTCGTTCGGTCTGGCTGTGAGCGCGTTGTTCGGTCCCTTCCGGAAGCTTTTCCCGATCGGGTGGATCGGGGGAAGGTAGAGGATGTCGAATCCCATCGCCGCGATCTCCGGAAGGCGCGATTCGGCCTCCGGAAAGGTGGCGCTCCGGTTCGGATCGGGTCCGGCCGACCGGGGGAACATTTCATACCAGGCGCCGTAACGGGCCCGGTCCCGATCGACGGTGACCGCCAGGATGCGATCGTACCGGGTGGCCCGGCTCCGGTCGGGGTAGCGGGAGACCCGCTCGAACAGTTTCTCATCGAGCGCGATCGCAATGCGTTCCTTCTGTGGCCGTTCGCTCGACAACGCATCGGCCGCCGCATGCAGCGCTTTTTGATCCGCGCCGCTGGCTCGACGGCCGGCCTCCGACACCAGCGCCGCTCCTTCCAATAGCTCGCCGGCGACATCCTGCCCGGCCTCGACCCGCTTGACCAGATCGGCCCGCCAGGAGCCGAACCGGTCGATCCAGGCCTCGACCGTGTACTCATACGTCTGTTGAACGGCCGGTGTGAAGGCGCTCTCCCAGACGTCGTTGCCGAGCGGCTCCATCGCCGTTTCCGTCCAGGTCTCCTCCTTTTTTGCTCTATGCAGAAGGTGCGCGGTGATCCGGTCGTGGCCGTCGGTGAAGACATGTGCGGTGACAACCACCTTCTCGCCGACGGTCCGCTTGATCGGGTATCGCCCGGCGTCGATCTCCGGCCGGACCCGCTCGACCACGACGCGCTTCCGCGCATCCTCCGGAAAATTCTCTTTGGCTGTTTTCATCGTCTTCGTCGTCTTTGGGGTCTTTTTCATGGTTCATCGCTCCCTGGGTGCTGCGATGGAAGAGGGTCGAAATCGTTTCCCTTCCATCCTGGGATTCTCAATCGGTAGGTTGTCCGCTGTTCTGAGATATTGACGGCTCCTTTCGTGTTGTGACGGGCGGTTACTCTTTGATCAGCGCGGAGAGGCTCTTTTTGATTTGGATCTCGACGTCGGCCCGCCGGCGTTTGGAGACCCTGTTTTTCCCGAAGAGCAGGTGATGGGTCAGCAGGCCCGACGTCACGGCCGAAAGGGCCATTCCGAACTCGCGTGGGAAACCGGTCCGGCTTCCCTTGCCGGTCAGCGCCGGCTGCACGAGCCGGCCCAATTCGTTGAGGTAGCGGCCGTAGACCTCTCTCAGCTCTTTGACCGAACCGGTTTGCAGCTGGAGCAGACCGCAGACCTGGTGGAACAGCAGAAGGTATTCGGGATGATCCTGATAGAAATCGAGTTGAGATCGGATAATCGCGCCGATTCGACCCGGACCCGGCTTGGCCGTTTCGGCCGCTTCCGTCGCTTGGACAAGCAAGCGGCGAAGCCCCTCTTCCAGAACGGCCTGGAGAAGCGACTCTTTGGTATCAAAGTAAAGGTAGAAAGTGCCCTTCCCAATGTCGGCCCGGGCCGTAACATCTTCGATTTTCGTCAGATAAATTCCCTTTTCATAGAAAAGGGAGAGCGCCACTTCCATCAGCGTCCGACGGGTTTTCTCTTTTCTTCTTTCCACCCGCGTTTGTAGAAGCGGGGAGGATTCTTTTGACTTAAGAACACTATGGTCGATCATGATCTCTGTCGGTATCCGATCCGGGCGCTTTGAAGCAGCGGTGCGCCCGGCGCGGACGCGGCCTTTCAGGCCGAATCCCGCATGAGTCCTTTTCCGTGCGCGGCGATCTTGTCCGCGGTCTGTTTCGCTTCCTGCGTGATATTGTCCAAATGGCCGCCGGTCTCTTTTGCCATCTCTTTTCCGTGCTTCACTACGCCGGAGAAGACCTGTTTGGTTTCATCCGCGATCCGGCCGAGATGGGTTCCGGTCTCATCGGCGAGTCCTTTGATTTGTCTGCGCGTGTCGCGTCCCGAGCGCGGCGCCAGAAGAAAGCCGGCGCCGATCCCGATCGTGAGGCCCAACATAAACATCATTCCCCCAAAGAAATAGTGTCGTTCTTCGCTCATGATTTCCTCCTTTATATTTTAAGGCGGCGATGAGAAAAGCCGGTGCTTTCCCGCCGCAGGTGGGATGGATGAGATGAATAGATAGTCGTAAATGACCTATGGGTCATTTTATTCGGATGCGCCGCGCAAGTCAATAATAATTTATTCCGGTGAGGGGAAACAAGGGGGTAATAAAGAGGCGGGTTCGGGCGAACACGAATAAATAAACGGGGGGAGGGGAGACGGATTAGAAGGGGGGTGTACGAATCGGTCGCTTTCAAGCCGAATCCGTCCTCATCTAATCCCCGCTTTTCTCTCTCCGTTCCGATTTTCGGCGCTCATGCTGGGTGGGATCGACCGGGATTTGAACCGTCATCGTCGTCCCTTTTCCCAATTTCGATTGGACGTCGATATTTCCGCGGTGTTGGTCGACAATGTGATGGCAGATCATCAGCCCCAGGCCGGTCCCTTGTGCATCTTTGGTGGTGAAGAAGGGGTTGAACAATTTCTCCAAATTCTCTTCCGAGATTCCGGCGCCCGTATCGGCCACCGCGACTTGAAGGTAGCCTTGTCCCTGCGCATCTTGATGAAAAGAAGAGGTCGCCGTGATCTTGCCTGAGCGGGTCGCATGGATGGCGTTTAGAATCAAATTCAAAAAGACCTGCCGGATCTTTTCCGAATCGATTTTCGCGAGGGGGATGTCCGAAGCCAGTTGAAGGTCGAGGGTGGTTTCCTTTTTATTCGCTTCATGCTTCAGGAGAGAGACCACCTCCTGCAGGATCAGATTGATTTGGCTCTCTTTGAGGATGAGCTCATCCTGATCCCCGTTCTTGGAAAAGTCGAGCAATTTACGGATCAGCGTCTGGATCCGCTCCGCTTCCCGGATGGAGAGGCTGTAGAATTTCTCCAGATATTCTTTGTCCAATTGAGGCTCTTTGAGCTTCTGGGGGAGCATCTGAAGAAAAGTATAGATCGCGACCATCGGGTTGTTGATCTCATGCGCCATGCCGGCCGCCAAGGTGCCGATGGCGGTCAGCCGGTTGGTCCGGGCGACCCGCTTGAGGGTTTCGATCTTCTCGGCATAGAGCCGGTCCCGCTCTCTGATCAGGTAGTAGTGCTCGATCCCCTGGAGCATCGCGCAGCGAAGATCGGCGACATCATAAGGCTTGGTGATGTATCGGTAGATATTTCCCCTGTTGATCGCCTCGATGACCATTTCCATTTCGGTATAGGCGGTCAGCAACATCCGGACCGCTTCCGGAACGACCTTTTTTGCTTGAGCAAGAAATTCAACGCCACTCATCCCCGGCATCCGCTGATCGCTGATGATGAGGGCGATCTCCGGATGAGCCTGCAAGGTCTCGATCGCCTCTTTCCCGTTCTTTGCAGTATAGATCGTGAATTCCCGCTCGTATTGCTCCTCCAGGCTGATCAAGGCCATCTCTTCATCATCGACGAAAAGGACGGGGTAATCTTTGGGAGTGATTCCTTGCTGCATGAAGTCTCCTTATAAATATAAGTGACGGGAGGCGCGCTTCGCCCCTTCCGCGCCTCATGCTTCACGCCTAACGTGTCTGATGTGCGGCGTCGATCGTTTGCCTCACCGGCAAGGTTATCACGAACTCCGTTCCTTGTCCCGGCCGGCTGACGACGGTGATATCTCCCCGGTGGCTCTGGAGAATGCGGTAGCTGACGGAGAGCCCCAGCCCGGTCCCTTTTCCGGCCTCTTTGGTGGTGAAGAAAGGTTCGAAGATCCGCTTTTGATGCTCCGGCGAGATCCCGGTGCCGCTGTCCTTTACGGAAATCTTCACCCGATCGTCTTCTTTCCAGGTCTTGATCCGTATTTCTCCTTCATCCGGAATGGCGTGGATGGCGTTTTGCAGCAGGTTCATGAAGACTTGGTTGAGCTGCCCAGGGACCGCGTCGACCGGATCGATCTTGCCGTACTCTTTGACAATCGTGATTCGATCCTTCAATTCGGTTCTCATCAGGTTGAGGGTGGAGTCGAGGCCTTCATGGAGATCGGTCGGTCTGAATTGGGCCTCGTCTTTTCTGACGAACGCTTTCAGATCGGAAACGATCGCCTCGGTCCGATCAAGTCCCGTCTTGATAATCGAAAAGGCCCGGTCGATCTTGGCATTGAGCCGCTTCATCTCGGCGCTGTCCGGGGCCGCTCCCTCTTTGATGAGCCGGTCCTGCTCTGCGAGGGTGTTGTGAAGATTTTCCAAGCTGACCTTCGCAAAGCTGATCGGGTTGTTGATTTCATGGGCCATCCCCGCCACCAAAAGGCCGAGGGCCGCCATCTTCTCCGAATGAATCAGCTGGGTCTCCAGGCCGCGCTGGTTGAGGAGTGATTTGATGCGCGCCCGCAGCTCTTCGCAGCTGAACGGTTTCGTGAGGTAGTCGTCGGCGCCATACTCCAACCCTTCGATTTTCATCGAGAGATCGGCTTTGGCGGAGATCAAGACGATGGGGATATGTTTCGTCAAGGCGTTTTCTTTGACCTCCCGGCAGAGCTGATACCCGTCTTTGATCGGCATCATGACGTCGGAGAGGATCAGATTCGGAAGATCGGTCTGGGCTCGCTGCACCCCGTCCACTCCATTCTGGGCGGTGACGACGTGATAGTCGTCTTGAAGTTGCGTCACCAGAAAGTGGAGCATGTCGGGATTGTCTTCGACCACGAGGATTTTAGGGGCTCCTGCCGGCGCGCCGTTTGAGGAAGCGCTTTTCATCGGTTGCGCTTCTTGAACGATGCCTGCTGTCGTGTATTCCGCCGCCTTGTGAAGCGAGCGGGTCCAATCCACCTCTCCTCCTTCTTTCTGTTCGGGGATGCAGATCGGCTCGGTCAGAAAGGGGAGGGTAAAACTGATCACGGTTCCTTTACCCAATTCGCTTTCGGCCCAGATCTCTCCTTTATGGAGCTCGATCAACTCTTTCGACAGAGCGAGACCAATACCGGTTCCTTCGAAACGGCGGTTAGAGGAGGCATCGACCTGAGAAAAGCGGCTGAAGAGTTTGTGGATGTTCTCCTGTGCAATGCCGATCCCGGTGTCAGAAATTCGGACGAGGATCTGATCTTCTCTCTGTTCACAGGAGACGGAGACCTTCCCTCCCGGATTCGTGAATTTGAGGGCATTGAAGATGAGATTTAAAAGCACCTTCTCGATTTTATCCCGATCGAAGTAAAACTCGTTGAGCTGATCCGGGCAGGTAAATGAGAGGGAGGTCTCTTTCTTCTCCGCCAGGGGCGCCACGGAGGCAATGATTCCTTTGGTGAATTTTGTAAAGTCGGTCTTTAAATGAGAAAGCTGCATTTTCCCGGCGTCGATCTTCGCCAGATCGAGGAGGTTATTGATTAATTTGAGAAGGCGAAGGCCGTTCTGGTACATGCCGCTTAAATCTTCTCTTCGTTCACCTTGGACCGAATCCCGATGTAGAATCGATTCCAGCGGGGCCAGGATCAGCGTGAGGGGAGTGCGAAGCTCATGGGAGATGTTGGCGAAGAATTGGGTTTTAAGTTGGTCCATCTCTTGGAGCCTATAATAGGACTGTTCCAATTCTTTTTTGGCATTTTCTAGTTTTAACTTGGATTCGCTAAGTTCGAAACGAGATTTGAATTCCTTAAAGCGGAGACGATTTCCGACGAAGTTTGCCGTCACTGCAATAATTATTGTCGAAAGTAAAAAGTAATTGTTATTTACGAATATAGGAAATTTATCTATTTCATCGAACATAAGTGCAGGTATGATATAAGTTCCATAAACAGTTGAAACCGTGCCGATAGCCATCTTTATACTCCAAGGCATGACGACTACCGTAAGTGTAAGAAGACTTAAACCTGCGTAGTAGATGCTTGCATACCCCCCCGTATGCCTCGTCATGAGGGATATCATGGCTCCTACTGAAACATAGAAACAGAACGCTAAAATAGCATGGTAGTTTTTTTCTGTTTTCATATATGCTAAAAACAACAGAACTGCTATAAAGGAACTCGTTATTAATCTTAAAACCATGAAATAAGCGAATTGGTCGGGGAATACAATGAAGTCAAGAAATCCAAATACGGGGACTAATGTCATACCGAGCCACAAGGGGACTTTGACTCTCTCTTTATATAGATGTTCAATTTCTTGGTTGTATTGAAGCTTCAATGAATCCATTCGGATTTATCCATCCTTCTTTAGGACTAAAAAATTATTTACTCTCTCAGGCTCTTTCTCGACATTTGCTTCCTTTATATTATTTAATAGATCCGCTAATTCGAGCATTTGAGAATTGTTTCTATAGATTAAATGCCATTCCATAGTATACTCCAAATAGTTTTTTGTGGGACACGAGGGATCGAAATCTCCCACGATCAAAACTCCATTGGAGTTCAAATTTTCAAAGAGCACACGAATAAGTTGTTTTGAGAAATCAGTATTTAAATAGTCGAACAATCCAATACTGTAGATTAGATCCTGCCTTTCTGGAAAAATATCCTCTTTTCCCCTAGCAATCTCTATTACTGACTTATGAATAAATCTAGCTTTTGTTCTTACCTTTCTGGAGAGATCTATTCGTAATATTTTTTCTTGGCAATGCTGTAATGCGCTTTTATCGGAATCGATTAAGCTGAATTTACATTGATCACGTTTATCAGAGCGACTCAGGAAGTCTTGTATTTCCTTGGCAGGACCGCAGCCGATGCTGGCTACTGATATGTAATTTGTATTTGATTTTAAAGGTAAAGAATTCCTGACGACCATTTCTATCTTATCTGTCAAAAAAGGAACGCGGTTACGAACTGCCTTAGCAGCTGGAGATTGATAAATATGATTATTTAGAAACTTCCCGAAGAGTGTTTCCCCTTCATATGAATCGCGGTAAAGCATATTCATCATTTCGTAATCACCCGCATAACCTAAAGGTTTTCTATAGGCTCTATTAATAAAAGGAGCTTCAAGGAACAATGCATGCAGGTGCTGTCTAAAAAACTCCTTGTGAATGAGATCCGAATGTTGATCGAAATTCTCAACGATAGAAGCGATATGACTCATTGAAGTGTCTATAATCGGATAATAGTGTTTCACGGCCGAATCCAAGATGACACGCTCTATGTTATCCTTATATTCAGCTTCTTCATTTTGGGTTTCTAAGTCATATTTATCAAATTCTTTCTTGAGCTTTTCAAGGAAACAGCGAAGATCTACTATTGCAGATTTAAAAGCAGGGTTGATCTCAACCGAAGCGGGGAAGGACGTCTTTTTTGTTATTTCATGTTTTATCCTGGTTTTCTTGTCTAATAAAAATATTTTAGTAGGGTCAAGAGTATCCGATTCAAATGAGACACCTATTATTAGTTTGTTTCCGTTTTCACTTATATGAGCGATTATTGCATTTCCTATAGGAAGGATTTCATTTCCAATGATAAATGCAAAGTCGTGCAATTTCTGGCCGATATGGAGAGGGGGAGTAATCTTCTCCGTTAATGAGAACTTCGTTCCAAATATTGAAAAATCTATTAAGGCTCCTGTATGTTCTTCTGTAGTCTCTGTATTAAAATTAATAAATTTAGTGAGATTTGTAATTTGATCCGAAGAGTAGCGGGGCAATCTCACGAATGGGAAAAGTGATGTTCTTTTGAATCCCAGAGTTCCTTTTTGATCACCTTTGAGCCTCACTCCAATACGAAAGAATTGATTTCCACCCTCTTCAAAGGGAGTGACATCGATGACCTCTCCAGAAGTTTTATAAGTTTTTTTCCTACTTCTTAGCAGAATACTATCCAAGGGCATACCAACATTTAAAAAACCCTCTTCAGAAGCCATCTTAAAAGACAATCCTGATTCTGTAATATCTAACACCTCTTTAACAATTTTTTCTCCCTTAGGATATGAGAGAAATACTTCTAAAATAGGCCTCGCGGTATTGCTTGTGTATTCAGATCTTCCATTTGAAATGGCCTTGTTAGATGATGAATTTTTGATTGTAGTAAGTTCCAATTGTTGAGAGGTATTGGACCCTTTCCCGAATGAGTCCAATGTTTCTCTTTGAATGGCTGTTGTTTCCTGAGAAAGGCTATCATTCGTGACAATGATAGTAAGCAATGACTTCTCTTGCGATGAAATATTCTGCTTAAGTATATGAATTACTGAATTCAATATTTTTGACTCAAGATCTCGAATAGCGTTAAATTTGATTCCAATAGCATAGTATGCAATTTCACCGTTTTCTATAAAGCGGCAGGAAACGACCTGTCCGATTATATTGGTATAACAAACACTCTCCCCAAAGGAGAATTGGAGCCTTATCGCTGTGCCAGCCTCCAATACAGTATTGCTGTAGATGAGAATGCCTTCTAAGCTTATATTTTCTGTATAGCCTGATATTTCTACCCCATTTGCCTGTACGCGAACCGGAATTTTAATATGCTCTCGTTCATACCGACGTACTTGTGAACTCAGGCGCCGTCGCTCTGGAGAAATCAATGTAAGATCTACTCGTCGCTCTGTTACCCGTCGGTCGTTAAAGCCAATTTGAATAACACTCTTCCTTCTTTCATAGTATGTTGAAACTTTTGTTATCATTGATCTCTCCATTATAATTTCGGAAAGGTTGAAAATTAATCCGTCAAGATGTTGAAACTTGGTCAAACGGTTTTTCTTAGAACAGTGATGCCGGACGGCTTAAAAGTGCTGACGTTGTAGGATTGACGGCATCTTATGTAATGATGGTCTGCATTCTCTCTTAAGGCCACGGATGAGCAATTCCCCCAAAGGGGGTGTTTTAAAAGCCACTTACCCTTTCATACTACTTTCCAGCCTCGCGTTAAATTGCGTCCTAAGATCGACTTCGCCAAGCGTTGAAGCTCTTTGAGGTCGAACGGTTTCTTCAGGACGGCGGCGTGGGTCCGGTCGAGGAACGTCGAGGTCACTGAATTGGCTGCATCCCCGGTGATGATGATCGTCCGCTCTAAGATCTCCGGATAGACACGGCCCACTTGGTCAAAAAACTGAATCCCATCCATCCCCGGCATGCGAACATCACTGACGAGAAGGTCATAGGAGGTTTTGGTCAATTGTTCCAAGGCGGCTTCCCCGCTGTGCACCGCATCGACAACAAATCCGATCTGCTCCAATGCCGTCTTGCAGACCTCCAGAACCATCGGCTCATCATCCACCACCAGCGCCCGTCTGTCCTGATGGAGTACACTTGTCTCAGAGGGGAGAGTGGGAGCGGTGAATGCAGCGGTACGGATTGGCAGCTCAAACCAGAAGCGTGTTACGATCCCTTCCTCAGAGATAAATCCGATCTTCCCGCCATGAGATGCGATGATCCCATGCGAGATCGCCAATCCCAACCCCGTTCCTTCTCCTTCCGGCTTCGTCGTGAAAAAAGGCTCGAAGAGCCGGGACTGAACTTCCTTTGGAATTCCCGGACCATTGTCCCCAATTGTGATTCGTAGGAGCCCTGCAGTTTGTTCCGAAACAATTCGGATTCTCCGATCTTCCTCATTTATCAAAACGGCTTGATGAGCATTGTTGATGAGATTTAACAGAACCTGCTTGATCTGGTTGCCATCCACAAGCGTTTTGGGAAGACGTGGATCGAGATTCAATTCGAGTGCGATATTGTCGGTGCGAAGGTAAGAGGCTTTCAACTCCAAAACAGAATGAATCAAGCTGTTCAAATCGTTCCCTTGCCAGAGCGGGGGCGATTTTCGCGCGAAATCGGATAGGCTTCGTACAACGGCCGCACACCGGCGCGCTTCCCTGGAGATGGTGTCTGCACACTGATGCGCCTCTTTAGGAAGAGGCATGCCTAAGAGAAGCTCAGCAAAACCGATCACCGGGGTCAGCGGATTGTTCATCTCGTGAGAGAGGCCGGCCACCAGGGTTCCCATGGCGGCCATTTTGGCCGAGTGAATCAGTTGCGCCTGGGTTTGCCGCAGTTCGGCGAGGGTTCTCTCCAAAGCTTGATTCCGGATTTGAATTTCTTTTTCCAAGGTGCGTAGGTTGAGAAGCGATTTCACACGCGCCCTCAGCTCCTCAGAACTGAAAGGCTTGGTCAGGTAATCGTCGGCGCCTTGGTTTAATCCCTCGATCTTCATCGACAGATCGGCCTTGGCGGTCACCAAGACCACCGGGATGTGCCGTATTGCGAGATTTTCTTTTACCTCTCGGCAGAGCTGATAGCCGTCTTTGATCGGCATCATCACGTCGGCGAGGATCAGGTCGGGGAGGTCCGCTTTGGCGCGCTCGAGCCCTTCAGCCCCATTTCGAGCGGGGATGATTTGATATTCCCCCTGAAGTTGCGTGGCAATGAAGTGGAGCATGTCGGGGTTGTCTTCGACGACGAGGATCTTCGATCTGCTCTGTCCGCAGGTTGTAGCTTGCTGCGGAAGTGCGGGTGGCTCTTGGAGGATTCCTCCGTCGGCATATTCTGCCTCTTTGTGAAGAGAGCGGACCCAATCTTCCTCGAGATTGTCCTGTGGGATTGCATTGGTGGAACGTTCTGCGGTGGGGAGTTCTGTGAGATGGGGAAGGGTGAAGAAGATCATTGTTCCCCTCCCTACTTCGCTCTCGGCCCAAATCTTCCCTTGATGGAGCTCGATTAACTCTTTGCAGAGTGCCAGGCCGATTCCGGTTCCTTCATATCGGCGGGTTGCAGTCGCATCAATCTGAGAGAAACGGTTGAAGAGCTTGGGAAGATCCGCCGGGGCGATACCGATCCCGCTATCTGAGATTCTTACGAAGACCTCTCCATCTTTTAGTTCGTAGAGAATATTAATTTTCCCTTCTGACTCGGTGAACTTGATTGCATTAAAGATTAGGTTTAAGAGCACCTTCTCCATTTTGTCGTGGTCGAAGTAAAACTTGGTTCTCTCCCCCTGATCTGAAATCGACAATTGAATGTTTTTCTTTTCCGCAAGTGGTGCCAGGGAGGAAACGATCCCTTTGATGAAAGTCGAGAGATTTCCTTTGGAATAGCATAAATGCATCTTCTGATCGTCCAGCTTGGCAAAGTCGAGGAGATTGTTAATTAACTTGAGGAGACGCAGGCCGTTCTGGAACATCATTTCAATTTGTCTTTGTTCCAGCCTGACTTCAACTTTAGATTTTTCCCTGAGCGGTGTTTCAAGCGGAGCGAGGATTAAAGTTAATGGAGTTCTTAATTCATGCGAGATGTTTGCAAAAAAGTGAGATTTGGCTGTATCAAGCTCTTTGAGTTTTTTATAAGCTTTCCCCAATTTTTTATTTGCTTCTTCCAGGTTCAATCTAGAAGAAAATTCTTGGAACCGTAATCGATATCCGAGATGGTTCCCTGTTGCGGAAATGATGGTCGTCCACAAAATGAATACGTTATTGCTAAAAAAATATGCAAAATGAGTGATTGGTTCGGTGGCGATGATAGGGATAAGATAAGTGAGATAAATTATTATGTAGAGCGGTAAGAGTTGTTTTAAGCTCATCGGCATTAACAAACCGACTGCCAGAATAATAATGTTCAGGCCGGCGTAGTAAGGGCTATTATGACCACCGGTGTACATGACCATTATTTGTATTAAGCTGATTAGACAAAGGAAAAAGAAATAAACGAATATATATGTGTACTGCTTGAACTGATCGCTTTTAAGCGCAAAGAATATCGCAAGGTCAACAAAGGTGTTGATGGTTCTCAGCGCCATGAAAAACAAAAAATACTGGGGAGCAATTGCATAATCTACCATGCCATAGAGGGGAAAAAGGACGATACCTAATATGCAGGCGACCTTCAACCTTGAGACCGTAAGGTTGAAGACTTCTTTCTCAAAGAGGGGCGTTACCTCTCTCATCCAATGCTCCATCGCTAGGTTGAATTGTGTTTAAAGACAACTTCGCTAGCCGCTGAACTCTGCGAGATCGAACGGTTTTTCCAGAACGATAGCTCGGGTCCGTTCGAGAAATGCCGATGTGAATCGGCTGCATCCCTGATCTAAAAATCCAAATATGGGAACCAATGTCATTCCCAGCCATAACGGAATTTTTACCCTCTGGCCGTAAATTTGTCTAATTTCCTGAGCAAATTCTAATTGCAATGCATCTATATCTATAACCATATTGATAGGCTAAGTGTGGCTAGAAAAAAAGAGAGATTATTAATACCTCTACGGTTCTTGGATAGAGCGAGGGAACCGATGCCTAGCATGAAAACACCGGCTAAGACTACTGGGATGGCGTGTGGATTAAAATAGTAATTTCCCGAATCTAAAATGGTTTGCATTTCACTCGATTCAACTAATTGATGTGTTGCGTTCTATACTAGGATACTTAACCGTATTAGTGAGCGAATCAATATGCAAATGTCATTCAAAATTTCATTTGTTCCAATTATTGAATAAAAGTAAAGGTGAACTATCCCATAAGAAAATTAATCTCCTGCCTATGGTAATGTTTGACTTTGGGATTGACGGAAGAGAATCGGGGCAGAAAAAATGGGCAAAAGGAGAAGTAATTTTGAAGGCAATAAGCCGGATACTCGACGCATCCGTTGTCGGCATGACAGTCCTCCCCATAGCACCTCCCTGTGCGGGTTTTGAATCGGTGTGGAGAGGGCGGAAGTTCACCCCCGTTGCGCCAACTTACAAGACCAGATGATAATCCAAAAGCAGAATTTGACAATATACCTATTTACAACAATGTCAATGAAATTCTTCTTATCTATACCCGGAGCGGTATTTTTAGACGGTCTTTCAGCTATAGTCCTCAGGGGTGCTCCCTGGCTTTTTGACAGAGGATTCCGTCCTCCTTAACGGAGTCCAAAAAAAGACTTAGCTATCGTGTCTTAAGACAGGTCTCAGTTTAGGCTGAAAAATAGAAAGTCTTTCAGGAAAATAGACATCTTTCAGCTTTATGGCATACTGAATAAGCATCAATCAACATTTTAAATTCCTCGGCGGGGGCATCCCGGTTCTGAAGTCGAGTTCATTCCGAAAGGGTCATTTTTGAAAGCGCAAGCCATGGCCGACCGAAATGGGAGAAGAGAAGGTGAGTGATATCTCGGAAGACAGCGTCGCCGAAGCGTCGATCCGCCTCCTGGCGGATAAGGAAGCGCTGGAAAAAGAGATCGCGGAGCGGAAAAGGATCGAGGCGGAATTAAAGCGCAGCCTCTCATTGCTGAATGCCACACTCGAGGCCACCGCCGACGGGATTCTTGTCGTGAATCAGAAGGGCACGGTCACCTTATTCAATTCAAAATTCATAGAAATGTGGGAGATTCCTCATCCTGTCTTAACTTTGGGAGATCCGGAGAAAGCAATAGCCGCTCTCCTGAAACCGCTCAAGGACCCTGAAAGCTTTTCGGCAAGGCTCAACGCGCTCAACCAATCGGATTCGGAAAATCAAGGCACGTTGGAATTGATCGACGGGAGAGTCCTGGCGTGGTACGCGAAGCCGCAGCAGATCGGCGGGGAGCGGATCGGCCGGGTTTGGTGCTTCCATGACATCACGGAGCGGAAGCAGGCGGAGGAGCGTCTCAACCACTTGACCAACTTTGACCTCCTTACCAACCTTCCGAATCGTCTTCTCTTTCGGGACCGTCTGGGGCTGGCGATTTCACGGGCCCCCTGGCATAAACGATCGGTCGGCGTTCTCCTGTTTGATCTCGACCGGTTTAAAGTGGTGAACGAGACGCTCGGGCAAGCGATGGGAGATTTCCTGCTGAAGGCCGTGTCCGAGCGGTTGTCCGCCACGGTGAGGGAGGGAGATACCGTCGCGCGGCTGGGAGACGACATGTTCGGTCTGATTCTGGATGATCTGGCGCAACCGGCCGACAGCTTTCGCGTTTCTCAAAAAATTCTCGACTCATTGGGGAAACCGTTTCAGTTAAAGGGACAGGAGATCTTCGTTTCAGCCAGCATCGGGATTGCGATTTTTCCCAATGACGGAGACGAGATCGATCTGCTGATGAAACATGCCGACACGGCGATGTATCGCGCCAAAGAGCAGGGCGGGAACAATTACCAGCTCTATGCGCCGGCGATGAATCAACATGCCACCAAACGTCTCGCTTTGGAAAACAATCTCCGCCATGCCTTGGAGCGGGGGGAGTTCCTGCTCTATTACCAACCCAAGGTCGATCTCACGACGGGACAGATCGTGGGGATGGAGGCCCTGATTCGATGGAAATCCCCGGAGGCCGGAATGGTCTCTCCGGCCGAATTCATTCCGCTTGCGGAAGAGACCGGCCTGATCGTTCCGATGGGGGAGTGGATCTTGCGCACCGCCTGCGCGCAGAACAAGGCGTGGCAGAAGCAGGGGCTTCCCTTTGTCCGCATGGGGGTCAACATATCGGTTCGCCAGCTTCAAAGGCAAAATCTCATCGCCATTATTGCGCATGTGCTCAATGAGACCGGCCTGGATCCCAACTATTTGGAATTGGAGTTGACTGAAAGCATCATCATGAAGAGCAATGAAAGCACCATGGCCGAACTGCGCGAGTTGAACCTGGGAGGAATTGAAATCTCGATCGACGATTTCGGAACGGGATATTCCTCGCTCAGTTATTTAAAGCGGCTTCCGATCGATACGCTGAAAATAGATAAGTCCTTCGTGCAGGAGGTGACGACCGATCCGGATGATGCGGCCATTGTGGCCGCGATCATCACGATGGCCCACACATTGAAGCTGAAAGTGGTGGCCGAGGCGGTGGAAACGGTCGAACAGTTGGAATTTTTACGCGGGTTGAAATGCGATCAGATGCAGGGCTATCTTTTCAGCAAGCCTTTGCCGGCGGAAGAGATCACCCGGCTTTTGGCCGAAGGAAAACATTTGTAAGTTGTCGTTCCTCTTTCCGGTGGATTCCTCTTCCATCCTGGCGGGCCATCCTACAAGCAACCATTTCTATCCGAGGGTATTCGAGGCGAAAGATTTCCAGCAGGCGCTAGCCCGGGTTGAAGATCTGCTTGAGTTTTTGCATTTTATTCTTTCTGTCGAGTGTTTTGGAAATATTCATGACGACTTCGGTAATAGTGAAGGGCTTCAACTCATATCCGCTGGCCCCCTTTCGGATGAGCTCAATCGCATTTTTCAGCGTTCCGTGACCGGTGATAATCAACACCTCGACCTCCGGATGCGCTTCCTTGATCCGACTGAGGACTTCTTCCCCCTGCATCCCCGGCATCTTTAAATCGAGCGTGACCAGATCGATCTTCTTTTTTTGTATGATTTCCAACGCCTGCGGACCGTCTTCGGCGATTTCAATGTTGTAGAACGGCTTCAAGATGAGCTTCAGCGACTCGCGCGGTCCGCTCTCATCGTCGACAATGAGGATGGTGTTTTGGGTTTCCATAGCGATCTCCTAATTTTCACATCGGTATTGAGAGCAAGAGACATGCCTGAAAGGTATGAAGAGGAGCTTTCCCGGAATGGATCAATTTCGTTGATGAAAAGAGGAAGATACATGAAATATGGGTGAGTATTTCATGTAGGTTAGGACCGGTTCTTCTTGTACAAGAATGTACGCTTGTTGTGCCGAGGGACGGCTCAGGTTTTTAGAATTATGTGGCGGGTGATGATATTTGGTGGAGCTGCGGGGGAATCTCACGCGCTCGACGAGCTCGCTTCCCCAGGGGGCCTGCCCCCTAGGGCGTCCCAAATAACGGGACGGTGACCCCCGAAGCGTGGAGGAGCATCTCCCCCACACCCCCTCGTTCGATCCCCCTATGGAGAAGAATTAAATTTGGTGGAGCTGCGGGGGATCGAACCCCGGACCTCCTGATTGCGAACCTGAATCTGCCTTTACCGCCACCTACTATCACCCACCATAAGCCACTGAAATAACTCAGTTGAGGTTTTGTCGTTGACTGCCACCCCAACATGATTTACCATATCCCGTGGTCACCGTATGGTCACCGTTGGGACCTCCTGGGTGATGGCAGAGAAGGTTAGGAGGTCAAGCCCCAAGCTGGTCACCGTGCTGGTCACCGTTTAATCACCGGGGGGAGACCAATGAAGTTGACAAAGAGGATCATCGATCAATCCCGCTATGAGGGGACCAAAAAAGATGAATGGGATGTTCGTTGGGACGATACTCTACAGGGATTCGGCGTCCGGATCTACCCGAGTGGCCGAAAGGCGTTCATGATCTCCTATCGTATCGAGGGGCGAAAGCGGAGGATGCAGATCGGGGATTACGGCGTCCTCACCTTGGACCAGGCGCGCGATATGGCGCGGGTGAAGCTGACCAGCGTGATACAGGGGGACGATCCCCTTAAGATGAAAGCAGAGGCGCGGCGGGGGGATACGGTCGGGGATCTGTGTGAGGAATACCTGGAGCGACACGCGAAGGAGAAAAAGCGAAGCTGGAAGGATGACGAATACCGGATCAATGCTCACATTCTGCCACGGTGGAAGAATCTTAAGGCGAGATCCATCACGGTATCGGATGCGGCGGCGCTGCATAGCAGAATCGGCAAGGAATCGGGGAAGTATGAGGCGAATAGGACGTTGGAGTTGATTTCCAAGATGTTCGAGCGGGCTGCGGCGTGGGGGATCGTCCCGGCGGGGCACCCCAACCCGGCGAGGAAAGTTGAGAAATTCAAGGAAGAGAAACGCGATCGATGGGTAAGGCCGGAGGAGCTGCCGAAGCTGGCCGAGCAGATCAACGCAGAATCCAACGTCTACGTGAAGGCATTTTTCTGGATGGCGCTTTTGACCGGATGCAGGCGGAGTGAATTGTTGAACGCCACGTGGGACAACGTGGACTTTTCACGGCGCGAGTTGCGAATCCCACGGACGAAGGCGGGGCGGGTTCACCACGTCCCGTTGAGCGATCCGGCGATGAGATTCCTGGACGCGCTCCCTCGGCAGAAGGACAATCCTTTCATTTTTTGCGGCAGGCGGGCGGGGCAACGGCTGGTCGAGATCAGAAAGGCGTGGGTCCGGATTCGCACTGCGGCGGGGCTGCCTGATGTTCGATTGCACGATCTGAGGAGAAGCGTCGGCTCATGGATGGTGACTCACGGGGAGAACTTGCCTCTGGTGGGGCGCGTTCTCAATCATAGCAATCCGTCTACGACGGCGCGCTACGCTCATCTTGCGGAAGATCGGGTTCGGCTGGCCCTGGAGAACCACGGCAGGAGGTTGACTGCGGCGGCGGAGCCGAGAGAAGATCCAGCGGAACGGATGGTCCGGGAGCTGTGGAGAGGAGAGCTATCCTGATGTCGAGGCCACCCAAGAAAACAAAGATCAAATTGACACCTATCGCGATGCAAAACGCCAATATGTTGGCTTCTTTCGTCTGGAGCTCCGATTACCCGATACAAAATCACTTCAGAACCCGCGATATCCCATTAAGCCAACCTGTGATCAAAATCCTGTCCACTCTTCTCAGCATTGAGGGCAATTAGTACATCCTGCCTGGAATAGTTGAGGGCCGGCACCTGGTCTTGATTCGTAGGAATGTGACATCCGATTATGCGCTGAATTCCTGTAGTCGTCCTCCGTTATTAATCGAAGTCAGCGTATACCGTAGCTAAATGTTTTCCGTACCTCGATATTGTAGGTTTCAGATGGGAATTGATGCCGATACTAAATAGGAATGTCAGTGCCGGCGTAACTGCGGGAAAGAAGCCTTCCACGCAATAAAATGTATTGACCTATAGGGCACTCTGGTATATCGTAGCCCGGAGATTTGAGCTCTCTCCGGGGGTCAGAAACCTTGAAAGAGGATCAAAAGAACACCAACGGGAGCCTTGCGACGGCCGATCGGCCCGAATCTGAGTCAGAAAACTTATCCTCCGGCCGGCGCCTTCCTCTCAAGGGACAGGATTTAAGCTCCTATATTGATGTGTGGCTCATCGAAAAAGAGGGGCAGTTCTTCAAATCGACCCTCAACACCTACCGAAACGCCATCTCCGACTTTCTCTCCTATTGGAACCAACAAAAACGACCCGGATTAGATGCCCTCTTTATTCGGCAGTATGAACGGGAACTGACCCGCTTTCGCAAACTCGCACCGGCCACCGTTCAGAGAAACCTCTCGGCACTTCGATCGTTCTGCTCCTGGGCGGTGGAAGGGGGGATGCTTCTTGCCAACCCCGCTCTCCAGGTGAAGCTGCCGAAACTCTCCAGACAGTATAGAAGAGATACGCTGAGCAATGAGGAGACGGATCGGCTGCTCGAGACGGTTGGGGTGGTGGAGAATCTCAGAGGCCTTCGGGATCTTCTCTTGGTGTCGCTGGCGGTCCGGGTGGGGGTGCGGGAAATTGAGATGCATCGGGCAGACGTCGGAGATTATTCCAGAGGGGGGAAGATCGGTCTTCTCTATCTTCAGCGTAAGGGGCGAAAGGCGAAAGATCGGACGGTGGTGCTGGTGGAGGACGTGGCGGATACGATGGATCTCTATCTTAAACTTTCCGGGAAAAAGAAGGCGACTGATCCTCTCTTTTTCTCTGAACGGCCGGATCGGAAGGGAAGTCGGCTTTCCGTACGAGGGATCCAATCGATTCTTACCTCATATATGAGGAAGGCGGGGATCAATCGGTCCCGGGTCAGCCCTCATTCCATGAGGCATTTTGCGGCGACAAATGCTTTACAAAACGGGGCACATCTGAAGGACGTTCAGGACATGATGGGGCATGCGACGATCGCCACCACGGAGAATTATATCCATCTCAGCCGCCGACTCAATGACGGAGCGGAGCATCGAGTGCAGGTGAAGAGTAACGTCGATTTATCTGCATTTTTGAATAGAGTCGGCGAAAAGAATACCAATTAACACTCATAATCGGCGATTTCGATTATCCCTCCAAATAGTCTTCCGTATGTTGAGGAAGTTCTTTCATGGCAGAGCGTGAGGAATTTGAAGAGATAGGCCACTCGGGGGGCCAGGTTACCTTCAATATTAGGACCGGCCCTAATGGACAACGAATCTATAATGTCGGCTGGAAGCATCAACGTCCGGTTCCGGTTGCACTCTTCGGTGTCTATGCGCTTCCGCAAGGTGTTGCCATCGGCAAAATTGATTTGGGAGGGATAGGGCAACCGTGGAACCCGGCGCCGGTGCCCGGCTGTTACCCAGTGTTAATTGGCTCAGATAGCGAGGGTATGTTCGGTCATCAATGCCAACGCTGCGGGGGCTATTGGCGCACCCCGATTCCCGCTCAGATTTGTCCATACTGCGGGACTCGCGGAGAGCGCCATGAGTTTTTGACGGATGCGCAACGCCGATATGTATCTCAATATTGCGAGGTGTTGAGCGAAGGACTTATTGCGAAGGAAGACGGCGAATACGTCATCGACATGGACGCAGTTGCCGATGCGGTAGGAAGGGACGTGCAGAAGCCGAAGTTCTATTATGCTGAAGAAGGCCAACAGAACCAGTTCAAGTGCAATGAATGTGGTACCTTAAACGACATTCTTGGTATCTATGGCTATTGCAGCACGTGCGGCACCCGCAATGATTTCTACCATTTTGAGAACAAGACCATCCGGGAAATCCGTGCACGAATTAATGCCGTTGGACCTTTCGAGGCGTGTGTAAAGGATGCTGTTGCAGCATTCGACTCTTTAGCGGGCCACTACATGCGAGAGCTGGTGTTACGGATCCCGATGACTCCTAGGCGGAAGGTTCGACTGGAGAAGATGCGGTTCCATAACCTTAAGGTTGTGTCACAGGAATTTAAAAATGTGTTTGACATTGATCTGCTTACAGGCATGACACCCGATGAAGTCGCGTTCGCAGAACGCATGTTCCATCGGCGGCATGTGTACGAACACAATGGCGGCGAGGCAGACGAAAAATATATCTCTGATAGCGGCGATACGAACGTACGCCCGAAGCAGGCCTTGCACGAAACCCAAGATTCGGCACATCGACTGGCGTCGCTTGTAAGCAAAATGGCGAGCAGCCTTCACCGTGGTTTTCACGATATCTTCCCCCCTGAGAAATAAAGAGCGTTCTAATTTTTTCTTCGGGGCCAATTTGGTGTTATGACCCTTGAAGGAGAGAACAAGTGATCCGAGAAAAAAAGCAAGCCGTTGCTTCTACAAGATATTGGAAATTCCTCTTTACACAGTTCGCATAAATAGGGAAACAGAAACATAGTGATTTATGGGGATAATTCGGAGCAGAGACTTCTGAACCCGCATAAACATTGGGTCTTGCTACCGGGATTTTTGCACTGAAAATGACATGAAGCCAGAGTGGCGCGATCTCTCCGACGCCCACAGGTCTTCAGGAATAAAGAGCCGCTGGCGGTCGAGGAACGTAAAGCTAATCACGGAATCAATGTGGGCAGAGAAACTCACTTATTAAAACGAAATTTCTGTAGCTATAAATTACTGATATTAACTGCTAATCAACCCTTAGCGTGCGGTTTTTCCATTTAGGTGTAATGAAGCCTTCTTGCCCAATTTTCCGAAAAAGTATAGTATGAAAATCTTTGGCTAGGAACTTGCCTTAAGGTCATGCTGAGACAGACTTCTCCGAAGAAGAGGATATTCCGTTGTTTTGTTGCGCTGGCATAAGCCTGAGGGATGTCTGGGAATTTTGGTAGAGAGTGGAAAAGAACGGAATAGAGACTAATAAGAATAAAATCTTTTTGAGCCATGCGACTCCGGAGGATAATGAGTTCACCCGGTGGTTGGGGGCCAAACTGACCCTCACTGGATATGACGTTTGGTACGATCTACAGCGTCTAAAGGGCGGCGATATAACCTGGGAGAAAATAGAGCGGGCAATTCGAGAAGAAGCGATTCGTTTGGTCGCGATTATATCGAAGATCTCTCATGGGAAGGATGGGGTTCGAAAGGAATGGACGCTTGGTTCCAATCTCGAGAAGAAGCGTCCGGGATTTGTGATCCCGATAAGGATAGATGAATTCAACTTTGATGATGTTACTATTCTTTTTTCAGGAAAAAACATCCTCGACTTTAATCGAGATTGGTTCGGAGGCCTCACCCAGTTAATCGAGTCCTTAGAAGATTCAAGCATTCCCCGCGTATCCGAGCCGGACGCGGCTCAAGCATCTTTGTGGTGGAAGGCCAGTCTGCGTGCTCCAATTGAACTCAAGCTTCAAGAAGAACGCATTGAATCGAGCTGGATACCCATTTTATCTCTACCGTCGGCGATGGAA
The DNA here is from genome assembly GCA_021651055.1 of Candidatus Manganitrophus morganii. Classification (NCBI taxonomy): domain Bacteria; kingdom Pseudomonadati; phylum Nitrospirota; class Nitrospiria; order Candidatus Troglogloeales; family Candidatus Manganitrophaceae; genus Candidatus Manganitrophus; species Candidatus Manganitrophus morganii. Next base: position 3,370,378 of record JAJHOH010000001.1, read on the forward strand.
ACCGCAACGAAACCTCCTGCGGCTGATCCTATACCGGTAACCGAAAAGAATCGAAGCATCCCCTGGTTCGAGCTCGGGACGCATGTGGTAAGTTTTGCGCCGCGCAAGATGCTAATTGAACTCTTCAAAGACCAGATTTCGTTAGAAGACGGTGGCGCCGTTTCCACTGAACACCTGCTCACCGGGAATGTTGTTTTCGACCGTAAAGTGACTCCTAACGAGGCGCACGATCGAATATTATACCTGATTCGACAGGCCTGGGACCTTGCAATGGAGCAGGCAAAATTGAGACGCACAGAACTCGCAAACCGAAAGACCGTCTGGTTTATCCCAAAGGGTCTGATGCCAAACGATTTCTTCTGGTTTTTCGATGAGAAGAAAAAAAAGCGACGGAGGCAACTGGTTGGGCATAGCGACAAATTCAAGGTAAATTGGCATTATGGTGTCAGTGTGAAACCGATTCTTGGTAAGCTGAGGCGGATGGAACTTCAAGCCCATGTCTTATTTTCCGAAGATTCAGGTACACTGGTGGATTCGGAGGCCCGGATGCACCGGTTGCGGCGCGGCTTCTGCAAAAACTGGTGGAATCCTCGCTGGAGGGATTTCCAAAGGGCGCTGCTTGCATACCTCTCTCAAGGAAATGACGCTATTCGTCTAGACGTCGGTGGTGGCCGCTATATTGAGCTAGGAGCTGCGCCTTTCGTATTCAATTCTCCCGTTGCGTTAACTGACACGTCGATTCAGGCCGACGAGGAGGAAATCATTGTCGATCAAGAGGTCGATGACCTTACCGATATTAATGACGAGGAGGAGTTGGACGAAAGCGAGGTTTCTTCGGAGGAGGAATCGTGACCAAAATCGACCCGCTCCTCTTTTTGGACGAGCCAGAGCTGCTCTTTGGGATGGGACAATGTGCGACTTATCCCAAAGATGGGCTGCTCCTTTTCGGACCGTACTTTAATCCATTAAGAGGCGGCGCATTGCGGATTGGATTGATCGCCACGGATAAGGGCTCTAGCCATTATGACAAATGGGTCAAAAAGATTTCGAGAAGAATTTTTCCTGAAAAGGCCGGTGATCCGAAACATACAATCTTTCCAGGCTTCGAGGCAGTCTTCGAAACGCGTTGGCCTGCTCAGCCACTTGCAAACATACAAGTTAATGAGACGGACCTTCTCCGCACTATAAAACAGAGCGACCGCCATCAAGCAATCTACCAGGCGGTCTCACTTTATGCGGATCCGATTGTACGTTATAATCGCGAGCAAAGCGAGACCCCCGTCGATCTATGGATGGTCGTCATTCCGGAAGAGGTCTATCGTCTTGGCCGGCCGCAATCAAGATTAGCCCCCGAAGAGAAGGTTAAATCGTCGATATCGATGACGACCAGGGAAGCCCATCGGTTTTTTCAGGCGCCTTCCCTTTTTCAGGAGGTAAATGAAACTGCCGAAGTTTATCGCTTTGAGAAAAACTTCCATAATCAGCTAAAGGCGCGGCTATTAGAACACCGTGCGGCCGTACAGATTCTTAGAGAAACGACGATCGCGCCAGAGGAGTTCACCAAGAGCGACGGTCAACCTTTGCGGCAGTTAGAGGACCCCGCACGAGTTGCCTGGAATCTTGCTACATCGACATTTTACAAAGCAGGTGGGCAGCCATGGAGATTAGGATCACCAAGACCGGGTGTCTGCTACGTTGGCATCGTTTTCAAACGCGATGAGACAGGCCTGACCCCGTCGCACGCCTGTGTTGGCGCACAAATGTTCCTTGATTCTGGAGATGGTGTGGTTTTCCGTGGAGCCGCAGGGCCATGGTACTCTCGGGATACCAAAACTTTCAACTTACCACGTGAAGAAGCGAAAAATCTTCTTGCACTGGTGCTTTCGTCATATCAATCGTCACATGGCGGTAAGGCGCCCAAGGAAGTTTTCATTCATGGGAAGACCAGCTTTTCACAGGAAGAATGGGAAGGATTTAGCGCTGCTTTACCAAACGATTCAAAAGTCGTGTGCATTCGGATCCGACATGATTCGAGACTGAAGCTTTACAGGATGGGAGATACCACTGTCCCGCGAGGCCTGGCCAGGAAACTGGGTGATCGCAATGGCTTCCTATGGTCCAAAGGTTTTGTTCCCCGTCTGCAGACATATTCCGGCCGAGAAATCCCGAATCCGCTCTCAATTCAAATCATGCGAGGAGAAGCCGACCTTGACGTCGTGCTCCGAGACATTCTGATGTTAACCAAACTAAATTTTAACGCCTGCATTTACGGCGATGGGGAGCCGGTTACCCTTAGGTTTGCTGACTCGGTAGGTGAGATTCTTACAGCAGCTCCGATCCGAAAGGACCTGCCTCCTCTTCCTTTTCGGTTTTACATATAGAGTCTGGACTGCTCTAACAAGGCTTGAACCTCCTTCCTTAGGGGAGTATACTTTTCCTCATTTCTTGAGAGAGCCAAATTAACAACCCTTCGTATGACCCAGCAGAGAGTCCCCCGGCAATCTTCCAAGAAAATATTAAACAATCATGGTCGAAAACTTTTGAACAGCGAAAAATCAGATCACGCCCCAACACCGCCCATTCCAGAGCAAAAGACCTCATTGTTGCATTGATTACCGATTTAGGATCTCGACGCTCGCAAACCAGTGGTACTGAGAGAAGAACACTGATCTTTTGTATCGGAACCCGGAAATACAATAGAGTCGCCGGAGCTTGAATCGGGTATTAAAGAACATGAGGATTTGAGCCGTGAAGCCGGGCCCGTTTCGGTTGAGAAGTTTAATGCTAGGAAAGAGCAGGTGACACTGCAGGAGAGCCGTCTTGAGGAGATTTATAGCGATGTTCGTATCCTTGGAATTATTTCTACTACCAATTATAGTATGGTCCTTTTAGTGACTCAGTAAAAATAAATAATCTGGATCGCCTGTAACAAATTCAGAGTCAAAAATGGATAAAGTCGTTGGGACTACACCAGGTTCAGAGAGGCAGGAAATTAATGAACTTGCCTCACAGCAGATTGATCTGTATCGCCGGCAAGGGTTTGAGTTAATTAGTCATTACAACCGCGAAAATAGCGCCCTCGACGGGTACAGAGGGCGGCAGATTCTGGAAATCCTGCAGAATGCAGATGATTCTGGGGTAGAAGCGGAAGGGACTTGTACGCTCCTACTCGACTCATCGCGCGAGCGGCTGATTGTCGCGAATACTGGGAAACCCTTTAATAAGAAGGGTCTTACCTCATTAGTTATTAGTGACTGTAGTCCCAAGCAACTCGGGCGGAACCGCTTCATTGGATCCAAAGGACTTGGATTCCGCTCTGTACTAACTTGGACGGATTGCCCACTCATTTCGAGCGGTCAATATGAAGTCATGTTTGATCGCGCTTATGCTATTGAGGAGGTTCAAAGATTAGCAGCAGAGAGCGCTGAACTCAAAGATATCGTTGGGCCGTTTAGGGAAAACATGGGGCGTGTCCCAGCGCCAATTATGCGATTCCCTGCTGTTCCATCCAAGGATCATGTTTGGCTCAAAACGGCTCGTAATTACCGCGCCCAGGGATATGACACCGTCGTTGTCCTTCCATTGCCGGAAGGTATCCGAGGAGATACTGTTCACAAAGAAATTATAGAGCAGCTCTCTGGACTACCGACAAGTTCCCTACTATTCTGTCGACACCTGACATCGATCAAGATTACTGGTGATATCGAACAAAAGTGGGAGCTTTTCCGAGAAAATAATAAAGACGATGAGGCCACAATTATCCTGCGTCGGAATGGTACCGCAGAACGCTGGAATGTTTATTGGCATACCGGCCAGGTCTCGGCCGAAATCGCCGATACCAGCTCAGGTGGACGAAGGGACTTTGAAGTGGCGGTTGCCGTTCCGGAGCAACCGAAGATCGATCCCGCGGGAACCCTGTGTGTGTTCTTTCCAACCCACGAACAGTTGCCTTGCAGCATGGTTCTACATGCTACGCTCGAAACATCAGACGATCGCAACCGCGTGGTGAAGCAGGCATCGAATCAGGAAGTATTGCGTCAGTTGGCGATTCAGGTTGGCAAGGTAGCTGAGATCCAAGCGTCATCATCCGATCCGCGTCGGGTTTTGAATCTCCTCCGAGGAATCGAAAATTCAGATCCAGAACTCAAGATCCTCGGCTTTCTCGACGAATTAATCAAAGAGTGCACGAAGCGAGCTATTTTCCCAAGACTTGATGGTGAGTTGAGCCCACCTACAGATGTCCGGAAGCCGCCCCACGTAATCTGGCTGGAGCTCCTGAGTCCTAATCTTTTCCCAGAGGTACTATCGATTGAGCCTCAAAGTGATTTAAGAGATCTGCTGGGACTCTTTACTTTTAGCTGGTTCGATGCTGCAACACTCAAGAATCGCCTCCAAAACCAACTTCTCTCGGTAGAACGCTCCCAGGCCGGAGAGATGATCGGAAGACTACTTGCTGTTGGTCAGCTGTATGAAATCGGAGTAAACGACCTGCTCATTGGAAGTAATGGGCGCCTAATCGGCGGGAAGGCGTGCTTCTTTACTCCAAACGAAGCACTGCCAACACTGCCACCCTGGGTATCCGAGATCCACTTCTTAGACAGGGAGTTCCAGGAAGGTCTATTATCTGGTTCGAATGTGACCACACCTCGATTTCTTGAGGGAAGACTGTACGGCGTTAATGGAAAAGTGGATGAATACCGGTTTGACACGGTAGCTCGTGCTTTAATCGAACAGGTGGAAAGGAATTTGAGCGATGATCCTTCATATGTTGCAGATGTCGCGCAGCGATGGCGGGACCTTCTGAGATGGCTCTATGAGGCATCTCAAGAAGAACGCCAGGTTCTCTCTGGATTAAGTATTAAGGTAATCACTAAGCGGGGTTCCCTGCGCCGAGCAACTGACTGTTATCTGGGAGATGATTATCCACGAGGACAAATCCTTTGGAAATTATATGAAAAGTTCAACAAAGACGAGTTTGTCGGCGCTCCCTCCACTAATGGGTTGGAAGAAGACCTACCTGTGGAGGATGCTCAAAGGTTCATGTTGACGTTGGGCGTAAACGATCACCCCCGCTTTGAACTATTCAGTTCTGGAAGTGATTACGACAGATTCTGCAATGCTACAATTGATCGTCTAGATTATCCCAGAAAGGTACGAGGGCATCTTTGTAAGACGCCCAGAGATTTGCGGCGGCTCTGCCGGAGTTATAATATTAGCGGAATTGAGATACCAGATCGTTGGGTTCAACTATTGAAGGAGGGCGACCCGGTCGCGATTGGCGCGTATCTTCTATCAACCGGAGCAAGGCTGATTGCGGAGGAGATCGATACTAGGGGGATGTTTTATTGCAAAGTCGAAGGTGACCGCCGATTTTGGTCAGAGCACTCAATCCCGATCCCGAATGCAACCCTCTTTCTCCTGCGCGAAACGCCCTGGGTGCCTGTGGGTGGAAATCAGAGACAAAAACCATCTGAGGTGATGCTAAGTCATCACGGTGTCCGAGTATTACGTGGGGTTTACTTAACTCACGGTTTAGACCTGAAAGACAGGTTAATTGTCTTACATGGCGGACGAGTGGCGCTGGAGTCACTGCTAACCCGGCTAGGAGCGGTGTCGTCACTGGAAACGCTCAGCGACCAGTCACTCTATGAACTCTTATTCATGCTTCCGAATCGGGATCCCAATGGCGCAGTTGCCTCGGGCGTTTACCGCACTCTAATGGAATTTGGTGTTACGCCTGAGGATTCAGATCACAGGAATAGATTTCTGAGATCCGGGCGCATGTGGGGTAAATTCAAAGGATCGAGTTCCTACCTTCCAATTGATCAGTTAAGGTACAATGCAAACCTCACGATCACCGAGGCAATCGAAGCTAACATCCCATTGGTCGACATCCCCCGGAGAAAAAGCGCGGCAGTGGTAAAACAACTCTTTGGAATTTCACCGCTTACATCCGAAGAGATTCAACTTGAGCTAATTTCGGAAGAAACGAATTATGATCCTGGAAGTGAAGATGCTAATCGACATCTCCAGATTGCAATCCCTTATATATATGCTCTCCGTCTCGACCGCACCATTGATGAGCGGGGACGTGAACAGAGTCTGCTCCGCGAGGCCACTCTTCGCGTATGTTCGCAAATAAAGATAACAGCTCGGCTGCCTGGAGGAGTGGTCGAATCTCATGTGCTGAGCCAAGAAGGGGAGCGAATTGTAATCGATAAACTACTCCTTGTCGTAGGAGAGTACTCGGAGGACCGATCAGGAAGACTAACCTTCTGGTTAATCGTGGCGGAACTGGTCGCTGAACTTCTGGGTATTGATATTGCCCGTGAGGTCGGAAATATTCTTACATGTCGCACTTCCGCAGAAATGCTGGAGGTACTGCGTGTTTGGCTTGGCTCCGACGCTGGCCAGAAGTTAGCGGAAGCAAAATCCCGATTTGGCGAATCCTTCAAAGAGAATGAGGATGATGCGCAGCCAATCCCGTCGCCGAAATCTACGGAGACGATTGTACCGGCACGGAAGAACTCATCGACCTTGCCGGGAAATTCAGGAGATTTAGAAAGTGGGACCGCTCAGGATCCCAATTCAATCACAAAACAGGATTCAACATTCTATCCTATTTCGGGACCACTCCCTAGACAAACCAAACGAAAACTAGTTATCACCGGCGCCGTCAACTATGGCAGTGGCGGAAGGGGTCCGCTTGCTTCGGAGGAAGATACATTCAAAATCGTAGAAGCCTTCGAGACCAGTTATGACAGATTTGCAATTCGGGTAAGCCATTTGCATGGAGATGAGGGTTTTGGATGCGACTTAATTAGTGTAGGATCGGCGGAAATTCGCGACGAAGCCTTGAAAAACAAATCCATATACGATGCCGATGTATTGCGGTACATAGAAGTTAAGGGAAGAAGTAGCCGAATAGGCGATATTGAGCTCACCGAAAATGAGGTCAGGGAAGCGCGGAATCCGAAAAAGGCCGATCGCTATTTCATTTACCGGGTTTATGTTGACCCGAAGCGAAAAGGGAGATTCGAGTTAGCAGTTCTTAATAATCCCCTAAACTCAAAGGCAGTTCGGTTTTTTCCCCGCTTCGATCTTGGACAGGGCTCTGGAGCTGATTGGTTCAAATGTGAAGATGTGTCAGAGCTAGAAGAATAAATTCATTTTTGAATAAAAGCCAGTGGTGTTCTGCAAAGATTGGTGTATCCAAATGATGGCAGACGGCCCCGAGGCTCGTGGGCTCAAGAAGTAGCTAATGCAATTCCGACGGCCCTGTTTACCTTGACATCCTTGACCCTGGTTCGATCATTATCCAATTGCGTCAGTTAAGCAACGCCGGGCGCTAAAGGTGCGCCTAGAAAGTTTCCTTTCCGAAAGGGGATTGATGGGAACTTTATTTTTCCTTAAACCGAAACGGTTAGATGGGTCTGGATAACCGTTACTGCCATGATGTCGAAAATCCCACCGGTGTCCGTGTATTTGGTATCGGAGAGTTCCTCGTACCGCCCGAGATTGTTGTATGACGTTTGTATCTCACCATTCACCTGGCCACGATAAGCGCCTTCAAGATAGGTACGGTCTTCGCGATGCGCATGGACGGTAGTGCGGATAACGGGATCGGCGACTTTCTCATCGGTGACCTGCTTAATATAGAGAGCCTCCTCGTCGCTGATGGAAAACTTTTCCCGAATCTCGTCGATCATGTCTTGCACAGAGATTCTTTTTAGAGGCGGTCCTACGCCCTTTTTGCCCCCGCCAGGCCTGAGTTTTACTGCACCGCCGGTGTTTCGCACCTCGCCTTGGTACTCAACTGCCGCCTTGATTACCTCGGTCTGGCGGATCTGCTTCATCAATTCAGATACACTACCCTGCTTGATAAGCTGCGGTCCGATGTACTCCGCGAACGTGACGAACTCCTTGATTTCATCTGGGTAGCTGAAAAAGCACGTCAGGAAGTGGTAGCTCTTCACGAGCCGGGCGAGTAGGTAGACAAAGACCTTGCGGTCTTCCGGGGATGTGAGCTTTGCTTGAAATCTTACCCGAAGTCCATTGACAGCGAACTGCACTTGGGCGTCGGTCCCGGTGGCTGCCAGGCTCACGAAGTCGCGAGCATCAGTTTGCGTGAAGACGCCCACCGCGAGAATATCGGCGTGTAGCCTCATGCAAAGCTCCAGATCTGGTTCGTCGGGCTCGAACGGCGTGCCCTTTCGATACTTGGCAAACGCCTTCAGAATGGCCGAAGCGTTATTCGTGAAGTCCACTACCACGACATCCCTCTTGCCTTCGTGGCTGCGGTTCAAGCGTGACACAGTCTGCACTGCGTTGCGACCAACCACCGGCTTGTCGAGAAACATCCCGGCGAGGAGCGGCTGGTCAAAGCCGGTTTGGAATTTGTTGGCCACAATCATCAGTCGATAGTCCTCACCTTCGAAGCGATCTTCGATCAGCTCGCCTTCCTTGAGTTCGTTGGCTGCATGCTCGCTGATGGTCTCGTTCGTTTCTGGATGCACGAAGTCCGAGAAAGCGTAAAGCACCTTGTAGTCCGCGCCGCGCTCCCTGAGTTTCTCCTTGATAATGTGGAAGTAACGCAGGCCCGCCACACGCGAGGTGGCGACGATCATCGCCTTGGCACGGCCGCCAATGAGCGGCTTTACATCCTTTCCAAAAATGCGGAGCATCACTTCGGCCTTGTATTGGATCAGCCCGTCATCCTGGAAGGCGACGTTCTTGAGCGCCTTGGACACTACTCCCTTGGGATAGAGCTTCTCCTCGTCCGGCTTGGGGACGATAGGACAATGGAGATTGTAGAGCGTCTTGAAGGAGATGATGCTCGCCGCCACATCCACGATGTATCCCTCTGCGATGGCCTCGGACTCGGAGTAGGTGTCGAATGGCGCGCCGAATAGGGTGACCGTGGCCGGAGCGGGCGTAGCGGTGAACGCGACAAAAAGTTGATTGCGGTCATGCTCGCGGATGATCTTGGCGATCTTCTCTTCCTCGTCCTTGCCATCGTCCGCTGCATCTTCTGCGTCGGCATCGTCAGACTTCCGGAACGGAACGCGGATGGCTACCCCCATCTGGCCTTCCTGCGAACGGTGGGCTTCGTCAATCAGGAATGCCACACGTAGGTTCTTTAACTCGGGGTTCCTTTCGATCTCCTCCAGCACCCAGGCGAACTTCTGTTGGGTTGTGACGATGATCGATCTGTGCTCCTTCAGGAAACGCGGCAGGTCTTCTGCCTTCCTTGCCAGACCCACCACAGCTTTCAGATGCGTGAACTTCTCGATGTCCTCCCGGATGTTCGTATCGAGGGACTTGCGATCCGTCAGGATGAAGACGACATCCACCAACTTGTCGCTGGTGCCCGGCCTGAATGAGCTGTGCAACCGGTCAGCCAGCCAGCAGATCGACAATGTCTTGCCGCTTCCAGCCGAGTGATCAATGAGGTACTTCCGCCCGATCTCGCCCGTTTTCACGAAATGGGCTAGCGCATCGTCCACCACTTTCCGGACCATGCGGCTCTGGTGGTAGCGGGGCATAATCGTGAACGCAGAACTCGCCGACCTGTCAGCTTCTGCTTCGCGTTTCGGTACCCGGACTAAGAAGAACGACAGCGCCTCAAGCAATTGCTCCTTCGATAAGACCTCTCGGTACAGGAACTCCACCGGATATTCGCCTTCCGTCTGTGGTGTGTTGGTCAGTCCCGTATTGTGCCAGCGGAAATTTTCTGCACGACGCGGATCGGTGGCCGCCATTACGTCGCTGGTATCAGCGGCGAGGTAGAGGAATGGATGGAGAAAGCACTTTCTAGCATGGTCGCGCGCAGTGAACTGCGCGACCGCGTCATGCACGTTCTGGTTCCTCTCGTGCTTGACCTCGATCGCCACTATAGGTAGACCGTTGAGGAAGAAGACGAAGTCGATCTCTTTATTCGTTTCACCAAAGTAGAAGTGTGGGCGAAAGGTGATACGGTTTTCCCGGTGTTTCTTCGCCGCGGCGCTTTCGTTCGAGCGGGGTTTCGGATAGTAGAGGCGGAATTCCAGTCCGCGCACCTTAAGGCCATAGCGCAGAATCATCCAGAGGGGTGTTTGTTCCAACTCCTTACGCAGTGCTCGGAACACCTCCCCCCGCGCGTCGGTGCCATAGTCGTCCGCAAGCTTCTTGAGCGTGTCGGCTTGGGTGGCTTTAAGAAAGGCCCAAAGCTGATCTTCAGCAATGCAGTGCTCGGTGTCCGTTATTTCGGTCTGTTCAAGCACGCCGTAGCCATGCACACGGACAAGAAAGTCTGCGATGTGCTGCTGAAAGGTCAGCTCCGGGCCTTTCTCCTTAGCCATGCGCTTGCACCCGGTTGAGATCAGCCTCGGTTACTCGCCGCTGCCCGGTAACGCATTCGTGGATCAGCGACTTGCGGTAGGAAATGAGAGTTTTAATCTGGGCCTCGATGCCGCTCGTGATCTGAGCGACCTGCGCAAGGCTTTCATCGAGAAACTGGCAGATCGCCCGCTGCTCCTGAATTGACGGCAGTGGGATTGGGAACAACCCGACTTTTGTAGAGTTCGTACTTGCTAAGTTTGTTGTCCGTTTGCCTGTCGCCTCAAAGTAGTCTCGTCCGTATTGGGATGCTGTAAGATAGGCCAAGAATGCAGAAAGCAGCTTGTGTCCAAGACAGCGGACTGCGAAGATGTGATTCTGGTGCAGACAGCCTGAGATTTCCCCGCTCCAAACCGTTCCCCGACCGAGCTTGTCCAAATCGCCACCTTCAGTCATGAGTACATCACCAGGACGCAACTCAACTCGGCGAGCGACATGGAGCGGCACCTCAATCAGCGTCACGTCGTCCAAGCTCAAGTGCCCGTCCTGGACATTGGCAACTCGAAGATAAGGACGTTTGATGGTCGGCCCTTCATATTCCTTTCCGAGGGTCAACCCAGTCTGAATCTGGGACACCCTCTTCAGACTTACCAACTCCCAGTGAGTTGGCACTTCCTTCATCCAAGTATTTCCAGTTTGACGCAGATCGGTGTGTGTCTGAAGGCCTCGAGTTACAACACGCGTTATCGTCGCATTACGCAAGGCGTCTAGTGGTTCAAGCTGGCGGCGTTTGGCAGTCACTGCCGCATCAATTGCAGCACAACTCGCATCCAGAAACGTCACAATCCGCTCTTGCTCCGGCAACGGCGGGAGCGGGACATTAAACTGAGCTAGCTGCGTCGGCCAACTGACGCGGGGCATCTTCGCTCCATATGCGAGCGCGTTGCAGCGCTCAATGAACCATCGTGACGCTAGACAGTAGAAAAGGAAGCGACTGGCAATTCTCTCCGGCTTGAATGCCAGAATCTCGCCTGTGCACTTCCCGTCGAAGTCCGCTGTGTAGTACTTCTCGAGATATGGTCTGAGCTTGCCAAAGAGAACGTCGCCCTTTCTAAAAATGGTGACGGCGCTTTCGACTTCCAGCGTACAGCGCCGACCCAATATCCTACCCGTGCCCGATTCAATGTCTTCGAGTTCGAGGTAGTCCTCTTCCCGGCTCTCCTCAGCGGTCTTTTCGTTTCGCAGCGCAACAACGTCTTTGAGGCGGTCGAAAGTCCAACCATTGGGAAGCTGATCCAGAAAGCTGTCGTGTTGGCCGATCACCCTGCCAATCCCTCCAGCATTTTCTCCGCCTCCTTCTCCAGCTTCCAGAACTCTGCAAGCAGGTCCTTCGTAGGCCTGGGCGGCTGGTAGCGGTAGAAGTACTTATTCGGTAGAATCTCGTATCCAAGCTGTGGGCTGTCTTCCCAACGGATGATCGGTTTGGCGATTTCGCGCTTGAGAAATGTCTCAATATCCTCCCCGTGAGGGATGTACTCGTCGTCCTTCACGTAGTTGCGGTGCGTCCATTCGACTGAGACGATTTTCGGTCCATCTTTTATCAGCGTCTTAAACTTCTCGGCCGCGTTGTCCTTCGGGCCGAGGGTGAAGGCCTCCATCTTCTCGGCATTGCCGACTTTTAGCCGCATGTGGAAGGTCAGGTCGCAGTCGTAGAACTCCTGCTCCTTCTTCAAGTTTGCGGCGGTGAATGCCTTTTCGTAAGGCTCCGTAATTGTCGCCGGCTTGTCGTGCTCGTCGAATTGCCAGAAGACGACGTTGACCTTGTGGTAGGCAAAGTCCTCACGCCGGAATATCTTTACCCGCTCATCGGCGTAGCCCTTGTTCCAGCCCTCCCGGTATCGTTCTTCGATCCATGCGCGATGCACGTCTGTGATGCGGTTACGCTTGTTGCCAAAGGACTTGGGTTCCTTTTCATACTGCTGGCGGCCGTCAATCAGCATCACCAGGCCCTTGTGCAAGGCCGGTTTTTCGTTCCGGAGCAGCCAGATGTAAGTGAAGATGCCCGTGTTGTAGAAGAGCTGGTCGGGAAGCATGACAATGGCGTCGAGCCAGTCGTTTTCCAGGATCCAGCGGCGGATCTCACTTTCGCCAGACCCGCAGTCGCCATTACTAAGGGGTGAACCGTTGAAGATGATGGCGATTCGGCTCGTACCCTTCTCCGGTGCTTTCATCTTGGCGAGCATGGTTTGTAGAAAGAGCAGCGCGCCGTCGTTCACCCGCGGCATGCCGGCCTGATAGCGGGTCTTCTCCAACTTGCGCGCCTCGGTTTCATAACCGTCTTTACCACCCCAGGTCACGCCGAATGGAGGATTCGAGAGCATGAAGTCGAAGCGGAATTTGGACTCGGGCAACTGATCGCCGGGTTCGTTACTGCCGCGTTCATGGGGAATCAGGGAGTTGCCGAGATACACCTTGGCTTGCTGATCGTTCTTGATCAACAAGTCTGCCTGGCAAATGGCATAATTCGTGGGTGAAAGCTCCTGGCCGTGAACGGTGACGTATTTCTCGACGTTCGCTTTCTTTTCCGTCGTGGTGGCGCGGTCGAGCAGGTGTTCCTTAGCTACCGACAGCATACCGCCTGTCCCGCAGGCGGGATCGTAGATGGACATATGCCGATCGGGTATAGGCATATCGAGCAATTCGACCATTAACCGAATCACCTCGCGCGGAGTGAAGTGTTCTCCGGCCTCCTCTCCGCTCTGCTCTGAAAATCGCCGCAGCAATTCTTCATAGATATAACCCATCTCCAGCGGCGACAGCATGTCCGGCCCAAGTTCCAGTTCCTTGTACTGGTTTAAAATCGGTGCGAGGCGATTATTCTTAACCATTAACCCGATAGTGGCCCGGTAATTGAAGTGTTCGATGATGTCGTCGACGTTCTTCGAGAATCCATTAATATACGCTCGAAAATTCTCTTCGAGCAGCGCGTGGTCTTCCTCATAGACCTTCCTAAGCGTCCAGCCGGTTTTGTTTGAGAACGGCGCCGTACTGATTTCCAGGCCCTTCACCAGCTTCGTGAGTTCCTTCTCGGTCAGTTTTGGTCGTTTCGCGAGCACTTCGGCCACCTTGCTCGCGCGCCATTTAACGAGCACGCACTCCAAGCGGCGAATCACGATGATCGGCAGGATGACGTTCTGGTACTCATAGGCCTTGAACTTGCCACGCAGACGCTCGGCGGATTTCCAGATCTCGTCAGCGAGGTTGTCGAGCTTAGGCTTATTGAGTGAAAGAGACATAAATCAGATCCTTTACAGCGAGCCACAACGGGGCTTGGGCCTGGTCTTGCATTAACAAATTATTGAGTTCTAACTTACAAGCCTTCGATTACTTTTTCTGGATAGAAGGGCTCTCGCGGCATCTCATCGGAAGTTATCTTATTTGCGGAATTATACTGAAAAGGAAAAAGGATCGCAAGGACGTATCTAACTCATAGGCAACGAAGGAATAGCAGGTATACTCAATTTCGACCTGCTTAATTTGCTGGAGGCGATTACTGCGTGCAGCCAAATTTCTGCGCAATTACAGTTATATAAATCCGGAGTAGTCTCTCCTTGTATCGTGTGAAAATCATACCTTCACTTTTTCAGACATAGTAAGGCCAAACTGTTCTTCCTGTAACAAATGAAAAAGAGCTTGTCCCAACTCCAGTAGACTTCACTTGTTAATCGTTATCGATTGAAGGTAATGATATGATTTTTTCTGGGTGGTTGTTACGTATAGCGTTTGGAAATCGATTCTGACTGAGGACCTTACCTCCAATTACGAGGCAAGTGGACTTCGCAAATGCACGATTAAAACTTGAACTCAGGGGGTCAATGACAAAACATTATTAATTGCAATATACCCTCTCCCCTGTAAGAGTTAGGGTTCACCAATGCCAGGAATCAATTGTGCTGCCTCCCGAAATATACCGTCAGGGTCGGGAGGGAGAATAACTCTAGCGAATAAATTTTCTAAATTTTCTTTGCATACCACGGCTATACTATTTTTGCCCGCCTCTTCAAAATGAACCTGAACTTCTTCTTTAGGCAAAGAAGAAATAATTACCGGTTGGACCAATAAATGACCATATCCAGCAGTTACGATCCTCTCTTTTATAAGCTTTGCCCTCTGCACTAACTTGGCGAGTTTATCATTCTGATTCAATAAGCCAGTTGTACATTCGATTACAGCTATATGGCCAGCAGGAGTGAATGCTATAATATCAGGTCCTTTTTGAATTTTTGGAATTTTCCCATGATGCGATACAGAGAACCCTAAAACATTAAAGAGCAATGCAACACCGTCTTCAAAGATACGTGATTTATCATCCGCGGGCTTGAATAGACGTTCTTTAATTACTTCTAATTCTGGGTCGAAGACTTGATGAATGGCGTGACGCGGATTCATACGTTTTTGAGGATCAAACACCCACCATTGGTGGAGGGCAACATTATTATAGTTTAGAAAAGCTTGCAGTAACGTGGCTTCTCCAATTTGAAGCTTAATAGAGCCGATCTGGAAATCTCCCTCAATCTTCCATTCAAATGAACTTCCCGCTACTGCGGAACGCTCAGTCAAATTTTTTCGGAGGATCTTAAGTCCAAAGTTTATTTTTTGAATATCGAGGCCACCAGCCACCTTACATTTTATTGATGCCTCTCTATTAGTGATCTCAGAGGTATCCATTATCGATGCCGGAGGTCTCGCCGCAATTTCTAATGTAACAGAGTCACCCATCTGCGATGAGTTTGGCAGTCCTAAATGAATTAGCAGTTCATCCAGAGTGTCGAATGGCTGACTCGCGCATTTCAGCTCCCAATCAAACATGTCGGGTGTTTTGAAATCTGGCATAGACAGCAACTCATGTTTTGAACCTCCACGAATTATAATGGCTGGGAATCTTGGGCCAGCGTTTATTAATGGATGGTAGATCGGAAAGAACCCCAGATGGAATGGATTCCCCTGATTTGGCGGCAATTGGCAAGTGAAATCCGATATCGTCATTTCACCTTTTTTTGCTTGATCTAGAGCAGTTTGAATATCTCCTGGAGAAATAGCTTTTATCTCACGACCTGCTATAACATGTTCGGACTCAAATTTAAATTGCAGCTTGGAGTCAGGTACATTGCTGGGTTCTAATAGAATGCGGCCGAACAAAAGCTTTGGACCATCCGGAGTCTTAATAGTAAGGTAGGAACAGTCCAGGAGACCATAGGCTTCTTCCCAGGAAGACAGAAGTTTTGCGAAAGCATCAATCTGATTATGTTGTGTACTCATATAAATATCGTGGCGTTATCACAATGTTGAGAACGTCCGTATCTTCAGCTCTGTTGTTTCTTCCAACCCGCTGGGAAGTTTGGTCCCTCGGGTAGTTGAAAGTTGATTAATTGAGTCTTGCCGCGTGTCGAGGGGTGCATCCACCACCGTTTGAAGACCCTCACTAGCGAAGATATATAATTTAGCGGAATATTTCATGGATGAAGATTTTACTCGAAAATCAGCAACTTTTCAAATCACAGAGGTTGTTTAGTAGTAGGCGACAATTTTCCCGAAGACTGCTTCCTGAAACGAACAGTTGGCGAGATTTATTCTACATTGTATATTTCGATCGGAATTCCGTTCTGACCAAATTCCCGACCCTCCCCTCGATATGCCTTTTGCCTAGAATAATGGCAAACGACACCCATCAATGTCCTTCCAGGATTATTGCGTTCGGAGCTCTCAAGTTTCTGGATATCCTTACAAATGCGAGGATATGATATATAGAAGGATTTAGAAAGGCTCTTAGGGAATTCCTACTGAAGATCAACAACTGAGTTGCTTTTCATGACGTGAATCGATATTATCCAGAAACTAGATATTCCTCGTTAAGCGACAGTCATCTTCAGGAAGGACGCATAAGAGTCGTGCCGGGTTCATGCACAGTGTGCGGAGAAAGTGAAGGCGTCGACTTCGATGCACACGGGATGTGCTTCAACTGCCGAATTCGGTCGACCGCCGGGCCGGATCTGACGTGTGCCATCCTCGGGCGGGGCGACCAGGGAAATGAGGCCGTTCGTGGCTGCGACCGACAGTCTCGCATCGTCGGTTGCTGCCAACACTGCCACACGAGCTATCAAGTCGGCGAGGTTCTACTCGAGGATGGTCGTTGGGCTGAGGTCTGCTGTACAGTCGAGCGCGCCCTTAGCTCTGCGGATCGCTTAAGCTGGACTCCTTTCAGCAAGCCCGACCACTAGGCGCATGAATCTAATGCAACGGATCGCTTAACTTCATGATCCGGCGGACGGGCTTCGCCCGCCGCTGATCGCGAGCGGTAGGCGGCCCTACTCTCGTTTTGACCACTCGTTGAGGTACGCATAGGATGACGGTCTCCCCAGAACTCACGAAGATCTACTTTTCAGATTTCTTCGGCGTTCCGCCCGAAGTACTGGAGGATTACGGCGCGTTCAACGTCTCGTTAATCAACGATTTGCCCCTGTTCGTCGATCCGTTCCTCATTTTTAATAGCGATGACCTCACGTACCGCCAACTCCACAAAGAGATTGTCCGTTACGTCGTATTCCTGCGTAACAAGTCCCTCGCGGGGCGCATCCCGGACGGATTGCTAAAGGCTTGGTTCACGTTTTCCGAGGTGAAGGAGAACTGGCTGGGTTATTCATTGAGCGGCAACAAGGGAACGGGGTTGGGGATGGACTTTGCCCGCGCCCTGAACGCAAGTCTGGCGACGCGGATCTCCGACTTTGGGTCCGAAGAGATCACCAAGAGCAGCCACATTGAGAAAGTGTGTCTAGTCAGCAACGGCGTTGGGAAAGACAATATCAGTGACTTCGTTACAAATCTAATTAAAGGCTATTTGCTCGAATACACGCAGACGTTCGCTGGTAAGTTCCTGAGCGTGGCCCAGCGCAAGACCCTATCAGTTGAAAAGGCAGTTTTCAACTACGATACAGAGACCTGGGAGACCCGCCAGTACGACCTTCCCTTTGTGGACAATGAGTTCATTCTCCTCACTCCGACTGATCTACTGACCAAAGATGAAGTTTGGATCAACCGTACTGATATGGTTGAGCAGTATACCACCATTGCAAGTGCGGTCGACGACGATCAGCTCCGAGCTCAGGTCAACAACTACTTCTGGCGCGTCCTCAACGGCATTCAGGAACGGGACGAGGAGAAGCGGCGACGGAAGCGAGAGGCTGCAGGCAAGAGGCGCAAGAAGCCGCCCAATAAGGAGCCCAATGAGAAGCAGGTCGCTGAGGCCGCCGTCTCCACTTATCGCGAATTTCCGACTCTCATTGATTACTTCATCAGGTGGAAAGAGGAGCACGGTGACGAGGCGGAAGCTCAAGCGGATGAGAAAGTGCGATCTTCCGAACGCCTCTATATCGGCCAAGTGCGCGCTTTCGCTTCGTATCTTCTCGAAAATACACCGTTCTACGGCTCTGCTGGAGCAACCCTGGAAGAGGCCCGAGCGCGCGTCGAGTTCTTAAAGGACGTCATCGAGAACAAAGGCGGATGGAGGTTGTTCTACTCCGAAGGAGAGCCGATCAGACGGGAATCTGACTTGCAGATTCTCTTTCGACTCACATGGTGCAATACCCCGTCAGATGTGAACCGCGAAGTTAACAACGGGCGCGGACCCTCAGACTTCGAAATATCGCGCGGAAGCTTCGACAAGTCACTGGTTGAGTTTAAGCTCGCAAAGAATACCGCACTCGCGAGAAACCTAGAACACCAAGTTGAAATCTATAAAGCTGCTAGTGACGCTCAGCATGCCTTGAAGGTCATCGTGTTCTTCACGCAGCAGGAAAGGGAACGAGCTGTGGCAATAATTCGCGGCCTTGGCTTTGAGAATGATCCGCACATTATTCTTATTGACGCGAGGAGTGACAACAAGCCGAGCGCGTCCAAGGCCGACTTCCACTGACCAGTCCTATCAGACGGTACGGTCGGCCGCCTAACGAGCAGGTCGGTTGATCCGTCGCAGCTGCTCGCAAATGGTTGTATCGCACTTCCGTTGTCGCTGGTACTGGATGGGCTCGCAGCTTACCTTCATGCGTTAGGCGTCCGAATGAAATCAGGAATCCAATTCGAAGAAATCTGGTTTGACGATTACATCGTCGAACTGAAAATTAAGTCATAAGGGCTTTCAATATTTTTAACTAAGGTATATGTCGCGCATTCAGATTGACGATCTAATACAATGCTTCGAGTTGGACTCCTTACGTCGGTGCTCCGCGCCGCCTCCGTTCACCGCTCAAGCTTGTCATTGGGCAATAAGGGTGGACTAGCGAGATGGATGAGCATGCGTTGATAGAGCGAGTCTACGACCATGTCGAGTCCAGCGCTGTCGACAAGGCGGCTGTGGCTTGTTTGCGGCTCGCGAGAAAGATCGGAGACTCATTCAACGTTGTAGTTTTCTTGCGAGAACTCTACCCTGATCACCACCAACTGAAAGTAGCGTTCTTCGAGGAGACCCAGCAACTGAAGAAGGAAGCGCAAGATTTTTTATGGAAAAGTACGCAGCGCAGTTGGCTGGAAGAGAGGAGCCTTGACTACTCGCTAGCCGAAGACGAAGACAAGAAGGTACTAGCGATGGGTGTTGGCGATTTGATCCGAGAAGTCGAGCAGATGGAGAAGTCGATCGAGGATCTGAGGCTCCCGCCAGGGATGGGAGAGTTCGACACTGCAGCGTTTACCGATCGGCACTCCCAGCTGAAGAGCCGGATGCGACTGAAGATTCAAGCGTGCCACACGATTCTGGAGCGCATCAGAACGAGATGCCTAAACTACGCAACCCGAATCGAACAGCAGCTACAGGCAGCTGGCCGAGCTTCGGATTTTATGGCATCAGTACAGAACGATGTGCATAACTACTATGCAGAGCGCTCTAGAACAACGTACGAAAAGCTGCGCAAGGCAGCCAGTCTCATAGGCTCGAAAGAACCTGAAGATCATGCACTGCTACTTACAGCAATTCGGCGCGCGGTAAAGGCGGTCGCTGACTACCACTTTCCGCCGCAGCCGCGTCCGGTCGAGTGCCGGGACGGGGTAACCCGTGAATTGGGCGAAGAGCAGTATCTAAATCGTTTGCAGGAGTTCTGCGTCTCGCTGACTCCATCGAGCAGTTCTAGCAAGCTACTTCAGGCAGAGATGGCTTACTTAAGCACTTTTGTTCGGAGACTTAACGATGTAGCTTCAAAAGGCGTTCACGCGGAAGTCACCAGCCTGGAAGCTAAACAGGGTCTTCTTGGCTTGTATCTGTTTGTCTCTAATCTAATCGCGAAGATAGAGCAGAAGCAAGAGGCCTGATCATCTCTTGGCAGTTGACCTCAAGCACAGGGAGTATGCCTAACAACTCTTTGCAACGGGCGGCCCTGATGGGCTGCCGCTGAACTTGAACGTTCGGCACCCTTCCTCTCCGTAATCGTCAGTTCTCAGTCGTATTCAATATATTGAATAGTAGGTGGAGACATCCCGTAGAGAAATTCTTCCTGAAAGTGTGACTTTCTATCACGTCTATCAGGACAGCATTTCCTCTAGGAATAAATAAAATACTTTCTAATAGTCTATATTTCAATTCTCGAGCTTCCAGATAAGGCCAGTACCGACAAGATTGCTTTTAATTCTCTTATGTGGTATTTGTCCATAGGGGGAGGAAAAAGTATTCAATCTAACTCAATTTATGATCTTTGACCTCGAAACTCCGTTATTAAATCAGTTTCGGCCAGAACACGGCAGGCCAGCAGTTTTACGATGCATATATTTGTAGATGAAGCAGGGCCGTTTATAATCCCACCGGCACGGAAGTATTCCGTTTCATGCGTCGGGGCATTGGTCATCAGGGATCTTGATCTCGACAGGATCTTCACCGAATTTGAAAAGATCAAGAAGCTCTGGGGCATTTCAGAAGGAGAAATTAAAGGTAGTAAACTCAACGAAGAGCAGATTGCTACCGTGATCTATCTCTTGAGCGGATATGACGTGATTTTCGAGATCACTGCAATTGATATGGCAATGCAGACGCCATCAGGTTTGACAAAACACAGGCTTGGGCAAGCCGAAAAAATGATTGAGCGCGTTACCGATGGCTTCCATGAGAATGTGAAGCGTGCTTTTCACGATCTACGGGAGCAACTCAAAGGAACGTCAAATCAGCTGTATGTGCAGGCAGTTTGTAGTTTTGAGTTACTCTATAAAACCGTGCAACACGCAACTCTGTATTACGCACAGAGGTGCCCAAAAGAGCTCGATGAGTTTTATTGGAAAATTGACGCCAAGAACAATAACCTAACACCGTATGAAGACATGTGGCAGAAAATTATTTTGCCAATCCTTCAGTCAAAATCCTTCTTAAGGCCATTTATCCAGTTAATTGAGGCAGATTATAGTTATTTTGAAAAGTACTTTAAGGAATCCCCTGAACCACCTAGACACCTTGCAGAGGCAGTAAGTGATGCGAGACCATTCCAGTATGTCCAGATCAATAAAATCTACAAAAAGCATTTAGCCTTCGAACAATCACATAAGAGTTTGGGATTACAAATGGTCGACATCCTTACTACCAGTGTTCGGCGCGCTATGAACGGTAATCTTCAACCCCCAGGATGGTCACGGATCGGACAGCTCATGGTCCAGGCTAGTAAAAACTCACAGGTTGTTCAGATTCTCGATCTATCAGGAAGCAGACCTCCAAAATACAAAGCTAAACCTCCCTATTGGAAAGTTGTCCCACTAATAGAAAAGACATGTAAGCAGATATTGGTTTAAGAAGCTGAAAAAACTATAGTGTAGATTTTTCCTTACTATACATTAGTAAAAGGCACTCTCTATCTATTTCGGAATATGCTCTATGAGTAAAACTCAATCAAAAACTATACATATTGGAAATATGGGGGAGCATTTAATAGGATCTTTGTTGTCTCAGTTTTGCATCGTCAGAAGTGTTGCACAAGGTAGGGATACTGGAATCGACCTGTACTGTGAGATCTTAAAGGAAGAGAGCTTAAAACTGTCGCTTCATTTTTTTTGCCAAGTCAAAACAACCAGGAGAGATATAAATTTCTCAGCTATTAAAAAATATTTTGATTATTGGCGTAATCAACCAGCACCTGTTTTCTTATTTCATGTGAAATATAAAGACATTAAGAACCTTAGCAAAGCACACGAAGTGTGGGTCTACGACATTCCTTATGCACTTGCTATCGACGATGCAGAAAAAATAAATCAACTGGTAACTAGAGATGTCGATGTAAAAATTCAACTATGTGGAGAAGACAACAATAAAAATAAAATGACATTAAAAACGTTCTTATATGGCCATGTACCGTGGTCCTATGGTCTTTGGCAAATGAGGCACTATGGTCTTGTTTATCCTAATCCAGAAATCATAAAACCAGTGGACAATATATTTGTTGGCGGATTCTCGAAAATATATAAGGATAAAATAGAACAATCGATTGAATACGCAAATTGGCTACTGGAATTAGAGGGTAAGGAGAATCATACTTTGAAGGAAGGCTAACAAAATGGTGGAGCTGCCCAGATACTGCCAAGAACGTTATCAGTTCTAGATGATCCTGATGATTTGGAATGAAAATGATTTTTACCTTAACATATGACGGAGAGTTGAAGGCTAATGGGGAGGCGAAGCATAAGCAAAAAATTCGCCGACTATTTCACGGTCAATTACGTGAATTATGGAAGGCGACACCCTACGAGCAGTTAAAATCTCCCCCAGAAAGCGTAACTCAGACAAGAGGAAAATTTCGGTTCTTTCCGCTCGTGACAGCTGCTCGTAATGAAATAGCAGAACTGAAAATAACGATGTTACGTCCGGGCCAAGGCCCAGGCTACATCATTGGCCAAGGAGGTGATATAGACAATCGACTTAAAACCTTGTTTGATTCACTAAAAATTCCTGATAGCAATCAGATTCCTCCCGAAGACCAGCCGGTAGATGATGAAAATCCATTCTTCTGTTTGCTTGAAGACGACATACTCATCACGGATTTATTAATAAGTACTGATCGTCTGTTAGAACCCTGTAAATCGAATTCTCACGTTAAATTAATTGTTCGCGTTGAAATTAAGAACATGCCAAGGATAGGTGCGGCCATGATTTCTACCCTCGGGTGGTCACGGTGAGCTTTCAGGTGATACATGTTTCCCTTGTTAATCCTAGATTGATTTAACTTCACAAGTTCTTTCTTTGTAGGTGAACATTCCGGCAAGACATCCTTCCTGTAATCAACGGTTGAAGGAAATCGATAGATGGGGTAAAGTACAAATACAAATCAGCAATGTTACTCTGAATATCTTGGATGCGATGACGCAGGGCATTGGCGGACGCAAACTGTATTCACAATGGAAGAAAAAGAAGGTCGGGTGTTGCATCCTGGTCTTCCCAGGTTATCAAGATTCAAGACGCGACCCCAAGAACGCTAGAACTATGCCGAAAAGAAAAAATGACTTTCAGGAGCTTATAAAATCTGTTTACGATCAGATTGTTCCTGATGGTGGAAAAGTGACAGAGTCAGAAATGGTTTATGATAAGGATGCTGACGCACTTAGAGAGGTGGATATCGTTGTCGAATATAGATATGCACATCACGATTTTAAAATTGCTATTGAATGTCGTGATCGTTCAAGAAAGGATAGTGTGGAATGGATAGACAGTCTAATTGGAAAAGCTAAATCATTGTCTGTAAATAAAGTGGTGGCAGTCTCTAAAGAGGGATTTACAGACACTGCAATAAAAAAAGCAAAAGCAAATGACATTGACACATTAACACTTGAAGAAGCCATAGACACTGATTGGTCTAATTTCCCATTTAAACCAGGAATCGCAATCATTACTGGTGAGAACTTTAGGCTTCATGACGTATTGTATAAAAAAGATGAGAAATATCACTCCTTGAAAGAACTTGATTTACGATCTTCTGTAGTGATAAATGGTAACGATTGTGGATCAATCAAAGAAAAATTCGAATATTTTTTTCTTAATCATTTGCTTCCTTTTATACAGACCAAGAAAAGAAAGGAATTAATGGAGCTTTTTAAAACACGGGCCGATCTCGACAAAGAAATATATATAGAAAGCAATCATACATTTCCAGGCATCTGCGCCCGTCTACCCACCGGAGAAGAAATCGATATTTCTGTATTGAAGTTTATTGTTTTCGGTACACGTAGCACTGAAGAAGTTGATCAAAAGCATTATAAACTTAAGGAACTAATGGTGTCGACGGGAGAGCATTTGGATAGTGATGGTTCAACAATTAAATTCAATATTGTTCAAGATCCAGAATCAAAAAAGATTCACGGTAGATGGCAAAAAGTACCACCAGATGATGCCTAACACGGCGGCTCAACCAGGATGCTCCTGTCGTCGCACCTGTTAGCCGCAACGTTAGCCTCCCTTTCTCTCCTTAATCGTCAGTTTTTTCAGTCTTTTGCAACGTATTAATTTGTAGGTGAACCAAATGGCGATCTGATCCGCCATTTTTATTGCGTGGAAGCCGACTTTCGCGTAATAGGTCTCTTAGGATCTTTTGTAAGAAAATCTGAATAAGGTGCGTTAAAACCTGTTTTGGGAGCAGTCTGGTTTTATCAAATTAAAACCTTGTCATATCAGTCGCTCAAAATCCTTGCGCCCCGGCTTGATCTCTTGCCATAACTGGTATATCGTAGCGCAACTATTGCAGGTTGTTTCCCAGTCACCTTCAAGAAAAATGAAACGATCCCATAAAGAATCCAAAGCCCCGTAAGCGCTTTATGGCAGAATCCGGCAGATTTTGGAGTCGGCCCGCGCTGGCGCTGCCCGATCGGTCAATACCGCCCAGGTGATGTCGAACTGGCTCATCGGACGGCAGATTGTCGAAGAAGAACAGCGGGGGAAAAAGCGGGCCGGTTATGGAAAGCCTCTCTTGAAAGGGCTTTCTGAAAAGCTTCAAGCCGATTTCGGAAAAGGGTATTCGGTCGATAATCTGGAGCTCTTCCGGTGTTTTTATAGGATATCCCGACCTGATTTCCGAGGCGGTGCGCCGGAAATTAAAAGAGGCATCCACCTCCATCGAATCAATCACACTTTTGTCGCAGGTGAATGGGGTGAACCCATTTGTTGATCTTGACCTTTTTTCATTCTTTTCTGCCAACCTTTTGCCACCGTAGTCTAGGCGGGAAGAGAGTTATAAAGATACTGCTATCTCCAGTCCATAAGTCCTTTCCGATCTCATGAGTCATAGAGGGATGAAACATTATCGTCACCTAGACGCTGGATTGGTCGATCCCGGATCCTCATGCCGTCTTCTTTTTTTTTGTTCGACCGCTGATGGTATCAACGGGCCCAGCGCTCCGCCGGTTTTCTAAATTGAGGTGTCCGAAGGGTGGCGCCAACCATTGATACACCCTTTTCCATCTCTTGAAACGTCTGATCAATTCGCGCTGGGATTAGCTTGTCTTCTATGTCTCCGAGGGTGTCGGCCGACACCAAGGCACAGGCAATATTCTTTATGAGAAGTATAAAACCGATGACATAAGCCAAGACGATCAACCCAAAAACAAAGTATAGGTTCAACATGGGATTCTCCTTCTTAGTGAATCGTTCAGGTTTTTAGATCAGCGCCAGGATTGTTCCGATGAGATGGCACTCTACAAACACATGACAGGGATGCAGCAAGTACGATGCCAGAATTGGAATAAATCAAGACAAGAATCGATCCGATTGAAATCGAGTAAGAAATATGGACTTTCTTTTCTTAGATCCTGATGGGATTGAACAACCAATGGGGGAAATCCCAAAAAACGGGGCGATTGCCCCATCGGAAGATACGCGCGATCTATAAACACCGCCTAAAATTCATCTCCCATTGTGGAATTCCTGGCATCCACATTCTAAAAAGGAACGACGTTCACGCCGCAAGGATGGAAGAGCCCGATTATCTACTTTGTCGGATGCGATGGGTAGCCGGAAAAGAGGACCAGATTAACAATAATTCGTATCGGTTCCTTGGGGGTCGCTCTATGAAGAGGAAGAAGGTTCAATCTTGTATTTATCCATTCGGTATCGAAGGGTATCACGGGTAAGTCCGAGTAATTTCGCCGCATGGGTGACGTTCCAAGAGGTCTGTTCCAGCGCTTGGAGGACGAGGTCGCGCTCGACATCTTCAAGCGAAACACCCTCGCGTGGAAGGAGAAGACGTCTTCCCCCTTCCTTATCTTGGTCCCTGTTTATTTTGACGAGACCGGGGAGAAGTGCAAGTTGGTCCGGTTCAATGGTCTCTTGTCGGGAGAGAAGGACGGTCTGCTCGATCATATTCCGAAGCTCGCGGACATTCCCAGGCCATGAATAGTTGAGAAGCGCTTTTTCGGCCTCCGGGCTGAAGGCCATTTCTTGTTTTCCGTAGCGCCGGGATTGGATTTTTAAAAAATGCTTTGCGAGAAGGAGGATATCGCTTCCGCGGCTGCGCAGCGGCGGCAGTTCCAGATGGATGATCCGAAGCCGGAAGAAAAGGTCCCGCCGGAACCGTCCTTGACGGACCGCTTCTTCCAGAGATTGGTTCGTGGCTGTGATGATCCGGACGTCCACTTTCTGTTCTCGAAGATTTCCAAGACGGCGGATTACTTTATCCTCAAGTGCTTTGAGCAGCTTGGCCTGAAGGGAGATGTCGATTTCCGCGATCTCGTCTAAAAAGAGAGTCCCGCCGTCTGCGGCCTGAAACAGGCCGATCTTCCGCTCTTTTGCGTCGGTGAAGGCCCCCCGCTCATATCCGAAGAGCTCGGCTTCCAGGAGCTGGGTCGGAATCGAGGCGCAATTAACCTCGATGAAAGGAGCATTCTTTCTCGGACCGTTGTAATGAAGGGCCCGGGCCACCAGCTCTTTCCCGGCGCCGGTCTCTCCGGTAATCAGGGCGGCGGGCGGCTCTCCCTCTGTTAATTTCCGCTCCGATTCGATGATCTGCTCGATCTGATTTTTCAATGAGCGCATCGGCGGTGATTCCCCCAGAAGGGCGGAAAAAGTGCTTTCAACGGCCTCTTTTTCCCGGTAATAGGAGAGGGTCCCCTCCAATCGATTTTGTCCTACCGCTTTGTCGAGCAGGACTTTAAGTTTGGCCAGGACCAACGGCTTGTTCACAAAGTCATAAGCGCCGGATTTCATTGCGTCGACGGCCGTTTCGATGTTTCCATGTGCCGTAATGATGACCACCTTCACCTGCGGGTCACAATCCCTTATGCGAGAGAGGGCTTCGAGGCCGTTCATTCCCGGAAGCTGCAGATCGAGTAAAATGACGTCTGGCTTAAATGTTTCAAGCTGCTGGAATCCCTCCTCTGCGCTCTCGGCGATCCGGACTTCGTACTCGTGTCGTTCGAGATACGTCTTCATGTTTTTCGCCAGCGTTGTTTCATCTTCGATGATGAGAATGGCATAAGACATCGATTTGCCCCGTCCTGTGTAGAGAAATAGTTCTTCCGACCCCTTCTTTGCCTCCAGGTCGAGGTATCCACCCGTGCTGCGATTATTGCTTGGCAAGCACGGGTCCGACCCACACACCCTTCGGCTTTGTAGTATAGAAAGGTTTAAAAACTTTGTCCATTTGTTCTTTGGGTTGAATGCAGCCGCCAACTGAAGATCCTTCCACTTCAACCCCCGGTCGAACCAGTGCCCTGCTGTTGGGCGAAGATTCCAGTGATACGACAGCTTCTCCTTTTTGACCGTCCTGAATAACAATCCAGTTGTGTCCTAAGACGACAAAAAGAAGACCCATTCCCTTGGCGATATCAATGTGTATAATCCGGTTGTTCAACTGTTCTCCAAACTCTGATCTGTTGCTGCGATGTGAGATCTTATTCAGGGAGTGTGCACTGACTTTCTCATCCTCTATGATAAAGACGGTATAAAACAGGATCTACCCGGTCACTGGAAGTTGGAGAAAAACGGTTGTTCCGACCCCTAATTTGCTTTCCAGTCGAAGCGTCCCTCCATGCCGTTCGATGATCCGTTTCGCCAGTGAGAGTCCAACCCCCATTCCCTTCGGCTTCGTCGTGTAGAACGGTTTGAGGACTTTGTCTATCTGCTCTTTGGGGATGCCACCCCCGGTATCTTTGATCAAGATCTCCATCCGATCGGCACTTTTCTCGTATCGGCTGATCACTGTCAATTCTCCCCCCTGGGGCATGGCGTCGAGCGCGTTGGCAATCAGACTGATGAAGACATGGCGCATCAGAGCCTCGTCCGTGTGGACCAGGGGAGAGGATGGTTCCAAAGTCAGCGTCGATTTCACGTTCCGCTTTGCCATCTCGCGATCAAGAGAGTCGAGGGTCGCTTGGATTAAATCGTTGATCCGGATGGAGGCGGGAATCCCGTTCGGTGGTTTGGAATAGACGAGCAGTTCCCGGATCCAGTCCTCGATCCGGTCTGTCTCATGAATGATCTCCTCCGCGGTAACCCGAAAAGGGGGATTTTCTTCCAAAGCGATCTCCGCGGAGGAGCGGATCGAGGCCAGCGGGTTCCTGATGCCGTGGGCGACGGCCGAGGCCATCTCGCCTATCGCGGCCATTGTTTCCGACTCAACGAGTTGTTCCTGTTGTCGGCGGATGACCCGGGCCGCCCGGCGGACGATCCAATAAAGAGAGCCGTAGAGAAAGATGCCTCCTAAGCTGGCGCTCAACCAGACTAGCTGATTTCCACGTTGAATGGCATGGAACAGAGTTAGCGGAACCTTATAGACTTCCACCACGCCGACGACCTTGTTCTCGGTAAGGTTCCAAATCGGGATATAGATTTCAACGAAAAAAGGAACCTCCTGATCGAAAACATGCTCCGGCTTGGATGATTTCCCGGAAGTCCCGCTTGTGACGGCCAGTCTCCCCGAGAGCGCCGTCTCCAATTGGGGGTTGGGGTTGAAGCGATGGCCGATGAAGCGATCGTCGTCCGACCAGAGGATCGATCCGTTGCTGTTGTAGACGTTGGCGCGGACCACCTCCGGCATCGTTGCAATCTGCTTGAAGAAGGCCTCGAAAACGGTTCTCGTCTTCCCGGGATCATCCGTCTCGAAATAGCTGCGTGTATTCTCCGCTTGCGCGATCGTCTGGACAAACTCCATCGTCACGACGGCGTCGCGCTGGAGCATGTTGCGCGTGAGAAAGCTCGAGAGAAGCAAAGAAGAGACGGCTGTGATCAGGCCGACGGAGAGGAAACTCAGAAGAGCAAACCAACGAAGGAGGTTAAATGGTCGTTTCTCTTCAATCGGCATGAGGCTTAAATCGAAGAATGGGTGAATTCATTTCATATCAATCCAAAATATCAAATCAATCTAACCGATTATTTTCGGTGAGTCAATGCATGCCTCGGTTGCCGGCGATCATCTGATGATGCGGTAGCAATTCATATTCCAAATACGATTTTGCCTTCCGGAAGTCCCTCATTGGTCGAAACTCCATCGGTTTATATCCGACCGCAGTAAAAAAAACTTCTCTCCGGTGTCGATCCACGATGGGGGATTTCCCCCCTGGTGCTGGGGCAAATCCCCCACGACGGGGGAATTGCCCCTGTCCGCCTTCTCTCCATGACTAAAGCGGCGCTCTATTTACGTTATGTTTTCAAACGAATAGAACTTTTCCCGCCTCTCCATGTCGCGGCATCATATTTGCGTTTCGCAATGGCGCCCGGATAGGGATTGTAGGTCGGGATAATTTCAGTGCGCGTGAGAAAACGATCTTGAGAAATCGGATTTTGGTCATCGAGGATGAATTGATCCTTCAGAAGAACATCGCGATTAGTCTGCGCCGCGAGGGATATGAGGTCATGGAAGCGGGGAGCGGGGCGGATGCTTGGAAAATATTGAATGTTGCTTCAGTCGATCTTCTTATCCTGGATGTCGGTCTTCCCGATTATGACGGCCTCAACCTGCTCAGGGAGATTCGAGCGGTTCACCCTCGACTCCCGGCCATCGTTATGACCGCTCGTGATACTCCGGAAGTGAAAAACAGGGCATTCGAATCGGGCGCGGCGGCCTTTCTCGCAAAGCCCATTATTCTCCGGGCATTAAAAGCCAAGATCCGCAACCTTGAAGAAAAAAGCTCTTGCTGACAACCAGGAAGCAAACAATAAATGAGAATCGCATGACCCCTCCGGTCCAACAGTCTTCCCGATTCGGTTCGATCAACCAGCCGACTTTCCGCAGTCGCCTTTTTTTTAAGTTCATCATTCCCTATATTTTTTTAATCGTGACCGTGTTTTCATTCAGCGGATGGCTTTTCTTTTCCTCTGCAAGCGAGGCGCTCGATGCGGAATTGTCCCGCCGGTTGGTGGGGGTGGCCGATTTGATTGCTCGGACGGTGAATCCCGCCTTTCTGGTGAGAATTCAGCCGGGGGATGAAGAGACCTCTCTTTATCGGCTTATCCTGGAGGAACTGGAAAAGATTCGAGAGGCCACCCAGGTCAAAGACATCCATCTCTTTGATCGACAAAACAGGGTGATCGTCGATTTAGACGGAACGCAGACGATCGGAGAAGAGGATCTTCTTCTCCAGATCGACGCTTATGAACTTGACCAAGTATGGCGCGGACGTGCGGTCTCATCCGTTCTTTACCGGGGACGAGACAGCCGATTCTATAAGGCCGGGTATGCCCCTTTGAGGGATGAACAAGGACGGATCATTGCGGGGGTCGGGGTTGAGGTAGGGGTAGATTTCATGCAGATCATGGATCGGATTCGCCGCCAGTTCATCGGAATCACTCTGGCCAGCGGGGGATTGATTATCCTAATCAGCTTTTTTCTCTCCCGCTCGATGATCCGTCCGATCCAAATCCTGACCTCCGCCACCGAGCAGATCGGAAATGAGAGAGGCTACCCGCAAGTCAATTTGAAGCGAAACGATGAGCTGGGCGACCTCGGAAGACATTTTAACCGGATGATTGGGCAGATCCAAACGAAGGATGCGCTGCTTCGCCGGATGTACGATGAAGAGCGCGCCAGGGCGGAGATTCTCGAAGGATACAGTCAGACGCTTCTGAAAAGCATCCCGAGCGGAGTTTTGGGGGTGAATCTCAAAGGTGAGATCACCTCGTGCAACCCGGCGGCGGAGAACATCCTGGGTCTCTTTTCATCGGTCCTTCTGGATCAGCCGGTTCAGGGGCGGCTGGGTGTCTGCTCCCCCTTGGAAAAAATCATCATGATCGCAGTGACGACCGGGAGCGAGGCGGCCTGGGAAGAGTTCCCGGTCGAAGATCCCTCCAAGGGAAAACGATGGATCGGTGCGATGGCTTCCCCGATTAAAGACCAGGGCGGAAGAGAGATCGGCGCGACAGCCGTTTTTGCTGATCTCACCGAGGTGAAAAATCTTCAGGAGGAGGTCACGATGAAGCGGCAGATGGCGCTTCTCGGTGAGCTCTCCGCCGGGATGGCGCATGAAATTCGAAATCCGCTCGCCGCAATTCAGGCCTTGGGCGAACTGCTCAGCCGCAGGGTCAAGGGGAGAAGATCCCACCCGGACGGGACGGGCGCGTCCGATTCCGATGAGAGAGAGCTTGAAGAACTGAGTCGAGACCTGGTCGCGGAAATCAGGCATCTAAATCGGTTTGTCACGGAATTTCTGATTTATGCGCGAATGCCGCTCCTCCATTTTGAGAAAACGGATCTCCGGGAGATTGTCGACGCGGCCCTTTCATTGGCCGCTCCCTCGGGAAAACCGGAGGAGATCGTCGTTCGGAATAAAATCCCGGAGTCGTTCCCCAAGGTGTCTGTCGACCCGATTGAATTTCGGCGGGTCCTCCTCAACCTCATTCAGAATGCGTTTCAGGCAATGGGAAAAGAAGGAGAACTGCGGATCGAAGCCGAGATCGTCGACCCTTATTTCTTCCTTCGTATCTCCGATACAGGCCCGGGGATTCCCTCTGCACACCGGGAGAAGATCTTTCGCCCCTTTTTTACGACGAAGCAGGGAGGGACGGGACTGGGCCTTGCGATTTCCGAGCGGATTGTCCGTGGACATGGAGGAAGTCTGACTTTTGAAACAAGCGAAGGGAAGGGAACGGTTTTCTCCATCCAGATGCGTCTGGAGAAATCTACAGCGGAAGTTCACAATTCCATTATGGGGTAAACAATGATCCGAATGTTGATTGCGGAAGACAAAGAGGCGATGCGGCGATCCCTGGTCCGTCTTTTCTCTGAAAAAGGGCATGACGTCATCGAGGCGGGAAGCGGCGCGGAGGCGCTGGAGCGCTTTAACGAGATGGAGATCGATCTGGTGATTACCGATCTTCAGATGGGGGTGATCGACGGGCTCCAGGTTCTTCGCGAGGTTAAAAAAAGGGCACCGCAGACCCCGGTCTTGATGGTCACGGCGTTCGGAACGGTGGAGAGCGCCGTGGAGGCGATGCGGCAAGGGGCGTTTGATTATCTTCTCAAACCGTTTTCCCTGACCGAGATCGAAGCGCGGGTGGAGAAGGCCATAGAGCAACGAAGGCTCCTGACGGAAAACAGCTACCTGCGAGAAACACTCAATCGCGCCGTCGGCCGGATGATCGGCCGTTCGGACCGGATGCAGCAGATCTATCGACTCATAGAGAAGGTGGCCCCTCATCCCTCACCGGTTTTGATTCTCGGAGAGACCGGAACGGGAAAAGAGATGGTGGCGAGGGGGATCCACGAAATGGGCCCGCGCAAAGCCGGTCCGTTTATTGCGGTCAACTGCGGGGCGATCCCTGAGAATTTGCTGGAGAGCGAACTCTTTGGATATGAGAAAGGGGCCTTCACGGGGGCCGCGGCCCAAAAGAAAGGCCGGTTGGAGCTGGCCGAAGGGGGGACTCTTTTTCTGGATGAGGTCGGAGAGCTTCCCCTTCCCCTTCAGGTGAAACTCCTCCGATTTTTACAGGAGAGGGAAATTCAGCGGGTCGGCGGAACAAAAACCATCCGGGTCGACGTCCGGTTGATCGCTGCAACAAACCGCGATTTAAAAAGGGAAATCCAGGAGCATCGCTTCAGAGAAGACCTTTATTACCGAATTCGGGTGATTGAAATCAATCTCCCCCCCTTGAGAGAACGGCATGGAGATATACCGGAATTGACGGCGTACTTCTTGCAAAAGTTCAGTCGTGAGCTTCATAAGAGCCTCGAAATGCTCCCGGAGGCGCTCGACCTGCTGACCCTCTACGCCTGGCCCGGGAACGTGCGGGAGTTGGAGAATGTCATCGAACGGGCTGGCGTTCTTGCAGAGGGGGAGATCATTAAGGCGGGCGATCTTCCTCCGGAGCTCCAACTGGTTTCAACCCCTGCGGGATCGAATGGGGAGTCGACCGAGTTAGGCCTGACCGAGCGCTTGGAGATGTTAGAGCGTGACATTATCAAAAAGACCCTGGATGAGACGGCGGGAAATCAGACACAAGCGGCCAGGATGCTCCGGCTGCATCGCAGCTCGCTTCAGTATAAAATGCGCAAGTATGGGCTGTTGGATGAGGGGAGGGTTTAAAAGATTTTCGCGTTACGGTGTCATTTTAGCTATTTTGTGGTTCGCCATCGGGATCTCCTCCGGAATTTCTCACGCAGTGGATCGGTCTGATCCGCTTCTTGCAGAGATCCACGCCCTGGAGACGACGTTCCAGCAGGTATTGAATCAACTCGATCGGTCGGCGCGCCAATCCGAGGAGGTCTCGCGCGAGGTCCAAGCCCTCAAGTCGCAAAAAACGGCCGGCGTCCTTCATCAGATCCGGCTCGAAGGGCTTCTCTCCCGCTTGAGGGAAATCCTCCTCGATCGGCGGGAGTTGAAGAAACTGGAGCAGACGCTCCAATCCGAGCGTGAGAAAAAGGTCGAGCTTCTCTATGATTTGATGGGAGAGGAGATCAATTCTCTCCTTCGCGAGGCGGAGGGATCGATGCAACGGGGCGAGGGGCAGCGGGCCGACCAAATTCATCGCTCGGTGCTGGCCAAGATGCAGGCGCGCGAGGCGCTGCGGCGGCCCCGTTCGCTTCATATCGCCGCGCTTCCCGAGATTGAGGTGCCCGATCTGGAGGGGGCCTCCCCGGTCGAGATGAGGGAGATGGCGGTGTTGCTTAGAAACGACGCGGAAACACTCGACAAAAAACGGAAAGAAATAGAGGAAGAGAGACGGCTTCTTCTGGAAGAACTCAAGATCAAACGGACCCTGGCCCGAGTTCAGGGATTCCCCAGGGGGATCGAAAAAAAGCCGATCGACCGCCAGATCCAACTCCTGGAAGAGAGACTGGCCGTCCTCGATCAGGCGGTTGAGCGTTATGCAGAGCGGGTCGGGGCTCTATTTACCCTGTCGGACGTGATGCTGGCAAGATCGAAACGGGAAGAAGATCGTTTAAAGTAAGGGCGGCGGAGATGTTGCAGCGGGTGTTTCCATCAGAATTACCACTCGAACGCTTTTCCTGGGGACGCAAGGTTGCCACCTTGTTCTGTTCCTGGCTTGTCCTCGCCTCATGTGCCTCCAGTTTACACCTGCGGGGGCTGGAAGCAACCGCTCGGGAAGAGCATGGTGAGGCGGTTCGGTTTTATCTGGAACATCTGAAAAACCGTCCGGACGATCTCCGCGCCAGAAACGATCTGGGCGTCTCCTATTTGCGGAGCGGAGAGTATGATCTCGCCTTTCTCGAATTTCAGAAGGTCCTCGCCGCCGATCCGCGATATGTCCGGGCTTATTACAACATCGGATTGGTCTACAACTTCAAAAATCTTCCCGACGAGGAATTCAACGCCTATCTGCAGGCCTTGGAGATCGATCCGGGACATCTCCCCACCCGGTTAAACCTCGCCCATCTTTATATCGAACGGGGAGAGATCGCAAAGGCCAAAGAGATTTATGAAGAGGTGCTTCGTAATCATCCAAACCAGCCACGCGCCCTCTATAACCTCGCCCTGCTCTACGATCAGGATGGGAAAGGAAAGGATGCCTTCGCACTGCTTGAGCGGTTTTTACAGCAGGAACCCGATCCGGAATGGCGGCAAGAGGCTGAGGAACATTTAAAGCGGTTGAGAAAAGCGCACTAAGGAATTGAAGCTCCCAGCCGCAAGCAGCGTGGAATCTTCGACCCGAAAGGAGAAAACATCTATTTGTATTCGCGCGTCTAACCCGCGCCCCAAGGGGCGAGGAATGCGACGCGCGTGCGTGTTCATTTTTTACCTGATCGTTTGGAACAACATCCAAAATCCGATTAAAACGAATCCTGATCCGGAGATTGCCTTCAACACGATGGGCGAGACGATCGAGGAGATTTTTCCTCCGAAAATGACGGCAACGGCCGTGCTGAGAACCAGCGCCCCTGCGGAAGCGAAGAAAATCCCGGTCTTACCGACATTCTGATCTGTCGCATAGAAAAGCGTCGCAAGCTGCGTTTTGTCCCCCAGTTCGGCCAGAAAGACAGTTATGAAAATAATGACGAGTTTCTGCATTCCCGGCTCCTTCGTTAATAATCATGCCGCAATGTGGCCTCATGACGTCTTGGTTTTGTTCCGTATCCAATCACCGATGACGTTTTCGAGCGCGATCATCATAGCGATAATCTTCGTCCCGGGTCAAGATTCCCTGATCGTCACGCCCCCGGCTTCGAAGAGAACTTTTTCGATCTCCTTTGTAAGCCCGATGCTCTGAGGCTTCATCACGCGAACCCTCCTCAGGGCTTTTAATTCCAGATGGGGTGCTGTCTGATTGACTGTCATTGACAGAGATCTCTCCCCGCAATTTCACCCCTGCCTGAGCATCGTCCCGTCCGGCCGAAAAACAAGAAACCGATCCTAAGAGTGCGATGAAAAATCCTCCTGCCAAGATGACTGAATAATTAAATCGATTCATTATCTTTTCTCCCGAATGATTTTACCAGTGTTAACACACAGGAACGATGCAACTGAGATGCCGCTATCAATTCATAAAAACGAGAATGATTGCGGTTATCGACGAAATTTTTTCTTAGGTTCGGTGGGAGTTTTCACCCAATGTTGGGTTAAATCCCCCAAAAGGATTGCTGCCGCTGTTGGCTCCGGCAATGATGAACCAATCTATCGCCGGTTCTTTAAGGGGGAAAACCGGCGACCACTGCCGGAATCCCATCACCCCGCCGCCGGCATCCCCTTCACCGGGAATGTACCGCAGGGCGAGGAGATCGGTGTTGTAGAGCCGGGTCATCAATTTTTCTCTCTTTTTAGTTATCAATCGGTTCACCGCCCATTTTGAAGGAGGAAGCGCCGCTCCTGACGTCGATATTTTATCCCGGTTTGGAGATCGGCATACTGTTTGCTTTAGGGATCTGTTCATCGACAATCACGGCGGATCTAATCTTACTTAAAATAAGGAGTGCAAATATGAAAACACTTTTGAGGTTCTGGATGATGATCGTGATCGGACTGACCATCGCTGCCTGCGGCGGAGGGGGGGGCGAGGGGGGATCGGACGGAGGAGGAGCCGGAAACCCGACGTTGGGAATCTTATCGATTCAAAAATTGGGGGCGACGGCGATCCCCAATGAGAATGCGTCTTCAAAACCGGTTTTTGCGTCGAATCTTTTTGGAAAGGGATGGCGCTTGGGTCCGCGCCAGGCCTTCGCGCAGGCGGCGCCCTGCGTCTCCGATGCGCCGACCTCTTTTGCGGTTTCCGGCGGCAAGGTGTGGATCAACCAGGCCTATGCCATTGTCGATGAAGTCGAGTTCAACCGGGAACCGTCGAGCGCGACGAGCCCCGAGTTTGGCCCCTTCGCGCTCGACCTGACCAACACCGACGCCAACGTCGGAGAGGCGATCACGGTCGATGTGCCGGAGGGGAATTACAGCAGCGTGAAGTATCGGATCAAACGGATCGAAGATGAGGCGATGCCGATCCTCAATGTAAGCGATGCCGCCCTTTTTCGGTCGAAGGTTCTCGATAACAATACGAAGCGGCGGCCGAGCGTCTGGGTCGAGGGGGTGATCGGTATCGGATCGGAGGCCGCGGGGTTCTCTTCTTGCACAAGTTTCATATTCGTCACCGATCATCGCTGGGAGGTGATCATTCCTTTCAGCGGGGGTGCCTCCAGTCAGCCGACGCCGGTCGATGCCGTTCTCCTTTTTGATCTGTCGGGGGCGTTCAACGCAGCGCTGGCCGGATCGAGCGCGGAGGCCCTGTCGGCAGAGGTGGGACAGTGCTCTGCTGAAGTTGTCGATCGGGGCGAATGCATGGGATCGGTCTATCTCGACGGCCGGACCAAGGATGAGCGTCACGGAACGCCTCTCGCAAAAATCATCACCGGCGAGTTTCCCAAGCATACGGAGGTCTTCGCTCAGTCCGCCACCGCCACGAGGGGATTTGACGACAATCCATCTGTCTCCGACATGGTGGAGAGCACCGCACAGGCGGGCACGACCGTCATCGACGACAGCGCCGTGCGGGTGAGCGGCGACGACAACCCGTCCGTTTCGGACCTTGCCGAGACGCCTGGATAAATCAACCTGTCACAGCCGGGCGGCGGGGAATTCCCCCGCCGCCCGGAGCGGCGGACAAATCGCCTTTAAGATTTTTTCGTTCAGAGGCTCGCGCTTTCCTCTCTCAACAGCCCAAGCCCAAGGAAATATTCTTTCAACAACAGTGCGGCTCGTCATCCATGTGAGAAGAGAATGAAAAAACTGATGGTTTACTCGCACGACACCTTCGGCTTGGGGAACATCCGCCGGATGCTCTCGATCTGCAAATATTTGATCGACTCCATCCCCGATCTCTCGATCCTGATCGTTTCCGGCTCTCCGATGGTCCACACCTTCCGGATTCCGCAGCGGATCGACTACATCAAGCTCCCCTGTCTCCGTCGAACGGAACAAGAGGGGTACTCGGTAAAGTATCTCGGCACCGACATCGGGGAGACGATGCGGCTTCGCTCCGAATTGATTCTCTCCGCGGCCTCTCACTTCAAGCCCGATCTTTTCCTGGTCGACAAGAAGCCGTACGGCGTGAAAAAAGAATTAAAGGGAGTGCTCAACTATCTGAAGATCCATCTTCCCGAAACCAAACAGGTCCTCTTGCTCCGGGATATTCTCGACAGTCCGGAAGCGACGATCAAAGTCTGGAAGCAGAATCGATATCAAGAGGCGATCCGCCTCTTCTACGATCTGGTCCTGGTGGTCGGCTCGTCCGAGGTCTTCGATCCCAGGAAAGAGTATCGGATGCCCCCCTCCGTGTCCGGGAAGGTGCAGCTTTGCGGCTATATCCGCCGGGAGGCCGGCCTCATGGGACGCGATGCGGTCCGAAATGAGCTTCAGCTAACCGATGAGAAATTGGTCCTGGTCACACCGGGAGGAGGTGAAGACGGATATCGCCTCGTGAAGAGCTACCTCTCCGGCCTGGAGCACCTCCCGAAGGCTCTGAACATCCGCAGCCTGATCATCTGCGGACCGGAGATGCCCGAGGCGCAGAGAAAACAGTTGTTCCAAACGGCGGCCGGCAGACCGTCGGTGCAAATCACAGAATTTACCAATGACCTGATGAGCTATATGGACGCGTCCGACGTCGTCATTTCCATGGCCGGATACAATACGATCTGCGAAATCCTTTCGCTCAATAAGCGGGCCATTGTGGTTCCCCGGGTTCACCCGGTGAAGGAGCAGCTCCTTCGGGCGGAACGGATGGACCGGTTGGGACTTCTTCGTACGATTCATCCGGATCATCTTACGCCGCAAGCGCTGGCTCACGTCCTTCTGGAGGAACTCAGCGCGGAGGGAATTGGGCTCCCTCCCCCCCGATTCCCTCTCGAAATGAACGCGCTCCCTCAGATCCGGGATCGGATCTTACGGCTTCTATCCGATTCCGAGTCGATGGAAAATGACGACCAACCGGTCTATCGATTCGACCGTCCGGGCCCGGCTCAACCCGGAGATCATGTTCAACCTCTATCCGTTCAGTAGGTCAGGATGAAAAACATGCCGACAGAGCCAGCCGATCCATTTGAAATTGCCTATATCATGAAAGAATTTCCTCGTCTCTCCGAGACATTTATCTCGAACGAGATTTATCAGCTTGAAAAAGCGGGAACCAGATTGAGGGTTTTCTCAGTCAAAAAACCGGGGATACAGAAGCATCACGAGACGATCGATCAACTCAAGTCACCGGTCATTTATCTTCCGGAGGTCGGCTCCCTTTCGGAGACCCCCTTTCTCAAATGGCTTTGGGTTCATCTTCCCAAGTTTAGGAGAGATCACTTTCGCCTGTTCAGACTACGTCCGCGCGTTTACCTGAAGACGCTGAGAGAGGCGATGAAGATGAGCTTTCAGTATCGGTCGTCTTTCTTCGATCGACCGAAGAAGGTCTTCATTAAAGAATTTGTTCAGGCCGGATTGATTGCGCGGCAGGTGATCGAGGCAAGGAACATACGGCACCTGCACGCCCACTTTTGCCATGGCTCGACGACCATCGCGATGTTTGTCAGCCGGCTCACCGGCATCTCGTTCAGCTTTACGGCCCACGCCAAGGATATTTATCTGCGAAAGCTGAACCCAGGGGACCTGCTGAAGGAAAAAACCGAAAAAGCCGACTTTGTGGTGACCTGCACCGAGGCGAATCGCATTTATCTCAAAAGTCTCTGCCCGAAGGCCGAATCGATCTACACGGTTTACCACGGCCTGGACACCTCCTTTTTCATGCCTGATGAAGATCAGAAGACCTCCGAGCCGGTGCCGCTGATTCTGTCGGTAGGGCGCTTTGTCGAGAAGAAAGGCTTTGTTCATCTGGTCAGGGCGTGTGCGATTCTGAAAGAACGCGGCCATCCCTTCCGATGCAGGATCATCGGGGAGGCGGACGAGCAGAGCCCGCTGCTGAAAGAACTGATCGGGGATTTGGGGCTTGAAAAGATTGTTTCCTTGGAAGAGGCGGTGACCCACGAGGCGTTGAAGCGGATTTATGCGGAGTGCGCCGTCTTCGTTCTCCCCTGCCAGATCGTTGAGAACGGCGATCGCGACGGCATTCCGAATGTCCTGGTGGAAGCGATGTCGATGCGGCGGCCGGTCGTCTCCACGATGATCTCGGGGATTCCGGAGCTGATCGAGCACCGACGCAACGGCTTATTGGTCCCTCAGAAAGACCCCACCGAATTGGCCCTGGCGCTTGAAACGATCCTCAAAGATCCAGACTTGAGAACGCTGTTGGGCACCGCCGCCCGCAGAAGGGTCTGCACGCACTTTGATTCCACAAAGACCACGCAGGCGCTGAGAGCATTGTTTCTCTCGTCGATCAAAGAGGGGAGGCTTCGACCTTTATGACCCATCGGGGAAACCAGGCTCCGCCGAAAAAGGGGATCGGCCTTTTTCGCCGGTCTCAATGCTTCGAGACGGCCGAACAGGTTCTCACCTATTATCGAACACGGACGGAAATCGACTATTTTCCGGTCGTCGATGAGAATGAAACGGGGAGGGAAAAAATAGATGACATCCTGAGAAACCGGTTCGAGTTCAATCACGAGTCGCACCCATTGCCCGATCCGATCGACTGGAAAGCCAACCCCAGCCGGGATGTCGAATGGCTGATCCTCCTCCACAAATTTTATTACGCGGTCGGCCTTGGCATGGCTTACCGGGAAACCCAGGATCCTCGATACGCCGAGAAGTGGATGGCGCTAACCTCCTCCTGGATCGACTCCGTTCCCCTCGATTTCCTTCCGAGCGACGTCGCCGGCCGCCGGATCCAGAACTGGATCTTTGCGCATTATTATTTCGTGACGTCGGGTCCGACCCCCGCCGTCTCGCCCGATTTCTACGTAAAATTCCTCGAATCGATCTATCGTCAGGTAAACCATCTCCGCGAGCATCTTACCCCGGCGCGGAATCACAGGACGCTCGAGCTCTACGCGATCTTTTTGGCCGCCGTTGTTTTTCCGGAGATGAAAGGGGCGGAGGAGTGGCTTGCGTTTTCTAAAAACGAGCTGCTGAAGAACATACAAACCGACCTCCTCCCCGACGGCGTTCACTGCGAGCTCTCGACCGACTACCATCATCTTGTTTTGAAAAACTACCTCGGGATTCGAAGGCTGGCGGCCCTGAACGGGATCGGCATGCCGGGGGAGTTCGATTCGCTTATCCAAAAGGCGCTCACATTTTCCCTTTATGTCCACAAGCCGGATGGATTCATTCCTTCCCTGAGCGACGGGGATGTCCGGAGCTTTCTCGATCTTCTCGCCCAGGGGTATCGGCTTTACGGCTCGGAGGAGCTGCTTTATGCCGCCTCTAAGGGGAAGGGGGGACGGCCGCCGGCGCTTCGATCAAAAGGATTTCCCGCCGCCGGCTATTACATCCTCCGAAGCGGCCGGGGAAACGGGGCGGAGCCTTATGAAGACGAGCGATACCTTGTCTTCGATTGCGGCCCGTTGGGGGAGGGAAACCACGGGCATCTCGATCTGCTGAGCATCGAGGTCGCGGGGTACGGCCGGTCGCTGATCGTCGATCCGGGACGCTACACCTATGATGAGTCGGGCGAGACGAACTGGCGGGCCCGCTTCCGAGGCACCGCTTATCACAACACGGTGATGGTCGATGGAAAAAACCAGACGGCGTATCGCTTCGACAAAAAGAAATTCAAAATCAAAGGACCCCCGCCGGATCGGGAGATGAAGCGTTTTATCTGCGGCCGCGGGTTCGATTATCTCCACGGGGTCGCTCGAAGCCATGAATATGAAGCGGTGCATGAGCGGAAGGTCTTTTTTGTCTGTCCGGAGTACTGGATCGTTTCCGATTTTCTCATCGCGCAACAGCCTCATGACTATGACCTTCTGTTCCATCTCTCGGACGAGGCGCACCAAAAGGTCTCC
The DNA here is from genome assembly GCA_021651055.1 of Candidatus Manganitrophus morganii. Taxonomy (NCBI): domain Bacteria; kingdom Pseudomonadati; phylum Nitrospirota; class Nitrospiria; order Candidatus Troglogloeales; family Candidatus Manganitrophaceae; genus Candidatus Manganitrophus; species Candidatus Manganitrophus morganii. Next base: position 3,411,513 of record JAJHOH010000001.1, read on the forward strand.
GTTTCCTTAAAGAGCGACACGCTCCTGGTGAATTCACCCCATCTTGTCGTCGCGCAGGCGCTCGATCCCGAAGCCAAGCTGCACCTCGAACAGGGATATCTCTCCCGGACCTATGGGGTGAAACATCCGGCGCCGGTCCTCCGGTTTATCCGCCACGGAACGAATGTCTCCTATCACACGGTTCTCTATCCTTATAAAGATCAAGCGCCGGGGATTTCCATGGAAGCGCTCTCTGTAACGGGCGGCTCCGGGGGGCATTGCTCGGAGGGAGCATCTGCGCTCTGCATCATCGTGACCCGAAACGGCGAGCGGTTTTGCGATTACTACTTTACGGCTCGAAATGAGATCGGTTTGGAGTATTTCTTCAATGACCTGCAATATAACGGCACATTCGCGTTTGTCAGAAAGGATTCGGAGGGAAGAATCGTCAGGGTTCATGCCGAACGGAGTCGAATATTATCAGTGTCGGGAAAAACGATCTTTCCTGAAGATCATCAGAGGTGATCGGTGATCCGGAATGAAGACATTCCACATGATGTAGCGCTCCCTCAATTGGCGGATGTGTTGAATCGGCCAAAGATGAAGAGGTTGTTTCAGGATGAATTTTTCCCGGAAGGAGGGTTGCAGATTCAAGGGTGTTCGATCGAACGGGTGAAGTACAAACCGGGAAAGAATTGCCTGGTTTCTTATCGATTGGAGATACGGGACCGGATGACACAACAAGTTTTCACACAGCGGCTTTCGACCCGAATTTTCGAAAAGGGGGGGGCGATCTCCCGGTTCAAAAAAGCGCAATTACAAACCGGTGTCATGCCGGTTCTCGGAAGGGGGGTGAGCCACCTTCCCGCGCTCGACATGGTGGTCTGGGTCTTTCCCAACGACCGTAAGCTTCAGGGACTGCCGAAGATCACCGATTCGATTTATTTGAAAGAGAAGCTGCTTCCGGACCTGATGCGCTCGGCGTTTGGACCGGAGTGGATCATTTCCGAATTGTCGAATGAAGTGGTCCATTATGTTCCGGAACACACCTGCACCGTCCGGGTTTCACTTCGTCTGAAGAATTCCGAATCGAACAGAACGAAAGTGATGACCCTCTATGGAAAGACCTACTACAACGAAGAGGGGAGAGAAGCCCATCGGATGATGGCGCAGTTGTGGGACGCCGAGATCAGGCGCACTGAACAGTTCAGAATGGCAGAACCGCTCGGTTACGATCCGGAGACAAAGAGCCTCTGGCAAATCGGCTTGCCGGGCGGAACCCTTCTGGATCGAGAGATGACCGATCTTCGTTTTTCGGCCCTTTTGGAGGGGGCGGCCGTGTCGGTGTCGGCCCTGCATCACTCCGGGCTGTCCTGTTCGAGATCGGTCGATTTAAACGATTGGGTCGTGAAATTAGAGGAGATGAGACGAGTGCTTCCGACGGCGTGGCCGTCGTGTCGGGAAATGCTTCAACCGGTGGTCGATCGTTTGGTTTTCCAGTCGAAACACGTCAAGACGCATCCGGCCGTCACACTTCATGGAGACCTTCACTTTAAAAATTTCCTGGTAGACGGCGAAAAGGTTTCACTGATCGATCTGGATAACCTTTGTCACGGGGCCCCGCTCCAGGACATCGGAAGCTTTCTTGCGGGACTGCTTTATCGGGGCATCCTGACGCAGACGCCGGTCGAACGGCTCGAAAAAATCGGCGACCTGTTTGTCCGACATTATGAGAAACGTGTTCCATGGACCGTCTCCCGGTCGGAGCTCGGATGGTACACGGCAGCCGCCCTCATCAATGAGCGCGCTTTCCGCTGCTTAACACGGTTGAAACCTGGAAGGCGGGAAATCCTGGACCGGCTGATCCGGCTGGCCGATCGGATCAGTTTTGAATCGAGTGAATTTGGAATTCTGTCATGGAGGAAGCAGGATGGGAACCTTCTGTAAAAGATTATGGGACCGCGTTTACGTCGATCAATACGGCGAAGTCTATGCTTGCTGCAAATACCAGCCGGACAAGCTCGGTAATCTTTATGAAAAAGAGTTCATGGAAATCTGGAACGGCCCGAAAATGCAGCAATACAGAAAGAATTCAATCGAAGGGACCCTCCACTGTTTTGAAGGCTGCACCCTTCTCTCGCCGGAGGAGAAGAAGAACAACGTCGTCCGAAAAACCGGGCTGACGGTCGAGGAGCGCGATTTGAAGAAGGTTCGCCTGATGTTCGGCGAGGGGTGCAATATCGCCTGCATCATGTGCAAGCAGGACCACCGCGACCGGCTCGCCCTGACCGAAGCGGTTTGGAAAGATAAAATTCCTTATCATGCCGTCAAAGTGGTCGAGTTCCAGGGGGGAGAGCCGCTCTTTATCACGGAGGGGCGGAACTGCTATCGCTATTTGACCGAGACATTGGGAAAGAAGGTCAACGTCATCACCAACGGCCTTTTGATCAATGAGGAATGGGCGGAGTTGCTCGTGAAGGGCTCCGACTACCTGATCCTTTCAATCAACGGCGCGAGCAAACGCACGCATGAGATCGTCAATCAAGGCTCGAATTGGGAAAAGGTGATGGCGAATATCGGGCGTCTTGTCGAGGCCAAGGCTCGTCACGGGTCGAAGATCGAGCTGGTCGGGCATATGACGCTGGTCGTCGAGAATATTCGGGAGATCCCCGACTTCATCACACTGGCGCAACAGATCCGGCTCGATACAGTCGAGTTCGGTTACGATCAGCCGACCGTTCCCCCCTGGCTGGGAGCGAATCCGGAGGTGAAGAGGACGCTCATCGAGCGGATCAAACGGGTCAGGGAAGAGGTCCCGATGAACGTCGATCAGAACAGACTGGTTCATTTAGGTCTTGTCGAAAGAGCATCTCCCGCCGTTACCGCGGGTTTATCAAGCTGAGCAGAGGGGTCTGCGGGAGGGAGTGACAATGAAAGAATCCCAACCGACCAAAATATTCCTGATAAGACACGGCCAAAGTGAATGGAACGGCACAAAAAGAATATCGGGACAGCTTGATCCGCCATTGTCCAAAAAGGGGATGAAACAGGCCCGAGCGCTGGAAAAGGCGATTCGCTCTGAAAAACTTTCTGCCATCTATACGAGTACCCTGCAGAGGTCTATTGAAACGGCGAGACCGACCGCCGAGCATCATCGGATTTCCATCCAGAAGAAAGAGGCATTCATGGAGATTCACCTCGGTATTTTACAGGGAAGATTTCGAGATCAACGAGATCTCGAGGCGCAACGTCTTTGGATCGCTCGGTCAGCGGATCGACTGACCTATCGGATTCCGGGGGGCGAGACTTTCTCCGAGCTTGAACAACGGGTGGCCCCTTGCATCAACGAGATTCTCCAAAAGGAAGCGGGGGGTGTCGTTCTGATTGTCGGCCATCGCAATACCAATCGGGCGATTCTGGGGGCCTTAATGCGCTGGACATCTAATTCCGTGTTGGGGTTAAAGCTGAGCAGCAAATATTTGTACGAGATCACGCTCGGAGACGATCCGAGCATTAAGACTATCTCCCTGGATGAGAATCTCAAGTATGACGGTTTTAAAGTCTGAACTTTATTATCGACAGGTTATTCCGGGAGACGATGGGTGAAGAAGATAAAACTGGCGCATGTTGTCAATAATGCGATGGGCAGAGGCGGCGTATCGACGGTGGCCTATCACCTTTTGAAGCGCTTATCTGATGAGAGGTACGAACGTTACCTCTATTCCTTGAAATTCGATGAGAGCGATTCTATCGCCCTGGATGGCCAGACCAACCGATTTAAAGAAATTGGCATAAAAGCATCTTTTGCCTCCCAGGATAAAAAGAAGTCTTTCGAGGTGGGGAGTCTCGCTCGGTGGCTCCTTGATCATCAGATCGATATTCTTCATACACATTCGTACAGACCCAATATCATTGGACGACTCGCAGGGGTTTTATGTGGAAAGATGAAGATTGTCGGCCACTATCACAACTACTACGACAACAAATGGGAAAAAGACGATAGTCTTATTTTCGATCAACTACTCGCTCCCTTTTCGGACCAGTTGATTGCCTGTTCGGAGTCGGTTCAGAAACATATCTCAGAGAGAGTCGGCGTACCGCCGGAAAAGATCGAAGTGGTTTTAAACGGTGTCGATTTAGATCAATTCAAGCCTTGCGATGACCCGATATCGTTGAAAAGAGAGATGGGTCTCCCTCTCGATCGCAAGGTTATTGGTATGGTCGGAAGAATCTCGGAACAAAAGGCACAGGATGATTTCATTAAAGCCGCAAACCTGATCAAAAAAGCGATTCCAAATACCATTTTTCTAATCGTTGGACAAACAGGGGACGATTCCCTCATAACACGTCTGACGGAGCTTGCAGTGGCTCATGGAGTCGATAAGGATGTGATCTTTACAGGGCATATTCCCGATGTTCACCGGGTTTACTCCGTTCTCGATATTTTGGTTGTGCCTTCCCGTTGGGAAGGGCTTGCGTTAGTCTGGGTTGAGGGGATGGCCTCCGGGAAGCCGATTGTGGCGACAAACGTGGGCGCAATTCTTGAAGTGGTTGTACAGAATGAAACGGCTCTTTTGGTTCCCCCGTCGATGCCCTCTTCGATTGCATCAGGCGTCATTCGCCTTCTTAAAAACCCCGAAGAGGCAAGGACAATGGGGGAGAAAGGTCGAGAACGAGCCGAAATGTTTTCGTGGGATCGGTCGGCCATGCAACTGGACAACCTTTATAAGAAACTGATGGAAGAGAGCCGGATTTGTCCATGAAAGAATTCGAACTGTTTATCGACCCAGACCGGATGAGGGCTCTTTTCCAACAGCAGCTTTCTGAGTTTTCTCAAGGCCATCTTATCATTACAGACTGCCGCATCGGGTATGCCCGATATAAGACGTATAAAAAGCTGTCGTCCTGGGACAGGTCCTCTCTCGCGATCTGTTATCACCTGGAAATTCACGATCGATTGGTCCGAAAGAACAGGAGACAGATCCTCTATGCAAAGGCCTTTTTAGGAGACCGCAGCCGGATCGAATTTCAAAAGATTAAGGGGGTTTCGTCCATTCCAAGCGGATGTGAAGAGGGGATCATGCATCTCCCCGAACTCGATATGATCGTCTGGGTTTTCCCAAACGATCCGGTATTGCTTCACCTGCTGGAGTGTATTCATCCGGAAGCGGTGAAGCGACATCTCCCTTACGACCGTCTCCCCGCCGGACTGGATGGAGCTGCCGACATTGTCGATATCACCAGCGAGGTCGTGCATTACCGCCCGGAGGCCCGCTGTACGACCCGCTACCGCCTGCAGTGGGGCGCTCCTGATAAACCGAGGGAGCTGGCTCTCTTCGGGAAGACGTTCAGCGATGACCGGGGGAGAGAGATCCATCAGAAAATGGAGGCCCTCTGGAAGATCTCATCCAGTGATCCTAAAAGCTTTATGGTGGCAGAGCCGTTGGCCTATCAGGAGGGGATCAAAACAGTCTGGCAGGCGGGTCTCAACGGCGATCCGTTCGTCAACGTGATCGAACGAACGAATGATCGGCCCCTCCTTGAAGCGGTTGCAGAGGGCTTGGCACGTTTCCACAAAAGCGATCTTTACAGCTCGGTTCAGATCACGCTCAATGATCACCTCGCAGAGATTCGGAAAAAGATCTCCAAACTGATGTATGCCTTTCCCGGACTGCGAGAACCGCTTCAATCCCTTGGTCAGAATTTAACGCGACGCATGGATCGACTGACGCCGGTCCCTGAGCGAATCATTCACGGAGATTTTACCGTTCAGCAGCTCCTTGTTTGTGAAGGACGGATTGCCTTTTTTGACTTTGATGAATTTGCGATCGGGGACCCGACCCAGGACGTTGCCAATTTCATCGTCGATCTCCATTTTCGTTCGTTCGACCGAAGCCTTGTGGAAGAGATGAAAGTCGTTTTTTCCCACGCCTACCGACGTCGGGTGGATTGGCCCCTCTCCGCCGACCGGTTGTTTTGGCATCTGCAGATTCAATTCATCACCAAAGCATACCGGATCTACATCCAGCAAAAACCGGGGATGGAGAAAGAGATTAAAGAGATCATCGTGCTCGCCCAAGAAGGAATGGTTTTGGAGAAGGTGTGAGAATGACAAAAAAAAAGGTGCTCTTTTACTGTCAACATGTTTTAGGAATGGGCCATTTTATCCGAAGCATGGAAATCGTCCGAGCTCTGAAAGATTTCGAAGTCTGTTTCTTAAATGGCGGGGAGGTTGTCCCGGGATTTGAGTTTCCTCCCTCCGTCAATGTGGTGCATTTGCCGCCGCTCACGTCGGATGCAGCGTTCAAGGAGGTCCAATCCGACAGTCCACATCCTCTCGAAGAGATTAAAGAGGTCCGACGGTTGAAAATCCTCTCGGAATTTGAGCGCTTCAAACCCGATCTTTTTATCATCGAGCTCTTTCCGTTTGGAAGGAGAAAATTTGCCCTTGAACTGGTCCCGCTTCTTGCGCGGATCCGTTTGAGCGGGTATCCGATCAAGGTGGTTTGCAGTCTTCGGGACATTTTGGTCGGCAAGCGGGATCAGGCGCGGCATGAAGATCAGGTCTGTCGCATTGTGGATCGCTATTTTGATCTGATCCTGATTCACTCGGATCCCAGGTTTCAGCGATTGGATGAGACATTTTCCAGGATGGAAGATATTCATGCGGCTACCTGGTATACCGGTTTTATTGCACAGCAGGTCCGTAAACCCTCTGGTGATCGGTGCGAAGAGATTCTGGCGGATGAAGAAAAACCGATGATCCTCGTCAGCATCGGAGGGGGGCGCGTCGGCGTCGAATTGCTGGAGTGCGCCATCGATGCGAGTCCGATCGTTGGAGAAACGGCGCCGCATCGGATGCTCATGTTCACAGGACCTTACCTTCCTGAGGATGACTTTTTACGGCTACAAAGGAAGGTTGAAGCAAAGCCGAATATCGTTCTCCGGCGGTATACGGCCGATTTTCTATCCTATATGAAACGGGCCGACCTCTCGATCAGCATGGCCGGCTACAACACCTGCATGAATATTTTGACCACCGGGAAAAAAGCGTTGCTTCTGCCGTTTACAGGAAATCAAAATGAGGAGCAGACCATCCGGGCGGAAAAACTGGAAGCCCTCGGTGTTGCCGAGATGATTCGTCCGGATGAACTACAGCCGGGATTGCTTGCCAAAAAGATCGTTCACGCTCTTAAAACAGAGCCGGTTTCGGTCGGCTTGGACATGCAGGGCGCCGAGAAGACAGCTCGGTTTCTTGGTGAAATGCTCAGGGCGGCCGGGCAGCGGGTGACAAGTCAGACAAAGAATAAATTCGATTCCCTCGAACGGCGGCTAGAACCGTTCCTTGAGAAAATGGGTGAGGAAAATAAGAAGATCGACCTCTTCTTAAGAAACGATGATGTCGACAATGATGAGGAAACGCTTCAACAGCTATTCGATATCACCCTGGCGCATCACGTTCCCCTGAATCTGGAAATTATTCCGGGGGCGCTCACCGATTCAGGGATCAAGCTGCTCGATCACCACAAGCATCTTCACCCGACTCTGTTTGAACTCAACCAACACGGCTGGCTTCACCTGAACCATGAGAAGGAGGGGAGGAAATGTGAATTCGGGATCAGCCGCAGTTTCGATCAACAGTGGGAAGATATCTCAAAGGGGAAAGCGCTTCTGGAGAAGATCTTCGGGGAGAAGTTCTATCCCGTTTTTACCCCCCCCTGGAACCGCTGTAACGAAGAGACCTTTCAAGTCCTCGACCGGTTGGGGTTTCAGGTCTTTTCCAAAGCTAAAGGGGATCGGCCTGTCACCCGATTCAGCTTCAAAGAGATCTCGACGACGCTCGACCTCTATCGCTGGAAGGGAAAGCCTTTGATGAAATCGCCGGAGGAGATTGTGGAAAGCCTGACGATTCAGATGAGAGAAACCGGGCCGGTCGGAATCCTCCTCCACCATAAAGTGATGAATGAGGAGGCGTTTGCCTTTTTCGACGCGCTGCTCGGCGTGTTTTGTCGGTATACGCATATCCGATTTCATTCCTTTCAAAGCCTGGCGGAGTCGGCTAAGCCGCGGCCGGAAGATGCGAGGGTTCGGTGAGCCGAAGCCGGATCGCGATGGTGGTGAGCGGTTTTCCGCGCCGGTCGGAGACATTCATGCTGAACGAGCTGCTCGCTTTGGACGCGCGTGGTTTACTCGCCGCAGTTTTTGCGACGAAACCGGGAGATGGATCTTCTCTTCACCCAGATTGCCGCAAAATTCTCGACAAAGTCCGGTTTCTTCCGCCGGGAAGTCCGATTCAGCAGGCCGAGGCGATGATCGACGCGCTCGATCCTCGGGACATCGCCGGCGTCCATGGCTACTTTGCGCACACGCCCGCCGAGGTGGCCTTCCATGTCGCCGAGCGGCTCGGAGTTCCATACGGCTTCAGTGCTCATGCGCTCGACCTGCGCAAGGTTCCTGAAGAAGAAATGGCGAAGCGTGCGGGCGAAGCCGCCTGCGTGATCGCCTGTAATTGGGATGCCGCTGCGGAGCTCTCCCGGAGTGGTGCGAAAGTAACACTGCTTCCGCACGGCGTCGATATCGACCGATTTCGCCCGACCCCGTTGACCCTTTGTGAGCCGGTCCGCTTGCTTGCGGTCGGCCGGCTCGTTGAGAAAAAAGGCTTCCATGTTCTGATCGAAGCGGTCCGGCGGCTTTCGTTTCCTTTTCACCTTCGGATCATCGGAGAGGGACCTGAACGAGCGCGGCTGGCGGCGGCCATTTTTGAGGCCGGTCTTTCAGACCGGGTTGAAATCTGCGGCGGGATGACGCATGCCGAGCTTCCGGGTGAATACGCAAAGGCAGATATCATCGTCGTTCCGTCGATCCAAAGCGGTTCCGGCGATCGAGATGGCCTCCCCAATGTCGTTCTCGAAGGAATGGCGAGCGGACGACCGATCATCGGCAGCAATATCGGGGCGATCGGGAGCGCCGTCGTGCATGGAGAGACCGGAATGCTCGTCCCCCCGGGCGACGCCTCGGCGCTGGCAAACACGCTTGAAACGCTGGTTCGCACCCCCGGGCTCTGTGTGAGATTCGGGCAGGCGGCGCGCCGACGTGTCGAGCGCGATTTCGATCTCGGCGCCTGTGCGGAACGCTTTTGCCGGTTTTTAGAAACGGTCTATGTTTAAGATGAGAAAAAAAAGATCATCCAATTTCAACCGGATCGTGCTGAATCAACTGGGCGAGGTCAAGGGAAACCTTTTCGTCGCCTCTGTTTGCATGATCTGCTATACGCTGACCGAGCTCCTTTCTCCCTGGCCTTTAAAAATCATCTTCGACTACATTCTGTTGGGTGAACCTCTTCCTTCGTCTCTTTCCTTTTTAAAAGGAATTTTCCAGCGCGGAGAGATTTTCTCCTTGGTCGTCCTTTCTCTTTCGATTTTTCTGATTGCGATTTGTAAAGGTCTCTTTTCTTATCTCCAGATTTATATGACGTCACGCATCGGCTATCAGGTGGTCGACATCCTCCGGAGGGAGCTTTTCGGCCATCTCCAGCGGCTCTCCCTCTCCTTTCACAATCGGACCCGGTCGGGCGAGCTTTTAACGAAGGTGACCAGCGACACCAACATCTTGAAGGATGTTTTCGCAGGATCGGTGCTGACCTTTACCGCCCATCTTCTCAGCATCATCGGAATGTTCGGCATCATGCTTGCCATGAGCTGGAAATTAACGCTGATCGTCCTGGCGACCCTTCCGATTTTATCGTATGCCCTCTTTTATCTTTACGGAAAGATCAAAGCGTCGGCCCAGACGCAACGGCGAATGGAGGGAAAAGTCGCCTCCCGGCTCAATGAGATCTTGACATCGGTCTCTCTGGTCCAGGCCTTCGGCAGGGAAAAATATGAGAAGGAGCGGTTCGAGACGGAGAGCGCCGAAACGTTCGAAGAGAGCATCCGGACCGCGAGGATGGAGGCGGCCACCACCCGGACCGTCGAGATCGTCAGCGCGGTCGGCGTCTGCGCCGTGGTTTTCTTCGGCTCCTTTCAGGCCCTCCAAGGCCGGATGACCCCCGGTGAGGTGTTGGTCTTCATCGCTTATTTGAACAACATGTACAAACCGATCCGGAATCTCGCCCGACTTTCAACCAAATTTGTCAGAGCGAAGGTCAGCGCGGAGCGGATTTCTGAAATATTGGAAATCGAGCCGGAGATTCAGGACCCTCCGGATGCCGTCGAAGCATCCGGTCTGAAGGGAGAGATTGTCTTTAAAGAGGTCTCATTCGATTACGGAGAGGGAAAAGATGTTTTGAAGAAGGTTTCTTTTTCAATCCTTCCAGGTCAGAAGGTCGCGCTGGTCGGCGCCTCCGGGGCCGGCAAGTCGACCATCGTCAACCTCCTTCTTCGTCTTTATGATCCCCAAGGAGGCGTTATTTTGATCGACGGGGTCGATATCAAGCAGTATCGCCGGGAATCTCTTCGTCGCGAGATCGGGATTGTCCTTCAGGATTCGATTCTGTTCGGCGCGACGGTGAAAGAGAACATCTCTTACGGCAAGCCGGAGGCGACGAAAGAGGAGATCGAAGCCGCGGCGCGGCGGGCCCATGCGCACAACTTCATCACTCGTCTTCCCGAGGGATACGACACGGTCCTGGGGGAGCGGGGGAGCACCCTTTCAGGGGGACAGCGCCAGCGGATCTCTCTCGCCCGCGCCATCATCAAGCAGCCGTCGATTCTGGTCCTCGACGAGCCGACCTCCGCGGTCGACGCCGAATCGGCGAATCTGATCCAAGACGCCCTCAGCGATTTCCAAAAGGGACGGACGATCCTGGTGATCGTTCACCAATTTTCGGCCATCAAACATTTCGACCAGATCTTCGTGCTGAAGAACGGCGAAGTGGTTGAACGGGGAACCCACGATGCGCTCTTGGAACGGAAGGGGCATTATCATCAGCTCTTCGAGTTTCAGCTCCGTTAGGAGCTATCCGCCAATTATTCAGAGAGGAGTGTTTCTCATCTTGATACGCATTCTGTTTGTTTTGATCGTTCTTCTGGTCCATCGTTCGCCTTCGTTCGCTTTGGAGAACGGCCGGGAGGTTTTACAGGAGGGGAGGGCGGCTCCCAATGGGAAAAACGAGGTTCCTCCCGTGATCGATCCGGACGCCTCTCCCGCCCTGAGTTTTGAGATCACGCCGAGGTTCTCGGTGGGGGCAAAGCTTGGAATGAATTTTCAGAGGCGGGTCGATCGGGATCTCAATGATGCGAGAGAAGACGACCGGACCGACACGGAAGCTTCGTTGGATCTGGCGGCGCAACTCATTCTGACCCGAGACCTTCTCTTTTTTGTCGATCTCGATTTCTCCGATGAACGTCTCTTTCGAGACGGCGAGGGGGGAACGGAAAGAGAAACAAAGGGCGAGTTCGATCGTCTGTATCTTCTCTGGGAGCGCTTTCTCTTTCCTTCTCTGGACCTTCAGGTGGGGCGCCAGCGGTTTAACGATGCGCGCGAATGGCTCTACGACGAAGAGCTCGACGCCGTCCGCCTCTTTTATACCAAAGATCCTTTTGATCTGGAGATCTCCGTGGGCACAAACCTCCTCGATCCCAAGGAGCCGGAAGAGAAGATCCGAAACTATGTTTTATATGGGACGTATCAGTTCGGCCGGAAGGAGAAGATTTCGATTTATGGCATCGCCCAACGGGATCCGACCGAGGGGGAGAGGAACCCGAATTTTGTCGGCCTGTTGTGGCGGGGAAAGGCGATCAAGGATCAAAAATACTGGCTGGAGATTGCCTCCCTGTCTGGACGCGAAGGTTCGACGAGGCTCAGCGGGTATGCATTTGATTTCGCTTGGACCTCGCGGTTTGATTCTCCCCTTGAGCCTTCTTTTACAATCGGCTACGCGTTCGGCACCGGCGACTCCGATACGGAAGATGGCGTTGATCGGAATTTCCGGCAGACGGGGCTTCAGGACAACGAAGCAAAATTCAACGGCGTCCGGAAGTTCAAGTATTATGGCGAATTATTCGATCCGGAGCTGAGCAACATGAGGATACGCACCCTCGGATTCGGAATCATTCCTTTTGAAAAGTTCTCATTCGATCTTGTTTATCATTCTTATTCGCTCGTTTACTCCGGCGTGGAGTTAAGGGATTCGGGCATCCGGGAGGAGCCGTCCGGGAGATCGAAAGGTCTTGGTCAAGAAGTCGATCTGATCGTCGGGTTCAAGATGACGCCGCAGACGCTGCTGGAGATCTCGACCGCTGCTTTCGTGCCGGGTAAAGCGTTTCCCGGCGCAGGCAATGCTTATTCCGGAGAGGTGACAATCCGCGTTTCGTTCTAGATTTTTATTAAGAACTTTGAGAATTCGCAGATGATTGGCAGTCCGAAAAATAAAATTAAGTAGTTGATAAGAGGTGGCTGGCCTTCGCGGACAATCTTAGAACTTTTGTATTGTATTCTCAATGGGTAGCTGAATTAACCATCCTCTGCACTGATCCAACGTTGTATGCCTTACTGGCAAGACTGTTTTAAAGCAGAGCTTTTTTTAAACTGAATTGTGGCTCGAGTCCAGTCCTACCTTTACCGTTTAAAAGAATTAACGAGGCGCTTGCTGGAAGAAGAGAATTTTTTACTTGCATTCTGTTAAACAGGTCTGATATAAACGGACCGTTGTTGAAATAAAATCGTTCAGGTGATCTCGACGTCATGTCGGGATTGAAAAGAGAATCCCGTGAGAATCGGGAGCGGACCCGCCGCTGTGATGGGGGACGAAACTCACCAAATACCACTGTCCTAAATTTTCAAAGGATGGGAAGGGGTGAGGAGTAGGGCGATCCCTAAGCCAGAAGACCTGCCTGGATGTTATCTCGTATCTGTCTTCGATGGTCAAGACGGAGGAGTGGGTCTTTTCATCCCCAGCCTTTTACCGTCCCGAAGCTGGGGATTTTCTTTTTTAAGACATCCCTCTTTATCCTCAACGCCAATCGATCAGACAGATGCGGGTCCATCGGAGGAGGCGGAATTTAATTCCGCGCTCTTCCGGACATCATTGCGCTTTCGTGGAGCAGAAGACGCATGGACACCGGTCATGGCGGCAATCTCGCCGCGGTCTGCGATTTGTACGGATGGCCGCCCGAGGAAATTCTCGATTTCAGCGCCAGCATCAATCCCTTCGGGCCTCCGAAGAAGGCCTGGAGCGCTTTTCGAGAATCGTTTAGTCAGATCACCACCTATCCTGATCCGGAGTGCAGAAGGCTGCGCCGTCGGATCGGTGCGCTTCTCTCGGTGCCGACAGACCGGATCTTGATCGGGAACGGCTCGACCGAGCTCATCTTTTTAATTCCAAGAGCACTCTCGCCTCGCGTTATCTTTATTTTCTCTCCGACCTATCAGGATTACGAAGCGGCGGCCCAAGCCGCACGCTGCCGGATGCAATTTTCGCATCTGCCCCTGTTACCGACGGTCGATCATTTCAATTCAGCGCTCTCGCATGTTCAATCCAGAATCGACCTCGTTTTCTTGTGCAACCCGAACAATCCCACTGGAAGCGGTCTCTCCGCGGAGGCCGTGACATGGCTGGTCAAGCGGCATCCTTCGATTCTTTTTGTCATCGATGAGGCCTACGCCGACTTCGTCGATGAAGAGAAGACTTCACTTCTAAAGCGGCCGCTTCCGAAAAATGTAATTGTCCTTCGTTCCTTTACCAAAATCTTCAGCATCCCCGGCTTAAGACTTGGATTCGCAGTTGGTTCTGAAAAGATCATCGGGAAACTCCGCCGCTTTCAGGAGCCGTGGAGCGTGAACGGGACGGCCTTAAGCGTGGGAGAGTCGTTGCTCGGCGAGAAGGCCTTTGTCGAACAGAGCCGGATTCATCTTCAGAGGGCGAAGAAATCGCTCTTTGAGGGGTTAAGCCGGATCAAGGGCCTGGAGCCGATCCCTTCGGAAACAAATTTCCTCCTGGTCCGGCGGACCGACCGACGAAGCGTCGAGCCGCTGAGGCGGTCGTTGGTCCGGGAAAAAGTGTTGATTCGGAGCTGCGGCAACTTTCGCGGACTCGGCCGGTCGTATTTCAGGGTGGCCGTGAAGAGAGAAGCCGAGAACCGGAAGCTGATCGCGCTTCTGAAGGAGCGGATGCCGTGAGTTTTTTCGTTCGCGTTCCGGGAAGCTGCGGAGAGTTGGCCCAAGGATGGATCGACGGCGTCCGCCTCCATGTCTCCTGTCCGGTGAACCGCTACAGCTGGGCCGCTCCGGAAGCGTCCTCCCGGCAGGGGAGTGTCGGTCTGAAAGTCCGGAAGGCGCTCGCGCTCGCTGCCACTTTCTGGAAGGGAGAAGCGTCCGCCGATGGACTCTCTCTCTACTCCGGCCTGCCGGTCGGGAAGGGAATGGCGAGCAGCACGGCCGATATCGCGGCGGTCCTCGCGGTGCGTCAGATGACGGCGCGGTCGTTCATCGATCTCGATGAGACGGCGCGCCTGGCGCTCGCAGTGGAGCCGACCGACGGCGTGATCTTTGAGGGGATCACTTTGTTCGACCATTACCGTGGGACGGTTCGGCGGGGGCTCGGGAATCCCCCTTCGCTCGATATCCTTGCCATCGAGTTCGAGGAGACGATCGATACCGTTTCTTTCAACCAGCGGGATCATCGGCGAATCGCGCGCGAGCAGACGCGGTCGGTCCTGGCGGCGTTTAGCCTGATCGAGGAGGGACTGCGGGAGGGATGCGTTCGGAAGATCGGAGAGGGGGCCACGTTAAGTGCCTTGGCCCATCAGAACCTGCTGCGCAAGCCCGATCTGGAGCCGATTCTCAAAATGACCCTCGATCTCGGCGGGGTCGGCGTCAACATCGCCCACAGCGGATCGATGATCGGGATGCTCTTTCGACGGGGAACCTATCGGCTCGGAGCGGTCCGGCGACGAATCCGGGACCTGCTTCGCCGTCCGCTGCCGATCCATCCGTTGCGGCTTCGGGGCGGAGGGATTGAGGTGGGGCGGGGGCGAGGAGAGATCAAATGACAAAAAGACAACCCCGCGCGCTGATGGTTCAGGGGACCGGGTCGAACGTCGGGAAGAGCATTCTGACGACGGCGCTCTGCCGGATTTTTCTGGAAGATGGTTTCCGGGTGGCGCCATTCAAGGCGCAGAACATGGCGCTCAACGCCTATGCGACGCGCGACGGCCTGGAGATGAGCCGCGCCCAGGCGCTGCAGGCGGCGGCCTGCCGGCTCGACCCGGATGTCCGAATGAACCCGATTCTGATCAAGCCGACGACCGAGCGCGCCTCTCAGCTGGTGGTAATGGGAAAGGCGATGCCGCTGATGACCTGGAGCGAGTATAACGAATTAAAGCCGACGCTCCGGCCGGTGGTTCAGGAGGCGTACCGCTCGCTCGCGGAGGGGTTCGATCTGATCGTTCTGGAAGGGGCGGGGAGTCCGGCGGAGATCAACCTGATGGCGCACGACATCGTCAACATGGCCGCGGCGGAGATGGCCGACGCCTCCGTCCTCTTGGTCGGCGACATCGATGCCGGCGGGGTCTTCGCCTCTCTGGCCGGAACGGTGGCGCTTCTGCCTCCCCATCAGGCGGCGCGGATCAAGGGTTTTGTCCTCAACAAGTTTCGAGGGGATCGCGCGATCCTGGCCCCCGGCTTAGATCAGATTCGAGAGATCACCGGCAGGCCGGTCGTGGGAGTGGTTCCCTATCTTGAGAAGCTTCTCCTTCCGGAAGAAGATTCGGTTGACTTCAAGAGCGGCCGGATGCCCCGATTCAAAAAAAAGGGGGCGGCGGAGGTCTTATGCCGGATCGCCGTGATCGATCTGCCGAAGGTGAGCAACTTCACCGACCTCGATCCCTTTTGTGTGGAACCGGATGTCGAGATGTCGATCCTTCGTCCGGGAGATCCGCTGGAGAAGGACGGACGGCTCCCTGATGTCGTGATTCTTCCCGGATCGAAGAATGTCGCCGAGGACCTGCATCTCCTGCGGCAACATCACTTCGATCGGGCGCTCCGGGAATTTGTCTCCGGAGGGGGAGAGGTGGTCGGCCTCTGCGGGGGCCTTCAGATGTTGGGAGAGCGGATCGAAGACCCGCATCGGATCGAGGGGGACCGATCGTCGGTCCCTGGGTTTGGTTTTCTCCCAATAAAAACCATCTTGGAGCGGGAGAAGGTTCTGCGGCCGGTTGCGGCCCGTCACCTCGTCAGCGGTTTGGACGTGCGCGGCTTCGAGATCCATCATGGCCGGACCGAGGCGGCCGCCTGCCATCCCGCGTTTGTGCAGACCTCCAATGGCATTGAAGAAAGGACCGCCTTCCGGAGTTCCATCCAACTGGGATGGATGAATGAAACGGGCCAGGTCTGGGGAACCTATCTTCACGGCGTCTTCGACGACGATCCCTTCCGTCGCTGGTTCATCGACCGGATAAGGGAGAAGAAGGGCCTGCCCCCGCTGAAGAAGATTCAGGCGATCTACGATATCGAAGCGATGATTCAGCGGCTCGCGGAGGTCGTCCGGAAGGAGCTCGATATGCCGGCTGTCTATGACCTGCTGGGAATGGTTGGAGGTGGCAACGGAAACCATCGAATGGCGGGTCTCTGACGGTGGAGGTCATCGGCGCAGTCGCGTTGGCGCTGCTTCTCGATCTCTTGCTGGGCGATCCGCGTTGGATGCCGCATCCGGTCCGGGGGATGGGGAGACTGATCGAGGCGGGGGAACAGACTCTGAGAAGGCGCTTCCCGGGTCATGAAAGGCTCGCCGGGGTCTTTCTTGCCGCGTCGATGGTCCTGGGGGTGTATGCGTTCGGCCGCGGATTGTCTTCCGCATCGGAGCAGATCGATCCGGCGCTGGGGGTCGTCGTGCAGGCGCTCTTGATCTATTTTTCTCTGGCGCCGCGGGATCTCGCCGTGCATGCGCTCCGGGTGCGGCGGGAACTGAGGGGGGGAAATCTGGAGGGGGCGAAGACAAAGGTGTCGATGATGGTGGGGCGGGATGTGGCGCAGCTTGATGAAAAGGGGGTGATCCGCGCGACGGTGGAAAGTGTCGCCGAGAACACGGTCGACGGGGTGACCGCGCCGCTCTTCTTCGCCTTTCTCGGCGGAGGGCCGGCGGCGATCGCCTACCGGGCGGCCAACACCCTCGACTCGATGGTCGGCTACCGCCACGCCCCTTATACCGAGATCGGATGGGCCTCGGCCCGGTTCGACGACCTTCTCAATCTTCTGCCGGCGCGGCTGACGGCAGCGGTGATGCCGCTTGCCGGAATCTTTCTTGGCGGGTCGATCCTGAGAGGCTACCGCGCGCTCCTCCGGGATGGGAGAAAACATGACAGCCCCAACTCCGGTCTTCCGGAGGCGGCGATGGCCGGGCTGCTCGGGGTCCGGCTGGGGGGGCCGCACTGGTACCGGGAGAGGCATTATCCCTCTCCCTGGATCGGCTTCGATCGCCGTCCGATCGCTCCGGGGGATATCGTCAAAGCGATCGGGGTGATGGCGATAACGACGTTGATTCTGTTCCTTCTCTTTTCATGGATGAGGTGGACTGTTGCCGGATAAAACCGACCATGACCTCGGGGGAATGGTTGGAGGTAGCAACGGAAACCATGCCTTCCCCGGCCCGCTGAAGCAGGGGGTCTACGAGGCGATTTACCGGCGGAGGGATATACGGCGGTTTTTGCCCGATCCAATTCCGGAGGAAATCCTTCTCCGTATTCTGAACGCGGGCCATCAGGCCGGTTCGGTCGGGCTGATGCAGCCGTGGAACTTTGTCGTGATTCAGGACCGGTCGATCAAGGCGAAGATCAAGTCGGTTTTTTTGGAGTGCAACCGGGCGGCGGCGAAAGTCTATGCGGGGGAGCGGCGGGTGATGTACGACGGTCTGAAGTTGGAGGGGATTGCGGAGGCGCCGATCAATCTCTGTGTGACGTGCGACCCGATCCGGAAGGGGCCGCATGTCCTCGGCACCCGGACCATGCCGGAGACGGCGGTCTATTCGACCGTCTGCGCAATCCAGAACCTCTGGCTGGCGGCGAGGGCCGAGGGGGTCGGGATGGGATGGGTCAGCATTCTCGACCCGAAAGAGGTGAAGGCCGCTCTTTCGATTCCCAATCCGATCGTCCTGGTCGCCTATCTCTGTCTGGGGTATGTCGAGTCGTTTCCGGAAATTCCGGTGCTGGAAAATGTCGGATGGGAGAAGCGGTTTCCGTTGGAGAAGGTTCTTTATTGGAATCGTTGGGGAGGTTCGCAAGGGGAATGATGACGCAGGAGATTTTGCTTCTGATCGGCCATGGGAGCCGGGACGCGGAAGGAAACCAGGAGTTCCTGGAGATGGTCCGGCAGCTCCGGGAGAAGAATCCGCACCGGCGGATCGATGCCGCGTTCATCGAACTGTCCGAGCCCGATATCCAGACGGTGCTCGACGGCTATGCCGATCCCGCGCCGAAAATGGTCTGGATCATGCCGGTCTTGTTCTTTGCCGCCGGGCATTCCAAGGTCGAGATCCCTGAGATCGTCAATGAGGCCCGGCGCCGCCTCCCTCATGTGGCGTTTCACTACGGCGCCCCGCTGGGAATCCATCCGATCCTGCTCGATATCGTCCACGAGCGGGTCGTCGCGGCGGAGCGGGCGGCTTCCCTCCTCCCTAATGGCCTCGGATCAGGGGCGGCCACCCGAGAGGAGACCGCGATCCTCGTCATCGGCCGGGGCAGCTCCGACCCCGATGCCAACGGCGACCTGCACAAGATCGCCCGGCTTTATTGGGAGCGGTATTCCTACGGATGGGTGGAGAGCTGTTTCATCGGGGTGACGCAGCCCGATCTTCCCACCGGCTTGAAGCGCTGTGTCCGATTGGGAGCAAAGCGAATCATCGCCATTCCTTATTTCATCTTCACGGGCGTTTTGATCAAGCGGATTCACCGGATCATTTCGGAAGAGCAAGCAAGTCATCCCGAGGCGGAGATGATCGTCGGAGATTATTTGGGCCGGCACCCCGCCCTGCTGACCCTGATCGAGGAGCGCTTCGAGGCGATCCGCAAAGGACCGGTGTTGATGAATTGCGATCTTTGTAAATATCGAGTCCATGATCTGGTTTCGCAAACCCATTCTGAGGGGAGGAATCACTGATGTTTCCGAAAATCATCGACCCTGAAAAAATCGAGGAAGAAAGCTTTCGAATCATCGAGGCGGAGGTCGGACCGCACCCATTCTCGGTGTCGGAGTTCCAAATCGCCCGGCGCGTCATCCATGCCACGGCCGATTTCGAGTTTACAAAAACGATCCGGTTCCATCCGGAGGCGATTGCAAGCGGGATCAACGCATTACGAAGCGGCGCTTCGATCGTCGCCGATGTAGAGATGATCCAGTCGGGAATCAGTAAAGTAGGGCTGAAGCCGTTCGGAGGCGGGGTGCATTGCTACATCTCCGATGAGGACGTTGTCGCTTCGGCCAAATCGCTCGGGATCACGCGGGCGATCTGCGCGATGAGAAAGGCGGCGAAAACCGACGCCGCCGTTTATGCCGTCGGAAATGCCCCCACCGCGCTTTTTGAGCTGATTCGTCTCGTGCACGAGGGCCTGATTTCACCCGCCTTGATCGTCGGGGTTCCGGTCGGGTTCGTCTCCGCCGTCGAGTCAAAAGATGCGCTGCTTGGAATTAAAACACCCTTCATTACGGCCCTGGGAAGAAAGGGGGGAACGCCGGTGGCGGTGGCAATCGTTAACGCGTTGCTGAGACTCGCGCGGTAATGGAAGGAAAAAAGGGGACACGGACCGGTTATTCCACCGGGGCCTGCGCGACGGCGGCGACGAAGGGGGCACTGCTTGCGCTGCTCCATCAGCAGCCGGTCGGAGACGTCGAGATCGCCCTTCCGCTGGGACAGTGGGTGCGCTTCCCGATCGCTCAATGCGAGATCGGACCGACGGAGGCAACCTGTGGGGTGATCAAAGATGCGGGGGATGATCCCGACGTGACCCACGGTGCGACGATCCGCGCGACGGTCTCTTTCATCGAGACGCCGGGGGCGGTTCTGCTGGAAGCGGGCGAGGGGGTCGGGCGGGTGACCCAGCCGGGGCTCGGACTCCCGGTGGGAGCGCCCGATATCACCCGCGTTCCCCGGAAGATGATGACCGAAGTGGCGGAGGCGCTAGCCGCGGCGCAGTTGAAAGAGAGAGGGGTCAAGGTCGTTCTCTCCGTTCCGGGCGGAGAGGAGATGGCGAAGAAGACCGAACTGATCCGGCTCGGCGTCCTCGGCGGAATCGGGATCTTGGGAACCACCGGGATCGTCCGCCCCTATTCGACGGCCGCTTTCCGGGCCGGGATTGGCGTGGCGGTTGCCTCCGCCGCGGCGCGCGGGTACCGGCATTTGGTTCTCACCACCGGCGGGATGAGCGAAAAATTCGCCCGCCGCTCGATCGATCTTCCGGAGGGGGCCTTCATTCAGATGGGGGATTTCGTCGGCTACGCCCTGGAGCAGTGCGCGAAGCGGGGGATTTCACAGGTGACGATCTCCGGGATGATCGGAAAGCTCTCGAAGATGGCGATGGGGAAGATGATGACCCACGCCGCCGGCTCCGATGTCGATACCGGCTTCCTTGCGCAGCTCGCCGCGATGTCCGGCGCGCCGGAAGAGGTTGTGGAAGAGATCCTGCGGGCCAATACGGCGCGGCAGGTGGCGGAGATCGTCCAGGCGCGGGGACTCGTCCCCTTTTTCGACCGGCTCGCTCAGAGGGTTTGCGAGGCATGCCGCCGCCATGTCAAGGGGGAGTTGGATATTGAATGCCTTCTGACCGATTTTGAGGGGAATATCATTGGAAGGGGAAGCGCAGGAAAATAAAATTTTTGTCATCGGGATGGAGGGGGATGGGATCGACCGTCTGACCCCGGAGAGTCAACGGCGAATCGCCGCCACCGATCTGCTGATGGGAGGGGAGCGGCACCTCGTCCACTTTTCGGATGCTGCGGGAGAGCGGATCGCCATCGGATCGAATCTGCAGGAGATCGCCGAGCGGGCCTTGTCGGGGTTGAAGGAAGGGAAACAGGTCGTGGTCCTCGCTTCGGGAGACCCTCTTTTTTACGGGATCGGCGCGTTCCTCATCAAGCGGATCGGAAAGGAGCGGGTCGAGATTCATCCCGCCGTGAGCGCCATGCAGCTCGCCTTCGCGCGGGTGAAGGAGCCGTGGCAGGAGGCGGCGCTGGTCAGTCTTCATGCGAAGCCGATCGAAAATCTGCTCCCCGCCCTGGAGGAGAAAGGGCTGATCGGGCTTTTCACCGACGAGACCAACACCCCCGATGCGGTCGCTCGTTTTCTCTTGGGCCGGGGCGAGGCCGGTTGGGCCGGGTGGGTCTGCGAAAATTTGGGTGGGATAGAAGAGCGGGTCGGCGCGATGACGCTCGATGAGATGGCCCGGGGAAAATTCGCCTCCCTGAATGTGGTGATCCTGAAGCGGGAGAAGCCGACCGATGCCGCCGGGGCCGACCGGCCGGTCCGGTGGGAGGGGGCCTTCGGCATTCCCGACGATCTCTTCGTCTGCCGGAAGCCCAAGGCGGGGCTGATCACGAAGAAAGAAATCCGCGTGATGAGCCTCGCGGAGATGGGGCTTCGGCGCGACGGCGTCACCTGGGACATCGGCGCCGGCTCCGGATCGGTGTCGATCGAGCTGGCCCGTCTCTGCCCGGAGGGAGCGGTCTTCGCCGTCGAGAAGAACCGGGAGGATTTCGAGCTGATCGAGCGGAACATGCGCCGGTTTGGAATTAAAAATATCACCGCGGTCTGCGAGCAGGCACCGGCGGGGTTGGAGCACTTTCCAGATCCCGATGCGATTTTCATTGGAGGATCGGGCGGAGAGATGGAGGAGATCCTCTCCCTCTGTACCGCGCGGCTTAAGCCCCGAGGGCGAATCGTAGCGAACCTGATCACGATGGAGAACCTCCACCACTTCAGCCACTTCTTCAAAGAGGTTCCGTGGGAGGTCACCTATACCCTGGTCCAGGTCTCACGATCCAAACCGATCTTGGAGATGGTCCGGTACGAGGCGCTCAATCCGATCACCATCGCCGTCGCAAAAAGAAAAGGAGAAAGATGAGGCTGGGAAGATTCTATGGCATCGGCGTCGGCCCGGGCGATCCGGAACTGCTGACGGTTAAAGCACTCAATCGGCTCCGATCGGTCGATGTCATCTGCTACCCCGCCTGCCGGCCGGGGGCGGGAAGCTATGCGCTCCAGATCGTGCAGGGACTGATGGGAGAGCGGGCCCAATTGAAAGGGCTTCTCTTCCCGATGGAGCGGGAGATGGAACGATTGGTTCCGATCTGGAAAGAATCGGTCGCCGCGGTTTACGGCGACCTCTCCGCCGGGCGGGAGGTCGCCTTCATCACCGAGGGAGATCCTTTCTTCTACAGCACCTTCGTCTACCTCTACGATCTGATGCGACAGCTTCATCCCGAGGTGGCGATCGAGGTGATTCCGGGGATCTCTTCGGTCATGGCCGCCTCGGTCCGGGCGGGGGTTCCGCTGGCGATGGCCGATGAGCGGATGGCGGTCCTCCCGGCGACCTATGAAGATGACTACCTCGAGGAGGCGCTTGATCGATTCGACACGGTGGTCTTCATCAAGGTCAGCAGCGTCCTTCCGAAACTGATCGCGCTGCTTGAACGGATGAAGCTGATCGACCGGGCGGTGATGGTCGAGCGCTGCGGAAGCGCCGAGGAGCGGCTGGTCTACGACCTGAGCACTTTACGTGAAGCGCGGTTGAATTATCTTTCACTGGTGATCGTGAGGAAGGAGAAGGGCTGACGCCGGACGAGATCGGTGCGCCCTGGGGGTTGGCCTCTTGGAGGCCGGACCAAGAAGCGGCCTCCAAGAGGCGCCTGGGCCGGGCAAAGGGGGCCGATATGACGCTGTGTCCGCTCCTTCGCCGGACGGCGTCAGCCGGAATGGAGAGAGGTTAAGAATGAAAAAGGATTTGGCGATCATCGCCATCACCAAAGGGGGGGTGGAGATCGCCCGGCGGCTTCGAGACCATTTCTCCGAGGCGGACTTCCTCATTTCGGAGAAGTTCGCCGCTGCGGCGGGAGAAGGGGTCATCCCACTGAAAGGACCTCTGAGCAAGAATGTCGGCGAGTTCTTTCATGCCTACGACAAAATCGTCTTCCTCGTCTCTCTGGGGGCGGTGGTCCGGCTGATCGCGCCGCATCTGAAGGACAAACATGTCGATCCGGCGGTCCTGGTCGTCGATGATCGGGCGCAGTTTGTGATCTCCGTCCTTTCGGGTCATGTCGGTGGAGCGAATGCCTTTACCGAAACGGTAGCCAAGGCGCTGGGCGCCGCGCCGGTGATCACGACGGCATCGGACGTGGGGAAGACGATCCCGGTCGATATCCTCGGCCGGGAACTGGGCTGGACCCTGGAAGGGGAGGAGCATGTCACCCGGGTTTCGGCCAGCGTGGTGAACGAGGAGCCAGTCGCCTTTCTTCAAGAGACGGGAGAGAAGAGCTGGTGGACCCGGCCGACCCCGCTTCCCCCCAATATCGAATGTTTCACCTCTTTGGAGGCACTGATGGAGAAGGAGGGATTCGGCAAGCGGTATGGGGCCTATCTGGTCGTAACCGACCGGAGCCGGAGTTCCTTTCCGAGACAAATGCAAGACCGGACCGTCCTCTACCGTCCCAAGAGCCTCGATCTCGGGATGGGGTGCGACCGGGGGACGCCAATTGAAGAGATCGAAGAATTGATCGGGACGACGCTGGAGAAGAATGGTCTCTCGATGGCGTCGGTCCGGGCGCTTGCCACGCTCGATCAGAAATCGGACGAGCCGGCCTTCCTTCAGCTCTGCGAGAAAAACGGCTGGAAGTTGGTAGCCTTTTCCAAGGAGGAATTGCAGCAGGTCGAGGGGATTCTGACCCCCTCCGCCGTGGTCGAGAAGTGGGTCGGCACGCCGAGTGTCTCGGAGGCCGCGGCGCTGAGATCGAGCGGCGCATCAGCTTTGTCGATTCCGAAGGTCAAAGCAAAGCGGGCGACGCTTGCCGTGGCCCGGGTGGTCTTTTAATAAGGAGTCGATCGATGGATAAGAAGGGTGAGCTTTATCTCGTTGGATTTGGGCCCGGAAGTTTCGATCATCTGACCTTCCGGGCGCGGCAGGCGATCGAGCGGGCGAAGGTCGTGGTCGGATATCGAACGTATATCGACTTGGTCGCCGATCTTCTGGAAGGAAAAGAGATCGTCGCGACCGGCATGACCGAGGAGATCGACCGGGCCCGGGTCGCCGTGGATCGGGCGCAGAAAGGGGAGCGGGTCGCGATCGTCTCCAGCGGCGACGTCGGGATTTATGGGATGGCGGGGCTGATCTTCGAGATCCTCTCCGAGATCGGCTGGAAGCCGGGGGGCGATTTCTCGGTCGAGGTGATTCCCGGCATCACCGCCCTTTCTGCCGTTGCGTCCCTCGTTGGGGCGCCGCTTACGCACGATTTCGCCGCGGTGAGCTTAAGCGATTTGCTGACTCCCTGGGCCGTCATCGAGAAGCGGCTCCATGCGGTGGGGGAGGGAGATTTTGTGATCGCCCTCTACAATCCGCAGAGCAAGCGGCGGGACTGGCAGCTCAAAAGGGCTCAGGAAATTTTGCTTCAGTATAAGGTTCCCGACACCCCGGTGGCGGTCGTCAAGAGTGCCTATCGCGAGGGAGAGCGGATCGTTCTGACGACGCTGGACCGCATGGCGGAGGCGGAGGTCGGAATGCTGACGACGATTCTGATCGGGAATGCGTCGACTTTCCGGTATCTCGATTTTCTGGTGACGCCCCGGGGCTACTCCGGAAAATACGATCTTGAATCGGGAGAGATCCTCCACAAGGGGATCGACCGGCCGGGGCGGTCGTTGAACCGGCCGCCCGACTTCAAACCATGACCGAGGAGACCGTGATGATCCCAGGCAAGATCTACATCATCGGCGCGGGGCCGGGCGATCCTGAACTTTTGACGGTAAAGGGGATGCGGCTGCTGCGGGAGGCCGATGTGATCCTCTATGCCGGATCTCTGGTGAACCCGATCGTTCTCCAATTTGCCCGTCCCGATGCGACTCTTTACGACAGCGCCGGTTTGGTCTTGGAAGAGATTGTCCGAATCCTGATCGAGACGGCCCGGACGGGGAAAAAGGTGGTCCGGCTGGCGAGCGGCGATCCTTCTCTCTTCGGGGCGATCGGAGAGATGACCGAGCCGATCCTCAGAGCAGGCCTGGAATTCGAATTCGTCCCGGGGGTGAGTTCGTTTCTGGCCGGCGCGGCTTCCCTCAAAAGAGAGCTGACGGTGCCGGAGGTGAGCCAGACGGTGATCTTGACCCGCTGCGAGGGGAGAACCCCGATGCCCGATCTGGAGAAGCTGACCGAACTGGCCCGGCATCGATCGACGATGGTGATTTTTCTGAGCGCGCACCTGGCCGGCAAGATCGAGAGAGAACTCTTGTCGGTTTATCCGGCCGAGACGCCGGTGGCGATTGTCTACCGGGCGAGTTGGGAGGATGAAAAGATCGTCCGGGGGCGATTGAGCGAACTTCACGCCTCGATCAAAGAGAATCAGATCACCAAGACCGCCTTGATCTATGTCGGTGAATTCCTCGCCTCGGAAGGGACCCGCTCCCGGCTTTACGATCCGACATTCAGCCATGGGTACCGGAAAGCGTCGGAGTAGGGTGTGGGACATGGCGTACCGAAGGGGAATATCTAAAATCAAAGGCAGATTTTAGCGCCGGCCCCACATATTCTAAGGATAGAAGGACATGCCTACAAAAGGGCTGATCATGATCAATACCGGCAACGGGAAGGGAAAAACCACGGCTGCCCTGGGGACCGCTTTCCGGGCGCTCGGCTACGGCTGGAAGATTCTGGTGGTTCAATTTATTAAAGGGAAGTGGCATTACGGCGAGCTTGATTCGGCGAAGAAATTCGGCGATCAATTTCAGATTCGCCCGATGGGAGAGGGCTTCACCTGGGACACCAAAAATCCCGAACGGGACCGGCAGAAAGCGCAAGAAGCATGGGCGTTCGGGGTGAAAGAGGCGCTCACCGGAAACTATCAGATGATCATTTTCGACGAAATCAATTACGTCATCCGTTATCACTACCTCGAAGTCGCGGAGGTCATTGATTTTCTCAAAACAAAACCGCCGGCGCTCCATGTTTTCCTGACCGGCCGGGACGCCGATGAACAATTGATCGAGATCGCCGATCTGGTCACGGAGATGCGGGAGATCAAACATCCATTCAAGAAAGGAATCAAGGCCCAGAAGGGGATTGAGTTTTAAGGGGACCTTGAAATGTTTTGATGAAGAGAAGCGGATTCCTGATCGCCGGAACCCATAGCGGCGTTGGAAAAACAACGGTGACCCTCGCCCTTCTGGAAGCGCTGATCCGGAGAGGCATGAAGGTGCAGGCATTTAAAGTCGGGCCGGACTACCTCGACCCGACCTTTCATCGGGTGGCGACGGGGCGCCCCTCCAGGAATCTGGACGGCTGGATGATGGGGCGTTCGGAGGTTCTGAAAAGTTTCGCGCGCGCATCGGACGACGCCGATCTCTCGGTCATCGAAGGGGTGATGGGATTATTCGATGGGCTCCGAGGCCGATCGGAGGAGGGGAGTTCCGCCCAAATTTCAAAGTGGCTCTCTATGCCGGTGATCCTGGTGATCGATGCGGGAGGGCTGGCCCGAACGGCGGCGGCGCTCGTGCGCGGCTGCCAGGCCCTCGCTCCGGAATTGAAGATTTCGGGTGTCATCTTCAATCGGATCGGAAGCAAGAACCACCTCGACATTTTAAGGGAGGCGGTTGAGTCAACCTGCGGGGTTCGTGTCTTGGGCGGGTTTCCGAAAGAAGAGGGGATCACCCTTCCAGAACGCCACCTTGGCCTCGTCCACGCCGCTGAGAGCCTCACTCCCTTGATGCGCAGGCGTCTGGGAGAGATGGCCGAGACATTTCTGAAGCTTGATGAGATCGTGAAAATGGAATATGCAATCAAAGAGATGCCCCTTTCTCTCTTTGGGCAGGAGGGGGAGAGACAGATTCGGTGCAGGATCGGGGTCGCCCTGGATGCGGCTTTTCATTTTTATTATCAGGATAACCTCGATCTGTTGGAGAAGGCCGGGGCCGAGCTGGTTTTCTTCTCTCCGCTTAATGAGGTGGAGATCCCAGCGGGTCTGGACGGACTTTACTTCGGCGGAGGATACCCGGAGGTCTATGCAGAGGGGTTGTCGAGAAATCGGACAATGGCCGAGTCGATTCGGAGGTTTTCCGCAAGAGGTGGGCCGATCTACGCGGAATGCGGCGGTCTGATGTATTTGGCAAGCCGGATTGAGACCGTCGAGGGGAGATCCTTCCCGTTGGTCGGACTTTTGCCAGGGCAGGTCCGAATGGGGAGAAAGTTAAAAGCGCTGGGATATCGAGAGGTCGAAGCCGAGGAGGAATGTCTTCTTCTTGAAAAAGGGGAGAGGGTAAGAGGACATGAATTCCACTACTCGGAATGGGCAGCAGACTCCTCAGATTACCCGGCGGGTCAATTAAAAAGACCCTACCGCCTTTTCCGGGGGGGAGAGCCGTCCGAATATCGAGAGGAAGGTTTTTCCGACGATCATCTCCTTGCCAGTTATGTTCACCTTCATTTCGCTTCCAATCCAGCCATTGCAAAGCGGTGGGTATTTTTATGCGAGCGCTTTCGGCGTCGGATCGATCGGAGTGAATCGAGAAAATAGGTTTATTTAAAGTGGAGGTCCCATGGAACCCGTTTTGAAAGCGGAGAAGCCGTCGATCAAGCCTTATAACAAACACCTGCTCGTCTGCACCGGTCCCCGCTGCACCTCGGGAGAAGCGGAGAGCCTCTTTAAGATGATTGGGGAGAAGCTGGCGGCGAACGGCCTGGAAGGAGGGGAATTTCGGGTGAAGCGGACCCGCTGCAGCTGTTTTGCCGTCTGCAAAGGGGGGCCGATCGTGGTGGTTCATCCTGACGGAACCTGGTACTACGGGGTCACCCCGGAGGTGTTGGATCGAATTTTAATAGAACATCTCAAAGAGGGAAGACCGGTAAAAGAGCATGTTTTTCATCAGGCCTCGTTGATCGACTCTTCCAATGAAGGTGTTCCGGAGGAGGGGGATGATCTGTGTTGATGGGTTGGACCGGTGCACTGTTCTTATTGATTGCGATCGATGTCGGGAATGCCTTGGCCCAACAGGAGGCTCTTCCGGAAGATAAAGCATCGGAAAGGACATTAAATGAACGGGTCAAAGCGATTGAAGAGCGGCTCGACAGGCTCGACCGGGTCGAAACGATTAAAAAGGTCGAAGAGTATTTATGCCCGGATGGAGAGATCCACGATGCCCCGCCTCCGGGGGGGCGTTGTCCTGACGGCACGATTCCCGAAGGGAGGATCACCTTCAGAAAAATCCCGTTTTCGAGGAGAGAATCTTTGGACGAGAGAATCGGGGCCGCGCTCGAAGAAGCCGAGTCCAAACGGGTGGCCGTCGGCGGATCGGCCCGAGGGGTCGTGCAGCAGGTTTTAAACAGCGAAGAGAGCGACAAGCTTTTTTCCACAGGCGCGGTCGACCTTTTCTTCCTCTCAATGCCGACGGTTTTTTCGACCTTCTTTGTCGATCTGGAATCGATCGGCGGGGCCGGCCCCGATGAGGTCCTTGGAAGCCTCTCTCGATTGAACGCCGATGCGGAGACGCTCGGGGTAACCGACGATGTAAAGGTGCGGGAGGCGTGGCTTCATTTTAAACTCTTGGACGACCGGCTGAGAATCGTCGGCGGAAAGATCGACCTGACCAACTACTTCGACCGGAACGCGGTCGCCAACGATGAGACCAGCCAGTTTCTTAATACGGCGCTGGTGAGCAACCCCCTGCTCCGGCAGCCGCCCAACGGTCCCGGTTTGGCCATTCAGTACGATACCGGAGGAGAGATGGGGGTGGCGCTCGGGATTCAGTCACCCAATGACACGGCCTCTACCATCACAGAGAAGGTCTATGCCGTGGTCGAGATCGACTACCATAGTCACCTTCTTCTTGCGAGGGAAGGGAATTACCGGTTGTGGGGGCGAACTGGAAGAGTCTCGGAGGAACTTGAGAAGAAGACGTGGGGTGTGGGATTCAGCCTCGATCAACAAATCACCGCGCGCCTCACCTTCTTTGCCCGGGCGGGAATCGGCCGGACGGAAGAGGAGGATCAAAACGCATACGCCTGGTCGGCCGGATTTCAGGCCCCGTCCCCTTTCAAGGCATCGACGAAAGATCAAGTGGGTGTCGCCTTCAGCCGGGAAGTCGAGGCAGACCAGTCTGAAAATATCGCCGAGGGGTACTATCATCACATTCTCACAGACCGGCTCTGGGTCTCGCTCGATCTGCAGTGGCTTATTTCTGGAACAAACGGCATGACCGGCGATGAGAACGAAAACATTTTTATTCCCGGTGTCCGGACGACCGTTAATTTCTAATAGGGCTCAATAATAAAATGGGAGGAGAGCGCATGTCGAAAAAATGTTTTTGGATCATGATCGGTTCTATCTTTATTCTTTTTTCCGGTTTTTCCCGAGGCTGGGCCGATGAACGGAAAAGTGCGCCGCTCGATCTCGCCGCATACGATCCGAAGACGCTGGTCTTTGTGGCCAACCGCGATTCCAGCGATATCGCCGTCATCGACACCCGGACCGACCAGGTCATCCGCCGGATCGCCCTGGGTAAATATGCGAATCCGCACATGGCGATGTTAAGCCATAACGGGAAGAAGCTTCTGGTCTCCGCGACCGGCAGGGACCGGTTCCTTGTTGTCGATCTGGCGACGGAAGCGATCGAGAGAACGATCGAGACCGGCCAGGCGCCGGAGCATTTTGCGATTACAATGGACGATCGATTCGCTTATGTCGGCAATATGGAAGACTCAACCGTTTCGGTGATCGACCTGGAAGAGGGAAAAGAGGTCCGGCGGCTGAAGGACTTCTTCGAGCCGCACGGCTTCAGCGTGCTGCCCGGAAACGACAAGCTCTATGTTTCTAATTTCGGCGCGCACGAAATCAGGGCGGTTGAAATCCCGTCCCAACGGCTGGCAAAGCGGCTGGCGATCGGCAATGTCCACCGCGCGGCGATTCGGGACCCGGAGCGGTATCGAAGCGAGTTGAAAGGGATCGCCAACCCAACACCGACGATCGATGGCCGTTTTATCTATGCGGCCGACGGCGATGCCGGCGTGGTTGGGATCATCGATACCGAAACCGATCGCGTCATCAAGACACTGAAGGTCGGCGAGGCGCCCTGGCGGGCGTATGCCTCTCCGGACGGCCGTTTTATGATGGTCCCGAACAATGGAGATGAGACGATCTCGGTCATCGATGTGACGACACAGGAGGTGGTGACGACGCTGCAAGGTGGAGCGGGCATGACCGGCGTCAATTTCACTCAGGGAGGGAAAAAGGCCTATGTCATCAGCGGGGAAGAGGGCGCCGTCTCCGTATACGATATGACGACCTTCAAGAGAGTAAACCGTTTAAAGCTGGGAGCCAATTTGTCTCTTGAGACCGGCGCAACGACGGCCGATGGACGGAAGATCTATGTCGCTTCTTCAACCGATGATTCGGTGTATGTCATCGATTCAAACACGGATCAGGTAAAACGCATTCCCAATGTCGGACGTTTTCCCTGGGGGGTCATCATCCTGGGGGCGGCGAGCCCGAACTACTGCCATTAAAAAATTATTCTGGGGCTGGATACACACAAGGATCTGGGCCTTTTTCTCAGATAATTCTGGAGAACGATAGGGCACATAAGAATTCCTCATGAGCCCCTAATCCATGGCGGCATAAGGAACCTGAAGGCCTGCTGAATAGACAGGTTTCGGCTTGAGGCCTGAAGTTCTTATCCCTTCGGGGAGCTTTTAAACCGGCGGTTCACATTATTACCCAGAACCGGCCGGTTGAAACAGTATCCCCGCGCAGCATCGCAGCCAAGGGAGGCGAGTCCTTCTGAGATTTCCTTGTTTTCCATCCTTGCACCAAATTGAACCATGTTGATCGATGAGCGAACGATCATGGCATCGGCCTTCTCTGTCAAATTCTTGACAAATAACTTGTCAATCTTAATGACAGTTTTCTCAAGTAGGCGAGAGGAAGAGTGACCAATGTCGAAGTTGTCGATTGCGTGGCTAACCGCTTATCTTAAAGGTAAAGCTGAAGTTTCCATCGTGCGCACCGGATCGGCCCCTGAGAACTTTTAATGATCTCCGATTTAAGATGTCTGCCGGCAGATCGTAGGTCTTCAGAAGCCAGACGATATCCTTACAAAGCAGAAATCTTGCAGTTGCGCCACAAAGGTCGACCGTTTACCCGGACCTTTGGCCCACGTCCCGCCAAGAAGAGCAGGTTTTGGGCGGACCGGCGGGTAGTTGGTGGAGGGACTTTGATTTTGGCCAGAATGGGAAAAGGAATTTCGTTCTCATCAATGAAAATCGGAATATTCCTATTCGGAACTTGATACTTGGAAATTTCCCTCTTGTTTTATCATTTAATCTGTACTAGATTGTATTCAGGTGCGGTCCTCTGGGAATATTTCGCAATGAATCGCCCGGCCAGAGATTGCCTCCCATAAATCTCGAATTTCCGTTGAGGACACGTCTCAGAAAACCGCCTACTCAGGAAGTCTACCCATGTTGGCTATACTGATTCTGACGACATCGATAGTGTTTCAACTCGCCGCGGCGTATCTTGCCCTGAGATTGATCCGAATCACCGGAAGACGGACCGGTTGGACAATGATCGCTGCCGCTGTTTTTCTGATGGCCCTCCGGCGATGCATTACCTTGTTCGGCTTCTTATTTGGGAACGGAATGCCGGCTCCAGATCCGTTGACCGAATGGGTCGCTTTGATTATCTCGGTTCTGATGTTGGTCGGTATTGGGGCAATAAGCCGTCTTTTTTCCTCCATAAAGCGATCTGAGGAGTCGTTCAAGCAGAGCGAAGAAAAATATCGGACCTTGGTGGAGCAGGCAAGCGATGGCATCCTTATTGCCGACCCATCTGGAAACTATCTTGATGCAAACGACAGCGCTTGTAGGATGCTCGGTTACACGCGCAATGAAATTCTCCGGTTAAATATACGAAGCATCGTTGCATTTAAAGGCCGTTCTCATGTGCCTCAGGCTATTTTGCATCTCAAAGATGGCAGAGAATGGATCGACGAATGGATGCTCGAAAGAAAGGATGGGACAACCTTTTCTGCCGAGATCAGCATGAAAGGGCTTTCGGATGGACGGCTGCTCGGAGTCGTCCGCGATATTACCGAGCGCAAGCGCACAGGGGAAGCGCTGAGAGAAAGCCAGCGGACCCTTGCTACCCTTATGAGTAGTCTCCCGGGGGCCGCTTACCGCTGCCGAAATGACAAGAACTGGACTTTGGAATTCATTAGCGAAGGAAGCCACTCACTAACCGGTTATTTCCCTTCTGATTTTACGGAGGGGAAGATCTCGTTCGGGCAACTCATTCATCCGGATGACCAGAAAGCGGTCTGGAACGATGTCCAAACCGCTCTACAAGGGAAGCGACCCTATCAACTGACCTATCGAATCCGCACCCTCTTGGAGGAAGAGAAATGGGTATGGGAAAAGGGGCAGGGAATTTTCTCCCCTGCGGGTGAACTCCTCTTCCTGGAAGGCTTCGTGACGGATATCACCGAGCGCAAGCGGGCGGAAGAATCGCTGCAAGAGCGAGAGGAGCGGCTGCGTGCCATCATTGAGAATGAGCCTGAATGCATTAAACTTGTCGACCGTGCCGGCAACCTTCTTGATATGAACCCCGCTGGTCTTCGGATGATCGAAGCTGATTCTCTGGAACAGGTGGAAGGACAATGTATTTTCCGGCTTGCTGTGGTGGAGCATCGCGAAGCCTTCGAGCAGCTGCACAAACGAGTGCTGCAGGGGGAATCCGGCTCGTTGGTTTTCGATATTATCACTCTCAAAGGCGCGCGCCGCACGCTTGAAACACATGAGACTTTGCTACGAGACGCTTCTGGTAGGGTAGTGGCTGTGATTGGGATTACTCGAGATATTACCGAGCGCAAGCGGGCGGAGGAGGCGTTGGTTCAAGCGGAAGCACGGCTCCGGCTTGCGCTTCAGGCAGGCCGGATTGGAACGTGGGACTGGAACATGGCAACCGGACAAATCATCTGGTCCCAGGGTCATGAGGAATTGTGGGGCATGGCCCCAGGTGCTTTCAAGGGAACCTATGCGGAATTCGACGCCCGATTGCATCCGGAAGACCGCGATGGGCTTCAGACTGCTGTAGAGGAGGCCCTCGCGCAGCGTCGGACCTATTGCCACGAGTTTCGCGTCATCTGGCCTGACGGTAGCCTTCATTGGATGGCCGGTCAAGGGGAGCCCCTCTTCGACTCCGCCGACCAGCCGGTTCGGATGATCGGTGTGGTTCAGGACATCACCGAGCGCAAGCGGGCGGAGGAAGCGCTGAGGGAAAGCCAGGCCAGCTTGGAAGCTGCTCAAGAGCGGGCGCGGTTGGGGAGTTGGGAGATCGATGTCAGCGCGCAGCGCGGTTTCTGGTCGCGGGAGATGTTCCGTCTGTTCGACCGCGACCCGACGCTCGGTCCGCCTACATTCGAAGAGTTCATCGAATTCGTCCACCCCGAAGACCGGCAAATTCTTTTAGCGACCCATGCGCGCATCATCGAGAACAATGAAACGGCGATATTCGATTTTCGCACCAACCCCGACCGCGGAGCGGTGAAACATTTTCGCGCGACGGTGGACGGTATCGCCGACGCCGCCGGACATGTCGTACGGCTGGCCGGCACTATCCTCGATGTGACCGAGCGCAAGGAGGCGGAGGAGGCGATCCGGCGGCTCAACCAAGACCTGGAGCGGCGGGTCGCGGAGCGGACCGCTCAGCTGGAAGCGGTCAACAAAGAGATTGAATCATTCAGCTACTCTGTCTCCCACGATCTGCGGGCGCCGCTTCGGGCGATGGGCGGCTTCAGCCGCGTCCTCCTCGCAAGATATTCCGACCGGCTCGACCCTCAGGGGAGGGATTTTCTCCAACGGGTCGATGCAGCAAGCCAGCGGATGGCGGCGCTGATTGAGGATCTCCTCAACCTCTCCCGCATCACCCGGCGCGTTATGCGGAAAGCGCCGTTGGACCTGACGGCCCTTGCCCGGTCGATCGCGGAAGAACTCCAGGCAGCGGACCCAAAACGGAGGGTCACCTTCCTAATCCAGGATCGTATGAAAGCCGAAGGGGACCGAGGCCTCCTGAGGATCGCTCTGGAAAATCTGCTCGGGAATGCCTGGAAGTTTACCTCGAAGCGTCCGAAGGCGATCATCGAGTTCGGACGGGTTGAACAAGAGGGAAAACCGACCTACTTTGTTCGGGACAATGGGGCGGGATTTGACATGGCCTACGCCGACAAGCTATTCGGGGCATTCCAGCGCCTCCACAGTATGAGCGAATTTGAAGGAACGGGAATCGGCTTGGCCACTGTTCAACGGATCATCCATCGACACGGCGGAGAGGTTTGGGCCGAAGCAGAGGTGGAAAAAGGGGCAACATTCTACTTCACGCTTTGAGAGGTTCATCGGTCGATGAGGATCGTTATGTCGTGGCGAGGCGGTTTCTCACCTCCTGTCCCGTCTGGGGACCCGCCGGGTTGCCCCGCGTCATCCACCACCTTAAGGAAACCGATGGCTAAAAAAACGATATTGTTGGTGGAGGACGATCCGGATGACGAAATGCTCACCCGCATGGCGCTTGAAGAGAATCATCTGATGAACGAGATTGTGGTCGCCCATGACGGCGTCGAGGCCCTTGATTACTTGTTCGGCGGGGGAAAGTACGCCGGCCGGGAGCTCACAGACCTGCCGCAGGTGGTCCTCCTCGATTTGAAGCTCCCTAAGCTTAACGGTCTCGATGTCCTTCGCGCCATCCGCGCCGACGATCGAACGAGGCTCCTTCCCGTCGTCATCCTGACTTCCGCGAATGAAGATACCGATCTCCTCGCCGGGTACAACCTGGGAGTCAACAGCTATGTTCTAAAACCGGTCGATTTTCACCAATTCACCGAGGCCGTGAAGCAGCTCGGTCTTTACTGGCTTCTTTTAAACGTGCCTCTTCCCGGAGACAACAGATGAGAAAATCTCTTCACGTATTGGTCGTGGAAGACTCCGAAGATGACACCCTGTTGATCGTCAATGAATTACAACAGATTGGATATGATCTCTCCTACAAGCGGGTCGAGACGCCCAAAGCGATGGATGACGCTCTATGCCAAGCCGGTTGGGACCTAATCGTCTCCGATTACTTCATGCCCCGATTTAGTGCTCCGGAGGCCCTTAAACTCGTTAAGAAGGCCGGACTGGAAATCCCCTTTATTATTATCACCGGAAGCGTGGGAGAGGATATCGCCGTGGCCGCGATGAAGGCGGGGGCGCACGACTACTTGATGAAAGACAATCTGGCCCGGCTCTGTCCGGCCATCGAGCGGGAGTTGAAAGAGGCCGAGAGCCGCCGGGAGCGCAAGCGGGCCGAGGAGGCCCTGAAAGAATCTCGTGAACAGTTGCGGAACCTTGCTGCCCGGATGGACTCTCTCCGGGAGAAGGAGCGGACCTGGATCGCCCGCGAGGTTCACGACCAGCTCGGCCAAGTCTTCACCAGCATCAAGATCGACCTCTCGCTGATGCAAAAAGCGCTCGCCCGATCCGATCGCTCAGGTGAAAAGACACTGGCCCTTCTTCACGAGAAGATTGCGTCGATGTCGCACTTAGTAGACGCCGCCATTCGAACGGTGCAGAAGATTGGAACGCAGCTGAGACCGGGAGTGCTCGACGACTTGGGGTTGGTTGCGGCGATTGAATGGCAAACAAAGGCGTTCCAAACTCGAACCGGTATCTCGTGCCGGATCAAAACCAACCTTCAGACCGTTGACCTCGACCGTGATCGCGCGACGGCCGTCTTCCGAATCTTCCAAGAGATATTGACAAATGTCGCCCGCCACGCGAAAGCGACACGGGTGGACATCCTGGTAGAGGAAGAGAACCGCCAACTCTTTCTAGACGTAGAGGACAACGGCCTGGGAATTTCCAATCAAGAGATCTCCAATCCCACCTCTCTGGGGTTGCTGGGGATGCGGGAGCGCGCCCTTCTCTTCAACGGAGAGATCAGCATCAGCGGCATTTCCGGCAAAGGAACAAAGGTCGGTCTTCGGATTCCGCTGAAAAAGCGAGGCGCCGACAGAAAGGCCCGGAAACCGAGTATCTGAAGATATAAAACAATTAGGAGACAGCGATGACGACCCCCCTGCGAGCGTTGATCATCGAGGATTCCCAAAGTGATGCAGAATTGATCCTGCTGGAATTGCGGCAGGGCGGTTTTGAACCGACGTATGAGCGCGTCGAGACCGCCTATGAAATGACGGACGCCCTCCGGCGCCAAACCTGGGACGTTATACTGGCCGACTACACCTTGCCGAAATTCAGCGCGCCGGAGGCGCTGGCACTCCTAAAAAAAACGGGGCGCGACATCCCGCTCCTCATCAT
Source organism: Candidatus Manganitrophus morganii (assembly GCA_021651055.1). NCBI lineage: Bacteria > Pseudomonadati > Nitrospirota > Nitrospiria > Candidatus Troglogloeales > Candidatus Manganitrophaceae > Candidatus Manganitrophus > Candidatus Manganitrophus morganii. The sequence continues at coordinate 3,448,010 of JAJHOH010000001.1, forward strand.
TTCGGGAAGCATTGGAGAAGAGACCGCCGTGGCCGCGATGAAAGCCGGGGCGCACGACTATTTAATGAAAGACAACCTCACGCGCCTGCCCGCCGCCATTCAACGGGAGCTGCGCGAGGCCGAAAATCGCGCCGAGCGAAAGTCGCTTGAAAAGCAGCTCCTTCAGGCGCAAAAGATGGAGAGTCTCGGCCAGCTCGCCAGCGGGATCTCTCACGATTTCAACAATGTCCTGACTGGTATCCTCGGCTATTCCGATTTGGGCTTAGCCAAAATTAATTTGGGACATCCTCTCTATCCCAACTTTATCACCATCCGAAAGCTGGCGGAGCGGGCCGCAGGGATTACCCGACAGCTCCTTGCTTTCGCGCGCCGGCAGACGATCGAGGCGATCGACCTGAATCTGAATGCGATCATTTCGGACCTCCTTAAACTGATCGCCACGACCCTGGGAGAGGATATCCGAATCAAATTCACTCCCGACGCTGCGCTCAAGACGGTTCATGCGGACATTGCTCAGATCGAGCAGGTCTTGATGAACCTTTGCATAAACGCTAGAGATGCGATGCCGCAAGGGGGAGCGTTAACGATTGAGACGAAGAATATTCACTTGGAAAAAGCGGACTGCCTCGCTCTTCCGAATGCCCGTCCCGGATCGTACGTTCTCCTCGAAGTGATCGATACCGGAACCGGAATGGAAGAAAAAGTCCGGGAGAAGATCTTTGAACCTTTTTTCACGACAAAGAGTCCGGGGAAGGGAACAGGGCTCGGCCTCTCACTGGTTTACGGCATTGTCCGTCAACACCATGGAACCATTCAAGTTCAAAGCGCCCCTGGTAAAGGGACCGCCTTCAAAGTTTATTTTCCATCCGTCGAAAAACCCGCCATTCCCAAACCGTCCCCTCCCTCCCTTCCACCGAGAGGATCGGGAACGATTCTGGTGGTAGAAGATGATCCCGCCGTCCGGAATCTTATTAAACTGGTTTTAGACAACTTCGACTACGCCGTCCTCGCCGCCGACAGCGTGAAAGAGGGGTTAAAAGTATTCCAAGCGCATTCTAATTCAATTACGCTTATTCTCTCGGACATGGTCATGCCGGAGGCAAGCGGAATGGACCTCTTCAGGAAAATACAGGAGTTGAAACAAAACGTGCCGTTCCTATTCATCAGTGGCCACTTTAACCACTTCGAAGATCCGGACTTCCTCTTGAGAAACAACTTCCATCTACTCGAAAAGCCTTTTAGCCCGTCGGAGCTGGCGGCGAAGGTCGACGCGATTCTAAGGAAAAAATGAATTTAACCCTTCCGACCGTCCCGATTTAAATTGAAGTCTATTTTCCTTTCACCTCCGAGAGCGCATTCATTATGAGTACGATTTCGGAAAACAGTAGAGGTGGAGAGGTATAAAGGATCTAAAACCCTGTCGAAAGGACAGATGTCCCGCGGGAAACGTGAAATTCTTATCCATTTGGTAAGTTTTTGAACCAGTTGGACAGGTCCTTTGGCGGAATCGGTCGGCTGAAATAATATCCTTGTGCGGCATCGCAGCCGAGAGAGGCGAGTACTTCGCAAATTTCCTTGCTCTCCACCCCCTCTGCCACCACCTTCCGCCCCAAATTGTGCGCCAGGTCGATCGTAGAGCGGACGATCATGGCGTCGTCCTTATCCTCGGCCAAGCCTTTGACAAAGGACTTGTCGATCTTGATGACGGCGGCTGGTAGCCGTTTCAGGTAGCCGAGGGAAGAGTAGCCGATGCCGAAATCGTCGATCGCGAGGTGAATTCCTTTTCCGTTCAACTCTGAGAGAATCTCCATCGCGCGCACCGGATCGGCCATCAAGAAGCTTTCAGTGATCTCCAATTCCAGAAGGTCCGCTGGCAGATCGTGGGCCTCCAGCAACCAGGTAACCTCCTCGCAAAGATGGGGGTCTTGCAGGTTACGGGCGGAGAGATTAACTGCCACAAGAACTTCCAACCCCTCATCCCGCCAAGTCCGGCATTGCCGCAGCGCCTCCTCCAGCACCCAGAGGGTCAGCGGCTTGATCAACCCGGTTTGCTCCGCGAGGGGGATGAACTGATCGGGCGCCACAGGTCCAATGTCCGGATGTTGCCAGCGCACCAGCGCTTCCACACCGATGGGGCGACTGGTTCTAAGATCTATCTTCGGTTGGTAGAGAAGAAAGAGCTGATTCTTTTGGATTGCCTGGCGCAAACCGGACAAGAGCGCCAGCCGCCGTGTCGTATGGGGATCCCGCTCGGAGGCGTAAACGGCATGGCTGTTCCCGGATTCCTTGGCGGCGTACATTGCAACATCGGCGCGCTGGATGAGCAGATCGGCCTCGCTGCCGTGGTCGGGACAGAGCGCAATGCCAATACTCGCGCCGACATCGACGGTCTGGCCCTCCAGAGAAAAAGGGCGCTCGAGGGTCTTTAAAATTTTTTCTGACGCCATGACCGCCCCCTCAGCCGACTCACCGGGAAGGAGAATGGCAAATTCATCACCGCCAAGCCGCGCCACCGTGTCGGTCATCCTCACGATCTCCTTTAAACGGGATCCGACTTGCTTCAACAAAAGATCGCCGTGATGATGCCCCAGCGTATCGTTCACCTCGCGAAAGCGGTTAAGGTCCATGATCAGCAGGGCGAGCGGCTTTCCCCCGCGCTGCCTGGTTAGGATTGCCTGCTCCAGCCGGTCTCGCAGCAAAACCCGGTTGGGAAGATTGGTTAATGCGTCGTGCAGCGCCTGATGTTCCCGGAGGTCGGCTTCCCTCTTGTGAGCGGTGATGTCTAGAACAATTCCCTGGATACACTGAGGCCGGCCGGATTCGTCCCTGACTAACACCGCCTCCGCATGCACCCAGATCAGTCTCCCGTCGGCCGTCCGCATTCGATAGTCCGAGTTAAAAGGCTCGCCGTCTGTCAGGAAGCGATGCAGCTCGGCGACAACCCGCTCCTGATCGACTGGATCGACCTGCTTGATCCAGTATCTCGGCTCCGACATCCAAACCGATGCCGGGATGTTGAACATCCGCTCAATTTGGGGACTCACGTAAAGGGTCCTTTCATCAAGCGTGGTTAAGAATGTTCCGGCCGGGATATGTTCGACCAAGGCGCGGTAGCGCGCCTCAAGAGCATCAAATTCGCGAAGGATGAGGCGATCTCCGCCGATCCGTACCGCCGCCAGCGCCATCAAACCGGCAAATCCGATCCAAAGGAGATTCCGGGTCAGGATCTGATCAGCGTCGGCGAAGGCCTCCTCCTTCGGGACCGCGACGCTGATATAGAATTCTCCTCCCGTTCCGGTCAGGCGGGTGACCCCGAAGAGGTGCGGAATACCAGCCGGTCCGGACGCTTCACCCCGGCCTCCCTGAGAGAGGATGACCTGAATGTTCTGCGACTCCGGTGCTGGCTGGCCGATTCACTTATCCGAGTCGGGGTAGCGGACCAGGACGATCCCATTGCGGTCGGTCATCGTTAGCATTGCTCCGGAAGGCAACTTGGCCTTTTTTACCATTTCACTGAGCCGGGAGAGATCGAGCGCGGCGACGGCCACCCCCCGGATCTCTCCAGCATCGTCGAAAATGGGATAGCCGAAATTGACTGAGGGTTTTCCGCTGACGCGGCCGATCTGGTATTCGCCGACGGCAAGGCTGCGTGTTTGAATCGCGCGTTGGAAGTAGTCTCGGTCGGCAACAGTGAGGGGACGTGGAAAGGGAGTGGAACTGCAGAATATGTTTCCGTCTGCCTGGATAACCCCGAAGCCGACATACAGCGGGTAAGCTTTCACAAGATCGGCAAAGAGTCGGCTACAACTAGCCGCGTCTCCGCGGCGGACTTCAGAAAGATGGGAGATGGTCACGAGGAGTTGATGCGCCCCTTCAAACAGACCTTCTTGACTGCTCGCGGCGAGCCGCGCCAGCCGCAACGCATTGTCCTGAACTTCGATCGTGGCAAGCCGCCGCTGCTCCGAGGCGGTGGAAAGGGCCAGCGCCAAGGCAGGGACGACGGCCAGACATACCAGCAGTAAGAGCCGGGCCCGGAGTGATGGAAGAAAAAAAGAACGCATTCCGCGTTATCCTCAAAAGGAAACCGATATTTTTGCAGTCTTTATCAGGGAACGAGGGACTCAGTTACTTGAGTACTTATCTTCCTTGGTGATGTTCAGAACAGCGCACACCAGCGGTGTTTATCAAACGCGAGACGGAAAAGGAGTTCTTCTGTCCCTCCAACTCGACCCCCTATTGGACGGCGGTAAATGCCATTACCTGAAAATATACCACAAGTGGTAGAAAGGAAAAGATATACCATCTCCAGGCAAGCATCTAGGGAGTGGCCGAACTTTTATCGAGGAGGAATGATCTCAAATGAGTCAAAGGGAGGACTTCTTTACCGACCGGTGGCAGAGTCCGATCCTTTCTCCCAAGTATTCCGCAAGAGTTTTTTGACATTTGCTAGTCGAATCGATATAATCCCGCACTATTTCGCTCAATCTGTTTCGGGAGAAGTTGATGAACAAGAAATCGCTTCTTAAGGCGATTGCAAAAACCGTGCGGGTAATGGGATCAGCAAGAAAGCAATGACCGGCATTATCGGCGAAACACTTGCGGCCGTCGCCAAATGGGTCGAGAAAATCGGGCGATTCTCCTTCCCCGGCTTCGGAACGTTTACGATGAAGAGCCGTGCGGCGCGTAAAGGAAGTAATCCGCAGACCGATGAAACGATCATGATCAAGGCGAGTAGAGCGGTTAAATCCAAGACTGGCCCGGCTCTAAAGAAAGATCTATCGTCAGGAAAGGAGTTTATCTGAGTTGAAAAACCAACACAGGGAAATCATCTCCAAGGCAATCCGGCCCCGGGAGCTTACCAAGCGCGAGCGCGAGGTCGTCAAACTGGTTACAGAGGGTTATAAGAACAAAGAAGTTGCCGAGGAGCTGGGCATCGCCGTCAAAACGGTGGAGACCCACCGCGCCAATATCATGAACAAACTGGCCTTTCGCAACATCGCTCAACTGGTTCGCTACGCGATCCAAAAGGGACTTGTCCAGATCGAGATCGACTAAACCGCCTCACTTTTATCCGCCTCCTGCGCGAGCGCGGGTCAGAGGAGGAGAGCCCGACACTTCCGAAGGCGATTCACGAAATCACTTTATTTTAAGTCTTTACCGGTCGTGGTCGCAGTCAGTTTTCCATGCTTTACCCCTTTTGTTGCGATGAGCGAATCGGCAATTCTCTTGATCTCACCGCTCCGGCCGCGTACGACCAATACCTCCAGGCAGCGATGCTGGTCCAGATGAATATGGAGGGTGGAGCGGATCAGTGAGGAATAATGGTGCTGCAGGTCGGTCAGCTTCTCCATCAGCTCATGGACTCCGTGATCATAGACAATCGTAATCGTTCCGACGGTTTCTTTATTTTCATCCCACTCCTGTTCGACCAGATGGTCCCGTATCAGATCGCGCAAAGCTTCAGAGCGATTGGTATATCTTTTTTCTTCTATATACTGATCGAACTGTTTGAGAAGGCTCTCGTGGATGGAAACACCAAACCGAACGACATTTGACATCGATCACCCTTTATCTCTCAAAAGGAGTTTTACTCCAAAAAGATAATGTATTAAACCCATTTCGTTGTCAAGGCAATGTCGGGCTCTGGACAACCACAGCGCATATCGATTCTGAAAACACTCATGGGCATGTCTATGGGAAATAGGATCGGAAGTGAGCCGGTGCTAAGCACCACGCGATCAGGCAACGTTCTTAGTCTTTCTGCTAATTAATTTTAAAGAATGAATCGCCGATTTCCTTTAGATATTTAAGGAGTGATCACTGCGCCAGGATCCGACCGACTGTCAGTGGAAGATCCATGAAGGTCGATCGACCTGTTTAGTTGGACAGAGGGATTGCCGGGTCGGTGCGCTCCGCTGGTATGATATTTACCATATCCCATTATCGCGAAAGCCCTTGTTGCCATCTGAAATTAAATCTGATATATATGTAAGTCATGTAGTAAAAAAGCATAACAAGTACTTCTTGGATCAGCAAATGTTCTATCGTAAAAAAAACCAACCCCGATTTCGAATGGCCCTCGCGTGTCTGGCGGTTTACCTGCTGCTCTGGGTGGGAAGCGCTCAAGGTTTAACGCTCGTTTCCGTGTTAATGGACAGTTCCCATCAAACCTTCATCGCAGGAAAAAGTGATCAGGTCCGCCTGATCTTTCATCATTCCGGCTATCAGGATGAGCATGAACTTTTTCCAGGACATCCTGCTAAAGATCATGCCAGCCTGCTGGACCGGGTATTGGCGGGCGGGATGGGAGACAGCCCCGCTCCCGATCATGAGTTTTATCTCTCCGACCATGAGCAGCAAATCACTCCCGAATCCACGGCAAAACCCGCATCGGTTTTTAAAGTCCTTCCTCCATTAACAACCGCGCAGGAGGCGCTGGCGTTCGTTCCACCGGTTTTGAATCGTCCCTCTCCGCCGCCTCCATTTAAAATAAGCGCCACACTCCTCTCTCTCCGCGCCACCGTTCTTCTGATTTAAATCCTCCAACTTCCTCTCTCCTGATTCAAGGAGAAGGGAGTAGCCTGTTCTCCCTCAACAGACCTTTTGGAGGATTCATGCGTTCAAAAACACTCACCATCTTAATCTTTATTCTCTTCTTCCTCGGATCACACGCCGGCGCCACCGCCCGCGCTGAGGAATCGCCCCCGACACCGCGTCCTCTGGGGAGCGACCTTCCAGCTTTCCGCGCCATTGCGCCCCGCCAGGAGATGCCCGACAGCCGAGGGGACGGGGCGGCCACCCGAGAACCGACCGGGGCCCTCACCCTCCGACAAGCTTTAGTCTTGGCGCTGATGCGCAATCCGGAGCTTCGGGCCTTCTCCTGGGAGGTTCGTGCGAGAGAGGCGGCGACCCTCCAGGCAGGGCTTCTCCACAACCCGACGATCGGCGCCGACCTGCAGGATCTTGGGGTTTCAGCTTCCCCCGACAGTGTCCCTCAACCCCAGGGTACTTTGCAGCTTAGCCAGATCATCGAGCTGGGGGGAAAGCGGACGAAGCGGCGCGAGGCCGCGGCGCTTTCGCGCGACCTCGCCGGATGGGACTACGAAACCAAGCGGATCGAGATCTTCACGCAGGTCACCCAGGCGTTTGCCGATCTGTTGAGAGGACAGCAGCAGCAGGAGTTGACGGAAGAAACGGTCCGGCTTGCCGAAGAGACGGCCCGCGTCGTCTCCGAACGGGTCCGGGCGGGAAAGGTGTCGCCGATCGAGGAGATCCGGGCGAACGTCGCGCTGGCTTCGGCGGGGATCGAACGCAATCGGGCCGGGAAGGAATTAGAGGCCGCCCGAAAACAATTGGCGGCCACCTGGGGAAGCGCGATCCCCCAATTTGAAAAAGCGGAGGGAATACTGGACGCCATTTCTCCTATTCCCTCCATTTCACAACTGGCCGAGCGTCTGTCCCAGAATCCGGATCTCGCCCGCTGGGCGACCGAAATCGCCCAGCGCCGGGCAGTAATCGATCTGGAGCGATCGCAGGGCGTTCCCGACCTGACCCTGATGGGCGGCATCCGGCGGTACGAATCGACGGGAGACAACGTCTTCATCATCGGCCTCTCTTTTCCCCTCCCGCTCTTCAACCGGAATCAAGGGGGGATTCAGGAGGCGCGCGACCGGCTGGAGAAGGGGGAAGAAGAGCGGCGGGCCGCGGAGGTGCGGGTCACGACTGCGCTCTCGGAGGCCTACCGGACCCTCTCAACCGCGCACATCGAGGCGACCGCTCTGGAGGAGAAGGTCCTTCCCGGCGCCGCGCAGGCATTCGAGGCGGTGAACGAGGGATATCGGCTCGGAAAGTTCGGTTTATTGGATGTGTTAGACGCGCAACGGACGCTGTTCGGTTCGCGTGCGCAACATCTGCGCGCCCTGGCCGACTATCACCAGGCGGTGGCAGAGGTCGAACGGCTGATCGGGGAGCCTTTGGATGTTACTGGTGGCCGCCCCTAGTGGCCGCTCCATTCCCTGGGCTACATTTTCTAGGCTATCCGAAACGGACAGGGGAAAAATGAGATCGATCAAAATAAGGGAGTCATCAGATGAATAGTAAAAAGTTCATGGCTGTCGCCACCGTCCTCCTTGTGGGGATCGTCCTGGCATTGACGATTCTGCGGACCGAAAAAACGTCAAAGGGGAGCGAGTCTCATGAAGAGGGACAGGCCGGTGAGGAGGCGGTGAAAGGGCCTCATGGAGGGAGGCTCCTGTCGGACGGCGATTTTCAGATCGAGCTGACCATCTATGAGCGGGGGGTTCCGCCGCAATTCCGGGCCTACGCCTACGAGAAAGAAAAACCGGTCGATCCGGGCGAGGTCCAATTGACGGTCGCGCTTCACCGGCTCGGAGGGCGGGTGAACGAGATCCGGTTTCAAAAAGAGGGGGACTATCTCCGGGGAGATCAAACGGTCGAAGAGCCGCACTCGTTCGACGTGAAGGTTGCGGCCGAGCGAAAGGGAAAGGCATCTCAGTGGCAATATTCGCAGGTCGAAGGAAGGGTGGAGATGGCCCCCGAGGCCGCGAAGGCCGCCGGAATCGAAATCGAGACCGCCGGCCCCATACGGATGAAGACGGTCTTGGATCTTCCCGGCGAGATCGTTCTAAACAAAAATAAGGTGGCCCATGTTGTTCCGAGGCTTTCCGGGGTTGTGACCGAGGTTCGAAAAAATTTAAGCGACAAGGTCAAAAAAGGAGAGCTGCTCGCTGTCATCGAAAGCCGCGAATTGGCCGACCTGAAAAGCAACTATCTTGCCTCGGCCCAACAGGTTGAACTGGCCAGAGCGACATTCGAGAGGGAAAAGCAGCTTTTCGAGAAAAAGATCTCCCCCGAGCAAGAATTTCTGGCTGCGAAGCAGACCCTGGCCCAGGCCGAAATCGGCTTCAAAACAGCAACCGAAAAACTCTTCGCGCTGGGGCTTTCCAGAAACGATCTCGATCATGCTTCCAAAGGAGAAGGTCTTGCCCGCTATGAGTTGCGAGCGCCCCTTGACGGCGTGGTCATCGAAAAACGAATCGCCGTGGGAGAGGCGATCAAAGAAGACGCCGACATCTTCGTTATTGCCGATCTCTCTACCGTTTGGGGAGACATCACGGTCTACGCCAAGGACCTGCGCGCGGTTCGGTTGGGACAGACGGTCACGGTGCGATCGAAGGAACTCGGAGTGGAGGCGACCGGAAAGATTTCCTTTATCGGCCCCCTGATCGGCGAGCAGAGCCGGGCCGCTTCCGCCCATGTCGATATACCGAACCCAAAGGGGCTTTGGCGACCCGGTCTCTTTGTGACCGTAGAGCTGGCGCAAGAAGAAGTCCCCACACAGGTCGCCGTCTCCTCTGAGGCCCTTCAGACCTTTCGGGACTGGAACGTCGTTTTCGTCCAATTCGGAGATCAGTTCGAAGCGCGCCCGCTGGAGTTGGGGCGAAGCGACGGAAAGTGGGTGGAAGTGGTCTCGGGCCTCTCGCCGGGAGAAAAATACGCCGCGAAGAACAGCTTTGTGCTGAAGGCCGATCTGGGAAAAAGCGGGGCTTCGCATGATCATTAAAACCGGTAGAGACGCTCGGCCGGGGCGTCTCTACCCAAAAATAAAGGGATGTCACCGATGAAAGAAATCAAGGCGATCATTCACCCGCATATGGTCCATAAAGTGGTTCATGCCCTGCATGAGCTTGAACACTTCCCCGGTTTTACCCTGCTCGATGCGCGTGGGCAGGGGCGAGGTCGCGGCGCCGGCGGCGCCTTTGTCGTCACGGAAGACGACATTGACTATCATCGCAAGACGGTGATGGTGGTTGTCTGCTCCGACGAGATAGCCGCAACGATCGCCGACACGATCCGGGAAACGGCGCATACGGGGCAAAGAGGAGACGGCATCATCACGGTGAAGAATCTGGAGGAGGTCATCCGAATCCGCACCGGTGAAACAGGCGACATTGCCGTATAGGGTGTGGGGCATGGCGTATCTGGTGGGAAGATCTGGGACCGACGATTTCTTCCAGCGCCGGCCCCGCCTGTAATGAGGAGGAACGCAGATGCTTGAACGAATCTTAAAATTTTCCATCCGCCAGCGATGGATGGTTCTGATGGCGACCCTGGCGGTTGCTGCGCTGGGTGTCTACAATTACCGGCGCCTTCCGATCGATGCCGTCCCGGACATTACCAATGTCCAGGTCCAGGTCAATACCGAGGCCCCGGGCTTCTCCCCGCTGGAGGCCGAGCAGCGAATTACCTTCCCGGTCGAAACGGTGATGGCGGGATTGCCTCATCTGAAGGAGGCCCGGTCGCTCTCCCGGTATGGGCTCTCCCAGGTGACCGTTATTTTTGAAGACGGCACCGACATCTACTTTGCGCGGCAGCTGGTCAACGAGCGGATCCAGGAAGCCAAAGGGAAGCTTCCGCCGGGGATCGAGCCGACGATGGGACCGATCGCCACCGGCTTGGGCGAAATCTTCATGTGGACGGTCGAGGCGGAAGAAGGAGCGAAAAAAACCGACGGCTCGGCCTATACACCCACCGACCTTCGGACAATTCAGGATTGGGTGATCAAACCGCAGCTTCGGAACGTGAAGGGGGTCACCGAGGTCAACACCATCGGCGGTTATGAGAAGCAGTTTCATGTCACCCCTTATCCGGAAAAGCTGATCTCCTATGGTCTGACGTTCCAGAATGTCTTGGAAGCCCTCGAAAAAAACAACGCCAATATCGGCGCGGGATATATCGAGCATCGAGGAGAACAGTATCTCATCCGGGCTCCCGGTCAGGTGGCGGACCTGGAAGAGATCCGGCAAATCGTCATCGGCAACCATCAAGGGGTGCCGATCCATATCAAAGATGTGGCGGAGGTTCTCCTGGGAAAAGAGCTACGGACCGGCGCAGCCACGGAAAACGGCCAAGAGGTCGTCCTCGGCACCGTCTTTATGCTGATGGGAGAGAACAGCCGAACGGTCTCTCAAAAAGTCGCCGATAAGCTCGTCGAGATCAACCGGACCCTTCCGGAAGGGGTGGTCGCCAAGACAGTCTACGACCGGACGACGCTGGTCGATGCGACCATCGAGACGGTGAAGAAGAATCTGATGGAGGGGGCCCTTCTGGTCATCGCCATCCTCTTTCTCTTTTTAGGGAATATGAAAGCGGCCCTGATTACCGCGCTGGTCATTCCGCTGTCGATGCTATTTACCATTACCGGGATGGTCGAAAACCAAGTCAGCGCGAACCTGATGAGCCTGGGCGCGCTCGATTTCGGGCTGATCGTCGACGGCGCCGTGATCATTGTCGAGAACTGCATCCGCAGGCTGGCCGAGGAGCAACATCGCCTGGGGAGACTTCTCACCCGCGCCGAGCGATTCGAGATTGTCTTCGATGCTTCCAAAGAGGTCCGGAAAGCAACGATGTTCGGGGAGCTGATCATCATGATCGTTTACCTCCCGATCCTGACACTCAGCGGGGTGGAGGGCAAGATGTTCATCCCGATGGCCTTCACCGTCATCGCGGCGCTGCTGGGGGCCATGATCCTCTCCGTGACATTTATCCCCGCCGCCGTGGCGCTGCTCCTTTCCGGACGGATTTCCGAGAAAGAGAATTTTCTGGTGCGGTGGGCCAAGAAGGTTTATACCCCTTTACTGAATCTCTCCCTGGCGAACAGGGCGTTGGTGGTCACCGCGGCAACGGTTCTGGTGCTCTTAAGCGGATTGCTGGCGACCCGGATGGGGAGTGAGTTCATCCCAAGCCTCGATGAAGGGGACATTGCGATGCACGCACTGCGGATTCCAGGGACCAGCCTCTCCCAGGCGATTGAAATGCAGCACCTCCTGGAAATCAGAATCAAAGAATTTCCGGAGGTGGAGACCGTCTTTGCCAAGCTCGGAACGGCGGAGATCGCCACCGATCCGATGCCTCCCAGTGTGGCCGATAATTTTATCATGCTCAAGCCGAGATCGGAGTGGCCCGATCCGAAAAGGCCCAAGGCCGATCTGGTTCATGAGATTGAAGAAGCGGTCAAGAAGATTCCGGGCAACAACTACGAGTTCACGCAGCCGATTCAGATGCGCTTTAACGAGCTGATCGCCGGCGTTCGAAGCGACGTGGCGGTCAAGGTCTTCGGCGACGACATGAATGTTCTTTTCGAAACCGGCGAAGAGATCGCCGAAGTCCTGGAAAGGGTCCCCGGCGCATCGGATGTCAAAGTCGAGCAGGTGACCGGCCTCCCGGTGCTGACCATTCAAATCAACCGGAAAGAGATGGCCCGATACAGTCTGAATCTCTCCGAGGTTCAGGAGGCGATCGAGATCGCCGTCGGGGGGAAGAGCGCGGGCCAGATCTTTGAGGGAGACCGGCGCTTTGAATTGATTGTTCGCCTGCCGGAGGAGACGCGGAGCAACCTTGAAGCGATGAAGCGTCTTCCGATTCCTCTTCCCCGGGCCGAACCGGATACCCGAGCCGTCCGGGCCGAGTCGCGGCCGGGCTATCTTCCTCTCGGCGCCGTCGCCGATTTTAAAGTCGCTCCCGGCCCGAATCAGATCAGCCGGGAAAACGGCAAGCGGCGTGTGGTGGTGACGGCCAACGTCCGGGGGCGCGACATCGGATCGTTCGTGCGGGAGGCGGAGGCGATGATCAAGGAACGTGTCAAAATTCCGGCGGGATACTGGACAACCTGGGGAGGGCAATTCGAGCAGATGATCTCCGCCACAAATCGCCTGAAGATCGTTGTTCCGGTCTCGCTGCTCCTGGTATTTCTCCTCCTCTTTGTGACCTTCGGGAATGTCAAAGACTCCCTGCTGGTCTTCACCGGCGTGCCGCTGGCGCTGACCGGCGGGATCGCGGGGATCTGGCTCAGAGGAATCCCCTTGTCGATCTCGGCGGGGGTGGGGTTTATCGCCCTCTCCGGCGTGGCGGTGCTCAATGGGCTGGTGATGATTACCTTCATCAATAAGCTTCGCGAAGAAGGCCACGCTTTGGATGAAGCGATCTTTCACGGCGCGATCACGCGGCTGCGGCCAGTGCTCATGACGGCTCTGGTTGCGTCGCTTGGGTTCCTTCCGATGGCCCTGGCGGTCGGACGGGGGGCGGAGGTTCAGCGGCCGCTGGCGACCGTGGTGATCGGCGGTATCCTCTCCTCCACCGCGCTGACCCTGCTGGTATTGCCGGTGCTCTACCGGATCTTTCATGCCAGAGAAGAGATCGGCGAGAAGGGAGAAAGGGCGGAGGAGGTATCGGAGAAAGCCGCGACTGAACTGCCGGAGCGGGCATGAAGCCTGTGCGAAGAGCCGCGCCCTATATCAACCCTCAACAGGGAGGCAACTTCTCATGAACGAAGGACAACACGTCAGGGTGAAGGTGCGGACCATTCATGCCGTCTACACGGGAGACCTGTTCGTCCCGGCCAAGCGGAAACGCTTTTCGGATGTCATCAACGATCCCGGCGCGCTCTTCATCAATCTGACCGACGTGCGGATGAAGGATAGTCCGGAGAAGATCGGACATCTCTCCTTGAACAAGTATCTTATCGAATCGATCAGAGACGCTTAAGATCGGTTTAAGGGAAACCTTCCGCCGTTTGTTTGAGCACCTTTCGTTCCATGGATAAAACAAGGAGGGAATAAAATGGAAACATTGTTTCCCGGAATGACCGCGCTTCAGAAAAACATTCATCCCCTGCTGATCCACTTTCCGATCGCCTTCTTTTTGGGGGCGCTGGCGATGGAAGGGTTGGCCGTTTTGCGCGATGAAAAGTTTCACCTCGTCGCGACCTGGATGCTCTACTTGGGAACCCTTTCGGCGCTGGTCGCCCTCCCAACCGGATTCATCGCCGCCAACATTGTCGCGGCGACCGACCCGCGCGGACACGACGCTCCCGGACATGATTTTATCCACATTCACCGGAACTGGATGATCGCTTCCACCGCCGTAGGAATCCTTCTCGCGGGCTATCTCTTCTGGATCAACCAAAAAGGAAATTGGGCCTCCCATCGCGGGAGACTCCTGTTGGGGCTGGCGGTTTTGTCGGCGCTGGTCGCCTTGGGGGCCGACCGGGGGGGCCGCCTCGTCTTTGAATTCGGAACGGGTGTGAATCCTGCCGTGATCAAAGAGGCCCCTCAAGAATCGGGAGATGATCATGGGGATGGACATTGACCCGACGGCGGACGACCGGTCCGGACGAAAGAAGCGGCTCCTCTTTGTTTTCTTTTTAACCCTCACTTATCTGATCGTGGAGGTGGTCGGCGGTCTTTGGACCCGCAGCCTCGCCCTCCTGGCCGACGCGGGGCATATGCTGACCGACGTGGGGGGGCTGGCGATCGCGCTGTTTGCCATGTGGTTCGCCGAACGCCCTCCGACGCCTCAGAAGAGCTACGGCTATTATCGTATCGAGATTTTAGCCGCGCTGGTCAATGCCGTCATCCTGGTTTTTATCTCTTTTTATATCCTGTATGAAGCTTACCGGCGATTTGTCGATCCCCCCACGATCCTTGCGCTCCCGATGATGGCTGTGGCGACTGTCGGGCTGATTGTCAATCTCATCGGCATGCGGCTTCTTCATGCCGGCTCGAAAGAGAGTCTAAATCTAAAGGGAGCTTACCTGGAGGTCCTCAGCGACATGCTCAGCTCAATCGGCGTAATCATCGCTGCGCTCGTGATGCTCACCACCGGCTGGTACCTGGCCGATCCGATCATCAGTGTCGGCATCGGTCTCTTTATCCTTCCCCGCACTTGGGGCTTGCTCAAACAGGCGGTCAACATCCTGATGGAGGCCGTCCCCGAGCATATCGACCTGGAGGAGGTTGGACAAGCGATGGCCGCGGTGGAGGGAGTCGAAGAGGTGCACGATCTTCACGTCTGGACACTGACATCGGGAAGGTATGCCTTAAGCGCCCATGTGACCCTTTCTCGGCTTGAGGACTGGCCTGCCATACAAAAAAAGCTTGAAACGATTCTGGCCGACCGTTTTCAAATCGGCCATACAACGCTTCAGGTGGCAGTGACCCCGGGCCATCGGATCGAAGCGATCCGGTTTCCGGAGGAGAACGGGTGAAATGTGATCGGCCTCTTTTTGACCGGCCGACCTCTTTTGTGACGGAGCCGCAATAGAATGAACCGGTTGAAGTCGGTCGGAATGAATTTGAAACGTGAATTAAAGGCCTATCAGCGGATGCTCCGGCATCGCCGCACGCCGAGGACGGCCAAGTTTCTTCTCGCGCTCGCCGTCGGCTATGCCCTTTTGCCGTTCGATCTCATTCCCGATTTTATTCCTCTCATCGGCCAGATCGATGATATGATTATCGTTCCGGCGCTTATCTTTATGGCCGTGAAAATGATTCCCAAAGAGGTCGTCGAGGAATGCAGGATGACTGCAGAGAAGGAGGGAGGCTGATCGGATGGATCCAACACTTCGGAGCCGAGCGCTCCGGTTGTCTTATTTCACAGTGGGATATAACATGCTGGAGGGAATTCTCTCGATTACCGCCGGATTATTCGCCGGGAGCGTCGCCCTGGTCGGCTTCGGGTTGGACAGCTTCGTCGAATCGCTCTCCGGAAGCATCATGATTTGGAGATTCAGCGAGCATAAAGTGTTTACTCCGGAAGAGGAGGCGCGACGCGAGGCCAAGGCCGTTCGGCTGATCGGATGGGCTTTTCTCATTCTCGGCGCTTACGTGGGGTATGAATCGGTTGAGAAGTTGATCTCTCGTGAAATTCCGGAGAAAAGTCTCGTCGGAATTTTTATCGCGGTCGCCTCGATCCTCATCATGCCGGTCCTCACCTATCAGAAATACCGGGTCGGAAAGTTGATCGACAGCCGAAGCCTGGTGGCCGATTCCAAACAGACGCTCGCCTGCGTTTTTTTATCGGTTGCTTTGTTGGCAGGATTGGGGTTGAATTATCTCTATGACTTTTGGTGGGCGGACCCGATCGTCGGTTTGATGATTGTTCTATTCGTCATCAAAGAAGGGTACGAGGCTCTAAAAGAAGAAAAGCTCTGCTGCTGAACTGTGACTAGGCCGCAAAGGAGATAACGCGATGGGCATCACTGCGTCGATATTTTATTTCATCCTGGCGGGTCTCTGTGAGATCGGAGGAGGATACCTCGTCTGGCTCTGGCTGCGAGAGGGGAAGCCGATCGGGTTCGCCTTGATGGGATCGGTCGTACTGGTTCTTTATGGAGCGATTCCGACGCTGCAACCGGCGCATTTCGGGCGGGTCTATGCCGCCTACGGAGGTGTCTATCGTTCTTTCTCTCCTATGGGGATGGCAGGTGGACGAGATCGCCCCGGACAGATTCGATCTGATCGGCGTATCCATATTATGGAGTCTGAGTTTAGAGCTGCATTCCTGTGCTCCGAATGCATGAAGACTGACTCCTTATCCATTGCTCCTTTAACCTGCATGCAATGTGCATTAATCGTACAAACCGCATTATTTTGACCCCTGCTAACATTAAAGTCCTACGGATGACCCGTAGACCCCACTATTCATGGGAATTTCCGGAACCTCTGAATAGGACACTACTTTAGCTGTACCCAATAAAATGTAAAGAATTTTCAGTTTCGTGATCTCGCAGAGTTTTCAACTGTTAGTGCTACGAAAATATTTTTCTTGACACGCAGCGGGGTCTCCGTGCTATAAATTAAAAAAACTGTAACACACTGGCTTATACATCCATGGGGATATTTGAATTGGAGAATCTCACCTTCTAATCGGGGACCAATCCCAATAGACCGGCGTCGATTATGTAAGTAACAAGTACTCAAAAAAAGATCCCGATCGCAAGACAAATGTCTTTTTTATTAGGTTAACAAAATGAAAATGTCCATACGAAGGTATTCTGTACTTGTTCTGCTGACTGTTTGGTTTTTCATCTGGGGTATCTGTCCCTCAGACAATTCTTCGCCTACAGACCAGGCGATGGAGATGGCTCATACCAGTCACGGTCATCACCATGAAATGGATCATGCGCACCACTGTTCAAAAGGAACCGAGCATAGCTGTTCCGGTTCCATTGTTTATAGCAGCGATAATCCCAATTTAGGTCTTGTTTTCAGCTATACTACCCCGGTGTTGGTTCTCCCAATCGATACCGACTCTGATAATTTAAGCCAAGTTGAGGAATTTCAAAAACTTCTCTTTGAAAGAAGTCCCCTCCCAAAATTGATATCCGAATACTACCAGCTCTACTCCGTTTATCGTATCTAAATCTTCTCTCGCACCTACGCAGCGTCTGCTTTGATCCGCGTGCCGTGCGCACTAGGCTCTATGTTCTCTAGAGAGGACGCCCTTTTTTGAAACATCAAGCATAGAAATAAGGAGAGAAGAAATGAGAAATACAATAACGATCTGTTTTGCAGTCGGCCTTCTAATCGTATCTTCGGTTCAGACATGGGCACACGGAGATCCGGTCCGGAGCTTCGGTGCCGTAGGCAATTACACGACCGGTGGAGAGGTCAGCGAAGGGGTCGGATTCTCGATCCGGTACGACCGAAGAGCTTATGATCTCTTTTCCGATGAGCAACTGCTTGCCTTCCGGGCACAAGGGGAAGATGTGCACCAGCATTCGAGCGAAGAGACGATCTCTCTTAATTTCTCGGTCGGACTGAATAAAGATTGGGACCTTGGGTTCACTTTACCTGCAGCCCGCTTCACAGGCTTTAAAGATAATGGAGATGATTTTGCCATTGCGAACAACACCATCTCTGAAACCGATGTGTCACAAGGATTGGGAGACCTTGTGATTCTGGGGAGGTATCGATTTTTTCAAAAGGACGACCACCATATTGCTGCGCTCATGGGGGTGAAGCTGCCAACCGGAGACTACCGGCAGAGGACGAATGCCGGAGACCTCGTCGGAACCCACAATCAGCCCGGCAGTGGTTCGGTCGATTTCCAACTCGGTGTTGCGTATACAGGACACCTCCAGGATCTTTTGGCCATCTCGGCCGATCTGATTTCCAGGGTCAACACCGAAGGGGCCGGGGAATTTCGAAGCGGAAACTCGATTCTAGCTGATTTTGCAGTGGGTTATAGACCGCACTCCGCGTTTGTCCCCTTCATCGAATTAAATGCCATTTTTCAGCAGCGGGATATGGAATTTGACGAAGTAAAGAAAAACAGCGGCGTCGCTTCACTTTTTGTCTCGCCTGGGTTTCGCCTGACATTAGCGCGGGTTCACACACTCTTTGCCTCATATTCCGTTCCCCTCTGGCAGTCTCTTCCCGGGATACAAAATGAAGAGGATTATCGGTTGGCCTTCGGCTACGGAATTGGTTTCTGACTCATCACTTGTTTCCGCTCAAATCGCATCGGAGCGGGTCGTTTGCGTTGGTAGATTTCTTCCTGAAGCCGGCCGGTTCGAGCCCACAGCAGATACTGTTAGAACCGGCTGGCTTCCAGAGGAGGATTTTTTCCAACTTTATTACACTCACCTTCTGTTCGTTTTATTTGACAACGACCCAAGTCGCAAGTACAATGAAGGACATGAAACCGAACTTCTATTTCAGGAATCGATTTTTCATCTCTGTGTTGCTCCTATTCTGGTTTTTCATCTGGGGGATCTGTCCTTGGGACAATTCCTCCGAGGCCGCGCAGATCTTGGAGATGGCCCATACCCAGCATGGCCATCAGGCCGCCGAAGATACCCATCATGCTTCTAAAGGAATCGAACATAGCTGTTCCGGTTCGATTTCATATTCTCAAGTGAAATTAATAGAGGGAAAGGGCTTCCTTAAGCCCGCTCCACTGAGCGATTCTATCGTTCTGGTGGTTTTACCCTCCTACCTTTCTCAACCGCATCACCTCTCCTTACCTTTCTCCCAAACACCGCAATTGCCAAAACGTTTTTCTGAGCTCTATCAATTCAATCCAACCCTTCGTATTTAATCCGTCTTTTCAAAAACTAAATGAAGTAGTTCCGGATAGCATTTAATCGCTCCGGATCTTTGGATTTTACTTTTGAAAAGGAGGGAAATCGGATGAAGATCATCCGTATTTGCCGATGGGCGTTCGTCCTATTCTTTAGCCTCTCCTCCGTTTTGCTGGCCCAAGAAAAAAATCCAGATCAATTCACTTTGGATCGGGCCATTCAAGAGGCCCTTGAGCGGAATCGTGACTTGGCGGCCGTCAGAAAGAATCGCGAGATTGCCGAGGGAATACTGGTTCAGTCCCGCACCTATCCCTTTAACCCTGAGATTAACTTTGGAATGATGACTGATCAATGGACGAAGAACGAGAATGAAAACACCCGTAGTATTGGCCTCTCCCAGGAAATAGAAATTGCCGGTCAGCGGGGCTTAAGAATTCAGTCGGCGACCCTCGAGCAGGATAGGATTGAACGGGAGGTTCAAAACGCAGAGCGGCTTCTGGTGGCGGAGGTCCAGGCGCTTTTTAATCAACTGCTTCACCTAGAACGAAGGGTTGCCTTCTCCGATGAGGTCATTAACCTAAACCGCCAATTGGTCAAAACAACGGAGGACCGGTTTGACGTCGGGGAGGCGCCGGGGTTGGATGTCAGCATCGCCCAGGTGGAACTGAACAGAACGATCAATGAGAGGACGGGCCTGGAACGGGAAATGGCTGTGCTCCGGGCCCGCTTGAATCGCGTGATGGGGAGGCCTCCTCAGGACAATCTTAAACTGGTCGGCAGCATTGCCTTTCACCCGATCTCCCCGGATTTAGAGGCGCTTCTGCAACTCGCCCGGGAAAATAGGCCCGATTTAATCTCCCTCCAAACCCGGCTCAAACAGGCCGACATTGAAACAACCCTCCAAAAGCGACAGCGGATGACAAACCTTCGGCTCTCTACATTTGTAGAGAAGAGCCGCGGAACGATTGGTGATGCGGCCGGAGCCACCCTTTCAGATCAGGATACGCTGATCGGAATCGGACTCTCTTTCTCCCTCCCTATCTTAAACCAGAGAAAGGGGGAGATCATCGAGGCGAGGGGGATCGCGCATCGGACCGAGCAGGAGAAGGAGGCGCTGGTCCTGCAGGTCGAAGAGGAGGTTCGTCAGGCCTTTTCCAGACTCAGCCTGACCCAAAAAGTTCTTACCCTCTTTGAGACAGGGATCTTGAATCAGAGCCGGGAGAATCTCGATCTGATCCGAGCCGCCTATGAGGTCGGAGAGGTCGGGATCACGACGGTGATCCAGGAGCAGGAGCGTTTTATCCGGACCAATATTTCCTATTTCGACTCCCTTTTTGACTTCCATGTCGCCTTCATCGATCTGGAACAGTCGGTCGGGAAGCGAATCATGGAAGGGATGATGTAAAGGAGAATTCGATGATGATAAAAAAAATTAAAAAAACGCTCTCTTTGGGGCTCCTCCTGTTGTTTCTTCTCGCGCTTTTTTTAGGGGGGCGCTCCTTTTTGAGAGGTAGTGAGACAGTGCCGGGAAAAAGCGACGAGGCGGCTTCCGAAGAGACGCCCTCGGGCGGCACGATGGAGGAGGGAATTCATCTCTCTGCGGAAGCGGCCCAAAACATTGGGCTTCAGATCGAAGAAGTGGCGGTCCGCGCCATCGAAGAGCTGATGACATTTACAGGTGGAATTTCTCCTGAGCCGGATCAGGAGGTCTTTGTGACCTCCCGAATACCCGGAAAGGTCGAGCGGGTTTATGTGAACCTGGGCGAGCCGGTCAAGCAGGGGCAGCTTTTAGCCGAGATTCGAAGCCTCGATTTTGAAAATCTACAAGTGGAGTTTTTTCGGGAACTGACCAACGAGGAGCTTCTCCACATTGATCGGGAGCGGATCAGAAATCTGGTGGAGAAGAAGATCGCGGCATCAAAAGAGCTTGCAAAGGTGGAGTCCGACCATAAGAAGGTTGAAGGTGAAATTAATGGGCTTAAGAATAAGCTTCTCCTTTTAGGTCTCAAAGAGGAGGAAGTCGAAAGACTCGTTCAGACGAAACAATTTATTCCGGTCCTTCCCGTCGTGGCGCCGATCTCGGGTCAGGTGGTCGAGCGGGCCGCCACGGTCGGCGGCACGGTCGATCCT
Source organism: Candidatus Manganitrophus morganii (assembly GCA_021651055.1). Lineage (NCBI taxonomy): Bacteria > Pseudomonadati > Nitrospirota > Nitrospiria > Candidatus Troglogloeales > Candidatus Manganitrophaceae > Candidatus Manganitrophus > Candidatus Manganitrophus morganii. The sequence continues at coordinate 3,469,023 of JAJHOH010000001.1, forward strand.
CAGGACAAGATGTTCCATATCATCAACCTCTCCAGGGTGTTGGTGGAGGGGGATATTCCAGAGGACCGGGGGGGAATGATCCGAAAAGGCCAGGAGGTCCGCGTCCGCGTCTCGACCTATCCGGAGGACGCCTTTAGCGGCCGGGTCAATTATATTTCCGATGTGGTCGATCCTCAAAAGCGGACGATTCATCTCTGGAGTGCCGTGCCCAACCCGGACCGGAAATTAAAACCGGGGATGTTTGCCAGAGTGTCGGTGATTACCGAAAAGAAAAATGAGGCCGTCGCCGTTCCGATTCGGGCGATTTTGGAAGAAGGGGCGGAGCGCTTTGTCTTTGTTCAAAACGGAGAGGAATTCATCCGGCAAACGGTGGTCTTGGGGGTCCGCGATGACCGGTATGTTGAGGTGAAAGAGGGGTTGATGCCGGGGGACCAGGTGGTGACCCGTGGAAATCAGCAATTGATGCTGGCCCAGATGTCGGGCGGCTCTACGGGCGGCGGGGATGGGCATACCCACTAAAAGAGGAGGGGACGATGTTTAACAAAATGATCCATTTTTCGCTTCAAAACCGGTTGCTGGTGGTGGCCGGAGTCGCCCTCCTTTTTGTCTATGGCGCCTTTGTTATCATCCGCCTTCCGGTCGATGTCCTTCCCGACATGAACCGGCCGACCGTCACGGTCCTGGTGGAGACCGGGGGATTGGCTCCTGAAGAGGTCGAAACGCTGGTGACTTTTCCGATTGAGACGACTTTAAACGGCGCTCCGGGTGTGACGCGGGTTCGCTCCTCGTCGGCGGTCGGCTTTGCGGTTATTTGGGTCGAGTTTGATTGGGGCACCGATATTTACATCAATCGCCAGATCGTCAACGAGCGGCTTCAGATCGCCGCCGGACGGCTTCCCGAAGGGGTGGGGACGGTCATGGGACCGATCTCTTCCATCATGGGAGAGATCCTCCTGATCGGGATGCGAAGTGAAACAGGAGAAACCCCTCCCATGGAGGTCCGGACTCTGGCCGACTGGGTGGTTCGGCAGCGCCTGCTGACGATCTCCGGTGTGGCGCAAGTGATCCCGATCGGCGGAGAGGTAAAGCAGTATCAGGTCTTAGTCTCTCCTCCGCGTCTGGCGCGCCTTGGGATCTCTCTCTCGGAGGTGGAGCAGGCGGTGAAAGAGGCCCAGAAAAATACCACTGGCGGTTTCCTAGAAAACCCGAACAAAGAGTTTCTGATCCGAAATTTAGGCCGGACTTCGGAGCTTTCCGAGATCGCCAATACGGTGATCACCAATCGCGACCATGTCCCAATTTTAATTCGGGATGTCGCCCAGGTCCAATTCGGTCCCAGAATCAAACGAGGCGATGCCTCGATCAACGGAAGTCCGGCGGTGATCCTCTCGGTCCAGAAGCAGCCGGGAGCCAACACACTCGCCCTCACCCAGGAAATCGAAAAAGCCATGGCAGAGATTCAGGGGACGCTGCCCGGTGACGTGAAGTTGCTCCCTCTTTTCAAGCAGGCCAATTTCATCGAGGCGGCCGTCGCCAATGTGGAGGAGGCACTGCGGGACGGCGCCATCATGGTGGCCATCATCCTCTTTCTCTTCCTGCTCAATTTCAGGACCACATTCATCACCCTGACCGCCATTCCTCTCTCGTTCATCATCACGGCGATTGTGTTCAAATATTTCGGCATCACGATCAACACGATGACTTTAGGGGGACTCGCCGTGGCAATCGGCGAATTGACCGATGATGCCATCGTCGACGTGGAGAATGTCTTCCGGCGACTGAAAGAGAATCGTCACAAAGCCGATCCCGAAAATATTCTAAAGGTGATCTATCAGGCTTCTCTGGAAATCAGAAGCTCCATTGTCTATGCCACCATTTTGGTTATTCTGGTCTTTATTCCCCTGTTTGCCCTGAGCGGGATCGAAGGCCGGCTCTTTGCCCCGTTCGGGATTGCCTACATTACCTCTATCACCGCCTCTCTTTTTGTCTCCTTGACGGTGACCCCGGCCCTTTGCTCCTATCTGTTACCGAAGTCAAAAGCAATGGAGAAAGAGGAATATGGAAGCAGGTTGGTGCAATTCCTAAAAAACCAGGATCGGAAGCTCCTTCATTTTACCCTTCGGCATGCTTACCTCGTGATGGCCGGGGCGGGGGTCCTTTTTCTCTCGGCCGTCGCAATTATCCCCTTTCTGGGACGGGAGTTTCTGCCGGAATTTAATGAAGGGACCGCGACGATCAGCCTCTTAACCGTTCCCGGAACCTCTCTGGAAGAGTCGAACCGGATCGGCTCTTCGGCCGAGCGCCTTCTGATGCAAGTTCCCGAAGTCGTCTCTGTCGGAAGGCGAACCGGGCGCGCAGAGTTGGATGAGCATGCGGAGGGGGTGCATTCCTCCGAAATCGATGTCGATATGAAACGCTCTAAACGTGACCGTTCGGAGATTCTTCAGGACATCCGGGGCCGTCTGGCTCAACTTCCCGGTGTGGTGGCGAATGTGGGCCAGCCGATCTCTCATCGTCTGGACCATCTCCTCTCCGGGGTCCGGGCCCAGATCGCGGTGAAGATTTTCGGGACCGATCTTGATCTGCTGCGCCGGAAGGCCCAGGAGGTCGAGTCCGCGATGCGGACGGTGCCGGGGGTGGTTGATCTTCAAACAGAAAAACAGGTTCTGATCCCTCAGGTGAAGATCAAAATCAAACGGGAGGAAGCGGCGCGCTTCGGGATCAAGACCGGAGAGCTCGCGGAGCTGCTGGAGACCGCCTTTAACGGAAAGGTCGTCTCCGAGGTGTTGGATGGTGTCCGGACATTTGACATCCTGATCCGGTATGAACCGGAGGCCCGGGCCAACCTAACCGCTTTCGAAGACGCTCTGATCGACACCCCCACCGGCGGCAAGGTCCGCCTGGGAACGATTGCGGAGATCCAGGAATCGCTGGGGCCGAACGTGATCAACCGGGAGAATGTTCAAAGACGCATTGTGGTGATGGCCAACGTGGCGGAGCGGGATTTAGGAGCGGTGATCGAAGAGATCCAGAAGAAGGTCGCCTCGCAGGTGTCCTTTCCGCCAGGATTCTTCATCACCTACGGCGGACAGTTCGAAAGCCAGCAGGCGGCCACCCGGATGATCGGCCTTCTCGGCCTCTTCTCCGTCGCGGCGATGTTTCTGGTCCTCTACACCCATTTCAAATCGGCCCGGATCGTCCTTCAGATCCTGATCAACATCCCGCTCGCCTTCATCGGCGGGATGGTTGCCACCTTTTTGACCGGCAGGGTCCTGTCGGTCGCCTCGCTGGTCGGATTCATCGCCTGCATCGGGATCGTCAATCGGAACACGATCATGATGATCTCGCATTACATCCATTTGATCAAAGAAGAAGGAGAGCGATTTGATGAGAAGATGATTGTGCGGGGATCTCTGGAGCGGCTGGTCCCGGTGCTGATGACCGCGCTGACGGCCGGCCTGGCTCTGGTTCCCCTCGTCCTGGCCAAGGGGGAGCCGGGCAAAGAGATCCTCTATCCGGTGGCCACTGTCATCCTGGGGGGGATCATCGTTTCCACCCTTCTCGATATGGCCCTCACCCCGGCGGTCTTCTACAAATTCGGCGGTCCTGCGGTAGAGAAGTTTTTGAAGGAAGAAGGGAAAAAATTAGACACAGTGGAGGAGCGGAATGGCCATGAAGAGATCATGACCCTTTCCCCTCTGGAAGAAAAAGGAGGAAAGGTATGAATAAGCTTTTTACGATCGGTTTTGGAGTGTGGGTGGTCTTAGGGTTGGCAATATCACTTTCTTGGGCCGATGCGGGGCATTCCGGCCCGGAGAAGGAAGCCCCGATGAAAAAAGAGGAACACGCCCATCGGGGACCTCATGGCGGAGAGACGGTTCATAGCGGCGGGTATGAAGTAGAGTTGGCTGTTCGGGGAAGGGATGGCATTCTGGTCTGCCTGGCGGACAAAGATCTTAAACCAGTCGCTTTTCAGCAAAAAGAAGGAAAGGTTTTGTTGCAACTTTCAGACAAGATCAAGAAAGACGTTCCGTTACAACCGAGTAAAGAATCCTCATGTCTGGAAGGAGCCGTCGACCTGAAGGGAATCAGTCGTTTCAAAGCGATCGTCAGTTTGGTCCTGGATGGAAAAAGACAAAACCTGAGATTTCAGTCCGCCGTAGCGCAGTGAACAAGTGGAGGGGCTGAAAGGCGACAGATCTAAGAGAGGGGTCGGCGCAGAAGCTGCCCCCCTCCCATTTGCCATCCAAACCGCTGGAGAGCAGAGACGATCTTAGGACAGTCCGGTGAAAGAAAGTTTTACCTCCGGCTATATAGGACCGGAAGAAAAACCATTTCACAGTATAAGGGGACAACGAATGAAACAGATACTGATTGTCGATGATGATGTCACAGTATTAAGAAGAACGGAAGAGCTCGTAAGCTCATTGGTTGAAGACAAAGGCGCTGTTGAAATCCTTACTGCATCTTTAGGGGTGGAAGCTTTGGGGATAATGAGCTACTCTCGTATTGATTTGCTGATTACAGACTATTCGATGCCCGTTTTGGATGGGCTTGAACTCATCGCTCAACTTCACGATCGGCTTGAGATGAGAAAAGTATTGCTGACTTTCAGTCTGCCTGGAATTCGTGATCGTATGAGAATTGCCGAGGTAGGCGTTGATGAGATCTTTCTCAAACCTGTAGACGAATTTCGCCTCAAGAAGGTATTGCATAGATGTTTATGGACGAGCAGAACCATCAATGAAAGGGGTGTCAGTAACTCCGAGAACAGCAGGAAAAACAGAATCCGACGACGTACCAAATCGGAAAATTGTGCTTATAAACGCATAACTACAACCTAAATGTCAACGCTTCCCGAATGAATCCTGACAAGAAGGCGGACGAAGTCGTGCCGAGGAAAATAGAAAAATAGAGAAGTGGAATGGATATTTAAAGAAAGCCTTTCATAGGGGGCGAAGAGGGTAGCCGTGCCTCACGGCTGGCTGCTAGGAAGAGAGAATAGACATGAGCGGGAAAAATAATGCTCAGAGAGTAATCAACGTTTTAGGAAAGGTACTTCTTATTGGAGTCACTTTTTCAACATTTTCTTCGTGGATTTACGCCGATGAAGGGAAGGGGCAGGGCCACACTGCTCCTCACGGCGGTATTGTCTCGCAGGCGGGTAAATATGATGTGGAGCTCCTGGTCAAAGATAAAGAGGTAATCCTGATTTGTCCGACGCTGAAAGGAAAGCCGGTACCGGTGGTCGATAAGGAGGCCAAACTTTTTGTTCAGCTTCCAGACAACAGGAATCAGTCGGTTCCCCTCACCCCGATCATTTTTGAGAATGCCCCCTGTTTAGAGGGGAGGGTTCATCTGATGGGAGTGGATTCATTTCAAGCAAGCGTTAGCTTGAAGATTGATGGGGAGCGCCGCACGGCTGAGTTTTCTTACACCCAAAAACCGCATCTTGACACGCGGTAGATCAAAAATCTAGACTTAATCATTGAGGAATAGAGATGATGCTCTTCCGAAAATATTCGACCCCTGTTTTTCTGCTCCTCTGGTTTTGGATTTGGGGGATCTGCCCCTGGGATAGCTCCTCGGCGGTCGCCCAGCCCCTGGAGGCAGCCCACGCCCAACATGGCCATCGGTCTGCCGACGATACACACCATGCTTCCAAAGGAACCGAGCATTCCTGTTCCGGATCGATCTCCTATAGTAGCAAGTTGCAAAAAGATCGACCTTATGAGCAGGTTGTTTTGATTCAACACATCTTCCCTTCCACAGATCCTGCCGACTGGCAGCGCCGATCCAATGGTTACCAACAACCACTCTTTGAAAGAAGTACCCTTCCAAAATTGCTGACCGAATATTATCAGCTCTACGCCGTTTACCGAATTTAATACTCCTCACAAAAGATTTCTTTTCTAAAAAATCCTTAGTCAATGAGATCCGTCCGTCTTTTCTCCCATAAGGAGGAGCAGATGTTTTATCTCTTATCGCTCATCTTATCGATTTTAGGTGGGACTACGCTTGCTCTCGGGCAGGCCGAATATCGAAACCTCGACCTGCGTCGACCGATTACGATTGAAGCCACCCGCCCGATTGAATTACAACTGTTGGAGTCTCATGCAGGAAACTCGTCATATCGCCTCAAAAATGCAGGTGGGTGGAAGCCGGTCATGCAAGAAAGCGATGCCACTTCGGTCTGCTTTCAGGAAATGCAAATGGGTAACCGGCCGGAAAGAGAAAGATGGCTTAACCGATATAAAAACTCCTCGTTTTGTCGGGCTAAGTTAGTTCAAGGGAGAGTGTTTCCCAAACAGATATCTAGGTCATTAGCCACTGCAATCTTGCTGCTCTTCCTGGTTGGAACGATGGGTACAGCGGCCCTCCTCTCCGCAGAAAGAATGGAACCTCTTAAGCCATGGATCGGAGCGGTGGTAAGAACAGCTTAAAAGAGAAATCGCATATAACGAGGAAGGCAATTGATCCTAAAGATGTTCATGAAACCCAGAAATTGCTCCTTTAAAACAGAGAGAAGGGGCAGCCGACTAAGATAAGGAGGTAACTTTATGAAAGGCCTGTCTGTACTATTTGTCTCTTTGATATTGATTTGGGTTTTCGCGGAATCAGGATTTTCGCAAAACGCCCTGGTTTCCGGAAATCAGATTGACCGGGAAATATCTTCAGTTCAGATCTTTTCAAATCCAAACGATGTGCCGAGTCTAGTAGAGGATCCAGGAAGCATCACTGGGAAGGTCATAGAAATCGGGCCTGGCGGGCAAATTATCGAAGTGGAGACAAAAAACGGGATAAGGCGTTCCTATCGTATCGATTCCGGTATTCGATTTGAGCACCTCCAGAAGAGGCTGAAGGAGTTCAAGAAGGGAGATACGGTTAGGTTCAGATTGGCCACACGGGGTGTTACCGAAGTGATCACTGAGATTGAAAAGATAGAATAATTCCTTCCGAGCAGGCCATCACGATCTGCGCCTCACAGGCCGATTCTTCAAACGATCACTGAATCGACAATGAGAGCAGAGCAAGCGCTTTTCGGATCTTTTCGAAAACGAGGGAGAAAGGTTCTGATGTTTGAATCAATAAGTAAAGAGGACTTTGGATAAAAACTCAAAAAGGGAGGATACCGATGCGATCCCGAGATTCGAAGAAGGGGCAGTTGTGGGGGATTGTTTTGGCGGCTGGAGAAGGAAGCAGAATGAGGCAATTTATCCGTTATTGGTGTGGGCGGCATTCTCCAAAGCAATATATCGCGTTTAAGGGTCGAAGATCGATGTTACAACACACGTTGCACCGAGTGGAGAAATTGATTCCCCCGGAAAGAACGCTGATTGTGGTCAATCCAAGACATGATCGGGAGATCAAAGCGCAGCTCTCCGGTAGACCTCAAAATACATTGATCTTTCAGCCTTATAATCGGGAAACCGCACCCGGCGTTTTATTGCCTCTGATCTATATTCTTAAATCCGACCCAGAGGCCCGGGTTGCGATCTTTCCCTCCGATCATTTCATATGGGAAGAAGATCAGTTCATGGGATACGTGGAGCTGGCGCATAAGGTGGTCCAGCGCCTTCCCGGCGAAATTGTCTTGCTGGGCGTTCAACCTGAAGGTCCGGAAATAGAATATGGATGGATTGAGCCGACCGAGCCGATCCAGGAAGAATTCGGTCCGGACGTGCGACGGGTCGGACGATTCCTGGAAAAACCAGATACGGAATCGGCTCTTCAGTTTTTTATGAAAGGATATCTCTGGAATACCTTTGTCATCGTGACAAAAGCAAAAACCCTGATAGAGGCCGCTGAGAAACACCTTCCCCATATTTGGAGCCGCTTTGAAAGGATGCTCGCGGCAATCGGCACCGACCGCGAATTGTCCATCATTGAAAGGGAGTATCGTGATATGGAAGCGGTCACGCTTACCCATGGCATTTTCGAGAAAAACTTGACAAACATTGCCGTAGTGCAGGTTCGAGATGTCCTCTGGAGCGATTGGGGATCTGGTGATCGGGTCTTCGCGACCTTAGAGAGAATAGGCAACCGCCGTCGCACCGTAAAGGAGGTACACCATGAAGAATAAGATATTCACTGTGATGACAATCGCATCGATCCTGATTCTGGCCGGGTGCGGTACGACCGTTCGGCCGGGGCAGATGGGCCTCAAGTGGCAGCCCCTCACAAAGGGGCTGAGCAAAGAGCCGGTCAGGGAAGGTTTCTATTCCCACGCTTTTTGGAATGACGTTTTTGTCTACTCAATCCAGTGGCAGAGCTTCACCGAGAAAGTCGATGTGCTGACCAAAGATGACCTGCATATCACTGTGGAGGCGGTGGCAAAGGCCCGGCTTCTTCCGAAGGAGCTCTACCAGCTTCAGTTGGAGGTCGGTCCCGATTTTTACAACACGGTACTAAAGCCGGAATTTCTGACCACGGTCAGGAGCGCACTTGCCGACTACATGATGGTGGAAATTCCGGAGAAGAGTCCCGAGATCGAAGCGAAGGTTCTAGCAGATTTGAGAAGGCGGATCGAGGGAAAGCATCTGGAGGTGAACAACGTCGCCATCAGTCATATCGACTTTCCCGAGGGGGTCCTTCGGGCGATTGAAACCAAACAGGCCAAGGAGCAAGAGAAAATTCAGAAGGTATTTGAGTTGGATATCGCCCGTCAGGATGCAGAGATTGCTCGGGAGAAGGCCAAGGGCGAAGCGGACGCCACCAAAATTCGTGCCTCCGGTCAGGCCGAAGCCCAACGGATTATCGACCAGACCCTGACCTCCCGGTTTTTACAGTTTAAGGCCTTTGATAATCCGAACGCGAAGATTATCTTTGTCCCAATCGACAAACAGGGACTTCCGGTGGTGATCGCCCCCGAGGGAGAATAGATCTGTCTGGAAAGAGAATAATTTCCTGGAAGATACAAAATCATCTGGTCAGGTCCATTGAGAAGGTAAGATACGACTAAGATAAACACAACGAGATGTTTCTCTTAGGAGAGGGAAAAGGCATGTTTAATCAAGAAAGGAGGTGATTTTTATGAAAGGTATTTTCGTGTTTGTTCCTTTGGTTTTGATTTGGGTTCTAGTGGGATCGGGATTTTCACAAACCGCGCCGGTTTCAGGAAAGCAGGTTGATCAGAAAATATCCCCCGATCAGAGCCTTCCAAGTCCAAATGAAGTGCCGGGTCTGGGAATAGAGCGGGGATCCCTCTCGGGGAAGGTCACCGAGATCGGTCCCGGAAAACAAAGTATCGAAGTGGAGACAGGTAGTGGCAAGAGGCGTTCCTATCCTATCGATCCCGGCATTCGATTCGAGCGCCTGCAGAAGACGCTGAGGGATCTTAAGAAAGGAGAGATGGTTAAGCTTGAATTGGCGATACTGGGCGGCACCGAAGTGATCACCGATATAGAGAAGATCGGGTGATTCCTTTTGGTGGACTTCACTCTTTCCAATTACGGGTCGGTCCACCAAAAGTTGTTGAAACCTTCTCCCTCTCCTTAAGAGAGCACTGACCGGATAAAAAGAAATGAGGATAACCTTCGCTCCGTCTCAAAAATATTCCATTCTCCTTTTCCTGATCGTTTGGTTCTGGGTTTGGGGAATCTGTCCGTGGAATAGTTCCGCTCCCGTGGCCCAGGCCATGGAAGCAGCCCAAGCCCAACACGGCCATCAAGAGATGGATGATACCCATCATGCCTCCAAAGGGACAGAGCATTCCTGTTCAGGGTCGATCTTTTATGGTTTTAAATCACGAAACGATCGACCACAGGATCATGTTTCAATTCAGCCTGTTTTTCTTTTGGCAGATCCGGTTGTGCCCATTGTTGAAATAGAATATTTTCTAACCCCCCTTCTTCAAAGAAGGACCCTTCCTAAATTGCTTGCCGAATATTATCAGCTCTACTCGGTTTACCGGATTTAATTCTCCCCTCTGAAATCTAAAGAACAGCTGCGCGAAATCTCGAAAGGTTCAAGATAAAAGGACGGATCTTCTTATCCTGATTGCCTTGAGAATGCTCCTGGTTTGGAGAGAAGTTTTCGAATGGGTTATTTAAAGAAGGGCGCTTCTAAAGATCGGTAGAAAATAGATATTTAGAGAGGGAGGCAAGCTGATGCGGTATCGTCCACTGGGAAAGACCGGGTATTCCGTCTCTGAAATCGGTTTTGGTGGCTGGGGGATCGGAGGGGATATCTGGAAAGGGGGGAACGATCAAGCGTCCCTGAGTGCGCTCCATCTTGCAATTGATCTAGGTCTCAATTTCATCGACACCGCCCTCTCCTATGGAAATGGACATAGCGAGCGGCTGATCGGAAAGTTGGTTTCGCAGCGATCCGAGAGAATTTACGTTGCCACCAAGATTCCCCCCAAGAATTTGGAGTGGCCCGCGAGAAAGAGAGTCCGGCTGAAGGAGGTCTTCCCCAAGGATCATATCATCGCATGCACGGAGATGAGTCTAATGAACCTAGGGGTGGATCGGATCGATCTTCAGCATCTTCACGTCTGGGCGCCTAATTGGATCGACGAGATGGAGTGGCGTGAAACTCTTCAACAACTCAAGAGAGAAGGGAAGATCGCCCATTTCGGCATTTCGATCAATGACCATGAGCCGAACAGTGCTCTGGATGTTGTTGCGGCGGACCTGATCGATACCGTCCAAGTGATTTACAACATTTTCGATCCGAACGCGGCCTTTCCTCTGTTTCGTCTTTGCGAGGAAAAGAATGTCGGTATCATCGTCCGATCCCCTTTTGATGAAGGGGCGCTCACCGGCGCTATTACGCTGGAAACCCATTTCGAGCCCGGAGATTGGAGAGAAGCGTATTTTACACCAAAAAGGAGAAAAGAGATCGTAGCGCGTGTGAAACGCTTGAAGAGTTTGTTGGATGAAGCCGGGGCAAATGATGTTGGAGAGCTGGCTCTTCGTTATTGTCTTTCGCATCCAGCGGTTTCAACGGTCGTCCCCGGAATGAGAAAGACGGAGCATGTTTACCGCAATATTCTAGCTTCTAAGGGAGGAACCCTTTCGAGTGAGGTTCTGGAAAAAATGGCTCCACATGCCTGGCCAAAGAACTTCTACTCTTCCGGTACCCGAAATTATGTGACCCGAATGCTAAAGAAGTGCCTTTCTTACTTTAAGAGATCCACGGAAGACTAAAATGGCGTTTTTTTAAGAACCTGGATAAAAAATTACCATGAATAGATTCTTCTAAAGGTAGGAGTGTTTCATGAAATATGGAGAAGAGCAGTCTCTGGTTGAAAGTAGTTTTAAAAAAGTGATTACCAAGTTATTCGGATGCACCCACCTGGGCGAGCGCTCCCGGCACAATTATCTGATGGATGGCCTCCAATTTATAAACCTTCCGAAGAATGCGGAGGTCCTCAATGCAGGAAGCGCCAATGGCGCGCATTCGTTTTATCTGGCCCGGAGATTCCCCGGATGGCACATCACGGGTATCGATATCGACCCTGAAATGGTAAAACGCTCTCTGAAAATAAACGAGCTGCTCCGCTTCAAAAATGTCGACTTCTTCCAAAAGGATATTGGGGCGCTCGAGGAGAGGGATCGATTTGATCTAGTCTTTAGCATCAGCGTCATGCAATTCATTCAGGATCAGGAACGGGCATTCAGTTCCTTATATAATGTCCTAAAGCCTCACGGGTATTTGATCCTAAACGTTCCGAGCCTGCCGCGGCCGCCCAGACTTTCTTTTTTAGGAAAAGAGAGAGAGCGTTTTCATCAAAGTGAGGTGCTGTCAACAAAAACATACGACAATAACGAGCTATCTCTCCTGGTCGCCAAGGCAGGATTTAAAATTCTAAAACTTTATAATCCGAGCGGTCTGTACGCTCAACTGGCTTGGGAGCTGTCTTCCATATTAGAAGGGAAGGAGAAACGAAGATTGCTCTTTTATCCCTTTCTTCTTTTTTTAATTTACCTGGATAAACTTCAAAAGAACGAAAAACCCTTTCCGGCCGGAACGGACTGCCTTGTGATTGCTCAAAAATAAAAACCAGGTTCTCGCTTTGGAAACCGTAATGGGCTGCACAGTATTGGAATGGCGGAGAGAATAAATGACTTCTTGACAGAGGATGATGTAAAGACCTAAACTTAACTTTATCGAGGTAGAAAATGACGCTCCCCTCTCAGAAATATACAATACCTGTTCTGCTGATTGTTTGGTTTTTCATCTGGGGAATCTGTCCCTGGAACAGCTCCTCCGCCGTCGCCCAACCCGCAGAGGCCGCGCACGCTGCACACGGTCACCATGGGATGGACGACACGCACCATGCTTCCAAAGGGACCGAGCATTCCTGTTCGGGGGCCATCTCCTATAGTCAAAACAACCTGAAGACCGATCAGGCTCTTCTTGCCTCAAGTCCTACTCAAGTCCCTACCTTAACCGATCCGACCGTCAGCTCAAATCAGAACTCCGGGTTTTTCAAGCTTGTTATTGAAAGAAGTACCCTCCCTAAAATAATGACCGAATTTTATCAACTCTACTCCATCTACCGAATTTAAAACCCCTCTCTTAAAATTTGTGATGAGATTTGTGGCATGTCCGCGTCGCCGCTTTTTTCAGGTCGCGTGGATTGGTCACCCTCATCTCTCATTTCTAAATCCGATTCTAAAAAACCGATGAGGGAGGGATGATGTTCCATCTCTTATTCATCTTTGTTGCTGTTGTGGGCATCAGCACATCTGCGTTCGGCCAGGCCGACTATCGCAACCTCGACCCCGGCCGGCCAATCGCAATTGAGGATGCCTATCCAATCGAGTTTCGTGCTTTAGAGGTTCAATTTGGCATCCCCCGGTACAGCCGGGAAGAAGGTGGTAAGGCGCTTTCGTTCGAGCCGGAATTAAAGTGGGGGTTTGCAAAGGACTGGCAGTTCGGGATCAGTGGGGAGAACACGACTCTCCGTGATGGTGGAACAACCAACAGCTTCCGGGACACGCAGCTTCACCTCTTCTATGACCTAAATCAGGAGAGCTTTACGATTCCGGCCATTGCGTTTCGTCCGGAGCTGACCTTTCCGACCGGCGCTTTGGGAAGCGAGAATGTCCACGCGGCCTTAAAGGCCATCGTCAGCAAATCGATCGGAATGAACCGGGTTCATTTAAATGGTTCTTACACAGCGGGTCCCACGGAGGCAACTGGACGGGGCGGGGAACTCGTCAATCGTTATTTCTATGGGATCGCTTACGAGCGGACCTTTCCGATCGAATTCTTGGCACTGCTGGCGGATGTCTATGCCGTCAGACCGATTGCCGGTGGGCCGACCGAGGTGATTGCCGATTTGGGCGCCCGTTATCAATTAACCCCCTTCTGGGTCTTGGATGCGGGGCTCTTTACTGGTTTACGGGAGGGTCCCGATTTCGGGTTCACAGTCGGATTATCTTATGTCTTCTCTTTCCGGGGCCTCTTCCCGAGGTAGGAGAGGACACATTTTTTGAATAGGGGAATTCATCATGAATTACTTAAAACGTTTTGTCGTGATCACGCTGATTATCGCAATCAGCTTCTCTTTTACTTCAATCGGCTTCGCGCGGTTCGAGAAGAAACCGGAATTTGAGAAGCGGGAGAGCATCTTTTATCTGTACGGGAAGTACAACTTTGCCACACGGCGGGTCTACCCGGAATTCAACGCGATGTTGAATATTATCGATATCGGACACGCCCAGCTTGCAGAGCGGCTGGTTTCCGCGAAAAACGAAGAGGAAGCAGTCAAATTAATCGAAGAGGACCTCTTCGAAATGGTCACCAAAATGTTCCTGGGACAAGCGCGTCGTCCCCGTTTCGCACCCTCGGAAGAGACCGTGGCGCCCGAGAGCTCGAAGCTCGCCTGGAAGGTGAACAAGGCCTTTGATTGGACGCACTACCTTCACCGGCAGGTCTACGACATTCTTGCTGATGACCGGGTCAAGGATAAAGATCAGACCATCAAGGAGGCCTTCAACTATTATCGGACGGAGCCCGAGCGGACCTTCCCGCCGAAACTAAAATCAATGGAGCTGATGGAAGGGCAGCCCTTCTCCGGTTACTGGAGAGAGAAATACCCCAAATTCAATGGGGCGATTTGGGCCTACCACTGGTTACAATTGGCCGCCAATGAGGTGCTGATCGAGCCTGATCCCGGTGTCCGCAGACAAAAGGTTGATCTCGCGGTAGAGGAATTTAAACAGATGTTCAGAGATCCCTCCCGTCTTCCGAAACATATGCCGATGGCGCACGAGGTTTCGCCGACCTTTGCTAAACGGTATCCCGAGATTGCAGCCACATTTGATAACCTTCATACCTTCCACGACATCTATATGGACCTGCTGACTCATCCTAAAATTCGGGACAAACGGGATGAAGCCTATCGGCAGCTCGCTTTAATCAGCGACCCGAGTGGCAACTTGGAAACGATGCCCTCTCATCCTTTGCCGCCGATTCCGTTTGATCAACAGCAGCCGCTCCTTCAGACGAACCAAATGGAGCATATGGCGATGATGATGATGCCGACGAAAGAGCAGATGCGATTCTTGACGCTCTCCTCTTTGGAGCGTAAAAAAATAACGGAAAAAATGATGAAGAATATGAACCATGGCGGAATGAAAAATGAGGGGGGAGAACAGAAGATGGACCATGAAAACATGGACCATTCAGGGAAGTGATAGAAGAGCCCACACTCAACATAAGGAGAAAGCCATGACACACACAGCGACTCATCGAATGAGTGAAGAGATGGAACAGTGTATTCAGAACTGCCTGGATTGCTACCGGGTCTGTTTGCAGACGGTCACTTACTGTCTGAAAATGGGCGGAAAACATGCGGCGGCGGAGCATATTCTCCTGCTGCTTGATTGTGCTGAAATCTGCCAGACGTCGGCAAGCTTTATGCTCCGGAATTCCGACCTGCACGGGCAGGCCTGCGCGGTCTGCGCAGAGGTGTGTGAACGCTGCGCAGAGAGCTGCGAGCAGTTCGGCGAAGATATCCAGATGAAGGCTTGCGCCGAAGCCTGCCGCCGTTGCGCGGCTTCTTGCAACCAAATGGCCCGAGCTCAAGGCAAGGCAGCATGAGGAAATCTTAACAATCTTTCGGGGGGTATGCGGCGGTCTGTTCCCTCCTTCGCAGACCGCCGCATAGGCGAGGAAAGGAACAGTGAGATGGGCTATCTAAGGCAAAAGAAAATCTTAAATCGAGGAGAGCTTGAGCGAAGTGAGAGTGCTGTACCATCGCGAGTTGGTTTTCTGGAGCGATGGTTTAAAATCAGTCGTCTTTCCTATCCGGTTCCGCCGCATGCCAGGATGCTCCCCTACACGCTTGGGGGAATCACCTTCGTCGGCTTTCTTCTCCTGTTTGTGAGTGGTCTGATTTTAGGTCAGTTCTACAATCCCGCGCCGGAAAGTGCCTATGAGAGCATCAAGTATGTCGTAAAAGAGGTTCCGGGAGGCACATTCCTTCGTGCCTTTCACTACTGGACGGCGCAGGCGGTGGTCTTCGTCCTTCTTCTGCACATGCTGAGGGTCTTTGTCACCGGGGCCTATAAGGCGCCCCGGCTCTTCACCTGGTATTTTGGTGTGGTCCTTCTGGCAACGACCCTGCTTGGGCCCTATTTTAGTGGGACTGTCTTGAAGTGGGACCAGGAGAGCTTTGAAGCCCTTGCGCATTACCGGGAAGGGCTTCGTTTTTTAGGTCCAATTGGGGAATTTATAGGGTCGGTAGAGGCGGTTCCTCTGAACATCAAACTCTACCTCTCCCACATCTCATTCTTTCCACTTCTTTTAGTTGTTTTGATTCTCGGGCACTTCTATTTGATCAACGTTTTTAATCTCTCGCCGCTTCCGTTCGGAGAAGATTCCGCCCGTGCCCACGTTCCATCCGAGCGAATGACCGGAAAGTTTTTAGAGCATTCCAAAAGTATCGTTCTATACAGCGTGATTTATTACACCCTGGTGACGATCGTCTCCTTGATGATTCCGGCCCCACTCGGCCCCCCAAATTCCGGGGAAGAGGTCGGCTCAAAACCCCCCTGGCCGTTCCTTTGGCTTTATGGCCTTGAGAATCTCACCGGACGGAGCGACACCCTTATTTATGCCACTGGGGTTTTCTTTATTCTACTTATTCTCCTGCCGCTTCTGGACCGGGGTCCGGAGCGAAATCCAATGAAGCGGATTGGGACGATGGCAGGGGGAGCAATCATCCTTCTTCTTATCATCAGCTTCTCCATTTATGCGTTGGTTGCACCGCTGAAAGTCCACCAACATGGAGGGGACGAGGCGCCCCATTCCGATGACGAAGCACATGACGACTCATAGGGTGATTGGTGACGTTATCGACGGAGCAGTGCCGCTTCGAGTACTTCCCTGCAACCTCGCCCATTAGCAGTTAGTAATAAGTGTAACTATAGAAATCAAGAAAGGAGAAGGTCGTGAGAGGATTTACCGGTGGTCTGCAAAGCGGATTCGTTACGACGATCGTGCTTATTCTGTTTTTGGTTTTCGGTGTCACCGTGGTAAAGCAAGAGAAAAAGAAAGACGCAGACGGGATTCTCGAGCCGCCCCCTAAGCAGGCGGATATCAGCAAGAAAGAGCAGCAACAGGATCCTTGTCCGATGAAGACGAATACGCCCACTATTGAGACAGACCACGTAAAAAGTAAAAATCAGGAGGAGAATGCTCATACCACCATTATCGTTCAGGACCCATCTAATTCGAAGCAGCGTCCGGAATTTCAACCTCAGGTAGTAGAGGATGGCAATACCGACACTATATTCTCGAATGATCTTGCAAAGGTCATTGGCTCAGAGAAGAGCGGCGCCGGCATGGCAAATGAAGGGAATTTAAAGGGGCTTTGCTCGGCCGTTACCCAAGGTCTTCATTCTTCAAATTCGGATGCCACGTCGGAGTAGAGTCATCGCGTAAACTGCAGAAACGGTATCCGGAAAATCAAAAAAATCTTGGTCATAATGACAATAGGGTTTGAGATTCTGGAAGTTTTCTCGACGACTATTTACAAAGATATCTCTGGAATACTTTTGTCACCGTGACCGTAGCAGAAACGCTGATAGAGGACGTTGAAAACACCTTCCTCATATTTAGAGCCGGTTTGAAAGGAATACTCGAGGCAATTGGAACGGATCGCGAGTTTTCTACCATTGAGAGGGAGTATCGCGACATGTAGGCGGTCACGCTCTGCTGTGGCATTTTCGAGAAAAACCTGACGAACATCGCGGCGGTGACGGTTCGAGCCATCCTTTGGAGTGATTTAGGATCTGGAGATCGTGTTCTCGCGACCCTAAAGAGAATCGGCAGACTGCCGCTATCCGTCAAAGGAGGTATTCCCATGAAAGTGCCCAAATCAGATCACATAATAACAATAGAAGGAGCGTCCCACAGATCTACGACTGTCAGAAACCACAAACCGCTAACCGCGAGGGAGCGCGAAGTACTTCGTCTGGTCGCCGAAGGGCACAAAAATAAGGAGATTGCCCAGCTGCTCGGCATCTCTGTTAAAACAGTAGAAACTCACCGGGCAAACATCAATAACAAGCTTGCTTTTCGCAATGTAGTCGATTTGATTCGCTATGCCATCCAGAAATTCTCTCTGTTGAGATCTCGGGCAAATAGCACCATCGGGATATTTAAATTGGTATGAATGGAAAAGAGTCTTAAAGTCGCGGTGCCCGTCATTGACAATTAATCGGGAAGATCAGTTTTCGCCACATTTCGGAGACAGAGGTCATACATTGGGTTTGCAGCATCCGGATGATTCTATCTACATTATTTTTATCGTTCTAAGTCAGAAGAAGGCAATATTCTTAAAAGTAATAAAAGAGTGCGGGCACATGGGGTGTCCCACAAAAAGAGGCCTGAGGCCCCTTCGAGCCAGCGCCCGAACCAAAATCACGTTACAACAAGGAGGTCCGGGAAATGCGTATGAAATGGATATCGGAGGTTTTTTTGCTTGTCTTTGTTCTGGTTCAACCGGTTTGGGGAAAAGCGCTGGAGTTGGAGCCCGAGCCAGGAATCACGGAACGTGAAAATGGGCAACCCACTTCTCTTTATGGATATGGCGAAATGCATTTTAATTCCCCGAAGGGGGGGACCAATCAGATGGATTTCCACCGTCTTGTCATCGGGATTTCGCATCAATTTAATAGTTGGATTAGTTTTCATTCGGAGGTCGACCTGGAGCATGGCTTCGCGGAGCCGTATGTAGAATATGCTCATTTGGATTTAGAGCTGAACTCCGCTTTTAATGTTCGGGCCGGCAGCGTCTTGGTGCCGATGGGATTTACCAATGAGTATCACGAGCCGCCTGTTTTCTTTAGTGTTGAGCGACCTTTAGTAGAAAACAGGATCATTCCGACTACCTGGCCGGAGGGAGGGGCCGGTCTCTTTGGAA
Source organism: Candidatus Manganitrophus morganii (assembly GCA_021651055.1). Taxonomy (NCBI): domain Bacteria; kingdom Pseudomonadati; phylum Nitrospirota; class Nitrospiria; order Candidatus Troglogloeales; family Candidatus Manganitrophaceae; genus Candidatus Manganitrophus; species Candidatus Manganitrophus morganii. The sequence goes on from JAJHOH010000001.1 coordinate 3,487,411, forward strand.
GTCTACTCCCAGGCCTTCGCTACCGTGTCTATTTGGTTTCAGGGTTGGATGCTCTAGGGGATGAAGATAGAGCTGCGCAGTTTTGCAGAGATGGTTTCACAGCCGGAAGCGGCCTTCGGGGGGGACGATGTAAAGCGGCCGAAAGCTCTTCTGAGGACTTCGCAGTGGTCGGGCGGATTGAATACACAAGTTTCCCTGGGCTGCAATTGGGGATTTCCGGTTATCGGGGAGGAGCCGACCAGGGGAAGATTCCTGGCGCCGATGTAACTGTCACGATGTGGGATGTCGATGCTCATCTGCGATATGCAGGTTTTGATCTCCAGGGACTCTATGTCCGGGCCACCATCGACGATGTGGCGGCGCTGAATGCGGCCAAAGGGTTCACAGGCAGCCAATCCGTTGGAGAACAGTTGTTTGGATGGTATGTCACCTTAGGCTATCATTTGGGCGGTTTGATGCCGTCAGGCCAAGACTTGGTTCCTTTTGTCCGTTATGAGCAGCTCGATACACAGGACAAAGTGCCAGCAGGTTTTTCAAGGAACCTGGCCAATGCCCAGGAGGTCATCACTGCGGGTGTGGCCTATTATCCCCATGAGCGGGTCGCCCTGAAGGGAGACTACCAGACGTTTGATCGCGAAGATGGGACGACCCTCAAGCAATTTAATTTAGGCGTCGGTTGGATGTTCTGACCCCATCAATAATGAGAATGCAATGTATATATGACAACAGGAAGGGGAGGCCGCTTGGCCTCCCCTGAGGTGAGAAGGAAGATTAACTCACCTTTTTAATTCAAGACAATTTGTAGACAGAATGTTACATCAAACAATAAATAAATTAAATTCACAATAAATAAATTAAATTCGTCAAGATAGGAAACGCGCAGGATACATGAAACAGCATCCTGGGACAGCTGTTCGCTATGGATAAATCGCTGCCTGTTTATTAAATTGATGATTTCATCAATGATATATCAACCTTTTACACAACTTATCGATACAATAGAAAGACACAGCAGACGAGCTTTGCTTCGATCGAACTTCCCTGGGTTGCTTGAGATAATGGATCGAATTTGTCCATCGATTATGAGGCCGCAGATTTACAGAGTATTCTTCTCTTCGCTCGTCGAGCGATATCAAGCAAGGAGGATTACCAAATGAAAAACGACCTAATCTCTCGGCGTCAACTGCTGAAGCGCGCCGGGGCGCTTGGAATGTTGGCGGTCCTGGAACGCCTCGCCCCCGCCTACGCTTGGGCGAGGCCGACGGAAGCCGCCCAAACTCCGCAACTGAACGGAAAGGTCATCGACTTGACCATCGCCGAGACGCCGTTCCGTATCGGCGATCGGACCGGGACGGCGCATACGATCAACGGCACGGTGCCGGGCCCGCTCATTCGCCTGCGCGAAGGAGACGAGGTCACGCTGCGCGTGACGAACCGATTAAAGGAGATTGCTTCGATTCACTGGCATGGGATCCTTCTTCCTCCCGAGATGGACGGGGTGCCCGGCGTCAGCTTCGGCGGGATCAAGCCGCGAACGACCTTCACCTACCGCTTTCCCCTCAAGCAGAGCGGCACCTACTGGTATCACAGCCATTCAGGATTTCAAGAACAGTTGGGGGTCTATGGGCCGATGATCATCGATCCGATCGAGTCCGATCCGGTCCGGTACGATCGCGAATATGTGGTAATCCTCTCGGACTGGACCTTTGAGGAGCCGATGAAGATGATGGGGAAGCTCAAGAAGCAGGCGGGCTATTTCAATTTTCAACGGCGGACGATGCGCGAGTTCCTCTCCGACGCGAAGAAAAACGGCTGGCGGGCGACATTCGACGACTATCGGATGTGGGCGCGGATGCGGATGGATCCGACCGATTTCGCCGACATCACCGGCCACGCCTACACCTATTTAATGAACGGTCTGTCGGATAACGCCAACTGGACAGCACTATTCCGTCCAGGCGAGCGAGTCCGTTTACGCTTCATCAACGCTGCCGCGATGTCCATTTTCGATGTGCGCATTCCGGGATTGAAGATGACGGTCGTACAGGCCGACGGTCAAAATGTGCAGCCGGTCGAGGTCGACGAGTTCCGGATCGCGGTGGCGGAGACGTACGATGTGATCGTCGAACCAGAAGAAGACCGCGCATATACCATCTTTGCTGAGTCGATCGACCGCAGCGGCTACACGCGCGGGACACTTGCCCCCAGGCCCGGCATGAATGCGGAGGTCCCGCCGCCCCGTCCGCGTCCACTCCGGACCATGGAAGATATGGGGATGAGCATGGAAGGGATGGATCATGGAAACATGGAGATGCCGGACAAGGAACCGTCCGGCGGCATGAAAGATATGGAACATATGCAGCATGGCGCAAAGGATGAAGCAATGCCGGAGACGCAGCATGACTATGAGATGGAAGAAATGCCGAAAGAACATGGGGAGCACAAGATGGAGGATACGAAGGCCATGCTTGGAATGCGGTCGGAGATCCCCGGAAGCGCCCCGGTCAAGCATGGGCCGGACACACATGGCCCAGGAAACCAGATGGTCCCCGATTTTACGCGCAGCCGATTGGGCGAACCCGGTGCTGGATTGGGAAACGATGGGCGACGGGTGCTTGTCTATACCGATCTGAAGAGCTTGCATCCCTATCCGGATCGACGCCAGCCGGAGCGGGAAATCGAAATTCACATCACGGGTCATATGGAGCGCTTTATCTGGTCATTCGACGGAAAAAAATACTCCGAGGCCAGAGAGCCAATCCATTTTAAGTACGGCGAGCGCCTTCGCTGGACGTTCGTCAATGACACCATGATGGAACATCCGCTGCACCTGCATGGGATGTTTATGGAACTGGAAAACGGAGCGGGTGATTACCTGCCCCGTAAGCACACGGTCAACGTCAAACCCGCCGAGCGCGTCTCGGTGGCGATCACGGCGGATGCCCCAGGGCCCTGGGCGTTTCATTGCCACTTGCTATTTCATATGGAAGCAGGAATGTTCCGCGTCGTCGAGGTCTCAGGCAAAGGAGCGGAGGCGCCGTCATGAAAACCTCCTTGGGCACTCTCATTGTAATGGTTTTGATCTATCTGCTGCATCCGGCACCCTCTCTCGCTGCGACTGCGAACGCATTACCGGAGGACGAAGGCAGCACACCATCCAACCTGATACCCCAGCAGCATTGGCCCAGCCCGGTCGACGATATGGAGCGGTTCACCTTCATCCTTGCAGACGTGCTCGAATACCGTCCGAAAGGAGACCACAGCGACTTCCGGTGGGACATCGAGGGTTGGCACGGGGGCGACTACAAGCGGATCTGGTTTAAGAGCGAAGGCGAGCGCAACACTGCGTTCAAAGCCGATTACGATATCGATTTCCAGTTGCTCTACGGCCGCTTCTTCAGGAAATACTATGATTTTCAGGCTGGCCTTCGTTCCGAAACGCAGACATTCGGAGGGCAAAATGTAACTCGGGTACAGGCCGTGGTGGGAGTAGAAGGACTTGCCCCTTATCGATATGAAGTCGAGTCGGCGCTATTTATCAGCCATCGGGGCGATTTGTCGGTGCGTTTCACAATTACAAAAAATTTTCTTTTAACGCAGCGGGTCGTCTTTCAGCCGCGTCTTGAATCCCACGCTGCGGTGCAAAGAGTCGCGCGGTTTACGACCGGTAGAGGCCTGAACAACATCGAGTTCGGACTGCGTCTGCGATATGAAATCCGGCGCGAGCTCGCCCCTTACATCGGCGTCTCGTTCGACCGAAGCTTCTCCGGCACTGCCGACCTCGTGCGGCAAGAAGGGGGCGACCCACGCCAGGTTCGCTTTGCCGCGGGCGTGCGGATGTGGTTCTAAACCTTTCGGAAAGGATCTGTTTGATCCCTTTTCATTTTAAGCCCTCTGCGTTTAAAAACTTTTCCTTTTCTACCCATTGAAGCTGGATGAGGCAGGTTCCGCCTTGTTCTTGCGGTGTAAGGACCCATACCTTGACACCGGCCGATGGAAATCTCTATGCTGATGATATGCGGTATTCTTTATTTTTTAATCCAAAATCAAAGTGGCTGGTGTTCATCATTTTGGGTTTTTCGTTTTTAACCCTCTCCCTGGCCAATGCCTGCATGGTGCCCGATTGGGCGCCCGACGCGGAAGATTGCTGCGTGCTGCCGTGCAAGACGGTCTCCTCTCCGGAGCTGGCCAAAACTTATTGCAATCTCTCCGATCAGCAGCGCTCCCTTCACGCCGGCCCTCAGCTTCCTCCGCCGGCTATTCTTGTGGAGGACGGGCTTGTTCTGATTGCCGCGTCGATTAAGCCCCCTCCCGCTCTTTTTGCGCCTCAATGTGATTTGAATTATCCCAGGAAAGAATCTTCCCAGGATCTCTCTATTCTTCACCATGCCCTCTTGATTTAATCAAAACTTCCCAAAATAAAATCGTTCTTCGCCGTTTATCCGGTCGTTTTTGCCGTCTCCTATAAAAAAGCGTTTAACTTGAAGAATATCGAGGCATCGGATGTACGGAACGATTTTAACGATCGGAGGAAAATCAAGATCGTTTTGACATGGAGGAAAGGTGATGATGATACGGAGAAAATGGCTCTGGCTGGGGGGCGCCGTGGCAGCGGCTGCCGCCGCCCTCGCGCTGGGTATGCCGCCGCTTACGCTGTTGCTGATTGCGCTTATCCTGGGCTGTCCCCTGGCCATCTACTACTTGGGCATGACCGGCCATACCATGGGAGGAGAGTCGGCTCGCGACGGGATGCGTGAACATTCGGATCGGTCTGTTTCCAAGCCGAAGAGAGAAGACCCGGAATACAAAAGGGGGAGAGCCATGGGTGAAAAATGAAACGAACACCCGGAGCGTTTTTATCCATTTCACAGAATGATCACGGCGGCGGAGGACCGACTTCAGGAGCGCCACTTGCCGTGAAGAAGGAGGGATTGATGCAAAACGGCGGGGAGATGATGTGTCCGATGTGTCTTTCGGTTTTATTGATCGGATTGCTCTGGGTTGTCCTCTTCATCCTGCTGATCGCAGGAATGATCTGGGCAATTCGGCTGGCAAAACGGGAAGGATACTTTTCTCGGAAAGCGCGATCTACTGATCGAGCGATCGCCATTTTGAAAGAACACTATGCAAAGGGGGAGATCGATCAAAAAGAGTATGAGGAGAAAAAAAGGATTTGGCGGCATGATCTCTCATCAGAGACATCCTTTACTTTGAAAGTCAATGGAACTGCATTAAGGAAGTGGGAAGTTACCATACAAAGAGCATGAAAGTAATCAGCAAAGGAGGATAAAAATGAAACGGTTATTTCAGTTTGCGCTGTTGGTCATTCTGTTGGGGGGCATCGCGCTTGCCCCCGCTTTATCTCAAGAGCAGAACAAGAAAGGTCCCCAGTTCCCGCAAAAGAAAACCGAGAAACAGGAAATGGGCGGAATGAAAGACGGAGGCATGATGGACGATTCCATGATGTCCATGATGTCCAACCAAAACGAAATGATGGCCAAGATGCTCGACACCATGAAAGAGATGGCCCAGATGATGAAAGATCAGGCAGAAGACCCCAATGCAAAGGCAAAGGCGGATCAAATGCTGGCCCATATCGATCAAATGAAATCCCAGCATCAAATGATGATGGGAACGATGTCGGGCCGTGGCGGATCAAAATGAAATCGTCTTTCTACCCGCGTCTGACAGATTTAGATGTCGGAGATCATTATGAAACAGATAGATCGTACAACAGAGATGAGCCATTCGATGGGCTCGATGAAACAGGATGAGAAGTACTATATCGAAAACCCCGGCGCGATGATGCTGGAGCATCCGAGCATGTACCCCTGGATTCAGCCGATCATCATGCTGCTCGGCGTCTGGCTGATCTTCAGCCCGGTCACCCTCGGCTATCGGAGCACAGCCATGACCTGGAGCAACATCATCAGCGGGGCGGTCGCGATCTCGATCGCCCTCTTTGCTCTGATCTCACCCCGCCGCGCCTGGGTCTCTTATGGCAATACCTTCGTCGGTCTCTGGCTTCTGTTTGCGCCGCTGATCTTTTGGGCCCCCGATGCGGCGGCGTATGAGACCGACACCCTCATCGGCGCCTTCTTGATCCTCTTTTCCTTCATCATTCCGATGAGCATGGAGATGCCGGGGCCGGAGGTCCCTCCCGGCTGGTCGTACAATCCATCGACCTGGGCGCAGCGGGCGCCGATTATTGCGCTGGGACTCTTCGGTTTCTTCCTGGCCCGCTATATGGCCGGCTACCAGCTGGGATATCTCTCTTCCGTCTGGGATCCTTTTTTTGGAAGAGGGACGGACATCATCCTCAAATCGGAGGTCTCCCGCGCCTGGCCGATCTCGGATGCGGGCTTGGGGGCGGTGGTCTATCTGATCGAAGCGCTTTCGGGAGCGATGGGAGATGCACGCCGCTGGCGGACGATGCCCTGGATGGTCGCGATCTTCGGTTTTGCCGTCATCCCTCTAGGGGTGGTCAGCGTCGTGCTGGTGATCATGCAGCCGCTGGTCATCGGACAGTGGTGCACCCTCTGCCTGGCGGCAGCCGGGGCGATGCTGGTGATGATTGCTCTTTCGCTCGATGAGGTGGTGGCGATGATCCAGTTTCTGGCCCAAAGCCATCGCGCCGGGAAGCCTTGGTGGAAAGTCTTCTGGACCGGCGGAAATCTTCCCGATGCCAAGGAGAAGCCGGGGCCGGACCGGCAGCCTGCCTGGGAGCCGTCTGCGATGGCGTGGGGGGTGACCGCCGGCTGGAATCTGATCCTCAGTACGGCGATTGGAATCTGGCTGCTGTTCGCCCCTGCCCTATTCGGAATTGACACAAGATCGGCATCGGCCGATAGCGACCGCCTGGTCGGGGCGCTGGTGATTACCATTGCCGTGATTGCGTGGGCAGAGGTTGGTCGTCCGGCGCGATACCTGAACCTTCTTCTCGGCGCCTGGCTGGCGGCCGGAACCTGGTTTCTAAGCGGCGGGTCGACGGTGAGCCGATGGAGCGATCTTCTCTCCGGGCTCCTTCTGATAGTTCTTAGCTTGCCGGTAGGAAGAATCCGGGATGCTTACGGGAGATTCGATCACTATGTCGTCTGGCGGCCGGGGCGTAAGAAAGCCGTGCAAGAACAACGAAAGGCGGCATAGGCGTCATGGATCATTAAAATAGTGAAGAGATAGAAAAAGAGGAATAGCAATGAACAGAGAAAATAGGTCTGAAGTCGTTGTCGTCACGGGGGCATCCGCCGGCGTGGGTCGGGCGGTCGTTCGGGAATTCGCTAAGCGGAAAGCGCACATCGGCCTCATTGCGCGCGGGGATGGGCTCGAGGGGGCGCGCAAGGAGGTCGAATCAGAGGGGGGAAAGGCGTTGGTTCTGCCAACCGATGTGGCTGATTTTAATCGGATGGAAGCGGCGGCCGCCGCGGTCGAGGAGGCGTTCGGACCGATCGATATCTGGATCAACAATGCCATGGTCTCCGTCCTTTCGCCGGCCAAAGAGATGCTCTTCGAAGAATTCAAACGGGTCACCGAAGTCACTTACCTCGGTTATGTCTATGGGACGCTTGCGGCGCTCAAGCGGATGCTCCCGCGCGATCATGGGACGATCGTTCAGGTCGGCTCAGCGCTCGCCTACCGCTCGATCCCATTGCAGTCGGCCTACTGCGGCGCCAAACATGCGATCAAAGGTTTTACCGAATCGCTCCGCTCCGAATTGATTCATGATGGAAGCCGTGTCCATGTCACGATGGTGCAGCTTCCGGCATTGAACACGCCGCAATTCAGCTGGATCAGAACCCGCATGCCGAACCATCCCCAGCCGGTCCCCCCGATCTTCCAGCCGGAGGTGGCGGCGGAAGCGATTGTCTGGGCCGCGCATCACACCCGGCGGGAGGTCTATGTGGGGTGGCCGACGGTGAAAGCGATCTGGGGAGAGAAATTTATCCCAGGTCTTCTGGATCACTATCTTGCCCGGAAAGGCTATGCTTCCCAGCAAACCGATCAGCCGGTCGATCCCAATAGGCCGGATAACCTCTGGCAGCCGGTTCCGGGCGATCATGGGGCGCACGGCATCTTCGATAAAAGGGCAAAGACCCAAAGCGTGCAGGTGTGGGTGACCACGCATCGCGGGTGGGTCGCCCTTGGCGCGGCGCTCCTCGGCCTATTGATTGGCATCGCGCTTTGACCGACCGGGGCGGTCAAGAAACAATCTGCCCCCTATGATGTCGGGAAGAAATTTTTTTTCGCTTCGGTCCGGCGCTGTCGCTTCTTCCGCGCCGGACAGCGAATCGGATCGAGGACGATGAGGGACGAAGTATCCCCGCGCCTTCAGAGTCGAGAAGGAAACGGGCATTAGGAATTTTAGGAACGCACAACAGTCTTTATGGAGAGGGCGATAAATGAACCGGGAGTGGACGAGATGATGATGGACGGCATGATGATGTATTGTATGACGGCCTTAACATTGTTTGTCCTGATCGTGATGGTGACCCTCATCATCCAGACGGCGCTTCAATTCAAAATTCTCAGAGAAATTCGAAGGCTTCAACAGAAGCATACGCCCATCGGAGATGCGGGAGAAACTTCCAATAATTAAGGAAGGAGAACATGACAGCAATGGATTTAACTGTAATCGTCGCCGGATTGGGGCTGATCGTCTTCCTCCTCTGGTTTTTCTTCGGTTCCAAGCAAGGAAAAGCCGCCGCCATCCAGGCCGGTGTGCAGGAGGTGACGATCCGGGTCGAGGGAGCTTATCAGCCAAATCGGGTTGTCGTCAAAGCCGGGATGCCGGTCCGGTTGAAATTCGACCGACGCGAAGGGACCGATTGCTCAAATCGTGTTGTCCTTCCCGACTTCGGGATCTCGCTCGCCCTGCCGGCATTCGCCGCCACATCGGTTGAATTCACCCCTCAGAAGCCGGGGGAGTACCCCTTTTCCTGCGCCATGAATATGTACCGGGGGACGCTGGTCGTCGAGCCCGATGAGAAAATGAAACAGGCCGAGAGGGCAGCGTCCCCCCAACAGATCCCTTCTGAGGTGACACCGCATCCAAGCGCCGATGAGAAACCGGCCCGCGCTGAGTTTTTGATCCGGGGGATGCGCAGCATCACCACGACCACTGCGATCGAGGATTTGATCGAACGGCTGCCGGGGGTGGAGCAAGCACAGGTCAATGCGGCCACAGAGCGGGTGACGATTGACTATACCCCCGGACAGGTTTCGCCCGATCAGATGGCGCGCGCGATGGCTGAGGCCGGATATCAGGCGGAACCGGTCACAGCGGGTGAAGGGAAGGCCGATCATCAGGGAGACTCCCGGGAATCGGAGGTGGCCGATATCAAACGCCGCTTTCTCGTCTCGCTGATTCTGACCATTCCGCTGCTGGTTGGCGCGATGTGGCATGAGCTCTTCCCGATGCCGGGCGGGCCGTTCGGCGCCCTGATCGCGTTGCTGGCCAATCCTTACATCCAGCTCGTTCTCTCCACGCCGGTCCTCTTCTACAGCGGCTGGGGGTTCTTCAAAGGGACCTGGTTCACCCTCAAGAACCGAACCGCCGACATGAACACGCTGATCGGGATCGGCATCGGCGCCGCCTACCTCTACAGCGTCGCCGCGACCTTCTTTGACGACTGGCTGCTTCGCCGCGGGGTCGAGGCGGGCGTTTACTACGAGACCGCTGCGGTGATCGTCACCCTGATTTTATTGGGGCGCCTGCTGGAGGCGCGCGCGAAGGCCGGCACCTCGGCCGCCATCGAGAAGCTCCTCTCGCTCCAGGCGAAGACGGCGCGGGTCCGGCGGGACGGCAAAGAGATCGATCTCCCCGTCGAGGAGGTCCGGGTCGGTGACTTCGTCATCGTCCGGCCGGGCGAAAAGATCCCGGTCGATGGGGTGATCCGGGAGGGGGAGAGCGTCATCGACGAAAGCATGGTGACCGGCGAGAGTCTCCCGGTGACCAAAGGCCCCGGCGATCTTGTGATCGGCGCGACCTTCAACAGCGCCGGCGGGTTTGTCTTTGAAGCGACGAAAGTCGGCAAGGAGACGATGCTCGCGCAGATCGTCCGGCTGGTCCAGCAGGCCCAGGGGTCGAAGGCGCCGATTCAACGGCTGGCCGATCTGGTCTCAAGCTACTTTGTCCCGGCCGTGATCATCATCGGCGTGATCACTTTTTCCGTCTGGTTCGTCTGGGGGCCGGCGCCTGCATTTGTCTTGGCGCTCCTGAACACCGTGGCGGTCCTTCTGATCGCCTGTCCCTGCGCGCTCGGGCTGGCGACGCCGACCTCGGTGATGGTGGCGACCGGCAAGGGGGCCGAGAACGGGGTTCTGATCAAGGATGCCGAGGCGCTGGAGGTGACCGGCAAGGTGACGACGGTGATTCTGGATAAGACCGGCACGTTGACCGAAGGGCGCCACGCCGTCCGGGATCTGATTCCTGCGGAAGGGGTCTCCAAAGAGGATCTGCTCCGCTGGGCCGCGGCGACGCAGCGGGGCTCGGAGCACCCCTTGGCAAAGGCGATTGTCCGCGCGGCCGAGGATCAGGGAGGGGCGATTCCGCCGCCGAAAGATTTTCGCTACTTCACCGGCAAGGGGACGGGGGCGGTCGTCGAGGGGGCCGAGCTGCTCGTCGGCAACCGCCGGCTGATGGCCGAGCGGGAGGTGAACATCACTTCGCTGGAGGATCAGGCCAGGCGGCTGGATGAGGAAGGGAAGACGGTGAACTTCATCGCCAAAGGTGGCCGCCTGATCGGGCTGATCAGCCTGGCCGATCAGGTCCGGCCGAGTTCGCGTGCGGCGGTGGCGGAATTCCATCGCCTGGGAATCGAGGTGGCGATGATCACCGGCGACAATTGGGGGGTCGGCCGCGCGATTGCGAAGGAGCTCGGCATCGACACCGTTCTGGCCGAAGTCCTGCCGGAGCATAAGGCCCAGGAAGTTAAGAAGCTTCAGCGCCAGGGGAAGATCGTCGCAATGGTGGGCGATGGGATCAACGACGCGCCGGCGCTCGCGCAAGCCGATGTCGGGATCGCGATCGGCTCGGGGACTGATGTCGCCATCGAATCGGCCGACATATCCTTGGTGAAGAATGATGTTTTTGATGTCGCCCGGGTGATTCAACTCTCGCGGGCCACGATGCGGAACATCAAACAGAATCTCTTCTTTGCGTTTATCTATAATGGTCTCGGTATCCCGATTGCGGCCGGCGTGCTCTACCCGTTCACCGGTCTTTTGCTCTCGCCGATCATCGCTTCGGCGGCGATGGCCGCCAGCTCCATTTCGGTGGTGCTCAATGCGCTGCGATTGAAGACCTTTCACATGCCCGCCCGCCCGGCCAATGAAAGGACAATGGGCATCTCTGAGCCTGAGGAACGGAAGAAGGCGGCTTAAAGAAAGGGTTGAATTATGCCTCCAGCGCGGTGTAGCCGGCATCGTCGAGCGCTTTCTTGAGCTGCGGCTCTTTCACTTTTGCCGGCTCATACCGAACGACGACATGTTTTTGTGCGACCTTCGGCTTGACTTCGCGTACACCGGAGATCGGCCTCAATCTTTCGCTGATCGTCTGAGCGCACCCTTCACAGACCATCTTCGGAATCAAAAACTCCACTTCGGCAAGTTGAACGTTCTCTTCCGCCTCCGCTTCATGCGCAAGCGGAATTCGGCGGATCCAAAGGGTGTTGAGCAAGATGGCGAAGATGCTCAGGATCATGAAGCCGATCGCATAGAGCGGGGTGATGAGGCCGAGGGCGGCCAGGAGCATTCCGATGATATTGAAGAGGACCGCCACGACGACATTTCCGGTCATCGTGCGATAGGCCGCGTTGCCCAACGTCAGCGCATTCGCCACATCTTCCAGCCGGTCGCTCACCAGGATCACCCCCGCCGATTCAATCGCCACGTCGGTTCCGGCGGCAATCGCGATTCCGACATCGGCCTGGGCCAGCGCCGGGGCGTCATTGATCCCATCCCCCACCATTGCCACCTTTCTTCCCTCTTTTTGAAGCGATTCGATCGCGGAGACTTTTTCAGGAGGAAGGAGTTCCGCCCGGACCTCATCGATGCCGAGCTGTCCCGCGATCGCCTCTGCCACCGGCTGGGCGTCGCCGGTGAGCATCACGGTCCGGATGCCCTGCTCCTTTAACCGCTCGATCGCCCGCGTCGCCCCCCTTCTCGGGGTGTCTTGAAGCGCAATCATCCCGGCAAGACTCCCATCGCGGGCAAAGAGGACCACCGTCTTTCCCTGAGCGGAGAGCTGTCTTAACCGAAGATGCCCCCCTTCCAGAAGCGCGACCCCTCGTTCTTCGAGGAAAGAGGGCTTCCCTGCGAGAATCTCGACCCCCTCCACCTTTGCTGAAACCCCCTTCCCGGGAAAGGCTCTGAAGTCTTTCACTGCGACCGGTTTCGCCCCTTCTTTCTCGGCATAAAAGTGAATCGCCTGTCCGATCGGATGTTCGGAGGGTCCTTCTACCGCCGAGGCAAGTCTTAAGAGATCGGCTTCGTCCACGCCCAGAGGAACCACATCGGTGACCGTCGGGCGTCCGTAGGTTAAGGTGCCTGTCTTATCGAAGACCACCGTGTCGGTGATCGAAAGTTCATGAAAGACTTCGCTGGCTTTTACGAGAAGTCCGATGGAGATTCCTTTGCCGCCGGCGATGGCAGCGAGCATCGGGGTGGTAATCCCCAAGGCACAGGGATAGCCCATGATCACCGTCGTCAGGAGAACGAGGACGGAAGCAACCCCGTTTCCGGTGGCGAGCAACCACCCTGCAAAGGCAATTCCTGCGACGATGAAAACCACCGGTCCGTAGTAGTTCATGAGCCGATCGGCCAGAAGCTCCAGCGGGGGCTTTCGGTCGTGAATCTGGGTCATGAGTCTGACAATCTGGTTCAGGAAGCTCTCTTCGCCGACTTTGGTGACGCCGATTTTGAGTTCACCATCGAGGTTGAGCGTCCCCCCGATGACGTCGCTTCCAGCGGTCTTCGCGGAAGGGACCGACTCTCCGGTGAAGCTCGATTCATCGACACTGGCGGACCCTTCAATTACTTTTCCATCGAGCGGAATCCGCTCGCCCGGCCGGACGATCGTCACCTCTCCGGCTTCGACTTCATTCGTGAGTACTTCGACGGGGCGCTCCCCACGCAACACCCGCGCTCTCGTTGGTTGAAGGGAGAGGAGTTTTCGAACCGCTTCGGCCGCTTTTCGCCGGGTGTCGAGTTTGAAGTAGCCGAAAAAGAGGTGCAGCGCCATCAACCACGATGCCACAGGGAGGAAGTTCGGCCAGCGTGGATCGAAGAGGGACGCGACGCCCACGATGAAAGAGCCCCAGGCGCCGGCCGAAAGGAGCACGTTGGCGTTAATCACCCGCTGACGAATCGCCAAAAGGGTCTTCCTCAGAATCGGCTGACCGACCCAGAAAAGGATAAAGGCGGCAATCGCCAGGCTGAAATAAGCCCTTATGTTTTGGGGAAGCCTAAAGAGATTTAAAGGATCCACGAGCATGCCGATAATTGCCAAGATCATTCCGAGCGTGCTTCTCCCTTTAATCAACTTGAAGAGGGCTTGATCAGTGGCGTATTGTTGCGTCTCCGTGGAGGAAACGCTGTATCCCAGCTTTTCGACGGCCGCCGCGAGATCCGCTTTGCTGATTTGCGACGTATCGGCCTCCACGAGGACAATCCCGTGAACAAGATTGACCACGACCTTCTTTACGCCTGAATGGCGCTTCAGCGCTTTCTCCACGCTCATGGTGCAAAAGGAGCACATGAGCCCTGATACCTTCAGTTGTACCGTTTCTGTTGCCATGCCAAAATCCTCCTCGTCAGAAAAGCGACGAAATCGGCTCCGAGGGACGTGGCGATCTTCGATAGCCGACTCTTGAATAAGATCAATCTTCGTTCATTGCTTCCAAGATGGGGCATTCTCTGGTTGGACCGCGCCCGCTGCAAGCGTTGGTTACTTTGACAAGGGCCTGTTTCATTTTTCTCAAGTCGGCGATCTTTACCTCGATGTCGTAAATTTTGGCTTCGGCCCGTTGTTTGACATCACTGCAGGTCGTATGCCGATCGACTCGCAAAGAGAGGAGTTCCAAAATCTCCTTGAGAGAGAACCCAAGCTCCTGGGCGCGCTTGATAAACTGAATGCGCGCCACGGCGTCTTCAGCGTACTGCCGGTAGCCCGACTCCCGTCGGGGAGGCTCCAGGATCAGCCCGCGTCTTTCATAATAACGGACCGTTTCAATTTTGACCCCCGCTCTCTTCGCCAACTGCCCGATGGTCAGCCCCTTCATCTCTCACCTCCGTCCCTACTATAAACCCTGCACCTGGGTGTAGAGTCAAGCCCTTTATTTCTCCATTCGCATCAGGATTCATTTTAAATTTTAGTTGTAAAATATCTACCCATATCGATATATTAAAAATAAGCTGGCTCTATATGACAAAGGGAGAAAGAGATGCGGCAGTTTGATCTGGTTATCTTGGGCGGCGGTTCCGGCGCCTTTGCCGCGGCGATCAAGGCGCGGGAGTTGGATAAGTCTGTCGCGCTCATTGAAGGCGATCGATTGGGCGGCACCTGCATCAACCGCGGCTGTGTTCCTTCAAAAAATCTTCTGAAAGCGGGTGAGGACTTCTACTACCACCGGGGCGCTCATTTCCCCGGCATTCGTCATGGAGAGGGCAGATTCAATTTTGAGGAAGTGATGGCGCAGAAGCGCCAGGTCATCCAGAGAGAACAGAAGAGCAAATATGCCGATGTTATTTCCCATCTCGGCATCACTTACATTCCTGATATGGGGCGATTTGTGTCAGACCAAGTAGTGGAGGTCAATGGCGAACGGGTCGCCGGCAGGAAATTTATTGTTGCCACCGGGGCCAAGCCTGCGATTCCGCCGATTCCGGGGATCGAAGCGGTTGATGTCTTGACGAGCACGACGGCACTCGAACTCGAATCGCCTCCCGAATCGATGGTCATTCTGGGGGGCGGCTATGTCGGATTGGAGTTTGCCCAGATGTATCACCGCTTCGGCTCGCGTGTCATTCTTCTGGAGATGAAGCCCCGCATCCTGGCGGAGCAGGAAGAGTCGATTTCCGAGCGGCTCACCGAGTACCTGAAAGAAGAGGGGATCGGCATCGTCACCGGAGCAACTGTGACCCGGGTGCAAGGCCGTGGCAGGATGAAGATCATCACCGCAGAGATCGATGGGAAAGAGAGAACCTTTGAAGGGGAAGCGCTGCTGGTCGGCGTCGGGATCTCCCCCAATAGCAGAGAGATCGGATTGGAGAGAGCGGGTGTGGAGGTCACTAAAAAAGGGTATATCCAGGTCAATGAAGAGATGCGGACGGCGAACGAGAACATCTATGCGGTCGGTGATGTGGCCTCAAAAATCGCATTGGAAACGGTGGCGGCCTCGCAAGGAAGCATGGCCGCGGAGAATGCGCTCACCGGAAGCCATCACACATTTGATTATCTCTCCGTCCCGAGCGCGGTCTTCACCCGTCCGGAGGTCGCCTCCGTCGGCCTCACAGAGAGGAAAGCGGAGGAGATGGGCGTCGCCTGTTCCTGCCGGGGATTGGAGTTTAAGGTGATCCCCAAGGCCAATCTGATCCATGAAACCAAAGGCTACATTAAAATGGTGATCGAGGCGAAGAGCGAGCGGGTGATCGGAGTGCATCTTCTCGCATCGGGGGCAGCCGACTTGATTCACGCCGCCGTGATGGCGGTGAAGTTCAAGCATACGATTAAAGAGATTCGCTCTACCCTTTTTGTCTTTCCGACCCTGTCGGAGTCGATCAAGCTGGTGGCCCAATCGTTCACAAAAGATGTGGCCAATCTTTCGTGCTGCATTGAATAGGATATGAGGAGGATTCATGATCCAGGATGAACTGCTTTCTGCCCAAGTCGGCCTCTTCTCGGCCTTGGCCGATCCGACGCGGCTTCAGATCTTAGAGTTGCTTCACCAGAAAGGGCCGATGCATGTGACGAAAATCTACGAGGCGCTCGGCAAACCGCAGAATCTCGTCTCCCACCATCTCAATTGTTTGAGAACCTGTGGATTGGCCGAAATGGAGAAACAGGGCCGGATGGCGATCTACCGGGTGGCAAATCCTGAGATCGATCGAATCCTCGATTGGGCGCATAAGCAGGTCATCGTGCAGGCGGAGCGGATCTTATCTTGCAGCTTGGTGGGAAAGAAAGGACACACTGGAAAACGATCCGGAAAAAAATATGGCAAAAAGTGAAGTTTTTCTCAAGTTGTATTCGCTACGAAGGATTTAAAATCGGTCTTTCTCTTTGTTCTGGCTCTTTTCCCCTTTCTCATCAAAAAAGGAGAGGTCAGGTTTCCCCTGCGGTGTTAAAGCCAGCTCGGCGCGGCGCGCGCCGCTTTTGTCATAGAGCTTGAAGCCTGGAACCCCGTCCGGCTGTAGACCGAGCCCCGCGCGCAATTTGCCATTCCGGTCGGAGAGGATCAGCGCCGAGCCTCTGTTCCCGTCGACTCCAAGCCCGATTCGCACTTTATCATTCGGATCGTAAAGACCCAAACTTGGATTTCCATCCAGCAAAATGAGATTCAGGCGGCGCTCACTCTTCTGATCATAAAAGGCTAGACCCGGGCTTCCTTTGTGATCCAATCCCAGGCCGGCCCGCAATGTCCCATCTCGATCATTGAAAGCCATCCCTGGACTGCCGTCTTCCATCAGGCTCAAGCCGGCGCGGGGCCTGCCATTCTGATCTGCAAGATTAAGCACAGGACTTCCATCCGCGAGTAGACCGACCGCAAGGCGGGGTCTTCCGGCTTGATCGATAAAGTGCAGCCCCACGCTCCCGTCCGGCTGTACGGAAAGGGTCGCGCGGACCTTTCGATCCTGATCAATGAGGCGAATCTCTTCTGTCAGAATGATTTTCGAAGAACCGGACTCTTTTCTCTCGGATTCAGCGCTCTTCTGGGCGGAGGCGAATGCGCTGGTTAAAAACCAGATGAATATTCCGCTGACCAGTCCAACACAGAAAACCGACGCCAGCAATGTCGCATATTGTTTTTTATTCATCCTCTTTCCCCCATCGCGATGCGCTTTAAGCGAGCCAACCTGCCTGCCTCTTATCTTTACTTCAAGACTTCCTGCTCGATCACCGGCCTCTGTTCAATCTCTCTCATGAGGCCCGATTTCCTCCAAAGAATATAGATGACCGGAAGGACCAAAAGCTCCAGAATTGTGGCGCTGGCCATGCCGCCGACCATCGGCGCTGCAATCCGCTTCATGACATCCGCGCCGGTCCCGGTGCTCCAGAGGATCGGGGCCAGGCCGGCCATGGTGGTTGAAACGGTCATCAGCTTCGGTCGGACCCGCTGCACCGCCCCTTCCATCACCGCCGCGTAAAGATCGGAGAGGGTGGCCATCTTCCCTTCCTCCCTTCTTCGATAAAAGGCCTCGTCCAGGTAGAGGATCATGACGATGCCCGTTTCTGCATCGACACCCGCGAGCGCAATGATCCCGACCCAGACGGCGATGCTCATGTTATATCCGAGCAGATAAAGGATCCAGGTCGCGCCGATGAGCGAAAAAGGGATCGCCAGGAAGATAATCAGGGTTTCCGGGACCGACTTAAAGTGGAGGTAGAGGAGCAAAAAGACGATGAGAAGGGTCAACGGGACGACATACATTAACTGCGCTTTGGCGCGCTCCAAATACTCGTACTGTCCGGCCCAGAGAAGCGCATACCCCGCCGGCATCTTGACCTCCTCCGCAACCACTTTTTTCGCTTCTTGAACAAAACCGCCAAGGTCTCTCCCGGCCACATCGACAAAGACCGTGCCGGAGAGCATTCCGTTTTCATTTTTGATCATCGGCGGCCCTTCCGTATACCCGATCTCGGCCAATTGGGCCAGCGGAATCTGCGCGCCGGTCGGGGCGGCGACCAAGACCCGCTTGAGCTTCTCCAAATCATCCCGGTATTCTCTGGAATAGCGGACATTGATCGGATAGCGCTCGCGGCCTGCGATCACCTGTGAGATATTTTTGCCGCCGACGGCCGACTCGATCACCTCTTCGATCTCCCCCACAGTGAGCCCGTATCGAGCGGCCTCTTGGCGATTGATTTTAAAGTCAAGGTAATAACCGCCGGTGACCCGTTCGAAGAAAGCGGAGCGCGTTCCGGGGACTGCTTGTATCACCCCTTCGATCTGGCGGCCGATTTTTTCGATCTCTTCCAGGTTTGCTCCGAGGATCTTGATCCCGACGCTGCTTCGGACGCCGGTCGCCAGCATTTCGGTTCTCGTCTGGATCGGCATCCACCAGATGTTCGGCATCCCCGGAAACCGGAGTTTCTTGTCCATTTCGGCGATCAGCTTATCCCAGGTCATCCCGGGCCGCCACTGATCTTTCGGTTTTAGGGTGATGGTGGTCTCGGTCATCGAAAGGGGGGCGGGGTCGGTCGGGGTCTGCGCCTGGCCGATCTTGCCGAAGACCCGCGCCACCTCCGGAATTTCTTTGAGCATTTGATCTTGAAGTTTCAAGATCCGCGTCGCTTCGGTGATCGAGATACCGGGCAGGGTGGTCGGCATGTAGAGGATCGTCCCTTCATTTAAAGGGGGCATAAATTCCGACCCCAGCTTGAAAAAGACCGGGACGGTCGAGAGAAGGAGCAATACCGTCAGCGCCAGCATCATCTTCGGCCACCGGAGAACCCATCGAAGGATCGGATCATAAATTGCGATCAGAAACCGACTGATCGGATTTTGCGCCTCCGACCGGATCTTTCCTCGAATAAACAGCACCATGAGAACCGGCGTGAGGGTGATAGCCAGGAAGGCAGAGAAGAACATCGCCAGCGTCTTGGTGTAGGCGAGCGGCTGAAAGAGCCTTCCCTCCTGCCCCTGCAAGACGAAGATCGGCAGAAAGCCGACTGAGATGATCAGCAGGGCAAAGAAAAGGGCCGGCCCGACCTCTTTGGCGGCGTTGATGATGACCTCCGTTCGGCTTCCGACTTTCCCTCCCTCTTCCCATTTCTCCAGCTTCTTATGGGCATTCTCCACCATCACAATCGAAGAGTCGACCATCGCCCCGATCGCAATCGCGATCCCGCCGAGCGACATGATATTCGACGTGATCCCGAGGTAATACATCAAAATAAAAGAGATCAGGATCGCCACCGGCAGGGTAACGATCGCGACAAAGGCGCTCGGAAGATGGAAGAGGAAGACCGCGGTGACCACACTCACCACAATCGCCAGCTTGATCAATTCTTCCTTCAAGGTATCAATCGAGGCGTGGATCAGCTCCGAGCGGTCATACACCGGGACAATTTTCACACCCTCCGGCAGGGAAGGCGTGATCTCCTTGAGCTTCGCCTTTACATTCTCGATCACCTCCAGGGCGTTTGAGCCATAGCGCATCACGACGATCCCGCCGACCACCTCTCCTTTTCCATCCAATTCGACCACCCCTCTGCGGATGTCGGGGCCGAAGCTTACGCGCGCCACGTCGGCCACGCGAACGGGGGTGCCTTGCTGATTGATCCCAAGCACCACGCTTCTGAGGTCGTCGAGGGACTGAATATATCCCCGGCCGCGGACCATATATTCCAGGCCGGCCTGTTCGATCACCCGCCCCCCCACATCGTTGTTGCTCATCCGGATTTTTTCGGTCACCTCGCGAAGGGGGATGTTGTAGGCCAGGAGTTTATTCGGGTCGATGTTCACCTGATATTGCTTCACAAACCCGCCGATCGAAGCGACCTCGGCGACGCCGGGGACCGCCTGGAGCCAGTAGCGAAGGGTCCAGTCCTGAAAAGAGCGAAGCTCCGCAAGGTCATGCCGGCCCGTCTCATCCACCAGCGCATATTCATAGACCCAGCCGACGCCGGTGGCGTCAGGGCCCAACCGCGGCGTGATCCCTTCCGGCAGCTTGTCGGAGACCCCCTGCATATACTCCAGCACCCGGCTTCGCGCCCAGTACATGTCGGTGTCGTCCTCGAAAATGACATAGACGAAGGAGAAGCCGAGCATCGACTGCCCCCGGACATTCTTCACCTTGGGCGCGGCGATCATCGAGGTCACAATCGGATAGGTGATCTGATCTTCAACCAGATCCGGGCTTCGGCCGGGCCACTCGGTATAGATGATCACCTGGACATCGGAGAGGTCGGGAATGGCATCCAATGGGACCTTCCGCATCGCCCAGATTCCCCAGGCCGAGAGGAAGAAGATCATCAAAAAGATGAGGAATTTGTTTTTTGCGCTGTATTCAATGATTTTTGCAAGCATGGTGACTCCTGTCGGTAAATCGGCTTTCCGGAGGGGTCTGGGGATCATCCGCACGACCCCTCCGGCCCCATCACATCCCAGGCATTCCCTCCATTCCTTCCATCTCGCCTCCGCCGGCCTCCAGGGTGAATTTTTCCTGGACCTCCGGCTTTCCGGGCGGGGTCACGATCGCGGTCACCTCCCACGTCCCGGCCATGCCGAACTTGGCTTTACCTTCATATTGGCCGTTCTTAAAGGAGGCCGGCGCTTTGACCGCCTTCATCCCCGGCATCGGCATGGTGTAAGAAAAGATGACCTTGGCGTTCTCAATCGATTTTCCGGAGGCATCGACCACTTTCAACCGAAGGAGGTTCTCCCCGTCTTTCGGAGGGGCCGGTTCCGTCGACAGGGTCAGGGTGAGACCGCCGGCCTTCCTGGTTTGGGGTCCTGTGGGAGCTTTCTCCCCCTTCATTCCTTCCATCCCTTTCATGTCCATTTCACCCATCTGGGCCTGCTCCATCTTGATGCCGGCCATCCCGAGCGCCCCCATCATATTGGCGGAGGACATCAATTTGCTTTCGGCATCGATCAGGAAATTGGCCGAGGTGACAATCCGCTCTCCCGCCGTGAGCCCTTCTAAAACCAGATAGTCGCCGTCAAGGCGGCGCGCCTTGATCTCGCGGGGCGCATACATCTCCATCCCTTTATCGACAAAGACGATCTGGCGCAGACCGGAATCGAGGATCGCCGACTCGGGAATCACGAGTCCCTTCCCCACAGGAGACTTCAACATCACCTGGGCAAACATTTCCGGTTTCAACTTAAAACCGGGGTTCGGCAGTTCCAGCCGGACACGAACCGTTCGGGTTTGGGGGTTTAAAAAGGGATCGATAAAGGTGACCTTTCCTTTAAATGTCTCTCCAGGATAGGCGTCGACCATGATATCGGCCTCCTGCCCTATCTTGATGTAGGAGAGCTCGTATTCATAGACATCGGCAAAGACCCAAACCGTCGAGATGTCGGCAATTTCGTAAAGGGTCATCCCAGGGGTCACGCGCATCCCCTTGGTTCCCTCCCTTTTGGTCACGACACCGTTGATCGGCGCATAGATGGTCATATAGGTCTGGGGTTTTCCTCGCTTCTCAAGCTCCTGAATCTGTTTTTCGGTAATCTCCCATAAAAGGAGCCTTTCTCGGGCCGAAGAGACCAAAGTCTCTCCGGTCTCCCGGACATCGGCGATCGGGCTTGCGGCAAATTTCTCCTGACTCCTGATGGCCAGCAGATACTCCTGCTGTGTGGAGAGCAAATCAGGGGAGTAGAGTGTGAAGAGCGGCTCTCCCTTTTTCACCTCCTGACCGGTGAAGTTGACAAAGAGGTCCTGGATCCAGCCATCGATCCTGAGATTGATATGGGCGAGCTTCCGCTCATCGTAAGCCACCCTGCCGACAGTCCGAATGACCTTCTCCGCCTCTTTCTCCTGGACCTGGGCGATTTTGACCCCGATCAACTGCTTTTTTTGAGGGGTCAGCATCGCCATCGCCTGGCCGGTCTCATTGGTTCCCATGTTCATCCCTTCCATTCCTTCCATGGCATCCAGTGTCCCACCCTGCTCCTGCATCGCCTGCTCTGTGACATCCAGTGATCCACCCTGTTCAGTGACCCCCATTGCTTGATTGTGGGTCATGCGCAAGGTGAAGAAAGCCCCAACCACGATCATGACGAGCAAGAAAGCGATCTTCGCTGTTATCCCAATTTTTTGTAACTTTTTCATGTGGATATCCTCCTTTATCATTTTTATTAAAACGCGCTTCCAACCACCTCTTCCAGCTCGGCCAGGTTTTTGTTCACATCCGTCAGGAACCGAAAATAAGTGAGCTCGATTTCCCGTAGAGTTTGCTGCGCCTCAACCAGCGTTAAGAAATCATTCTTTCTCGTCTGATATCCGACGGTCGCCGCCTCCAGCGATTGCTCGGCCAGCGGTAGAATGCCGTCTTCATAGAGTTTGACCAGCCGCCTGTTTGTCTGAAACCGGACAAAAAGATCTTTGACCCGAAACTGCGTTTCATTGATCGCCGCTTGATAGGCGGACTGGGCAC
Organism: Candidatus Manganitrophus morganii; assembly: GCA_021651055.1. Taxonomy (NCBI): domain Bacteria; kingdom Pseudomonadati; phylum Nitrospirota; class Nitrospiria; order Candidatus Troglogloeales; family Candidatus Manganitrophaceae; genus Candidatus Manganitrophus; species Candidatus Manganitrophus morganii. The sequence goes on from JAJHOH010000001.1 coordinate 3,509,732, forward strand.
GCATTCGCTCCGCCTCGTTTTCCCGAACCCGGGCCTCATACTTTTTCTTATTGAACCAGGGGAGATTGATTCGAATCGTCGCCATCCATCGGTTGGGGCCGTCGTGGACATCCCAATAAGCAATCTCTGTCATAAAATCCGGAAAGAGGTCCCGTTTGGCCAGCTTCACCGCCTCGGCGCCGCGCCGAATCGCCAGGGCCTGCATTCGATTTTCGGGCCGCTCCTCCTCCGCTGCCTTTTGCAGCGTCTCCAATGGAAGCTCGAAGAATGGAACCGTGGGTGTCTGTGGCACGCCGAGCGGAGATTGGGCGGGGCGATTCAAGAGGGCGTTGAGGCGTGCCATGGCGGTCTCCCGCTCTTGCTCCAAGGTAATCAACGCATTCGAGAGATCAAGCAACTCCACCTGGGCGCGGATCACATCCTGTTGACCGACTTCTCCAACAGCAAATTTCTCCCGGGCGATTTGAGAGAATCGTCGGGCCAGCTCCACCTGCTCATGATGAATCTCTAAAGCCTTATGCGCGAAAAAGAGATCATAATAGGCCTGCTGGGCCTGGGCAATGATTCTTTTCTCCACGCCATGAAAATCTTCACGAGCCATCGCGCTTTCCAGCTTCGCGAACCTGCCTCGAAGCTCCCTTTTCCCAAAAAAGGGGACGTTTTGAGAGACGATATACCAGGTTTCATTCGGATCAAAGACATTAAAGTTCGATGGAATCGACCACTGCATCAGGCCGACCTGGGGATCGTCGAAGGCGCGGGCCTGTGGAATTCGCTCTTCCGCCGCGTCCACCTGTCTCCTTGCGGCTGAAATTTCCGGGTTCCTTTCGGCAACTTGTTGAAGAACCTCCTCCAAGCTCAGCGTTTCAAAAGATTCCTCTTTGGCGCCAAAAGCGCCGATCGGCGCCCCAACCGTGCCAATGAGAAAAATGAAGGACAAGAGAAGTCGTTTCATCGTAGACCACTCCAGCTTATTTAAATATGAGTTGAGTAAATGTAGAGGTGAGCAATCACCGCTCTGATTTTCAGACGAGCAGGCGATTACTTACGATTCGTTTTTGTAGGGGATTGATTTAAAGCAGAAGGGTACGGTGGAGGATAAAGAGATCCTCTTGGGGCTGTTGTATGGAATGATCCAATTCAAATCGGGATAAGAAAACGGGAGGAGGGGCTTTGAGCGAGTGGGCGATCAGGGCAAGCCCATCTTCCACAAGAACTGCCGGCGCGGGGAGTTGGGGCCCGGAGTGCAGCGAGCGCTGTTGATTAGATAGATCGCAGTAACTCTTGGCCAGCTCCGGTGAAGAAACCGTTTTGCATGGTAAGACGCAGCAGTCATCGGCCTTCGGCGCCCAATCCGGAATCATGCAAGCGCTGGCCAATGAGAGGGTCAGAAAGGAGAACCCGAGGATAACGAGAATCAACAACTTTATTTTTCTACTCGAAAACATAAACTCTCCCAATGTCTACAAGAGAATACAGATTCGATTGGTTTATGTCAAGGGATTGATGACCATCACCTTGTCCAGAGCGGGGATCGATAGAAGATCAATCCACATCGGGTATATAAAGGATCAATAGGTAGGCGGAATGGAAGTCAAGCATACGATTTTAATTGTTGATGACGAAAGGGGTTCTCGGGAATCACTCAAGATGATCCTCACACCGCATTACCGCATCGAGGATGGCGGAAGAGGGTCTGCAGGCCCTGCAAATCATCCAAAAAAGAAAATCGATGCGGTGCGCTTGATCTGAGAATGCCGGGAATGGATGGACTGGCTGTCCTGCGGGCAATCAAACCGATGATTCCCAAATTGAGGTCTTGATCATGACTGGATATGGGACGATCAAAAACGCGATTGAGTTGGTTCGGCTCGGTGCGTGCGGTTATCTGACGAAGCCATTTAACATTTCTGAATTCACCAATGAGATTGTCCAGGCGATCCAGAAGAAAGGAAAAGTAGATCGGCTCAATCGGCAGTTCACATAGAGGATGCTTCACCTTGCTGCTGTCCTCTCCTATTGCAGTTTCTCATAGTTTTTCTGGAGGATTTCTTTCCCCCCGGAAACTACGAATCGAGTCTCCCTGGTTTTTGATTGAACTGAAGAGGAGGGACAATTCTCCCTTCAGTTAAGAATCCTTAGCGTTTTCTTTTGACTTTCGGTGGCCGACTCGCTAAAATTCCGTACTGTTTTACCAATCTCTTTCAGGTGGGTTGTATGAATAAAACAGATCTTATCGATGTGATTGCGAAAGCCCATGCGGGCAGTGGTCTCACCCGAAAGGCCGTCGTGGCGATTGTGGATGATACCTTTGCGGCGATCACGAAAGGGGTGAAGAAGGCGGGTCGGTTCTCCTTTCCGGGCTTCGGAACCTTTACCGTGAAGGCCCGTGCCGCGCGCAAAGGCAGAAATCCTCAGACCGGGCAGCCGATCAAAATCAAGGCAAGCAAATCGGTGAAGTTTAAAGCCGCGCCGTCACTCAAGAAAGGATTATAAGCCGGGGGGACAACTATGCCGTCGGTATTGAAAAGAGCCACCAGAAGCGATAAAAAGATTGATCGAGGACCGGTCGTAGAAAGAAGCATCACCGAACGCGAGAAGGAGGTGTTGCGGCTTGCTGCGCTCGGTTACAAGAATAAGGAAATCGCCAAAGAGCTGGGTGTTAAGGTAAAGACGGTGGAAACCCACCGCTTCAACATCATGAACAAGCTTGCCTTTCGAAATATCTCGGAAATGATCCGCTACGCAATCGCAAAGGGAATCGCACCCATTGAAGACGAATGAGGGGACCGATCCATTTGGCATCAAAATGAATCGGCTGGTTTGACTCCGTATTCGTGCGCGATCTCGCGGGTGGCTGTGTATTCCTGGGTAAGTCTCTCTCGCTCGGCGAGCAAGGACTGAAGTACGGGGTCTTTCCTTTCAGCGATCTCTTCATAGGCTTTCTGATAATAATTGGCAGCGGTTCGAGCGGAAAGGGTTTCGTTTCGAAGAGAGATGGCCTTATAGACCAGAAGAAAAATGACAACTATCTGGACCACGATTAATCCGACAAAAACTTGTTGTTTTGAAGAAGCCATAAGTTACCTCACCTCATTCGAATTCCAAAAAGCGACGGTCGTTTTTTTCTTGTGCAGTTATCGAACCGATTTCAGAAAAAATTTTGAGGAAAGCTTCCATATCCATTTCCGCCTGCTTCTTCATCCTGGGGTCGAGTTGGCCATATCGAACCATCCAACCGATTCCCTCTAAATAGATCAATGCCTGCTGATAGTAACGGTCTATCGACCCGCCTGTCCTCCCGTAATTCTCCCTGACTGCCATGATGAGTTGGTAAGCGCGCTGCTCGAAAAAGAGCAGAAGGGTTTCATCCGCGTTGAGCGGACGGTCTTTCTCATCCCTTATTGGCTCGTGTACGTGGTCAGTGAGCACACATTAATCCTTGAATTTGAAACGCAGAGAATCTGTTCTGGAATAAAAATCGAAGGTATTCTACTGTTCCGATTTATGATATGCAATTAAAAAGATCGATCTGCTGCAACAAGTTGTTCCCCTTCCGGTTTTAGAAAATCTTATAACATGCCTTCTGGAATCGATCATTGTGTCGCGGAACTGCGACAGTGGGTGTCGCACTTTGGATACTATTTGGATCTTTGGATACGGCTGAATGGTATTGATTATGACGCCATATCCTGATTAGAAATTCCCCGCCAAGTCTTTCGTAATGAAATAAAACATAAACAGATTCATATGCTTACTCTCATATACACGCCTTAACTGAGAGTCCGGAAGTTCTTTCGCCCTGACCGGTACGGTCATTGCTAATAGTCATAAGGAGGGATATTCCAGGGGAGGGCATTCAGATGATCAAGTTAATAATGTTTCGGTGGGTTTTGGTGATCGCGGCCGCACTTTCTTTTTCTGATCAGGCGATGGCTTCGGGGTTTGCCATCTACGATCATGGCGCAAAGGAACAGGCTCAGGGAAACGCGGTGGTGGCTACGGTCGACACCCCCGCCGCTGTGTTCTATAATCCAAGTCGGCTGGAGGTACTCGACGGGACGCATGCGGAGATCGGCGCCTCGGCCGGGCGATCGGTTCTCCGATTTGACAGCGACCTGAGTGGAGAGAACATCGAACTGTCATCGACACCGCTGGTTCCCTACGCCTTCTATTCCCAGCAGATCAGCAACAAGATCAGTCTGGGAGCGGGTCTATATTCCTCCATGGGCAATCGGATCGACTATCCGAGGAGTTGGGAAGGTCGTTTCCTGGTGACTTCCTCGGAATTTAAACAGATCAATTTCGCTGTTTCAGCCGGCGCAAGGATTTCCGATCAGACCTCAGTCGGTTTAAGCATAGGGGTGGCGCGCTCCACGATTGAGCTGGGGAATCAGATCGACCTGGCCCCTTTCACCTTCCCGGGCGAAGGGTCCGCTCGCCTGACCGCGGACGGATATGGGGCGTACGGTATCTTGGGTGTTCATCATGTTTTCGGGCCCAGATTCGGCATCGGGGCGGTCTATACCACGCCGATGAAAATCTCATATGACGGTCAGGCGACCTACTCCGTGCCCGCTCCGCTGAGCCCACTGTTCCCGAACGGGGGTGTGGACACAAGCTTGAAGGTTCCACAGTCCGCCGTGGTCGGCGCAGCCTGGCGGTTTAATCCTGACTGGGTCGCGGAGGTGGACGTCCAGTGGGTCGATTGGAATGAATTGGAAGAACAGAAAATCGAATTCGAGCGAACGACCGCAGTGGTCCGGGACACGTCGATTCCGTATCGTCTGAAAAGTACATGGACCTATCGTGTCGGTACTTTGTACCGGATCAGCGACACTTCCCAATTGTGGGCGGGGTACGCCTTCGACCCGAGCGCGTCCAGAGATGAAGGAATGAGCCCGATCCTGCCGGATGTGGATAACCATATCTTCACGGTCGGTTATGGATATAAAAAGGGAAGCTGGAATCTCGACGGCTTTTTAGCATATAACTATGGTGCGCCGCGCAAGGTCAACAATTCCTTGCCGCGAATGCCGGAACACCGGGGAACATACCAATCCCAGACCATCGGAGGCGGAGTTTCAGTCACCTATTCATTCTGACGTTGCCTTCGCGATTATCATCACGGGTGGAAGAAACGGAGCGTGTCATGGTGTGGACAATCCTGGCCGCAGTAGTCGTCGGCATCTGGTCTTACGCGCTGATCCTCCTTTGGCGCATCCGGTCCGCGATTCCCTATCTGCGGAATCAGCCGGATGCGCTTCCGTGCCCGGCTGATTCAGAGGGGTCGGGCCCGTGGCCGCGGGTCACCGTGGTGGCTGCTGCACGGAACGAAGAGCGATCGATCGAAGGGGCTGTGCGATCCTGGTTCGAGAGCGATTATCCGAATCTAAATGTCGTCGTGATCAACGATCGGTCCACCGACAAAACGGCCGATATTTTGGCGGACCTTGGAAGCCGTTATCCCTCTCTGAAGGTCCACCATGTCACGGAGTTGCCGGAGGGGTGGCTCGGAAAGACGCATGCCCTGAACCTTGGCGCCTTCGAAACGAAATCGGAGTGGATCCTTTTCACCGATGCTGATGTGACGTTTCATCCGAAGGCCATTCGGAAGGCGATCGTCTTTTCACAAACCCACGGTCTGGATCACATCACCTGTACACCGGAATCTAAAGGGGGCACCTGGGCGTCGAGAGGGTTGCTGAGCATCTTTGCGGCAAGTCTCCTCCTTTATTTCCGTCCGCACAAGATTCGCTCCCCGAAAAGTAACGCAACGGCCGGCATCGGAGCCTTTAATCTCGTGAAGACATCGGTCTATCGGCAGATCGGAGGACATCAGGGGATCGCCCTCTGTACGGGTGATGACCTGAAGCTCGGGAAGCTGGTTAAGCTGAACCACTTCAGGCAGATGTTGCTCTTCGGGAACGGCATGATCGCCGTCCCCTGGTACCGGACTGTCCCGGAGGCGGCCCGGGCACTGGAGAAGAATCTTTTTACGGCTTTTAATTACAGCCTCACCACCGCATTTCTTGCGTCGGGTGGCGCCTTTATTGCGTTTTTTGTGCCGTATCTCGGGATATTTTTCGCGTCAGGATTCCAAGTGATTTCTTTTGCCGCGGCCATTGTGGCGCAGCTCGCTATCTTCGGGTACATGGGACGGCTCACAGGCGTTCCGATGACGGCGGCTCTGTCCGTTCCGGTCAATGCAGCGTCGATCTTCTATTGCGTAATACGTTCTATTTACATGGCCAAAAAACGGGGTGGAATCATGTGGCGCGATTGCCTCTATCCGCTGGCTGAATTACGCAAAAAGGGGAAAATCTGAGCGATTTGCTTCGAAAGAGATCAGTCATTAAAAATCAAGGTGTCTATCATGGTAGGGCTGAAGTACGGATTTATCGCATTCGCGGCCGTGGTCTCCTTCTCCACGGCGGTTCTTATTTTCAAGAACCGCCGTCCAAACGGTCCGCAGGCCGCCCTTTCCCTCGGCAGTTTTCTCACGTCCGGCTATCTGGTTGTCTTGCTGCTGATCGAGCGGGATCTGGATTCAGGGGCGCCGCCCGTTCCCTGGCTGAATCTTTTTCAAGGATTGATCGGTTTGATCGTATCCCTCTCCGTGATCGTGGCCGCCGTCCTTCCGCAGGCTTACGCGAAATTCCGGAGGACGATCCTTCCTTTTTCCTCGTTGGGTTTTGTGATCTCCGGAATTTCTCTGTCCGCGCCGTTGTACTCCGATATGCTTGTCGTTCGAACCTATTCGGAGCTCTTTTTCAAGTCGGCGTTCTCTCTGCTTTTTGATCTCTACGTTCTTGCAGGTCAGCTTTTCGTTCTGTTGATCATCGCTTTCCAATACCGGATCTGTCGCTCCGAGGAAATTCCTTCTCTCGACAAACGAATCGTCAGGACCCTCGCCCGGTGGGTTGGGGTCCGGGGGGCCCTCTTCTGGATCAGCATTTGGCTGCTGATTCAGATTCACGAGGGAGGGGCTTCGGAGAAATGGTTTGTCTTTCTGAATGCCGGTGGCAGCCTGCTCACGATGGGGATCTTTATCCATCTCGTGATCCGCCATCGCGCGTTCGATATCGAGACCGTTATCCACAAAACGGCGAGCTGGTTGATCGTCTCGTCGGTTCCCCTCGTCGCCCTGATCTGGGGGGCGACCTGGTTGAGGCCCCTGCTGGCCGAATATCCGACCTGGGCATGGGGGGCGTGGATCGGAGGAATCAGCTTCGGCGCGGCTCTGTATCTGTACGCCGCGCAGCCTGTTGTCGATCAACTCTTCGATCGGCGCAAGTACGACCTCCAAAAAACACTCGATCAGGTCGTCGGCGAATTGGCAGTCCTTCAGGCGCTCTCGCCGATGGCGCAGAAAGTCCTGGAGAAGGTGGGGAAAGTGCTCTCCGTGCAGTCGGCGGCGGCGATGCTCTTCGATTCCCGGAGCGAATCCCCACGCCTTGTGGCCGAAGGATATGGACCGATGGAGGAGATCGGGGCGATCCCGCTATTCGTACGGGAGCGGCTCCAAGGCGGATCGATCATTCAGATCGCGCCCTCCCGGTTCGCGCGTCCAGCGGAGAAAGAGGATCCAGTGGGGGCATGGCTGAAAAAGCATCAGTTTGCGCTCTGTCTTCCTCTGATCCAGAAGGGGGAACTTCTCGGCGCCATCGCCCTAGGGAGAAAGCGCAACATGAAAAGATTTTCTCAGAGGGAGACCGACTTTCTGTCGCGGATCGGCGCGGCGTCGACGATCGCCTTCTCAAATTCCCTGCTTCTGGAGCAAGTCCGGAAGCTTGACCGCCAGAAGACCGAATTCCTCTCCGATGTTGCCCATGAACTGCGTGGGCCCCTCCTCGGAATGGCCGGCATCGCCGAGGGAATCCTGGCAAACCACGGGGCCGCGGCGCTGGAAAGTCAGCGGCGCCTGATCGAAGGCATCAGACTGACGGCTGTGGATATGAAAGATCTTGTCGATCATTTGCTGGATCTGAGCAAGATCGAAATGGGGGTGATGACGTATGATTTCCGAGAGGTCGATGTAGGGAGCGTCGTCCGTCTCGCCGTGGACCTGGCCGCGGGCGCGATCGCATCGAAGGGACTGGAGTTGGCGGTTCAGATGGACAAGCCTCTTCCGATGGTGAAAGGGGACAAGTCCCGGATTCGTCAATGCGTGACGAATCTTCTCTCGAATGCGATCAAATACACGGACCACGGCATGATCCTGGTCTCTTGTACGAGGGCCGACGAAGGGGTCCGGGTCTTTGTCGAGGATACCGGTCAGGGGATGAATCAGGAGGAGACCCGGGGCCTCTTCGCAAGGTACCGGAGAGGGGGTCAGGTGAGCGGCATTGAAGGGAGTGGCCTCGGACTCGCGTTGACGAAAGAGATTGTCGAGGCCCATCGGGGTCGGATCGATGTGGAAAGCGAGGTCGGTCAAGGGACCCGGATCTCGATTTTCCTTCCGGAAAATCATGCCGAAGCGCTTCAACCCGATTCGGCACTGTCCTCCGGAAGGACGGTTGGGACGGTCGATCCGATCGATAAGCCGACGAGAATAACGAATGGGATAAATGGGTCTCTCCCCAGGGCGGTGATGGGCAATGGTGAAACGCTCCTGGTCGTGGACGATTCTGAGATTGATCGGGATGTTCTTCAATCCTTCTTCGAAGCCAATGGATACCGCGTTATAACCGCTTCAAACGGAAGGGAGGCGCTCCAGCGGGTTCGTGAGGAGGGCCCGAATCTGATCATCACCGATATGGTCATGCCGAATCTCAGCGGACCGCAGCTCTGCCGGATGCTGAAGGAAAACCTCGATTCGGCATCGATCCCAATCATCATGGTGACGGCGCGCGATAACCTGGGAGAGATGGCATTCGGGTTCCAGTTGGGCGCGGACGATTATGCCTCGAAGCCCTGCAACCTCAAGGAGCTGTCGTTGCGCGTCGCGATGCTGCTGCGGATAAACCGCATCCGAAATGACCTCGAACTGGCGAGGTCCCGCCTGATCGAGATGGAATTGATCGCCAGCTCATCCGGAACCCTGGTCCACGCGATCAAGAATCCGCTGGGTCTGATTCAGAACTATATCAAGATCGTCGGAGCCGAAATGGCTCGGGCCAATCACGAGAAGGCGCAAGAGGGGCTTTCCCAAATTAATGAAGCGGCGCAGGCCATTGCCGGAATCCTACACGGCCTCCGGAGGGCCCATATCGATCCGCCGAAAATGATCAGGGTTGACCTGGCCGAGGTGGTCGAAGCCTGTATTACAGAGCGCACCGAAGAAAGAGATACCGCAAACTATCGGATCGTCAGGCGATACGGCGAAAATCTTCCCTGTGTGGAAGGGGACCCGCTCCAACTCAGGATGGCGATCGCGAACCTCATTGCAAACGCATTCGATGCGATGCCGAACGAAGGAACACTGGAAGTGATCCTTCGTTCGGCGGGGCCGGGAAGCGTGGAGATTGACATTCGCGACTCCGGGACCGGGATCTCCGACAGTGTCCGGAGCAGTCTCTTTAAGCCTTTCATCACGACGAAAGTCCACGGGACCGGCCTTGGCCTCTGGACGGCAAAAAGGGTGATCGAAAACAATCATGGCGGCGAATTGTCTCTGGAGTCCGCGCCGGGAAGAGGGACGACCGCGATCGTGAGGCTCCCACTGGTCGGCCGGATGCAAACCAGTCATCAAAAAGAGGTCATCGAGCGTGGAGAAGGGCCGAATCCTGATCGTTGAGGACGATCCGAGCTATGTCAAACTCTACCGCAACGCCCTTGGAACGAGCGGCTACGCGATAGAGGTCGCTAGGGAGCCGTCGGCCGGGTTGCGCGCCCTCCGAGAAAGAACCCCCGATCTGGTGCTTCTCGATCTGACGTTCGACGGGACGCCGCAGGGAGGCTTGGGCTTCATTTCCGGCGCGTTGCAGGACCGGACCGATCTTTCGATCATTATCATCAGCGCCCAGAGCGACAGCGCGATGATCAACAAGGCGATCGAACTCGGGGCGGTCGACTATATTGTCAAAGATCATTCTCTCTATGAACTCCTTCCTTTCAGGATTAGCCAGGCCCTGAAGAGAATGCGCCTGGAAAAGCTGATTCAGACCCAGATCGACCTTCACAACGGATTTGCCTTCGGTCCCGGCAGGGTGATCGTCGGAAAATCTCCCAAGATGTATCAGGTCTACGCGCTGATCGAAAAGGTCGCATGGAGCCGCTCTACCGTGTTGATTCTGGGGGAGAGCGGCACCGGAAAGGAACTCGTCGCGCAGGCCATTCACGCCCGGAAAGGATCCAACGCGCCGTTTATCTCGATCGATTGCGGATCGGTTCCTGAAACGGTTTTGGAAAGCGAGCTTTTCGGGGTGAAGGCCCATTACCCGGGATTCCATAACAGAGAGCCACTGATCGGAAAAATGGAAGCGGCAAAGGAGGGAACGTTTCTCCTGGATGAAATCGGAAACATGAGTATCGGACTTCAGGCCAAGCTACTGAGGGTGCTGGAGGAGAGGAAGTTCAGGCCGCTCGGCGGCGAGGAGCTTCCTCTCCGTGCGCAGGTCATTTCCTCGACCAATATCGATTTCAAGACCGCGATTCAATCGGGAAGGTTCCGGGAAGATCTTTACTACCGTATGAATGAAGTCCGGATTGTACTGCCCCCCTTGCGGGATCGTCTGGAAGATGTCCCGCTGTTGGTCCGCCACCTCCTGGATCAACTCCGGTCTCAAACCGGGAGAGCGGTCGAGATCCTCCCGCAGGCGCTGGATAAACTGATGGCCTATGATTGGCCGGGAAATGTTCGAGAACTGGCCAAGACCCTCCAGCGGGCGCTGATGGCCTGTCAGTCGCAGTATCTGGCGCCGAAGCATATCGACCTTTCCCTCACGGGCAGTAAGACGCAACAACCAGAGGCGGCAGGGGACACAACTAAAGACGACGCGGAATCATTTCATCCGGTGACGGTTGGCAACTACAAGAAAATGGTCCGGGAGTATCGGAAGACGTTGTTGCGCTCGGCACTGGAACTGGCCGACGGGAACCAATCCGAGGCCGCCAGGCTCCTGGGCCTCAACAGAACTCACTTGATCCGACTGCTCGGCAGGCACGATCTCACCAAATCGGGGGAGATGGAATGAATTGTAAAGTCCTGATTCATTTTTCAGATATTGAAGAACGACTCCCCGTAATCTTCAATATTCTGGCTTTTGGTTTACGAACACTTGAAACGATTGCTCTTGCCTCATTTTGACAATCGAGTTCTGCCGCATACATTTTAGCCATCTATTGAACCTGCGTACCTATTCTGTTCGTTCGGCTGCGGTTTGCCGTCAGTCTTTTTCCGCAGACCGTATTTCTTCATCTTCCAGATCAGGTTTGTCCTGGTGAGCTTGAGTTTCTCAGCCGCCTTCGTCTGGTTCCATCCCGACCCTTCAAGCGTCTTTAAGAGGACCTCCTTTTCGTAGCCATTTACTTGTCGATGGAGATCTTCTAATGAGAGATCGTCCGGGGCTGTTGCATCTACCCCCCGTCCCTCGAGAGCACTTGAAGGCAGGTCAAAATACCCCGATGCCAAATACCGTGATGGATAGAGGGTCAGGGCTCGTTGAAGGGTATGGAAAAGCTCCCGGATATTCCCCGGCCAGTGATATTCTGTGAGTCTATCCATTGCTTGCGGCAGAACCTCTACCTTTCGGCCAGATTGTTTTTCATGCCGGTCCAAATAGTATCGCACGAGCAATGGAATATCTTCTTTCCGCTGATGGAGCGGAGGAAGAACGATCTTAACCGCATTCAGTCGATAATACAGGTCATTTCGAAAACGACCCTCATCGATTGCAGAGTCCATATCTACGTTTGTGGAAGCGACGACTTGCGCCCGAAGTGGAACCGGCTTCTCGCGGCCCAGCGGCCTGAACTCCCTTTCCTGAAGGACCCGTAATAAAGAGGCTTGCAGATCCACGTTCATGTTTCCGATCTCATCCAGCAGAAGCGTGCCGGCGCCGGCGACTTCCAGTTTTCCGACCAGCCTCTCTTTGTTGTGCATGCCGGGATAATTCTCTCGAACGCCAAACAATTCGCTCTCCAGGAGCGTCTTCGGAATACATCCGCAATCAATCGAGACAAAAGGGGTCTGTTCCTCTTTCCGGGCATGAATGGCTTGGGCGATGAGCTCTTTGCCGGCGCCGCTCTCCCCCAGGATGAGCGTCGAGGAGCGATCATCGGCAACCTTTTGAATGAGTTTATAGACACGCCACATGCTCTGCGATTTGCCGATGATCATACGGCCGGGCCCGATAGCCAAGCCTCCGTCCTTTTCCACGCTTGTCTTAAGACGAATCTCATCCTCCATTTTTTCTATTATTTTTTGCATAGGAGATTCGATCCGGTCGGGAGAGGGCTTGACGAGGTAGTCTGCGGCGCCTCGATCCAAGGCTTTATTGATTATTTTCGCGTTATCCTCGCTGCTGACGACGATAATGGTTAAATTGGGTCGCTCCAGCAGGGCCTCTTCTATGAAACAGATCCCCTCGTCAGAGCTGCCGTTGAGTTTGATCTCTGTAAAAACCGCCTGGGGATTCTTTCTCGTTAAAAGACTCAGGCCGCTTTTTCGCCCCGATGCCACCATGACGTGATAACCCGCCTGTCCTAATATTTTTTGATATATCTTGCAGAAAGCCGGATCCTCATCAAGGATCATGATCACCTTATCCATGGCGCGCCGGTTTCACTATTCAAATGCTCATTTTTGAGGGGACAATTTGATGAAGCTAAACCTTCTTCCAACAAACTGATCGAAAACAGACCTCAAATCAGCCCGGCAACGCAGGCATTCCATAGGCATGAGCCAAAGCTTGGTCGAGAGGAATGGGGACATAGCCGCTGGTCGTATAGCGGTATGCCCCTCCCTCCTCATCCAGGTTCAAATAGGATCTTGTTCCGATATGCTTATACAAGACGATCCTCTTTTCTCCCCTTTGCGCCTCTCCCATATACATGAACGCAGGAAGGTTTTGCCTTCCGATGATTCGCTCAAGCGGCTCCCATGTCGGTTCTTTCCATACCGGTTTATTTTCCCAGGATTCCATTAGCGTCCTCCTCAATTTGAAAATGCGCTATGTGTGTTCAGCGGCAGCTCTCGCTCCCGGGCCAGCCGTTTGAGCACGCTGGTAAAGAAGCGGGCCCGGGAGGTCCGGATCTGGCCGCGACGGTCCGCATCCTTGGTCTCGGAGAGGGCGCAATAAATGAGCGCCTCCGGTAAACGACACACCGCTTTCTCGTAGTAAGGACGGCTGTGCCGGTCATTCGTGAAATCGAGGATCTGTTCGACCAGATCGAGCTGTTTCGGATCAACACCTTCGATGGGGAGGGCTATTGTCGGTCTTTTCTTCACGATCAGCTTGTAATCTTTTCCGTCCTTTGTCCTGGCCATCGCCAGTTGGAGTATCCCGGTCGAGACCGGCTTCCCCTCAAGCTCCTCGATCGCGCGCCGGATCAATCGGAGCCGCTCGGAGGGCCAGATGTATTTTCCGCGAACGGAGAGATCTTCTTCTAAGAGTAGAGCGGAGCGGCGCTGCCAGGTAAACTTATCGGCCATCACCACATCGAGAAAGGAGTAGAGGGAGAGGGCGATCTCTCCACGAATCTCCATCACGACATCGACCAGAATCGGTTTTGTATGTTGCCGCAACAGGTTCTTCTCGATCTGCTCATTGAAGCGGAAATAGCTCACCCCCTCGTAACCCTCGTTTCTGGATTGAAAATTCCGTGACTCATAAATTCTCAGTCGGGAGAGGAGGTTAATCGGCTCCTCAAAGAAATGGTGGCGGCCGGCGTCCTTATCGAAGAAGGAGTATTGCCAGGTGATCGGGACCTTCCGCAGGGATCGAAGCGACCGTTTCAGAAGCGACAACTGTTTCTTCCCCCATCCCAGCTTCATGGTACGGGCCAGTTCCCTCAAGCTGATGGCGGTCCACCCTTCCACTAGATCTCGGGGGCGCTCCCACCAGAGCTTTTGAAGGGTCAGGTAGGTCCGATAGTCGAAGGTGTTCAGGATCTGCCGATCGACCGGTTCGACCAGAATCTTGGCCAAGGCCTTCTTCCCCTTGATGTCGATCACCCACGTCTTCACCCGGGCAAGGACGCCATTCCGCGCATGGGAGGGGGTGAAGATAAACGAGGAGAACTTTGCAATGTTCAACTCGACCGGGAGGAGATCCTGATTGTCGATGAGACCGGAAATCAGGGGGGCCCCCAAGTTTTTTCCGTTCCCACCCGCCTTGTGATCCACCAGAATTGTCTCGCGGTCTGTCTCGGGTTTGATGAAGTTCAAAATACCGTTTGGCCCGCCTTAAAAAGCGTTAACGCTTAATATTTAAAACCGTTAAACGCTTAAATAAAACGCTCCGCTCACCAAAAATGCCATTACCATCTGTTTATTCAATGCCTTGGAATTCCGCTTCCTGCATGAAGTACACCAGCGGCCTGCACAAAGTACACCGGGAGAATCCGCATTCCTGCATGAAGTACACCACCTGACCTGTACAAAGTACACCAGGCAAACCCTGATCCCCCAAAACTGTGGATAAGTGAAAAAACGAATGATATCTCATCTGCTTTGGGGGGATGCCTCCTGCACAAAGTACACCGGAGCGCTGATCGGCGGGATCGGTCCACGCAACCATTGATTTCACTTTCGTCATGCCAGTCCCTCTTTTCAAAACGACCACTTTACCAGAGGATAGCGTGATGGTCCCTGTTGGATGAGGATCAAATCGAATCGATTTCTCACCTCTCCGAGGTGGAGGCTTTGAGATGTTGCTCGATCCAGTCGGTGAGATCGCGCCTCCTGTACCGGACACATCTCTTCGAGATCCGGACGAACTTCGGACCATTTCCTGTAAAGCGCCAGGACTGAAGGGTCTTTTCCGACACTTTGAGAAACTGCGCTGCCTGCCTCTCCACATAGAGTTCATCCGGATCCAAATCCATGACCTTCAGTCTCAGACGCTCCAAATCCTCCGGTACGATTTCCGCTTCAGACATGGGACCTCCGTTACATTCTTCCACCCGTCCTGCGGAACGATATTCCCCTATGGCCATTGGACGGGCCGAATAAGTAATCCATTGGCGCTTTGATCTATCGCAACTTATGTGCCCAAATGGAAGAGCCGACGATTCGATACCAATTCGGAGTTCGAGTGGTCAAAAGCTCACAGATAGTCAATCGCTTAGGGGGAACGAGGATTCAAGAGGATTCAGGACGAAGAAGGAATGTGATGTCTGATGCGTCTCTCATCGGGATCATAACTCGGAGACACCTGACGCGAAGAGGCAACAGATCATGATGTTGATCTATAAGACGATATCAGAATAAGGAGGGATTGATAACACCTACAACTATAAATGCCCTTAAACTTCCGGAAAATTACTGATCGCAGAAAAAACCAGCGCATCTCGTGCATCACTGTGGGCGGTTCGAGTCGTCTCCTGGACCTCAAGAAAACGATATTAGCAAAAGCTCGTATTTTTTGTTAGTATCTAACATCATTAGAATAATTCAGATGGATCTAGGCCTAGAATGAGGACGACGGCCGATCCAGGGATAGTCTCAAGCGGAGCCAATGATTAATATTACTTTCACTTCCAAATGTCTACTCAAGTAAAAAGCACATTGAGTCAAATTCCCACTGGCGTGTGGGTGCTCGGCTTCGTCAGCATGTTGATGGACGTGTCCTCGGAAATGATCCATAGTCTACTACCCCTCTTTATGGTGACAACGCTGGGGACGGGGGCCTTCGCCGTCGGCCTGATTGAGGGATTGGCCGAATCCACGGCCCTCATCATAAAAGTCTTCTCCGGCACTCTGAGCGACTATCTCGGTAAGCGCAAAGGGCTCGCACTCTTCGGCTATGCCTTGGGCGCGCTCACCAAGCCGCTCTTTGCCTTAGCCTCCACTGCTGGCGTCGTGCTCACCGCCCGTTTAATGGACCGTGTCGGCAAAGGCGTGCGCGGCGCGCCGCGCGATGCCCTCGTCGCCGACATCGCGCCAGCGCGTGTCCGGGGCGCCGCCTTCGGTCTGCGCCAGTCGTTGGACACGGTAGGCGCGTTTCTCGGTCCGCTGCTGGCCGTAGGTTTGATGCTGTGGGCCAACGATTTTCGGCGAGTGTTCTGGGTTGCAGTCATTCCCGGCTTAATGGCCGTTACATTGTTGGCAGTCGGTGTACATGAACCGCACCACCATCCGGTGAGTACCCACAATAATCCGATTCGCCGAGAGAACCTGAAGCGCCTCGGTGCATCGTATTGGTGGGTCGTCGCTATCGGTGCGGTTTTCACGCTGGCTCGGTTCAGCGAAGCATTTTTGGTTTTGCGCGCTCAGCAGGGCGGGATTCCCATCGCACTAGTGCCGCTTGTCATGGTGGCGATGAATCTCATCTATGCGGCGTCGGCTTATCCGTTCGGCAAGCTCTCGGACCGAATGAGCCATACTAAGCTGTTGGCGCTGGGCCTCTTCGTTTTAATAGCAGCCGATTTGGTCTTGGCCACGGACGATCATTGGGGTGTTTTGCTGGCAGGGGTCGCGCTTTGGGGTGTGCATATGGGTATGACGCAGGGCTTACTGGCAACGATGGTGGCTGATACTGCGCCGGCGGATCTGCGCGGCACGGCCTACGGATTTTTCAATTTGATGAGCGGGTTGGCAATGCTGGTGGCAAGCGTATTGGCCGGACTCTTATGGGATCGGTTTGGGGCGTCGTTCACATTTTATGCAGGTGCTGTTTTTTCTGCGATTGCGCTCGTCGGGTTGGTTGGGTCGATCAATCGCACTGAAGGTTAATGGGTGATTAACAATCCGCCGATTTCATTCACAGATTTTCACGTTGCTGCTTGCTGTTGTCGCTTAATTTGGAATATTGATCTTCTGATTTGAACTCCTCCTTCTCAAAGATATCGGCCAAAGAAGATTGGGAGCGCTACTTTGGCCAAAAAAAGCGATTCTCTTCTAACCGCCACTTCCCTTTCCCAGGATTGATTAATCCCGATTGAAACAAAGTGTGTTTTGAAACGTTCGAAACTATTTATTTCAGGAAGAAGTATCTGAAAAATGAAATCATGATTTTTACAACTAAGGAAATTGCGGACCACAACCAGGATTCCTGCCTTCCCCCCCCTAAAAATAGAAATTCCTTCCACCGGGACCACTTCGACTAGGGTTTTCATTATTCATTACGGCGGCTCCGTTCGCAGCATACGACACCATCATATCGGCGATTGACTCCGAACCACTGTCAGTCTTCCTGACACTGTCAGGATTCCTGACATCCCCTCATTAGTATCCCAAAATAGACTATTATGACACGTTAACGTATGGAACGATAAGGAAGTCTCTTCAAGGGTGGGCTGGATCGATTGCCTCACGCCACTGTCAGGATTCCTGACACCTCTTTTAAAAAGAGATATTTCTCTCGCCGGTACCACTGCAGATTTGGATAGTAAAAGTCGCGCGCGTATGCAATCCGGTTCAGAATTCCCATCATTGAGGATGGTTTGGATCGTCCCCACAAATCGATTCGGTACAGGCATGGTTCTTGCTCATCGCCTCTACTCGTTCGAAGCAGAGAGGGATGCTCTGGAGGGGACAGATGCGGTATCGGCAAGGAAGGGACCGGATGTTTCGAGGGAGGATGGCCTCGATCTTCTTTTCAGTATGGTTCTCTTTCCATTCAGTATCTGCCTTCGCCGCTGAGATTTCCAAGATGTCTTATCAGTATTCATCCGATTCGGGAGTCGCCATAGAGGCCGTCGAGACCTTCGTGCTTTGCGACTGCAAGCCCAGTCCGGCATTGGCAGTGAAACCAAAAGAGATCGCGATCTCGTTGAAGATGACGGTACCGTTCCATTTCAGCCTCCCGGCCTCAGTCAAGGAAGAACCGATTCCACATCAAGAGGGAGGGGATGAAGACGGCGAGGCAGATCCATCCGAAGACATTTCAGAGCCGGTTATCATCCAGTTCGGACTCAATGAGGACCGTCCGAGTCAAGAGGATGAGATACTTCAAACCGTCGAGCGGATCAAGAAGTCGGGAGGAGAGATCACAGTCGTCGGCCATACCTGCGACCTCGGAAAGAAAGAGCTGAACGACCGACTCTCTCTCCAACGTGCCGAACGGGTCGCCGCGATCCTGAAGGAGCACGGAATCGTGGTGGCGGAAGTCGTGGGGAAAGGGAGTTGCTGCCCCCGGTCCACCGACCGGCGGCTCAATCGCAGGGTGGAGATTCTTGTCATGAAAAACGGAGGGAACCATGAGAAATAGGCTTCTATTGATGATGCTCATTGCGCTTCTTAATCCCTTACAGCTCTTAGCGGAGGCGGGGGAGGAGCGGACGGTGGAGGAGTCGATCCGGGCCCAATTCGCGCAGCTTCCGATCGAGAGCATTCGAAAAACGCAAATCGACGGGCTCTATGAGATCGCCTTTGAGGAGAACATCGTCTATTACCACCCCCAAAGCGGGCTGACGCTCGTGGGAGAGATCATGACCAAAGAGGGGGTGAGTCTCACCGCACAGAAAAAGGCGGAGTCAACGGCCGCTCGGATCAAAGACCTTCCATTGGAGAAAGCGATCAAGATCGGGAGCGGAAAGCACACCGTCGTCGAAGTCGTCGACCCCGACTGCCCCTTCTGCAGAAAGACGGCCGCCTTCTTCAAGAAAAGAAAGGACGTTACCCGATACATCTTTCTCTTTCCGATCACGCAGATTCATCCCGACGCGGAGAGAAAGGCGCAATACATTCTTTGCGCCCAGGATCAGTCCCGCGCCTATGCGGAAGCGCTCTCGGGCCGGTTGGACGATGAGGATTTCAAGCTCTGCGACGACGCGAAAGTGAAGGAGTTGCTTTCCGAGCATCAAAGGATCGGCCAACAGTTGGGGGTCCGAGGGACCCCGTCACTCTGGATCAATGGTCAGTTCGTCTCCGGGGCGAATTTCGAGAAGATACTCCAAATTCTGGAGCCGAAATCATAATCAGAACGACGCATTCCCCGCCGGTCGGCGGGGAGGAATCAAAAACAGGAGGAAAGATGAAGAATCTCGTCGGAATACTCAATCGAAAAGATGTTCAGAGGGATTTTCAGCTGGCGTTTTTGGCGCTGCTCTTTGTGCTGGTGATCGCCCCGTTTGCGCATGCGATCGTAGCTCCCGTGGCCGGATCGTTCGCCTACGATGTCTACGACGTCGGTGTGAACAAGATTTTGAAAGGCCCGATCGGGTTCATGGGAGGAGTCGCCGCGATCGTTTTCGGCGCCTACATGGCGATCCAAGCGGAGGTCCTGTATGCCATTCCGGCCATTCTCGGAGGGGCGGTCCTTCTGAAGGCCGATACGGTGGTTGCCAGCCTCGGCGCGATAATTTGAGCCGATCGCCCCCTTTCCGCCATTTCAGGGGAGAGGGGGCAATAACCAAGACTGAGGTGAACGATGGAAAAGAAGCGGTTTCCCCAATATCTCTCCCAGCCTTTCCAGGTGCTGTGGCTGGAAGTGGATGAACTGGTCATCGCCTTTACCTTTTATACGCTTGCGCTTTTGTTCGGGGGCGTCTTCTGGCTGCTGATCATCGGGGGTCCCTATCTCTACTCCTCGGCCAAGAAGCGTTATCCACGGGGATTTCTCAAGCACAGTTTCTATTTTATCGGTCTGGTCCGAGTGAAAGGGTATCCGACCTTTTTCGAGGACGGGTTCCAGGAGTGAAGGGGATTTATGAAACTTGAGGCCTACTTGCAAAGCTCCTCGAACAAGGTTGCCGAGAATCGCATCTTAAAGTTTTTTGTGGTCATCATCGGCGGCGCCGTTCTACTGAATACCATCCTCCTCTCCCGCGCGATGAATACGGCGCGGACGATCCTCATCCCGCCCGGCCTCAACACGAGACTTGAAATCACCCGGGAACACGCCTCCGAAGAGACCCTCCGCGCCTACACGAGATATGTCCTGGGGCTGGCGGCAAGCTACACCCAGGCGACCGCCCGCGGCCAGTTCGAGGAGCTCCTCGGCGTGTATGCCCCTGACTCGTATCCTGAGGCGAAGAAGAGCTTCTATGAGCTGGCCGACCGGATCGAGACCGCGCATATTACCAGCGCATTTTATATTCAACAGATCTTGATCAGCCCATCCTCTATCGAAGCGCGGGGAGTGAGAAAGCAGTTCGTGGAGGTGACCCGGGTGGATGAATCCGTGAAGTCGTACCTCCTCCATTATCAGATCATCGACGGCCGGTTCACTTTGTTGAGCATTTCCGAAAAACAGGAGTGACGATATGGTTCTTCTTAAAATAAGCCCTGAAGCGAAAAATTACGGCGTTCTTCTTCTCGCTTTCTTTTTATTCGGGTTATCCCGGACCGCGTTCTCCCAGGAGCCGGTTCCTCCGGTGGGGAACCCCCCGCCCCAGAACGATGTCAGCGTTCTACCGGAAGTGGCCACCCCCGTGGAGATGAGCGCATCGGACGCCAACCGGATCGTCTGCGGCGCCACGATCGAGGATGTGATCTTTTCCAAGGAGAAAGGGATCGCGGTCCATTACACGAAGAAAGACGCCTTCCTGAAATTCCAGATCGTCAAAGAAGGGGGAGAGATGATCTACGCCACGACCCCCGCGGAGCTCTTTGTGGTCTGCGGAGAGCACGTCTTCCGGATCATCGCGATCCCCAAGCGCGTGCCGTCTAAGACCGTGCGTCTGATGGCCGGGAGCGCAGATCAGATCAAATCCAACCTCTCGCGCATGAAGGGGATGCCTTACGAGGAGAAGCTACTTACCCTGATCCGGGCGGTCTATACCGATCAGATTCCGGAGAGCTTTACGGTCACGCCGGCCCGGAAAATGATCGATCTCTTTCGCGATATCGAGGTCACGCTCACGCGCACGATCTCGGTTGAGGGAGAAGGCCTGCAGGTCAAAGAGTACCTGGTCCAACCGAGGGGGTCGCGTGTGGAGCTGCACGAGAAAGATTTTCTGAAGGTGGAGCTTGCGGTCCGGCCGGTCGCCATCACCGTGGATCGTCTTATACTGACCTCCGGCCAGACGGCGCGTGTGCTGATCGTCGAGCAGCGCGGGGAGGAGAACTGATGAATCGACTCAAAGCGTTTTGGAATGGGTTGACCTCGGAGGGAAAGCGGAAATGGATACTGGTTCTCCTCGCGGGCGCATTGGGAGTCGTTACGATCTTAGGATACCGATCGAGCCGGGGGACCTCCGCGGAATCGAGCGCTCCTGTTGAACAGAAGAAGGAGATTTCTCTTGAGCCGAAGATGCTCGAGAAGTCGCTCGTAATGGAATCGCAGAAGGAACTGCGCCGCCAGGAAGAAAGCATCACGCAGCTGCGCCGGGAGCTCGAGTCGTTAAAAAAGGAAAAGGAGGAGAAGGAAAACGGGAAGGAGATTCTCTCTCCCCCGAAAATGACGTTAGCTCAGAGAAACGCGTTTCCCTCGCCTCCGCCTCCCCCTCCGACCGAAGTCCGGATTCCCCCACCCCCTTCCCCGGGACGGGAGGGGGAGTCCAAAGGGCCGGACCGGGAAGTTCTCGGAGAGATCGCTGTGGTCTCCAATCCCTACGCCAAAGCGGCCAGGAGTGAGGATGGGGCCGATAGAAAAAAAGAAAAGAAAACAGTGTACCTTCCCCCTTCCTTCATGGAGGCAACGCTGCTGACCGGGCTCGATGCCGAGACGGTGGAGTCTGCTAAAGGGAATCCCGAGCCGGTGCTGCTCCGAATCCGCGATCTCGCCGTGCTCCCCAATCAGATCAAGACGAATCTGAAAGGCTGTTTTGTCATCGCGCACGGCTTCGGGAAACTCTCGAAAGAGCGGGTGGAATTAAGACTGGTGACTCTCTCCTGTCTTGCAAAAAATGGCCAGGCGGTGATCGACCAGGGGATCAAAGGATATGTCGCCGATGAGGACGGGAAGAACGGTTTGAGAGGAAATGTCGTCTCCCGAATGGGATCTGCCGTGGCCAGAGCGGCACTCGCCGGTTTTTTCGGAGGGGCGGGGGATGCCTTCCGGGCCTCGGCAAACACCACGTCGGTCAGTCCTCTTGGGGCGACTCAGCTGATCAAGCCGGAAGATTTAGGCAAAGCGGCGATCGGAGGAGGACTCTCCAGCGGCTCACACGAGATTGAACGGCTTTATCTCGATCTTGCGCGTCAGGCCACACCGATCATCGAGGTGGGGGCGACAAAGACGGTCACACTGGTGGTGACCGAAGGGGTCGATCTGATCATTAAAGAAATATGCGTCGGAGGGCAGTCATGCGAAAAATAAGCGCCTTCGGATTACTGATGGTGTTCCTGTCGGGCTGCGCCGTCTTCAATCCCTACAACGACAATTTCACCTGTCCCAAAACTTTTAACGGAAAATGTGTCTCGCCCACTTCCGCCTAT
This sequence comes from Candidatus Manganitrophus morganii, assembly GCA_021651055.1. Lineage (NCBI taxonomy): Bacteria > Pseudomonadati > Nitrospirota > Nitrospiria > Candidatus Troglogloeales > Candidatus Manganitrophaceae > Candidatus Manganitrophus > Candidatus Manganitrophus morganii. The sequence goes on from JAJHOH010000001.1 coordinate 3,532,161, forward strand.
CAGGAGTCCTTGGAGATCAGCCCCAAGGGGAAGGAAGAAGGGGGACCGTTGAAGAATGAGGAAGGGAAAGAAGAAAAGAAAGGGGTTTCCTTGACCGAGGCGAGCTACCAGAGCGCCTTGTACGAGAAGCTCACAGGGCTGCTGCGAGAGCCGGCCACCCCGATGATAGCCCCTCCCCAGGTGATGCGGGTCCTCATCCTTCCCTACAACGGAGAAGGAGCGCGGCTCTATATGCCCCGGTATGTCTACATCATTATCGAGGAGCCGAAATGGGTCCTTGGAAATCAGTGGCTCAACGAGGAAACGGCCGCCAGGGCGACGGCATTGCCTCTCCAGAAATAAGCGAGGTACGTTTTGATTCTTCCCAATCTTCTTAATATCTTCGGCAAGAACGGCGGGTTGACGATTTCCGAGCTTGAATCGATGACCCATCGGAATAAATTTTCCGATTATCTTCCTTGGGCCGCCTACGAGGAGCAGAAATATTACAACATGGATGACACGGTCGGATTTCTCTTCGAATGTGTCCCGCTGGCCTTTGCAGGCAGCCGCACCCAGGCCACGCTCGATGCGCTCTTTCGGATTGATTTCCCGGAGGGATCGATCGTTCAATTTATTCTCTATGCCGACGACAACATCGATCCGTATCTTGACGCCATTCGGCGATCCAGGCAGAGGGAGAGCCCCATCATCGAGAACGCGACCGAGGCCCTGTGCGATTTCCTCTTGAAAGGAACGAAGGGGATGGCGTCTTTATCCGGCATTCCGATCCGCAACTTCAGACTCTTCGTGGCGGCCAAGATGCCGGTGGCGGAGCGCGGCCTCACCGCCCAAAGACTGACTGAGATCCACAATACGATCAAAGAGACGCTTCATGGAGCTTGCCTGCATCCCGAGGAGGTCCCCCCTGAGGCATTGCTCGACTGGATGAGGCGGCTCTTCAATGGAAACGCGGGCAACGGGTCGGTCAACCATACCCATTACGCCGATGGGATTCCGATCCGGAAGCAGATCATCCTCTCCGAAACGGAAATCAAAAAGCAGACGGCGAATTTTCAGATCGGGGATCGCATCTTCCGCTGCACCACCCCGAAGATCTTTCCGAAAGAGGTCGACCTGTTCCAGACCAATCAGCTCTTCGGCGGCTGCTGGGGAATGGTTTCCGACGGAGATCAGATGAAGACCCCTTTCCTCTATACGCTCAACATTCTCTTTCATAATCTAAAGGCGTCGCTGCATAAGAAGTGCAACATGATCCTGTTTCAAAAGGGGGTGGGGAGTTTTGCCAGAACTCTCGCCCGCAAGCAGGACGAATTTCAGTGGGCGACCGACGAGCTGGAGAAAGGGACGCGCTTTCTGCGGATCATTCCGGTCTTATGGGTCTGGGACCGGGACGAGAAGAGCGCGTCGGAGGCGATCACCCGGGCGAAGCGGATCTGGGAGGGCCAAGGCTACATCATGCAGGAAGACAAGGGCATCCTACCGATCTTGTTCATCTCAGCCCTTCCTTTCGGGCTCTACGATCAGGGGGGGAACATCGATCTGCTCGACCGCGACTTCATCGCCCCCCTCGATGCGATTTCTTCCATTCTCCCTGTGCAGTCCGATTTCGCGGGGGGAGGGGCGCCGGTGATGAACTTTGCCGGCCGGAAAGGACAGGCCGCCGGAATCGACATTTTTGATAAACGCGCCAGCAATCATAACGTTTTCATCGCGGGAGGGAGCGGCGGAGGGAAATCGTTTTTCGTAAATAGCAAGGGTTTTGGCTATTTCGCAAGCAACGCGATTCTCAGGATCATCGATATCGGCGGCTCCTATAAGAAGCTGGCCCGGATGTTTAAGGGACGCTATCTCGATTTTAGGGAGGATTCGGATATCTGCATCAATCCGTTCACCCACGTCCGGGAGATCAAAGAAGACCTCTCGGTGATCGCATCGATCGTGCTGCAGATGATCTTTTCAGTGACGGGAGCGGCGCCAACCGAATCGGCGGAGACCGCGATGACGCTGATCAAGTCTGCGGTGAAGTGGGCCTTCGAATCCGAGGGAAATGACGCGGACATCGATACGGTGCATCGCTACCTGCGCTCCTTCCCCAAATATATGGATGAGGAGTTCACCGGTAACGAGAATTTCACAGATCTGGCTCAGATACTTGCGTTCAACCTGACCGAATTCACGACCGGGAACAGCTATGGGAGGTGGTTCAACGGAAAATCGACCTTCGATATCTCCCGGGATGAGTGGGTGGTCCTGGAGCTGGAGTATCTAAAACCCCAGAAAGAGCTCTTCAAGGTGGTGACGCTCCAGGTGATCAACGAGGTCACCCGCGATCTCTATCTCTCGGACCGGACGCGGCCGCGGATGGCGATCTTTGACGAGGCCTGGCAATTCCTGGAGAGCGGCGCGGACAGTGTGGCGCTGAAGGAAGTGATCAAGGAAGGATATCGGAGGGCGCGGAAATATCGGGCCAGTTTCACGATCATTACCCAGTCGCTGCTCGATTCCAAGATGTTCGGGGCAGTGGGAGATGTGATCCGCGGGAACTCCGCATTTAAATTCTTTCTGGAGTCCCCCGATTTCGAGAAGGCGAAAGAGGAGAAGCTGATCGACTACGACCCGTTCACGATGAAGCTGCTGAAGAGCGTCAAGAGCAGCCGGCCGAAATACTCGGAGATCTTCATGGACACCCCCTTCGGCGTGGGGGTCGTTCGCCTGATGGTCGATCCCTTTTCCTATTATGTCTACACCTCCGATGGAAGAGAGGTCGCTGAAATCGAATCGATGGTGTCTAAAGGGATGCCTTATGAAGAAGCCATCAAAGAGATGGTCCGAAAATATCGGAGTTGAGGGGTTGGCTCTTGCCGCGACGCTCTTTTGGTTGTTCGCAGGGCCCGCTTTTTCCCAGCCCGATCCCAGGCAGGCCGCCCAGGATTCGGCGGATCAGGCGCTCTCGAAATTCGGCTCCCCCGAGGGCATCCGGCAGAACGCCTCCAATCCCTTGACCTCCCAAGGCGCCCTCATGACGACCATCGACAACAAAACCTCTTTTAACGCGCAATTAACCTGTCCTTCCTCAAGCCGGTTTCTCAATGTGTTGATCTCTCCCACAATCACGGGGGATCTCTCCCCGGTCCTGATCGGACAGGACGCCGATCTCGACGGGGCGATCGAATCGACCTACCAGCCCCCCTTCCCCATCTCGGGCGTCTGCGCCAACGGCGTCATCTCCTGCGCGCCGGGTCAGTGGGCCAGTTGCCGGTATTACCAATGGACCGCCGATAGTGGGGGAAGGGCCAATCTGCAGGAGGTCTCTCAATTAAACCTGGGAGGATGTTACTGCGTCAACAACAGCTGCGGCGCCAACCTCGCGATGACCCATCTTCCATCGGTCCTTCAAGCCATCGGCGGGGGGGTGGTCGGCGCCATTCAGGCCAACAATCCTAAAATGACCATTACCGACGTGAAAATCGATGGAACCGCGCTGACCTATTTCGGACAAAACGCGGGCCAGTGCACCTCGACCGGATCCTCTCCGGAGCAGTACTTCAATAATCCCGGAGGAATTTCAACTGAAGTTCAATCCCAGATCGCAATTCAATCCGTTGACCCGATGAGTCACTATGGCCTGATGACCACCCCCCCCCCGGCGTTGCAACAGAGCGCCTCCTCTCGTCAATGTGTGATCCAAAGATCAGCCGCAGTCACGTCGCAGCAGACCTTCTGCCAGAATCCGGCGCCTACCGGATCAATCGCCTCCAGGGAGGAGACCATTTACCTGAAGGTTTATGCAGGATCCAATCGATCCATCAATGACTGTCGGTGTTCCAATGTGACCGGCTACTGCGCTCCGCCGCCCGCGACCGTCTATGCCTCCGTCCCCGAGGGGGCGATCTACCTGGGCGCCTCCGCGGAGAACTTTCGCGATCGATCCAGGAGGGGGGGAGAGGACCGTTGCACGTACGACGCCTACGATTATTACTCCCTCTGTACGCGGACTTCAGACGTCTATTCGGAATCGGTCACCGATAGCTGTAATGCCCTGGAGGCCGATCCGAATTGCCGGCTAAGAGAGGAGCAGGTCGATGCGGTCGGCACGTATGGCGCCTTCAATCCTACGGGGCTGACCCCTCTTCCTTCCTGCACGACCCTGATCGGACTTGTTCAGAATCACGACATCTGCCGGGATTGGTGGAAGAAGCAGAGGACCTATTTCTGCCAGACGAATCAGGTGTTTGATTTCACAGACGCAAAGAGAAGAGCGGGGGCGGTCATCGGGAGCGTCGCGGACAATACAGCGTCCGTTTACTACCGGGATCTTCGAAAAGACCAAAACGGAAATTGGATTTCGGAAGATAAAACAGTTGGGCTGCCGGGACGCGACAGCTACTTGAGCTGTGAGATGGCGTGCAAGACCCGGAAACCGACGACCGATACCGAGGCTTCCGTGGCCGGGAACACGGCGCAATACCGAAATACGACCGCAAGCTACGACTTCTTTTATAGGAAATGCGTCGATAGCGCCTGTCCTCTTTCGGCCGGCGAAGAGGTGGTCAAAAGCTGCCAGTGCATCTCCGATTTCGCGGAAGCCGCCTCCCTGATGGAGGTCCTCAAGAACGCGGGATCCGACATGATCTGCAGCGATGGAGTCAAACAATGAAGATGATCAGATTCCTTGTCATGGCCGTCGTGTTCGGACTTCTCCTTGTTAAACCGTCTTACGCCGTCAACTTCGTCTGCGGCGAGGATACCAATGGGAACGGCGCGGTATCCGATCCGGGAGAGACCGCCTCTTGCGCCTCGACACCGGAGGGACCGCTCTGCCCCCTTGGGGCGACCCTCTGCAGCGCAAGCCGCACGGCTGCAACCTGTCCGCCGGATGGAAGTTTAAATACCGCCAGTGACCGTTGCGAGGCGCCAAGAATATTCCATCTGCATCGAAGGTTTTTGATTCACTGGCACTGCCCGTTAAATTACACCTATGACGGCGCCGGGGGCGTCTGCGTCGCCACCCCTTCTTGCGCAACCGGCATGTACGACCCGGCAGGAGATCAGTGCCTGCAGGGATACAGCTGTCCGTTAGGTTCTCAGTACAGCTGTATGAATAACGCCGGAACGTATCAATGCTCCTCGAACGCCTGTGTCGATTTAGACGTGGCGCCCCCGCAGACTATGACGCCGAACCTGACAAGTTATCAGAACAATGGACAGGCCGATCCGGCCACCGGCTTATGCCAGGGGCCGGTCTTCATCTTCAACGGTAAGGCTTCGGAGTGCCGCCCGGCAGGAGCGGGGACCTCCTTCTTCAACTGCTGCAGCAATGGATCGGGAGACTTTTTAGTCTTCAAGAAATATTGCGCTGATGCCGAGTGGTCGACGAACGCCTCGAAGGACGCTCAAAGCTGCCACTATATCGGCGATTATTGCAAAACCAGCTGGCCCTTCATCGGTTGCGTGCAGAAGGCGCAAGTGTATTGCTGCTTCAACTCGAAGCTCGGCCGGATGATCCAGGAGCAGGGGAGGGGACAGTTGAAGAAGTTCGCTCCCGACGGACAGTGGGGGACGACCGGCAGCCCCAACTGCGTCGGCTTCGCGCCGGAAGAGATGCAAATGCTCGATTTTTCCCAAATGGATTTATCCGAATATTTCGCCAATATCTCGTCAAAGTCACAGTCTCAAATCAATCAGGGCATGGAGAATAAGGTCAATGAGTTTTATCAGAATCTTCGCCCTTAGCATGCTCCTCTTTCTGGGGGGATCTTACGAGATTGCGCGTTCGGAGGATATGGGCCGCAACCTCGGTGTGGCCGGCGCCACCTATGCGATCGCCGAGCCGGACGCCCTCGGTGAGATCGAGGCCCGCGCAAAAGAGGTGAATTGGGGAGAGCGCTTCAATGAGAAAAAGATGAAACAGGCCGTCGCTTCCTACCGTCCCTCCGGGCTGAGGCCTCTTCCCCGGGCCACGACGGGCAGGACCAGCGCCGTGGATATGACCTACGCGCTCCAGGCCGATATCCCGGACGGTCGGGGAGGGATCCTCTACCCGCGCGGCTATACCTTCAATCCGCTTCAGTACGTCTCCCTTCCGAATACGTTTGTGATCATCGACGCGGAGGATGCCGAGCAGGTCGGCTGGTTTCGCGCGTCCGGGTACGCGAACGATCCAAAGGCCTTCCTGCTTCTGACCGGAGGATCGTATCAGGCCATGTTAGAGACTCTGAAAAGACCGGTGTACTACGCCAATGCAAGCCTGATTCAGCGATTGAAAGTCCGGTCGACTCCGGCGGTCGCGATACAAAAAGGAAGCATGATGGAGGTTCAGGAAATTGCGATCCCTTCAAAAAAATAGGCCCCATTCCATGAGAAACGTCTGCCTGTTCGGGGTACTGACAGCCATTCTGATCCTCAGCCTGGAGGGGCATGCCGATGCGCGCGGATTCGGAACCCAATTAAATCCCGTGACCGATATCTGCTGGAATTGCGTCTTCCCGATCAAGATCGCCGGTATGACGGTGATCCCGGGAGACGTTCCGGACGCTCCGGATGCGGCGCTACTTCCGGTTTGTGTCTGTCCCGCTCCGCCGCCTCTTTTCTTTCGGCCGGGAATTCCGGTGAGCTTCTGGGAGCCGGCAAGGTTCATCGAGACCGTCAAGGATCCCTTTTACTTTCCCAGCCTGGGGGTCCAAATGCCCAATCCCAGCCGAGGATTCCTGGGTGGGACCCACTCGGAGATCAGCGCCCACAATCAGATCGATACCTCCACGTTCGCCCAGGCCCACTACTTCATCTTCCCGGTCTGGGGAGTTCTCGAACTGTTGATCGATTTTGTCTGTGTGGAGCATAGCGGGTTCGATCTGGCCTATATCACCGAGGTCGATCCGTTGTGGAACAACGACATGCTCGCCTTCGCCATCAACCCGGAGGCCTTACTGTTCGCCAATCCGGTCGCGCAGATGTCGTGCATCGCCGACAGCGTGGCGGCCAACGCGGGGCTTCCATTGAGCGCTCTTTATTGGTGCATGGGCTCCTGGGGTTCCGCCTATCCGCTGACGGGCCATGTCAACGACGATACGTATATCCAGGCCAATGCGGCGATCGCCGCAAGATTGATCTATAAGCTCTCCCGCGAACTGCTCGTCTGCGACACAGGGGTCAATCTCTGTGGCTGCATTCCGACCCCGATCTGGATCAAGCACAACTACCGCATTCAGATCGCCAAGCCCGTGCGTGATTTTACATGTCATCCGATCGGAAGAAGCAGCATGGTCTGGGGATCCTTGAAAAATCCCCCTTTCTCCGCGGGAGGTAATTCCAGTGACAATTTCCTCTGGGTCATCTTCAGAAAGAGGGTGTGCTGTGCATTCTGATCCCAAACAGGGCCGGGCGGATTCAGGAGCGAAGAAAGGATCTCCATGCCAAAAGAGAGTGGTCGTTTTCATCATTTTTATTTCCATCGCCGTCGGCTTCGCCGCCGCAAGGGGGGATACCAGCATAAAGAAGGCCTTCATCCAGGGGCCCTCTTCCTGCCACCTCATCGACAAGATCGAAGGGGAAAAGATTTACCTCAAATCCCACGGCACATCCTGCACGGAAGGGACGATACCGGTTCAGATCGACGCCTCCATCAAAAGAGTCCGGATCTATGTCGACGGGGGTTTTTGGCAGGAGCAGGAGATCGTCGACTTGAATACGATCCGGGGGATGATTGAAAAAAGTAAGGAGATGGAGAAAACCCTTCGTGTTCCGGAGAGTGTCGACGACCTACGGGAAGTGGTTGGAGGTAAGCACGAAAACCACAAGGAGCAGGGGAGGGCCGAGGCGGAAAGGCTCGCCCGGCATTTTGTTTCTGAGGACTTTCAGAGAAAGCTTCTCCAGGAATCCGAGCGGGTCAAAAGAGAGCTCTTTGGAGGACCCGCCTCGAAAGTCGCGGGCGAGGAGCCATCCGGGGAAGAAGAGATGGAGCAGGCTGATCAAAAGAGCGGACTCCTTTCGTCGTCGGAGCGGATTTATCTCTTTGTCTCCTCTTCCATGCCGCTCGTAACGCTGCGGAACTATGCGGCCGATCTCGCGAAACTTAAAGATCCGAACATCACGATGGTGATGAGAGGGTTTGTGGGGGGAATGAAATACGCGCAGCCGACCTTGCGGCTGGTCTCGGACATTATCGTCAAAAATCCGGGCTGCAAGGCAACCCGGCAACGGTGTGACGCTCACAAGGTGAACATCAACGTCGATCCGCTTCTTTACAGGAAATACCAAATCCGCCAGGTCCCGGCGCTTGTCTACGTTCCCTCATTCCATGAGACGGAGCCCGGCGGCAGCGACGGTTTGGGCGAGGCCTCTCCTTATTACGTCCTCTATGGGGACGCATCGCTGGCCTATGGCATCGAGTGGATCCAGCGGGAAGTGAAAAGTCGCTCTCTCAAGAATATTTTGTCCAAATTGAATCCATGAGAAAGGAATCCATTCGTCGAGGTTTTCAATGGAAGAGAATCAGAAAACAAACAACAGAAGTCACTGGTTTCAGACGGCGGTCCTCTCCCTGCTTATTTCCGCCTGCTCGCTCTATATCTACGATTATTTCTACGCCCCCAAGATCGTCGCCATCGATATCAAGGGCTACATGGCCGAGCAGAGGGCGTTGTATCTCTCTGGGAAGATCGACGACGACGCCCTGAAAAAGAATCTGGAGCGCTTGCAGCGGAAGATCGATGCGATTCCGAGAAACAAAATCGTGATGATGGGAGACGTCGTTGTCAGCCACGCGGAAACGCTCGTTCCTTAGCCTGACGATATTCATGACGGCGCTCCTCCTGGCGGGCTCCTGGATTCCCCAGCGGTTTACGGTGACGATCACCCCCTCATTGTGGCATCGAATCTATATCCTGGACCGGGCGCCTTCCAAAGAGCAGATGGTCCGTAACGCTTATGTGCTCTTCGAGCTGAACTCCAGATATTTGGAGGGCGCGAAGACCCAAAAGACCCTCAAGCAGGTTGCCTGCTCGGAGGGGGATACGCTCACCGTCAAAGAGGGGTATTACTACTGCAATGACACCTATCTGGGTCAAGCCAAAGATTACTCCCTGAAAGGAGAGAAGCTGCCGCACCTTGAGTTCGAGGGGGTGATCCCGAAAGAGAGCCTGTTTGTCTTCGGCAGTCATGTCGACAGTTTGGATTCCCGATATTTCGGATTTGTGAGGAAAGAAGATGTTATCGCGATCGCTCACCCTGTTTTTTAGTCTGTTGGTACTCACGACCTTTGTCCATGCCGGGGAGCTTCCCAAAGAGGCGCCGGACGTTTCCAAGCACGGATGGTGGTGGTACGAAAAGGAACCTGAAAAAAAGGAAGAAAAAAAAGAAGAGCGAAGAGATGCGCGGAAGGTTCCCTCCCTTTCCGACCATACCCCCGAGGATCTCTGGAATATGCATCCGGACGATTTTCAACCCCTGTTGATGGCATTCCAGAAGAAGGCCGTGATGGCCCCCACGATCGGGAATGTGAAGGAGTATTACACCATTCAGGATATTGCCCGCAGGAAGGCGTTGGCCTTCGCCAATGTCGCAGCGATGGTGGTCCAGAAGTACCCGGAGCTCTCCTTGGAGAAAGACTATCCGAATGCTCTTCCCGGAAAGGCGGCGAAAACAAGAGAGCAGTCGGCCGAGGTCGGTCAAAAGATCGAACAATCGAAAGAGAACTTCGCGCTCCTTTATTTCTACTCCCCCACGTGCCACTTCTGCGCCGAGCAAGACGAAATCTTGAGCTTCTTTTTGGAGAAATACCGGGGCTGGCAGGTCCGGAAAGTTGATATCTCGCGCAGTACGCAGCTTGCGGAGGAGTTCAAGGTGCGCGCCGTCCCCTTCATCATGCTGATCCACAAGGACAGCAAGGATTTCATGCCGGTGTCGATTGGGGTGGTTTCCCTGACGGATATGGAAGAGCGCCTCTATCGCGGGATTCGGATTCTCGGAAATGAGATCACGCCGGAAGAGTTCTCGATGTTTGAATTCCAGCGGGGCGGGGGTTTTGATCCGACGGCGCCTTTGAAGATCAAAGATGACGCCCCTTGATATTGGGCAATCGTATTGAAAGGAAATCAAATGATGTTCACGAGATGGATCATCGTGGCCGCTATTTTACTCATCCCTGCCTGGACACACGCCGGCTGGGTCGACGACTGGATCGATCAGAAAACAGAGACTTCGCCCGGATACTTCGAGGGGCAGAAGCGGGGCTACTTCAACGGCGGCAGCTTCTCCGCCCGGTGGTACAACAGCAACGATTACATCGCCAGCCTCAATCCGCCGCGGGTGAAGACCGGCTGCGGCGGCATCGACGTCTTTGGAGGGGCTGTGTCCTTTCTGGATTTTGACCGTCTGGTCCAGAAGCTTCAAGCCATGCTGACCAACGCCCCGGCCGTCGCCTTCGATCTCGCCTTCAATACACTCTGTGAGCCGTGCGCCAAATCGATCAAATCGTTCGAGGCGATCACCGATACCCTCAATCAGCTTCAGTTCAACGATTGTCAGGCCTCTCAGGTCCTGGTGGCCAAGACCTTTCAAGGTATGGGCGCAGAGAATGCGCAGATCCGGGCCATGGCCGAAAGCGACTACACCCTCAACCGCGGACTGCAGACCTTGCGCGCGAAGCTCACCGACACATGGAAGAGCAATAACAACCAGCAGACGGTCAACGATAACGCTCAGATCGCGGGCTGCCCCACCGGCCTCAAAGAGATCTTCGCCACTCCCGGAAAGACCGTGCTTCAGGCCATCGCCGAGAAAAAAGCTTATCCCGTGGAATACATCGACCTCGCCCGCGGGTTTACCGGCGATATCGGCATCACGGAGCTCACCTCACCGAATGGAACCAAACAAATCGAGCCGATTCTCATCCCCCCGTGCGAGCAGAACAAAGAAGGAGCGATCGATAACTTCTTTACGGGGCAGGCGTATCTGCGGCCGGCCGACGGGAGCGCCTGCAGGCTCATAACCGATGCGAACGCGAACTTAAATCAATGGGCAGGAAATAAACTCCAGGGAATCGTGAATAAGATGCGATCGGGGTTGGCCCTCGCTCCCGACGAAGAAGGTTTTATCAACACCCTCCCCCTTCCGGCCTACTCCGCGCTGAAGGTGGCGGTGATCTCCGACCAGCCGGGGAGCACCATCGCGATCCTGTCGAACATCACCGCCCGCGCCTACGCCTTCAATATGATGTCGGACCTCTATCACCTCTCCTTGCAAAGTCTCTATACCGCGCGATCGGTGATATCGGCTCAGGGGCAGGCCGCGCAATCCGACTGCCAGATCGATCTGATGGCGCCGGCGATCGCGCAGACGGAGAAGCTGGCCGTGCAGATTCATGCCTCGGTGGAGGAAATCCAGCGGGCGTATGCCGCAATGGCCGGCGAGATCAACACCATCATGGAAGTGTCCGCGCGGCTCGAGCAGTTCAACGACATCGCCCGCGCCTCCTTATCCCAGATGTTTCGGCCCTCTCTGGCGAATCGGGCCATCGGAAGGTAGACAAATGAAAAAGATTTTCCACGTTCCGCCGCTTGTCTTTCTTGTTGTGATCCTGTCGCACTCGACCTCCCATGCGATCGAAATGGAGTACTACACTTACAACGGCTTTAATGCGGTGGTCAGCGCGTTTACAAAGATCGCGCTGATCTTCAGCGACGCCGATTACAAGGGCCTCTTCTTCACGGTCATTGTGCTCGGGATCCTCATGGGAGGGGTGGTGGTCTATTTTCTCGCCCTCTCGGGGGGCCGCGTCACGCCCCTTTCCTGGACCTGGCCGGTCGGCATCGGGATCACCCTCTATCTGGCCCTAGTCTTACCGAAGGGAACGCTCCACATCTATGATCCGGTGAAAAACCAATATCAGCCGGTCGGAGGGATTCCGGACGGCCTGATCGCGCTCATCGGCGCCCTCAACAAGGTCGAACGGGGCCTGATCGATATCGTTTCCACCGCCGCCGACCCGGTCGGGTATCAGCAGCAGGCCGGCGGGGTCGGCTTCGACATGCTTCTGAACATCCAGTCTAAAGGGGTGCTGCTGTCGGACCAGTATATTCATCAGTCTCTGCGGAAATATGTCGAGGATTGTCTCTATTTCGAGGTGGCGCGTCCCGGAACGACCCTCACCATCAATGATCTGGCCAATAATGCCGACTTCATCCCCCTGTTCAGGAAGGCGGCGAGCCCCGCGATCTATACGACCTTTTACGAAGACGCCAAACCGGAGGGGAGGACTCTGAAATGCTCGGACGCGATGCCGGCGATCGAGGCGAAGATCACAAATCCCTCGCTCTTTGAGAACACCTCCCAAGCGAGGTGCGCCGACGCGGGATTCGACCCGAGTATTCCAAGCGAATACAACCAGTGTAAAGGGACGTTCACGAGCCTGGTCAACTGGGTTCAGGGAGCGGTGTTCGACGCCACACAGATTTACCGGCAGAATGCGATGGCACAGTCGCTCTCCTCCGTGGCGCAATCGGCCAGCCCCGATACGGCGATCGCCGTCCTTGCGGGACGAGACACCGGGACCTCCCTGCTCTCGACAGGGGTGGTGGCCAACGAGTGGATTCCGATCATCCGGGCCGTCATCACGGCAATTGCGATCGGCTTGCTCCCTTTTCTGGTGATCTTCATTCCGACCCCTCTCTTTGGCAAGGCCGTGACGCTGATCGCGGGGTTCTTTATCTGGCTGACTGCCTGGGGGGTGACCGACGCCATCGCCCATCAATTTGCAATGGATTATGCCATAAAGGCCTTTGCGGAGGTACGACAGTACCAGTTGGGGCTCACCGCCATTTCCACATTCGGGACCGCCTCATTAAAGACCCTCGCCGCGTTCGGGGCGATTCGCTGGTCCGGTCTGATGCTCGCCACGGTGATCACGACCCTGCTGGTTCGGTTCGGAGGCCATGCGCTCAGCATGCTGGCAGGACAAATCACATCGTCTCCCCAGCACGCGGCCCAGGCGACCGGGAGAGTGACGACTCCCGAGGGAGGGGCCGGTCTGATCAGCGCGCTCGAGAACGCGCCCCCGGTGATGGCCAACGCCTATAAGTTTGATTTTGGGCAAAGGACCCATGCGAAGGCGAACACGATGGCCAGAAGCACGGGCGAGGGGTTGGGATTGCTGGACGCGGATTCGGCGTTCGAGGTCGGCGGCATTCAGGGGCAATCCGCGCGGGGATCGGCGTTTGGAACGAAACACTTTGCATCCGATGTCGCAGGAGGTGATGTGGCATCGGCGAGCATGGACTCCCATTATTTCCGGGAGAGCTCTCTGTATGGTGGGAGTAAGGGGCGGTTCGATCAGGCCCGTCAGATTTTGGGAGTTCAGACGCCGACGGAAGCTGCGGCCTTTGAAGGCACCGGCCGTGTGATCACGCCGGAGATGGCCTCCGTTGCCTCGAAGCAGGGCTACAAAGGAGTAATCTCCGGAATGCGCCTCACAGAGATCGGCTTTGATCCGAAGACCGGAAGGGCCGCCTCTATGTCCTTTGCCGGTCCTGTGACCGATAGAAATATCGATGCGGTGAGAGAAGTCGCCTCGAATGCGGGACATCAGGATGCGGTCTCGATGTTAAAACACGGGATGATCGCGACCTACTCGATCGATCCCCAGAGCGGGAAGGGGACCTTCAGCGCCACCGATACCACCTCGGTCAAGAGCGAGGATTTTGCGGAGAAGACCTTCCGGGATGGAAAGGGGCTCACGATAGATACGCCCTACGGGAACTACAAGTTAAGTTCAGGAAAAGTCCAGCAGGTCGGAGGCCAACTCTATGTCAATGGGACATCGGAGGACGGGAAAAAGATCTCTCTGGAGGGATCTCTGAGAGATGCTTACCGTGTGATCCCCGGATTGAAGACCGTCGCCGATGGGACGGCCCATTACAGCACCGATCCCGATGCGGCTATGTATGAGCTTCAGATGAAGCCGGTGGATCATGGAGGAGAGGGCGCTCTGAGAACCAGTGTGATGAAAGACCGGGATGGAAATATCAGCGGCATCGGGTTGAATCTCACCCGCGGCGAGATCGAGGGGGGCATGCATGGCTATGAGACGCTCAATGCAAGAGAGCTGAAGGGTCTCGCAAAGACCCTCAGATCTCAGGGTAGCTCAAACCAAGCGGTCAATACATTGGAGTATCTTGCGGAGCGCGGGAGGTCGGCCAATGTCCAGTACAGCTATCCCACCCATGGCGGCGAAATGGGACAATTGGCGGTGACGAATGAGAAAACGGGAAAAACAATGGATTTCGCGCTGTCCCAGTCAGGATGGGAAGAGATCAGCAAGGCTCACAGCAGCAGCCTCAGCGGAACACGGAATATCTCTGAAGATGTCGATAAGAGCACAGTTGATCATGGCGTGAATATCGGATCGGCCATGCAGATGGCCTTGAAGAGAGATCCCGCGATCGCGAAGTTCGTCTCGGACCACACGCTTGCTAAATATAAGCCGGAGATTTTCGATGCGAATATGGCGGCGACTGCGAAAGATTTGGCTAAGGATGTGGGGGGATTTTTAAAGAGAAGTGGAGCCAGTGTTGGTTACGCCGAAGGGTCGGCAGGTTTGCGAGTGTTTGGGATTGGAGGGGCCGCAGGTAGAAAATCAATCGAAGAAGAATCTATTAACTTGCTTGCAACGGAATATGACCAGAAGATTCGTCAGTCTGTCAGAGAAGCCAAAGAGCAGGAACTTGGGAGAGAAGACACGGAAAGATATGTGGCCGGAAAGGTCGGCGAATTCACGCAGGATCTCTACGATCAAGCCAGGACAGCTTCTTCGTTAGATTACGGAGCATCTGCACCGGGCGGTGGTGTTAAACGCGTAATCGAAAGTATCCCGTTTGATCCGAAGAGAATTGATGTGGACGAACTAAAAAATAGGCCGGATTAATCGCCATTATTGTTGCGATGACGATTCAGATTATATTTCCCGCCTGGGTAGATAAATTCGCCTATTCCCCAGTCCTCATCATCCGGATAATACGGTTCCACCTTAATTTTTTTCCGAGTTGCGAGCATATAAAGCAATCTCAGAACAATGAGGAAGATGGCTAGGAGAAAAATAGCACCGTCGGACATCGAGAGCACCCCCTTAAAAAACGTTACCGCATTTTCTTATTTGAATATTTCAGAGAGCGGTATTCGCAAATCAGGCAGGAGAGGCGTTGTGAGTGTGTTGTTCGATTCCGAAGACAGCTCAGCAGAACGAATGTAACCCTGGTCAGTCATGCGGTAGACCTTTACGGTCTCTAACTCCGGATCCACGATCCAATATTCGGGGATGCCGTGCCGTTCATAAAGTTTACGCTTGATGATCTCGTCGGTCTTTCGGGTGGTTTCAGAGATGATCTCAACCGCAAGGTCCGGAGCCCCATGAATGTTCTTCTCGGTAATGATGGAGGACCGGGCCGATGAAACGAAAAGAAGATCAGGTTCCACAACATCCTGATCGGAGAGGACAACATCAGTCGGAGCCGAAAACAGGATGCCAAGGTCCTTCTCATACACGAAATAGCTGATGATTCGATGCAAATTGGAGGAAATTTTTTGGTGCTTGGTCGAAGGAGCCGGGGTCATAAAATGTTCTCCATCAATCAGCTCGTGCCGCTTCCCATTGTCCGGGAAAAGAAGGTAGTCCTCGTAGGTGAATTTAACTTTATGAGCCTGGGGCGACATGATATTCCTCACTCAATGAATGTTTCTTAAAAACAAGAATAACAAGGACAAAATCAAATGTCAAACCGAACAGGAGGTCGTAAAAATCAGAGGCCTACGCAAATAAGAGCCTTCCTGGTGTCGATTTCACTTATCTTTACCGGTCTGACTCCCAACAGTGCGGATGCCTTCTGCTTCGAGGAGGCCGGGGCGATTTATCGGGTCTCTCCGCAGCTGCTCTGGGCGATCGCCAAGGTGGAATCTTCTTTCAATCCTGACGCCCTGAATCGGAATGTAAACGGCAGCTACGATGTCGGCCTCCTGCAGATCAACTCGGCATGGGCAAAAATCCTGGGGGAAGAACTGTGGGCTTCTTTGGGGAACCCCTGCCAGAATGTGAAGGTCGGAGCGTGGATTCTCGCGCAGTGTATGCAGCGATACGGGTATACCTGGGAAGCGGTCGGCTGCTACAACGCTACCAGCCCGGATAAACGGGCGAAGTATGCATGGAAGGTCTTCTTATCCCTTCCGAACAGAAAATAAAAAACTAAAAGGGAGCGCTTTGGATATTGAACTCTGGCAACTCTGGACTGTGGCGGCGATGGCGCTCTTTATCACGGAGCTCTTTACCGCTGGTTTCTTTACCGCCGCTATTGGGATAGGGTGTCTGGCGGCCGGTTTGGCTCATTGGATGGGGTGGGCGATCGAGATGCAGATTACGGCCCTTTTTACAGTGACCCTCCTCGTATTCCTGATGCTTCGGCCTCTGTTTTTAAAGTATCTGGACTCGGAAACCTGGATCAAGACCAATACCGAGGCTTTGATCGGGAAGGAGGGATATGTCCTGGAGAAAATCGATCCGATCGCTCATTCAGGCCGGATTATCATCGGCGGGGAAGACTGGAAGGGAGTCTCGATTGATGACACCATCGTTGAAGCCAACGTAAGAGTTGAAGTCGTCAGGATCAATGGGACCCGTCTCATCGTAAGACAATTCTCAAAGAGAGAGGACATCTGATGGGCATATTGATTATTGTCATTCTGGTTGCGGTATTCGTCATTCTCTTTGCAGCCCAGGGTTTCAAGATCGTGCAGCAGGCGGAGACGATGGTGATCGAAAGGCTCGGCGCCTATCACAGAACCCTCAGCAAGGGGATAAACATCATCTGGCCGATAATCGACAAAGCCAGAGAGATCGAATGGAGATACGTCAAAACGGATGTAGACGGCAGAACGATCATCAAGAAGGAGAAGATCACTCGAATCGATCTACGGGAGACCGTTTACGATTTTCCAAGGCAAACTGGCATCATAACGAAAGATAATGTCGTCATAGAAATAAATGCAATCCTGTATTTTCAGATCACCGATCCGGTCAAGGCGGTCTACGAAATCGCGAATCTTCCGGATGCGATCGAGAAGCTTGCCCAGACGACGCTAAGGAATATTATCGGAGAGATGGACCTGGATCAAACGCTGATCTCCCGGGATACGATCAACAGCAAGCTGAAGGCGATCCTCGATGAGGTCACGGAGAAATGGGGTGTGAAGGTCAATCGCGTCGAATTACAGGACATCCATCCGCCACGGGATATTATCGGCGCGATGGAGAAGCAGATGCGGGCGGAGCGGGACCGGCGGGCGGCCATTCTGGAGGCGGAGGGGTCAAAGCAGGCGAGAATCCTGGAGTCGGAGGGATTCAAAGAGTCTGAAATCAATAGGGCGGAGGGAGAAAAGAGGGCGAAGATTTTAATGGCGGAAGGAGAAGCCGAGGCCCGGATCAAAGTGGCGGATGCGGAGGCTGCGGCTTTAAAGAAGATCAAAGAGGCGATTTCCGGTGGGAACCCTGCGCATTATCTGATCGCGATTCGATATATCGAAGCGCTCAAGGGGATGGTCACCGGGAAGGATAATAAAGTCGTCTACATGCCGTATGAGGCGACGGGGGTCTTAAGCTCCCTAGGCGGGATTCGGGAGATGCTCGACGGGGCAGGGACATGGAAGAAGTAACAGTGTTTATCGAACAACAAAAACAGGAGAACTCCGATGGAACAAGCGACCGCAACAAGAAAGCCAAAAACAAGAAAAGCCAGGGCGGAGAATAACGTCTCTTTTGAGAGCTTCACACCCCAAGAGCAGGCCCTGATCACGTTGGGGGCCGACAAGAAGAAGCAGTCGATCTCTGAATTTATGGCGGAGGGGATTCGATTCTTTATTCAGCAGACCGTGGAGGTCCGGTTCAAGAACGGAACCTCTTCGGAGAGTTAACCCCTTCTGAAGGAGAACGAATGATGCCTCGGCAGTCTGGGATGAAGGACATACGCAACTGCATCGCGCATGGCGGCATCGCTATCAACCTTGAAAGGAGTAGAGAATGTGGATCCTTTATCGAATCAAGGGGCTTCTGCCGCACCTGGTCGTAAAGTGCCTTGCCCTGGTGATCGAACACGCCGGAACGATCATTCTGGTGATCCTCTGCGTCGCCGTCTCCGTCGCCACCTTCGGAAATCCGGGCACGCCGGAGGAAGCCGTGGTTACGAAGGTGATGTTGGATGTCAAGTTCTTCGGTCTTGTGACCGTTCTGTTCTACACGGTGGGGCGCGCTCTGCTGTTTTTTCTGAATCTTGTAGCGCTGACGACGCTCATCGAGCAGACGGCCCTGTTCGCGGCGGCGTATCATTTGGCGCTCTGGCTGATCGGCCACGCCGGTGACAGTGCCTATCGATGGGCGCTGGAGAATCCTCAAGACGCTGCCGCCGGTCTGATCGCCGCTGCGATCGTCTGGATAATCTTGAAGGTCAGCTCCGGCTGGCGGTCGGTGCAGCCCGAGTACGTCGCGCGCGGAGTGGCCGTCTTTCCGCCCCGCGAGCTGACTGAGCGCGACACCCGCTACACGGCGGCGCACGAAGCGGGGCACGCGCTGGTCTATGCGGCGCTGGGCCGGCTTCCGGTGGACGTGAAGGTCGCGATCAACGACCGCCCCGACGCCCATGGCGTGCTGGGCTTCGTGACCGGCATCCACGACCGGCATCGACTCCCGGAGAAGACCTTCGCCGAGTGGCGGATGCTGGAGCTTCTCGCCGGGAAAATGGGCGAATCCACACTCGGCGAGACTACGCTCTGCGGTAGCAACGACCATCTTCAATGGCTCGACATCGCTTGCCTTTATCTCTCGAATCACTGCCGGGGGATGTTTTATGCCGAACCCCAAAACAGGTTCGAATGGGAACAACGTGAAGCGAAGCTCGAAGCCTTGCACCAGGAGCATTTGCGCACACTGAAATCGCTGTTCGATCTGAACACGGAGGTGTTCAGGCAGCTTGCCGACGCCTTATTTGAAAAGCGTACGCTTACCCGTGACGACCTGATCCCTTTCCTAGCCCGCGTGAAGCTCCCCGAGGGTTTCCCGCAGCCGTTTGGGCCCATCGTCGAAGCGAATGGCCGGAGGCCTTCCGTCCGGAATTGCGCTCAGAGAGGTGAGCCATGACCCGGTCCAGCGGGGATGAAATCAAAGGTGGCTACGTCTGGAACGGTTACGATTATTCATTACAAGTGTGGGTTGTGAACGGCGCCGTTCGAGATTGCTCCCATCCGGAGGAGATGAAAAAAGAAAGTTGCTGCAACGCAAACAGGCTCGCAGGACAGCGCATCACGGACATACCCGGAGCCGAGAAGCGAAACGAGAGAGCCAACGAAGAGCCGATGTGGGGCCCTCTCTGTCGGGTCGTCGGGCAGATGAACCTTTCCGCTTTTATGTATATGGGTCGGGTCCGAACCGGAGAGAAAAGCATCTTTTTTTATAAACACATTCTCACACGGCGCTATCTGAATCTGGACAGGGAGGGGCAGGCCTATCGATATGATTCGGGCGCCTACACCACCATCGATCTGGATGAAGCGTTGGCCCATGCATTCGGATCCCACGAATTTCAACGGGATCGCTATCAGAGGGACATCGATGTGGTCGAGCTCTCAGTGATCTATCGAGACGCCGGCCGCGTCGCGCTCTTCTTTGTTGTTCTCGATGCCGGCTTGCCTCTTTCCTTTTTGGCATCGGTCTGTGAGTCGTGCAATACCGATCAGATAAAGCAATGGTCCGATCTGGCGCAGGTCCTTGTCTTTCACGACCCGAAAAAGATCGCTGGACTGAGCGGTACCCCGGCGGAGGTGCTCCGGTTCGAAGAAGCCTATCTGGTCAAACCGGATCTAAGACGTATCATCTGGAACCAGCACAAAACCGCCAACGGCATTCTTGTTCATCGTATAGAGAAGAAATCGCTTCCCGTCTTTCTCAAGCCGGCGGACGAGGCCCTCTGGATTTCACCGAGCGTCGATATCGATCTTGCGGTGGAAATCTTGTCCAGCCGGAGAGAACCCGCGATCGAATTCCTGATCGGATCAGGACAAGCGAGGATCGTCCAGGATTTCCATTTGGAGGAAGAGGAAGAAGAGGTCGACCTGGTGCTCATTCCAAACGGGGCCATCGTGGCGGAAAGCAATTAAAGAGAGTGCCACGATGGCGCATTCGGAGCAAAGCGCATGTTGAATCTGAAACAATGCAAGATCGCACAGGGTCCGCATTCGCGATCATTGACAGGAGGCGTTCCATGAACTCGCTTGATTCGATTCGGAACATTCAATCGTTCACAGATCAATACTTCTATCTGCTGATCGGTTTTCTTGTTCTCTTAGTTCTTGTAATTGGGACCAGGCGAAAACCGGGAGCAAAGGGATCGGGGAGACTTGCGACCGCCTGGGAGGCCCTCTCGCATCTGGGGAATTGGGCCCGCTTTCCCCTCTGTGTCTATGCAGTGGTCCTGATCTATGCAGGTCTGTTGGCAATCGTATTCGCGTGGCGTCTCCACCAGGTCGGGCTCTCCACATTCGAGCACCCCGACCAGATGGTGATCATCCTCACCGCTTCCATGATCATTGCGCTTCTTCTTTACGGATTGCTTCTGGAATTCTTCTTCAATCAGCGAGATAAAAATCGGTTTATTTTGGGAACAAAGAGAATCGTTCTTCCCATCACCCTCTCCCTGCCGGAGAAAGACCGCTTCGAACACATACGGGTCCAGGGCCGCGCCGGCACCGGGAAGACGGATGGATTCATGTTCCCCCAGCTGATTGAAGATGCTTCAGGAGAGTGCTCCGCCGTGGTCCTCGACGTCAAATCGCCCGAAGCCTTTAAGACCATCGGAGGCGCCTGGAGCGCCAAGGGTAAAAAGGTCATTCTCTTCGATCCGTATCATCCGGACTGTCCCGGGTTTGAGCCGCTGGCAGATGCGACCGATCAGGCGTTGGCCCAGATCGAGGAGGCGGTGTATGGAAAGCGGAACACCGATGCGAATGACACCTCGATCTGGTTCGACCTTCAGGAGCGGCGGCTCTTCCGCCTGATGTGTCAGTTGGTCAGGGGCTATCGGGACCCGAAACAGTGCAGCCTTCCGATGGTATATCAGCTGGCGCTGCGGGGGGTTCCGGCGCTGGAAGCGGCGGTCACCTATTGTCGTGATTCGACTCTTCAATCCGAATTTACGAACGCATTCCAGAATAAGCAGCGATTAACGGACATTCTCAGCGGAATTCTCAACAAGCTCGATTTATTTTCGGATCAGAGTATCAGCGCCGCGTTTTCTCGCTCCGATCTGGATCTGGGCCTTCTTTTCCGGGAGCCGACCCTTCTGATCATCGCCAGCCCGCACAGCAATCCGAAGGCGCGACTGGCGGCCTCGATCCTGCTTCGCGCCCTGATGCTGAAAGTCTATGAGCGGCCGGTGCGAACGAAAGAGGATGGACTGCCGCTCTTTGTTTATCTGGATGAATTCTATGCGCTGCATCTGCCGGATTTGGCCGATTTTGCGAACACGGCGAGATCGGCCCGCGTCGGCATCATCACCTACCTGCAGGCGGAGGGGCAGATGACCCGCTACAAGCCGCACGAAGTCGTCTCGATCGCAGTGAATACGAAAACAGAGATCTGCTTGCAGGGGTGCGATCAAACCACGTGCGAGCGCATCTCGGAGCTTTCCGGGAAATGTCTGATTCCGGATAAGCGGGTGTCCCGATCGTTCAGGGGAGGGAGGGTTACCACCACGGCGTATCTGGAAAGGCAGGTGTTGACGGTCGATGAGATTTATAATATGCCCCTCGGTGCTGCGCTTCTTCACATCGGAGGGTTACGCCCGATTTGGGTCAAACTCGTATCCTCCTATAGGGATTGGGTATTCAAGCGTAGAAGAGGACTGCCGGTGGAGGCGTATCGGCCCAATACGGAATCCCTCACGCCTCCTTCTTATAAAGATCTCGATTTACCCGGGCCCGATATTTTCCCCTCCTCCAATCCGTCACCCATTCCGCCTGGCGCTCCGGGTGGAGGGGAGATTGTCGGATGGTAAGTTAAACGAAGGAGGTCCACCATGAAAGAAGGGGGTGTCAATGCGTTTGAGGAGGTGAAAAGAAGAGTCGATATTGTCGGCCTGGTCGAGAAATGGACGTCGCAGGCCGCACGAAGATCAGGAAAGAATTACTCCCTTCCTCAATGTCCTTTCTGCCGGGGTCATGGCTGCTTTTCCATCACCCCTGACAAACAGCTCTTCAATTGTTTCCAATGCCCCGGGAAAACCGGTGGAGACATCTTCGATTTCCTCTGCAAACTCAGAGGCTGCGATAAGCGCGCCGCCCTGGAAGAAATGGCACGGGAAGCGGGATATCCGCTCCCTCTTTTACGATCATCCAAGCGGGATATTCGCGAAGAGATCATGGCGCAGGCGAAACAGGATTGGAATCTTCCGGAGGCGGAGGAGGCATGGGAGTACCTGACGCATGAGAGACATCTTTCTTCAGAAGTATTGAAGGCGCACGATGTCGGTTTTATCGGTAATCGTTCCAGACTCACCGGGATTCTGAAGAAAAAGGGGTTCAGTTATGAGGAAATTAAAAATTCAGGGATCCTCACGAAAGGGTATGGAACATTCTACGAGATTCTCTTCGGCTGGCGCGCTTTCAACGGAACTCTGGCCGCTTTCGTCGCCGGGGCCACGAGAGCCCGCCTGAAGAGTTTAAAGCCGGAAGAGGAGGACGATTATCCGAAGTATAAAAACAGCATCAACTTTCATGTCGATTCTCCTTACAACCTTTATTATGCCAAAAGGTGGGTCCCCGAAGATGGGTCTCTGGTCATAGTGGAGGGAATCCTCGATTGCCTTCAGATGTTATCGCAGGGGCTTCAAAACACAGCCGCCCTCGGGGGCACGACGTTAAAAGAAGGATTCGGACAGGCGCTGGAGGCGACACGGTTTCAGCGGCTCATCGTTTTATTGGACAGTGACCCATCGGGGAAGAAAGCGGTCTCGCCGCTCATTCGATATCTCATCCAGAAACATCCGAGGTTCGCGTTATACGTTACCGAGATTACGGCGCCCGATCCGAATGACGGGACCCGGACGATCAAAGACCCTGATGAGCTGATCGTCAAGCTTGGAGCCGAGGTGATCAAAAAAGTGATCCGGCATCCGGTGAAGGCGGGGCCGTGGCTGGTCCTAGCGATGAGGGACCAGTACGATCTGAAGAACACCCTCGATCGTGATCGGGGATTCCAGGAGGTCGCCTCTTTATGGCCCTATTTCTCGGATGAAGTCGAACGAAAGGAGATACTCCGCTACTTAGCGGATGCTTCCCAGCTTCCGCAGGAAGATATTCGAAAAACCATTGAGAAGGTTTCCAAGGGGCGATATGCGGACGAGACGGATGGAAGACGCGAATTCCTTTCCGAGAACCGGCCTCAGGAGAGAGCCGAACAAACCGACTCGGCCGAATCCAAAATGGCGGAAATTCAAAAACGATCCAAAGAGATCAAAGAGAAGAATCAACTCCTCACGAAAAGGAATCAGATTCTCTCTCAGGCATATATCTCGTTCGTCTCGCATGCCAAAGAGCTGTCGAAAGCCGGTCTCCTCTGGCACGTCAATCGCTTAACGGAGGGGCATTTGAAACTTCTAAAGGAGCTTCGGCGAGATCCGATGAAAGCCAAAGAAATGATCGGACAGATAAAAGATATTTTCGAGGCGTCACGGCTCAATAATCTCGAGCGCATCAACATGGAGATCGAGAGGTTATGCAGAGAGAACGAGATTGAGGTGGGGGGGGGAACCAATGCCGAAGCAAAAGGGAGTTGTTCTGACTAATCGCGATATCGACGTTCTCAAATATCTCGCGAGCGGGCCGGCCTTCGCCGATGATATGCACGCTCGATTTTTTGTCGGAAATGGACGCCTGGTCCGTCGGCAGGTTTTTGAGAGACGGATGTCCAGACTAATGAGCGCATCTTGTATCACACGGTTGCAGCCGCCGAAAATCCGCGTGCGAGTTCCGATCATTCATAAACCGGTGTACGCCATCGCGGAAGGAGGAATCGAAATATTGGTTTCACAATCCGTCATGCCGATCGACCGAATTCGGCGTGTTCGGCTGAAAGGACAATTCCTTTTTCACGAAATTACCGTAACCCGGTTTATTAGAAGAATCTATGAAGGGGAGCCCAGAAGGTATCAGGTGATCAGATTGTATGATCACGGAATGCTGGCAAAACAGGTCCAGAAAGTTAGGGTAAAACGGATCCCGGATTTAAGATTTACAGTTCGCCTGCCCCATGGTTCATATTACAGCTATCTCGTCGAGATCGACGCCGGAACCACCCACACGCCGGAATTTCTCCAGAAGCTGGTCGCGTTCATGCAACTCAACCGCATTCTCGCTCCGGTAAATTCAAAAGATCCGGTGGGGATTCTGATCGTCTGTCACACGGCCGATCGGATGGCGGCGCTTCAGCGCGCCGTCATGGAGAGCCATGTTACGGTCAAATTCTCGAACAAGTTTCTCTTCAACACGATTCAGAATGTTGATAATAGCCTTGGTTTACTGAACTCCTGGTTTAAGGCGAATGGCGAAAAAATAGATTTCATCTTCAAGCATTGATTGGTTTCGAATAATGAAGAATTCAAAAGATTCTAATCATTCAGGGAGCCTTCCAATACCCAGCAGATTTGAAGGGGTATCATTCTGGCGTACACCTACGAACCCTCAAATTTCATTGTCCTGATGATTGACTATTACGGAAGGAAACCTTTGTTGATTTTTGAAAGGTCTTGGCATAACTTTCTGGGATCGAAAGAAATATTTTTGCGTGGGGGAAAGACGACCAGGGTGGTACAGGCAGTTAGTGAATGACAAGAAAGTAGACGTGACCCTATTTTTTGCGTCGGAACCCTGCGATCTCAAAAATTTGTCGTGCACCCGACCTGGTAACAACCATTGTTCCTCGACAATCCTCCCAATGCAATTAATTTTAAATACATCCTACGCCATTTATAAGAAAGACGATCTGAAATTATGTTCAATTCAACAAGTATCCTTCATGGAAACAGAGCAATTAGGGTATCAGAAGATATAATCCCAATCGTCACCTCTCCCTTATACTCCACAAACTGTGGAGATTTGTAAAACTCATCGGCTTGTTTAAGGAAATCACTTCCCATTTTATGAATGGAAGGATATCCACTCGTTTTATTTTTTCCAAGTTCAGTAAAGTAACCTTCGAGGTTTTCTCTGGTTGTCCTATGGTCTGAGTTCCGTATCGCTTCGATTACTTGTTTGAGTGCTTTTGAATCCCTTTCTTCAGGCAAGAAAACTGCTGGCAGACAACCCGCGGCCATCATGCTAGCTTTATACCGATAAAAAATCGGAAGTAGGTCATTAGCCGAAACTTTTATTGCCAATAGATGGCAAGCGGAGTAATTTGGCGGGTCAGCCATGATTGCCCCTTTGAGTTCTTCTAATTGATTTTTTGCTGCTAGCAATTGTGCCATGTAAAAAGTACCCATTAAAAGATAGACAGCCAGTTTAATGCCCAAATATGAAACGGCGGCAAAAGCCAATGTTTCGGTTCTTCCATTATATAAAAATTGCAGGTTAACAGACTGCATACCGAGATGGAGCAAATACAGCCACCACATAACACCTAAGCAATAAAAAGAGACAAAAGCGAGGAACTCGATCAAGAAAGACGAGCTAGAAGGAGGTAACTGCCTATTACTAATCGACAACCAAAAGGTGTCGAATATATTAGGGGCCAGCATTTCTATTAACGAAAAAGGGAGATATACGACACTCGCATAGCAGACAACTGGGGCAACTCTCTTTATTTCATGTGGAAAATCTGAACGTGAGACAAAAAAGAGAAGCAAAGTCGATATTACGAGCCCACCTAGCAAATACGGAATAACTGAAAAAGGAAATTTTGGAATCCAGGGCAACTGATGTAAAAATTCGGGTAAAGGAAATTCTGGAATAGAATAACCAAATATCTCTTCAACTGTTAAGACAATCACGATATTTGTAATGAGGAAAGTATATGGAGAGATTGCCTTATAAGGTTTCTTGTCCGATGAAAGGAGATATGAAAGTTGAGCCCGAGGATTCCTTAGTAACGTCCAAAGTGTAATAAAGTAGGAGGTCAGGGAATCCAAGACATTTTCAATTTGTTGATGCCACCCCTCTCTATTTTTAGATTCTGATGGCATTATCTCTACTCAAAATAAAGTTCGATTATTATTATAACAATTAATGAACTGCCAATCGAACCCGTTATTATATGAAATAAACATGCGGCGATCGTTTACATTTCCCTTCAGCCAATCATCAAATTGAATCATGGCCTCTTCAGATTGGCGAACGCTTCTTGGGGTCGCGTCTTGAATCTTGATGATCTGGGCCATCGCATATCAAGATGTTCGCAACAGCATTGTTTCTTTTTATGTGCAATCTACTCCACTCATCAATTTTCTTCAACCGCTGACTTCAGGAAGAAAGTTTCTCTTGCAATGTCTGACAAATCAAGTATCGACTTTGAAAAGCTAACCGAGCATAAAATGTTAATCTGGTGAAATCATTTTTCTAAAGGTTGAAACCAGAGAATCAGACCAATAAATAAATGTTTTTCTTCTTTTCTCAATTCCATCCCGATTTCCTGATGCGATAGCTGATGCAATAATCCTGATGCAATTTTCGTGATGCCATCTGTGTTGCAAAGCTGATGCAGCCGCATATTTTATGTCCTTAATTTATCTTTAAAACTCAGCGGGACTATCCCTCAATTCTATTGCTATGCGGGTTGCTGTTAACTGGAATCTCACTTTTTAGCCTCGATTACTGGTTCTTTCACATATAATTTGGGCGTAAATCTCATATTTTTCTTGACACTGAAATTGGAAAATGGTATTTTTCATTTTGTTAATATTAATTACAAGGCCCATTTATTGGGTGCCGGGGACGAAAGTCCAAAATATCAACACCTTTGACCTTTCTGCCAATTTTAAAAATAGAACTAAGGCGGAAAGGTCTTTCTATGCCTACTCTTTGAATGCCCTCCTCTCTTCTCTTATCATCATAATATTTCAGTTTTTTCCATTCATATATTCCTTTTGAAATATCTTCGAGTGATCCAGTTTTCAATTTGTTCTTCATAGAGCGGCGTATTACCTATAAATGCGCCTGAGCTCATGGACCCCTTTTTCGCTGATGCATTCCGTCTACCTTATCTGATATCCGTTTCTTCTATTCATTCGGAGGGCGGTTTTAAATTTGAGATCTCAAGTACGCATGCAATCATGCCGACGAAATGACACATTCCGATCGCTGGCATTGTCGATAAACTCTTCTCGGTTTAATAATCGTTGACCATGAGAGCACGCTTTTCCTTCTAATCGAAGGTTGTCGCCGGTTTCGATGTTTAAAATTCGGAGCGGCATCCTGTTACAGAACGGGTCCACGCTTCGTAAAACGGACCACATCTTCTTCGATGTTTTTCTTCACGGAACTTCGTTCTCTGTCGTCTTTTCGGTTCTCGTTTGGTTTACTTAATTTGGATCTGAGCCAGCATTCTAAAACTGGGAGTAGGTTAGTAGCAGGATCTTCAGGGACAAACTGAGCATGCAATAAGGGAGAGGACCTAATTCCTAATCAACGGTCGGAGATCCGAGGCGATGTCCTTACGCCGTTCGGAATCGTTGGTCATGCGAAGATGAACCAAATAGAAAAGATTGACGGAGATATGAGCGGTTGATATCGTCTGTAAAGCGCATCGAAGATCGGCGAATTGTATTGAGGGTAAAAGAGTGAACTTTCTAAATAACCTTGATCCGGATATCCGCGATGCCCTCATCGTCCAGCTGAGGAACCTCTGGACCCACACAACGACTGCGCTGGAGGGAAATTCTCTCACGCTGGAAGAGACGGCTTTCGTCATCCGCGAAGGGCTTGCGATCAAAGGAAAGCCGGTGAAGGATCACCAGGAAGTCATCGGCCATGCAAAAGCGATCGACCTTCTCTATGACTTGCTTCGGCGTAACACATCCCTTACCGAAAAGGATTTGTTCTTGCTCCATAAGGCGGTTCAGACGAATGTCGTCGTGGATATCTTCAAACCGGTCGGCGCGTGGAAGAAGGAGCCGAACGGAACCAATGCGGTGATCAACAATCAGCAGGTAGTCATTAACTTCGCTTCACCTGAAGATGTACCCTACCTGATGAAAGAATGGATCGGCTCGCTGAATAGCCGGATGGCTGAAAATCTCTCAGAGATGGCCGCTCTTTCCGCTTATGTCGATCTTCATGTTTCCTTAGTTCGAATTCACCCCTTCTTCGATGGGAACGGCAGAATGGCGAGACTTCTGGCCAATGTGCCGGTCTTAAAATCAGGCTATCCTCCGATCATCATCCCCAATGAAAGCCGGTTGGAATATATCCGGTTTCTTTCCGAATATGATTTTGAGGTCGGAACGGTGAAGAAAGGGAAGCCGCTCCTTCCGGAGCCCGATAAATTGGTGGAATTTAAATCCTTTTGCGCAAATGCTTGGGGAACTACGAAGCTACTGTTTGAGCGGGCTCATCAAGAACAGCGAAAAAGAGGAAAATCAAAATAGAGAGTGACGGCCCAGGAGTTCTTTCCCTTTGGCCTTTTTTTTTCAGGATTCGGCGAGGGGAGCGCCGCCGGCGATATCATTTCGCCATAATAGAATCCATATCTAAATAGCCCGAAGCCCGGGTGAATCGTCAAAGCCCTTCGGAGAATTCTTTCTCCCGAGGGCTTTTTTGTTTTCAGAAAGGAGGTGATTT
Organism: Candidatus Manganitrophus morganii; assembly: GCA_021651055.1. Lineage (NCBI taxonomy): Bacteria > Pseudomonadati > Nitrospirota > Nitrospiria > Candidatus Troglogloeales > Candidatus Manganitrophaceae > Candidatus Manganitrophus > Candidatus Manganitrophus morganii. The sequence goes on from JAJHOH010000001.1 coordinate 3,561,018, forward strand.
CGATGAACTGTCCGAGGTGTCAGGGGCTGATCGGCAATGAGTTTGTCGCCACCCACGAAGGAAAATGTTTCTCCGTCTACTGCATCATCTGTGGTTGGAGGCCGACGCGCGCTCCCTACCGGGCCACACCTTCAACCAAGAAGCGGGCTTAAAAGAAGCCGTTTCTTCCATCCGTCACCGAACCATCCGTAAGCCGACAATCAAAAAGAGAGGAGAAGATCATGAAGAGAATCACGGGCGGAGCCACGCGAGAAGAGGTCCTGTTCAGGGAAATGAAGAAAGCGCTTCCCTACATGGAGCGCGGAATCGATTGGAGCGATCTGAAGGATCACCGGCGGGAAATTCGAATCGACCGGGCCATGGGAAGGTAAGACTTAACGACCAACCAACGACAAGGAGGAGGAATGAAGACCTATCAGAACATATTCCACGGCACGATCGCCTCGCTGCTGGTCATCAGTGGGATCGCTCTCGTTTCTACCCTGGCGATGTGTATCGGGGTGGGCGCGGGGATGATCCTGGGATATCCATCCGGTGTTTGGGCGAATCTGGGAGTCTCGGTGTTCGTGTTGGGGATCGCAGGCGCTCTCTTCGCGGGAATCTACCAGCTCGCCCAGAAGCTCTTTATCACCGCGATCGACTCTCCGGCGGATCATAAAGAAAGGGCGGTCGGAAAGGTCATCCAAATAAAAAGGGATCAACCAGCTCTAACTGATTGATCCCTTCGAAGGTCCCTTATCGGGAGACGCTTCTATCTAACTGAGATCAGTCTATCGATTTGGGGCCTTCCTGTCAATTAAAAAAATCAACTCACCAAAACGACAAGGAGGAATACCCATGAAGAAGAATCACGCTCGAGGAGGAAAATTTTTATCGACCTGGCAAGGAGAGGCCCCAAAAGGAAGAGACAGCTCACCATTGTGTTATCAGAGAGGTCAGAGAGAGGAAGACCGGCGTCTTCGGTATTCCTTGGATTCCGACGGCGCTCGGATCTGGAGTTTCTGAGGAGTTTTTGTCCGAAACATTTTTACCCCCCCTTTTAAACTAGGAGATCGACGATGAGCAAGATTGAAATCAAGAAGCGTGAAGAGAGATTCAATCCCTGTTTTGCGGCCCTGAAGGGGCTTGTGGGGAACCCGTCCCAAAAGAGCCGTTCGGAAAGATATCTCGCCTGGAGGATGTCGGCCGGGTCCTACATGAAGCGGTTTGGACTTCGATACCGGGAGGCCGACCGGATCTCTACCTTCATCTATCAGGTCAACGGAGAAGAGGATACTTCTTTTCTTCGAGCGATGGAGATCTGGGTTCGGGAGGTCGCTTTGACGAAGGGATCGATCGGCGAGATCCTCGATGCGATCACGATCTTTCGGGTCTGCCTGATCGATCCCGAAAGGATCGGCAGCTGCAAGAGGGCGCGCGCGGAAGTCGATCGTTATGTGAGATCCCGCTATAGCGCTTCCTGACGCCGTGGGCGCAGGAGGAGGGGCTCCTCTTCCTGCGCCTTTTGGAGGTATCCATTTTGCGACACCCCTATTTGGAAAGATTTTAGGCCTTGTCGCAAAAACAGGTCTGAAGGATGTTTTCTGCCATCGGCCGGCATAGAAGTTGCTCTGAGGGGAAAGCATGTGCATCAACCAACGGGATAAGAAAAACAGGAGTCAACCCAATGCAGCAAGATATCAAATACAATCCAAACGGAACGCTTTCAGGCAATGCGCTTCGAGTGCTCGAGAAGCGGTATCTGGCGAAGAACGAGGAAGGACAGGTGATCGAGACCCCGGAGGAACTCTTCCGGCGAGTCGCCCGGAATATCGCACAAGCCGATCGGTTCTATGATCCAGCGGCCGATGTGGAGGGGGTCTCCCAGGAATTTTTTGAAACGCTTTCGGAATTAAGATTTCTTCCGAACTCTCCCACGCTGATGAACGCCGGCCGGGATCTGCAGCAGTTGTCGGCCTGTTTTGTCCTTCCGGTGGAAGATTCGATGGAGGGGATCTTCGACGCGATCAAGCATACGGCGATCATACACAAGACCGGAGGCGGCACCGGCTTCTCCTTCAGCAGGCTTCGGCCGAAGAACGACCTGGTCCGGACCACCGGAGGGGTCGCGTCAGGGCCAATCTCGTTCATGAAGGTTTTCAATCACGCCACGGAAGCGGTCAAGCAGGGAGGAACGCGCCGCGGCGCCAACATGGGAATCCTTCGGGTCGACCATCCAGATATCCTGGAGTTCATCCGCTGCAAGGAGGACACGAAAGAAATCACCAATTTCAATATCTCGGTCGCCGTCACGGACGCGTTTATGGAGACCTACAGGAAGGGAGAGGATTTCTTGTTGGTCAATCCAAGGACCAAAGAGGTGTTACAGAAAATCTCGGCCCGGGAAGTGATGGATCAGATCGCCCGTCAGGCCCATAAAACAGGAGAGCCGGGGATCTTCTTCATCGATCGCGCCAACCAGTCCAATCCGACGCCGCAGATTGGGGAGATCGAGGCGACCAATCCCTGTGGGGAGCAACCGCTCCTTCCTTACGAGAGTTGCAACCTGGGGAGCCTCAACCTGGAGCGGCATCTGGTTGCAGTCGACACCCTGGAATCAGTGGCGGGTGCGGGTGGTCAATATCGATTCGATTGGGCCGCCCTGGAGAAGAGCGTGAGGACCTCCGTCCACTTCCTGGACAATGTGATCGACATGAACCGCTATCCGATCGAAGAGATCGAACGGATCACCAAAGCCAACCGGAAGATCGGGTTGGGAGTGATGGGCTTCGCCCGGATGCTCTTCAAGCTGGCGATCCCCTACAACTCAGAGAAAGGGATTGAGACGGCGAAAACGGTCATGAGCTTCATCCGGGAGATCGGCTACGATGAATCGGCCAAGCTGGCCGAGAAGCGCGGGGTCTATCCGAACTGGAAGGGATCTCTGCATGAAAAGCGGGGAGAGAAGGTACGGAACTCTTACGTCACCACAGTGGCGCCGACCGGAACGCTCTCGATGATCGCCGACGCCTCCGGAGGGTGTGAGCCGGAATTTTCGCTGATCTGGTACAAGAACGTCATGGGAGGAGATCATCTCGCGTACGTCCTCGACTACTTCGTCGAAGTGGCCAAGCGCGAGGGCTTTTGGACCGGTGACCTGCTCGATAAGATCGTGAAGAACAAAGGCTCGGTGCAGGGGATCGATCAGGTCCCCCCGCATTGGCAGCGGGTCTTCGTCACCTCGCATGGGATCTCTCCCGAGTGGCATGTCCGGATGCAAGCGGCCTTTCAGGAGTTCTCCGATTCCGCCGTCAGCAAAACGGTCAACCTCCCGTCGACGGCAACATGCGATGCGGTCAAGCAGGCGTATCAGTTGGCTTATGATCTCGGCTGCAAGGGAATCACCGTCTATCGGGACGGGGCCCGGCTGGATCAGGTCATGAATGTCGGAGGTATTCCTCAAAATACCTCCGACATTAGGGAAGTGCCGGCGACAGAAAGTGGAAAAGAGGATCGGATGACATCGGAGCTTCCCGACCTCATTCCGGAGTTGAGGATCAAGGTCAAGACGAAACGAGGCAATTCCTATGTCCATGTCGGATTCCTGATTCAGGAGGAGAGCATGGCAGGGATCTTCGATATCCTGCGCTCTCAAGGGAGCATCCGGGAGCTTTTTCTCTCCCCCTCGCCGCATGTCAAAAACAGAGAGCTGCTCGACATGGTCTGCCGGCTGGGAAGCAAGCTGCTTCGATCGGGCGCGCCGATCGAGGAGGTGCTGGAGCAACTGGTGAAATCGAACGATCAATTCGGTGAGATGACCTCCGATGCGTATGCCTTGATCAAAGGGTTGACGACGGTGGTTTCCCGGGTCCAGGAAGCCGCGGAGATGAGGCTTCCCTGTCCGGAATGCGGTGCCTCTTCGCTCCGGATACAGGAAGGATGTCTCCTCTGCGCCGCCTGTTCCTGGTCCAAATGCTGAAGGGCCGATTGAAGGAAGCGACTTTACTTTGTCGGTTTGATGGGAGGAAGTTCATGGTAATGACCGATCGGGCGGGGCGTGTGAAGAAGAAAACGGATTCGGCCGGAAAGGATTCGGCCGGGAGGGCGCCCCTCGGGGTCTGCCCGCACTGCAAGGCGGGCGGCATCGACGGGGACCATCTGATCGTCGCCCTTTACTGGGATTCCAGCGACCGAGCCTTTCGCTGCGTTTATTGCGGATACTGGCAGTAATGGGGAAACACGCCTGGCCGGAGGACCAGGGCAGAATCATTTGACAGGGTCCGATCTGAATGATATGATTGCTATGATTATAACAATTATAGCAATTGAGGAGGTCCGATGATCAAGGAAGCAACGGCAATGACGGTGCGCAAGAATCTGGGTGAACTTATCAACGAAGTCCAGTACCGGCATGATTCCATTCTGGTTACCAAAGCTGGAAAACCGGTGGCAGCGATCGTGGACATCGAGCTGTTCAATAAAATGCGGGCGTTGGAATCGGAATTCGACCGTCTGGTCGGCGGCTTACAGGAAGCCTTTAAAGGGGAGACGATCGAAACAGTCGAGAAAGAACTGCGCAAAGCCAAGACGGCGTCGGGCCGCCGCAGCCGTAAATGAGGGTCGTTCTAGACACCAATGTCCTCCTCTCCGGGTTGATCATCCCTGATAGTCTTCCCGGTCGTATTGTCCAGGCCTGGAGAGAGGCACGGTTCGACCTGGTTTTCTCCGAACAAATGCTGGAAGAAATCCGGAGGATTTTAGCCTATCCAAAAATCAACAAGAGATTGAAATGGGATGCAGAGGAAATTGAACGATTTCTCCTTTTGCTCCGCTTCAAATGTGTGATCACGACCCCCCCACCGATGAGCTTTGAAGATTTACGGGATCCGGATGACGCCGCTATTTTATCTGCGCTGATCGATTCCGGTGCCGAAGCGCTCGTCACGGGAGACGAAGATTTGCTGATCTTGGCAGGCCGATACCCGATCTTTTCTCCCGCCGAATTCACCAGGCGTCTTTAACAAATAACTAAAATTCCAATCGAAACAAAATGCTCCGGGCTTGAGAGAACCGTCTTAAGTCCCTGTTGGATCAGTGAGGGGAACACTGCCTGGCTGAAGTTTTGCCATGACTGAATGCTATAAATAATCCGAAGATTGGATGTTAACCAAGCCCTTTGAAGGAATCCCTTTGAAGGGCTTTTTTATTTCAAAAGGAGGTTCCAGGGCGGTGTACGAAGTGTGGTGGAAACGTGGGAGGTGACCATGCAAGAACCGAGATCGAAACGATACCCGGACGAGATTCTCCATGATGCGAATTTCAGGCCGGCTCACCTACCTCTTGAAGAGAGGCTTCTGTCTTGCGCCATCAGCGATGCTGAGTTCAACGATTTTTTAAGAAGGGTCCATCCGAAACTCTACGAGCGGATGCGGGGCAAGCTCGATTCGGCGGCGCGGGACCTAAAAAGGCTCTATCGAAGACAACAAAACCGGGCGCTCTGTATCGAGGTCGAAAAGCTCGGCCTGGATCCCAATCAGCCCCTGCCGCGTGAATTGGCGGAACGGCACGAGGAAACGTTCAGCCTGCGTGTGAAGGAGCTTGAGAAATGGTTACGGGAAACCGTCTGTCCCATCTTTCAAAAGATCAGGAAGGAGGAGAATTGAAAAGAGATCTCAATCATCAAAACATCGTCATTCACTTATCGGACGCCGTCGCCGATGGGAAGGCCGATCTGCCGGCCGAGCCCGAATCGGTGTTAGGAGATCGCCTGCTGCCGACCTACGCGGGCGTCCTCCGGTCGGGGATCAAGGTTCCGTACGAATCGGGAAAAAACGCGCTCACCGCGAAAGAGAGGACGCTTTTTGAAAAATGGACCTCGGAGGGGCGCTCTCCGCGCGAGATCGAAAAGGAGCTCAGGAAAGATCTGAGGCCGACGAATGTCCCGTATTTTTCGGTCTACCGGTCGGAGTGCAAAAACAATCCGGAGCATGCCGATTTAATCCGGACGCTATATGCCAATGAGCGCGGAGAGATCGACCGGCTTCGGATCACCTTTCTGTCCGAGAAGTGGTGGGAGACGATTCCCCATAAGCTGATGGCTTTTCGTAAATCGGGTCTTTACTGCTCCTCGGAGCCGATCGAAGGCCGGTTGATCGCGACCCGGGATCCCGAAATGGAACAGGCGGGGGAGGGTAAAGAGAAACATAAGAGGGAATTCAAGAGGAATAGAATCACACTCCCTTGCATCCCCGACGAGTGTCCGATCTATGCGGACAATGGTTGCCGCTTTTCAGGAGTGCTTCACTTCATGATCCTGGGAGTGCCCGGAACCGACGTGTGGCGGCTGCCGACCACTTCCTGGTACTCGGTGAGAGGTATCAAAGAGAAGATCGACATGTTCCAATCGGCGCTCGCAGCGAGGGGGCGGTCTATTGTTGGAATTCCGTTCGAACTCTTTAAATACGAAGCTGAGATCTCGCGTTGGGATCCTGCGAAAGGACGGGTCCGCTCCAAACAGTGGATCATCCGGATCGACTGCCCGGAGCTGCCGTTAGCGGATTTGATCGTCCAGAGCGCCGGCTTCGGATCGATCCAGAAACCGCAAGCCCTCTTGCCGGTAAATGGGACCAATGGCTCAGGATCACAGGGTGGGGCACTGCATGTGAGAAGGGCCACGGGAGGATCATCGAATATTCGGATATCCCAGGAGAAGGGACGGCCACCAGAAGAGGCCGAGGCGCCTGTGGCTGGGGCCACACTTCCCGTTTTTCCGCCTGATCTCTCGGCAGAGGGGAAAGCGACTTCGGAAAAGTCCAACGCGAATACAGATCATGAAAAGGGGGATGGAACACTGAATGTCAAGGAGGAGACGAAGGCTCCTCCCACGTCTCAAGGAAAAGAAGAGAAAGAAAAAGGAAGCACGGAACCGGCGTATCGCCCAGGGGAAGAAACGGTCCCTAGAGAAGAAATGACGCGTGAACAGTTACAGTCGGCGATCCTGGGCGAGGTACATCCGATCGGGAGCGTCCCTTTGAAGACGGTCCGGGATTACCTGAGTTCCGTCGGAAAAAAGCATTTCAAGGATCTGTCGATGGAGGAGGCGAAGGCTCTCCATCGGAAGGTTCTGAGCGCCAAGGCGGAAAGCACCGATGCAACCGGCGAGGGGAGAGCGAAAATTTGTTCGGCTTGTCCGGCGGAGATTGCCGTGGAGGTGGAACAATATTCCCTGAAGCGCTTCCGCCGGCCGCTCTGCCGGAGTTGTCAGGAGCAAGAGAAGGGCTCTCTTCCGAACCAGACGACCCCCCAGCGGAAAGCCCCGGGGCAGGTACCGGATGCCAAATTCTAAAGCTTTAAGCGGGAGGCCCCGGATTCACTTCGGGGCCTCTTTTTTAGAGGAGGCGCATGGAGCTGAGAACGATTAAATCCATTCCGATCCTGGATGTTGCGGAAAGGCTTGAACTGAAAATCAGAGGCTGCTCGGCGCACTGTTTCGCGCATCAGCCGGATCGAAACCCCTCTCTTCGATTTAACATCGAGAAGAACACCTTTCGCTGTTATGTCTGCCCGCAAGTCGGCGGGTCGGTGATCGACCTGGTGATGCAGGTATTGAACGTCCCTTTTCATGAGGCATTGGAATATCTTTCCGGAAAGGGCGAGATAAAACGGTCGACGAGGAAGAGAATATCCGAAGGCCCGCTGCTTGGGATGGAAGATAGGGACGAGATTCTTCGCGCCCTGTTGTCGGAAGCTCCCTTAGAGAAGGAAGGGATAAGTTACCTGGCGGGCAGAGGGATCGATATCGATATCGCGCGGAAGATGGGGGTCGGATTCCTCCGGCCGGAAGATTATCGGAATCTCTTTTGGCGGATGAGCCGAAGATTTGGGCGAAGCCGCTTGAAAGCGGCGGGTCTGACCCGGTTCCATCTCTTCGCGAAAGAGGGCTTAAGCTTTATGCTCTTTCCGTATCGGCTGGAGGGACGCGTGCATACCATCAAGGGGCGCTGCCTTCTGACAAAAGCGGAGGCGAAGGAGCGCGGGGTCAGCCGGTTTGTCATGACGGAGAGGGCGCAGATCTTCTACAACCAGGAGATCTTGAAATCGACCCGGGACCTCTACCTTTGTGAGGGGGAGATCGACACGCTCACACTGCTACAGGCGGGGTATCCCACCGTCGGGATCCCGGGAACCGGGAGCTTCAAGGAGAGCTGGTTCGATCTGCTCATGGGGAAACGCGTTGTGCTCTGCCTGGATTCCGATCCCGCCGGATGTGAGGCGTCGGCCTATTTGGCGGAGGAATTCAGCAAGCGGGGGATCGCGCATCTGAAACTCGATCTTCCGAGTGGAAAAGACGTGAACGAATGTTACCTGGATGCGCCGTTACTGATGTGAAGGAGGGGACTGTTGCTCAACGATGAACAGAAGGAAGCCGTTTTGACCCGGGATGTCCCGTTATTGATTCTGGCAGGCCCGGGAACCGGAAAGACCGAGACGATCGCACACCGGATCGCCGCATTGATCGGGGAGGGAGAAGATCCCGAGAAAATCCTGGCGATTACCTTTACCAATAAAGCCTCCCAGGCGATGAGAGATCGTGTTCTATCCCTCACCGGGAAGCGCCTCTCCTGGATCCGGACGATCCACGGGACCTGCGCCCAACTACTGAGGAGCCACATACACAAACTCGGATACAACACGGCCTTTAATATCGCCTCGATGGAGTATAGCAATAAGATCCTCAAAGAAGTCATTCACGGAATAGGACTCAACGAGGTTTCGTTGGATCTGTCGGAGATCACAAGAACGATCGCCCATATCAAGTCCCAGGCAAAACCGGAAGAGCAGCTTGCCTCCGAATCCCACCCGTTCCCGGAGATCTTCAGCGCATATCAAGCGAAGATGCGATCGCAGGGATGTATCGACTTTAACGATCTGGTCTATCTCTGCCTGAAATTAATGAAGGAGGATCCCGCCACCCTGGCGGAGGTGAGGAATCAATGGCGCCACCTGATCATCGATGAAGTACAGGATTGTGATCTGGCCCAATACCAGTTGATCTCGCACTTAGGAAAGGAGCGCGGGATCGCCGCGGTCGGGGACGACGACCAATCGATCTACTCGTTCCGGTCATCGACTCCGGAAGTGATCGCCCTGTTCGTCGCCGATTTCTCTCCGAAGATCATCACGCTGAAGAAGAGCTACCGTCTTCCCCGGGTCTTGCTTACAGCTGCCTGTTCTTTGATCAGGAACAACTTAAGTCGATATGAGAAAGAGCTCTGTTGCGCGCAAGAGGCGGAAGGTCATTTGGAGGTTCGTGGATTCTGGTCTGAATCGGAGGAGGGGGATTTCGTGGCAAAGGAGATTCTTACCCTTCAGGTCAGGGGGGTCCCTTCCAACGAGATCGCCATCCTGGGGAGACGGCATGCGCCGCTTGCGATCGTCGAGGCCTCCCTCAAGCGGTGGAATATTCCCTGCCGGAAGATGGGCGAGCGCTCCTTCTACGATCTGCGGGAGGTGCGCGACATGATGGCTCTGATCACGGCGATCGCGCTACCGGAGAATTCTCCCGCGCTGGAGAGGATTTTCAAATTAGCGCCTGGAATCACCGCCCGGTCAATCGATTTGCTGGAGGATATCGCGGAACAAAACGAAGTCAGCCTCTATCGGGCGGCGGAACTTGCGATTGAGCATCAGTATCTGCAGGGAGAAGCTTCTAAAAGTCTGCAAGAGGTGTTGACCCGGCTGGATCAGCTCCGTCCCAGAATGGAGCAATTGTGCATCTCGGATTTGATGAGGGCGGCCGCGAAGGAGTTCGACACCCTCTCTCATCTGCAGAAGATCTCACGAGGACCTTCAGATTACGAAAAGCGTCTGGGTCATTTAAAAGATCTGGCGCAGATGGCCGATCAATTCGAGCTGTCGTCCGGACCGAGTCTGACGAATTTTATCAACGAGATGGCGATTGCGGCGATCCAGGGCGGGAGTCCGAAAGAGAAAGGCGGTATCCGCCTGATCACCCTTCATGGGGCGAAAGGCCTGGAGTTTCGTGTGGTCTTTCTCATTGGAGCTTTTCAAGGGAATATTCCGCACGTGAAGGGGAATCTGGAGGAAGAGCGACGGCTGATGTATGTGGGGGTGACCCGGACGAAAGAGCGGCTCTATATCTCTCATGCCCGGTACGTCCAGAACGAAGTACGGCAGCGATCGTACTTTGTCGACGAGATGGGACGAATGCTCAGCCCGCGGTCGCAGGTCTGACAAAAAAACAAAAGGGGTGAGGGACTCGATGACCGGGAATGTTCTGAAAGACACGCATCCCCTTGTCCGGGAGGCCTGGGAGGCGGGATTCAATCCGATCGTCAAGGATCATGATCTGATCGTGTTGGATCCCCTCCCGGTATCGGACCAAGAGGGCCTGGCGAGAGAGGGAATGATTCATGACCTGGAGAGGCGGATACAGGAGAAGAAACAAGGCGTTCTTGTTTATCTGAGAAGCCTGGAACAGGTCAAGGTGCTCATTCATAGCAAGCGATTAAACGATAAAGTCTGGATCGTGGGGACGGAAGCGCTCTTGAAAACCATCCCGGATGAGGAGGTGGGGTATTTTCCGGCGGAGGTGTACCGGATTAAGGTGGCGAACTGGCCGGACGAAATATTGCAAAAGATCCATCTGACGAAAAAGATTCTGGGAGGCAGCATCCTCCATATTCAACGGAGAGTTGAAGGGAAATCGCTTCCGAAGAGATAGTCTCTACCTTGCAGTGTCATCAAGTGAAATCCAACAAGGAGATGAAGCTGGATGCAATGGGTCAGAGTGAAGCTGATCAAAGAGGCGCGGCCTGTGTGGGCGACCCGGATCAGAGATAGAGAAGATGTTCATAAGATGCTCAAGCGCTACTACCGCTTTCATGACCGCGAGGAAGCGCTGATCATCTGTTTGGATAACAAGAATGCGCCGACGCATATTCATTCTCTGTCGGTCGGCAGCATCAATCAATGCATCATTCAGCCCCAGATCGTGTTCAGGGTCGCGCTGCTTGCGGCCGCGGCGCAAATCATCCTGGTCCACAATCACCCTTCAGAGGATCCGACCCCCTCGAAGGAGGATCGACAAATTACCGAGCGGCTCGTGAGAGTAGGGGAACTGATGGGGATCAGGCTGATCGATTCACTGATCGTAGGGGGAAACCGGATCGAATCAATCCTGTAGAAATCAAGCGCCATAAATAACCAAGACATCCAAGGAGGTCCTGTGGAGTTTGTTCCCACAGGGCCTCTGCTTTTTATCGGTACGAATAAGAGGAGGAAGAGGCTTATGCCTGAGTTCAAATCGTATCTTCGCGCGGGGTATCCCGCATTGTATGTCCGGACCGTGGAGCCTGACCGGGCCCGGGAGACGCTCAGCAAGGAAGCGTTGGAAGTGGAGGGGACGGCGGTCTGCTGGGATGTCCTTTCCGGAATCAAAGACATGAACGGGCAGTGTATTTCGGAGAATTCCGATCCGTTATCGCCGCTGACGTGGCTGAAGGAGGCATCCGAGAATACGATCCTCTTTCTGTGGAACTTTCACAAATTTCTGAATTCCGTCGAAGTGATTCAGGCCATCCAGAACGGCATCCATGAATGGAAAGGAGAGGGAAAATCGCTTGTCGTGCTGGCTCCGCAGGTTCAGATTCCGGTGGAGCTCGATCGGATCTTTACGGTGATCGAGTTCTCGCTCCCGAATCGAGAAACAATCCAAAGTATTCTCTCGGACGTGGTCGGATCTTCCGGGCTTTTGATGCCGGAACACGCGGAGGCGTTGTTGGATGCGGCCACCGGCCTGACCACGTTCGAGGCGGAGAACGTTTTCGCCCTCTCGGCGATCGATCCCAGGCCGTTCTCATGCTCGGTTGTATCGACGCAGAAGGCGCAGATGGTGATGAAGAACGCCTCGCTTGAGATTTTCTACGCAGCCGATCGGTTCGACACCCTGGGGGGGTTGGACCGGCTGAAGGAGTTTGCCTTGAAGATCGCAGGCTCCCCCCTGGCGCGGGGGCTGCTTCTGCTGGGCGTGCCCGGATGCGGCAAAAGCCATTTTGCCAAGGTCTTGGGTGGAGAGCTCTCGATTCCGACGCTCTCTCTGAATTTCGGCCGGCTCTTCGGATCGTTGGTGGGAGAGTCGGAGGAGCGAATGCGACAGGCGTTGTCAGTCGCCGACGCCATGGCGCCGTGCATCCTCATGCTCGATGAGATCGACAAAGGATTGTCGGGCGCGAATTCTTCTCATCAGTCGGATGGCGGGGTCGGATCGCGGATCTTCGGAACGTTTTTGACCTGGCTGAATGACCACACAACCCAGGTGTTCGTGGTGGCGACGACAAATAATATCGCGCATCTTCCCCCGGAATTTCTTCGGGCGGAGCGATGGGACGCCATCTTCTTCGTCGATCTTCCCACGCCGGAGGAGAGGGAGGCGATTCTGAATATCCACGCGGCGGAATACGGGATTGAGCCGGTGGGCGTGCCGGATCTGTCCGCCTGGTCGGGGGCGGAGATCCGATCGCTCTGCCGGATTGCGGCGATGACGAAAAGCACCCTGATCGAGGCCGCGCGTTATGTCGTGCCGCTGTCCCGGAGCATGGGGGAGAAGCTCGCCGAGCTGAGGGAGTGGGCGAAGAGCCGGACGCTGCCTGCTTCCTCCCCGCAGAGATCTTCACTCTCCCGCAGAATCAGCGCCAAACCGGCCGAAGGGGGCGCAAACTAAAAAGAAGGATTTCATCAAGAGAGGAGGTTCTCATGTCACACATTACCAAAATCGATATCGAAGTGACCGATCTGACCGCGTTGAAAGCGGCGTGCTGTCGGCTTGGATTCACCTTTGTCGAAGGCAAGAAAACATACGCCTGGTTTGGGCGTTTCGTGGGTGATGCCTCGCTTCCAGAAGGTTTGTCAATCGAAGATTTGGGCCGATGCGATCACGCCATCGGCGTTCCGGGAGCCGAATACGAAATCGGAGTCCGAGCGGAGAGAAGCGGGTTCCGCCTTCTATGGGACAGCTACCAACGCGGAGGCTTGGAGCAAAAAGTCGGTAAGGGCGCCGGTCTTCTCAAGCAGGCGTATGGGATCGAGAAAACGAAGCTGGAAGCGAGGAGAAAGGGCTATTCGGTCTATGAGAGCCGGAAGACGGACGGCTCCATCACCTTGAAAATTCAGCTCGGAGGTGGGCGATGAAGAAGATTGAAATCACATTTGGCCCGCAGGGAGAGGTCACGCTCAAGACGGAGGGCTTTGCCGGGAAGCAATGCCAGGAAGCCTCCCGATTTTTGGAGCAGGCCCTGGGATCCGTTTCCGAGGAGACCCTGACCGGCGAGTATTATCAGGTCCAAATAAAGGACCGGCTGGAGCAAAAACGCGAATAGGGTAGTTGAAAGGAAGGCGGTAATGGGGTTGAAAGGAAAAATGGAGGTCCTGAATGAGCATATTTGAGAAAGGCTGTCTTGTGCAGTTGTCTGTGAGCATCTGGGGAGGGAGGATCAAGCTCCCCTCATCCGCCCTTCAGGTCGATGCCGATCCCGCCCTGATTAGAGCGACGAAGTTTCTGGTGGACCGGGAGTGCTTGAAACCGGTCGAGCGAGTCAGAAATGAGGCGCGAGGGGATCTCTATGAAAAGACCCTCCCGTTTCCGATCCCGGGAGTTCTTTTCATCCCGAAGGACCTCATCGGAAAGATCGATGAGAAGCTCAAGAAATATCAGACGGATTTCAATGAACAGGCGGAGGCCTTCTCGAGGAATTACGATCTCTTCATGCAGGGGGCGCGTCTTCGGCTTAACAGCCTGTATGATCCGGACGATTACCCGGCCGATATCCGGTCGAAGTTTTCTTTCTCATGGCGTTTTCTGATGTTGGATGCGCCCGGACGCAGCGGCGTGCTGACTCCGGAGATCTATGAGAGAGAGCAGGAGAAGTTTCAGAAGACGATCGAGGAATTTCACGAACTGGCCGGCGCCACGCTTCGAACGCGGTTTGCCGAGATGGTCGACCATGTGGTCGATCGCCTCTCCGGGGAGAAGAAGGTCTTCCGGGACTCGTTGATCGAGAATATCCGCGGGTTCCTCTCGGATTTCTCACAGCTGAATATCAATGACGATACGGCGTTGGAGTCCCAGGTGAATCGTTGCAAGGCGATCCTCGAAGGGGTGGATCCCAGGACGCTTCGATCGGATGAAGGATTCCGAAATGAGGTTGCGAAGAAAATGGGGACGGTCCGGGAGCAACTCGACGCGATGATGATCGCAAGGCCGAAGCGCAAGATCCGGATACCGGAAGCGAATGGCCTGGAAAAAGGAGCGGCCACCCGTAGCCTAAGGATTCAAGCCGCCGCCGGAGAGGATGGGGCGCTGCATGTGCAGGATGGAACACCGGATATCACGGAAACGGCGGAGAGCACGCACAGGGAGGCGGTCGCGTGAAGATCATTTTTCTGCCGGACGGGACGGCCGTCACTGTCTACACCGAGACCCTGGAACTCTCAGGCCTCGGCCGTTTAGAGCACAGGAGAGCGTCTCATGTGGAGCCGACGGCCGCGGGGGAGTGGATCGCGGATCTCTCCCCGGTGGGAGGCCCGATGCTGGGGCCGTTTGGTCGACGCTCCGAGGCGTTGGCCGAAGAAGGCTGCTGGCTTGAGTCGCAACTGGAAGGGATCGCCGAAGATCCATGTTCATAATCTGAGGAAGGGGGGTCCGGAGGCCGATACCTCCGGACCCCAACTTATACCAGGGAGGCCTATGACGGAACAACTCGGTCTGTTCTCTTTATTGGATGGACCATTACTGCAAGTGAATGATCCATCTCCCCTGTTTGTTAAGTCGACTGGAATTCGCGAAGAGAAGGAGACCGAGGTCTACCCGTTTCTCTCCTACCGGCTCTCTCGGTCTCCGTGGATGACCCACTTTGAGGGGAGCGGAGAGCGCGCTGAAAGGCACATCTCCGCGGTGAGCCGGGTTCCGGCTGTGAGATCAAGACTGATCGAATTGATATCGAAGCTGAAAGAGGGTCGTGGGCCTTACGACGAATGGATGCAGATGGCGGCCATCCAGGAGAGGCTCTATCTCGATTATTCCGGCGAAGGGGGGCTTGCGGTCAGCGGCGACTTAATTCGGGCGCAGTTGACTTATATCCGCGATCGGGTTGTGCCGGCGGCTCAAAGAAAGGTTCTCCTCGCGGGCCTGTATGCGTTATTCGAGTCGGACTTCCCGCCGAGAGTCGCGTCTCTGGTGGAGTCGCTGCGGGGCCAGGCGGACAATTTCTCCTCCGGAGAGATCTCTTCAACTCGCATGGATTACTTTCTGGAGGGGCTGAACGAGTTGGAAGAGGAATTGGGAGACAGAGGTATCTTCGAATCCGTAGGACGCGCTTTGAACTCCGATGAAGGGAACGGCGCTTACTACTCTCCAGAGGTCTTTCATCACCTTCTTCGGCTCATTCCGATTTCAGCCATCCCGGGACAGGAGATCAATGTCCTGGAGCCGAACGTCGGAAAGGGAAGCCTGATCCGGCCGATGGTTCATCATCCCGGATTTCTCATCGTTGGTAACGATCTCAATCCCATTTCCGCCGAGATCGCGGAAGTCACCACGATGGTCGATCCGACGGGGGTCGCAGTTGCCTGCAGAGAGGGCGGCGCCATCCCTACCGCCAAGAATTGCGCTGTTTTAAAACACCATGCGTTCGATCTGATGACCCTTCTTCCGGATCATCTCTTCGATCTGCTGATCGCCAACCCGCCGTATACGTTCGATCAACCGAAGAGCGGCTTTGATAAACAATTCCGGGCCATGGGGCTGTCGAAAGGGCCGCAGGGGTTCTCGTTGGCCGCCTACACGCGGCAGATCTTGCCGATGAAACTGCGGGAAGGGGGGATTTCGATTCTGATCACCTCGGCGCGATCCCGCAACTTCAAGCGGGTCCGCCATGCGTCGGGGCACATCAGCCACCCGATGATGATCCTGGCGATCACCGGCCAGCCGTTCTCCCAAAACGACGCCGAGTTAGTACCGGTCTCAATGCCGGCCTACCTGTTCGATGGGAAAGGAATGGCCGAGAAGAGACAGATCAGGGCGGAGTGTTTTATCTCGATCAATGTCTTCCTCTCCGCAAGAGAGGCCAACGGAAAACAGACCGCTTTTTCAGAGTGTGCGATCATCCAGGTCCACCATGAGCAGCTGGCCTCCTTCGTCGATTTGTATTTGGATTCCTCACGATGGATGAGCCTCGATCGCCAGCTGCTGGATCCTTCCATGCGGATGATGCAATCCGCAAATCTGCTTCGGATGTTCGGCCGAATCAAAGACGGCTTACGGGCCTATTTGGAGGAGAAGCGGATCTCCGCGAAGCGGCGATATGATCATGAGGAGGCGAGCCGGTACGAAAGGTGGATTGAAGAGGTCAACAATAAACGGTTTCATCAGATCGGAACGTTCGAGGATCTGAACCAATGGATGATTGAACTTTCGGAGCGATGGAATATTCCGGTCCGAAAGGAGATCGAACGGGCCCTTCGCAACAACCCGCTTCGGGAGATTTTTGCCAAGAAAAGGAGAAATAGGGCCGGAGCCTCCGACGTTGCTTCGGAAGTGAAGAAGGTTTTTGAGGTGATTCTCTCTGTTTCCGATCGCTTTTTCTCCAGGTTTTATATCCTCAGCGCCATCTACCTCGCTCTGGCCCTCCGTGAGATCGCAGAGCTGCATGGTCCTTTCAACGGGGTCTCTTTCGATAGCGTTCATCCGATTCTGAAGCAGGCGCCGTACCCCCTCTCGCTCTATCTGCTCATAGAGAAAGAGATCTCGGAGATCTTGGAGTCCTTTCCCGAGGGGGAGCGGAAGGAGGTTCTGGGAAAGATGCGCGAACGGCGGCTTCTTCTGGTCTCTCATGTTTCGCAGTTCAACGCGATCAGCAAGGCCGCAAGAGACGAGTTGAACTCCGCCTTCGGGGAATCCTGGCGGCAAGATCTGATTTGCGGGGCCTTGCCGGAAAAACAGCGCATCCTGATACTGCTTGAGACAGGAAACGGTCTGGTCTTGGCGGTTGGGCAGCTCTTATTGGCATTGGTGGAGCAGGACGCGGTGAAAATCAGGGAGAGGAACCAAGCCTTATCGGTGTTCGATCTGATGGAGATGCAAGAGCAGTATCAGAGGTATTTGAGGGGTTTTAATTCGGGCGGTCTGACGCAAAAGCGGATTGGGAACCTGATTCGGAAGACGGAGGAGTTGATCGGCCTCATGCAAAAGTCGCAGGAGATACTGACCGGCGCCCGGACGGGGCGGAAGAGAAAAATACGCCCACAACCCGTCGGATGATCGGAAACGATGAAGAATATTTAGGAGACAGTGGATGCAAATCGAAGAAAATAGATCGATCAAGATCGATGTGAATCTGAACATCATGATGAAAAATTTCGGCGAGGTCTTCTCCGGGGAGAGAATCTGGGTTCGGGAACTTCTGCAAAACGCCCGGCGCGCCGGAGCCACACGGATCAACATCTACACAGACCGAAGTGATCCGAATTATTTTCGAATCGATGATAACGGATCCGGCGTCTCGGATTTCCAATCGCTTCTCACCCTGGGCGGCTCCGGATGGGAGCCGGAGGTGATCGAGCGAGAGAACCCGTTCGGAATGGGGTTCTATGCGGCCCTGTACGCGGCTGTGACCGTCGAGATCAGATCGCGGGGGCAGCGGGTAGTACTGCACAGCGGCCGGATTCTCGCAGGCGAACCGGTCGTCCTTCAGCCGTGCGAAATCCGATCCGGAACATCGATCATCCTGCATCTGAAAAAATCGACTGTAGACGCCGGGAAGGAAAATCAGATCGAGAAACTCAAAGAGGTCCTTGAGACGATCGTCCGCGGATTTCCGGTCCCCGTGTATCTGAATACCGAATCTCTGTGCCGGCCGTACGCGTTGGATGTCTGGAGGGGGCTTCGGTTCGATCTCCCGGACGGAGTGGCTCTTGTGGAGTTGAACCCGAAGGACACCTTTTCCACGAAGGGAGTCACTTTCCTGCAGGGGCTTGTCATTTCGAGTGCGGACAATGGCTTACGGACCTGGCCGAACTTCAGCCGGCGCGGCATGCAGGTGTATATGCATCTTCACGGCGATCAATGGCGCGTCCGGGTCCCGGACCGGAACATGTTGTACGATTCCACCGAGACCCGGGAGAGAATCGGATCGCTTGAAAACGGGGTCGTAAAAGCCGCTGCGAATCATATCGAAGCGCAGGGACAAGCGGAGAGGTTTTTCGAATGCCTTCTGGAATGGGAATGTTATGAAGCTGTCCGGAATCTTCCGATTCCGGCTTCCCGCTGGGGCCTACTGATCACTCCGATGCATCTGCTCCATTACGAGGGGGAGGATCAGGAGAATTCGTTTGGCTCCCCTGTGGAAATTCCGGCCTCCAACACGGAGTTGCGTTTCCTGAAAGACAGAGCGAGTCTCTACCCGGCGGATGACACCCTCGATCATCTCTTCGCCATGTACGCTTTTGGCCTGCCGATTCTGGATGCCTGGGACGATCCGGAGCATTGGTTCTCACGGGCGAGCGCCGGCGAAGAGATCGAGGCGTTTTACAAACGCGGCGTGTCCGTCTCGGTCGAAAAGAATGACATCGTGGCGGAAGGAGCCTGGTGGGGGAAGAGGGTGGTTCTCTGTAAGCGGTTTTCCCTGACCCTGGAAGGATACGGGATAAAAGAGATCACGGAAGACGCCTTCCTCAACGGCGCCTTCTGGATCATCGATCGGCCTCTGCACTGGGATTATCCGATCGACCAGGCCTTTTACTTTCAGACGGAGGGAGAGGACTTCGACGAATCCGGCTTCGATGCGGCGATGGAGAACTTCCGGGCGAATCTCGCGATCATCAAGGGAGATCCGGGCGCTTTGATTCAGAGCGCCCTTCAAGAGTATGCGCAAGCGCTCGACGGCAGCCGGTTTGTGGTGGAAGTCAAAGGGGGAGAGATTCAAGTCAAAGAACTCCCGGTAGCCACGAATACATAAGAAACCAGGAAGGTCAAAGAGGGGCTCTCTTCGTCAACACGAGGAGGGCCCCTCTTTTTTTAAGGAGACGTCATGGAAGTGAAATTCCGATACGAATTGACGAGCCGGATGGGATGCAATCTATATGAGGCTCTGAGGGAAGAGGATTTCGACAGGATCACCGAAGGTGAGACCGAATACTATCGCGAGCAGTCGGAGGTCGGATGTGAGATCCGGAAACCCTTTGTAGAATGGCTCGAAGGACATCTTCCTGCGCGGGATTGGCGGGAAATCAAAGAGGGAATCGGATGCGATGATCTCTCAAAATGGTTGTTGGAGAATCCGGTCCCCGAACGGGACGAAGATTTAAGGAGAACATATTCGGAAAAGGAGATCGAATTTCTAACAACGACACAGACGAAGACCAAAAGCGGCATCCATCTGCCCCTGTTGTGGGATCATATCGATCCCGACGATGACGCCGACGTGGCGCTCGGTTTCGGCCTTATCACCTATCCTCCGGTAGATGAGAGCGGCCGGTATATTCAGAGCGGAAACAGCCGGCATCTTCCGGCCGATATCGCAAACCGGATCAAAGCGTGGATGGAGGAGGCCAACGAACTGGCAAGAAAGACCGGCCGCGGCGTCGGATCTCCTGATCCGAAGGATGACCTGGACCGAGCCATCGACGAGAAAGTAGCCTCCCTTTATCGGGAGGCCTCGTGTTTATCGGAGAAGACCGTGCTGTCCCTCATTCGGATAGAGGGATTTTATTGCGGGATTCACGGAGGAACTGTGAAATATGAACGACCCATCCTGAGATCGGAGGTGTTGGCCTGCCCTTCCTGCAATCATCCGGTCTGCCCGTTCTGTGCCAACTGTTACGAGAAGGATCCGGCGACGATCGAGGAGGCGAGGGCGTATCTGGCCTCCTGTGATGAGGTCTCAGGAATGGCCTATTGCGGGCATTGCGGGGATTGGGGTGTGGAATGGATGCTTCGGTTCCTGCGATTAAAGTGCTGTCCCATCCCGCCGGAATACGAGAATCACCAGCCGGCGGCGAGATCCGTGCGGTTCGTCGCCACCAACACCGTTGCCGCCTTGCCGGACTGTCATCTCATCCTGGAATCGGTGTCCCGGAGCTTCGCAAAAGGGATCTCGGGAATCATTCACTATCCGCATTCCACGGGAGAGATCTGGGGCATTCCGGAGAGACACCCTGAAGGATGGATTGTGACCCTCTGCTATCCGGAGGAGCGATGACCACGAAATGGACCTATCCGTTCGTAAAAGAGTATCTCAGATTTGTCCGAAAGGCGTTTGAGATCACCCGCGCCGGCGGCCGAATCAAAATACGCTGGAGTGACAGCCCGATGGAACTGCGGGCCTGGCGGAAAGAGTTTATCGACGCCCTCGACCGTCGCATCACCAAATATGGAGGCCTCGATGGGAGGGGCCGGAAATTCGATCCCGACTGGCAATTGTGGATGTGTAGAGACCGCCATCGTTTGGAGGACATTCGAAAGCGAATCCGTGTTTATCAGTTCGAAACCCCGGAGATGCAACGTCGGTACGGGCATCTGCTCGCGCGCCGGGATGACTTCTGAACGCCAGGCCTTTTTCATTGGCATTGGGATCGAAATTCATCAGGAGAAAACAGATGGAAACAGATCAGAAAGTGGAAATGATCGCCATAAAAGACATTTTCGTAATCAAGAACAGCAGGCAGTATATCGATCCGGCCGCGTTGGGGGAATTGGCCGAGAACATCAGGATGAACGGCCTCATTCAACCGATCACGGTCGTCCCGAACGGGGAAGGGAAATACGATCTCGTCATGGGGGAGAGACGTCTGCGCGCCCACGAGAAGCTGGGGATGGAGAAGATCGCCGCGATCGTTCGGGAGGGGCTGACGGCCGAGCGGATGAAAGCGATCCATCTGGCCGAGAATATTCAACGCGAATCTCTTCCCGCGATCGACGAGGCGGAAGCCTTTGAGGAGCAGTTGGCCGAAAAATCGATTCAGGACCTCGCCGCGATGATCAACCGGAGCGAAGAGTACATTCGCCGGCGGATGAAGCTGCTTCATCTGATCTCGGAGGCGAGGGAGAAGGTCAGGACCGGCGCGATCGGCCTCTCCGTAGCAGAGTTGTTATCGTGTCTTCCCGACGACCGGCAAAAAACGATGCTGGCCACGGTGGAGGAGCAGCGCCTCAACGCGGTACAACTCTCCAATCTGCTGAACCATCAGAACGATCGGCGGCTCGTCAATGCCGTCTTCGACACCCAGGACTGCCGTAACTGCCCCCATAACAGCGCGGGTCAGCCGGATCTCTTTGCTCGGGAGGCCTCGGGTCTTGGGAAGTGCCTCTACGATCCGTGCTGGAGCAGGAAAGATCTGGAGAAGGCGAAATCTCTGGCGAAACAGATCGAAGAGATGGGGCCCCGGGCGGTCATCGCCGGGAAGGTCAAGATCGGCATCGACGATCTTCCCCCGGAGATCGATCAAACCCAGGCCGTCATGCACAATAAGGGGGAGCTGGGCGAGGAGGCTCTGCGGGATTGCCAGAGTTGCAAATTTCTGGTTGTTTTCGTCTCCGCGGGAGGTTACCCGCTGCGGCAGAATATCTGCACGAACCGCCCCTGCTACGAGGAGCGCGCGGCGCGATTCCGGGGAGGGAATGCGGAAAAGAAGTCCGGATCTACAAAGGGGGGAGCCAAGGCCGAAAAAGATCCCGGTTTAAAGAATGTATCCACAGCCAGTCCGGTTCCCAAAAAGATGACCCCCGCAAACGCTCCCCAGCGGGTGAAGGATTTCAAAAGAAATCGATATCAGGAATATCTGGCCGCTCACCTCTTAGAAACCCCGGAGAATCGACTACGGCTGATCCTCCTTGCCATGAAAGACACCTCCTGGGGGAGGAACTGGACTGGGGATTCCACCCTGAAAGAACTTAATCTGGCCTGCGACGGCTTTGAATCCGATCCGCCGAAGCTCTATTCCAAGCTGAAAGCCTTGAACGCGGAGCAGCTGATGACCGCGGCGGGGAGAATGGCACTGAAGGCGCTCGATAAATTCTCTCTCCCTTTAATCGAGGAGATGGTCTTCACCGATCTTGCGGCCACCCCGGAAGTCCTCTTTAAGATCGATCGAACCTACCTGGAGCTGCTCACCAAAGCGGAGATCGAGGCCACCGCGAAGGAGGTCGGCATGACCATGTTCCTTCAGAACAAAGGGGGGTCGGTATCGAAGTTATCCACCCGGCCGAAGAAGGAATTCATCGATGCGCTCCTCGCCTGCGGATTTACGGCCCAAATCATGCCGGCCTGGCTTACGCGGGAGACCGATTTTCAAAACGGATAAATCAATTCTGTAAAGAACATACCAGACCAACACAATAAGGAGGTTCACCATGTTTGATTTTACAAAGATCTCAAATCTCATACCGCCCCAGGGGAAAGTGACTTTTACTATTACCACGGGGGAGCGCGGGAAACTGGTCGTGCTCTTCCATCCGATGTATCCGGAGGTGAATCCGCTTTCCGGGAAGGAAAAGGAGTTGTATGAGCAGGCGCGGGTACCGCTGGTTTTTAAGGCGACCCCGGAGGAGCTCAACGAAGGGTTTATGTCGCTGATCGAGCAGAACTACGAAGAGGAAGGGAGGCTGCATCGCGCCTTTTCGGTCAAACGGGAAGCGGTCAGTAAGGCGATCTCAGGGGCCGATAAAGGGAAGACCGAAAAGAAAGAATCAAGCGAAGAGAAGAAGCCCTCTGAATTGGATACGCCTCAGCCGGACACGTCTCAAAAGGTCGACTCGTCGAAGGAGAAAATTGGGACCCCCGCCGGGGTTGAAAAGGAGCCTTCCGCGTTTGATTTGTTTGGTTAAGCGCTCCA
This sequence comes from Candidatus Manganitrophus morganii, assembly GCA_021651055.1. Taxonomy (NCBI): domain Bacteria; kingdom Pseudomonadati; phylum Nitrospirota; class Nitrospiria; order Candidatus Troglogloeales; family Candidatus Manganitrophaceae; genus Candidatus Manganitrophus; species Candidatus Manganitrophus morganii. The sequence continues at coordinate 3,583,902 of JAJHOH010000001.1, forward strand.
CATATAAACACATCTGATAATGGAGGATTTATGGATATACAAAAAGTAGAACGCGTTTTTGAATACGGTTCATTAAAACTGGCCGATCCCGATCCGGTCATGTCGCCCGATCGGGTCAAGGAGTTTTACGCTACGGTCTATCCCGAGCTGACCCAGGCGGTTGTGGGGGAGCCGGAGCGCCGGGGAGCGACCCAGGTCTACAAGTTCACCCGGGCCGTCGGAACCAAGGGGGGCGAGCAATCGCCCCCCCATCTTCACATGCAGTGTCCCATCCTGCTCGCCGTCGAGCAACTGGCTAAAATGTCGGAAGAAGGTCTTGAAGAGGAGAAAGGAGCGCGATGTCCAAACGACTTACTCACCCGGTTTCTAGGAGCGATACAACGGAATACAGAACCAATCGCCCAGGTACAGGAGCGGCCACCAAACGAAAGCCCGCTTCCCGGTCGATTCCTCCCCCTACTGCCGTAATTCCCCTCCCGAAGCTCGATCAGTCACTCGCAACGCTCGTCTACGCAAGTACGGGCCTTCCCAACAGCCTGCTCGCCCGCGCGGGCTTATGGATCTCTCGCGCCCTGAGCAAAACCCGATGTGGCAAACCCGGTCCCTGGGGAGAGCAGACGCGGCCGGATCGGATCCAGGTGGAACTTGCAGGTTGGATCAAAGGAATGTTCGACGAGATCTGCTCAGCGAGTTTCGGCAACTGCGGGCATGAGATCGGGATAGGAAAATTAGAAAGCTCTGGATCATTGCATTGTGGGATGATGATCGACCATCCGATCGACTGCAACGCGATCTTCTGCGATGTTCTTCCTCAGATCGGGAAAGCCGATCTACGCTTGGAGGCGGTGGTGGTGGCCGCTTTGCAGACGCTGACATGGGTAAAACCGTATTATACATACGATGATCAAATCGAAAGCTGCCTGGATCTCTATGAGCAAGACCGTTATGAAATGGAAAAGGGGAGCGAGGATGAAAAATATTTCCAGGAGAGACTCCAGTGGCTCCAAAATGGGATTCCTCAAGAGTACCGGTTTCTTTTCCGAGGGAAAGACAAGCCGGTTTTTCCGGAGCTTCCGCCCCCTCCCCCGGATGACTCCTGGTTATACCGATGGCATCTCTGGGCGGAGGAGGTCCGCGAGATCAGTACCAGGTGGACCCGGCCTATCCGAGAAGAGGCGCCCGCCGGGGACTATTATGATGATAATTTTTACCCTGAGTTACTGACACCGCTCCTCTGGTCCACCTCCGATCCCTTGGTCGAAGCATTCGATCAGGAGGCGCAGGGGTACTATGAGAATTCTCTTGGCTCGAAATCGGTCTTTCCGTTCAAGAGCGCTCAGCAGGTTTCCGAGGTCCTCACGGACCTTAAACAGCTGGGCGAGTGCTATCGACTGCATTTAAAGGCATGCTCTTTGGCGAGGCCTTCGCTCGCCCAGGGAAATGGGCGGTCACCAGAGGAGAATGAAAATGGTACAGACACTCAATCTTAACGCAGCACTGCTCTATTACACCGGACGGGATTCCCTGCCTTCCGAGGCGATCCATTACTGGCAGATCCATCCGATCGAGATATCTGAAAAGGGGATTCCGCTGCTGAGGGAGGGGCGTCGCGTTGAAATGAAAGATCTCGAATCGCTCTGCAGGGCTACCGCGCCGGATCTCATCCGAAATATCGGCTGGATCGATCCCATGCTGCTGGCCTACGGCGTGGGATCGGAAGGCCCTCTGGTTTTCTTCCGGCCGCAGGTTCGGCGGCCCATCTATTTCGGACGGCAGATTTCGCTGAAGTCCGGCGTGGTTTTATGGCCGTCGCTGGTTCTGGTCGCGTTCTCCCGGCGACTCTATGTCTTCGTGACGAAGACCATCTTGCGTCCCGCCCTTTCCACTTCGCTACTGATGCCTCCCTTTCTCAATGTGAATGCCAATCATGAAGTCTGTCTGGGTTCAAGCCGCATACCGGGAGGGGGCATGCCGCAGGAGATGGAGACCTGGGCCGAGGCATTTTACACAAGCGCCTTCACCCATACGAATGCGCCGGATAACCACTTCCTGAAACAAGGAACGATCGTGCAACTCTGGGAGGCGCTGCTTTCGGGTAAACGAAAACGCTTTCCGTATCATCTTCTAAAACCGGCCGGGATCACTCTCCGGCAGCTTCTACAAAAGATAGGACTCGATGAATCCGAAAGATGAAATTATTCAAACGCGTCTTCCCACAGTGATGGTTCCGGTGTTTGAGCCGTTACCAGCCTTGAAAGCGGGGGAGACGCGGCTGGCGATGGCCGAAGATGGCTTATGGATTGAGATGGATGCGGGCTGGGGGCACTTTTGTCGGCCGCTCTGGAAGAGCCGACGAAAGTTGCCGTATGGAAATGTTGGAGCGTCATCACAGCTTCGCTGCGGCCGCATTCCACTGAAGTTGATCGAGCGATTTGCCGAACAGGCTAACGAATGGGCCGATTCTGGATGTGAGACCGCGGCCTGGATCACCTGGGGTGCAGACTGCGGCTGGGAGTATCTTGTGTTGGAGGTTCTGGAGCGATCGGCGGTATCGGTGCGATATCAATGGCCGGATTTAGATCCGGAGACCGTGCTTGTATTGGACCTTCACAGCCATGGAGCCGGGGCCGCGTTCTTCTCCCACACCGACGATCAATCCGATCTGGGATTCCCGCATTACTCGCTGGTTTTGGGCCGCGCTGGTAAAGACCGGCCGCTCACTCAACTGGATTGCAAGCTGCGGCTCTGTCTCGCCGGGTACTTTTTCGACGAGCCGGCGCCTTGGGTTCAAGCATGATCGGAGGGATCAGTGCGGCACTATGTCCGTTTCGATAACGATTTTCGGCCGGTGGAAATTCATCTGGTTGGCTGCGGCGGGACAGGCAGCGCCCTGGCCACCCGGCTGGTACAACTCAATATGGCACTGATCGCCCTGGGACATCCGGGGATGAAGGTCACTGTCTATGATCCGGATATTGTGAGCGAGGCCAATATAGGGAGGCAGATGTTCTATCGCGCCGATGTCGGCCATCCGAAGGCGTCCGTGTTGGTGACCCGGATCAACCAGTGCACCGGTTTTTCCTGGGAGGCGGCGCCTATAAGATATTTCCTCAAAGGCTACCGTTCTCCGGATCTTTTGATCAGCGCGGTCGATACCGGTAAGGCGAGGATCGAAATCGGGGAGATCCTTCGGAGAGGAACCGCCGGCGCCTACTGGTTGGATTGTGGCAATAGCCGAAGCCAGGGGCAGGCGGTTTTCGGGACCGTGCGGGAGGTAGAGAAACCGAAGATCCAAGACGTGATCGGGCGGCTCCCGACGGTCTTGGATCTCTACCCCGAAATCAGAGACCCAGCCAGGGAGAAGGATCAGGGGCCTTCTTGTTCTCTGGCGGAAGCGATCGAGCATCAGGATCTCTTTATCAATCAGTTTGTCGCGATCGAAGCCGTGGAGATGCTCTGGAAGGCCTTCCGATACGGCTTTCTGGAGTATTCCGTGGCGTATGTCAGTTTAACACCGCGGAGTACCTCGGTCCTGCCGATCGATCCGAAAGCCTGGGAGCGATTTGGGTATTGGACTAGACGCGGGCGAAAGAGGAACGGCGGACTGAGGGATCATTGACAAGGGAGGAGGATTAAGAGATAACCCAACAAAGGTGTAAACGGACTGGCCGGAGGGATGGAGGCCCCGGGCGCCTTGACTTGACCGCGACTGGTCTATATACTGGTCTATATGAAACAAAATAACGGGGAAAAAACATGAAAAGAGAAATTGGTTCCTACGAAGCGAAGACGAAGCTCTCAGAGTTGCTGCGGCAGGTGAAAGCAGGAAAGAGTTTCACGATTACGAGTCGGGGGGAAGCTGTCGCGGACCTTGTGCCGAGCGTCGGGGCGAAGACGAAAGACAAAGCTGCGGCGGTGAAAAAGATGAAGGCGTTCATGCTGGAGAACCCGGTGCGCGGGGTGAACATCAAGGAACTCATCGAAGAGGGGCGCGCGTGAGGTTTGTCGTCGACAATTCCGTTTCGATGCGCTGGTTCTTCGGCGACGGCAAGCCGCAGGAACTCGCCTATGCCACAGAAGCGCTTGACGCGATGCGGGACGGGAGTGCGCTCGTGCCGGTCACATGGGGGCTCGAAGTGGCGAATGTCATCGCAAGGGCGGAAGCGAAGGGATTGGTCACAGAGGCTCGCAGCGAGACCTTCCTCGGGATGCTCGAAGAGGTGGATATCGAAGTGGATGATGCGACTTTCTCGCATGCGTTGTCGGAGACCCTTCAATTGGCTCGGCGTTACCGGCTTTCCTCCTATGACGCCTCCTATCTCGAACTGGCTTTGCGCGAGGGGATACCTCTGGCGACGCTGGATGAAGAGCTACAGAAGGCGGCCAAGAAGGCGGGCGTAAAGCGATTTGCAATAAGATAAGTGAAAGGCATAACGCTGCAACGCAGATCCACGAATGCCTAACGGCCCTGGGGTCGAAAGTCCCAATCTGTGGCATTAAGGTTCAGACGAATCTTGATTGTGATGAAGAGGCCCGGTTTCCCGATGAGGGAGGCTGGGCCTCTTCCTTTTTCAGACCATGATGGAGATCTTTATGAGCGGGAACGCAGCCAAAGAATTGCAGAAGGCACTCAAACAACTTCAGAGGTTTCAGAGAAAACTCAAGGAAGTCGAAAATCGCCCGGACGAAATCGAGGAATTGGTGGAAGAGGAGGTATCCAATCTCTGGAAGCCGGTGGACCCGATTCAGCGCATCCGAATACCGGCCGCGCCGGATATCCGGCTTCCTTTTTTCATGCCCGCCCGGCAGAGAGAAGTCGCTTATATCGAGGCTTCCGCCCACGAAGCGGGGCTCTTCCTGCTTCCGTACACACAGACATTCCGAGAGCAGTTTACAGAGCGCTTCGAAGCGAAGATCTCCTCTGTAAGACGGCTGCTGCAGCGATTACGGGATCTGGAGCTGGAATATCATCAAGAAGCCAAGACGCAGTCCTTTGAAAACGAGGCTCCGGATGATAAGGACCGGGCGACGAAGGAGGACTTTGAGCGTCTGACCGGTGACTACAACTTCTTCAAGTACCTCCATACGGTCACCCTGGATAACAGCAAACTGGGACGACTCTTCAGTGAGATCGGATCTCTACTGGGAGAGGCGCAGAATGGAGGGATCGTCGCATGTCTGAAAAAGGAGCAGAGCAGCGGCAGGACCGGCGGCGCCCTTGCAGAGGCATTGGAGTCATTCGATCAGATCGCGCCCCTGTGCGGCAATATGTATCTCTCCTCCATCGCCTCCTGGGCTTCGTTGTCCAACTTCATCTCCTCGGAAGCCAAGAAGCTCGAAAGGGAGATGCTCGATGGAGTAGGCCCTGAGATTTACCGGCCTGACTATCTTGCCTTTCGGGAGACGATCAAGCGGACCACAGAGGGGTTATCGGGAGCGCCGACCTCCATGCAGGAGAAAGCGCTTTATTATGCCTATCTGAGTTTTCAGGTGCACCTATTGGAGAAAAGAAAGGATCCCTTCCGGCTGAATAACTTCGCCCAGGTCGGCGCCGGCAAGACCTACACCACGCCGATCTTCCTGAAGGTGTTCTCCCACCTGATTAATCAGAAGTGGGCGAAACGGCAACGCCCGCCCATCAAACTCCTCACACTCTATTTTACCGAGGCCAACCTCTGCCGGAATGTCATCAACTCCATGGTCGAGATCAGTGTTCCTAAAGACACGCTGCACCAGATCCAGATGAAGAAGTTGCCCACCCTCACAGTCAAAGACGGCGATTGCGTCGTTCTCAGCCGCCATGAGTTCGGGCTCAAGGAGGAGGAAGAGATTATTCGACCTCTGGAGATCCTCATCCGAAGAGGGTTTCAGTTCATGATCGTCGCCGATGAATCGTCGTTCTTGAAGAACTCCGAGAGTGGGATCTCGCATGCGATGGAGCGCCTTTACGCCTATCTGCGGCGAAGAGGAGTTCTCTGGGTGGACTATCGCCTCTCCGCCACCCCCACGAACAATGACACCGGCGATTTTCTCTATCTGTTGGCGACGAATCGGATCAACATCGGCTCCTTTCTTCATGCCGATCCCGACATCGCGCTGAAAATGGAGGCGCATCTGGCCGCAGGACAGGAGCGCTCCGATCCCGAGCACAGGATCACATTGAACCAGCTTCTGAGACTATTGAATCGCGGAAGTTCCCGGACCGGAATTCTCTTGATGATGAACCTCATCGAAAAATCGGCAAAAAACGCACAGGACAAAGACGGAGAGAAAGGAGGAGAGGATACTGAGAAGTACGTTCTGGAACTGGTCTATACCGACTGCGCCGGCGCCATTCTCTCACTCTATTACATGGCGGTTTACCACTCGCATCGTTTCAACATCCCCTCCTGGTTGGGAAAGGATAAAGAGGGTCACAGCGTGGAGCCGACCCTCCTCGACGTCATGAATAAGCTTGGCGTCGGCTTTACCCGAATTCATCAGCCGGCGGGGGAAAAAGTGAAGCATCTCATCGGCCTTGAGCGGCCTCTGGTCCATCCCGGATCGCGGGAGATGAGCTGCCTGATCCCCTGCATCCCTCTGCTCAAAGAGATCGCATCCGCCTTGACCTACGATCGGGCGCTGAACGCGGATGAGGAAGTCCATTTCCAGATCAACGCCAAACAGCTGAAATCGAATCTCCTGGAGGCGGTCACCAATCTCGAGGTGTTGGAGAAGATCAGAGAGTTTCTCAATCTGATGATGTTCGTGAATCTGGTCCGAAAGGTCAGAGGCAGCCAGCGCGCCTGGTGGACGGTCGGAGAGGCCGTAGAAGTGGAATTCCGAAAGCTGCGGTTGGAATTCGTGGCGGCCTATGCGCAGGTTCGCGGTATCCCGTTGATTCAGAAGGAAGAGGTGGTCCATCGGAAGGTTCATCAGGGGTTTCAGATCGTCGAAGAGACGGAGTGCTACCCGTACTTGGCGATTGAGTCTCATAAAAAGAAAGATCTCATTTGCCTTTTGCGAGGTCTTTCTTATGAAGGTCTCTTGTGGCATCGGCTCCTGGACGACTTGGCCCAGTATTTTGCTCCGGTCCGTTTCTTTGAGATGGTCGATCTTCTGGAGGAACTGAAGACTGAAGGAAAGACCCTGCGAGAGAGGGAGAGGCTCGATGAGGAGATCGAGAAAAAGCGATCCCTGATCACGGAGATGCTGATCGACGCCTTGGGGCTCTCTTACGAGATCCAGGAGTATGCAAAGGTGCTGACCCTTTTAGAGGGCGATGTCACAGAGCTTCCGGCGGAAGAAGACGACCTGCTCCATTTTCGGCCGTCGATCCTCTCGAAATACCCGATCTTTTTAAAAGAGGTCCTCGATCTGCTCAAGAGTGTGCTGGAGGATCTGCAGGGGTCCGAGCGGTTTGCTCTTGCGGATGTGATTTCGGATATCGGCAGCGAGAACGTCGATTTGGCGCAGACCCTGGCCGAATACGGGATCATCTTCAAGGCCTCCGAGTCGGTCAATTTTCCGCTGGTCTTGCGGTTTGCAGACCGGATTCTACAGAAGCTGGGGTCGATCTTTGCCAAAAAAGAGATACAGCTGACCCTCCGGGAGGAGGATGTCGGTGGCATCCGGCGGACCGTCGCGAGGAGCGCAAGCTTTGAGAATTTCGCAAGGAAGCTCTCGGAGATGGCGAAGGTTCATGAATCTCCGGTGTTGATCTCCTGCCGCTATCGCTTCTCCCAGAAAAGTGTCGCGGCCACGACCGGGGCCCTGTATGCGGTGACCGGGGAGACGGATAAGGCGGAGCGGTATCGCATCCTGGAATCGTTCGATCATATGGATGAGAAGATGGGGCGGGTCTTGGTAGCGACCACCCGGTCGATCATGAAGGGATTTAACCTCTTCTATGCCCAGTACGGCTGTATGTCGGAAGGACTGGACAACGCCGAAGTGCGGATGCAGATGGCAGGGCGGCTTCGTCCCCTTTTCCCGCAGCATCTCAAGGAGATTCAAAGGATGTTGGAAGTATTGAGAAAAGAGAAGCCGGAGGCGCCGGTAATCCTGCATTTGGATCGGTTGTCGAAGAATGTGAAAGTCTTCGATGTGATCTCTCCGCAGATCATATCGGGTTTTCCGGATATTCAGAATACGAAGGCGTTTCTGCTCCATACCTTTCTTTTCTCCCAGACCCATCAGCGATCTTTTCCGGCCATCTTCTCCGATGAGGAGGTCTTCCACTATGTCGACACCGAGCCGGCATTTAGCGCCAAAACGGTGGAGGCCTTCTGCCGGAAGACCATCGAGGAGGCGATCGAGGGATACCTGTTGAAACTGCGTGGGAGGAAGGAGATTGTGGTTTCGGAGCTGATCGAGATGATGGAAGAGGAGATTGAAGCCGTGGCCTGCGAGAATATCAAGGCATCGAGCTATCTTCCCCTACTTCAGGCGGCGTCATAAGAGATTTTTGTTCTCGAAAAGGGGTCCCCCGGTTGGGGGGCCTCTTTTTTTTTGCCTTTTTTCCCGGGCATGTTTGCCGAAATCATCTAAGGGAGGAATATATTGGAACCCGATGAGATGGAGAGTGATCCGTTCGATATGGTGCAGGAGATCCTGAACAGCGACCACTATACTTCCGGAGAGAAGGAATGCGTGAAGTTTCCTCCCCCTCCAGTTAATATGATCCGGACCGGCACCAGTATTCCGCCACCTAGATCTTAAAAAGCCTGGCCCGGTTTAAGACTTCTTTAACCCAAGTGGAATGGGTCTTGGGGTCGTGTCGGTCGATCTTTACTGTCGCTGATCAAAACTTTATCTTCGGGGAGGCCGATCCGAGAGAGGGGTGGAGGTGATATCCCATGCCCGTCTGAGACCGGACAGTGATGGCGGATGAAACACTTTTAAAATTACGGCTCTTGAAAGAGGGGGTCCTAGACTGGTGCATACCTGCGGCCTATCGGAAACTTTTCGTCGAGCAGGCCGAGAAATTAACCGACATCACAAAGCTACAGGTCTCCAAATGGCGGCGGCGCGGAGAGTCCGAATCGTCTTCTGACGATGGCCCCAGGAGATGAGGAGAAGGAGCTTCCTGCTGGTCACCGTTTGGTCACTGTTTATTTTTACGTTCAGGTGTGATCTTCTAAGTTGTTGATTTTTGGTGGAGCTGCGGGGGATCGAACCCCGGACCTCCTGATTGCGAACCAGGCGCTCTCCCAGCTGAGCTACAGCCCCGTAAAGGCAGGACAAAAGATAAAACATTTCATGGCGATTGTCAATTGGATCTTCGAGCGGCGGTTTTTTTCACCTCCGTGGCCATGAACCACATCCCGAGATACTTGTTGATGAAGTGCTGACGCGGCAGGAAGGAGAGAAACGGGCGCTTCCGAAATCCGAGTTGAGAGATCTGAGACCAAAGGCCGGAGTGCTCCGGATTCAATTTCAGCCCCTTTCGGAAAACCGTAAGCGCCTTCTTCTTGTCTCCCGTTTTTAAATAAATCATGCCGAGATTCTGATAAAAGCCGGGCTCATACTGATCCATTGAAATGGCACGCTGACAATAGGTCAATCCGCTCATGATGTTGTTGCGCGCCATCGCGTAGCAGAGGCCGAGCGCGGAAAATAAAACAGGCGGAACATTTTCTTCCGGCAGGTCTGAAAAGCGCTTTTGGCTCTCAAGCAAGGTATTCAGGGCTGAATCCCAATTTTTTTCACGCATGTAGGCGAGACCTAGTTCGAGGTATTCCTCTCCAGTCATCTCCATTCTCCCATGGTTTTTACTTCCGGTGGACTACAAAACATAAAAACGAAACCAGTCCCTTCTTCGTCTCCGGCGAGTCCGAGGAATCCGGCCTTGCGGAGAATCAGTTCTGCTCATCGATCAAGACGGCGGTTCCAACGGCGGAAAGGAGGAGAGAGCGTGGATCGATTCGATGGAAGTTGAAAGAGGTTCCCACCACGGCATTGGCGCCGAACAGGGCCGCTTCGCCTCGGAGATCGCGAAGCGCAAGCAAGATTCCTGTTTTTAGGTGGCTTCGATAAGTGGTGTTGGTTGAGTAAACCGCTTTTTCAGGGATCGAGTGAATCTGGTCCTCCAGCTCGATAATGATATTGGCATTGATCAGTCCAAAGTAGTTTTTGACTTTTCTTCCCTCTACCTTTTGAGTTGTGGTGATCAAAATTTTGTGAGCCCCTTCTTCATGACGTGCCCGGCGTTCCGGCTCGACGACGCGGATCGGCCCCTTACGATTCGTTTTGAGCCCTTCTTTCTCCGTCTGCTCCGGAGGAGAGAGCGCTGGACTTTCTTCTCTCTCTTCGCTCTCTTCCCGCTCTTTCTTTTCCCTTCTCTTTGACGTCGTTGCAGCGGCGGGAGAGGGAGGGTTGCTCGCCGGCGCCTCCTTCACGCCGGGGAGCGTCATTTGACACTGGATACATCGGCCGGCCTCACGCTGTTCGCAGCCGCAATTGGGGCAAATCATCGGGCGCTCCTTGCGGAAGCGCGATCTCGAATATGAACTTTTCTCCCGTCTACCGTCAATTTCCCCTCGGCATAAAGCTGGAGAACCTGCGGCAGAAGCCGGTGCTCTTCCGCCAAAATCCGCTCCGACAGCTGCTCTACGGTGTCTCCCTCGAAGACAGGAACCGAAGCCTGCGCGATGATGGGGCCGTGATCCATCTCTTCATCGACAAAGTGGATCGTGCATCCGCTCACACGAACCCCGTACGACAGCGCCTGTCGCTGGGCATGCATTCCGGGAAAAGCGGGGAGGAGACTCGGGTGAGTGTTAATGATCCGATCATGGTATGGCTGAATCAGCGTCGGCGTGACAAGGCGCATGTAGCCGGCCAGCACCACTAATTCGACGCCAAACTCTTTTAGTTGCTGTAAAACCGCGGCGTCGTATTCTTCTCGACGACTGTAGTGCGTCGGATCGAGAAAGAGCGCGGGGACCTGATACCGCGCCGCTCGCTCCAGCGCCGCGGCGTCCTTCTTATTGCTGATCACCACCGCTACGCGTGCGGAAAGCTTCCCCTGCTTGATCGCATCAAGAATCGCCTCAAGGTTGCTCCCTCGGCCGGAGACGAGGATGCCCAGTCGAAGGGCTCCTTCAGCAGGGTTCAGGACAGGTTCCTCTTCGCTACACATAAACCACCGTTCCATCTCCCTTGACGATCTCGCCGATCACGTACGCTTCCTGTCGGAGCCGTTTTAGAAGGGAGCGCGTTTGGGAGAGCGCCTTTGGCGAGATCACCAAGATCATTCCGATCCCCATGTTAAAGTCGGTGTACATCTCTTCGGTGTCGACCTCTCCCATTTCTTGAAGGGTCCTGAATATGAAAGGGACCTCCCACCGGTCGCGCCGCACCTGGGCCGCACAACCGGGCGGAAGAACACGCGGAAGATTTTCAGTGATCCCTCCGCCGGTAATGTGGGCCGCTCCTTTGATTTGGACTTTCTCCTGAAGTTTCGAGAGGGTTTTTGCGTAGATGACGGTCGGGGTCAACAGAATTTCTCCGACCGATTTCGACTCTCCGGGAAAGTGGTCCTTTACCGTAAGCCCCATCTTCTCGAAAACAATTTTCCGGACCAGGGAGAAGCCGTTGCTGTGCAGGCCCGAAGAGGCCAGGCCGATCAAGAGATCTCCCGGCCTGATTTTCTTTCCGTCGATGATCTTCTTTTTGTCCACCGCCCCCACGGCGAAGCCGGCCAGATCGTATTCTCCCGCGGGGTAAAAGGAGGGCATCTCCGCCGTCTCGCCGCCGATCAGGGCACAACCGGCCTGCCGGCATCCGTCCACAATCCCTTTCATCACCTCCACCGCCTTCTCCGGAAAAAGCTTTCCCGTGGCGAAGTAGTCCAAGAAAAAGAGCGGTTCGGCGCCGGTCACGATGACGTCGTTGACGCACATCGCGACGAGGTCAATTCCGACCGTATCGTGGCGGTCGGTCATAAAGGCGATCTTCAGCTTTGTCCCAACCCCATCCGTGCCGGAGACCAGGACCGGCTCCTTAAACTTTTTCGCTCCGAGGGCGAATAGGCCGGAAAAGCCTCCCAAGTCGGTGAGAACTTCGGGTCGATGTGTTGATCGGACCATGGAGGTGATTTTTTGGACGAAAAGATCGCCGGCGTCAATATCAACACCGGCATTTTTGTAGGTCAGTCGCGCCATCATTTACTCGTGAAGGGTGGGCTTTCGATTTTTTTTAGAAAAAAGGTAACCTCATAAAAGTGATCTGTATCATACCGCAAGATCAGGAAAAGGTCAATTTAGGGGCCCTTTTCCCGGCGGAAATCGAGTGGAACGAAATGGCTTTAAACAAACAGATGAGCGGCTCGTCCCCCGCGATAACGAAAGACTCCATAAGATACATCATTCTTGACAAAGATTTTTTGCGGGCTACGGATCAAACAGGAGGGGTTTTGTCGGCGGCGAGTAGAAACCGCAGTGATGGCCCAATCCTTGTATCCTCGCTATCGTTTCTTCCGGTTTGTTTATCAGAAGTCGGTTTTTCCATTCGCCGTTTCAATTTCTCTTAAGCATTTCGTTTCTCCTATTGATCACCTCCCTCTAACGTCCGTCCTAATCGAGAGATCAAAAACGATTGTCTTTCCCAAAAAAATCGGTTATTCTGACGGAGTTTATCCATGTTTTAATCGATTATTCTGTTTGATGAGAAATAATCTAGTGAAGGGCTATAGAACGCCATTTCGGTTTCACAGAAATTTTTCTCCAAAGTGCTGGAGAAGGGTAAGAACATTGGCAGTGGGGTCAGTGCGATCTCCGGAAGATCGAGAAGTGCGATAAAGTACTCCCTAGAAGCATAGAACAAAGGGGCATTGATGGCGGCAGAAGGATGGAAGACGAGAAGGAGATGTAAATTCCGATCGAGCGGTGCATTCTTCCCAAATCCTCCGGCGCGGGGTTCTTCGAAAGCGTCGGATCGATCGATTCAACCCTTCATCGCGGCCGCATCATCCCTGGATAAGCGTTCATAGAGGGTTAGGGAGTATGATGGAAAAAGAGGCATTCACCGGATCATCGCTGCCCGGCCAAAATAAAAGGAAGGTGGGTCGACGTTCCGTAGAGAGCGGGAACGTTCTCCGGAAAGTCTCTCCTCTCTTTGAGATTCTGGTCTCCGAACTCCATCACGCTCTCGGCCAATTGAAGCAGAAGCTCGATGCGGAAGAATCCGGGATTCGCTCCGAGAGCGATGAAGAACACCGGATGCTGCTTGAGGCGGAGAGCCTACACCACGCAGAGGGACTTTTAACAGAGGCCCTGGATCGTTTTATCTTGAGAATGGATAAGATGGTGAGGCATTTTACCCCTCAGGAGCATCGTATCCATCGCGATTATTTTCAGAAACATCTTCATCCCTTTCTTCTCCTCTCTCCTTTCGTGAAGCGGGCTTATTCGAAGCCGTTGGGATATCCCGGGGATTATGAAATGATGCGGATGTTGTATGAAGACCACGACCAAGGAGAAACCTTCTTCGCCCGTCTCATCAATCGATATTGTTCCCAACTCTCCCCGGCCAGATCGGTGATGGGCCGGGTTCCCTATATGCTGGGGAAGATAAACCGGGTCCTCGGCCGGGCCTCGGGGAATCGGGAAACCGTCTCGATCATGAGCATCGGTTCCGGACCGGCCAAAGAGATCCAGGAACTGATTCGGAGCAACCCCAAGAGTGATCGGTGCCACCTGACCATGATCGACACCGAGTGGGAGGCGCTGCAATATTCCCGCGCGAAGATCGACGTGTTAAAGGGGGTGACGCGGAGCCGCATCCAGATCAATTATGTCAACAAATCGATTCATCAGTTGGTCCACCATCCCCACACCTTTGATCTCTTCGCCGGGCAGGATTTGATTTATGTCACGGGCCTCTTCGACTATCTCCCCTTTCATATCGCAAAGCATTTGATTCAACGCTTGTACCGGCTTCTCTCCGAGGAGGGTGAGCTTATTATCGGAAATCTGGACGTCTCGAATGATGCCCGGTATTTTATGGAATATGGCGCGGAATGGTATGTCCTTTATCGAACCCCTCAGGAGCTTGTTCAAATGGTGGAAGGGATTTCTCCCGCCCAGGCTTTTGTCGAGACCGACGAAGAGGGGACACAGCTTTATTTGACCGTTCGAAAGGGGAAGAGGCCGAAGGAAAGCCTGAGCTACCCTCCTAAGGTCGCAACGGTTTTCTATGGAAAACAGTAACGACACGGAGCTTCTTTCCGCTTTTCAAGATTATGCACGCGAGATCAACACGTTCCGGCTCCGAATCGGCTGTATTTTGGGATTTACCCTGGTTCCTCTCTTCAGCTTGCTCGATTATTACGCCGTTCCTCACCACTTCAAAACATTTCTCCTGATTCGCCTCGTCTCCTCCGCAATGACCCTTCTTCTTTTTCTTTTCACCTTTACCTCTTTCGGAAAGAGCCATATTACTTGGGTAGGCGCCCTGACCGCCATTCTCATCGGCGGCACCATTGCGCTGATGACCCGTTACTTGGGCGGATACGAGTCCCCCTACTATGCCGGTCTCAATTTGGTGATGCTCGCGATTTCGATGCTTTTTGCCTGGGATGTGCGCATTACGGCAGCGATCTGTTTGATGATGTATACCCTTTATATCGTGCCGATTCTACTTTACGATCAGATCGAACGGACAGAGTTATTCATCAATAACAATGCCTTTCTCATCTCCACTATGTTTATTGGACTGACCAGTGCTTATTTTATTTCCAGATTGCGCTACCAAGAATTTGAATCCCGTTATAAAATGGAAGAATCGCGGAAAGCGTTGGAAGTCTCCAATCAGAAACTAAGGGAGCTCAGCTACCTGAAAGGTCAATTTTTTGCGGATATCAGCCACGAGCTTCGAACCCCCTTGGCGGTGATCCGGGGAGAGGCGGAGGTGACGCTTCGAGGAAAGGAAAAACCGGTGGCGGAGTACAAGCGGGTCCTCCACTACGTTATTCTCCTGGCCGATCAGCTCAATAAGCTGGTCAGCGATCTCTTGTTTTTGGCCCGTTCCGAATCGGGGGTGTTGCATATGGAGAAGCGGGAAGTTTCTCTGCAGGAGATTATTCGGGAGGCATCCCGCGAAGGAGAGATCCTGGCGATGCGGAAGGGGATTACGCTCAAACTGAAAGAGTCCGCGGAGGACGAACTTTTCTTGCAGGGGGATCCGCAGCGCCTCAAACAGCTTTTTTTGATCGTCATTGATAACGCAATCAACTACTCGAAGATGGGGGGAGATGTGGGGCTCTCCCTGGAGAGGGAGGAGGGCCGTGGAAAAATCACCATCGCCGATCACGGCGTCGGTATTCCAAAAGAGGCGATCCCCCACGTTTTTGAACGGTTCTATCGGGTTGAAAAAACCAAATCGATGGCAAACGGGACGGGACTCGGATTGCCGATCGCAAAGTGGATCGCCGAGGCCCATGAAGGGAAAATCACGATCGACAGCGAAATGGGGGCCGGCACAAGGGTGACGGTGCATCTTCCCCTCTCCGAGAAGGTGAAGGTCTAGAATGGAAATTCTCCTCGTGGAAGACGATGAGCGGATCGTCAGTTTTGTGAAAAGGGGATTGGAGGCGGAGCATTACAGTGTCGACGTGGCCCATGACGGCCAGGAAGCGATCGACATGGCGCGGGCGATTCGCTACCGGTTGATTATCCTCGATCTGGTCCTTCCGTTGAAGAGCGGCTCTGAAGTCTGCCTGAGGCTGAGGGAGGAGCGGATCGAAACCCCCATCCTCATGCTGACGGCGAAAGATACCCTCGAAGAGAAGATCGAAGGGCTTCGGATCGGGGCGGATGATTATTTGACGAAACCGTTCGCCTTCGAGGAACTCCTCGCCCGGATGAAAGCGCTCCTGCGCCGCGGTCCTTATCGCGAGGAGAGCCAAGACTTGAAGGTGGCCGACTTGATCCTCAGCCGGGAGACCCATGAAGTCCGCCGGGCCGGAGACCTCATCACCCTCACCGCGAAGGAGTTTGCCCTCCTGGAATATCTCATGGCTCACCCCAATAAGGTCATGAGCCGGACATCGATCCTTGAAAAGGTCTGGGGATATCATTACGATACGCTGACCAATGTGGTCGACGTTTATATCCGT